>NZ_JOAI01000039.1 GCF_000717715.1 Streptomyces sp. NRRL B-24484 | reverse complement strand
GGCTGGCGGGGCGGGCGGGCGGGCGGCTGGTGGCGGACACCCGGCGATCCTCGCACACCGTCGCGCCTCACCGTGGTCGTCGATCACCGTGAGGGGACGGTAACTCCCGTGTTACGCACGGGCAATGGCGGCGAAGCCGGTCCTCCCTAATTTCTGTCGCATGACAGAAATCCACGAGGCCGAGGCCGGCACCGCCACCACCACGGCCGCCCGCGCCCACGCCAGGTCCCAGGCGGGCACGGTCGTCGACTGCATGCCGCTGCTGCCGCCCCCGCCGGGCACCCTGTGGTCCGAGACCGTCGCCGGCGGCGGCTACACCCACCTCGTCCTCCCGGCCGGCACGGTGGTCACCCTCACCGACCGGGACGGCGACGCCTGTGCCCACCTCCTGCTGTACGTCACCGGGCGGCCCTGGGAGCGGCTGAACGCGGCCGACACCGTCAAGGTGCAGTGGAACGCCTACCTCACCGGGGGCAGCCAGCTGCTCTCCGACCAGGGCCGGGTGCTCGCCACCCTGGTCGAGGACACCTCCGGCCGGCACGACGCACTGGCCGGCACCTCCTCCGCCGCCCGCAACACCGCCCGCTACGGCGACGGCGCCGCGCACGGCTCCTCCCCCGCGGGCCGCGAGCTGCTCACCCTGGCCGCAGCCAAGCACGGCCTGACCCGGCGCGACCTGCCCGCCCCGGTCTCCTTCTTCCGGGGCGTGACCGTCGCGGCGGACGGCACCCTGCACCCGACCGGTTCGGCCGGCCCCGGCGCCCGGATCGTCCTCCGCCTGGAGCAGCACACCACCCTGCTGCTCGCCAACACCGCCCACCCGCTGGACCCGCGTCCGGCCTGGCACTGCTCGCCGCTGCAGGTCACCGCCGTGCCCGGCGAGGTGACCGGCCCCGGCGACCCGCACTGGGACACCACGCCCGAACGCCACCGCGCCCACCTCAACACCGCCGCCCTGGGGGCCCGATGACCGTCCTGCTCGACACCGAGGTGCCCGCCCGCGGCGCCTGGTCCGCCGTCGTCCGCCGCGGGCAGCTGCTCACCGTCACCGACCTGCACGGCAACCAGGCCGTGGACTGCCTGGTCTACGACGCGCACGACCCGTCCGTCCGCTACAGCGCCGCCGACACCCTGCAGGCCCAGGGCTCGGTCTTCGTCGGCAAGGGCACCGTGCTGCTCTCCACCGAGCACACCCCGCTGATGACGGTGGTCGAGGACGACTGCGGCCGGCACGACACCATCGCCGGCGCCTGCTCCAAGGAGTCGAACTCCCTGCGCTACGGCCACCACACCTGGTCGCAGCACGCCTGCGTGGAGAACTTCCTCGCCGAGGGCGCCCGGCACGGCCTCGGCAAGCGCGACCTGGTCTCCAACATCAACTGGTACATGAACGTGCCGGTCGAGGCGGACGGCACCCTCGGCATCGTCGACGGGCTCTCCGCCCCGGGCCTGCGGGTCGTGCTGCGGGCCGAGACGGACGTCCTGGTGCTGGTCTCCAACTGCCCGCAGATCAACAACCCGTGCAACGGCTTCGACCCGACGCCCGTCCGCATGACGATCACCGAGGACTGAGCGGGAACCATGGCCTACGACACCCTGCTGATCGCCAACCGCGGCGAGATCGCCGCCCGGATCGTCCGCACCGCGCGCCGGATCGGCATCGCCACCGTCGCCGTCTACTCCGACCCGGACCGCTCCGCGCCGCACGTCCGGCTCGCCGACCACGCGGTGCGGCTCGGCCCGGCCGCCGCCAAGGACAGCTACCTGCGCACCGACCTGGTGCTTCGGGCCGCCCACGACAGCGGCGCCGGTGCGGTCCACCCCGGCTACGGGTTCCTCTCCGAGGACGCCGCCTTCGCCCGGCAGGTCGAGGCCGCGGGACTCGCCTTCGTCGGCCCGACCCCCGCCCAGCTGGAGGTCTTCGGCGCCAAGCACACCGCCCGCGCGGCCGCCGAGGCCGCCGGGGTGCCGCTGCTGCCCGGCACCGGGCTGCTGCCGGACCTGCCCGCCGCACTCGCCGCCGCCGAGGGCGTCGGCTACCCGGTGATGCTCAAGGCCACCGGTGGCGGCGGCGGCATCGGCATGCAGGCCTGCCGGGACGCCGCCCAGCTCGCCGACGCCTGGGAGCGGGTGCAGCGGGTCGCCGCGGCCAGCTTCGCCACCGCCGGCGTCTTCCTGGAACGGCTGGTCGAGCACGCCCGCCACGTCGAGGTCCAGGTCTTCGGCGACGGCGCCGGCCGGGTGGTCACCCTCGGCGACCGGGACTGCTCGCTGCAGCGCCGCAACCAGAAGGTGCTGGAGGAGGCCCCCGCGCCGGGCCTGCCCGACCGCGTCCGCCGGCAGCTCGCCGACTCCGCCCGCGAGTTGTGCGCCTCCGTCGGCTACCGCTCGGCCGGCACCGTCGAGTACGTCTACGACGCCGTCCGCGAGGAGGCGTACTTCCTGGAGGTCAACACCCGTCTCCAGGTGGAGCACCCGGTCACCGAGGCGGTGTACGGGGTCGACCTGGTCGAGTGGATGCTCCGGCTCGCGCAGGGCGACCGCTCGGTGGTCCGCGCGGTCGGCACACCCGACGGGCACGCCGTCGAGGCCCGGGTCTACGCCGAGGACCCGAGCCGCGACCACCGGCCCAGCGCCGGCCTGCTCACCGAAGTCGCCTTCCCGGCCGGCGTCCGCGTCGACACCTGGGTGGAGACCGGCACCGAGGTCACCACCGCCTACGACCCGATGCTCGCCAAGGTGATCGTGCACGGCACCGACCGGGCGGACGCGCTGGCCCGGCTCACCGACGCGCTGGACGGCACCCGGATCCACGGCATCGAGACCAACCTCGGACTGCTGCGCGCCGTCCCCGCCGTGCCGGCCGTCGCCTCGGCCGTCCACCACACCGGCACCCTGGCGCACGTCGCCGACCCGACCCCGCGGATCGAGGTCGTCCGGGCCGGCACCCAGACCACCGTGCAGGACTGGCCGGGCCGGACGGGCTACTGGCACGTCGGCGTGCCGCCGTGCGGCCCGATGGACGACCTCTCCTTCCGGCTCGGCAACCGGGCCCTCGGCAACCCCGAGGGCGCCCCCGGCCTGGAGTGCACCCTGCTCGGCCCGGCGCTGCGCTTCACCGCACCCACCTGGGTCTGCGTCACCGGCGCGCCGACCGACGTCGCCGTGGACGGCCTGCCGGTGCCGCAGTGGGAGCCGGTGCTCGTCCCGGCCGGCGGCCTGCTCGACGTCCCGGCCCCGCCCGGCCCGGGCCTGCGCAGCTACCTGCTGGTCGCCGGCGGCATCGAGGCGCCGGACTTCCTCGGCAGCGCCGCCACCTTCACCCTCGGCGGTTTCGGCGGCCACGGCGGCCGGGCGCTGCGCACCGGCGACGTGCTGCACGGCGGCACCGGCGCCCTCGGCGAGGGCGCGGGCCCGGTCGCCGACCGCCCGGAGTTCACCTCCGCCTGGCAGCTGCCCGCGGTCGAAGGGCCGCACGCCGCACCGGAGTTCTTCACCGAGCAGGACATCGCCGAGTTCTACGCCGCCGACTGGTCGGTGCACTTCAACAGCGCCCGCACCGGCGTCCGCCTGGTCGGCCCCAAGCCCGCCTGGGCCCGCCCGGACGGCGGCGAGGCCGGCCTGCACCCCTCGAACATCCACGACACCCCGTACGCGGTCGGCGCCGTCGACTACACCGGCGACATGCCCGTGCTGCTCGGCCCGGACGGCCCCTCGCTCGGCGGCTTCGTCTGCCCGGCGACGGTCGTCTCCGGCCAGCGCTGGAAGCTCGGCCAGCTCCGCCCCGGCGACACCGTCCGCTTCGTGCCCGTCACCGGCGAGGACGCCGCCGTGCTGCGCCGTACCCCGGCCGCCGCACCGATCGCCTCCCGCCCGGCGATCGTGGACGGCGGTGTGCTGCACCGCACCCCCGCCGGCCCCGACCGGCCGAGCGTCACCTACCGGCGCAGCGGCGACGACAACCTGCTGGTCGAGTACGGCCCCATGCAGCTCGACCTGGCGCTGCGGATGCGCGTCCACGCGCTGGCCGAACGGCTGGCGGCGCGGCGGCCGGAGGGTGTCGTCGACCTGACCCCGGGCATCCGCTCGCTGCAGGTGCACGTCGATCCGGACGTCCTGCCGCTGTCCGAACTGCTGGTGCTGGTCCGGGGGATCGAGCGGGCGCTGCCCGCCACCGACCGGCTGGTGGTGCCGAGCCGCACCGTCCACCTGCCGCTGTCCTGGGACGACCCGGCGACCCGGGAGGCGATCGAGCGGTACATGGCGGGCGTCCGGGACGACGCGCCGTGGTGCCCGTGGAACATCGAGTTCATCCGGCGGATCAACGGCCTGGCGTCGGTGGACGAGGTGTACCGCACGGTCTTCGACGCCGAGTACCTGGTGCTCGGCCTCGGCGACGTCTACCTGGGTGCGCCGGTGGCGACCCCGCTCGACCCGCGGCACCGGCTGGTCACCACCAAGTACAACCCGGCCCGTACCTGGACGGCCGAGAACTCGGTCGGCATCGGCGGCGCCTACCTCTGCGTGTACGGCATGGAGGGGCCGGGCGGTTACCAGTTCGTCGGGCGGACGGTGCAGATGTGGTCGGGCTGGCAGCAGCGCGGCCCGTTCGAGCCGGGCGCGCCGTGGCTGCTGCGGTTCTTCGACCGGATCCGCTGGTACCCGGTCTCGGCGGAGGAACTGCTGGAGATGCGGGCCGACATGGCGGCCGGCCGGTTCGCGCCGAAGATCGAGGAGGGCGAGTTCGCGCTGGCGGACCACCTGCGCTTCCTGGACGAGAACGCCGGTCCGATCGCGGAGTTCCGGGCCGTCCAGGCGGCGGCGTTCGCGGCCGAGCGGCAGGCTTGGGAGGAGGCGGGCGAGTTCGACCGGGCCGAGCGGGCGGCGGGCACCGCACCGGCCGCGCCGCGCACCGTCACCCCGCCACCGGGCGGCAGTGTGGTGGAGGCCGAGTTCACCGCCTGCGTGTGGAAGGTCGACGTGGCACCGGGCGAACGGGTGCGCAAGGGGCAGCAGTTGATGGCACTGGAGGCGATGAAGATGGAGTCGGCGGTCACCGCGGACCGGGACGGCGTGGTCGCGGAGCTGCTGGTCGGCTCCGGCGACCAGGTCGAGGCCGGCAGCCCGCTCGTGGTGCTGGGGGCGGTCGCGTGAGCGCCGCCGTCACAGCCGTGGAGCGCGTCTGCCGGGCCTACGCCCGGATCGCCGTCGCCGACCGGCCGGAGGTCTGGATCGACCTCCGTCCGCAGGCCGAGGCCGAGGCGGAGGCCGCCTTGGTGGACGCCCGGGTCGCCGCCGGCGAGCACCTGCCGCTGGCGGGCACGGTCTGCGCGGTGAAGGGCAACATCGACGTCGCCGGGCTGCCCACCACCGCCGGCTGCCCCGGCTACGCCCACCTGCCCGAGCGGGACGCCCCGGCGGTGGCCCGGCTGCGCGCGGCCGGCTCGGTCGTCCTCGGCACCACCAACCTCGACCAGTTCGCCACCGGCCTGGTCGGCACCCGCAGCCCGTACGGCGCGGTCCGCGGCACCGCCGACCCGGAGCGGATCGCCGGCGGGTCGAGCTCCGGTTCGGCCGTCGCCGTCGCGCTCGGCATCGCCGACCTGGCGCTCGGCACCGACACCGCGGGCTCGGGCAGGGTGCCGGCCGCCCTCAACGGCATCGTCGGCCTCAAGCCCGCCCCCGGCCGGGTGCCCACCGAGGGCGTGGTGCCGGCCTGCGCGAGCGTGGACTGCGTGTCGGTGTTCGCCCGGACGGTCGGCGAGGCGGAGGCCGCGCTGCGGCTTCTCGCCGACCCCGCACCGGCCGCACCGGCGGCCCGCCGGCCGGGCCCCTGGCGGATCGCCGTCCCGGCCGTCGCCGGGCTGGGCAGCCTCGCCGACGGCTGGGCGGAGGCCTTCACCGCGGCGGCCGACCGGTTCGCCGCGGCCGGGGCCGAGCTGCGCGACCTCGACCTGGTCCCCTTCGACACGGTCGCCGCCATGCTCTACCAGGGCGCCTTCGTTGCCGAACGGTACGCGGCCGTCGGCGAGTTCGTCGACGCGCTCACCGAGAAGGGCGGCGACGGCCTCGACCCGGTGGTGGCCGGGATCATCCGCGCCGCCCGCGACGTCCCCGCGCACCGGCTGTACGCCGACCTCGCCGAACTGGGCCGGCTGCGGACGCTCGCCCTGGCCGAACTCGGCGACGCGGACGCCCTGCTGCTGCCCACCACGACCTGGCACCCGACCCTCGCCGAGGTCGCCGCCGACCCGGTCGGCAGCAACGCGCGGCTCGGCCGCTTCACCAACTCGGCCAACCTGCTGGGCCTCTGTGCGATCGCGGTACCGGCCGGCACCGTCCGGGGGCTGCCCTTCGGCGTGATGCTGGTCGGCCCGGCCGACACCGAGGCCCGGCTCTGCGGCCTCGCCCGGCTGCTCACCGAACCCCCCGTCCGGCTGGCGGTGTTCGGCGCCCACCTGACCGGCCAGCCGCTCAACGGCCAACTCACCGCGCTGGGCGGCCGGTTCTGCGGCGAGGTGGAGACGGCGCCGGCCTACCGGCTGTACGCCCTGGACACCGTCCCGCCCAAGCCCGGCCTCGTCCGGGTCGAGGCGGACGGCGCCGCCGTCGCCGGCGAACTCTGGGAGCTCCCGGCCGCCGGCCTCGGCACCCTGCTGGCCGGCCTCCCCCACCCCATGGCCCTCGGCCCCGTCCTCCTCGCCGACGGCACCCGCACCCCCGGCTTCCTCTGCGAACCCGCCGCCCTCGACGGAGCCGAGGACATCACCGGCACCGGAGGCTGGCGGTCGCACCTCGGGCGGGAACCTGCACAACCCTGATCGGCCGTGCGCACGGACCGGCCCGCCCCGCCCGGCCTCCCGAAGGCCCCGCACCTGACTTGCCCCGAATCGGCCCGGGATGTGAAGGTGTCGTGCACTTGCAAGGAGGTAGCCATGATCGCTGGCCCTGGTTTCTGGGATCAGGAGATCGAGCGGGCGGGCTGGGCGCGCGCGCTGTCGGCAGGTCCGGCCGATTTCCCGGAGGTCGCGGGCCGCAGAATGGTCTGGGGCCGGAACTGCTACGTCCGCGGGCGGGACCGGCTGGTCATCGAGTGGTCGGACCAGGTGACGATAGCCGCGGCCCTCCTGAACGGCCGGCCGTGCCCGCTGGGCTCACCGGAGGACCTGTCCAGGGCCATAGCGCAGGACCACCGCCCCGGCTGGTGACCCTCCCGGCGCAGACCGGGCGTCTTCAGCGGGCGCGGAGCCGCAGCGGCTCCTCCTCCGCGGCGGCTTCGAGACCGGCCGCCCAGAGCGAGCGGACGTGTCCGAGGTGGCGGGACATGCACTCCTCGGCGGCCTCGGCGTCCCCGGCGATCATCAGGTCGAGCAGTTCCAGGTGCTCCTCGGCGCTGGAGACGAGTTCGCCGCGCTGGTCGAGCCTGGTGAGCCCGTACAGCCGGGACCGCTTGCGGAGGTCGCCGACGGTCTCGACGAGCCGGGCGTTGCCGGCGAGGCCGAGCAGGCCGAGGTGGAAGCGGCGGTCGGCCTCCAGGTAGGCGATGAGGTCGTGCTCGCGGGCGGCGGCGACGATGGCCTCGGCCTCGGGGCGGAGCGCTTCGAGCTGGTCGCGGGTGGCGGTGCGGGTGACCCGTCCGACCGTCGGCACCTCGATCAGGGCGCGGATCTCGGTGAACTCGTCGAGGTCGCGCTCGCTGAGCTCGGTGACCCGGAAGCCCTTGTTGCGGACGGCCTCGACCAGGCCCTCGCGGGCGAGGTCGAGCATGGCCTCGCGCACGGGCGTGGCGGAGACGCCGAAGTCGGCGGCGAGGGCGGGGGCCGAGTAGACGACGCCGGGGCGCAGCTCGCCGGAGATCAGGGCCGCACGCAGGGCGTGGGCGACCTGGTCGCGCAGTCTCTCCTGGACGGAGATGAGGGCGCGGGGCTTGAGGTCCGCCATGGTGTGCCTCCGGAGGTGTACTGGACCCCATCGTACAATGTCACGTTGCGCCGAGCCCGGTGGTGCTCTCGTACTGGGCGGCGGCGACCGCGAGGTCCTCCCAGGCCATGCCGACGCTCTTGAACAGCCGTGGCCGATCATGGGGGACAACTGCCGCGCCCGTCACCAGTTCTGAAAGATTAGCAAGCGGTGCCGGGCCGTCCTCGGCGAAGGCCGCCACCAGGTCCCCGGCCTCCCGCAGCGCGGCCGACCGCGCCTCGGCGTACAGCGCCGACCCGCGGACGAGCACGGTGTCGACCTCCCGGGCGTCGGGTTCGTGCGAGCCGACGGCGGCGACGGCGGCGTGCGGCGCCACGAGCCGGCCGTCGAAGAGCGGGGTGCGGGCGGTGGTGCAGCAGACCACCAGGTCGGCCTCGGCGACGGCCTCCGGTCCGCCGACCGCCGCGGCGGTGCCGCGGGCCCGGGCGTGCGCGGCGAGCTCCTCGGCGGGGCCGGGGCGGCGGCCGACCACGGTGACCCGCTCGACCGGCCGGACGGCGAGCAGCGCGTCGAGGTGCCCGTACGCCTGCGGTCCGGTGCCGAACAGCACCAGGTGCGGGGCGTCGGGGGCGGCGAGCCGGTCGAGGGCGAGGGCGGTGACGGCGGGGGTGCGCAGCGCGGTGAGGGCGGCGCCGTCGAGCAGGGCGAGCGGCTGCAGGGTCGGCCCGTCGAGCAGCAGGTAGCCGCCGGTGATCCGGGGCAGGCCGTGGTCCGGGTTGGCGGGTGCCACCCCGGCGATCTTCACGCCGGCGTAGCGGCCGGCCGCGGCGGGCATGAGCAGCAGTTCGCCGGCCGGCACGGGGACGGCGGTGCGCGGCGGCGCGGTCTCGGGGTCGAGGCCGGCCGCGAGCGCGTCGGCGAGGGCGCGGACGGCCGCGGCCGGCCCGAGGGTGAGCGGCAGGTGGGGGATCACAGCAGGAAGCCCGCTCCGAGGTCGTCGTGGGGGTCGAGCAGGAAGCGGTGCTCTCCGGTGCGGTGGGCGGTGCCGGTGACCTCGGTGAGCAGGCCGCCGTCCCGCTCGCCGAGCACCCGGCCGGTGAAGGCGGTGCCGATCAGCGACTCGTGGCGCAGTGCCTTGCCGGGCGGCAGCACGCCGTCGGCGGCGAGCAGGGCGAGCCGGGCGGAGGTGGCGGAGCCGCAGGGCGAGCGGTCGATCTGGCCGTCGGCGAAGACGGTGACGTTGCGCTGGGCGGGGCCGTCGCCGGTGTCGGGCAGGGTCTCGTACAGGACGGTGCCGTAGACGCCGGAGAGCCGGTCGTCGGCGGGGTGGCGGGTGGCGGGGTGGCCGTCGAGGGCGGCCCGGACGGCCTGTCCGGCGGCGGTGAGGCCGGGCAGCCGGGCGGTGGTGACGCTCAGCCCGAGGTCGGCGGCACGGACGAAGGCGTAGCAGGCGCCGGCGTGGGCGACGTCGACCGTGCACGGCCCGTACCGGGTGCTGACGTCCAGGCCGCGGGCGGTGACGAAGGCGGGCACGTTGCGGAAGGCGATGCCGGTGGTGCGTCCGCCGCTGCGGTGCACGGTGGCGGCGACCCGGCCGGAGGGGACGTCGATCCGCACCTCGGCGGTGCCGTCGGCGGGTGCGGGGACGGTGCCGGTGTCGACGGCCCAGGCGGCGAGGGCGATGGTGCCGTGGCCGCAGGCGGTGGAGTACCCGTCCTTGTGCCAGAACAGCACGCCGAGGTGGGCGCCGTCGTCGTCGGGCGGCACCACGAAGCCGCCGTACATCCCGGCGTGGCCGCGGGGTTCGCGGGTGAGCAGCCGCCGCAGGTCGTCCAGCGGGCCGGGGCGGGGTGCGGTGGCGGTGCCGCCGGCGCCGATGGCGACGGCGCGGCGTTCGGCGACGGTCTCGCCGGGGACGGGCGGCAGTCCGGCGGTGACGATCCGGAAGGGCTCGCCGGCGGTGTGGTAGTCGACGGCCTCGACGACGACGGGCCCGGGTGCGCCGCTCATGCGCCGGGGAGGAGCGTGACGGTGCGGCTCGCGGTGTAGAACTCCAGGGCGGCGGTGCCCTGTTCGCGTCCGCCGTAGCCGGCCGAGCCGGTGCCGCCGAAGGGCAGGTGGAAGTCGACGCCGGTGGTGGGGGCGTTGACCCGGATCATGCCGGCGGCGAGCCGGTCGGCGGCGGCGAGCGCGGTGTCGAGGTCGCGGGTGTGCACGGAGGCGGCGAGGGTGTGCCGTCCGGCGTTGGCGAGCGCGATCGCCTCGTCGAGGTCGGCGGCGGGCAGCAGGACGGCGAGCGGGCCGAAGTGCTCCTCGGTGCGCAGCGGGTGGCCGGCGGGCACGTCGGCGAGCAGTGCGGGTTCGAAGCCCCAGCCGGTCCCGGGGGTGCGGCCGCCGCCGGTGAGGACGGTGGCGCCGGCCTCGCGGGCGGCGGCGACGGCGCCGGTGAGGCGGTCGAGGGCGGCCTCGCCGATGACGGGGCCGCGGTCGGCGGCGGCGAGCCGCTTGGTGAGGGCCTCGCGCAGCGGCTCGTACGCGGCGCCGACGGCGATCACCTGGCCGGTGGCGGTGCACTTCTGTCCGGCGTACCCGGCGACGGCGGCGGCGAGGTGGTCGGCGGCCTGCTCGATGTCGGCGTCGGGCAGCACGATCGCGGCGTTGAGTCCGCCGAGTTCGGCCTGGGCGGGGATGCCGCGGGCGGCGGTGGCGGCGACGACCCGCTGTCCGACGGCGGTGGAACCGGTGAAGGAGACCACGTCGGCGGTGTCGATCAGGGCGGTGCCCTCCTCGGCGCCGCCGGGCACCACGGTGAGCACGCCCTCGGGCAGGCCGAGGAGTTCGGCGAGGCGCAGCGCGCAGGCGGTGGCCTCGGGGGCGGGCTTGAGGACGGCGGTGTTGCCGGTGGCGAGCGCCGGGGCGGCCTTCCAGACCGGGATCGCCAGCGGGAAGTTCCACGGGGTGACGAGCCCGGCGACGCCGTGCGGGCGTCGGCGGGTGAGCAGCAGGCCGGGCCCCGAGGCGGTGTCGTGCACGGCGCCGACGGGGGCGTAGGGCGCCTGCGCGTAGTAGCGGAGGATGGCGACCGCGCGGGCGGTCTCGGCGCGGGCCTCGCCGGGCGGCTTGCCGACCTCGCGGACGGCGAGCGCGGCCAGCTCCTCGGCGGCGGCCTCGACGGCGTCGGCGGCGCGGCCGAGCGCGGCGGCGCGGCCTGCCGCCCCGGCGGCGTACCAGCCCGGCTGGGCGGTGCGGGCCCGGTCGACGGCGGCCCGGGTGCCGGCCGCGCCGGCGGCGTCGACGGTGAGCACCAGGTCGGTCGGGTCGGCGGGGTTGTACGAGGTGACGGTCACGTCGGGTCCTTCGGAGGGTGCGCGGACGGACGGGGTGTCGGCCGGGTGGCGGGCCGGGTTCCGGCCCGCCGCTGCTCAGAGCAGGAAGCCGGCCGGGAAGGGGTCGTCGGGGTCGAGGAAGTACTGGGCGGTGCCGGTCAGCCAGGCGCGGCCGGTGACGGTCGGCACGATCGCGGGGCGGCCGGCGACGGTGGTGCGCTCCACGATGCGTCCGGTGAAGGTGGTGCCGATGAAGGACTCGTTGACGAAGTCCTGGCCGATCGGCAGTTCGCCGCGGGCGTTGAGCTGCGCCATCCGGGCCGAGGTGCCGGTGCCGCACGGCGAGCGGTCGAACCAGCCGGGGTGGATCGCCATGGCGTGCCGGGAGTGCCGCCCGGTGGAGCCGGGGGCGACCAGCTGCACGTGGTGGCAGCCGTTGATGGCGTCGTCCTCGGGGTGGACGGGCCGGTCGGTCTCGTTGATCGCGGCCATCACGGCGAGGCCGGCGTCCAGGATCTCCTGCTTGCGGGCCCGGTCGAAGGGCAGGCCGAGCCGGTCCAGCGGCAGGATCGCGTAGTAGTTGCCGCCGTAGGCGAGGTCGTAGGAGACGGTGCCGAAGCCGGGGACGTCGACCTTGAGGTCGAGGCCCGCGGAGAAGGACGGCACGTTGCGGATGGTGACGGCCTTCGCCGCGCCGTCCTCGACCCGCACCTCGGCGACGACCAGGCCGGCCGGGGTGTCCAGCCGGACGGTGGTCACCGGCTCCTGCACCTCGACCATGCCGGTCTCGACGAGGACGGTGGCGACGCCGATGGTGCCGTGGCCGCACATCGGCAGCAGGCCGGAGACCTCGATGTAGAGCACGCCGAAGTCGGCGTCCGGCCTGGTCGGAGGCTGCAGGATCGCGCCGCTCATCGCGGCGTGCCCGCGGGGCTCGTACATCAGCAGGGTGCGGAAGTGGTCCAGGTGCTGCTGGAAGTGCACCCGCCGCTCGGCCATGGTGGCGCCGGGCAGGGTGCCGAACCCGCCGGTGATCACACGGGTGGGCATGCCCTCGGTGTGCGAGTCGACGGCGTGGAACACGTGGCGGCTGCGCATGGCCGCTCCCCCTCGGTGGTCGGGGGCCGGCCGCGCCGGGTGGGCGGCGGCCGGCGGGCGGGACGGCTAGGACAGGCCCTCGGCGAGGGCCTTCTCGGTGGCGGCGCGGACGGCCGCCTCGACCTCGGGCGTGAGCGGGCCGCGCGGTGGGCGGCAGGGGCCGCCGGG
This sequence comes from Streptomyces sp. NRRL B-24484, assembly GCF_000717715.1. Taxonomy (GTDB): domain Bacteria; phylum Actinomycetota; class Actinomycetes; order Streptomycetales; family Streptomycetaceae; genus Kitasatospora. The sequence continues at coordinate 68,422 of NZ_JOAI01000039.1, read as the reverse complement.
CAGTCCGGCGATGTCCATGGACAGCTTGATGGCCTGCACGAACTCGGTCTTGGAGTCCCAGCGCAGCAGCGGGTGCAGGGTGCGGTAGAGCGGCAGCGCGGTGGCGAGGTCGCCGGCGACGGCGGCCTCGTACAGCGTGACGGAGGCCGTGGGCAGCGCGTTGGGGTAGCCGGCGATCCAGCCGACCGCGCCGGCCAGGGCGAGCTCCAGCAGCACGTCGTCGGCGCCGATCAGCAGGTCGAGCCCGGGGGCGAGTTCGGCGATCTGGTAGGCGCGGCGGACGTCGCCGCTGAACTCCTTCACCGCGACGATCGAGCCGTCCGCGTGCAGCCGGGCGAGAAGTTCGGGCACCAGGTCGACCTTGGTGTCGATCGGGTTGTTGTACGCCACGACGGGCAGACCGGCCTTGGCGACCTCGGCGTAGTGGGCGCGGACGGCGGTCTCGTCGGCGCGGTAGGCGTTGGGCGGCAGCAGCAGCACCGAGCCCGCGCCCGCCTCGGCGGCCTGCTCGGCCCAGCGGCGGGACTCGGCGGAGCCGTACGCGGCGACGCCGGGCATGACCCGCGCACCGTCGCCGGCGGCCTCGACGGCGGTGCGCACCACGCGGGCGCGCTCCTCCGGGGTGAGCGTCTGGTACTCGCCGAGCGAGCCGTTCGGGACGACGCCGTGGCACCCGGCGTCGATCAGCCGGCGGACGTGCTCGCCGTAGGCGTCGTGGTCGACCGTGAGGTCCTCGCGCAGCGGCAGCGCGGTGGCGACCATGATGCCGCGCCAGGGCCGGGCGGGGTCGTACGGGACTCGGGTCATGGGGTTCGCTCCTGAGTGGTGAGGTGTGACATTTTATAAACCTTCGCGAGCCGCCACAAGGGCGACCCGCCGACCGGTGTGCGGGCCGGACCGGCCGTCCGGCGCGGGGGCCGTCCGGCAGCCGGTTCAGGGACCGTCCGGCGGCCGCGGAACGGTGTCGGCGAGCTGCGCGAGCGGGACGGGGCAGGCCAGCGGGCGGCTGTCGGGCCGCGGCTCACCGCCGCCGGCGAGGCAGGCGACCGCGGGGCCGCACATCCGGCCCTGGCACCAGCCCATGCCCGCGCGGGTGAGCAGCTTGACCGTCCGGGCGTCGCCGGCGCCGAGCTCCTCGACGGCCTCCCGGATCCGGGCGACCGGGACCTCCTCGCAGCGGCAGACGTCGGTCTCCGGGGTGAGCCAGTCCGTCCAGCCGGGCCCCGGGCGGTGCGCGGCGGCCAGCAGGTCGGCGAAGGCGCGCCGGCGGCGGCGCGCAGCGCGCAGCGCGGCGGGCACCGGGCGGCCGGCGATCTCCCGGGCGGCGATCTCGCCCTCGACCAGGGCGAGGTCGGCGCCGCCGACACCGCAGGTCTCCCCCGCAGCCCAGAGCCCGGGCAGGCCGGTGCGCAGCCGCTCGTCGACGACGAGCGCGACGGCGCCGTCCGGGCAGGTCCGGGTGGGGGCGCCGAGTTCGGTGGCGAGCTCGATCTGCGGCAGCAGTCCGTGGCCGACGGCGACGGCGTCGCAGGCGATCCGCCGCCCGGTGCCGGGGACGGGCCGCCAGGCGGAGTCCAGCCGGGCGACGGTGACGCCGGTGACCCGGTCCTCGCCGTGCACCTCGACGACGGCGGACCGCGGCCGCAGCCGCACCCGGTGGCGCAGCAGCAGGGCGGCGTGCCGGGCACCCTCGGCGAGCTTGCCGGGGTTGGCGGCCAGGGCGCCGAGCGCGGTGGGCGCACGGGCGTAGCCGAGGTAGTCGCCGGCCTCGACGACGGCGGGCACCCGGGCGCCGGCCGCGGCGAGCGAGGCGGCGGCGGCGAGCAGCAGCGGGCCGCTGCCGGCCACCACGATCCGGCGGCCGGGCAGCACCAGTCCGGCCTTGAGCATCGCCTGGGCGCCGCCGGCGGTGACCACGCCGGGCAGCGTCCAGCCGGGGAAGGGCAGCTGGCGTTCGTAGGCGCCGGTGGCGAGCAGCACGTCGCGGGCCTCGACGACCGCGCTGCCGGTGCCGGCCGGGCCGACGACGGCGTGCAGCCGCCAGGGTTCGCCGGGTTCGGCCGTCCAGACGTGGTGACCGGCCAGGTGGTCGATCCGGCCGGCCCGCACCTGGGTGTCGAGGCGCGCCAGCAGTGCGGTGAAGGCGGGCCAGTGGTGGTGCAGGCGGTCCGGGCGGGCGGCGCCGAGGCCGGGCGGGGGGTGCCGGTAGTACTGGCCGCCGGGGCGTTCGGCGGTGTCCAGCAGGGCGCAGCGCAGCCCGAGCCCGGCGGCGGTGACGGCGGCGGCGAGCCCGGCGGGTCCGGCGCCGATCACCGCGAGGTCGTACGGCTCCGCGGTGCGGGCGCGCTGCGGCGGGGTCGGGTCAGACGGCGAGGTCGGCACGGCCGTGTCCCTCCTGGGTGGTGACGACGGTGCCGGGTTCGGCGGGCAGCAGGCAGGTGCGCCGGTTGGGCTGTCCGTCGACGGTGGCGAGGCAGTCGTAGCAGACGCCGATGCCGCAGAACGCGCCGCGCGGCCGGCCGCCGACCCGGGTGCGGCGCCAGGCCAGGACGCCGTCGGCCCACAGCGCGGCGGCGATGCTCTGGCCGGGCAGCGCGGGCACCGGCCGGCCGTCGAACTCGATGGTGTGGCCCGGCCCCGGCCTGGCATCGGCCAGCCGGGCGGGGGTGCGGTCCGCGGTCATGCCTCTCCTCGATCGGTGACGGACGGCTCGGTGGCGGCCCCTGCAGGTGCGGGGTCCGCGAAGCGGTCGGCGCGGAACGGCGCCGGGTCGAGCGCGGTCGGCTGCCCGGTGAGCTGCTGGGCGATCAGCAGGCCGGTGGCGGGGGCGAGCCCGATGCCGGCCCCCTCGTGGCCGCAGGCGTGGTACAGCCCGGGCACCCGGGGGTCGGCGCCGACGGCGGGCAGGTGGTCCGGCAGGTAGGGGCGGAACCCGCGGTAGGCGCGCTGGACGGCGACCCCGCGGAGCACCGGGAACAGCGCTGCGGCCTGCGCGGCGAGCCGCTGCAGCACCTCCACCGACAGGGCGCGGTCGAAGCCGACCCGTTCCCGGCTGGCGCCGATCAGCACCGGCCCGGCGGGCGTGCCCTCGACCACCGCGGAGGTCTGCAGGGCGGCCGAGCCGCTGGCGACGTCGGCCACGTAGTCCGCCGCGTACACCTTGTGCCGGACGATCCGCGGAAGCGGCTCGGTGACGAGGACGAAGCCGCGCCGCGGCATCACCGGCAGGTCGACGCCGGCCAGGGCGGCGATCTCGCCGCCCCAGGTGCCGGCGGCGTTGACCACCGCGCCGGCGGCGAGCTCCCGCCGGTCGGTGACCACGCCGCACACCGCGCCGGCGGCGGTCGTCCGCAGCGCCCGGACGGCCTCGCCGAGGTGGCGGTCGGCGCCGGAGGCGCGCAGCAGGTGGGCGGCGGCGAGGGCGGGCTGGACCTGGGCGTCCTGCGGGTAGTGGACGCCGCCGGCGAGGCCCGGCGCGAGGTGCGGTTCGAGGGCGGGCAGCCCGTCGGCGGGGACCTCCTCGGCCTGCACCCCGACCGCCCGCTGCCGGGCGGCGAAGCCGCGCAGGGCGTCGAGGCCGGCGGGTGCGGCGGCCACCACCAGGCCGCCCTTCGGCTCGTACTCGACGGCCGGTCCGAACTCCTCGGCGAGGTCGTGCCAGAGGCCGGTGGAGAGCAGCGCGAGGTCGAGTTCGGGGCCGGGCTCCTTGTCGGAGACGAGCAGGTTGCCCTCGCCGGCGCCGGTCGTGCCGCCGGCCACCGGGCCGCGGTCGACGACGGCGACCCGCAGGCCGGCGCGGGCGGCGTAGTAGGCGCAGGCGGCGCCGACGACACCGGCGCCGATCACCACGACGTCGTGGCTGGGTTGCGTGAGCACAGCAGTAATATGTCACATGGTTCAGCGGCTGGGAAGGGTCACCCCGGCCCACCCCCGGCGGCCGCGGCCGCCGCCTGCTCGAAGGCCCTCAGCTGCGCGGTCGGGCTGAACTGGACGATCTCGGTACCGGCCTCGATCTGCGACACGTGGCCGGGCGGCAGGTGGAAGACGTCGCCCGCCCCGAAGACCTCCTCGTGGTCCTCGAAGCGGAAGGCCGTCCGGCCGCGGAGCACGTCCCCCCGGTGCGGACAGCTGCAGCCGCCGGGCAGACCCGCCATGACGGCCGCGCCGTCCACCGGCTGCCGGAACTCGACGTGGTCGACCGTCCAGCCCTCCAGTTCGCCGCGCCGGGCGAGGACGGGCGCGCCCTCCTCGGCCGGCCCCTGCGTGGCCGCCTTCGGCATGCCGCTCGCCTCCTCCGGGACGCCCCCGCACGGGGCTCCTCCCCATCAGACCGCATCGGAACCGCCGGACCGGGACGTCCCCGCCCGACCCGCCGGAGCGCCGGGAGCCCCGGTCCGCCTGAGTGTTCGGCGGACCGGGGCTCCCGGTGAGGTGCACGGACGCACGGATCAGGTGATGTCGTCCATCTGCTCGGTGCGGGCGGCCGGCACCGGGGCGGGCGCATCCGGGGCGGCCGAGGCCTCGATCGACTCCGGGCCGTCCACGCCCTCGACGGAGAGGTCCACGTGGGAGGCCTCCTCGTCGCTCAGCCCGGCGTCCGGGTTCCGCTTCGCCCGGCGGCGGTCGTTGAGCAGCGCGATGCCTGCCGCAAGGAAGTACAGCGCCCAGATCGGCGCGGCCAGCGCGAGCATGCTCAGCGGGTCGGCGCTGGGCGTGGCGAAGGCGGCGAAGACCGTGATGCCCATGACCATGCCGCGCCACCAGCCGAGCAGCCGCTTGCCGCTCAGCACGCCGATCATGTTGAGCATCACCAGCAGCAGTGGCAGCTCGAAGGCGCCACCGAAGACCAGCACCATCCGGGTCACCACGTCGAGGTAGTCCTCGGCCGGCATGATCGGCACGGTCTCGGTCGGCGCGAAGGAAATCAGCATCTCCGCCGTGGCGGGCAGGATCAGGTAGGCGAGGACCGCACCCGAAAGGAAAAGCGGGACGCCCGCCGCCAGGAAGCTCATCGAGTACTTGCGCTCGTGCTTGTGCAGGCCCGGCGCAACGAACGCCCAGAGCTGGTACAGCCACACCGGGGTGGCCGCGACCACGCCGGCCGTGAGGCTGACCTTAAGCGCGAGGGTGAAGGGCGTCAGCAGGCCGATGGTAGACACCACGCCGCACCGCTCGCCGGTGGCTGTCAGGCCCTTCTCGCCGCAGGAGGGGAGTGGCTCGAGCAGGAAGTTGGTGAGCTCGCGGTGGAAGTAGAACGCCACGATCGTGGTGATCACGATGGCCAGGACCGACTTGACCACCCGGTTGCGGAGCTCGCGCAGGTGGTCGGCGAGCGCCATCCGGCCCTCGGGGTCCTTCGGCGGCTTCGGCGCCTTGGAAGACTTGCTCAAGCCCGGTCCTCAACTCGTACGACGGAGCCCGCCGGACGGCGGGCCCCCGATGGCCGTGGGTGCCGGCTCAGCCCCGTGGGGCCGCGCCGTGGTCGGCGGCACCGACCGGACGGGCGTCGCCCGACCCGGGTGCCCGCTTGATCGTCATCGGTGCCGGCTCCGCCGCGGGCCGGGCCTGCGGCGGCGCACCGGCGCCGTCCGTCCGCAGGGCCCTGGCCTCGCTGCGCAGGATGCGCAACGTCCGGCCGAGGGCCCGCGCGGCGTCCGGCAGGCGTTTCGCCCCGAAGAGCAGCACCGCGAGGACCGCGACCACCAGGATCGCCGTCGGCGAGATGCGCATGTGCACCACCATTCCCTCAGCGGGGCGCGTCCTCCCCGTTGCGGGCGATGGTAGTCGTTGCCGGCTGCCGCCCGGCACCCGCCGTCCCACTGCGGCCCCGGCCGCACCGCGGGGCCTTCCACGAAGGGTACCCGGCCGGGTCACCGGCCCGGGCGGCCCCATCGGCACGGGCGATCGGCGTTCCGGGCGACCGGTGTTCCGGGCGGGTCGGCGGCCGGGCAGGGCCAGCGTCCCGGGGAGAGTCAGCGTCCCGGCAGATCGGCGGCCGCGGCGGCCAGTGCGCGCGAGGCCGAGTCCACCTCGCGGGCCAGCGAGCGGACGTCGGCCCAGAGCCGGACGGCGAGCACGCCCAGGACGAGCAGACCGGCGGTGGCCAGCAGGACGGCGGCGGTGAGGGTCCACGGCATGGCCACGACCCTACCGCCCGGTCAGCCCTCGACCGGCAGCAGGCGCATCGTGCTGACCCCGGCCGCCGTCATCGCCTGCACGATCTTCTCCCCGGCCGGCTTGCGGACGGACGCCCCGCACTCCGGGCAGACGAAGCCGTAGAAGGTGCGCTCCCGGGTGGGGCCGAGCACCAGCCGGAAGTCCTCGGCCGGCAGCTCGACCTTCTCCCGGCACTGCGCGCAGTAGACCTGGAATCTGGTGCCGTACGCCACCGGTCAGGCCTGCCCCTCCGGGTAGCCGGCGAGGGCCGCGCGGGCCGCCTCGCGGGCCTGCTCGGCGAGGGCGGGCGGGGAGACGATCCGGCCGTCGCGGCCGAGCCGGAGGGCGAGCGGGCGCAGCCCGGACGGGTCGGCGCTGCGCAGGGTGATCCGCAGCCCGCCGTCGGGCAGTTCCTCGGCCTTGTCGTGGGTGTAGTACTCGGCGACCCAGCGGCCGCCGGGGCCGACCTCGACGATCACCTCGGGGTCGTCGGCGGCCGGGTTGACCAGGCCGGCGGACAGGTCGCGCGGCTCGATCCGCGGCGGGTCGGCCGGCTCGTCGAGCACCTTGATCTCGGCGACCCGGTCCAGCCGGAAGATCCGGCGGTCCTCGGAGGTGCGGCACCAGGCCTCGAGGTAGGTGTGGCCCTCGGTGACCAGGCGGATCGGGTCGACCTCGCGCTCGGTCATGCCGCCGCGGCCGTGCGACCAGTAGCGCAGCCAGAGCCGGCGGCCCTCGGTGAGCGCGCGGTCGATGTCGGCGAAGACCTGGCCCTCGGCCTCGAAGGTGACACCGACCCGGGCGCTGGACTCGGCGCTCTCGCCGGCCGCGTCCTCGATCTTGGTGACGGCGCGGGTGAGCGCCTCCCGGTCGCGGCGGCGCAGGCCCGGCAGGCCGGCCACCGCGCGGGCGGCGACCAGCAGGGCGGTGGCCTCGTCGGCGGCCAGGCGCAGCGGCTGGGCGACGTCGTCGACGTTGTGCCACCAGATCCGGTCGCCGTCGGTGTCGATGTCGAGCAGGTCGCCGCCGCGGAAGCTGGTGCCGCACATCGGCAGCACGTTGAGGTCGCCGATCAGCTCGCGCTCGGTGATGCCGAAGGCGCGGGCGACCTCGGCCACCTCGGCGCCGGGGCGCTCGCGCAGGTAGGTGACCAGCGAGAGCATCCGCCGGGTCTGGTCGATCGCATTGCTCATGGCCTTACTCCCCCACTCCGGCGACGGCGCGCAGCCGGTCGATGACGTCCGCCCGCAGGTCGTCCGGTCCGAGGACGACGACGTCGGGCCCGAACTCGGCGAGGTCGGCGCCGAGGCCGTAGCCGTACGGGATCTCCAGTTCGTCCCAGTGCTCGTCGACGCGGGTGGTGGCGATCGCCCGGCCGCGGAGCGGGAAGGCGGCGCCGCGGCGGAGCCGGACGGTGGCGGTGGCGCCCTCGGTGACGGCGCCCTCGCCGGCGAACCGGGCGACGTGGGCGCGCACGTCGACGTGCTCGGGGACGTCACCGGTGAAGCTGCCGGCCCGGGAGCGGACCTTGCCGGTGATCCGGCTGAGCCGGAAGACCCGGGCGCTCTGCCGGTCGCGGTCGTAGCCGGCCAGGTACCAGTGGCCGCGCCAGCACTCGAGGGCCCAGGGCTCCACGGAGCGCTGCTCGGCGGCGGAGGCGCCGGCCTTGCGGTAGTCGAAGGTGACCGGGCGCCGGTCGCGGGCGGCGACCAGCAGCGGTTCGAAGGCGGCCTCGCGGGCGGGGATGCGCGGCTGCAGCGCGGTGTGCTCGGCGTCCTCGGCGAAGGGCACGCCGGCCGCCCGCAGCTTCTGCAGGGCACCGCTGGCCGCGCCGGACATCTTGGCCTGCTGCCAGACCCGGGCGACCAGGGTGAGGGCGGCGGCCTCCTCGGCGTCGAGGACGATCTCGGGGAGGCGGTTGCGGTCCCGGCGGGCCAGGTAGCCGATCTCGCCGTCCAGCGCGTTCTCGTCGACGTCGATGACCAGGCCGAGCTCGCGCAGGTCGTCCTTGTCGCGCTCGAACATCCGGTTGAACGCGTCCTCGCTGCCCTGCTGCCAGGCTTCCCGGTAGGCCTCGACCGACTCCCGGAGCTCCTTCTTGGAGAGCGGCCTCCTGGTGTTCATCAGACAGAGGGCGAGGTTCATCAACCGCTCCGCCTTCGCGATCGCCATCGCTGACCTTCCCGTCCCGTCCGGCCGGCACCCCGCGTGATCCGGCGGACCCGACCGTACCGGTCCGGGCACGCTGAGCAAAAGCCGAGCCCCGCCGACCCCCCGCAACGACGGCGCCGGGCCGCTCCCCCGAAGGGTGCGGCCCGGCGCTGCGGGGGTGTCTCAGACGCCGAGCAGGTCGACGACGAAGATCAGGGTGGAACCCGCGGGGATCAGCGGGCTCGGCGACTGGTTGCCGTACGCCAGGTGCGCCGGGATGACCAGCTCGCGCCGGCCGCCGACCTTCATGCCCTGGACGCCCTGGTCCCAGCCCTTGATGACGCGGCCCGCGCCGAGCGGGAAGCGGAAGGTCTGGCCGCGGTTCCAGGAGGCGTCGAACTCCTCGCCGGTGGAGAAGGTGACACCGACGTAGTGCACCTCGACGACCGCGCCGGCCTTGGCCTCGGCACCGTCGCCGACCACGATGTCGCGGATCTGCAGCTCCGCCGGCGGCTCGCCGCCCGGGAAGTCGATCTCCGGCTTGGAAAGGCTCACAACAGACTCATCTCGTTCGGTGATACGTACATGACGGGGCGGCAGGCACCGCTGCGGTCCACCGTACGGCGCACCGCCGCCCGTCCGGGCCATTCCCGGGCCCCGCGACGTGTCGCGCGGACCGGGAACGGCCCAGGTCGTCCGCCCCGGGACCAGTCCTGGGACTAGTCCTGGGAGCCGACGCCGGCATCCAGGATGTCGATCACGAAGACCAGTGTCGAATTGGCGGGGATGTCGCCCTGCGCCTGGTCCTTGTAGGCGAGCGAGGCGGGGATCACCAGCTCGATCCGGCTGCCGACGGTCTGGCCGGTGACGCCCTTGTCCCAGCCCTCGATGACGCCGCCGCCACCGGTGACGAAGGTGAAGGCCTGGCCGCGCTTGAGCGAGGAGTCGAAGACCTTGCCGTCCTTGTACAGCGCGCCGGTGTACTGCACGAGGACCTTCTCGCCGGCCTCGATCTTGCGGCCCTTGCCCTGGATCAGGACGTGCGACTTCAGGTCCTTGACCTCGGGGGTGCCGGGGACGGGGGTGATGTCGGCGGGCTTCTTGCCGTTGTCCTTGACCTTCGGCATGTCGGCCGGCGGGGCCGTCATGTCGCCGCTGAGCACGGTGTCCGGCGCGGTGGCGTTCTTGATGTCGATCACGAACACCAGGGTGTCCTTGGCGCCGACCCCCATGTCGGTGCTGCCCTGCGAGCCGAAGGCGGCGGCCGGCGGGGCGACGACGAGCAGCCGGCTGCCGGCCTTGTGGCCGGTGACGGCCTGGTCGAGGGCGGGGATCAGCTTGCCGCCGCCGGCCTGGAAGAGCTGCGGCTTGCCGGACGAGTAGGAGCCCTGGATCTCCTTGCCGGTGCCCCAGTTCATGGCGGAGAAGTCGGCGGTGACCCAGGTGTTCTTGTCGACCTTGGTGCCGTCGCCGGACTTCAGCTCCTTGACCACGAAGGTGCCGTCGGCGGCCTCCTTGGGCAGGGCGATGGTCGCCTTGGTGCCGAAGTCGCCGGTGACGGTCGGCAGGACCTTGGCGTTGTCCTTGATCGGCGGCACCGGGTCGGCGGAGGGCGACGGCGGGGCCGAGGTCGCCGAGTCCGGGGTGGCGGCCGCGGTGGACTTCCCGTCGTCCTTGTTCACCATGTACAGCGTGATGCAGCTGCCGACCAGCAGGACGGCCAGCACGGTGCCCAGGATCGCCCCGAGGCGGCCCGCGCCGGGCGGGTCCTCGTCGTAGCCGGCCTCCGAGAGGTCCTTGCGGCGCACGGTCGAGGCGAAGACCTGCGGCTCGTCCTCCTTCTCGCCGGCCGGACGCGCCGGGGCCTGGCCCCAGCCGGCCTGCTGCTTCAGGATCGCGGGCGGGACGACGATCGACTCGCCGTCGCCGGGCAGCGGGCCGCCGGGCCGTGCGGCCGCGGGGTCGCCGGCGGCGGTACCGGCCTCGCCCGGGCTCGACGCTTTCTCAGACATTGCTCCCCATCCATCTCGCCGCGCCACGCCCTCGCCGGACCTGACGGCGCTGCCACAGTGCCGAAAACGCCAGCAGTATGTCAGGTCTCCATGAGGACGGGCCCCTCCCGTGCGCGATCGTTGCGCCCGTCACCCGGCCCCGGGCGTGTCGGACCGGTCGTACGGGGACGGATCTCCCCCGGGCCTCCCCGGGGCGTCCCCGGAGCCTCTCCAGCGCCCTCGCGGCCCTCGCCGGGCCCCGGCCGATCCTGGTCGGCACCGGGCCCCGGCCGCCGCCCGCAGTGGGCCCCGGACCCGCCCGGGACCTGCTCCGGACCCGCCCGAGGCCTTCGCAGGGCCTGCGCGGGGCCGCTACACCGCCTCCAGGATGTCGATCACGAAGACCAGCGTGGCGTCGGCCGGGACGGGCCCGCTGGACTGGTTCCCGTAGCCCAGCGAGGGCGGCACCACGAGCATCACCCGGCTGCCGACGGTCTGGCCGACCAGGCCCTGGTCCCAGCCCTTGATCAGGCTGCCGGTACCGACCTGCAGCGCCTGCGCGCCGCCGTGCGAGTACGAGGAGTCGAACTGCGAACCGTCCGACCACAGCACGCCGGTGTACTGCACCAGCAGCTGCTGCCCGGACTGCACCGGCTTGCCGTCGCCCTTGATCAGCACGTAGGTCTGCAGCTCGGTGGGCGGGCTCTGCCCGGCCGGGACGGTGATCGTCGGCGCCTGCTTGCCGTTGTCCTTGACCTGCGGCGCGGTCGCGGGCGGCTGGGTCATCTCGCCCGAGACGGTCGAGTCCGGCGGCACCACGTCGAGGATGTCCAGGACGAAGACCACGGTGTCCTGGCCGCCCACCCCGGCCGCGGTGTTCCCGGAGGTGCCGAAGCCCGCCGCCGGCGGGGCCACCACGAGCAGCCGGCTGCCGGCCTTCTTGCCGAGCACCGCCTGGTCGAAGGCGGGCACCAGCTGGCCGCTGCCGGCCTGGTACAGCTGCGGCTTGCCGCCGGTGTCGTAGGAGCTGGAGACGTCCTTGCCGGTCGTCCAGTCCTTGGCGGTGTAGTTGACCGTCACCCAGTCGCCCTTGGCCACCGTCGCGCCGTCGCCCTCGTGCACGACGCTCACCACGAACTCGCCGCTCGGCTGGCCCTGCGGCAGGGTGATCTGGGCCTTGGAGCCGAAGTCGCCGGAGACGGTGGGCATCGGATCGGCGGACTCCACCGGGCTCGGCACGGCGGTGGCCGAGGCGGAGGCCGCGGGCGAGGCGCCGGAGGATCCGGACGAGCCGCTGGTGCACGCGGCGAGCACCGCGACGAGCAGGGCGGCAAGGGGCACGGCCGGCAGTCCGGCGAATCGTCGCATGGTCGCCAGCGTAGGACCCGGGGCCGCCGCAGCCGGGGAGGCGCAAGCACGCACGCGAGGGGTGGCGCCCGGACCCACCCGGACGCCACCCCTCGTGACCGCCTGTGCTCCCGCGTGCGTCACATGCCCGCGATGAGCTTCTCCACCCGCTCGTCGACCGAACGGAACGGGTCCTTGCACAGCACGGTGCGCTGCGCCTGGTCGTTCAGCTTCAGGTGGACCCAGTCCACCGTGAAGTCGCGCCGCTGCTCCTGCGCCCGGCGGATGAAGTCGCCGCGCAGCCTGGCCCGGGTGGTCTGCGGGGGCACCGACTTGGCCTCGAAGGTCTTGAGGTCGGTGGTGACCCGGGCCGCCCGGCCCTTGTTCTGCAGCAGGTAGAACAGGCCGCGGCGGCGGTGGATGTCGTGGTACGCGAGGTCGATCTGGGCGACCCGCGGGTTGGACATCGTCATCTGGTGCTTCTCGCGGTACTGCTCGATCAACCGGTACTTCATGATCCAGTCGATCTCGGTGGAGACCTTCTCCAGGTCCTCGGTGCGGACGGCCTCCAGGGTGCGTCCCCAGAGGTCGAGCACCCGGGCCACCGTGCCGGTGTTCAGGCCCTTGCGGTCCGCGAACTCCAGCGCCTTGGTGAAGTACTCCTCCTGGATGTCCAGCGCGCTGGCCTCGCGGCCGTTGGCGAGCCGGACCTGGTGGGTCCCGGTGAGGTCGTGGCTGACCTCGCGGATCGCCCGGATCGGGTTCTCCAGGGTGAGGTCGCGCATCACCACGCCCGCCTCGATGAGGCGCAGCACCAGGTCGGTGGCGCCGACCTTGAGCAGGGTGGTGGTCTCCGACATGTTGGAGTCGCCGACGATGACGTGCAGCCTGCGGTAGCGCTCGGCGTCGGCGTGCGGCTCGTCGCGGGTGTTGATGATGGGACGGGAGCGGGTGGTCGCCGAGCTGACGCCCTCCCAGATGTGCTCGGCCCGCTGACTGACGCAGTAGACCGCGCCGCGCGGCGTCTGCAGCACCTTGCCGGCGCCGCAGATGAGCTGGCGGGTCACCAGGAAGGGGATGAGGACGTCGGCCAGCCGGGAGAACTCGCCGTGCCGCGCCACGAGGTAGTTCTCGTGGCAGCCGTAGGAGTTCCCGGCCGAGTCGGTGTTGTTCTTGAACAGGTAGACGTCGCCGGCGATGCCCTCCTCGTGGAGCCGGCGCTCGGCGTCCACGAGCAGGCCCTCCAGGATGCGTTCGCCCGCCTTGTCGTGCGTCACCAGCTCGGTGACGTCGTCGCATTCGGGAGTGGCGTACTCGGGGTGCGAGCCCACGTCGAGGTAGAGGCGTGCACCGTTGCGCAGGAAGACATTGCTGCTGCGGCCCCAGGAAACTACGCGGCGGAAGAGGTACCTGGCCACCTCGTCAGGAGACAGACGCCGTTGTCCCCGGAACGTACACGTGACACCGTACTCGTTCTCCAGCCCGAAAATTCGGCGGTCCATGAGGCATCTTTTCTCTTCCGGGGGCATTTCGAAACCCCTTCGGCGGAGCCGAAAAGGTCACGGTGTCGTCGGCAATCCGACCACGGTGCCGCGTCAAATCCCGGAAGGCGCACGTGAATCCCGCACGGCACCGGTGGGGTGCCGTACGGGATTCACACGTGCGGGCTATTCGGTGGCGGGCGCCCCGCCCTCGGCCGCCGGCGGCTCGTCGGCGGCCGGCGCCTCGTCGTCCGCGGCGGAGGCGTCGCCGCCGAGCAGGCGGCCGAGCTGGCCGCCCAGGATGCGCTTGAACTTGCGCTGCTGGACGCGCTTGCGGTCCAGCACCGCGACCTCCAGCTGTTCCGGCGTCAGGGCGCGCGGGCTGCCGCCGTTGGGGTCGCGGGCGAGGCCGTCCACGGCGAGTTTCAGGGCCTCGGTGAGCGCCATGCCGGCCCGGTGCCGCTGGCCGAGGTAGTTGCCGATGGAGTCGGCGTTGCCGCCGACCACGACGTAGTTCTTCTCGTCGACGACCGAGCCGTCCGGGGTGAGCCGGTAGATCTGGTCGTCGCCGTCGGTGCGGCCGACCTCGGCGACGACCAGCTCGACCTCGTACGGCTTGTCGCCGACCGAGGAGAAGATGGTGCCGAGGGTCTGGGCGTAGACGTTGGCGAGGCCGCGGGCGGTGACGTCGGCGCGGTCGTAGGAGTAGCCGCGCAGGTCGGCGTAGCGGACGCCGCCGATGCGCAGGTTCTCGAACTCGTTGTACCGGCCGACCGCGGCGAACGCGATCTTGTCGTAGATCTCGGAGACCTTGTGGAGCGCCCGGGAGGTGTTCTCCGCGACGAAGACGATGCCGTCGGCGTAGGTGAGCACGACCACGCTGCGGCCGCGGGCGATGCCCTTACGGGCGTACTCCGCGCGGTCCGCCATGGCCTGCTGGGGCGAGACGTAGAACGGTGTGGACACCGGCGGTCGTCCCTTCTTCCTGGATGGGTGGCGGACTAGAGCAGCGGGGCCTGCGGCCCGTTGGGGCGCTCGCGGCGGCTGGCGGTGATGGACAGGGCGATCTCCGACACCTCGTCGTCCGAGAGCCGGCGGAAGCCGTCCTCGGTGATCAGCGAGACGATCGGGAAGATGCCGCGGGCCAGGTCGGGGCCGCCGGTGGCGGAGTCGTCGTCGGCGGCGTCGTAGAGGGCCTGCACGGCCAGCGTGGCGGCCTGCTCGCCGCCGAGGTCCTCGCGGTAGAGCTTCTTCAGCGAGCCGCGGGCGAAGACCGAGCCGGAGCCGGTGGCCGCGAAGCCGCGCTCCTCGGAACGGCCGCCGGTGACGTCGTAGGTGAAGATCCGGCCGCGCCCGAGGTCGAGGTCGTAGCCGGCGAAGATCGGCACCACGGCCAGGCCCTGCATGGCCATCGCGAGGTTGGACCGGATCATGGTGGTGAGCCGGTTCGCCTTGCCCTCCAGGGAGAGGACGGCGCCCTCGATCTTCTCGTAGTGCTCCAGCTCCAGCTGGAAGAGGCGGACCATCTCGACGGCGAGGCCGGCGGTGCCGGCGATGCCGACGGCGCTGTACTCGTCGGCCGGGAAGACCTTCTCGATGTCGCGCTGGGCGATGACGTTGCCCATGGTCGCACGGCGGTCACCGGCGATCACCACGCCGCCGTCGAAGATCGCGGAGACGATGGTGGTGCCGTGCGGCGCCTCCAGCACGCCCTCGGGGAGGCTGCGGTTGCCGGGCAGCAGCTCGGGCGCGTGCCGGCCGAGGAAGTCGATGAACGACGAGGACCCGGGGGTCAGGAAGGCAGCCGGTAGACGCCCGGTGCCGCCAGTGTTGGCTTCCACGCGATTCCTTCCGTGGTGACGGTCAAGCAGTCGATCAAGCAGCTGATGCCCGGACCCTACCCGCGCCGGCACCCCTTGATCCACACGATCGACGGTGCCGTTGCGGGCGGTGGGAGCAGACCGCGCTGCAGGCATGCCGTGACACACCTGCAGCGCGGTCTCCGCAGCGCGGTTTCAGGAAGGGAATGCCCCCTCCTACTCGCCGCCCTTCTGCACGAATCCGCGGACGAAATCCTCGGCATTCGACTCGAGAACCTCGTCGATTTCGTCCAGGACGGCGTCGACGTCGTCGCTGAGCTTTTCCTGGCGCTCCTTCAGGTCGTCGGAGGCCTGCGCCTCTGCGGACTGCTCCTCGACCTCCTCGGAGGAGCGGTTCGCCCGCTGCTGGCCGCCGCCGGTGTCCTTACCAGCCATTTCCCTCACCCCGCTCGCTCTGTGTGGTCAGACCCTATCCGCCGGGTACGGCATTCGCGCCCGGTTTACCTTCAACGCCCGGCGCTCACCGGAATGATTCCCCCTCGGCGGGGATTTCACCCCAGGTGATCGAAGAGTTACCCTCCGGACAGTACACGAACCAGATCCTCGGCCGTCCGGCAGCGGTCCAGGAGTTCCTTGACGTGGTTCCTGGTGCCGCGCAGCGGTTCCATGGTGGGCACCCGCTGCAGCGAGTCGCGGCCCGGCAGGTCGAAGATCACCGAGTCCCAGGAGGCCGCGGCGACGTGCTCGGCGTACTGCTCCAGGCACCGGCCGCGGAAGTACGCCCGGGTGTCGTCCGGGGGCTTGGAGACCGCGCGGACGACCTCGTCCTCGGTGAGCAGCCGCTCGAACCGGCCGCGGGCCACCAGGCGGTTGTAGAGGCCCTTCTCGGCCCGCACGTCGCTGTACTGCAGGTCGACCAGGTGCAGCCGCGGGTTGTCCCAGTCCAGGCCGTCGCGCTGGCGGTAGCCCTCCAGCAGCTCGCGCTTGGCGATCCAGTCGAGCTCCTTGGACAGGCTCATCGGGTCGCGCTCAAGCCGGCCGAGCACGTCCTCCCAGCGGGCGAGCACGTCCATCGTCTGGTCGTCGGCGTCCTGCCCCCAGCGGTCCTCGACGTACTTGCGGGCGAGCTCGCAGTACTCCATCTGCAGCTGGACGGCGGTGAGCTTGCGACCGCTGCGCAGCTGGACGAGGTGGGTGAGGCCCGGGTCGTGGGAGACCCGGTGCAGGGTGCGCACCGGCTGGTCGACGGCCAGATCGACGGCGATGAAGCCGTCCTCGATCATCGCGAGCACCAGCGAGGTGGTGCCCAGCTTGAGGTAGGTGGAGATCTCCGAGAGGTTGGCGTCGCCGATGATCACGTGCAGCCGGCGGTACTTCTCGGCGTCGGCGTGCGGCTCGTCGCGGGTGTTGATGATCGGCCGCTTGAGGGTCGTCTCCAGACCCACCTCGACCTCGAAGAAGTCGGCGCGCTGACTGATCTGGAAGCCGTTCGAGGAGCCCTCCTGGCCGAGCCCGACCCGGCCGGCGCCGGTGACCACCTGGCGGGAGACGAAGAACGGCGTGAGGTGGCGGACGATGTCGGCGAACGGCGTCGCCCGCTTCATCAGGTAGTTCTCGTGGGTGCCGTAGGAGGCGCCCTTGTTGTCGGTGTTGTTCTTGTACAGGTGGATCTTCTGCCCGTTGGGCAGTTCCAGGGCGCGGGCGGCCGCCTCGGCCATGATCCGCTCGCCGGCCTTGTCCCAGAGCACCGCGTCGCGGGGGTTGGTCACCTCGGGCGAGCTGTACTCGGGGTGCGCGTGGTCCACGTAGAACCGGGCGCCGTTGGTGAGGATGACGTTGGCGAGGCCGATGTCCTCGTCGGTGAGCTGGCTGGCGTCCGCCACCTCGCGCGCGAGGTCGAAGCCGCGGGCGTCGCGGAGCGGGTTCTCCTCCTCGAAGTCCCAGCGGGCCCGGCGGGCCCGGTGCATCGCCGCGGCGTAGGCGTTGACGATCTGGGACGAGGTGAGCATGGCGTTGGCGTTCGGGTGGCCGGGCACGGAGATCCCGTACTCGGTCTCGATGCCCATCACGCGGCGTACGGTCATGCGGCCCTCCTTGCCCGTAGTGGTCCTGTGAGACGCGCCGTCCGGCTGCGGGGCGGGTGGGCACCGCAGCCGGACGGAGGGTTCGCGGTCCTTACAGGTACTGTCCGGTGTTGGCGACAGTGTCGATGGACCGACCGGACTCGGCGCCCTGCTTGCCGGTGACGAGGGTGCGGATGAAGACGATCCGCTCGCCCTTCTTTCCGGAGATCCGGGCCCAGTCGTCCGGGTTGGTGGTGTTGGGCAGGTCCTCGTTCTCCTTGAACTCGTCCACGCAGGCGGCGAGCAGGTGGGAGACGCGGAGGCCGCGCTGACCGTGGTCGAGGAAGTCCTTGATGGCCATCTTCTTCGCCCGGTCCACGATGTTCTGGATCATGGCGCCGGAGTTGAAGTCCTTGAAGTACAGGACCTCCTTGTCGCCGTTGGCGTAGGTGACCTCCAGGAAGCGGTTGTCCTCGGTCTCCGAGTACATCCGCTCGACCACGGACTGGATCATGGCGGCGACGGTGGCGGGCACCGAGCCGTCGTGCTCCTTGACGTCGTCCGGGTGGAACGGCAGCGAGTCCTTGAGGTACTTGGAGAAGATGTCCTTCGCCGCCTCGGCGTCCGGCCGCTCGATCTTGATCTTGACGTCCAGGCGGCCGGGCCGCAGGATCGCCGGGTCGATCATGTCCTCGCGGTTGGAGGCGCCGATGACGATGACGTTCTCCAGGCCCTCCACACCGTCGATCTCCGCCAGCAGTTGGGGGACGATGGTGTTCTCCACGTCCGAGCTGACGCCGGAGCCGCGGGTGCGGAACAGCGATTCCATCTCGTCGAAGAAGACGATGACGGGCGTGCCCTCGCTCGCCTTCTCCCGGGCCCGCTGGAAGACCAGGCGGATCTGCCGCTCGGTCTCGCCCACGTACTTGTTGAGCAGCTCGGGGCCCTTGATGTTGAGGAAGTAGCTCTTGCCCTGGGGCCGGCCGGTGACCTCGGCGACCTTCTTGGCCAGCGAGTTCGCGACCGCCTTGGCGATCAGCGTCTTGCCGCAGCCGGGCGGGCCGTAGAGCAGCACGCCCTTGGGCGGGCGCAGCTCGTACTCCTTGAAGAGGTCGGCGTGCAGGTAGGGCAGCTCGACGGCGTCGCGGATCTGCTCGATCTGGGTGCCCAGACCGCCGATCTGCCGGTAGTCGATGTCCGGGACCTCCTCGAGGACCAGCTCCTCGACCTCGGACTTCGGGACCACCTCGTAGACGTAGCCGGAGCGGGGCTCCAGCAGCAGGGCGTCGCCGGACCGCAGGGTGAGGTCGCGCAGCGGCTCGGCGAGCCGGACGACGCGCTCCTCGTCGGTGTGGCCGATCACCAGGGCGCGCTCGCCGTCCTCCAGGACCTCCTTGAGGGTGACGATGTCGCCGATGCTCTCGAAGGCCATCGCGTCCACGACGTTCAGGGCCTCGTTGAGCATGACCTCCTGGCCGCGGCGCAGCTCCTCGGGGTCGATGCCGGGGCTCACGTTGACCCGCAGCTTGCGGCCGCCCGTGAAGATGTCGACGGTGCCGTCCTCGTTGGCCTCGAGGAAGGTGCCGAACCCGGCCGGCGGCTGGGCGAGGCGGTCGACCTCCTCCTTGAGGGCCACGATCTGGTCGCGGGCCTCGCGGAGGGTGGCGGCGAGCCGCTCGTTCTGGGCGGTGACACCGGCCAGGTTGGTCTGGAGCTCGACGATGCGCTCTTCGAGGATTCTCGAGTTGCGCGGCGAGTCGGCGAGCTTGCGACGCAGGACGGCGATCTCCTGCTCGAGGTACGAGACCTGCGCGGCCTCGTCGGAACCACGAGCGGGCCGGCCGGCGCTGCGGTTGTAGTCGTCATCGTGGGCTGCCACGGTCCTCACCTCCTCCTGGGGGAGCTGGACGACCCAAACCTACCTGCAGCCAGGGGTCTGTAAACCCCTAGATCAGAAAGATGGATCGGGCGTGTCCGATCTTCGCCCTTGCGTTGCGTCCCCTCTGGTAGTGGATGTGCCCACCGCTCAACGGTTCAAAGCAGGGCGGGGGTAAGGTCGGCTCTGGAGTGCGAGTGGAAATGCCGCGCAAAGCGGGGCGTTCCGTGACAGAAACGGCAGGGGACATGTCGGCGACCGGCGAAGAGCTCGAAGTCTGGATCGACCAGGATCTGTGCACGGGCGACGGCATCTGCGCGCAGTACGCGCCGGAGGTCTTCGAGCTGGACATCGACGGCCTCGCCTACGTGAAGGACGAGGACGACGAGCTGCGCCAGCAGCCGGGCGACACGGTGCCCGTCCCGCTGACCCTGCTTCAGGACGTGGTGGACTCGGCCAAGGAATGCCCCGGTGACTGCATCCACGTGCGCCGGGTGCGCGACCGGGTCGAGGTGTACGGCCCCGACGCCGAGTGAGCCCGGCCGGGCTGAGCCCCGCTCAGCCCGGCCCCCGCAGGACGGTCCGTCAGCTCCGCCGGCTCCGGCGGGCCCAGGTCAGACCTGTCCGGCCGGCACGGCACTCTGTGCCCGCACCCAGCTCTCGCCCTGCCGCGTCCAGCTGAGGTCCACCGCCCGGTCCGGGCAGCAGCGCGGCACGTCGTCGGAGGACCAGCCCTGGGCGTGGCCGCGGATCGCGCCGTCGCTGCGGATCGTGAGCGCGGTGACGGTGAGGCCGTCCTTCACCGGGTCGAGCAGCGTCCCGGTGACCTGCGGGCGGCCGTCCGGGCCGTTGGTGAGCAGGTAGACCCCGTCCGGCGGGGTGCCGTTGCCGGCGGCGCAGTGGGCGGCCACGACCGTGCTCGGCACTCCGTCCACGGTCGCACTGGCCCGCAGTGCCACGGACACGCCGACCGGCCCGCAGTCAAGGGGAAGTTCGGCCTTCCCCGGGTCGGGTGCGGCGGCCGTCGGCACCGGCTCCGCGGTGGACCGCACGGGGGTGGGGGTGCCCTGCGCCGGGTCGGCCGCGAGCGCCCCGGCCACCACCGCGCCGCATCCGGCGGCGACCAGTGCCCAGTGCTTCAGCCCGCTGCGCGCGTGCCCCGGTGCCTTCGGTCCGCCGGTGGTCGTGCCGCTCGTGGTCATGGTCTGCTCCGCCTCGGCCGCTGCTGGTGCTCGCTGTCAGGGCTCCCCCGGGCCCGGGTGCCCGCCGTCCCCGCGAGGGGTGTCCCCCCACCTCGCCGCGCCCGCCGGGCAGACCTCTCCCCCGGTCGCTGCGCCGTGGCGCGAAGAAGGGGGTGTCGTGAGCGAGCATCCTGCCACATGATCGGCCGCTGCGGGACACCGGGCGGCGGGCTCGTCGGCGGGGCCGCCGCGGAACGCCGCGAGGGGCGGCACGCCGGAGGATCTCCTCCGTCGCGCCGCCCCTCGGCGGGTGGTCGGGCACGGTGTCAGGGCAGGTCGACGCCCTCGGCGGCGGCCGACTCGCGGGAGGCCCGGCGGGCCGCGGCCCGCTCGGCGAGCGAGGGCTCCGGGGTGCCGTTGTCGTAGTCCTCGCCGTAGGCGCCCTTGGCCGGACGGCGGCGGCGCAGCGGCGGCTCGACGCCGTCGGCGAGGCGCCGGGCGGTGAGCAGGAAGCCGGTGTGGCCGATCATCCGGTGGTCCGGACGGACGGCCAGGCCCTCCAGGTGCCAGGTGCGGACCATGGTCTCCCAGGCCTGCGGCTCGGTGAAGGTGCCGTGGTCGCGCAGCGCCTCGACGGTCTTCGACATCTGCGTGGTGGTGGCCACGTAGCAGCAGATGAGGCCGCCGGGGACGAGCGCCTTGGAGGCGACGTCCAGGCACTCCCAGGGGGCGAGCATGTCCAGGATGACGCGGTCGACGTCGGTCTCGACCAGGTTGTCCTGGAGGTCGCCGACGGTGAGCTTCCACGCCGGGTGCGGGCCGCCGAAGTAGCGCTCCACGTTGCCGCGGGCGATCTCGGCGAAGTCCTCGCGGCGCTCGTACGAGGCGAGCATGCCGGTGTCGCCGACCGCGCGCAGCAGGTACGTGGAGAGCGCGCCGGAGCCGACGCCGGCCTCGACGACGCGGGCGCCGGCGAAGATGTCGGCCATCGCCAGGATCTGACCCGCGTCCTTGGGGTAGATCACCGCCGCACCGCGGGGCATGGACAGGACGTAGTCGGGGAGCAGGGGGCGCAGCGCGAGGTACGGGACGTTGCCCGTCGTGCGTACGACCGTGCCCTCGGGGGCCCCGATCAGCTCGTCGTGCGGGAACGCACCCTTGTGGGTGTGGAACTGGTTCCCGGCCTGGAGCGTGAACGTGTAGTGGCGGCCCTTGGGGTCGGTCAGCTGGACCTGGTCCCCGACCTGGAAGGGCCCGCGTCGGCGGGTGGCACCGGTCGGTTCGGACATGCCGACAATCCTAAGGGAACGCCGGACCTCCCCCGACCAGCCGGGGTGCCGGCCGGTGAAGGAACGACCCCCACCCGGTGCGGAGCCGTCAAGGCCAACCCAGCAGGGGCGCGTGGGGGCACCTCCCGGCCGAAGGCCGGGGAGAACTGCGCAGTCCGGGGTCGGGTGTCACTGCGATTCGGGCCGGGCCCTGATCCATTCGGTGACCGGCATCCGACTTGCGCAGTTCCCCGCGCCCCTATCGGCTTGCCCCCTGCGGACCGCCGCCGCTGTCCGGGCCGGCCCCGAACCGTAGGAGGCCCCGTGCCGCTCGTGGCTCACACCCGGCCGCCGACCTCGCGGGCGAGTCTGCGTTCGAGGTCGGCGAGGGCCAGCACGCCGTACGGGGTGCCGTCGGGGCGGACGACCAGGTACTCGGTGGCGGGGACGCTCCGCATGGCGGTGAGCAGCTGCTCGCCCGTGAGGTCCAGGTCGAGCCGCATGCCGGGTTCGATGCCGCGGGCGAGCGCACCGACCGCGACCCAGGGGCGGCGGTGCTCGGGCACCTTGCCGACGGCGGCCTCGGTGACCAGCGCGGTGGCCTCGCCCCGGCCGTCGACCACGACGATCGCACCGGCCTGCGCCTCGCGGGCCCGCCGCAGCGCCTCGCCGAGCGGGGTGTCGGCGGGGACCTCGACGAAGCGTCGGGCGAGGTCCCGCAGGGCGAGCCGGGGCAGGGCCTCCCGGAGCCGGGCGTTGCGGACGGCTCCGCTCGCCCCGTTCCAGATGATCACGGCGAGGACGGCGGCGAGGACGCCGTCGATCAGGCTGTCGGTGGTGGACTGCTGGGGGTCGCGGGAGGCGCTGTACAACGGGAGGCCGAAGAGGACGAGCAGGGCGAGCCCGCGGCCGACCCAGGCGGCGGCGACGGTGCCGGCCATCGGCCGTCCGGTGATGCCCCAGACGACGGCGCGCAGCATCCGGCCGCCGTCGAGCGGCAGCCCGGGCAGCAGGTTGAAGGCGGCGACGACGAGGTTGCTGACCATCAGGCCGGCGAGCAGGACGCCGGGCACGGTGTCGGTGTCGACGGCGGTGAGCGCGACGTAGAAGACGCCGCCGAGGACGAGCGAGAGCAGCGGGCCGACGAAGGCCAGCCAGAACTCGCGGGCCGGTGTCTCGGCCTCCTTCTCGATCTCCGAGACGCCGCCGAAGAACTGCAGCTGGATGCGCCGCACCGAGAGCCGGTAGCGGAGCGCGACCACGGTGTGCGCGAGTTCGTGCACCAGCACGGAGGCGTAGAAGGCGACCGCGAAGGAGAAGGAGACCAGGTAGCGGGTGGCACCGAGCTCGGGCAGCACCTCGGAGAGGCGGCCGCCGAAGACCCAGGTGATCAGGGCGGCGATGACGAACCAGGAGGGCGTGACGTACACCGGGACGCCGAAGGGCCGGCCCATCAGGATGCCGCCCCGCGGTTCCGGCCGCTCGGGCCGGCCCGCCGACGGCTGGTCGGAGGTCCGCTGCCCCCTGGTGTCGCTCACCGCGTCCCCTTCGCTCTCGTCGTCCCCGCCGGCCCGCCGCGCTGCCGCGGCTGCCGCGGCTGCCGCGGCCCGCACCGTCGCGCCCACGCTACGTGATCTCCGTCCGGATGCCGCGCGCGCCCCTCGCGCCGCGCCCGCGGCGCCCGTCCGGTGCTGCCCGTACCTCGGTGATACCCCGGATGGGGCGCCTCCAGCGGTGCGGTGTCAGCCGGGCGGCAGCGGGATGTGAGCGAAGGGCAATAGGGTCGGGGGCATGCACCAGACCGACACCGAGCCGCCGGCCCGGCCGGCCGCCGCACCGACGGGGCTGTCGCCGTCGCGCGCCGGCGACTTCATGACCTGCCCGCTGCTGTACCGGCTGCGGGTGATCGACCGGCTGCCGGAGCCGCCGAGCGCGGCCGCGACCCGCGGCACGGTGGTGCACGCGGTGCTGGAGCGGCTGTTCGACCACCCGCCGGGCGACCGGACGGCGGAGCTGGCGCGCTCGCTGCTGCGCCCGCAGTGGGAGCGGCTGCTGGGCGAGCGGCCGGAGCTGGCGCAGCTGTTCCCGGGCGACGAGGACGGCTCGGCGCTGGCGGGCTGGCTGGGCGACGCGGAGAAGCTGGTGGACCGCTGGTTCGGCCTGGAGGACCCGACCCGGCTGCACCCGGTGGAGCGCGAGCTGTACGTGGAGACCCCGCTGGAGCCGGGCGTGCTGCTGCGCGGCTACATCGACCGGGTGGACGTCGCGCCGACCGGCGAGGTGCGGCTGGTCGACTACAAGACCGGCCGGGCGCCCTCGCGGGACTTCGAGGGCAAGGCGATGTTCCAGATGAAGTTCTACGCCCTGGTGGTGTGGCGCTGGAAGGGCGTCGTCCCCCGGCGGCTGCAGCTGGTGTACCTGGGCGGCGGCGGGGACGTGGTCACGTACGACCCGGACGAGGCGGACCTGCTGGCGGTGGAGCGCAAGCTCCGGGCGCTGTGGGAGACGATCTCGCGGGCGGTGGAGACGGGCGAGTTCCCGGCCACCCGCAACCGGCTGTGCGACTGGTGCGACCACAAGGCCCGGTGCCCGGAGTTCGGGGGCACTCCCCCGCCGTACCCGCTGCCGGTGCCGGTGCCGGCGCAGAGAACGACCGACGACGATCCCACGGGGGATCTCATGGTGAGCAAGGAGTCGTAGGTGACGATCCGAGTGCTGCTGGTCGACGACCAGCCACTGCTGCGCACCGGCTTCCGGATGATCCTGGAGGCCGAGTCCGACCTGGTGGTGGTCGGGGAGGCCGGGGACGGCCAGCAGGCGCTGGAGCAGGTCCGGGCGCTGCAGCCGGACGTGGTCCTGATGGACATCCGGATGCCGCGGATGGACGGGGTGGAGGCGACCCGGCGGATCTCCGGCCCGGGTCGGGACGGCCCGGCGAAGGTGCTGGTGCTGACCACCTTCGACCTGGACGAGTACGTGGTCGAGGCGCTCCGGGCGGGGGCCAGCGGCTTCCTGCTGAAGGACGTGCCGGCCGAGGAGCTGGTGCAGGCGATCCGGGTGGTGGCGGACGGTGCGGCGATGCTGGCGCCGTCGGTGACCCGGCGGCTGCTGGACATGTACGCCACCAAGCTGCCCTCCGGCGAGGAGGCGCCGCCGCAGGCGCTGGGCGCGCTGACCGAGCGCGAGGTGGAGGTGCTGCGGCTGGTCGCCCGTGGCCTGTCGAACGCGGAGATCGCCGCCGAGCTGTTCGTCAGCGAGACGACGGTGAAGACGCACGTCGGGCACGTGCTGACGAAGCTGCAGCTGCGCGACCGGGTGCAGGCCGCGGTGTACGCGTACGAGTCGGGTCTGGTGCGCCCCGGCTCGATGTGATCCGGCCCGGGTACGGCGACGGCCCGCCTCCTCCGCTGCGGAGGGGCGGGCCGTCGCCGTACGGTCACTTGGTGCCGTTGCGGCCGATCTCCCAGAAGCGGAAGATCCCGGTGGTGTCGACGGTGCCGTCGACGCCGGTGATGTCGTTGCGCGAGGCGTAGAACGACTTGGCCTGGAACAGCGGGATCACCGGGACGCCCTCGGCGACGATGTTCTGGATCTGGCCGTAGGCGCCGCCGGCGGAGCGGTCGGTCAGCTTGATGCTGGCGGGCACCAGCTTGCCGCTGATCCGCGGGTCGTCCCAGCCGTTGTGGAAGGCGCCGCCGTCGACCACGATCGGGCTGACGAAGTTGTCCGGGTCCGCGTAGTCGGGGGTCCAGCCGACGGTGTACGCCTGGTAGCTGCCGGCCTTCCAGCCCGCCTGGTACTTCTTCCAGTCGGACTCCTGCTTGATGTCGACCTGGAAGACGCCGCCGTTCTCCAAGTCCTTCTTGATCTGCTCCATCTCGGCGGCGCCGGCCCGGGCGCGCGACCAGGTCAGGGTGATCTTGACCGGCGTGGCGACCTTGGCGTTCGAGAGGATCTTCTTCGCCTTGTCGACGCTCGGGTCGCCGTAGCGGTCCGCGAAGGAGGTGTTGTGGCCGGTGATGCCGGCCGGCACCAGCGAGTACAGCGGCTGGACGGTGTTGGCGTACACCGTGCGGGAGAGCGCCTTGCGGTCGACCAGCTGGGCGATCGCCTGGCGGACGGCCGGGTTGCCGGTGACGGCGTCCTTGGTGTTGAGGACCAGGTAGCGGGTCTCGGCGCTCTCGCCCTCGGCGACCTTGAGGTCGCCCTGGCCGGCCATCTGGTCGCTCTTGATCTTGGCGCCGGCGGAGGGCTCCAGGCTGTTGTCGGCGAGGTCGACCTCGCCCTTCTCCAGCGCGGACTTCAGCTCGCCGGGCGCGTTGAAGTAGCGCAGCGCGAACTTGCCGCTGGTCGGCTTGTTGTCGCCCTTGTACTCGCTGTTGGCGGAGAGGGTGATCTTGCCGGGGTTGTCGCCGCCGTCGATGGTGGCGACCGAGTCGATCTTGTACGGGCCGGAGCCGACCAGCTTGTCGTTGGCGAGCAGCGCGTCGGCCGGGAAGACCTGGTGGTCGACGATGGAGCCGGCGGCCGAGGCGAGCTTCGCCGGGAGGACCGCGTCCGGGGCCTTGAGGTGGAAGACCACCTTCTCGTCGCCCTTGGCCTCCACCGACTTGATGGTGGAGAGCAGCGAGGCGGGGCCGCTCGGGTCGTTGATCTTCAGCATGCGCTGGACCGAGAAGACGACGTCCTCGCTGGTCAGCGAGTGGCCGTTGGAGAACTTCAGCCCGCTGCGCAGGGTGCACGCGTAGGTGATCGCGTCACCGCCGGTGAAGCCGCAGGACTGCGCGGCCTCCGGCTGCGGCACGGTCGCGCCGGGCGGGAAGCTCAGCAGCGACTGGAAGGTGTTGTTCAGCACCAGCCAGGAACCGGCGTCGTAGGCACCGGCCGGGTCGAGCACGCTGGTCACGTTGGTGGTGCCCATGGTGATCGTGGACGGCGAGTCCTTGCCGGTGACGGCCTTGGTCGCGGAGGCGCAGCCGGCGGCCGAGGACGCGACCATGACGGCGCAGCCGAGCACGGCCAGGCGGTGGGCTGAAGACATGCGGGATGGATTCCTTCTCCGTGCGGCCGGGCTTGTGGGGAGGCGCCGGTAGGGTGCCGTCACGTGCCGTGACCAGGGTGGTGGGCGCGGCCGGGACGGTCCGTTGGTCCCCTGTTCGGGGATTGACCGGAAGTAGCGTGCCATATCGACCACGCACCGCCTCGCACGCGTGCGCGAGGGCCCGGGGTTCGAGGGCCTCCCGCCGGATCCCGCGGTCCGGCGTTCTGTCACGCGATGTCCGTTTTCTCCATCGGCCCCTGTACGGTCCGTCGCCGGGGCGCCGCAGCCAGAGAGCGGCCGGGGGGCGGCCCCTCACGGAAAAGAGATCGATCTCACACCCTGGTCGCGGTGAGCGCGTGCAGCAGCTCCAGGTCGACCTGCTCCAGCGAGCCGAGGACGGTGCGGCCGGGGCCGGGCTCGATGGCCGCGACGGAGGGCACCGCGATGACCGGGCAGCCGGCCGCCTCGGCGGCGAGCACGCCGGTGGGGGCGTCCTCGATGACCACGCAGCGGGCCGGGTCGGCGCCGAGCCGGGCGGCGGCGGTGAGGTACGGGTCGGGGTGCGGCTTGGTCCGCGGCACCTCGTCGCCGGCCACCGAGAAGGCGAAGTGGTGGGCGCCGAGGCTGCGCAGCACGATGTCGATGACGTGCCGGTGCGAGGCGGACACCAGGGCGGCGGGGACGCCGTGCGCGGCCAGGGTGTTGAGCAGCCGTTCGGCACCGGGCATCAGCGGCACGCCGCCGGCCAGCAGGTCGACGAAGCGCTGGTTGATCAGCACGGTCAGCTCGGCCGGGGTGAGCGGCGCGGCCGTGCGGGAGAGCAGGTAGTCGATGACCCGGGTCATCGGGCCGCCGACGACGTGGGCGCGGTCGGCCTCGTCGAGGACGTGGCCGAACTCGGCGAAGAGCGAAGCCTCGGCCTGCCACCAGAAGTCCTCGGTGTCGACGAGCGTGCCGTCCATGTCGAGCAGCACGGCCTGCAGGCCGCCGCCGGTACCGCCGAGGCTCTCGGTGAGGGTCGAGATGGTCGTCATGGCAAGGTCCCTTCGCCGGGTGGGGTCCCGTCCGCACGGGTGGCCGGACGTGGCCGGGGATGGCACAGGCCGGCCCGCTGGTGAGCGGACCGGCCCGTTCAGGATCATTCAGGATACGCCCGCCGACCGGAAATGTGCCGAACGGAACGCAGCGGACGGGTTACCTGGCGTTGAAGTACTTCGCCTCGGGGTGGTGGATCACGATGGCGTCCGTGGACTGCTCGGGGTGCAGCTGGAACTCCTCGGAGAGCACCACGCCGATCCGCTCGGGCTTCAGCAGCTCGGCGATCTTGGCTCGGTCCTCCAGCTCCGGGCAGGCGCCGTAGCCCAGCGAGAAGCGGGCGCCGCGGTACTTGAGGGCGAACATGTCGCGGACGTCCTGCGGGTCCTCGTCGCCGAAGCCGAGCTCGTAGCGGACCCGGGCGTGCCAGAACTCGGCGAGCGCCTCGGCCAGCTGCACCGACAGGCCGTGCAGCTCCAGGTAGTCGCGGTAGGCGTTGGCGGCGAACAGCTCGTTCGCGGCCTCGGAGACCCGGTTGCCCATGGTGACCACCTGCAGCGCCACCACGTCCCGCTCGCCGGAGTCCTCCGGGCGGAAGAAGTCGGCGAGGCAGAGCCGGCGGCCGCGGCGCTGGCGCGGGAAGGTGAAGCGGGTCCGCTCGGAGCCGTCCTCGTTGTGGACGATCAGGTCGTCGCCCTTGGAGTTCGCCGGGAAGTAGCCGTAGATGACGGCGGGCTCCAGCCAGCCCTCGGTCTGCAGCCGGTCCAGCCACATCCGCAGCCGCGGCCGGCCCTCGGTCTCCACCAGCTCCTCGTAGGAGGGGCCGTCACCGGTGCGCGAGGCCTTCAGGCCCCACTGGCCCTTGAACAGCGCGTCCTCGTCCAGCCAGGAGGCGTAGTCGGCGAACGGGATGCCCTTGACGATCCGGTCGCCCCAGAACGGCGGCACCGGCACCCGGTTGTCGACGGCCACGTCGGAGCGGATCTGGCCGAGGTTGACCTCCTCGACCTCCTCCACCTCCACCCGGGCGTGCCGGCGCTGCCGCAGCTCGGGCAGCGCGGCGCCGGGCACGCCGCGCTTGACCGCGACCAGGGCGTCCATCAGCTTGAGGCCCTCGAAGGCGTCCCGGGCGTAGCGGACCTCGCCCTGGTAGACCTCGTGCAGGTCCTGCTCGACGTAGGCGCGGGTCAGCGCGGCGCCGCCGAGGATCACCGGGTAGTCGGCGGCCAACCCGCGCTGGTTCAGCTCCTCCAGGTTCTCCTTCATGATCACCGTGGACTTCACCAGCAGCCCGGACATGCCGATGACGTCGGCCCGGTGCTCCTGCGCCGCCTCCAGGATCGCCGAGACCGGCTGCTTGATGCCCAGGTTGACGACGTTGTAGCCGTTGTTGGACAGGATGATGTCGACCAGGTTCTTGCCGATGTCGTGGACGTCGCCCTTCACGGTGGCGAGCACGATGGTGCCCTTGCCCTCCGAGTCCGACTTCTCCATGTGCGGCTCCAGGTGGGCCACCGCGGACTTCATCACCTCGGCGGACTGCAGCACGAACGGCAGCTGCATCTGGCCGGAACCGAACAGCTCGCCGACCACCTTCATGCCGGCCAGCAGCGTCTCGTTGATGATCTCCAGCGCCGGACGGGCCGTCAGCGCCTCGTCCAGGTCGGCCTCCAGGCCGTTCCGCTCGCCGTCGACGATCCGCCGCTGCAGGCGCTCGTCCAGCGGCAGCGCCGCCAGCTCCTCCGCCTTGGAGGCCCTCACCGAGGCCGAGGAGACACCCTCGAACAGCTCCAGCAGGCGCTGCAGCGGGTCGTAGCCGTCCCGGCGGCGGTCGTACACCAGGTCCAGCGCGACCTCGCGCTGCTCCTCGGGGATCCGCGCGATCGGCAGGATCTTGGAGGCGTGCACGATCGCCGAGTCCAGGCCGGCCTCGACGCACTCGTGCAGGAACACCGAGTTCAGCACCACGCGGGCGGCCGGCGACAGGCCGAAGGAGATGTTGGACAGGCCGAGCGTGGTCTGCACCTGCGGGCGGCGGCGCTTCAGCTCGCGGATCGCCTCGACGGTCTCGATGCCGTCCCGGCGGGACTCCTCCTGGCCGGTGCCCAGGGTGAAGGTGAGGCAGTCGACCAGGATCGACGACTCGTCGATGCCGTACTCGGTGGTGAGCTGCTCGATCAGCCGCTCGGCGATGGCGACCTTCTTGTCCGCGGTGCGGGCCTGGCCCTCCTCGTCGATGGTCAGCGCGATCAGGCCGGCGCCGTGCTCGCGGGCGAGCGAGGCGATCCTGCCGAAGCGGGTCTCGGGGCCGTCGCCGTCCTCGTAGTTGACGGAGTTGAGCACCGCGCGGCCGCCGAGCGCCTCCAGGCCGGCCCGCAGCACCTCGGGCTCGGTGGAGTCCAGCACCAGCGGCAGGGTCGAGGCGGTCGCCAGCCGGGTGGCGACCTCCCGCATGTCGGCGACGCCGTCGCGGCCGACGTAGTCGACGCACAGGTCGAGCAGGTGCGAGCCGTCCCGGATCTGGTCGCGGGCGATCTCGACGCAGGCCTGCCAGTCCTCGGCGAGCATCGCCTCGCGGAACTTCTTCGAGCCGTTGGCGTTGGTGCGCTCGCCGATCGCCAGGTAGGAGAGGTCCTGCCGGAACGGCACCGACTGGTAGAGCGAGGCGGCGGCCGCCTCCGGCTTCGGGTCGCGGGCCACCACCGGGCGGCCCTGGACGCGCTCGACCACGTGCCGCAGGTGCTCCGGCGTGGTGCCGCAGCAGCCGCCGACCAGCGACAGGCCGTACTCACGCACGAAGGTCTCGTGGGCGTCCGCGAGCTCCTCGGGGCTCAGCGGGTAGTGCGCGCCGTCCTTGCCGAGGACGGGCAGGCCGGCGTTGGGCATGCAGGAGAGGCCGACCTTGGCGTTCTTCGCCAGGTAGCGCAGGTGCTCGCTCATCTCGGCGGGGCCGGTGGCGCAGTTCATGCCGATGTAGTCGATGCCCAGCGGCTCCAGGGCGGTCAGCGCCGCACCGATCTCCGAGCCGAGCAGCATGGTGCCGGTGGTCTCCACGGTCACCTGGGCGAGCACCGGCAGGTCCAGGCCGGCCTCGGCGAGCGCCTGCTTCACGCCCAGCACGGAGGCCTTGGTCTGCAGCAGGTCCTGGCTGGTCTCGATCAGCAGGGCGTCGGCGCCGCCGGCGATCAGGCCGGCCGCGTTCTGCCGGAAGCCCTCGCGGATCACCGCGAAGGTGGTGTGGCCCAGGGTCGGCAGCTTGGTGCCGGGGCCGATCGAGCCGAGCACCCAGCGGGTCCGGCCGTCCCGGGCGGTGAACTCGTCGGCCGCCTCGCGGGCGATCCTCGCCCCGGCCTCGGACAGCTCGACGATGCGGTCGGCGATCTCGTACTCTCCGAGCGCCGCGGCATTGGCACCGAAGGTGTTGGTCTCCACGCAGTCCACGCCGACGGCGAAGTACGCGTCGTGCACCGAGCGCACGATGTCGGGGCGGGTGACGTTGAGGATCTCGTTGCAGCCCTCCAGCTGCCGGAAGTCCTCCAGGGTCGGGTCCTGCGCCTGCAGCATCGTGCCCATCGCTCCGTCGGCCACCACGACGCGGGTGGCGAGGGCTTCGCGGAGGGCGTTCGCACGCTCCTGGTGGGCGGCGGCTGCGGCGGACGAGGGGACGGCGGTGGCCATGGGGCGACTCCCTGGGTGCGACGGCTGTCGGCTATGCGTCCCCTCCTGGTTCGGGGGCGCACGCCGTCAGGGTATCCGGACACCTGCCCGGCGACGGAACCCGTTCCGCATCCTGGGCGTCCTGACCACCTGAACGGACGGGAAGGGAGTGGCCGGGTGCCACGGAGGATCACCGCGCCGGCGGCGTGGTTGCGCAGGCCGCGGCCCGGACGGAGGGTGCGCCGGCGGCTCGTCGTCGCGCTGCTCGCCGTCCTCGGGCTGCTGCTCCTTCCGGTGGGCGCCGCCGCCGTCGCCCTGCGGGTGCAGTACGTGGGCGAACCGGCCGCCGAGGCCAGGACGAGGGGCCGCGACGCCCTCTGGCTGGGCCACGCCTGGGTCGACGGGCGGCGCACCGACGCCGACCTCACCGCGCTCGCCGCCCGCCTCGCCGGCACCGGCATCCGCGACCTGTACGTGCACACCGGGCCGCTCGCGCACGACGGCTCGCTCGACCCCGCGCTCGCCCCGGAGGCCCGCTGGTTCCTGGACGGCGTCCACCGCCGGCTGCCCGGCCTGCGGGTGCAGGCCTGGCTCGGCGACGTGGTCGCCCCGGAGAAGGACGGCCTGCGCCTGGACCGGCCCGAGGTGCGGACCCGGATCACCGTCGCCACCGTGCAGACGCTGGCCCTCGGCTTCGAGGGCGTGCACTTCGACCTCGAACCCGTCCGCTCCGGGTCCGCCGGCTTCCTCGCCCTGCTCGACCAGCTCCACCCGCTCACCGCCTCCTCCGGGGTGCCGCTCTCGGTCGCCGCCCCGCAGATCGACCCCGTCCCCGGACTGCACCGGGCCGGGCTCGCCCTCGCCGACCACGGCAAGTGGTGGTCGAAGGAGTACTTCGCGGACGTCGCCCGCCGGGTCGACCAGATCGCGGTGATGAGCTATGACACCGGGATGCCCCTGGAGTCGCTGTACGGCGGCTACGTCGCCCGGCAGACCGAGCTGGCGCTGGCCGCCACCCCGGCCTCCGCCGACCTGCTGATCGGACTGCCCGCGTACTGGGCGGACGACTTCGGTCACCGCGGCTCCGCCGAGACCGTCTCGGCCGCCGTCCGCGGCGCCCGGCTCGGCCTCGGCCGCAACGGGCGGCAGAACTTCGGCCTGGCGCTGTACGTCGACTTCACCGCCACCCCCGCCGACTGGATCGCCTACCGCAACGGCTGGTGCCGCTGAGGTCCGCCCGGGTTAGGCTGCGGCCATGACCGAACCGGGGGCGGACACAACGGAACTGACGACAGATCACCTCGTCCTGCGGCGACCGGTCCCCGCGGACGTGGCGGCGATCCTGGCCGTCCACCGCGACCCGCGGACCTGCCGGCACAACCCTTCCGACGCCCTGCGCACCCGGGCCGAGGCCGAATGGCTGTACCGGCGCTGGGACGAGCGGTGGCGGCGCAGCGGCTACGGGTACTGGGTGGTGCGCGGTCTGGAGGCGGAGCAGCCGCTCGGCTTCTGCGGGGTGAAGCCGACCGTGCTGGGCGGCATCCGCGGGCTCAACCTCTTCTACCGCTTCGACCCGGCCTGCTGGGGCCGGGGCGTGGCGAGCGAGGCCGCCTCCGCCGTGGTGGCGTGGGCCGGCCGGCGGCTGCCGCGGCTGCCCCTGATCGCCCGGATACGCCCCGACAACCTCGCCTCTCAGCGGGTCGCGGTGAAGGCCGGGCTGACCCGCGCCGACCACCTGGACGAGATCGGCGAGGACGGCCTGGACTGGATCTGGGCCCGCAACCTGCCGTAGCAGGCGGCTGTGGCTTCACATCGGAGCGCTGTGCAGGGCGATCAGCAGGCGCCAGACGTGGCCGGCGAAGGTGGGCGGGTCTGCGGTGATCAGGCCGTGCAGCCAGTCGGCGAGCAGGCCGGTGAAGGCTGCGGCGACGGCGGAGGCCACCGTGTCGGCGTGCGGGGCGCCGGCCCGTTCGCGTTCGGTGCGGCTGCGCTCCCGCAGCCGCCGGTGCATGAGGTCGCCGAGCGGGCCGCCGCCGCCCGGGTCGAGCAGGCCGCGGTAGAGCGCGGCGCGCTCGGCGGTGTCCGCCAGGAAGGCGGTGAGGGCGGCGGGGGGTGCCGCCGGGTCGACCGGGCCGCGCCAGTCGTGCAGGGCGTCGACGGCCGCCTCGACCACTCCCCCGCAGGCGTCGACGGCGAGCGCCCGCAGGTCCTCGTAGTGCAGGTAGAAGGTGGCCCGGCCGAGGCCCGCGCGGCGGACCACGGCCGAGACGCTCACCTCCGAGAGCGGCCGCTCGCCGCACTCGGCGAGCAGTGCGCCGCGCAGTGCGGCCCTGGTGCGTTCGGCGCGGGGGTCGTTCATCCGGCGGCCAGCACGGCGGCGAGGGCGACGGCCCCGGGCAGCGCCTGGGCGACCAGGATCCGCCGGTTCGCGGTGGCCCCGCCGTACAGACCGGCGACCACGACGCAGCTCAGGAAGAAGACCTGGGCGTCGTGGCCGACCGGGTCGGCGGCGATCAGGCCCCAGACCAGGCCCGCGGCCAGGAAGCCGTTGTAGAGGCCCTGGTTGGCGGCCAGCGGGGCGGTCGCCTTCGCGAGGCCGGCGTCGAAGCCGGAGAGGCTCCGGCCCGGGGAGCGCTCCCAGAGGAACATCTCCAGCACCAGGATGTACGCGTGCAGTGCGGCCACCAGGCCGACCAGGACGTTCGCCGCCGTATGCATGGATCACTCCGATTTCATGGACACCTGTCCAGCAATCATAGACGAGTGTCCAGGAACTCCAGCCACACCGCGGTGTCGGCGGGCACAGCGCCGTCGGCGAGCGGTCCGCTGGAGAGCACCGGCCGGGTGTCCCCGGGCAGCGGCACCGGCTGTTCGCCGAGGTTCACCAGGCAGCCGAAGCCCTCGGCGCGCCGGAAGGCCAGCACCTCGGGGGCGGAGGGCAGCCAGTCGAAGCCCCCGGTGATCCGCTCGCGGCGGATCCGCAGCGCGGCGCGGTAGAGCTCCAGCATCGAGTCCGGGTCGCCGGTCTGCGCCGCCACGGTGAGCGCGCCCCAGCCGGCCGGCTGCGGCAGCCAGGACTCGGCGCCGTCGGGCGCGAAGCCGTACGGCGGCAGGGTGCCGGACCACGGGATCGGGACGCGGCAGCCGTCACGGCCGGGGTCGGCCCCGCCCGAGCGGAAGTGCATCGGGTCCTGCAGGCTGCCGAGCGGCAGGTCCTCGACCTCGGGCAGGCCGAGCTCCTCGCCCTGGTAGAGGTAGAGCGAGCCGGGCAGGGCGAGCGAGAGCAGGGCTGCGGCGCGCGCCCGGCGCAGGCCCAGGTCCAGGTCGGTCGGGGTGCCGAAGCGCTTGGTGGCGAACTGGAAGCGGGTGTCCTCCCGGCCGTACCGGGTGACGGTGCGGGTGACGTCGTGGTTGGCGAGCACCCAGGTGGCCGGGGCGCCGACCGGGGCGTGCGCCGCCAGCGTGCCGTCGATCGAGGCGCGCAGCTCGGCGGCCGACCACGGGCGGGCCAGGAAGTCGAAGTTGAAGGCGGTGTGCAGCTCGTCCGGGCGCAGGTAGCGGGCGAACCGCTCGGTGTCCGGCACCCAGATCTCGCCGATCAGCACCCGCGGCTCCTCGTAGGAGTCGGCGATCGCCCGCCAGGAGCGGTAGATCTCGTGCAGGTCGTCGCGGTCGACGAACGGGTGGGTGTCGACGCCGGGTTCGAAGTCGGGCAGGCCGGGCTCCTTGGTCAGCAGGCCGGCCGAGTCGATCCGCACGCCGGCCGCGCCGCGGTCGAACCAGAACCGCAGGATCTCCTCGTGCTCCCGGCGGACCAGCGGGTGCGCCCAGTTGAGGTCGGGCTGCTCGGTGGCGAACAGGTGGAGGTACCACTGCCCGTCCTCGATCCGCGTCCACGGGCAGCCGCCGAACTCCGACTTCCAGTCGTTGGGCGGCAGTTCGCCGTGCTCGCCGCGGCCCTCGGCGAAGTGGAAGAGCTCCCGCTCGGGGCTGCCGATGCCGGCCGCGAGGGCCGCCCGGAACCACGGGTGCCGGTCGGACACGTGGTTGGGCACGATGTCGACGACGGTGCGGATGCCCAGGTCGCGGGCCTCCGCGATGAGCTTCTCGGCCTCCTCCAGGGAGCCGAAGACCGGGTCGATGGCGCGGTAGTCGGCGACGTCGTAGCCGCCGTCCTTCAGCGGGGAGGGGTACCAGGGGTTGAACCAGACGGCGTCGAAGCCGAGTTCGGCGAGGTACGGGAGCCGGGCGCGGATCCCCGCCAGGTCACCGGTGCCGTCGCCGTTGCCGTCGGCGAAGCTGCGCGGGTAGACCTGGTAGATCGCCGCGTCTCGCCACCAGTCCCGGCGGTCGGGCTGCTGTACCACGGTGGGTAGTCCTTTCGAGAAATGACGGGCCGTCAGCCCTTGAGCCCGCCCGAGGTCAGGCCGGCCATGATGTTGCGCTGGAAGATCAGGAAGAACACGATCGTCGGCACCGAGGCGATGGCCAGGGCGGCGATCACGACGTTCTGCGGGACGCCGATGGACAGCGAGTTGATGCCGATGTTGAGCGGCTGGTTCTTCGGGTCCGGCTGGACCAGCAGCGGCCACAGGAAGTCCTTCCAGACGTTCACCACGGCGAAGATCGAGACCACGCCGAGGATCGGCCGGGACATCGGCAGCACGATCGACCAGAGCGCCCGCATCGGCGACGCGCCGTCGATGGCGGCGGCGGCCATCAGCTCCTCCGGCACCGAGTCGAAGAAGCGCTTCAGCAGGAAGATGTTGAAGGCGTTCGCCACGGTGGGCAGCCAGATCGCCCACGGGGTGTTGATCAGGTTGAGGTGCAGCAGCGGCAGGTCCAGCACGGTGAGGTACTGCGGCACGATCAGCACGGTGGACGGGATCATCAGCGTCGCCAGCATCATGCCGAGGATCACGTTGCCGAGGACGGGCCGCAGCTTCGAGAGCGCGTAGGCCGCGGCCACGTCGAAGACCAGCTGGAAGGCGAGCGCCCCGAACGCGTAGTACAGCGTGTTGAAGAGCAGTCGGCCCATGTTGAGCTTGGACCACGCCTCGGTGTACGTGTCGGTGTGGACCTGGTGCGGGTAGAAGGTCGGCGGGCTCTGGATGACCTCCTGGGTGGACTTCAGTCCGCCGGTCACCAGCCAGTAGAGCGGGCCGAGGAAGACCAGGGTGAAGGCCGCGACCACCAGCACGAGGACGGTCCGGTAGACCGCCTTGCCGAAGGGGCGGTTCAGCTGCGTCTCGGAGATCAGGGTACGGGTCGAGGTGTCTGCCATGGCGGTGCTCCCGTCCTAGTCGTTGGTGCGGCTCAGGCGCACGTACAGCGCGGAGAAGCCGGCGAGTACGAGCAGCATGACCAGGCCGAGCGCCGAGGCGCTGCCGTAGTTGTTGAAGCTGAAGGCGTACTGGTAGATGAGGTTGACGACGGTCAGCGTCGAGTTCTGCGGGCCGTTGCCGCCGGTCAGCAGGTAGGGCTCGACGAAGACCTGCATGGTGGCGACGACCTGCAGCAGCAGGAGCAGCGAGAGGATCAGCCGGGTCTGCGGGATCGTGACGTGCCAGATCCGGCGCAGCAGGCCGGCGCCGTCGAGTTCGGCGGCCTCGTAGAGCTCGCCGGGGATGCCCTGCAGGGCCGCCAGGTAGATCAGGGTGGCGCCGCCCATGTTCATCCAGGTGGCCGCGATGACGACCGAGAGCATGGACGTGGTGGGCGAGTTGAGCCAGGCCGAGGTCGGCAGGTGGAGCGCCTTGAGGATCGCGTTGAACAGGCCGTAGCCGGGGTCGTAGAAGTACTTGAAGAGCAGGACGGACGCGACCGGCGGGAGCATCACCGGCAGGTAGACCAGGATGCGCAGGTAGGCCTTGGCGTGGCGGAGCTCGTTCAGCAGGACGGCGACGACGAACGGCACCGCGAAGCCGAGCACCAGGGCGAGCACGGTGAACAGCAGGGTGTTGCGCCAGGCGTGCCAGAAGTCCGGGTCCGCGAAGATGCGGTCCAGGTTCTCCGTGCCGACCCAGGTGGTCTTCCCGCGCTTGGTCTTCTGGAAGCTCATGATCACTTCGCGGACCATCGGGTACCACGAGAAGTACGCGAAGCACAGCAGGGCTCCGAGCAGGAAGCCATGGCCGGTGAGGTGCCTGCGGAGGCGCTGACGGAGGGCGGCGCGGCCCTGCGAGGGATCGGCGTGCGCCGGTGGCTCGGTCTTCCGGCGGGCGGAGACGCTGATCGCTGCCATGGGGGTTACTCCCGGTCGGTCGGAGGGTGTGGCTCGGGCGTGCGTGGGGGCCGGCCCGCCGGCCGGCCCCCACCGGCCGTCACTGGAGGTTGGCCAGCACCTGGTTGACCTGGCTCTCGGCGTCCGAGAGCAGCTTGTCGACGTTGGCGTTCTTGTCGGTCAGGACGGCCGAGACGGCGCCGTCGAGGACCTTGTAGATCTGCTGGGCGTTGGCGGGCTCGGTCTTGCCGGGCACCGAAGTGGCCAGGTAGGGCGCGTAGTTCTGCACCGGGACGGTGGCGCTGGCGGCCTTGGCCCTGTTGTCGGCGTCCAGGGTGGAGCCGCCGAACAGGAAGGGCTGCGGCAGGCCGACCGGCAGGCCGTCGGCCTTGGTGCGGGCGTAGTCGAACTGGCCCTTGCCCATGGTCAGCCACTTGAAGTTGACCCAGGCGATGCCGGCCTTGATCTGGTCCGGGGTGGAGCCCTTCTTGAACATGTAGTCGGCACCGCCGAGCAGGGCGCCCTTGCCGCCGGGCATCGGGCCCATGCCGTAGTCCTCGTAGTGGCCCTTGAGGGTCTGCACCATGTAGGTGATGTCGTCCGGCGCGCCGACGTACATGCCGAGTTTGTCGGTCGACATCTGGGTCATCAGGTCGGGCCACTTGAGGCTCTGGGTGGCGCCCATGGTGTTGTCGGTCCAGCGCATGTCGTACAGGTTCTGCAGGACCTGCTTGCCCCCGGGCGTGTTGAAGGCGGCCTTCTTGCCGTCCTCGGTGGTCATCGAGCCGCCGAGGCCGTAGAGCTCGGCGGTGAAGTGCCAGCCGCCCTGGTTGGTGGCGCTGTAGTCGCCGTAGCCGTTGACGCCGTTGCCGAGCGCGGCGATCTTCTTGGCGTCCTCGCGGATCTCGGCCCAGGTGGTCGGCGGCTTCTCCGGGTCGAGGCCGGCCTGCTTGAAGAGCTTGCGGTTGTACAGCAGGCCCATCTTGTAGTTGGTGGTGGGCAGGCCGTAGAGCTTGCCGTCCGAGGTCAGGGTCTTCATGACGGACGGGTCGATGTCCTTGA
Organism: Streptomyces sp. NRRL B-24484; assembly: GCF_000717715.1. GTDB lineage: Bacteria > Actinomycetota > Actinomycetes > Streptomycetales > Streptomycetaceae > Kitasatospora. Next base: position 30,070 of record NZ_JOAI01000039.1, on the reverse strand, counting down.
GCGCGGGCACCGTCTGCTCGTTGACGTACGCGGAGATGTCCTCGGCCTGGTCGGCGTCGAGCACCTGCTCCAGGTCGGTGAAGTACGTGTAGAAGACGTCGGGCTGGGTCTTGCCCTTGAGCTGCGCGGTGAAGGAGGCGGGCTCCTCGCAGGGGGAGGCGTCCTTCGCGTTGATCGTGACGTTCGGGTAGAGCTTGTTGAACGCCGCGACGTCCTCGGACCACTGCTTGCGCTCGGCCGGCTTGGTGGTCGGCGGCTGGCAGTCGATGCCGATGGTGACCTTGGCGTTCGGGTCGAGGGAGGCACCGGCCGCCGGCTTGCCGGAGTCCCCGGAGTTGCCGGTGTCGGAGCCGGAGGAGCACGCGGCAGCGGTGAGGGCGAGGCCCGCGGCGGCGGCGAGGGCGACGGTTCTGCGGAGGAGCCGGTCTCTGGTCATGCGGATGGACCCTTTCAAGCACGTGTGGGCTGCGCCGGGGCGCGGGGGTGCCCGTGGATTTCCGGTGGGGGGCCGGCCCCGGAAGATGTCCGGGAGCCGGGGAAGCGTGCGAGGCCGGGGCACGGTCACTGCGTTGTGCAGCAGCGCCGGCCGGTGTCGACTACTTAACCAGCCTCGACAGATGTCCACAAGATGTCGACTGGATTTCGCAAAAACACGACACTGACTACGCAGGTTTGCGCGACCGCCCTGGCGGCCACACCGCCGCCGAACCCCGCCCGCCATCTGCCGAAAGGCCCCACGTGGAGCCCTGGAAGCCCTTGGCGGGCCTGGTGGCACCGGGTTGCGCGACAGCCCGCGCAAGCGCCCCGCAGGGCCCGCAAACGGCCGCAGGAAACGCCGAAGCAGGGCGGGGCCCGAGGGCGCCCGCCCTGCTTCGTTTGCGCAATCGTTACGGGTTGACGGTGATCTTGAACGTGGACGTGGTGTTCTGGATGTCCTTGAAGTTGCCGCTCATGGTGAGGTTGTTGAAGACCGCCTCACCCACCGCCGGTCCCTGGCCCGCCTCGGGCATCTCGTTGGCCCAGACGCCGTAGCCGGACTTGGCGTCGAAGGCGTCGCCGCTCTTCTTGGCGCCGGTGATCGAGACGTTGGTGAAGACGGTGTCCTTCACCGGGTTCTCCGGCTGGCTGCCGGTGTACTTGGTCTGGAACATGATGCCGCTGTAGGTCGGGTCGACGATGTCGACGTCGCTCACGCGGATGCCCTGGAAGACCTTGGAGGCCGAGAAGACCCAGATCGCCGGGAAGACCTGCTGGCCCCAGAAGTGGCCGCCGGACCGGACGATCGTCATGTTCTGCAGGTTCGTCGTCGGCGAGGCGCCGAAGCCGTTCATCGGGTAGCCGAAGTCCAGCGAGGAGATGGTCACGCCGGAGTAGCAGAGGGTGTCCGCGATGTAGATGTTGCGGAAGGTGTTGGCGTAGCCGCCGTACACCGCGATGCCCGCCGCGCGCCAGGTCAGGATGGTGGTGAGGTTCTCGAAGACGTTGTTCTTCTCGTCGGCGCCGCCGGCGTCGATGGCGGAGAACAGCGCGAAGGAGTCGTCACCGGTGGCCCGCGCCTCGTTGTTCGAGATGAGGTTGTCGGTGGAGCCGTTGGTCATGTTGATGCCGTCGGCGAAGGTGTCGCGGATCCGCGAGTTGGTGATCCGCATGCTGTCGGTGTTGGCGCCCCAGTACATGCAGACCATGTGCTCGGTCCAGATGTTGTCGATCGTGATGTTCGCGACGTTGGAGAAGTCGAACACCTTGCCGGGGCCGTCGATCCGCGAGGTGTAGTTGCCGAAGTAGGCGAAGCCCGAGAAGGTCGAGCCGTTCGCCGTGGCCTCGGCGCGGAAGCCGACGTCGGTGTTGCTCTGCGAGGAGGGCGCGTAGAACCGGGTGAACCAGGGGCCGGCGCCGACGACCTTGACCGCCTTGCCGTAGACCTGGAACTTGTTGGCGGTCTGGTAGTCGCCCGCGGGCAGGTAGACGCCGACGTAGGTGCCGGTGGTGTCCATCCGGACCTTGTCCAGGGCGTTCTGCACGTCCTGGTGGGTGAAGCCGGCCGGGACGACGTACTTCGCCGGGTCCGGGTTGGCGATCTGGGTGGCCTGCTCCAGGCTCACGAAGTCGATCGCGTACTGGCTGGAGTTGGCCGAGTCCTTCTGCAGCTTGATCTTGTGACCGGCCGGCACGGTGGTGCCGAGCAGCAGGTTGGCCTCGTCGTAGACGTGCCGCTGGCCGCCGGAGCCGGGCGAGTTGCCGGGCGCCGTCTCGCTGCCGTACAGCCAGGCGTACTTGGAGGTCAGGTCGATCGCCTTGAGGAAGGTGCCGTCGACGTAGACGTTCAGCGTGGCGTTGGTGCCGTCGCCGCTCGCACTGTCCGGGATCGAGAAGCGGGTGACCAGCGTGTTGGTGGCCGCCTTGGTGGTGAACTCCACCGAGGAGCCGGTCGAGTTGAGCGTCACGGCCTTGCGGCCGGAGGCCTCGCCGGCCAGGTCGCCGATGGTGCGGTTCGGGCCGACCACGGCCGCCCCGCCGCCCAGCACGCCGTCCTCGGCCTCGTAGGTGTCGAAGGGCATGTTGGCGCCGCGGCCGATGTAGAGGCCCTGGCTGCTGGTGTTGTTGGCCTGCTTGACCGGCAGCTCGTTGGCGTCGGTCGCGATGACCGTCTTCACCGTGTACTTGCCGTTGACGGCCGTCCAACTGCCCAGCGACACCGGGGAGGTGGTGGCGCCGGGGGCGATCGCACCGCTGTAGGAACCGGTCAGCGTCTTGACCGTGTTGCCCTGGGCGTCGAGCACGGTCAGGGTGATGCCGTGGGCGCCGGAGGCGGCCGCCGAGGTGCCCTGGTTCTTGATCGCCACGGTGAAGTTGACCGCGTTGCCGGCCGCCGGGTTGGACGGCGACCAGGAGACCGGCGCGGCGACCAGGTCGGAGCTGGCGACCTGGTTGACCACCAGGTCGCTCGCCGCCGTCCAGGTGTTGTTGGTCTCGTCCTGCTCGATGACGGCGTTGGACTCGTCGACCTTGGCGGTGAGCTGGTAGCTGCCCGCGTTCTGCGCCGGGACGCTCACGTTGACGGTGCCGGAGGCACCCGCGGCGAGCGCGCCGACCTGGGCGGTGCCGACCTTGGTGGAGCCCAGGTACAGGTTGACCGAGGTGGCGGCGGAGGCGGCGTTGCCCTGGTTCTTCACCGTGGTGGCGAGGGTCAGGGCGTCGGTCTCCACCGGGCTGGCCGGGGAGACGGTGGTGCCGGTGACGGTCAGGTCCGGGTTGGGGGCGGGCACGCCGACCACCTGGAACTCGGCGACCTGGCCGGCGCCGGAACCGGTGTTGCTGGTGATCTTCAGCTGGACGTCGGCGACCCGGGCGCTGACCGGGATGGTCACCGTGTTGCCGGAGGCCGGGTCGAAGCCGTACGGCTTCGCCGCGACCAGCGTGGTGAAGGTCGAGCCGCTCTGCTCGCGGCCCAGCACCTCGACGGTCTGGGTGCGGGCGCCCCAGGCCGAGGCCGGGTTGAGCTTGAGCACCACCTGCTGGGTGTCGGCGTTCGAACCCAGCGCCACGGTCAGGGTGTTGGGGTAGCTGCCGCCCGCACCCTCCCAGTAGCTGGTGACGTCGTTGTCGTTGGCGTTGGTCGCCACGAAGGAGTAGACGGAGGAGTTGGCCGTGATCGGCTTGCCCGCCGCCAGGTTGGTGCCGTTGCCGCCGGTCTGGCCGGTGCGGATCACCGTGTTGCTGGAGTCGGACTGGTTGCCCGCCGCGTCCTTGGCCTTGACGTAGTAGGAGACGGTCGCGGTGTCCGGCTGGCTGTCGGTGTAGGTCAGCACCGAGCCGCCGACGCTGGCCTTCAGCGAGCCGTTGGCGTACACGTCGTAGCCGGTGACGCCCACGTTGTCGGAGGAGGCCGTCCAGGTCAGCTTGATCTGGCCGGAGCCGGGCTGGGAGTAGGCGAGGCCGCCGGGCGCGCTGGGCGCCTGGGTGTCGCCGCTCTGGCCGGTTCGGGTGACGGTGTTGCTCGCCGCGGACTGGTTGCCGACCGCGTCCTTCGCCTTGACGTAGTACGAGACGGTCGTGCTGTCCGCGCGGCTGTCGGTGTACGTCAGCACGTTCCCGGCCACGCTGGTCAGCAGCTCGCCGTTGGCGTAGACGTCGTAGCCGGTGACGCCCACGTTGTCGGTGGCCGCGTTCCAGGTCAGCTTGATCTGGCCGGAGGCCGGCTGGCTGTACGCCAGGCTGCCGGGCGCACTCGGCGCCTGGGTGTCGCCGCTGCTCGGGCCGTACACCTCGAACTCGGAGAGCTGGGCGGCCGGCCAGGCGCTGTTGGCGGTGAACGAGAGGCGCACGTACCGGGTGGTGGTCGTGCTCAGGTTGATCGTCGCGCTGTTCCCGGTGGCCGAGTTGAAGGTGTACGCGGCGGAGGCGACCAGGTCGGTGAAGTTGCTGCCGTCGGTGGAGCCCTGGACCTTCAGCGTCTCGCTGCGGGTCTCCCAGCCGGAGGGCAGCCGCAGCACCAGCTTGTTGACCGGCACGGCGGAGCCGAGGTCGGCCTGGTACCACTGCGGGAAGGCGTTGTTGGCGCTCTCCCAGTAGGTGCCGGTGTTGCCGTCGGCCGCGTTGTTCGCCGTGTAGGCGCCGTTGGCGCTGCTGGCGGTTGCCGAGCGGACGAGGTTGCCGGAGGCGCTGGTCGAGCCGTAGACCTCCAGCTCGGAGATCTGGGCGGCCGGCCAGCCGGTGTTCGCGGTGACGCTCACCCGCACGAAACGGGTGGTGGTGGAGGCGAAGTTGAGCCGGACGGTGTTGCCGGCGCCCGGGTCGAAGGACTGGGCGGCGGAGCCGAGGATCGTGGAGAAGTTCGACCCGTCGGTGGAGCCGAGCAGGGTCAGCGTCTCGTCCCGGGAGCCCCAGCCCGCGGGCAGCTTCAGCACCACCTGGTCGATCGCGGTGGGGCTGCCCAGGTCGACCTGGACCCACTGCGGCAGCGCGTTGTTGGCCGACTCCCAGTAGGTGTCCTGGCTGCCGTCGTTGACGTTGCCGACCACCTGGACGCCGGTGGAACTGCTGGCGGTGACGGTCTTGCCGGCCGCGAGGTTCGGACCGCCGGCGGCGTGGGCCGGTACGACCGGTCCGATCACCATCAGCAGCAGTCCGCTCGCGACCGTCGCGGCGCCGAGCCGCGGCAGTGTGCGCTTGGATCTCATCGTGTCCCTCTGTCTCGGGTGTCGTTGCGGTGCGCGGCGTGGCGGCCCCCGGCTCCGCCGCGCGAGCACCCCTGGGGGTGCGCCGGGGCATGCCCCGGATCGGGCCGCCGGGGTGGTCGGCGGCCCGAGGTCTGTGAGGTGTCCGTCCCTCCCGCGCCGGTGCGCGGGGCCGGCGTGCCGGCCGGACGGGCGCTACTGGGCGAAGGCCTGCAGCGCGGAGAGCTGCCCGGCCGGCCAGCCGGTGCTGCCGGTGAACTGCAGCCGGAGGTAACGGGATTGCACGGCGGCGGGCAGGGTGAGCGTCACGGTGTTGCCGGTGGCCGGGTCGAGGCGGTACCCGGCGGCGCCTGCCCGGGTGGTGAAGGCGGTGCCGTCGGTGGAGCCGAGCACGGCGACCGTCTGGGTGCGGGCGGCCCACGCCGGGGCGGGCGGCACCGCGAGGACCGGCCGCCGGACGGGGTGCACCGCCTGCAGGTCGGCCTGGATCCACTGCGGGAAGGCGCTGTTGGCGCTCTCCCAGTACGAGTTCGGGTCTCCGTCGACGGCGTTGCCGCTGCCGTAGACCTGGGTGCGGCTGCTCTCGGCGGTCGGCCTGCGCAGGGCGAGGTCCCCGGCGGGCGGCGGCGGGGTGGGCCGGACGGGGGTCAGCGCGAGCTGCCCCTTGCGCATCCGGCCGCCGTCGGCGGTGAGCCGCAGGTAGTGGTCGGAGGAGCAGGCGGTGCCGTCGCCGAGCGGGCCGTAGGCCGTGCGGTGGCCGGCGGTGTACTCGCGCATGTCCGGCCAGGCGCGCAGGGCGTCGTTCGTCGGCGACGGCGCCTGCGACCAGTCCCGGGACCAGTGCCACCAGCCGTTGATCGGCGCGCCGTCCCCGGGGCAGGCGAACCAGCCCTGGTAGCCGACGGTGATCCTGCCGACGACGTCCCCGGGCGGGCTGCCGGCCGCGCGGGCGGACGCGGTCGGCAGCAGGCCGGCTGTCGAGGACGCGGCCGCCGTCAGGAGGAGCGAGCGGCGCGAGATTCCCATGGGGTCCTGCCTTCGTGGGGGGAAGTTGCAGAAGGAATCGCGAATATGACGTTGAACTGTTTGAGTTTTGCGCGATGGCAGCCAAGAGTTACAGAGGTGCTACAAGCATGTCAACGGATCGCGCCGCATGCGGGCACGCGAAAAGGGCGGGCACCGAAGTGCCCGCCCTTGGTCCGACGGTCCGTCAGGGGGTGGCTTGCGGGGATTCCTCCCGGGGCGTCAACCCCGGTCGCGCACCGGCGCGGTGGACCCGCGGACGACCAGCTCCGGCTCGAAGAGCAGCTCGTCGTGGGTGACCTTGACCCCGGCGATCTCCCCCACCAGCAGCTCGACGGCCGCCCGGCCCATCGCCTCGATGGGCTGACGGACCGTGGTCAGCGGCGGGTCGGTGCACATCATGAACGAGGAGTCGTCGTACCCGATCACCGACACGTCGCCGGGCACCGACAGGCCGGCCCGGCGCACCGCGCGGACGGCCCCGAGCGCCAGCGGGTCGCTCGCGCAGACCACGCCGGTGACGCCCTGGCGCAGCAGCCGGGTGGTCGCCGCCTGGCCGCCCTCCAGGCTGAACAGGGCCTGCTCCACGTGCTCGTCGGGCAGGTCGACACCGGCCTTGGCCAGCGCCGCACGGGCCGCGCCGAGCTTGCGCTGCGAGGGCACGTGGTCGGCGGGGCCCAGCACCAGGCCGATCTTGCGGTGGCCCAACTGGTGCAGGTGGCCGACGGCCTGCTCGACGGCGACCGCGTCGTCGCAGGACACCCTGGGGAAGTCCAGGTCCTCGATGGCCGCGTTGAGCAGCACCGTCGGCAGGCTGCGCTCGGCGAGCCGGTCGTAGTGCTCGTGCGGGGCGTCGCCCTGGGCGTACAGGCCGCCGAAGAACACGATCCCGGACACCTGCTGCTCCAGCAGCAGGTCCACGTAGTCCGCCTCCGAGACGCCGCCCGCGGTCTGGGTGCAGAGCACCGGCGTGAAGCCCTGGCCGGCCAGCGCACCGCTGACGACCTCGGCGAACGCGGGGAAGATCGGGTTCTGCAGCTCCGGCAGGACGAGGCCCACGAGGCGGGCCCGCTCGCCGCGCAGCTGGGTGGGGCGCTCGTAGCCGAGCACGTCGAGCGCGGTCAGCACCGCGGCCCGGGTCGCCTCGGAGACGCCGGGCTTCTCGTTCAGCACCCGGCTGACGGTCGCCTCGCTCACCCCGACCTTCTTCGCCACTTCGGCAAGTCGTCGTGTCATGGCTGCGAGTGTACGGCAAAAAGCGCAAACCGCTTGCGTGAATTTGCAGAGCTTGTCACACTCTCACTCCGCATGCGATTGGCTACCATGCGTGACGGCGCGTCATCTGGCGCCGTCCCGGCCTCCCCGCAGGCCCCCCCAGAACCGGAGTGCCCCGTGCGTCCCAAGCTGCTCGCCGCCCTCGCAGCCGCTCCCCTGCTCCTGCTGCCCACCGCCGCCCCGGCCGGCGCCGCCCCCGCGGCCCGCTACGCGGCGCTCGGCGACTCCTACGCCGCCGGCGTCGGCGCGGGCGGCTACGACCCGGTGAGCGCCGACTGCCACCGGTCCACCCGCTCCTACCCCGAGCTGTGGCGGGCCGCGAACGGGCCGGCCGCATTCCTCTTCGCCGCCTGCAACGGCGCCGCCACCGCCGACGTGCAGCGCGACCAGGTCCCGCGGGTGCCCGCCGACACCACGCTCGTCACCCTCACCGCAGGCGGCAACGACCTGGGCTTCGGCGACGCCGTCGTCGCCTGCCTGCAGCCGCTCACCACCGACGCGCACTGCGACGCCGCCCTGGACGAGTCCGAGCGCCGGCTGCGCGAGGAGCTCCCGGGCCGCCTCGACACCCTCTACCGCGCCCTGGACGCCGAGGCCCCGGCCGCGCGCGTCGTCGTCACCGGCTACCCGCACCTGCTCGGCACCGCCGCCACCTGTCTGATCGGCACCGAGGCCCGCCGGGCCCGCTTCAACGCCCTCACCGACGCCCTGGACGATCTGATCGAGCGTCAGGCGGCCAAGCAGGGCTTCCGCTTCGCCGACGTCCGGGCGGCCTTCGACGGCCACGGAGCGTGCCGGGGCGGCTCGGACGAGTGGATCCACCCGATCACCCTGCCGCTGTGGGAGTCGTACCACCCGAAGGCCGCCGGGCAGTCCGACGGCTACCTGCCGAGCGTGTCGGACGCCGCGCTCGGATAGGCTTCCCACTCCGGCCTGGGAAGGCATCAAAGCCCGTAGGCTGGGCAGGTAGGGACCGTGGAACGGGGCGTTCCACGCGAGGTTCGACAGGCCGGCAGCCGGCCACCGGTCCGCGGGGCCGGGAGGGGGGCGGCACCGGTCGACGGAGGGAGACGCTGGGTGATCGAGCTGGAGGACGTTCCCGAGTTGATCGACCCGGTGATGATCTGCGCCTTCGAGGGCTGGAACGACGCCGGCGACGCCGCCTCGGCCGCCGTCGGACACCTGGACGAGACCTGGGGCGGCAAGGTCTTCGCCGCGCTCGACGCCGAGGACTACTACGACTTCCAGGTCAACCGCCCCACCATCTGGCTGGACGGCGGCGTGCGCCGGATCACCTGGCCGACCACCCGTCTCTCGGTGGTCCGGGTGAACGAGCCGAAGACCAGGGACCTCGTGCTGGTCCGCGGCATCGAGCCCAGCATGCGCTGGCGCTCCTACTGCAACGAGCTGCTCGGCTTCGCCCACGAGCTGGGCGTCGAACTGGTGGTCATCCTCGGCGCGCTCCTCGGGGACACCCCGCACAGCCGCCCGGTCCCCGTCAGCGGGGTCACCTCGGACGCGGCGCTGGCCCGCACGCTCGACCTGGAGGAGAGCAAGTACGAGGGGCCGACCGGCATCGTCGGCGTCCTGCAGGAGGCCTGCGCGCACGCCGGGGTGCCGGCCGTGACGCTCTGGGCCGCGGTACCGCACTACGTGGCGCAGCCGCCCAACCCCAAGGCCACCCTCGCGCTGATCAACAAGCTGGAGGACCTGCTCGACCTGCGGATCCCGCCGGGCGAGCTGGCCGAGGACTCCCGTGCCTGGCAGCTCGGGGTGGACCAGCTGGCCTCCGAGGACAGCGAGGTCGCCGAGTACGTGCAGCAGCTGGAGGAGGCACAGGACACCGCCGAACTGCCGGAGGCGTCCGGCGACGCCATCGCCCGTGAGTTCGAGCGGTACCTGCGGCGCCGCGAGAACCTCGGCCCGACCGGCGAGAAGCCCGTCGCCGGCCACGCCACCGAGTCCAAGTCCGACAAGGACGAGGACGACCCCGAGGACAAGCCGGAGGACAAGTCCGGCGACGACGAGTAGCGGCAACCACAGGGGCGCGGGGGACCGCGCCCCTGTGGTTGACCCGTCAGTGTTCGCGCAGCGTCACAGCGCCACGCCCAGGAGGGCGTCCACCGCGCGGGAGACCAGCCCCGGGGCGCCGATGTCCTCGCCGCCGTCGGCGGCCTGTGCCGCGGCCCAGCGGTCCACCGCTTCCAGCGCACCCGGCGCGTCCAGGTCCTCCGCGAGAGCGGCCCGCATCTCGGCGAGCATCCCCTCCGCCGGGGGCCCGTCCGGCCGGGAGACGGCGGCGCGCCAGAGGGCGAGCCGCTTCTCGGCCTGGGCGAGGTCCTGCTCGGTCCACTCCCAGTCGCTGCGGTAGTGGTGGGCGAGCAGGGCGAGCCTGATCGCCGCCGGGTCGACGCCCTCGCGCCGCAGCTTGGAGACGAACACCAGGTTGCCGCGGGACTTGGACATCTTGTGACCGTCCAGCGCGACCATGCCGGCGTGCACGTACGCCTGGGCGTAGGGGTGTTCGCCAGTGGCGACCTGCGCGTGCGCGGCGCCCATCTCGTGGTGCGGGAAGGACAGGTCGCTGCCGCCGCCCTGGATGTCGAAGGACATGCCGAGGTACTTCAGCGCGATCGCGACGCACTCGATGTGCCAGCCGGGCCGGCCGTGGCCGAGCTCGGTGTCCCAGGCGGGCTCGCCCGGGCGGGCGGAGAGCCAGAGCAGGGCGTCCAGCGGGTGCTTCTTGCCGGGGCGCTGCGGGTCGCCGCCGCGCTCGGCGAAGACCGGCATCATGGCGTCCCGGCCGAGGCCGGAGACCTCGCCGAAGCGGGGGTCGGCGTCGACGGAGAAGTAGATGTCGCCGTCCAGCTCGTAGGCGGCGCCGGTGGCGAGCAGCTGCTTGACCAGCGGGACGATCCACGGGATCGACTCGACGGCGCCGACGTAGTGGGCGGGCGGGAGCATCCGCAGGGCGGTCATGTCCTCGCGGAAGAGGGCGGTCTCGCGGGCCGCGAGCTCCGTCCAGTCCTGACCGGTGGCGACGGCGCGCTCCAGGAGCGGGTCGTCGACGTCGGTGACGTTCTGGACGTAGAGGACGTCGTGGCCGGCGTCCTTCCAGACCCGCTGCACCAGGTCGAAGGTGTTGTAGGTGGCGGCGTGGCCCAGGTGGGTGGCGTCGTACGGGGTGATGCCGCAGACGTACAGGCGGGCGGTCGGGCCCTCGGGCACGATCGCGCGGACACTGCTCGTGGCGGTGTCGAAGACACGAAGGGGAAGCCCCTGACCAGGCAGGGCGGGAACCTCGGAGGCGGGCCAGGCATGCATGGTTCCGACTCTAACCGGGCGATCATTTGAAAGGCTAACCAGTCATCGGGATCGGCCGGAATCCTCCCCCGCCGCGACCCCGCCGCGACCCCGCCGCGACCCCGCCCCGACCCCGTCGCTGCCCCGCCGTTCGCGGTGCCGTCCGCGGTGCCTCAGAGCGGGGGCCAGGGGATCGACGGCCAGTGCGGGGAGGGCAGCGGATGCCGTCCGGCCTTGAGCAGCGCGTCGATCCGGTGGCCCGTGGCCTCCAGTTCGGCCGGGGTCAGGTGCGGCCGCAGCCGCTCCCCTAGGGCTCCCGGCAGGTCTGCGGCGAGCCGGCCGAGCACCTCGACGGCCTCGGGGGTGAGCGGCTGCTCGGCCCAGCCCCAGAGCAGGGTGCGCAGCTTGTTCTCGGTGTTGAAGGTCACGCCGTGGTCGATGCCGTAGATCCGCCCGTCGGCGGCGGGTATCCAGTGGCCGCCCTTGCGGTCGGCGTTGTTGATCACGGCGTCGAGGACGGCGAGTCGGCGCAGCCGTTCGTCGTCGCGGTGGACGAGCAGTGCGGTGCGGCCGCCCTCGACCTCGGCACGGACGATCGGCAGCCAGCCCCGTTGGGGCCCGGCCGGGTCCTGCAGGTCGAGCAGTTCGGGTGCCCCGGGGTCGGGTTCGACCCAGAGCTGCACCATGCCGGGGCCGGCCGGGCCGTCCCTCAGCACGGTGGGCGGGACGAGCGCCCAGCCGGTGGCGGCGGAGAGCTCGTACGCGGCGGTCTCCCGGCCGGCGAGGGTGCCGTCGGGGAAGTCCCAGAGCGGCCGTTCGCCGGCCACCGGCTTGTAGACGCAGGGGGCGGTGGTGCCGTCCAGCGTCACGGTGCAGTACAGCACCGCGTTGGAGGCGTCGGTGAGGCGGCCGTGCACGGCCAGTTCGCCGGCGCCGAGCAGGGCGAGGGCGGTGGGCACGTCGGCGGCGAGCGCGGCGCTGGTGGCCGGGTCGGTGCCCGGGAGGCCGTCCGCGCTCAGCGCCGGTACCCGTTCGCGCGCGGGCACAGGTGGCCCTCCGGGTCGAGGGGAAGGTTGCAGAACGGGCAGGGCTTGCGGCCGGCGGCGACCAGGTCGAGCGCGCGCTTGGCGAAGACCCGGGCCATCGCGCCGGTGAGCCGGACCCGGAGCATGTCGGGGCCGTTCTCGTCGTCCTCGTAGAGGGCGTTCTCGTCCTCCTCGGCCTCCTCGACCAGGGCCTGGGCCTCGACGACGAGCCGCTCGTCGACGGTGTCCCAGGCGAGCGCCATGGTGCCGACCCGGAACTCCTGCTCCAGCGGCACGTCGAGCGGGGCGCTGTCGAGCAGTTCGGCGGGGGCGACGGCGGGGATCGCGGCCGATCCCCCGCTGCGTCGCAGCGCCTCGTCGAGGACCTCCTCGACGCGTTCGGCGAGCGCGGCCACCTGGGCCTTCTCGAGCAGCACGCTGGTGATCCGACCCCGGGCACTGGCCTGCAGGTAGAACGCCCGGGATCCGGGCTGGCCGACGGTGCCGGCCACGAACCGCTCTGGCTGGTCGTAGAAGAAGACCTGACGGGGCACTCTCTCGCTCCGGATCGGGATCGGACGGGGGCTCATCGGCCACCCTACGGCGTGCGCCGCGCGGACGCGGCGACCGGTCGGCTCAGCTCGTTCCGCCCACCACGGCGTCGCCGCCGGGCACCTGGGCGGGCTGCTGCTTCGGGGCGAGACCGGCCAGGCCGCCGGTGTCGCCGAGGCGCAGCAGGAAGGGGCGGTGCGGGGTGTAGCGGATCGCGGTGACCGAGCAGGGGTCGACGGAGATCCGCTGGAACTGGTCGAGGTGCAGGCCGAGCGCGTCGGCGACCACGGCCTTGATCACGTCGCCGTGGCTGCAGGCGAGCCAGAGGGCGTCGTCGCCGTGCTCGGCGGCGACCTTCGCGTCCCACTCGCGGACGGCCTCGACGGTGCGGTGGCTGAGGTCGCGCAGCGACTCGCCGCCGGGGAAGGCCGCCGCGGAGGCGTGGTCCTGCACGGTGCGCCAGAGCGGCTCCTTGGCGAGCTCGTGCAGCGGGCGGCCCGTCCAGTCGCCGTACTTGCACTCGCCGAGCCGCTCGTCGACGGCGGCGTCGCCGAGTTCGGGGCGGGCGGCGAGCAGCGGGGCGAGGGTCTGCCGGCAGCGCTCCAGCGGGCTGGTGACGGCGTGCGCCAGCGGCAGCCCGGAGAGTCGGCCGACGAGGCTCGCGGCCTGCTCCCGGCCGGTGTCGTCGAGTTCCACGCCGGGCGTCCAGCCGGCCAGGACACCGGCGGTGTTGGCGGTCGATCGGCCGTGACGGACGAGCAGCAGCGTGGGCATGCGGCCTAGCCTACGGCCTGGGGTGCCGGGTGGGGCACGGGTGCCCATCGGGTGTGCGTTCAAGGGATGTGATGACCGTTCGGTCCCCGGCGCGGGAGAATGTCCGCATGATCGTCGATTGCGCCACCTACCGGAACGGCCGCCGGGTGGAGGGACCCGCGGACTTCTCGGACGCGCTGGACGCCGTCCGGGCCGCCGGTGACGGCTTCCTCTGGATCGGGCTGTACGAGCCGACGCAGGAGGAACTGGACCTGGTCGCCTCGGAGTTCTCGCTGCACCCGCTCGCGGTGGAGGACGCCCTGACGGCGGCGCACCAGCGCCCCAAGATGGAGGTCTACCCGGACGCGCTGCTCACGGTGGCCAAGACCCTGGGCTACCGGGAGGAGGACCGGTCGGTGGAGACCGGCGAGGTGCTGGTGTTCGTCGGCGACTGCTTCGCGATCACCGTGCGGCACGGGAGCGCGAGCCCGCTGGGCGGGATGCGCAAGGAGCTGGAGGACCGGCCGGACCTGCTGCGGCTGGGCCCGGCGGCGGTGCTGTACGCGGTCTGCGACCTGGTGGTGGACAGCTACCTGGACCTCTCCGCGACGCTGCTGTCCGACCTGGACGAGCTGGAGGCGGACGTGTTCGCCCCGGGGCGGACGCGCGGCGCCGCCGAGCGGATCTACGCCTTCAAGCGGCAGGTGGTGGCCTTCCGCCGGGCGAGCGCCCCGCTGATGGAGCCGGCCACCCGGCTGGTCCGCGGCGGCGTGCCCTTCGTCCCGGACGCCCTGCAGCCCTACCTGCGGGACGTGCTCGACCACCTGACCAGGACCACCGAGCAGGTCGAGGCGCTGGACCGGCTGCTGTCGGACATCCTGAACGCCAACCTGGCTCAGGTCAGCGTCCAGCAGAACGACGACATGCGGAAGATCTCGGCCTGGGCCGCACTGGCGGCGGTGCCGACGATGATCGCGGGCATCTACGGGATGAACTTCCGGTACATGCCGGAGCTGCACCAGCCCTGGGGCTACCCGGCGGCACTGGCACTGATGGCCCTGGCCTGCCTGGTCCTGCACCGCCTGTTCAAGCGGGCCGGCTGGCTCTGACGGCGGGGCGCCCGGCACCTGACGTGAGGGCGCCCGGGGCACTCGCGCTCCCGGGCGCCCTCACGGGCCCGCGCTAGGCCAGGCCGGCGCGCTCCAGCGCCTCGACGCCGGTCCGCAGGGCGGTGATCCGCTCCTCCAGGGTGAAGCCGGCCGGGGCGAGGGTCAGCGTGGTGACGCCCGCGTCGGCGTAGGCCTGCATCCGGTCGGAGATCCGGTCGGTGGTGCCGAGCAGCGCGGTCGCGTCGATCAGGTCGTGCGGGACGGCCGCGGCCGCACCGGTGTAGTCCTTGGCCAGGTACTTCTCCTGGATCTCGTCGGCGGCCTGCTCGTAGCCCATGCGGCGGGCCAGCTGGTTGTAGAAGTTCTTCTCCTTGCTGCCCATGCCGCCGATGTACAGCGCGGCGTAGGAGCGCTGGCCGTCCGCGGCGGCCTTGACGTCCTCGCCGACCGAGATGGCGACGGTCGGACAGAGGTCGAAGCCCTCCAGGGTCTGCCCGGCCTTGGTGCGGCCGGCCTTCAGCGGGTCGATGGAGAGCGCGGCGTGCTCGGGGGCGAAGAAGATGCCGAGCCAGCCGTCGGCGATCTCGCCGGTCTGCTCCAGGTTCTTCGGGCCGATCGCGGCGATGTAGAGCGGGATGTGCTCGCGGACGGGGTGCACGGTGAGCTTGAGCGGCTTGCCGGGGCCGCCGGGCAGCGGCAGCGTCCAGGTGGCGCCCTCGTGGACGACCCGCTCGCGGGCCATCGCCTTGCGGATGATCTCCACGTACTCGCGGGTCCGGGCCAGCGGCTTGTCGAACTTGACGCCGTACCAGCCCTCGGAGACCTGCGGGCCGGAGACGCCGAGGCCGAGTCGGAAGCGGCCGCCGGAGAGGGTGTCGAGGGTGGCCGCGGTCATCGCGGTCATGGTGGGGGTGCGGGCCGGGATCTGGAAGATCGCCGAACCGACGTCGATCCGCTCGGTCTTCGCGGCGACGAAACTGAGGACGGTCGCGGCGTCGGAGCCGTAGGCCTCGGCGGCCCAGCAGACCGAGTAGCCGAGGCGGTCGGCCTCCTGGGCCACCGCGATGTTGTCGGCGTCCATGCCGAGTCCCCAGTAGCCGAGGTTGATGCCCAGTCGCATAACGGTGCCCACGCCTTCCGTTCGGTCCTTGCGGCGAGGGTAGCCGCGCCGCCCGAGGAAAGGCTACTGGCCGGTAGGAGTGGTCTGCGTCACGCCGCGGCGCGGGTCCTCCACCACGCCGAGTACCACGGCCGCTACGCTCTGCCAGCAAGGGGGCTCGCCCCCAGCTGCGGTTTTCAGCCACGACGGAGGGGCCCTCCCGATGGAACTGCGCCACCTCGGCAGAACGGGCCTGACAGTGAGCAGGCTCGGCCTCGGCACCATGACCTGGGGCCGCGACACCGACGAGCAGGACGCCGCCGAACAGCTCAAGGCGTTCGTCGACGCCGGCGGCACCCTGGTGGACACCTCCGACGAGTACGCCGACGGCGGCGCCGAGTACCTGCTCGCCCGGCTCACGGACGGGCTCGTCCCCCGCTCCGAGCTGGTCATCGCCACCAAGGCCGGTGCCCGCAACCGGCCCGGCCGCCGCCGTGACGCCTCCCGCGGGCACCTGCTCGCCGCCCTCGACGCCTCGCTGCACCGCCTCGGCACCGACCACGTCGACCTCTGGCAGGTCGACGGCCACGACCCGGCCACCCCGCTGGACGAGACGCTGCACGCCCTCGACATCGCCGTCACCAGCGGCCGCGCCCGCTACACCGGGGTCTGCGACTTCAGCGGCTGGCAGCTCGCCAAGTCCGCGGCCCGGCAGCAGGGGCACCCGGCGCGGGTGCCGCTGGCGGGCGCGCAACTGGAGTACTCGCTCCTCCAGCGCGGTCTGGAGCGCGAGGTGCTCCCCGCCGCCCTGGACGCCGGCGTCGGCCTGCTGGCCTCCTCGCCGCTCGGCCGCGGCGTGCTCACCGGCAAGTACCGGCACGGGGTGCCCGCGGAGTCCCGCGGCGCCTCCCCGCACCACGCGGGCATCGTCCAGCCGTACCTCGGCGAGCGGTCCCGGCGGATCGTCGACGCCCTGGCAACCGCCGCCGACGGACTCGCCACCAGCCCGCTGAAGGTCGCCCTCGCGTGGGTCCGCGACCGGCCCGGGGTGGCGAGCGCCCTGGTCGGCGCCCGCACCGCGGCCCAGCTGCAGACCACCCTGTCGGCGGAGGCCCTTACGCTTCCGGGTGAGATCCGCGGTGCGCTGGACGACGTGTCGGCACCGGTGCACCGCTACCCGGACCAGGGCTGGACGGAGCTGTGACCCGCCGGCCGTGAGGAGACATCGATGACGCAAGCGGAGCACACCGCCCCGGAGCGGCAGGCCCAGGCCGTCGCCGCACTGGCCGAGGCGATCCGCGCGGCGGG
Organism: Streptomyces sp. NRRL B-24484; assembly: GCF_000717715.1. Lineage (GTDB taxonomy): Bacteria > Actinomycetota > Actinomycetes > Streptomycetales > Streptomycetaceae > Kitasatospora. The sequence goes on along the minus strand of NZ_JOAI01000039.1, from coordinate 13,446 downwards.
GGCGTCGTCGGGGCCCGCCGCCGAGGCCGCCGGCCCGGACGCGCCGCGCACGGACGAGCAGCGCGCCGCCGCCGTCGCGGCCGCGGCCGAGGTGCTGGCCGCCGGCGGCGCCCCCGCCGACCTGGCCGGGCCCGCGGTGGCCACCCTCGGCGAGGCCGCGGGCGAGCAGCTGCGCGAGGACCCGTGGGCCGTGCTCGCCCTGCCCGGGGTCCGCCCCGAGCAGGCGGACGGCTTCGCCCGCGGCCTGCTCGGCCCCGCCGCCGGGCCGGGCGACCCGCGCCGCGCCGCCGCCCTGGTCCCGTGGGTGCTGGAGCAGGCCGCGTTGCGCGGCCACTCCGCCCAGGAGATCGGCGAGGTCGCGGCCGCGCTGGAGCGGCTCCGCCTGCCGGACGCCGCGGCCGCCCTGCAGGAGGCCGTCGTGGACGGCCGGGCGATGGCCTTCCAGGAGGAACTCCCCGGCCACCACGGCAACGACGAGGAGGAGCCGCCCACCCGCACCCTGCTCGCGCTGGAGCGCCTGGCGCTCGCCGAGGAGAGCCTCGGCGAGGCCCTGGTGCGGCTGCAGTCCACCCTCGTCCCGGGCACCGAAGCCGCTGCAGAAGACGAAGACGAAGACGAAGACGGAGACGACGCCGCGGACGACGCCCAGGACCCCCAGGACGCCGAAGCCGAGGAGGGTGCGCCGGCCTGGCCCGCCACCCCCGGCCCGGCCGCCTGGGAGGCCGCCGCCGCGGCCGCGCCCTCCTCCTCCGCGACCGCGCTGCTGCGGGCCGTCGCCGGGAGCGCGCTGGTCGTGCACAGCGGCGGCGAGGCCTCCCGCGCCGAACTCGCCGCCCTGCTCCGCGCGGCCGACGGCCTCGGCCTGCGCGCCTGGGCCGGCACGTGGACGGATCACGGCCGCACGGTCCTCGCCGGCCTGCTCGACGGCTCCCCGGCGGCCGAGCGCCTCGCCACGCTGGCCGACCTGCTGGGCGCCGGCGGCCCCGGCCGTGCCGAGGACGGCACGCTCGCCCTCGACCTGCTGGTCGTCCCGGACGCCCAGCTGCTCGACGTCGAGCTGGCCGCGACCCTGCTGGAGGCCCTCGGCGACGGCACCCGGCTGGTGCTCAGCTCCGACCCGAACCAGCTCTGGTCGGCCGGCCCCGGCCGCTTCCTCGCCGACCTAGTCGCCGCCAAGGCGTGCCCGGTCGTCGCCTCCCGCACCCCGGACGAGGGTCCGATCGGCGAGCTGGTCTCCGGCATCTCGATCGGCGAGCTGCAGCCGGTCGACGCGCCGGACAAGGAGGTGGTCGTGCTGGGCGTCCAGGACGCCGGCGAGGCCGTCCACCGGGCCGTCCAGCTGCTCGCCGACTCGATCCCGCGGGCGCTCGGCATCCCCGCCGAGCAGGTCGTGCTGATCACCGCGGGCCACGGCGGCGGCGCCGGCACCCGGGCGCTGAACGCCGCGGCCAAGGCCCGGCTGAACCCCGGGCCGGGCGCCTTCGGCGGCTTCGACCCCGGCGACCGCGTGGCCTGGTCGCCGGCGCCCGGCACGACGCTGCCCGGCCGGGTCCTCGACGGCGGTGCCGCCGGGCTGCACCTGGAGCTGTCCGACGGCAGCCGGCTCACCCTCTCCCCCGCGCAGACCTCCCGGCTGCGGCACGGCTGGGCGCTCACCGCGCACCAGGCGGTCGGCCGGCGCTGGCCGGGCGCGGTGGTCGTGGTGCCCGGGGACGCCGCCGCGGGCCTCACCCGCCAGTGGGTCTACACGGCCTTCGGCCGCGCCGAGCGCCACCTCTCGGTGGTGCACCCGGCCGGGCCCGCGCTCGCCCAGGCGGTCGCCGAACGGCCGGCCGCACCGCGCACCACCCGGCTGCGGGCGATCCTCGCCGAGCACACCGGCCAGGGGGGCTGAGCGGGGCCGTGGACGCGCCGGAGGGGCGGGGCCGACGGCCCCGCCCCTCCGGCGCTCACCACCCGGCCTACGCCTCCGGCTCGAGGGCGTCCGGGTCGTCGTCGTAGACCTCGCTGATGTCGAACCGGCAGATCAGCAGCTGCGGGTCGGCCGCGTCGAACGGCTCGGGCAGCCACTCGCCCGGCTCGGACGGCTCACTGGCGGAGACCCACAGCGTGGAGTCGCCCTCCTCCAGCCCGAACTCCTCGCAACGCGCGGCGATCTCGTCCGGCTCGTACTCGCCGAAGAGCACGCCGATCGCCGCGTTCACACCGCCGGCGGTGTCGCCGCCCGGCGTGAGCGAGTCGTCCACCCGCTCGGCCTGGGCCCGCAGCCGCTTCGGGTCGGCCACCAGGTAGTCCCGGCGGATCAGCACGCTGATCGCCTCGGGCTGCTCGGGGCCGACGTAGCCGCCCTCGCTGCCGTCGCCCGGCACCTCGAAGGGGGTGACCTCGTCGTAGACCTCGTACAGCAACTGGTCGTAGGTGATTGCCGCCGCCGCCAGCTCCTCGTACGCGGCGACCACGACCGGATCGCCCTCCTCGGTGGTGCCGGCCACGGCCTCAAGGTGCCGGTCGATCGCGGCCTTGACCGCCTCGGCGGCGGCCCGTACCTCATTGATGGTGAGCTGCGCGGCATCAGACATGGTGCAGACGCTATCCCGCCCCGGTGACCGCACGCACAGGGGTTGTCACCTACGCCCGCGAATTCGCGACAACTTCCGCCGCGATGTCCGATCCGTGTGCTTCTGTACTTGCCGGACGGCACCGTTCCGGGGCCGGACCGAGCCCGTACGACCTGCACGGCAGCCCGCCCCCGGCCCCTCGGCATCGACCGGCCCGCGCCGGGGTATCGGTCCGGCATACCGGAACTGAACGCATGTCAGGGTGCCGCGGCAACGGCCGGGGCGCGGGGCCGGGCGGACGCCCCGCGCGCCCGGTCCGCCCGTCGGCACCACGCCGTAGGCTTGCGTTCAGGCCATGGCACGGAGGCAGGAGGAGAACTTGACCCCATCCAAGCTGGTCCGGACCCCCGAGTACGAGTACCAGTCGCTGCGCCTGCCGCGCGGCACGAGCCGGAACGCGGCCCGCCAGCTGCTCACCGAGCACGCCGAGTACGGCCACTGGGAGCTGGACCGGCTGCGGCTCTACCCGGACGGCAGCCGGACCGTCCGACTGCGCCGCCGGATCATCCGGCAGACGCGCAGCTGGTGAGCTCGGGCCCCGGCACGGCCACTGAGCCGCGGGGTCCGGCAGGGTCAAAGGTCCTCTGGCGCGACCGTGCGTCCGGGGGCGGTGGGGGAAGCGGCTCAGCGCGCGCCGGCGCGGGAGCGGCGGTACAGCACGCCGCCGCCGAGCAGCAGCGCGAGACCGGCGGGGGCGATCAGCTCCAGACCGGAGGCGCCCGTGGAGGCCAGGTGGTCGGGGGTGGCCGGGGCGGCCACGGTGACCGGACGCGGAGTGCCCTCACCGGAGCGCGGGGTGCCGTTGGTCGGCGTCTCCGGGGTCTTCGGCGGGGTGGGCGGCGGAGTCTCGGTGCAGCCGCACTCCTCCGGCTTGGTGGGGGGCGGCGGGGTCTCGTGGACGTGCGTGTTGCCGCAGGAGTTGCCGTACGCGGGGTTGCCGAGGCCCACCACGTCGACGGTGTTGCCGCAGGCGTTGACCGGCGCGCTGACCGGGACGCTCACGGTGTTGCCGGAGACCACGCCCGGCGAGCCGTGGCTGACGCCGCTCGCCGAGGACCCGCCGGCGTGGCTGCCGCCGGTGCCGGTCGAGGCACCCGAGCCGGTCGAGCCGCCGGTGGCCGCCGAGCCGCCACCGCCGTGCGAGACGTTGCCGCACTGGTTGCCGTACGCGGGGTTGAGCAGCCCGATCACGTTGACGGTGTTGCCGCACGCGTTGACGGGGATGTCCACCGGGGCCTGCACGGTGTTCCCGGAGCCGACACCGGGAGAGTTCGCCGCGACACCCTGGGCCTCGCTGCCGGCCGCGTACGCATAGCCTGCGGTGGAGGCCAGCACACTGCCGGTGGCGACGGCAGTGAGGATTCCCCTCTTTGCGACCTGTCGCATTGACTCCCCTGATTCATCTGATGGTCGGAATTCCTGACGAGGTCCTCGCCCGTACACCGCACAACGAGCGGTGCGGCGATAAGTTGAACCGGATGCCCGAGCTTCATCCGATCGAGTGAGCGGCGCGCCGAAGGCCCTTGCCGTCCGCAGACGGACGTGCCCCCGGGCCGCGGGAGTGCCGCGGCCCGGGGGCACGGGCGGGAAGACCGGGATCGGCGCCCGGGCCCGCTCAGACGTTGGCGCAGCTGTTGCCGAACGCCGGGTTGAGCAGGCCGATCACGCTGATGGTGTTGCCGCAGACGTTGACCGGGACGTGCACCGGAACCTGGATCAGGTTGCCCGACAGCACGCCCGGGGAGCCGGCCGCGACGCCCTGGGCGCCCGCGTCCGCCGCGGCGGCACCCGCGCCGGCCAGCACCAGGCCACCGGCGACGGCGGCAACAGCGGCGATCTTCTTGTTGACCTTCATGAGTCCTCCTGGTCGATACCTGCGGCCCGTTCCCCCGGGCTGCACACAGGAGTGAACGAGACTGCTGCGAACGGGGTACGGAGGAGTTTCCCAATTCACCCGCAACGGTGATGATCCGAACGGATTACCGGCCATGGAAAGACGCGAGGAATCGTTTCTTCAATGCCTTCCGAGAACGTCCCAAATCATTCCCTCGTACCATGCGAACGGCCCGCCCCGGAGGATCCCGGGGCGGGCCGTTCGCGGTCGGCCGGAGCCGTTCCGGCGGGGGTCAGCAGGCGTCGAGGAAGCGGTCCAGCACCCGCACGCCGAACTTCAGGCCGTCCACCGGCACCCGCTCGTCCACCCCGTGGAACATGCCGGCGAAGTCGAGGTCCGGCGGGAGCTGCAGCGGGGCGAAGCCGAAGCAGCGGATGCCGAGGTCCTGGAAGGACTTCGCGTCGGTGCCGCCGGAGAGGCAGTAGGGGACGGCCCGGGCGATCGGGTCCTCGGCCCGCAGCGCGGACTGCATGGCGTCGACCAGGGCGCCGTCGAAGCCGGTCTCGATCGCCTTGTCCGAGTGCAGGGTCTCGCGCTTGACCCGGGGGCCGAGCACCGAGTCCAGCTCGGCCAGGAACTCCTCCTCGTAGCCGGGCAGGAAGCGCCCGTCCACGTGGGCGGTGGCCTGGCCGGGGATGACGTTCACCTTGTAGCCGGCGCCGAGCATGGTCGGCTGGGCGGTGTTGCGCAGCGTCGTGCCGATCATCTTGGCGATGCCGCCGAGCACCCGCAGCGTCTCGTCCATGTTCTCCGGGTCGAGCTTCACCCCGAGGGCGTCGGAGAGCTCGTCCAGGAAGGCGCGGACGGTCTTGGTGATCCGCAGCGGGAAGGTGTGCCGGCCGAGGCGGGCGACCGCCTCGCACAGTTCGGTGATGGCGTTGTCGTCGTTCTCCATCGAGCCGTGGCCGGCCCGGCCCTCGACGGTGAGGCGCATCCAGTGCATGCCCTTCTCCGCCGTCTCGACCAGGTAGAGCCGCACCTGGTCGTTGACGGTGAAGGAGAAGCCGCCGACCTCGCCGATGCCCTCGGTGACGCCCTCGAACAGCTCGGGGTGCTTGTCGACCAGGTACCGGGCGCCGTAGGTGCCGCCCGCCTCCTCGTCGGCAACGAAGGCCAGCACCAGGTCGCGCGGGGGCTTGCGGCCGGTGCGCAGCCGGTCGCGGACGACGGCGAGCGTCATCGCGTCCATGTCCTTCATGTCGACGGCGCCCCGGCCCCAGACGCAGCCGTCGGCGATCTCGCCGGAGAAGGGGTCGTGCGTCCAGTCGGCGGCGTTGGCCGGCACCACGTCGGTGTGGCCGTGGATCAGCAGGCCGGGCCGCGAGCGGTCCTCGCCCTCGATCCGCACGACGGTGGAGGCACGGCCCTTCGCCGACTCGTAGATCTTCGGTTCGACGCCGAACTCGGCCAGCATCTCGGCGACGTACTCGGCCGCCTTGCGCTCCCCCGGCCCGGAGCCGTCCCCGTAGTTGCTGGTGTCGATCCGGATCAGGTCGCGGCAGATGTCGGCGACCTCCGACTCGGCCGTCACCTTCGGGGCTCCCGCCCGCTCCGCACTCGGCTCACTCACGGCCACTCCTCGTCTCCGGCCCGCCCGACGCAGTTCGGCGCCGCCCCCGACCCCACGCCGGGGCACCGCGGGCACCGTCCCGCCATCCTCCCCCAGCTTCCGGCGCGCCCCAAGGCCATCCGCCCACGGATCGAAGCCCGTCGGCACCCCGCAGGGGCTGTTTTGGGACCGCAAGCCGATCTTTGCTACAGTTGAGCACGTCAACGCGGCGCGGAGCCGCGGAGACGACACCCGGTCCGGGTGGCGGAATGGCAGACGCGCTAGCTTGAGGTGCTAGTGCCCTTTATCGGGCGTGGGGGTTCAAGTCCCCCCTCGGACACAGTACGAAGGTGCCCGACCAGAGTGATCTGGTCGGGCACCTTTCGTTTTTCCGCACGTTCCTGCCGGACCCCCGCGCCTGCCGCTCCGGGCTCGGCCCTTCCCGGCCGCTCCCCTCCGGGCCGCCCGGACTCCGGCCCTTCCACGCGCCCGGCTCCACCCTCCCCCTCACCGCCCGGTACCTGGCGCGACCTCTGTGCACTACGCTATGCGGTACTGACGTACCGCTTTGAGTACCACTTGGAGTCCGCCATGGCCGTCGACCGGCTCCTCCCCACCCAGGAGGCCGAGGACCTGATCTCGCTCACCCGCGAGATCGCCGACCGGGAACTGGCACCGCGTGTCGACCGGCACGAGAACGACGAGACCTACCCCGAGGGCCTGTTCGCCCTGCTCGGCAAGGCCGGCCTGCTCGGCCTGGCCTACCCCGAGGAGTACGGCGGCGGAGGGCAGCCCTACGAGGTGTACCTCCAGGTCCTGGAGGAGCTCGCCGCGCGCTGGGCCGCCGTCGCGGTGGCCACCAGCGTCCACACCCTGGCCTGCCACCCGCTCTACGCCTTCGGCACCGACGAGCAGAAGGGCCGCTGGCTGCCCGACATGCTGGCCGGTGCGGCGATCGGCGGCTACAGCCTCTCCGAGCCGCAGGCCGGTTCCGACGCCGCCTCGCTCAGCTGCAAGGCCGAGGCGGTCGAGGGCGGCTACCGGATCACCGGCACCAAGGCGTGGATCACCCACGGCGGCAAGGCGGACTTCTACGCCCTCTTCGCCCGCACCGCGCCGGGCGGCAAGGGCGTCTCCTGCTTCCTCGCCCCGGGCGCGACCGAGGGCCTGACCTTCGGCAAGCCCGAGCGCAAGATGGGCCTGCAGGCCGTGCCCACCACCTCCGCCTTCTGGGACGGCGCGCTGCTCGACGCCGACCGCCTGATAGGCACCGAGGGCCAGGGCCTGCAGATAGCCTTCAGCGCCCTCGACAACGGCCGTCTGGGCATCGCCGCCTGCGCCACCGGCCTCGCCCAGGCCGCACTGGACGCCGCGGTCGACTACGCCAACGAGCGCACCACCTTCGGCCGGAAGATCATCGACCACCAGGGGCTGGGCTTCCTGCTCGCCGACATGGCAGCCGCGGTCGACTCCGCCCGCGCGACCTACCTGGACGCGGCCCGCCGCCACGACGCCGGCCGCCCGTTCAGCCGGCAGGCCAGCGTCGCCAAGCTGGTCGCCACCGACGCCGCCATGAAGGTGACCACCGACGCCGTCCAGGTGCTCGGCGGGTACGGCTACACCCGTGACTTCCCGGTCGAGCGCCACATGCGCGAGGCGAAGATCATGCAGATCTTCGAGGGCACCAACCAGATCCAGCGCCTCGTCATCAGCCGCGGCCTCGCCCGCTGACCCGTCCCAACGCCACCGAGGAGACTTCCATGGACATCGCCGGTTCCGCCGCCCTGGTCACCGGTGCCGCCTCGGGCCTGGGTGCGGCCACCGCCGCCGCCCTCGCCGCCCGCGGCGCCACCGTCTACGGCCTGGACCTGGACAAGGCCGTCGCCGCCGCCGGCCCGCAGCCAGACGGGGTCACCCTGCTCCCGGCCGACGTCACCGAGGAGGGGCCCGTCCGCGAGGCGCTGGCCCGGATCGAGGCCGACGGCGCCGAGCTGCGGCTGGCCGTCAACTGCGCGGGCATCGCCCCGTCCGCCCGCGTCCTGGGCCGCAAGGGTCCGCACGACCTCGACCTGTTCCGCGCGGTCCTGAACGTGAACCTGCTCGGCACCTTCAACGTGATGCGGCTCGCCGCGGAGGCGATCGCGAAGCACGGCGCCGACGAGAACGGCCAGCGCGGCCTGATCGTCAACACCGCCTCGATCGCCGCCTTCGAGGGCCAGGTCGGCCAGATCGCCTACGCCGCCTCCAAGGCCGGCGTGGCGGGCATGACGATCACCGCCGCCCGCGACCTCGCGCAGTTCGGCATCCGCGTGGTCACCATCGCCCCCGGCATCGTGGACACCCCGATGATGGCCGGCTTCAGCGACGAGGTCCGGGCCGGCCTGGCCGCGAGCGTGACCTTCCCGCAGCGGCTCGCCCGGCCGGAGGAGTACGCCCGCCTGGTCACCATGGTCACCGAGCACGACTACCTCAACGGCGAGACCCTCCGGATGGACGGCGCGCTGCGGATGACCGCCCGCTGAGCGGACGGCGCCGCACCCGCCGAGGGCCCGCCCGGTCACCCCGACCGGGCGGGCCCTGGTCACGTTCAGCCCTTCAGCGGGAGTCCTTCAGCGACGGGAAGTCCGACTCCCAGTACTCGTTGGGGTTCCGCCGCTCGCCGTGCTGCTGCTCGAGCTGCCTCAGCTCCACCCGGCGGATCTTGCCCGAGATCGTCTTCGGCAGGTCCGCGAACTCCAGCCGCCTGATCCGCTTGTAGGCGCTCAGCCGCTCCCGGGTGAACCGCAGGATGTCGCAGGCCAGGTCGGCGCTCGGCTCCCTGCCCTGCACCAGGACGACGAACGCCTTGGGCACCGCGAGCCGCACCGGGTCCGGCGAGGGCACCACGGCGGCCTCCGCGACGGCCGGGTGCTCGATCAGCACGCTCTCCAGCTCGAACGGCGAGATCCGGTAGTCGCTCGCCTTGAACACGTCGTCGGCACGGCCCACGTAGGTGACGTAGCCGTCCGTGTCCCGCGAGGCGACGTCGCCGGTGCGGTAGTGGCCGTCGCGCATCGCCTCGGCGGTCTTCTCCGCGTCGCCCGCGTAGCCGCGCATCAGCCCGGCCGGGCGGCGGTCCAGGTCGAGGCTCAGCTCGCCCTCCTCGGCGCGGTTGCCCTCGGCGTCCAGCAGGGCGACGTGGTAACCGGGCAGCGGGCGGCCCATCGACCCCGGCTTCACCGGCTGGCCGGGGCTGTTGCCGATCTGCGCGGTGGTCTCGGTCTGCCCGAAGCCGTCCCGGACGGTCAGCCCCCAGGCCTTGCGCACCTGCTCGACGACCTCCGGGTTGAGCGGCTCGCCGGCGGCCACCAGCTCCCGCAGGGAGAGTTGACGTGACGTCAGGTCGGCCTGGATCAGCATCCGCCAGACCGTCGGCGGCGCGCACAGCGTGGTGACGCCGCAGCGCGCCAGCACGTCGAGCAGCCGCTCCGCGTCGAAGCGGGCGTGGTTGAGCACGAGCACGGTCGCCTCGGCGTTCCACGGCGCGAAGAGGTTGCTCCACGCGTGCTTGGCCCAGCCCGGCGAGGAGATGTTGAGGTGGACGTCCCCCGGCTGCAGGCCGATCCAGTACATGGTCGACAGGTGCCCGACCGGGTACGAGGTGTGGGTGTGCTCGACCAGCTTCGGCCTGGAGGTGGTGCCGGAGGTGAAGTAGAGCAGCAGCGGATCGTCCGCCGGGGTCTCGCCGTCCGGTTCGAAGGTACCGGCGGCACCGTCCACCGCGGTGTACGGGTGCCAGCCCCCGGCCCCGCAGCCCACCGCGATGCGCAACTCCGCACCGGGCAGCCCCGCGAAGCGGTCCGCGACCTCGGCGGCGGCGACCACCGCCCGCACCCCGCCGCGCTCCAGCCGGTCGCGCAGGTCGTCGGCGCCGAGCAGCAGGGTGGCCGGGATGACCACCACGCCGAGCTTCATCGCCCCGAGCATGGTCTCCCACAGTTCGGGCACGTTGCCCAGCATGACCAGCATCCGGTCGCCGCGCCGCAGGCCGAGCGCCCGCAGGTGGTTGGCGACCCGGTTGGAGCGGTCGGCCATCTCCTGGTAGGTGCGGGTGTGTTCGGTGCCGTCGTCGTCGACCACCCAGAGCGCCCGCCGGTCGTTGCCCTCGGCGATCCGGTCGAACCAGTCGAGCGCCCAGTTGAAGGCCGTCGGCTGCGGCCAGTGGAACTCCCGGCGTGCAGCGTCGTAGTCGGTGCGGTGGCGCAGCAGGACGTCGCGGGCCGCGAGAAATTCGTCGACCGAGCCCATGGCCTGTCTCCTCGGTGGTGATCGGAAGGTCTCTCCCGCTCATCCTGCCGCCGGGGCACCGGCCTCCGCCGGAAGTTCGCCGACGTGTCCGGACGGCCGCGCACCCCGGGGCCCGGCGGCGCCGCCGCTCCCGGAGTCGACGAACCTCCAGGTGATGCCGTCGACCACGCCCAGATCGGGGTCGGCGAGCCGCCGGAAGGCCGGCCTGCTGAGGTCGAGGTGGTCGGCCGGGCAGCCGGGGCACTGGTCGCGGACCGGGACGGTGACGGTCCGCCCCTGGTAGCCGACCTCCACCGAGATGCCGGTGCAGAGCGGGTCGTCGTTGGGGTCGGTCGCCGTCCACCAGGCGGCGGGGACGGCGGCGAGGTCCTCGGCCGAGGCGTCGATCGCCGTACCGCAGGCGCCGGTGCCCGCGTCGTCGTACCAGGTCGTCCGGCCCGTCCTGAGCTGGCCGACGGGGAGTCCGCCCGCCTCCGTCCCGGCGCCCAGGACGGGAACGACCGCCGCGCCGACCAGGGCCGCCACCCACCGCCTCCGACCCTTGCAAGGAGTCGAGTTGACGCCCACTCAGACGCCGGCAGCGCCGGCCGGGCCGCCTGCCACGTCGCCCTCGACGAGTACCTGGAGGACCTTGGCGGCGGCGGCGCGGTAGACCTCGTCGGCGAGTTGGGCGGAGGCGCCGTCGGACTGGAAGTACCAGAAGGTGAGGACGGCCGGGCCGATCTGCTCGACCGCCAGGTAGCCGTTGAGCAGGACGCCGTCGAGCACGCCGTCCATGCGCACCGCCGTGGTCGCCAGCCCGCCGAAGCGTATCGGGGTGAGGGTGAAGGTGACGGCGGCCGAGTCGCCGGTGAAGGTGAGCGCCTCGCAGGTGCGGAGCGCCTGGGCGACCTTGGCGTGGTCGTCCGCCAGCGCGCCCTGTTCCTCGCTGAGCAGGGACTCGCCGAGGTAGGGGCTGGACTCGGCGGTGGTGAACTCGGTCTGCTCGCGGACGGCTCCGGGCCGCGGCTCGCCCTGTCCGTTGAGGATCGCCGAGAGCAGCGGGCAGCCGGTGGTGCCCCGGTCCTCGGTGCCGTCGGCCGGCAGGGTCTCCGCGAAGGCGGGGCCGAGGTCCTCCGTCGTGAGCAGCGCGCTGCGGAGGTCCTCCGAGGTCGGCACCGGCGCGGGCGCCGTGGGGCTGCCGGAGGAGGCGGCGGGTGCGGGGGCCGAGGCCGCGTGGGGGTCGCCGCCGGATCCGCTGCACGCGGCGGTGCCGGCGAGGGTCAGGGCGAGCAGCGGGGCGGCCAGCAGCCGCGCCCGTACGGGCCGGCCCGTGGGCCTGCTGTGGGACCGGTACTGCCGGGCGGTCGCCCGCGAGGCATGCATCAGCGGCACCTTCCGAAGGTCGCACCCCTGCCCACGATGGTCGCACCGGTGTCCGGAGGCTGCCCCCCGGCCGGCCCCGTCCGGGTGCCCGGCGGCGCTCTGCGCGGCGGTCGCCCGGTCGGACCTCCGCCGCTGCGCCGGGGCCGTGCCCGGCCGAGGCTGGGGTGATCGCCGAACCCGCCGCGACGCCGTGGCGGAGCCGCCCGGAGGAGCCCGTGCCCGAGTCCGTCACCGCCACCGCCACCGCCACCGAAGGCACCGAGCGCGGCCGGGCGGTGCGCAGCATGGTGCCGCGTTCCTCGCACGGGACACGGCCCGAGCCGGCCGGGCGCGCGGATCCGGTGGCCCTGTTGGAACGCCGGGCGGTGAATCTGCTGCCGCAGTCGGTGCCGGTCCGCCACGCGCGGATGGCGGCGTCCCCGTTCGCCTTCCTCCGCGGTGCGGCGGCGGTGATGGCGGCCGATCTCGCGGTACAGCCGCACACCGGGCTGACGGTGCAGCTGTGCGGTGACGCGCACCTGTTGAACTTCGGGCTGTACGGCCCGCCGCAGGGGGCGCCGGTGTTCGGCCTCGGTGACTTCGACGAGACGCTGCCGGGCCCGTTCGAGTGGGACGTGAAGCGGCTGGCGGTGAGCGTGGCGATCGCGGCGCACGCCATCGGCGGAGGTCCGTCCCTGGCCCGTGGTGCCGCGCGCTCCTGCGTCCGGGCGTACCGGGAGGCGGTGCGACGCCCGGCCGGGTCGTCGGACCGGTCGGGGTGGCCGGACACCGCGGCGGGCCTCCCCGCCGGCTGGCGCCGGGACGGCGTGCTCGCCGCGGCGCGGCTGACCGAGCTCCGCGGCCGGCGGCGCCGGATCGTGCCGCGGCTGCCGCTGATCACCTCCGTTCCCGAGCGGGTCGCCGACGGCGTGCACGCCGTCCTGGAGGGCTACCGGGCGTCCCTGCCGGAGCGGCGCCGGGAACTGCTGGACGGCTTCCGCTTCGTGGACGCCGCCGCCGTGGTCGCCGGGGTGGGTGGCGTCGGCACCTGCTGCTTCGCGGTGCTGCTGCAGGGCCGGACGTCGGACGACCTGCTGGTCCTCCAGTTGAAGGAGGCCGGGCGGTCCGCCCTGGAGGACCACCTGCCGTCCGGGCCGCACGACCACCACGGCCACCGCGTGGTGGCGGGCCAGCGGCTGCTGCAGGCGGTGGACGACGACTTCCTCGGCTGGACGACCGGACCGGGCGTCCCGTCCCGGCAGTTCTACTGGCGGCAGCTGCGCGACCCGGGGCGCCCGGCGCGGGTGGAGGCGATGACGCCGCGGGTGCTGCAGCGGTACGGCGCACTGTGCGGCGCCGCGCTGGCCCGTGCGCACGCCCGCTCGGGCGACCGGCCGGCGATCGCGGGGTACCTCGGCAGCGGCACGGTCTTCGACGAGGCGGTCGCCGATTTCGCCGTGCGGTACGCGGAGCGCAACGCCGCCGACCACGCCCGGCTGTGCGAGGCGATCGCGGCAGGGGCGGTCGGGGCGCGCGCGGATGCATGACGGTCCGCCACATGCGCCACTCCGTCAGGTGAGGGATCGTCACCGAACCGACCACCCGAGTGGCGGGCCACCCGGGGCGGTCCTAGCTTCGGTGAGGCGGAGGCTCCCTGCGTTCCCCCACGCCCCCGCGCCCTCCGCACCCGCGCCCGGCGCGCCACTTCCACACACCTCCACACGCCCCCGCACCCCCACCTCTCCACCCCCCAC
>NZ_JOAI01000038.1 GCF_000717715.1 Streptomyces sp. NRRL B-24484 | reverse complement strand
ATCCACCGAAAGCCGACCCCCATTTCACGGGCCCGACCCCCACCACCCACCCCCCGATGTGACCCGCACCACCGCAAACCGTCCGTGAACCGGACCACACGGTCGACGCCCTGTGAACCGGTGGGCCACAGAGCGCCGACCACGCGGACCCGACGGAGGGCCGCGCGTGTGGCGGCGACCACACCGACCCCTCGGCGGGCCTCGGTCAGCCGGTCGGCCAGGCGAGCCGGACGGCGAAGCAGAGCACCAGTCCGTAGCCGAGCGCGTACGTCACGCGCCTGGTCCGCACCGTGAGCCGGGTGCCGGCGAAGGCGCCGGCCGCGGCCAGCAGCTGCTGCCAGACCAGCGAGGCGGCGAACACGGCGACCGCGAACACCACGGCCACCGCCGCCCCGGCGGCCGCGGCGCCCCGGGCCGCGGTCAGGGCCGTGAAGTAGAGCGCGGTGGTCGGGTTGACCAGGGTGAGCAGGGCGAAGCGGAGGAAGGAACGGCGGGCGGGGCCGGGCTCCGCGGCCGCGGCCGGCGCCCCGGGGACGCCGCCGCCGCGCAGCGAGAGCAGTCCGCGGAGGGCGATCGCCGCGAGCACCGCGGCGGCCACCGCCCGCACCCAGGCCTCGCCGCCGCCGATCAGCCCGACCAGTCGCGGGCCGACGAGCACCGCGACCGCGGCGTACACGAAGTCCACCAGCGCCACCGCGGTCGCGGCGGCGGCTCCCTGGCGCAGGCCCCGGCCGCCCTCCTGCAGCAGCAGCACACCGACTGCGCCGAGGGGCATCGCCACGCCCAGACCCGCCGCGGCACCCGCCGCAGCCGTACTCACCAGGGAATCCACCATCGCGCCAGGGTGGCGGACGCCCCCTGCTCCGCGCGAGCGACTTTTCCCGCGGGCCGTCCCGCCCCGGCGGCGGCCAAACCGCGGGGTGCCGGGCCGTGCGGGCGGTGGGCTACCGTCCTTGCGCACACGCGTCCGGAGGGCCGAACGGAAATGCGGTGCGATTTTCCGTTATCCGGAGCGCGTTGGACGATCTCCCAGTACGACAGCAGCACAGCACGGGGCCGCACCACGGCCCGACCGAGAAGGTGGACCACGCCATGGACAGTGACCGCGCAGCACTGCTGGTCGTGCAGGCCCGGGCCGGCGACCAGTACGCCACGGACGAACTGATCAGCGGGCACCTGCCTCTGCTCTACAACATCGTCGGCCGGGCGCTCGGCGGGCACTCCGACACCGACGACGTCGTCCAGGAGACGCTGCTGCGGGCCATGGACGGCCTGCACGGCCTGCGTGACCCGGCCGGGTTCCGCTCCTGGCTGGTGGCGATCGCCATGAACCAGATCCGCCGCAGGCACCACGAGCGCCTGCAGACCTCCTACGGGAACGACGGCCTCGGCGACGCCTACGACGTCGCCGACCCGGGCGCGGACTTCGTGGACCTCACCATCGTCCGGCTCGGTCTCTCCGGGCAGCGCCGCGAGGTCGCCGAGGCGACCCGCTGGCTGGACGAGGCCGACCGCGAGCTGCTCGCCCTCTGGTGGCTGGAGGCGGCCGGCGAGCTGACCCGCGCCGAGCTGGCCGGCGCCCTGGAGCTGCCGCCGCAGCACGCCGCGGTGCGGGTGCAGCGGATGAAGGGCCAGCTGGAGACCGCCCGGGTGGTCGTCCGGGCGCTGGCGGTGGCCGACCGGTGCGGCCCGCTCTCCGAGCTGACCGCCCGCTGGGACGGCGTGCCGAGCGCGCTGTGGCGCAAGCGGATCGCCCGGCACGCCCGCGAGTGCGCGGTCTGCTCCCGCCACTGGAGCGGGCTCTTCCCCGCCGAGGGGCTGCTCGCCGGTCTGGCCATGGTGCCGGTCTCCGCGGGCGACCTCGGGGCGCTGGGCGCCTACCTCTCCCCCACGCCGGCCGCCCCCGCGCCGGCGCCGTCCCCCGACCCGGTCTCGCACGGCCGGTCGCTGCCGCGTTCGCACCGGCGGGGCGGCGGCGGCCGCGGCGCGCACCGCGGGGCCGGCAGCGCCCGGCCGCGGATGCCGCTCGCGGTCGGCGGCACGGTCGCGGTGACCGCCGCCACCGCCGCGATCGTCGCGGTGGCACTGCCCGGTGCCGCGCCCCGGGTGACCGCGGAGCCGCCGGCCGCGCCGGCCCAGGTGCAGGCGGAGGTCTTCAGCCGGCAGCCGTCCCCCTCCGCGTCCTCGCCGAGCGCGTCGCCGAGCCCGAGCGCGTCGCCGACCCCGACGCCCTCGCCCAGCCCGACGCCGAGCCGCACCCCCAGCCCCCGGCCGACCCCGACGGCGAGCCGCACCAAGAGCCCGAGCCCCGACCCGAGCACGCTCAGCATCAAGCAGCAGGTCGTCCAGCTGGTCAACGAGGAGCGCAGCAAGGTCGGCTGCACCCCGGTGAAGTCCGACGACAAGCTGGAGCTCGCGGCGCAGCGGCACTCGGACGACATGGCGGCGCGGAACTTCTTCGACCACACCAACCCGGACGGCAAGGGCCCGCAGCCGCGGATCGACGCGGCGGGCTACAAGTGGAGCAGCTGGGGCGAGAACATCGCCCGCGGCCAGCGCGACGCGGCGGACGTGATGAAGAGCTGGATGGACAGCCCCGGGCACAAGGCCAACATCCTGAACTGCGGCTTCACCGACCTGGGCGTCGGTGTGCACCTGGGCGAGGGCGGCCCGTGGTGGACGCAGGACTTCGGCTCGGCGCCCTGACCGGCGCCGCGGGACGGCCGCGCGACCGTGCACAATGGACGGGCCCCGGAGAGGCCGGGGGCCGACACCGGGAGCTGCCGTGAGCGAGGCCGTCCGCGACGAGAGGACCAGGCGCAGGGCGATGCTGATCCGCGCCACGATCTACATCGCGGGCACGCACCTGTTCGCGGGATTCGTGATCCTGCTGTTCGCCCTGGGCGGGCGGCACTGAGCGCATCCGGCGGCCCGGCCCCCCTTCCTCCGGGGGGCCGGGCCGCCGGCGTTCGGTACCGGTGTCAGCCGACCGCGGCGAAGCCGTTCGCCCAGAGGGAGTTGACCCGGCGCTTCTCGGCGGAGTTCGGGTAGGGGTTGGTGCAGGAGGTGCCGGGGCCGCCGCCCGACATCAGCTCGCTGCACGGGCCGGAGTAGTGGTCGGGCAGGCCGAGCACGTGGCCGGTCTCGTGCGCGGTGACCCGCAGCGAGCTGTACTGCCGGTTCTGCGCGTAGTCGAGGAAGATGTAGCCGCCGCCGTGGCCGTCGGTGCTGGCGTACGAGCCGCGGGAGTCGTTGCCCTCGTAGTAGCGGAAGTCGGCGTTGCTGCCGGAGCGCAGCTGGACGTTGCTCACCGAGCCGTTCCAGATCTGGGCGCTCTGGGAGATGATGCTCGCGAAGGACGGCGCCCGGCTGGCGTCGTAGGTGACGACGACGGCCTTCAGGTAGGGGTTGGCGGCCTTCTTGGCCAGTGCGGACTTCATCACGGCCTGGTAGAACGCCTTGTTGCCGGCCTCCTCGGCGGCCGAGCCGGCGTAGCCCGCGGACGAGGTGTAGCCCTGGACGCCCTGCTGGACGGGGGCCTTGACGGGGGCCGCGGAGGCGGGTGCCGCGGCGGCGCCGGAGGCCAGGGCCAGTCCGAGGGCAGCGGCGAGCACGGTCATGGAGCGGTTCATGTGGGGGACTCCATTCGCGGGTCCCGGGGGCCGTGGGGAGGCCCGTCGGGACACGGTGACGGTTGATGCACCGAGCTTGGGGCAGCGCGGGCGGGCCGCGGAGATGGCAATCGGCGATAGCCCCGGTCAATACCCCTGGCCCGGCGGCGCTTTGACGTCACGTGAGCATTTCTTGACATGCACTTGGCGGAGGGCGTGCGGCTGGTTATGCTCCCGTCGTGGAGCTCGACGTCCGACACCTGCGGGTGCTGTGCGCGATCGCGGACACCGGCAGCGTCCGGAAGGCCGCCCGTCGCCTCGGCATGACCCAGCCGTCGCTCACCACCCAGCTGCACCGCATCGAACGGACCATCGGCGGCCGGCTGTTCACCCGCGAGCAGACCGGCAGCCGCCCGACCGCGCTCGGCCACTCGGTGCTCTCCAGAGCCAGACCCGTGATCAGTGAGATGGACGCCCTGGTCGCCGCCGCCCGCGAGGAGGCCGCCGGGCCGGGCCGCCGGAGGCTGCGGATCGGCAGCGTCGGCAGCCGCGCGGTCGCCGCCTGGCTGCGCCGCGTCCACGACCGGCTCCCGGACACCGACACCACCATCCACATCGACATCTCGGCGATCGCCCTGCTGCAGCTGGTCGCCGCCGAACAGCTCGACATCGCCTTCGTGCACGAGAGCGAGGGCTTCCCGCTGCGGGTGCCGGCCGGCACCGAACAGCGCGTCCTGATGGCCCGCGAGCCGCAGTTCGTCGCGCTCGCCGAGGGCCACCCGGCCGCGGGCCGGCCGGTCGTCAGGCTCGCCGACCTGGCCGGGGACACCTGGATGGTCGACCCGACGGCCGACCACGAGTACGCCGCGCTGCGCCGGGTCTTCGCCGAGGCCGGCCTCGACCCGCGGGTCGTCCAGGTCCGGGACAACGCCACCGCCGCGGAACTCGTCGCCTCCGGCGAGGCCGTCCGCCCGTGCCAGCCCACCTCGCCGCCCGGCCCCGGCACCGTGCTGCGGCCGGTGCACGGGGACCCGCTCGCCGTCCGGCTGCTGCTCACCTGGCGACCCGGCGCGGTCGGCGGCCAGGTGCTGGACGACCTCTACGCCGACCTCCGCCGGGCCTACCTCGACCTGGCCAGCGTCAACCCCGCCTACCGCGCCTGGCTGCGCCGCCACAACCGGTCGCTGCGCCACCTGCTGGCCCCCGCGGGGGCGTGAGGCGCACGGCCGGGGTCATCGGGAAGCCCGGAAGTCACGCTCCCGGCGCCCCTGCCTGGCCGGCCCCGAGCCCGCGCCCCTGCCGGGTTGCCCCCGGGTCCGTGCCGTTACGGGGGCGGGCCGTAGCCCCCGCCGCCCGGGGTCTCGACGACCAGGACGTCGCCGGGCGCGACCTCCGCCGAGTCGCAGCCGGCGAGGTGCTCGACCGTACCGTCGGCACGCTCGATCCGGTTGGCGCCGAGCGCTCCGGGTGCGCCGCCCGCCAGGCCGTACGGCGGGACCCGGCGGTGGCCGGTGAGCAGGCTGACGGTCATCGGTTCCCGGAAGCGCAGCCGGCGCACCGCACCGTCGCCGCCGCGCCAGCGCCCCGCGCCGCCGCTGCCCCGGCGGACGGCGTACTCCTCCAGCAGCACCGGCAGCCGCCACTCCAGCACCTCCGGGTCGGTGAGCCGGGAGTTGGTCATGTGGGTCTGCACGACCGGGGCGCCGTCGAAGCCCTCCCCCGCGCCGGAGCCGGAGCCCAGGGTCTCGTAGTACTGGTGGCGGCGGTTGCCGAAGCTGACGTTGTTCATCGTGCCGGAGCCCTCGGCCTGCACGCCGAGCGCCGCGTACAGCGCTCCGACCAGGGCCTGCGAGGTCTCCACGTTGCCGGCGACCACGGCCGCCGGCGGCTCGGGCGCCAGCATCGAACCGGGCGGCACCACGATCCGCAGCGGCCGCAGACAGCCGTCGTTCAGCGGGATGTCGTCGGCGACCAGGGTGCGGAAGACGTACAGCACCGCCGCGGTGACCACCGCCGAGGGGGCGTTGAGGTTTCCGGCCAGCTGCGGCGAGCTGCCGGTGAAGTCGACCGTGGCGGTGCGGTGCTCCCGGTCCGCCGCGACCCGGACGGCGATCACCGCGCCCGAGTCGGTCTCGTAGCGGCAGCTGCCCTCCTCCAGCCGGTCGACCACCCGGCGGACGGCCTCGGCCGCGTTGTCCTGGACGTGCCGCATGTAGGCCTGCACCACGTCGAGGCCGAAGTGCTCGATCATCGCACCGACCTCGTCGACGCCCTTGCGGTTGGCGGCGATCTGCGCCCGCAGGTCGGCGAGGTTGGCGTCCGGGTTGCGGGACGGGTGGCGGGCGGAGCCGAGCAGCCGGCGGGTCTCGGCCTCGCGGAGCCGGCCGTCCTCGACCAGCAGCCAGTCGTCGAAGAGCACGCCCTCCTCCTCGATCCGGCGGCTGGCGGCCGGCATCGACCCGGGCGTCAGGCCGCCGATCTCGGCGTGGTGGCCGCGGGAGGCGACGAAGAACAGGAGCCGTTCCCCCGCGTCGTCGAAGACCGGGGTCACCACGGTGATGTCGGGCAGGTGGGTGCCGCCGTGGTACGGGTCGTTGACCGCGTAGGCGTCGCCCGGCCGGATCGCGCCGGCGCGGCGGCGCAGCACCTCCTTGACGGTGGTGCCCATCGATCCGAGGTGCACGGGGATGTGCGGGGCGTTGGCGACCAGGTTGCCCTCCGGGTCGAAGAGGGCGCAGGAGAAGTCCAGCCGTTCCTTGATGTTGACCGACTGGGCGGTGGACTCCAGCCGGGCGCCCATCTGTTGGGCGATCGCCATGAAGAGGTTGTTGAAGACCTCCAGCAGGACCGGGTCGGCTGCGGCGGTGGCGTCGGCCGCGGCGGGCGCGGTGGTGCGCTCCAGCAGCAGGTGGCCGAGCGGGACGCGGGTCGCCCGCCAGCCCTCGTCGACCACCGTGGTGGAGCCGGACTCGGTGACGACGGCGGGCCCGGCGACGCTCCGCCCGGGGCGCAGGTCCTCGCGGCGCAGCAGCGCGGCCCGTTGCCGGCGGCCCGCCGACCAGAGCGTGACGTGGTCGGCCCCGGCCCCGCCGTCGGTGGCGGGGCCGTCCGGGGACGCGCCGAGCGGGGCGAGGTCGGGCTGGTCGGTGAGCCCGGTGGCCTCGACGGCCAGCGACTCGACCACGACCGGACGGTCCATCAGGAAGGAGTACACCGCGCGGTGTTCGGCCTCGAAGGCGGCGGTCATCGCCGGGGCGTCGGCGAGGTCCACCGGAACGGCGGTGTCGGTGCCGTCGTACCGCAGGTGGGCGCGGCACACGGTGCGGATGCGCTCCTCGGGGATGCCCTCGGCGGCGAGCTCGGCCCGGGCGGCGGCGGTCAACTCCTCGGCGAGCGCCTCGATCCGGGGCATCGCGGCGGCCTCCAGCCGTGTCTCGACCGACTGCTCGCGCAGGACGGCGGTGTCGGCCAGTCCGATGCCGAGCGCGGACAGCATCCCGGCCAGCGGCGGGACGAGCACGGTGCGGATGCCGAGTGCGTCGGCCACCGCGCAGGCGTGCTGACCGCCCGCGCCGCCGAAGACGGTCAGGGCGTACCGGGTGACGTCGTGCCCCTGCTGGACGGAGACCCGTTTGACCGCGTTGGCGATGTTGGCGACGGCGATCCGCAGGAAGCCCTCGGCGACCTCCTCCGGCCCGCGGTCGTCCCCGGTGCGGTCCCGGATCTCCGCCGCGAGCGCGGTGAACCGCTGCCGGACGGCGGCGAGGTCGAGCGGCTCGTCGCCGCCGGGCCCGAACACCTGCGGGAACCGGTCGGGTTGGATGCGGCCCAGCATCAGGTTGGCGTCGGTGACGGTGAGCGGGCCGCCGCCGCGGTAGCAGGCCGGGCCGGGCACGGCACCGGCCGAGTCGGGGCCGACCCGGTAGCGGCTGCCGTCGAAGTGCAGCACCGAACCGCCCCCGGCCGCCACGGTGTGGATCGCCAGCATCGGCGCCCGCAGCCGCACCCCGGCCACCTGGGTGGTGAACACCCGCTCGTACGCGCCCGCGTAGTGCGAGACGTCGGTCGAGGTGCCGCCCATGTCGAAGCCGATCACCCGGTCGTGGCCGACGAGTTCGGACATCCGGGCCATCCCGACGATGCCGCCGGCCGGCCCGGAGAGGACGGCGTCCTTGCCGCGGAAGTGCCGGGCCTCGGCCAGCCCGCCGTTGGACTGCATGAACATCAGCCGCACCCCGTGCAGCGCCTCCGCGACCCGGTCGACGTAGCGGCGCAGCACCGGCGAGAGGTAGGCGTCCACCACGGTGGTGTCGCCGCGCGGGACGAGCTTCATCAGCGGGCTCACCTCGCTGGACAGCGACACCTGGGCGAAGCCCGCGCGGCGCGCGGCCTCGCCGATCAGCCGTTCGTGGCCGGGGTGCAGATGGCTGTGCAGGCAGGCCACCGCGACCGAGCGGACGCCGTCCCGGTACGCGGCGCCGAGGGCCTCGTCGAGCGCGTCGGGATCGGGCGGGCGCAGCACGGTGCCGTCGGCGGTGATCCGCTCGTCGGCCTCGATCACCCGCTCGTGGAGCTGCTCGGGCAGGACGATCTCGCGGGCGAAGATGTGCGGCCGGTTCTGGTAGCCGATCCGCAGGGCGTCGCCGAAGCCCCGGGTGATCACCAGGGCGGTGCGCTCGCCGGTGCGTTCCAGC
Organism: Streptomyces sp. NRRL B-24484; assembly: GCF_000717715.1. Classification (GTDB taxonomy): domain Bacteria; phylum Actinomycetota; class Actinomycetes; order Streptomycetales; family Streptomycetaceae; genus Kitasatospora. The sequence goes on along the minus strand of NZ_JOAI01000038.1, from coordinate 74,620 downwards.
AGGGCGTTGGTGGCGACCGTGGTGCCCATCCGGACGGCGTCGATCGGCACGTCCGCGAGAGGGTCGTCCGGGCCGAGTCCGAGCAGGGTCCGGATGCCGGAGACCGCGGGGTCGCGGTGGCCGCGGTCCTCCGAGAGCACCTTGCAGGTGGCGATCCGGCCGTCGGGGCGCCGTGCGACGACGTCGGTGAAGGTGCCGCCGCGGTCCACCCAGAACTGCCAGCCCGGTGCAGTCACGGCCGCCTCCCAGCGGGGCTCCCCGCGTACGTCCAGTCTCCGGCCGGGCGCGCGGGCACCGCAAACGCCTGCGGGGGCCGCGCGGGCGGGGAGACGGTGTGGACGGTGATACTGGAGGTGGACACGGGCGGGTCGGTGAGTGGCGATGGCAACCGTGGTGCTGGGCGTGTGCCGCGAGGGCCTTCCGGGCGAGCGGCGGGTGGCCCTCGTGCCGCGCGCCGTGCCCGGCGTCCGCGAACTCGGGGCGGACGTCCTGGTCGAGGCCGGTGCCGGGGCTGCGGCCGGCTTCCCCGACAGCGCCTACGCGTCGGCGGGTGCACAGGTCGTCGCCGGCGGGGAACTCGCGGCCCGGGCCGACGTCCTGGCCGCCGTCCGGCGGCCGGCCGCGGAGACCGTCGCCCGGCTGCGCCGGGGCCGGGTGCTGGTCTGCCTGCTGCGGCCGCACCGGGCTCCGCACCTGGTCCGGCGCTGGGCGGACGCCGGCCTGACCCTGATCGGCACCGACCCGCCCGCCCGGCCCGGCCTGCCGCCGGGCCGCCTCGACGCGGACACCGGGCAGGCCTCGCTGGCCGGGTACAAGGCCGTCCTGCTCGCCGCGGACCGGCTCGGCCGGGAGCTGGCGGGCGGCGTCACCGACCCCGCCCTCGTCCTCGTGCTCGGTGCCGGCCCGGCCGGGCTGCGGGCGATCGACACCGCGCGCCGGCTCGGCGCCACCGTCCACGCGTACGACACCGGGCGGGCCGCGCAGGCGGCGATCGCCGCGCACGGCGGGTTCGTGCTGCCGCTCGGCTCCTGGGACGTCCGGCGGCGGGCGGCCGTGCTGTCCCGGTTCGACGTGGTGATCAGCAGCACCGATGCGGCACCCACGGCCGTCGACACGGCGGCCGTCCGCTCGCTGCGGCCCGGGTCGGTGGTGGTCGACCTGGTCTGCGACGCCGACGGCCGGTCGGTCGAACCGGCCGTGCCCGGCGCCGAGCGGACGGTCGGCGGGGTGCTGGTGGTCGGCGCCGGCGAACTCGCCGCGGCAGTGCCGACGACGGCGTCCACCGCCTACGCGCAGGTGCTGGCCGCGCTGCTCGCCGTGCTCGTGCCGGACGGCCTGCTGACGGTCGACCCGGCCGACCCGGAACTCGCCGGGGCGCTCGTCGCCCACGCCGGCGCCGTCCTCGATCCCCGCACGGCGGGACTGCTGCGGGATGCGACGGCCGCCGCGGGGCTGCCGTAGCGGACGGCGCCCGGCTCTGCGGGGCGGCGTTCGGTGAACGGCGGTCAGCGGCCGGCGAACAGCGCGGCGTGGCGGGCGGCGGAGAGGGCGTGGTGGGCGCAGCGGTCGTAGTGACCGGCGAGCAGGACGGCGTCGACGGTGTCGGCGCGGGCCGGGGACGGGTCGGCGTCGAGCAGACGGGCGTACAGGACGGCCTGGTGGCGGGCCATTTCGGTGCGGTCGCCGTGGAGTTCGGCGAGGTGGTCGCCCCGGGGGTCGGGCAGGCTCCGGGCGGCGGTGGCGAGCATCGCGAGGCCGAGGGCCGCCATCGTCTCCAGCGGGCGGCGCAGGTCGGCCGGGAGGGGTCCGCGGGTGCGGCGCGCGGCGGCCGCGGCGGTGATGCGGCGGGCCGTCCCGCCCAGCTCCCGGGCGTCCGCGCCGAGGTGCACCTCGGCGAGCAGGTCTCGGGTGCCGGACGCTCCGGGGCCGGAGCGGGCGAGCGGGGCGGCGTCCGGCCCGACGGCGTCCAGGAGCGGTTGCAGGGCCCGCTCGGCGGCGGTGACGGCGTCGTCCACCGCGGCACCCGAGGTGGTGCCCAGGGCTGCCGCGGTGGCGGACCGCAGTGCTTCGGCCGCGAGTCCGAGCAGGGCGGCCTGCCGCGCTCCGGCGGACCCGTCGGTGTGCTGCGCCATGGTGCTCTCCCTCCGCGGCGGTGCCCGCCGCCCGTCCCGTACCGGTCCGCCGCAGCGGGCCGCGCAGCCCTCCCGGATCGCACGGCCCGTCGGTGTCCGGGTCAGCGCCGACCGTACCCGTCGACGGGCGCCCGCACGCCCTCGCGTCCGTGCGGGAGCGGGCGACGGCGCCGAGGTGCGGGCCGTCCCCGCGGGGGAAGGGGACCACCGGTTCGCCGTGGTCGTGGTCGACCGGCAGCACCCGCCGGTCGGTGCCGGAGGCGGACTGCGGGCACGCTCCTGCGGGACGTCAGGAGTGCTGCCGGTGCGTCGGCGCCGCCGTGCGCCGGGCTGCTCGCCCGCGGCGGTCACCGCCGGCCTGCGGAGTCGTCACGCTCCCTGTGCGGAACCGGGCGCCGCGGGCAGGTCGAGGATCTCGTCGACCGGACGGCGCGGGGTGGCGGCACCGGGCGGACCGTAGCCGAAGCGCAGCACCAACTGGACGTGGCCCGGGCCCTGTTCGGGGTCGCGGAGCAGCCCCCGGGTGTCCGGCCACTCGACGGCCTGGTGCAGGACGGAGACGCGCAGCCCGTACAGGGTGGCGAGCAGCCAGACGCGTTCCATCGCCTGGCCGGCCCGCAGCCAGTCCGCCGGGCGGTCGCCGCGGGTGGTCAGGGTGGCCAGCTGCGGCAGGGCCTCGAACCTGCGGGTGGGCGGCGGGGCGAGGACGGCCGGCGCGGGCGGGCGGCCGGTGAAGCTGCGCATCGGTACCCGGGCGTCGTGGTCCTGCGGGCCGAGGGCGGTGGCCGGGATGCCGTCCACGGCCGGTGCCTCCGGCCGCAGCCAGGTGCGGGTCTCGGCCTGGCGGGCCACGTCGCCGGCGATCCGGGCCTCCGCCTCGGCGGTGAGGTCGAGCACCCGCCGCACCTCGGACTCCTCCAGGGCGGTCATCTGCGCGCCCTCGGCGGCGGCCGCGTGCAGGAGTTCGCCGAGCACCACCTCGGGCACGTCCCGGTTGGCGAAGGGCTGGCGGCTGGAGTGGCGGATGAACACCGCCGGGTACAGGTTCCGGCCGAACGGCTCCGGGCCGGTGCCCAGCCCCTCGGCGAGGTCGAGTTCGGCGATCGGCTGCCGGCCGAGGTGGCCGGGCTGCAGCCGCAGCACCGGGGCGCGGCCGTGGTGGACGGCGGCGACCCGCAGGTTGAGGAGTGCGGCGCCGATCGAGATGTGCAGCGCCCGCCCGTCGGGGTCGGTGACCGGCACGGCCCGCCGGTAGTCCGCGTACACCTCCAGCCGGCGCCGGTCGGCGCTCGGCCGGAACCGCCACGGCTGGCTGTTGTGCAGGGAGGGTGCGGCGCCGCCGGCGGCGGCCAGGGCGCGCAGCTCGTCGAGGGTGAGGGCCGGGCTGATCATGGTGGATCACTCCTTGCCGCGGTGTGCCGTCGGTGCTTCGAGCGTGCGCCGCACCGGCGGGCACCCGGTAGGGCCCAACGGCCCCCCGCGCCCGGCCGGGGGTCCCGGCCGGGCGCCCGAGCGGGTTCCCGACCGCGGCCGGCCGGAAACGGCGCCGCTCAGCGCCGGGTCTTCTCCGCCGCGCCGGGTCTTCTCCGCCGCGCCGAGCCGGGGTGCGCCGTCGACCGACAGGCGGATGCCGAAGACCCGCTCGTACCCCGTCCGGCCTTTCACCCGGCCGCGGTTGTTGCTGATCCGCACCCGGCGGCGGGCCGGTTCCAGGGCGGACACCAGGTGCAGGTACACCGTCCCGGCGACCCGGGCCGGCACGATGTCGCCGACCTGCAGCTTCGACGGGTCGACCGGGGCCACGACCACCGGCTGCCGGCTGCCGGCTGCGGATCGGCGGCACCATCGACGAACCGCTCGGGCGGAACTCCACCGTCGCCCCGCCGGCGACCCGGCCCGCCACCCCGTCCAGCACTCCCGTGCACCCGATCGTGGCAGAGCCGCCGGGACGGGCCCACCGGTTGGCCGGCCCCGTCGGATTCGCCGAGCAGGTCCGGTGTGGTTGCCGTCCGGCCGACGGGGGCGGTGCGCCGCAGTGGTCCGGTTGATGCGAGGATGGCCGGGTTGTGATCCTCTGTCAGTTCCGCCTCCTGCGTGTAGCGGTCTTCGCCACGGCCTGCGTGGCGCTGGCCGCCCTGGGGCACGCCGCCGTCTCCGGGCAGCCGGTCGCGGTGCCGGTGCTCGGCGCCGCGGCGGCCGGCACGGCGGCCGGGACCTGGCTGCTGGCGGGGCGGCGGCGCGGCATCGCGGCGATCACCGGCTGGATGACGGCCGCCCAGGCCGCCCTGCACCTCCTCTTCGAGCAGACGGCGGCACGGCCCGCCGCACCGGCGCCCTCCGCCGACCTGCTCCGGCTGCTGCTCTGCGTGCACGGCGAGACCCCGGCCGGGGTCGATCCGGTGGAACTCGCACGGGCCGCCGGCCTGGACCCGGCCGTGCTCGGCACCGCGGCCGGACACGCCCACGGCCTGCACGGCGGTGGGGGCGGCGGCACGGCGCTGCTGCACGGGATGTCGCCGGGGATGGCCGCCGCGCACCTGGCGGCCGCGCTCGCCTGCTCGCTGCTGCTGTGGCGGGGCGAGGCGGCGTTGGCCGCGGTGGTGGCCGCCTTGCGGACGCTGGCCGAGGTGTTCGCCCCGCTGGTGCTCGTCCTGGCACCGTTCCGGCACGAGCCCCCGCGGACGGTCCGCCCGGCGGTCCGTCGGGTGCGTCGTCCGCGGCAGCCCGCACTGGCGTACGCGGTGGGCCGACGCGGCCCGCCGCATCCGGCACCGGCTGTCTGAACAGCCCGCCGCCCGCCGGAGCACCGGCGCGGCAGCGGGCCGGTCGCCGCTGTGCGTGCCGTCACTGCGGCGGTGCAGCGGCCGGGCCGGCGCACCGCCACCCGTTCCGACCCCGGGCAGGCCCTCGGATCCGCCGGGCGGCCGCACGACGTGCGGCAGCCGTGCGGCGTCCGGGCGTGCCCGGCGGGACGCGGGACGGTGGAGCCGGCCGGTGCCAGGTCGGCGCAGCCCTCGGGGCGGCGCCGCGGATGCCTCCTGCCGTCAGGAACCACCATGGGACGTTCCGTCCGTACCCTCCGCCTCCCCCGCTGCCGCCGGGCCGAGGCCCAGGCTGCCCAGCAGCCGCCCCGTCCACTCCGGCGACGGGCCCTCGGCGGCCCGCGTCAGGGCCTTCAGCCGCCGGGCGGCGGCCAGCCACTCGGCACAGTCGGCGCAGTGCGCCCCGCGGCCGTCCGCGGGTGCTTCGCCGTCGAGCTGCGCGGAGGTCGCCGCGCGGTAGTCGGCACAGGTCATCCGCCCATGCTCCACCACGGCGCCGCCCGGGCGGTAGCGCCGTCCGCGCCCGGAGACCGCGACGGACGGGCGGTGCGCCGTGGATGACGCCCTGGTGACCGAACTGGCGCTGACCGCCCGGCACGGGCGGGCCGAGGACGTGGAGGCGTTCGTCCGGGCGACCCAGCGCGACGTGTGGCGGTTCGTCGCCCATCTCACGAATCCGGACGCGGCCGACGACCTGGCCCAGGAGACCTTCCTGCGGGCGCTGCGGAGCCTGCCCGGGTTCGCCGGCCGCTCCTCGGCCCGCACCTGGCTGCTGTCGATCGCCCGGCGGACGGTGATCGACCGCTACCGCAGCGCCGCGGCGCGCCCGCAGTGCGCCGACCTGCCGGACTGGGAGGAGGCGGTGGAGCGCCACCGGCCTTCCGCCACGGGCGGGTTCGAGGACGGGATAGCGCTCGGCGACCTGCTGGCCCGGGTGCCGGAGCAGCGCCGGGAGGCCTTCGTGCTGACCCAGGTGGTCGGGATGAGCTACGGCGAGGCGGCCGAGGTCGCGGGCTGCCCGATCGGCACGGTGCGCTCACGGGTCGCCCGGGCCCGGGAGCAACTGGTGGCGCTGCTGCGGGAGGCGGAGACCGCGGACCGCTGCGCGGAGGCCGTCGGGGCGGTGCCGGTGCCCGGCTGACCCGGTCCGGGGCGCGGGGATTCCCCCAGGTGTTCGGGAACCTCCCGCGGTCCGCGTCCGACTGGTGGGGCGGGAATCGCCGGCCGGCGGTGCCCGCCCCACCGCGGAAGGACCCGAGATGACCCGGACGGCCGACCAGGCGCCGCCGCAGCAGGACCGTTGGGGCCTGGTCGCCGTCGCCGGACTGCTGTCGTTCACCGCCCTGCTGGACATGAACGCCGTCAACCTGGCGCTGCCGTCCGTCGCGGACGACCTCGGAGTCGACCGGAGCACCGCGCAGTGGGTCGCGCTCGGCTACCAACTCCCGCTCGTGGCGCTGCTGCTGCCGGCCGGCCGGTGGCTGGACGGGGTCGGGCTGCGGGCCGCCGTCCAGCTGGCCGCGGGCGGGTACGCGCTGGGCAGCGCCGCCTCCGCGCTGGCTCCGACGGCGGGTTGGCTGATCGCCGCGCGGGCCGTCCAGGGGGTGTTCGGCGCACTGGTCTTCGTCCTCATGCCGGTGCTGGCGGCCCGGGCCGTCCGACCCGCGCTGCGGGCCCGGGCGTTGAGCGTGCCGGCCACCCTGGGCCCGCTCGGTGCGATGACCGGGCCGGCGCTGGGCGGTCCGCTGCTGGACGCGGCGGGCTGGCGGGCCGTCCTGCCGGTCGCCGTGCCGGTCTGCCTCGCCGTCCTCCTCACGGTGCGGCGGGCAGCGCCGCGGGGAGAGCCGTGGGACGGGCCGCTGCGCCCGCCGGACGGCGCATCGCTCGCCGACGCGGCGCTGGTCGGCGGCGCGGTGGCCGCGGTCCTGCTCGCGCTCACCCTCGCGCCGGGCCGGTGGACGCTGCTGGCCCCGGCCGTGGCCGTGGCGGCCGTCCCCGCGGCCGGCTGGCTGCGCCGGCCCGCCGGACGGGCGACGGCCGCACTGCTGGCGCCGGTGCACGGCGCGGTGACGGCCCTGGCGGCCGGGGTCGCCGCCATGCAGTACCTCACCGCCGTACGCCTCCAGCGGGACGCAGCGGCCAGTGCCACCGCCGCCGGCCTCGCCCTGCTCTGCTTCCCGCTCGCGATGGCGCTCGCCGGACGGGCCGGCGGGCGGATCGCCGACCGCCTCGGCACCCGGTGGACGGCCTGCACCGGAGCGGCCGTCACCACCGCCGGACTGCTGCTCCTGCTCGGCTCCGACGGCACGCCGCAGGACACCGCCTGGCGGCTCGCCCTCGCCGGCTGCGGCATGGGCCTGTACGGCGGCCCGGTGCAGGCCCTGGCCCTCGCCGCCGCCCCGCCGGGGCGGATGGGTGCCGCCGGCTCCGCCGTCCAGCTCGCCCGCAGCCTCGGGTTCGCCCTCGGCCCGGCGCTGGCCACCGCCACGGCAGGCGCGGGAGGCCCGCGCACCGGCCTGGCCGCGTCCGCGGTCTGCGCCGGTGCGGCCGTCGTCCTGCTCGTCGCCCCCGGGCGATCCACGTCCTGACCGTCCGTCACTTCCGGAGGAGTTCCGCCATGTCCGCACCCGACCCCGTCTGCCCGTTCGCCGGAGACGCCCTGCCCGCGCCGACACCGCTGCCCGAGCCGGAACCGTCGCCCGAGCGGGTGCCGCTGCCCGAGCCGGTGCCGCTGTCCGGCCGGGAGTACAAGCGCGACCCCTACCCGCTCTACCGGCGGCTGCGCGAGAGCGGGCCGGTGCACCGGGTCCGCTTCCCGAGCGGTGTCGCCGCCTGGCTGGTCACCGGGTACGCGGCCGCCCGGGACGCCCTCACCGATCCGCGGCTGGGCAAGGACCACGCGCTCGGGAACGCGGCCTGGCGCCGCCGCGCCTCGATCATGCCCGAGCCGCAGCACTCGCAGCTGCAGGTCCACCTGCTGCACCAGGACGCCCCGCGGCACACCGCGATGCGCGCCCTGCTCGGCGACGCCTTCGCACCACGCCGGGTGGCGGAACTCCGGCCGCGGTTCCAGCGGTTCGCCGACCGGCTGGTGGACGCGCTGCCGGCCACCGGCGGCGCGGACCTGGTCGCCGGGTTCGCCGCCCGCTTCCCGTTCCTGGTGCTCGCCGAGGTGATCGGGCTGCCCGACGAACTGGCGGCCCGCTTCGACCGGGACTGGGGCAAGGTCGTCCAGCCGGTCGGCCCCGAGGACCCGGGCCGGCCCGCCTACGAGGCCCGGCTGCGGGCGCTCCAGGGGTACATCGGCGAGGTGGTCGCGGCGAAGCGGACCGCGCCCGCCGACGGGGACCTGCTGGCCCGGCTGGTCGCCGCGCACGACGACGGAGCGCTGACCCGCGAGGAGCTGGACTCGATGGTCTTCCAACTCCTCGTCGCCGGCCAGGAGCCGGTCACCAACCAGATCTCCACCCTGCTGATGACGCTCTTCCGCCACCCGGGCCAACTGGACCGGCTGCGGGCGGAACCCGCGTTGCTGCCCCGGGCCGTCGAGGAACTGCTGCGCCACGACGGCGCGTTCGAGCTCACCACCTGGCGCTTCTTCGCCGAGGACAGCGATCTGCACGGCACCCGCATCCCGGCCGGCGACTCGGTGATCGTCTCGCTGGCGGCCGCCGGACGCGACGGCGCGCAGTTCCCGGACGCCGACACGCTCGACCTCGGCCGCACCCCCAACGCCCACCTCGCCTTCGGCCACGGCGCGCACTTCTGCCCCGGCGCGGCGCTCGCCCGGGCCGAACTGCAGATCGCCCTCGGCACCCTGCTCGCCCGGCTGCCGGGCCTGCGCCCGGCCGGTGACCTCGACGCCGTCGAGTGGATCCCCGCCGTCCTCGCCCGCGGCGTCGACCGCCTCCCGGTGGCGTACGACCGCCGGCTCTGATCCGGCCGCGCAACGACCGGACCGCCCGCCACCACCCGACCAGACCAGACCAGACCCCGGAGTCCCGCATGCCGCCCGCCGGCACCCTCACCGCACCGCCCCGCCCCGGACAGCCCCGCTCCCCGCTCCCGACCGCGGTCGAGCGCACCAGCGCCGCCGTCCTGGAGCTGCTGCTCCCGCACCGGCGCTCCTGCGACAACGCCCCCGACCTGCCGGCCGCCGCCTTCCCGGCCCAACTGCGGCGGATCGCCGGCTTCGTGGCCGCCGACGAGCCGGTCGTCCTCACCCTGCCGGGCTTCCCCTGCAAGTCGCCCAGCCCGGCGAAGGTGCTCGGCCACCTGCCCGACGAGGGCGAACGGCTCTCCCTGGCCTTCCTGGACGGGCTCTGCGCCGAGGTCGCCCGGGTCCACCCGCCGGGCGCCCGCCTGGTGATCTGCTCCGACGGCCACGTCTTCGGCGACCTCGTCGGGGTGCCGGACGCGCACATCGACGAGTACGCCGACGAACTCGCCGCCACCGTCCGCCGCGAAGGGCTGCAGCGGCTCTCCCTCTTCGACCTGCGCGACGTCCTCGGCGACCTGCCGTACGACGCCAAGCGGGCCCTGGTCGACGCCCGGTACGCCCCGGCACTGGAGGAGCTGAGGGCCGAGGTCCGCAGCGACCCGGACGCCCTCGCGCTGTACCGCGGCATCACCCGCTTCCTGCTCGACGACACGGTCGGCTTCACCGGCACCCGGTCCGCCCTGCAACGGGAGTGCCGCCGCCGCGCGTACGAGGTCGTGCGGCGCAGCCGCGCCTGGGGCGCCCTGATCGAGGAGCACCATCCGCGCGCCGTCCGGCTCTCCATCCACCCGCAGCGGGCGGGCGCCGAGAAGTTCGGCCTGCGGCTGCTCGACTCCGCCGACCCGTGGACCACGCCGTGGCACTCCTGCGTGGTGCACCACCCGGACGGGAGACGGGAGTTGATGCACCGCGCGGAGGCCGAACGGCTCGGCCGCACGGTGCTGCGCCACGGCCGGCCGAGCCACGTCGAGGCCGCCGGCTGAGGGCTGAGGGCTGACGGCTGACCGGCCCGGCCGCTCAGCGGCGGGTGCGGCCGGTCAGGTCGCGGGTGGTGCGGGGGTCGAGCTCGGCGGCGAGGCGGGTCAGGTGGTGGCGCCGGTCGTCGTCGAGGCCGAGGGCCGGGTCGTCGGCGACCCGCAGCAGGGCCACCGCGGCAGTGCCGCGGGCGGCCGGGCCGAGGGCGGTGGTGAGCGCCTGGCGGCGGGCGTCCTCGTCGTGGCTGCCCTGGTGGGCGAGGACCAGTTCGAAGACGTAGAAGGCCCGTTCGGTGAGGCCCCGGTGGGCCTGCCGGGCCCGGGGGCACTCGCCGTCGCCGCTCCCGCCGAGGACGAGCCGCGCCGCGTCGGTGGCCGTCGTGCGGGCGGCGCGGGCCGCGCCGGCCCGTTCGCCCGCGGCGATCGTCTCGGTCAACTCGTCGGCGAGCAACGGGAGCTCGCGGGCGCGACGGTCCGCCGCGGTGGCCGGCATCGCGACGGTCAGCGCGCAGGCCGCGAGCAGCGCGGTCCGCTCCCCCGGGTGAAGGTCGGGCGGGCCGCCCGCGTTCCCGGTGCCGAGGACCACGGCGCCGGTGAGGGTGCGGTACTCCCGGTCGTCGAGCCGGCCCTCGCCGCGGACGACGTCGTGGCTGCTGGCCCGGGCGAGTGCGCGGGCGGTCTCCTCCAGGGCCCGGCCGTGCGCGGCGGCGGCCTGCCGTCCGGCGAGCCGCCGCACCCAGGCGGCGGCCCGCGCCCCGGCCGCGGCGGCGCGGTGCATGGCGGCGAGCTCCTCGGCCGCGGTCGCCCGCGCACCCTGCTCGGAGCCCCGCCCCACCACCCGGGCGACCTGGTCGAAGGTGGCCGGGAGCGGCAGCCAGGGCAGTGGAGAGATCGTCATACCGGGTCCAACCGCCGGACACCCGGACGGGTCACGGTCCCGGCCCGCAGCCGCCGCCCGCCCCGGCCCGCTCCCGGTCCGGTGTGCGAGCGCCGAACACCTCACCGGGCCGCGGGGGCGGCCGCGCCGGGGGAAAACGCCTGCGGCGCGATCGGCCGGCGCGGAGAATCCACCCGCGTGGGAGCCGACATCCACGGCTTCGTGGAGTGCCGGGCCACCCACGGAGTGCTCGACGAGGACGACGAGATCCGCTGGTGGCCGGCGGTGGACCTCGACCTGCTGTACGACGGCCGGTGCTACGACGCCTTCGGCTGCCTGTTCGGCGTGCGCAACCACGCCGGGTTCCGTCCGCCCGCCGGCGGGCGTGGCCTCCCCGAGGACGTGACGGCCGAGGTCCGGCAGGCGTACGGGGTGTGGGGCCGGGACGCCCACGGCGCGTCCTGGATCTCCTGGGCGGAATTGGCCGCCGTGGACCGGGACGGGCCGGCCGAGGCCGTGGACGCACGGGTCGAGGAGTACTCGCTCGCACCCACCCGCGGCTGGGTGTGCACCGGCAAGTCCTTCCGGGACACCGGCGGCCGGCCGGAGGGCGCCGCCTGGATCCAGGACAGCAGGCTGCTGCGCACCGTCCGCATGCTGCGCCGCGACGCGGTGCCCACCGACGGGCCGTGGGCCCCGGTGCGGCGGGTCATGAGCGCCCTCACCGGGGTCCACGGCGCGGTGAACGTCCGGCTGGTGGTCCGGTTCGACGGCTGAGGCACCGGGGCCGGACGGTTCAGCGGGCGGCCCGGCCCCGGTGGTCGAAGGCGATCAACGGGTCGCCGGTGAGCGGGTGGTCGACCACCGCGGCGCGGACGCCGAAGACCTCGGCGAGCAGGTCGGCGGTGAGCACCTCGCGCGGCGGCCCGGCGGCGACCACCACCCCCTGGTGCAGCACGTGCAGGCGGTCGCAGAGCGAGGCGGCGGCGTTGAGGTCGTGCAGCGAGATCAGGGTGGTGCGGCGGCGGGCCCGGAGCAGGGCCAGCAGGTCGATCTGGTGCTGCACGTCGAGGTGGTTGGTCGGCTCGTCCAGCACGAGGACCTCCGGTTGCTGGGCGAAGGCCCGGGCCAGCAGGGCGCGTTGGCGTTCGCCACCGGAGAGCGAGGCGAAGCCGCGGTGTTCGTGGCCCTGCAGGCCGACCTCGGCGAGCGCCCCGGCCACCAGCTCGCGGTCGGCGGCGGACTCCCCGGCGAAGGCCCGCTGGTAGGGGGTGCGGCCCAGGGCGACCATCTCGCGGACGGTGAAGTCGGCCTCCGCGCCGCGTTCCTGCGGCAGGGCGGCGATCCGCCGGGCGGCCTCGGCGGCGCCGAGCGAGCGCAGGTCGCGCCCGGCGAGCAGGACCCGGCCCGCGTGCGGCCGCAGGTGACGGTAGACCGTGCGCAGCAGGGTGGACTTGCCGCTGCCGTTGGGCCCGACCAGACCGACCGTCTCGCCCCCGGCGGCGAACAGCCGGGCACCGGCGAGCACGTCGCGGCCGGCCAGCCGGACGGTCAGGTCCTCGATGTCGATCCTCATCGGTGCTCCGGTCGTCGGTCGAGCAGGTACAGCAGGACGGGTGCGCCGAGCAGCGCGGTGACCACGCCGATCGGGACCTCCTGGGTGGCGAGGGCCGTCCGGGCGAGGGTGTCGACGGCGGTGAGCAGCACGGCGCCGGTGAGGGCGGCGAGCGGCAGCAGCCGCCGGTGGTCGCCGCCGACGAGCAGCCGGCAGACGTGCGGCACGAGCAGGCCGACGAAGCCGATCGCGCCCGAGACGGCGACCATCACCCCGGTCAGCAGGCTGGTGACGGTGAAGAGTTCGCGGCGCAGCCGGGTGACGTCCACGCCGAGTCCGGTGGCCGTCTCGTCGCCGACGGCCAGTGCGTTCAGCGCCCGCGCACGGGCCTGGAGGTGGACGGCCCCGAGGGCCACCGCCGCGGCGGGCAGTGCGAGTTGGCTCCAGGTGGTGCCGCCGAGGCTGCCCATCAGCCAGAACAGCACGCCGCGGGTGCGCTGTTCGTCACCGGCCTGCAGCACGAGGAAGCTGGTGAACCCGGCGAGGAACTGGCCGATGCCGATGCCGGCGAGGACCAGCCGCAGCGGGGCGAAGCCGCCACCGCGCCGGGCGATCGTCCAGACCAGGGCGAAGGCGGTGAGCGCGCCGGCGAAGGCCGCACCGGAGAGGCCTAGTCCGAGGCCGGCCCCGGCGGCGGTACCGAGCACGGTGACGGCGACGGCCCCGAGCGTGGCGCCGGAGGAGATGCCGAGCAGGTAGGGGTCGGCGAGCGGGTTGCGGACGAGGGCCTGGACGGCGGTGCCGACGAGGCCGAGTCCGGCGCCGACGACGGCCGCGAGCAGGGCGCGCGGCGCGCGCAGCTGCCAGACGATCAGGTCGCGGGTGCCGGGCTCCGCCGGCCGGCCGGTGAGGTGGCGGGTGACGACGCTCCACACCTCGGCGGGCGGGACGTCCACCGCACCGAGCGAGACGGCGAGGGTGAGGGCGACGGCCAGGGCCAGCGCGAGGGCGCCGGCCAGCGCGCCGGTGCGCAGGCTCGCCGACCGGTGGACGGCCGGGGCCGTGCCCGGTGCTGCGGTGGCGGCCATCTAGCGGCCGTCCACGGTGAGGCCGGGGTGGACGGCGCGGGCAACGGCGAGGACGGTGTCGGCGTTGCGGACGCCCGCGATGGTGGTCACCTCGGAGCCGATCCGGACGAAGTGGCCCGCGCGGACGGCCTTCAGCTCCCGGGTCGCGGGGAAGTCACGGAGGAAGGCCTCGGCCTGGTCGTAGGCCTTGCGGGTCTCGGCCTCGCTGCCGCGGTTGCGGACGCCGAGCTGGATCCAGTCGGGGTCGGCGGCGACGACGTCCTCCCAGGAGACGGGCTTGAAGGCGCCCTTGCAGTCGGCGAAGACGTTGCGGGCGCCCGCGAGGGTGATCACCGCGTTGGCGACCTGGCGGCCGCAGGCGGCCATCGGCTGCTTGGTGCCGGCGTCGGCGTCGAAGAAGAAGTAGGAGGGGCGGCGGTCGGCGGGGACGGCGGCGACCGCGGTGCGGACGGCGCCGACGGTGCGCTCCATCCCGGCCACCAGTTCCTCGGCGCGCGCCCGGGTGCCGGTGATCGCGCCGAGCCGCCGGATGTCGGCGGTCACCTCGGAGAGGTCCTGCTGCGGGCCGGTGAGCCGGTCGGCGCAGGCGGTGGAGTGCAGCTGGACGTGCTTGATGCCGGCCGCGGCGAACTCCTGCTCGGTGGGGGCGGCGCCCATCGCCCCGCCCATGGCGCCCATCGAGGCGAAGGTGTCGACGTACAGGTCGGCGCCGGAGCCGAGCAGCTTCTCCTTGGCGATGACGGCGCGTCCGAGGACGGGGACGGCGGCGGCGCGCTCCGCAAGGTCGGCGGGCATCGTGCCGGTGCCGGGCGGGAACCCGGTGCCGATCACCCGGTCCCCGGCGCCGAGCCGGAGCAGCATCTCCAGGGCGGCGGCGTTGCTGGTGACGATCCTCCGGGGCGGTGCGTCGAAGACGGTCTCGGCACCGGCGCAGTCGGCCGCGCGGACGGGGAAGCCGCCGACGGCCGCCGACGGTGCGGCGGAGCCGGTGCCCGCGGCGGTGGTGCCGCCGCCGCTCGCGCAGGCCGAGGTGAGCAGGGCGAGGGCGGCGGCCAGGCCGCACAGGGCGCGAGCGCGCATGGTGGTCTCCGGATGGTCCGTGCTGCGGGGCGGCGGCTGCCGGCCCGGTGCAGGTAGTCGGACGGACCGGGCCGGCGGTTCCGGCGGGTACGGGGATTCCGGTGGGGGGTCGCGGCGGCGGGAGCGCGGGGCCGCGGCCGGCGGGGGCGGCCCGCCGTTCGTCCACGCTCCGTCAGGGATTCCTGACGGAGCGTCGCCGCCCCTCTGTACGCGGGGCGGATGTCGTGGTGACATGTACGCGACAGACCGCCGGGACGGAGTCCCGCCCGGCGGCCGTGCACGATCGGAAGGAAACGCCTTGATCGTCCGCATGCTCGTCGCCGTCGGCGCCACCGCCGCCTCGCTGGTCGCCGCCCCCGCGGCCTCGGCCGCGGCGCCCACCGGTCCGTGGACCACCCCTCCGCCGCCGGACAAGATCGTGATCAACGTGGCCACCGTCAACGGCTCCGGGTGTCCGGCCGGCACGGCCGCCGTCGCGGTCTCCCCCGACAACACGGCCTTCACCGTGACCTACAGCGACTACCTGGCGCAGGTGGGCGTCGGCTCCAAGCCGACCGACTTCCGCAAGAACTGCCAGCTCAACCTGAACGTGCACGTGCCACAGGGCTTCACCTACGCCATCGCCTCCGCCGACTACCGCGGCTTCGCCCACCTGGAGCGCGGCGCCGTCGGCACGCAGAAGGCCAACTACTACTTCCAGGGCTCGCCGCAGACCACCTCCAGCAACCACCAGTTCAAGGGCCCGCTGGACGACAGCTGGCAGGCCACCGACTCGGTGGACGTGGCCGCCCTGGTCTTCGCGCCCTGCGGCGAGCTTCGCAACTTCAACATCAACACCGAGCTGCGGCTCAACGCCGGGACGTCCGACACCGGCAGGACCACCAGCTTCATGACGATGGACTCCACCGACGGCGACATCAACACCGTCTACCACCTGGCCTGGAAGACCTGCCCCTGACCCTGCCGCACCACCACGACTCCCGCCCGGTCCCGCCCCCGGCCACCGTCGGGGCCGGGCGGGCCCACCCACCAGCAGGGGGCGCCGAGGAGAGCCGGCGCCCCCTGCGCCCGTTCGCGAGCCGCCCCGGCAGCGGGGCGGCTCGCGGCCGTCAGGCGACGGTGCGGCGGGTGTCGGCGGCGGTGACCAGGGCGCCGTGGAGCTCGGCGCGGACGCCGAGGGTGCCGGCGGTGATCTCGACGGCGTCGGCGACCGCGGGCTGGGCGTAGCGGTCGATGGATTCCCGGACGCCCGTCACCAGGGGCGCGCCGGCCTGGCCGAGCTCGCCGCCGATGATGATCGCGGCCGGGTTGAGGCAGTTGACCAGGTCGGCGAGGACGCGGCCGAGGGTCCGGCCGGCGTCGGTGATCACCCGGGCCGCCGCGGGACGGCCGGCGAGCTCGTCGAGCGGCGGGATCTCCTCGGGCACGTTGCCGCGGTCGGCGCTGGCGAGCACGTGGGTCAGCCGGCGCCGGACCTCGGCGACGGAGACGACCGTCTCCAGGCAGCCGCGGTTGCCGCAGCGGCACCAGTTGGTGGCGCCGGGCAGCTGGATGTGGCCGATCTCGCCGGCCAGGCCGGTCGCGCCGCGGTAGAACTGGCCGCCGAGCACGAGACCGCTGCCGACACCGTGCGAGGCCTTGACGTAGATGAGGTCGTTGAGGCCGCGGCCGGCGCCGAGGGCGCGTTCGCCGCGGGCGCCCATCTCGGCGTCGTTGGCGACCGCGACGGGCATCCGGAGCCGTCGGGCGAGTTCGGCGGCCGGGTCGAGGCCGATCCACTTGGCGAGGATGGTGGGCGCCCGGACGGCGCGGGTGCGCAGGTCCATGGCGGCGGGGATGCCGGCGGCGGCCGCACCGACCGCCTCCGGTCCGCAGCCGGCCTGCTGCATCGCCTCGGCGGCGAGGTCGGCGGCGGTGTCGAGGGCCCGCTGCGGGTGGTCGTCGATGTCGAGCAGGGCGGTGGCCTCGCCGAGCACCGTCCCCTCGCCGGTGCCGACGGCGGCGGTGATGTGGGCGTGCCCGAGGTCGAGGCCGAGGACGAGCCCGGTGTCACGGCTGAGCGTGACCACGGCGGCCGGGCGGCCGCGTCCGGTGACCGGGCCGGTGGGGGCGGGCTGCTCGGTGACGGCGCCCTCGGCGCGCAGGTCGGCGACGGCGCTGCTGACCGCGGACCGCGACAGGCCGGTGAGCCGTCCCAGGTCGGATCGGCTGAGCGCACCGTACTCTGCGAGCACGGCGAGCAGGGCGGTGCGGGTGCGCAGCCGCCGGGCGGAGAGGGCGGCCGACTCGTGGAGGTCGCTCATACATGCACCGTACTGGCTCGGGAACGAATTCATCCGCCGGACGGAATATTTACTCCACATCTCGTCCTCTTGACGGACATATTTACCCCTCATACGGTGATACGGACCGCACAGGTCCGAACGCCACGGAGCTCCAACGCCCGTCACGTCCGCACGGGAGAGGAAGCACGTCCGATGACCAAGAGGTCCAGAGCGGCATCGCCGCACCTTTTCCGCTGGCGGGTCGAGATTCCGCACCAGTCCGGTGACACCGGGCCGGACGGCACGCCCGACACCGGTGTCCACCTCTTCATCGTCGACGCCTCCGAGGCCGACCACGCCGTGGAGCAGGCACTGGCCCGGGCGGAGTCCGAGGACGCCCGCCGGCACCGCCGCCACACCCCGCTCGCGGTGGACCTGCACCGGGTCTCCGTGGTCAAGCTCTGCCACGTGGCCTGAACCGTCCGACGGGCGGCCCCGGCCGCCCGGCCGCGCCCGGCTCCACCAGGGCGTACGCCAGCAGCAGGCCGAGCAGCGGCACCGCGCACAGCGCGGCCAGCACGCCCTGCGGCCCGTGCGCCCGGGCGAGCACTCCGAGCAGCGGCCCGCACAGCCCGCCGGCGCTGACGCCGAGCCCCAGGGTGACCCCGGCCGCGGTGCCGGGCCGTCCGGGCAGGTAGTCCTGGCCCAGCTTGACCATCACCGCGAACGGCACGTTGAGCGCGGCGCCGGTCAGCACCGCGAACAGCAGCGGCACCAGGCTGCCCGGTGCGAGGCAGAGGCCCGCCAGCGCGGGCAGGGTGAGCGCGGTGCCCAGCCGCACGGCCGCCACCGCACCGATCCGGTCCGCGAGCCGGCCGCCGAGCAGCGTCCCGGCGACGCCGCCGCCGAGGAAGCCCGCCAGTGCCGCGCCGGCCAGGGCGTGCGAGGCGTGCAGGTCGCGCAGCCAGTGCAGCTCCAGGAAGGTGCTGACCCCGAAGAACACCACCGACCGCGCCACCTCGACCCCGGTCAGCACCAGGAAGGGCGGCCACCGGTCGGGCCCCGCGGGGAGGGCCGCCGCGGCGTGGGCCCTCCCCGCGGCCGCGGCCCGCTGCCGGTGGCGCAGCAGCACCCAGCCGGCGATCAGCGCGGGCGGCACGAACAGCACCGTGGACCGCACGCCCCAGGCCGCCAGCACCGGCGTGGCCAGCACCGGAGCCAGGAAGAAGCCGACGCTGCCGCCCGCCGCGAACACGCTCATCCCCGTCGTGCTGCCGCCCGCCGCCTCCCGCGCGGACCGCCCGGCCGCCGGGTGGAACATCGCCACCCCGAGCCCGGACAGCAGCACCAGCAGCCAGACCGCGGCGTACGAGGAGACCAGCCCCGCCGCACCGAGGCCGACCCCGGCCAGGGCCACGCCAAGGGCGGCCGTGCCGCCGAGCCGCCAGCGGTCCACGGCCAGTCCGACGAAGGGCTGCGGCACGGCGCTGCCGACGGTGGCCGCCATCGCGAGCCCGCCGACCGCGACGTAGTCGTAGCCGCGGTCGAGCGCGAAGTACGGCACCACGGCGGGGACGAGCCCCTGGTAGAAGTCGTCGACGGCGTGCGCGGCTCCCCACAGGCCCATCCGCCGCCAGACCCCGTCCTGCGCCGGGGCCGACCCCGGGACCGACCCCGGGGGTGGTTCGGGTGGGGCGTGCGCCGCGCCGGTGTCCGTCCGGCGCGCGGTGTCGTCCGGGGTCATCCCGCCTCCTCGGTGGCTCGCCGGCGGGGGTTCGCCGGCGGTGACCAGCCTGGCCCGCGGCGCCGGGTGCGGACTTCCGATACTCTGCCGATCCATGTCGCCAACCCGCCAGGAGCTGACCGGTCCGACCCGGCAGCCGCTGGCCCACCGCGAACGGATCGACTGGCACTTCCACACCGTCAACCAGCTGATCTGCCCGGGGCGCGGCGTGCTGGAGGTGTCCACCCCGCAGGGCAGCTGGGCGGTGCCCGCGCACCGCGGGGTCTGGCTGCCGGCCGGCGTGCCGCACGCCCACCGGGCCCACGGGCCCAGCGAGTTGCGCAGCCTGAGCTTCCCCGCGGAGGTCAATCCGCTGGGGCTGACCCGCCCGGCGGTGCTGGCGGTGAGCCGGCTGCTGTGGGAGGTGGTCGAGGTGCTGAGCGGCCCCGAGCCGCCGCAGGGCGAACAGTTCGACGCGCTGGAGCGGGTGGCGCTGGACCAGCTGTGCCGGGCGCCCGACCTCGGCCTGGAACTGCCGACGCCCTCGGACCCGCGGCTGCGGGACCTCGCCGACCTGCTGGCCGCGAACCCGGCCGACGACCGGACGCTGGCCCGGCTCGGCGCCGCCGTGGGCGCGTCCGAGCGCACGCTGAGCCGGCTGTTCCGGCGGGAGACCGGGATGAGCTTCCCGCAGTGGCGGGCGCAGCTGCGACTGCACCACGCACTGACGCTGCTGGCCGCGGGCCGGTCGGTGACCTCGGTGGCGGCGGCCTGCGGCTGGTCGTCGCCGAGCGCCTTCGTGGAGTCCTTCCGGAAGGCCTTCGGCACCACGCCCGGCCGCCACCAGCGGGAGGGCGGACCCCTGCGGTGAGGCCGCCCACCGCAGGGGTCCGGGCCCGGGCCTCGCTTCACCGGGTGCTCGGGAGGTCGATCCGGGGGGCACCCCCGTGCGGCATCCGTGCGCCGGGGAAGGACAGCGTCCTAGTCGTCCTCCCCCTCACTGCGGGAGCCGGCCCGGGCGGCGGCGAGGAAGACGGCGAGGGCGAGGACGGGGCAGGCGAGGCCGAGGCCCAGCAGGACGTAACGCGAGGTGATCTCCTCCTTCGGGTCAGGATCACCTTCGGCAGGACGATACGTCACCCTGACGGCCGAACCGCCGGTTTCACCCGACCGATACCGGGGCGGGGCGCCGCCTTGCCAAGGCGTCGGGTGCGGGGGCTTCGGGCGCAGGCGCCGGGGGTCAGGTGCCGGCGTCGGCATCGGCCGCCTGCTCGCCGACGGTGGTGCGGATGCGGGAGAGCAGGGAGCGCAACTGCTCGCGTTCGGCGGGCGCGAGGGCGCCGGTGGCGGTGGCCAGGGCCGCGCGGTCGAGCTCCTCGGCCTCGCGGTGCCGGCGGACGCCCTCCTCGGTGAGGGTGAGCAGGAAGGCGCGGCGGTCCTCGGGGTGCCGGACCCGCTCGACCAGGCCGTCCTTCTCCAGGCTGTCGACGATCGTGGTGGTGGTGCGGGGGGCGTTGCCGACCAGTTCGGCGAGGTCGCGCATCCGCAGCGGCCCGCCGGCCCGCGCCAGCACCCGCAGGGTGCGCAGCCGCGAGACGGAGGCCCCGTGCTCGCGCAGCCGACCGTCCACGAAGGCGCGGAGCCGCTGCGTGGTGGCGAAGAGTTCGTCCACCAGGACGTCGCTGCTGCCGAAGTCGCGCTTGTCCGCCTGCCGCTGTGCCATGCCGTGTCCGTCCCCGTCCCTGGTCTTTCTGAGCACCATCATAGTGAGTATGCTCAGTTTCTATGAGCACCCGCCTGAGCCAGCGCCGTGTCGTGCCCATCATGACGGTCCTGACCACCTTCATCTGCATCGTCGACGGTGCGATCACCACCGTCGCGCTGCCCGGCATCGCCCGGCAGTTCGCCCTGACCCCGGCCGCCCTGACCGGCGTCGTCGTGGTCTACCCGGTCTGCCTGGCGATGATGGTCCCGGCCTCGGCCTGGCTGGTCGAACGCTTCGGCGGCCGCCGGATGCTGCTGCTCTCGCTCGCCGCCTTCACCGGCGCCTCCGCCCTGTGCGGGGCCGCACCGGGTCTGGGCTCGCTGGTCGGCGCCCGGGCGCTGCAGGGGCTGGCGGCCGGCCTGCTGATGCCGACCTCGCAGGCGCTGCTCTTCCGCACCTTCACCCAGGCCGAACAGGTCCGCCTCGCCCGGCTGCTGATCATCCCCCAGCAGATCGCCCCGGCGATCGCCCCGCTGCTCGGCGGCGCCCTCGTCACCGGGCTCTCCTGGCGCTGGGTGTTCTGGGTCAACGTCCCGGTCGGCACGGCCGCGGTGCTCTTCGGGCTGTTCTTCCTCGCCGAGCACCGCGACCACACCGCCGGCCGGCTCGACCTGCCCGGCCTGCTGCTGAGCGCCGCGGGCACCGCCGCCCTGATGTACGGCGTCTGCACCGGGCCGGAGGCGGGCTGGACCGGACCGCAGGTGCTCGGCCCGCTGGTGGCCGGCGCCGTGCTGCTGACGGCGGCGGTCGCGGTCGAACTCCGCACCGCGGAGCCGATCCTGCGGCTGCGGCTCCTCGGCGACCGGCTCTTCCGCGACACCAACCTGATCTGCCTGGTCGGCTACGTGCCCATCATGGGCGCGATGTTCCTCGGCCCGATCTACATCCAGGAGGCCCGCGGCGGCAGTGCGCTGGACAGCGGCAGCACCACCTTCACCGAGGCCTTCGGGGTGCTGCTGACCATGCAGGTGGTCGGCGCGGTGTACGCCCGGATCGGACCGCGGGTGATCATCGGCACCGGGATGCTGGGCGTGGCGGGAGTACTGCTGCTGTTCGCCGCCGCGGACGAGCACACCGGCCTGTGGGCCTTCCGCGGCTACATGTTCCTGCTCGGCCTGGCGATGGGCGGCGTCTTCATGCCCACCACCATCGCCTCCTTCAGCACCGTCTCCAAGGCCGACGTCGCCCACGCGGCCACCCTCAACACCGTCGTCCGGCAGACCGGCAACGCCCTCGCCCCCGCCGTGGTGACCACCGTCCTCGTGCTCGGCGCGGGCGGCCCCGAACAGGCCCACCCGCCGCTGGCGGCCTACCGGACGGCCTACCTCGTCCTCGCCGTGATCGCGGTGGCCACCGGCCTGTTCGCCTTCACCGTGCCCGACGCCCAGGCCCGCCGCGCCGCGGCCGCCCCGCGGGCGGGCGGCGCACCTGCCCCCGCCCGGGAGCCCGCCGCCGTCACCGAGGGCCGAATCCGCTAGTACGCGGCGAGGAAGCGGTCCAGGACGCGGACGCCGAAGGCGAGTCCGTCGACCGGAACGCGTTCGTCGACGCCGTGGAACATCGTCGGGTAGTCGAGTTCCGGGTCGAGCAGCAGGGGTGCGAAGCCGTAGCAGGTGATGCCCAGGCCGTTGAAGGTCTTGGCGTCGGTGCCGCCGGACATCAGGTACGGCACCGGGTGTCCGGCCGGGTCCTCGGCGCGCAGGGCGGTGGCCATCGCGGCGAACGCCGGTCCCGTGTGGTCGGCCGCGACGGCCTCCTGCAGGTTGATGAACTCGCGGGTGACGCCCGGTCCGAGGAGTCGTTCGACGGTCTCCAGGTACTCGTCCCGGGTGCCGGGCAGGAAGCGTCCGTCGACCTGGGCGTGGGCGCGGCCGGGCACCACGTTCACCTTCTGCCCGGCCTGCAGCACCGTCGGCACCGCCGAGTTCCGCACGGTGTGGGCGAACAGCGCGCCCGCCCGGCCGAGTCGGGCGGCCTCCGCCTCCAGCCGCTCCCGGTCGATCCGGGTCCCGAGGACGCCCTCCAGTTCGGCGATCAGCGCCTCCACCGGCGGGGTGAGGCGGACCGGCCAGGGGTGCGCGGCAAGCCGGGAGAGCGCGTGCACCAGGGTGGCGACGGCGTTGTCCGCACCGGCCCGGGAACCGTGCCCCGCGGTGCCGGTGGCGGTCAGCCGCATCCAGGCGGTGCAGCGCTCGCCGACCGCCACCGGGTAGAGCCGCCGCTGCCCCGGTCCGTCCCCTCCGTCCCCCGCGGGCACCGAGTACCCGCCGGACTCGCCGATCGCCTCGGTGCAGCCCTCGAACCACTCGCGGTGCCGCTCGGCCGCGAAGCGCGCGCCGAACTCACCGGTCGACTCCTCGTCGGCGAGGAAGGCGAGCACCAGGTCCCGGCGCGGCCGCCGCCCCGTACGGGCCCAGTCGCGGACGAGGGCCAGCGTCATCGCCAGGGTGCCCTTCATGTCGACCGCGCCGCGGCCCCACAGGCAGCCGTCGGCGAGGTCGCCGGAGAGCGGGTGGTGCGTCCAGTCGGCGGCGTCGAAGGGCACGGTGTCCAGGTGGCCGTGGACGAGCAGCGGCGGCAGCGTCCGGTCGGTGCCGGCCACCCGGGCGAGGACGTTCGCCCGGCGCGGTGCGGACTCGGTGAGCAGCGGGTCGAGTCCGGCCTCGGAGAGCCGGCCCGCGACGTACTCGGCGGCAGCCCGCTCGCCCGGCCCGCTGCCGTCACCGGGGTTCACGGTGTCGAGGCGCAACAGGTCGTGGCAGAGGACGGCCGCGTCGGTGTCGAGGGCCTGCGGGCTGACGGTCACGGGGTCTCCCTCTCTCGGTGGCCACCTCGGGGACGCCGGGGACGCAACTGCACGGTCCGAGGGTGGTGCTCCTGGCGGATGCGGATCCGCCTCGGTCCGTGCGGGGCCCGCATCCGAATTGCGCAGTTCCCCGCGCCCCCGGGGGTGGACCACCCCCTCTGAAGTCCTAGCCGTACTGCTGCTCGGTGGCCGCGCGGGCGACCACGGTGCAGACCTTGAAGGTACGGGCGGCCCGGGTGGCGCCGGGGGCGGTGTAGCCGACGGTGCACGGGCCGAGGAGTTCGACGGTGGGCACCGCTGCGACCGCCTCGGCCTGGTGGGTGGCGTGGAAGTCGATCTCGAAGCGGTGCGGGCCGGTGACCGGTTCGGGGCGGCCGAGCATCAGGTGGTCCCGCACGGCGAGCTCCGCCCGGTCGCGGATCAGTGCGGCACCGACGGACGGCGGCAGGCAGACGGCGGCGTACCGGCTGACGCACTCCTTGACGGCGGCGGTGCGGGCCTCCGGCGCCCAGGCCGCGGCGGCGGTGCAGGTGAGGTCGTCGCCGGTGACGAGGATGACGGGGACGCCGTGCTCGGCGGCGGTCAGCGCGTTCATCCGGCCCTCGTCGGCGTCCGTGCCGTCGATCCGGAATCCGGTGAGTCCGGCGCCCAGGTAGGTGTGGGCGAGGACGCCACGTGCCCCGGCGCCGGTGTGGTAGCCGAGGAAGACCACGGCGTCGGCCTCCTGGACGCCCTGCATCATGCCGAGCGGCTTGTGCCGGCCGATCAGCAGCCGCGCCCGCGGGTCGAGTTCCTCCAGCAGGACGTTCCGCTGGGTCTCGTGCGCCTCGTTGACCAGGACCTCTTCGGCGCCGCCGGCGAACAGGCCGGCGATGCAGGCGTTGACGTCGCCGGTGAGCAGCCGGCGCATCCGCTGCCAGGCGGGCGCGCCGGGTTCGACGTCCTCCGGCCAGGTGGTGCCGGTGGCGCCCTCCATGTCGGCGGAGATCAGGACGCGCACGCGGTCTCCTCGGCGGCCGGCCGGCCCGGGGCGGGGCGCGGGGCGAGCGGGGGTTCGAGCAGGGTGAGCACGCCGTCGCCGAGTTCGGCGGCGGTGCCGAGCGGGACGGTGAGCTGCAGCGGTCCGTGCCCGGCGGGCAGGCCGGCCGCGACGGGGATGCCGAGGCCGCCGAGCCGGTCGGCGAGGACGGCGCGGACCTCCTCCTCGGGCCCGCAGTCGGTGAAGTCGCCGAGCACGATCCCGGCGGCCCGGCCGAGCACGCCCGCGCGGGCCAGCTGGGTGAGGATGCGGTCCAGCCGGTACGGCTCCTCGCCGGTCTCCTCCAGCAGCAGCAGGCAGCCGTCCGGCGGCAGGGCGGTGGGGGTGCCGACGGAGGCGGCGAGCAGGCTGGCGTTGCCGCCGGCGAGCCGGCCGCGGGCGGTGCCGGGGACGAGCGCGCCGCCGGTGAGCGGCAGTTCGGTGACCCGCTCGGGGTGGAAGAGCACGGTGCGCAGGTGGTCCGCGCTGGCCGGGTTGTCGACCAGGGCGCCGGTGGCGGGCATCGGGGCGTGCAGGGTGCTGGTGCCGAGCCGGACGGCGAAGGCCTCGTGCAGGGCGGTGATGTCGCTGGAGCCGATCAGCAGGGCCGGTTCGGCGGCGGCGTCGATCGCCTTCCAGTCGACCAGGTCGACCATCCGCTGGGTTCCGTAGCCGCCGCGGGCGCAGAGGACGGCCCGGACGCCGGGGTCGGCGCAGGCCTCGGCGAGGTCGGCGGCCCGGTCCTCGTCGCGGCCGGCGAGGTGGCCGAGGTGGCTGTCGCGGACGTGCGGCAGCACCGTCACCTCCAGGCCCCAGGAGGCCAGCAGGGCGGTGCCGCGCTCCAGCAGGGCGGGGTCGGGCGGGCCGGCGGGGGCGGCGACGGCGACCCGGTCGCCGGGGCGCAGGGCCTGCGGCACCGTTCGGGGCCGGTCGTGGGTCGGCATGCGGGCCTCATCTCAGCTTCGGGTCGTACGCGTCGCGGACGGCGTCGCCGAGCAGGATGAAGCTCAGCACGGTCGCCGACAGGAACAGCGCGGGGAAGGCGAGCAGGTGCGGGAAGTCGAGGACGTAGGGCTGGGCCGCGTTGAGTTGCAGTCCCCAGGAGACCGCAGGGTACTGCAGGCCGACGCCGAGGAAGTCCAACGTGGCCTCGCCGGAGATGACGTTGCCGACGTTCAGCATGGCGACCACCACCACGGGGGTGGCGGCGTTGGGCAGCAGGTGGCGGGCCATCAGCCGCAGCGGTCCGGCGCCGGTGGAGCGGGCGGCCTGCACGTAGTCGGCCTGTTTGAGGCCGACGACCTGGGCGCGCATCACCCGGGTCATGGTCGTCCAGCCGAGCGCGACGAGGACGAGGGTCATCGCGCCGAGGCCGTGGTCGGGGAAGGCGACCAGGACGACGGTGGCGCCGAGCACGAACGGCAGGCCGAAGAAGACGTCGGTCAGGCCGGAGAGCAGGGTGTCCACCCAGCCGCCGAAGAAGCCGGCCAGCATGCCGAGGAGCAGCGAGAGCAGCAGTGCCCCGGCGGTCACCGCGAGGCCGATGACCAGGGAGGGGCGGCTGCCGCGGACGACCTGGCCGAGGTAGTCGCAGCCCTGCAGGTCGAATCCGAACGGGTGGTGGAGGCTGGGGCCGACCCGGGAGTCGGCGAGTTCGCAGCGGCCGCTGTCGTCGGTGAGCAGCGCGACGAACGGCTCGGGGAGGGCGGCCATCAGCGCCATCAGCAGCAGCACGCCGGCGCAGGCGAGGACGAGGGGCCGCCTGCGCAGGTCCCGCCAGGCACCGGCGGAGGGGGACTCGCCGCGGCGGGGGCGCCGCTTCGGCGGCAGCGTGAGGTCCCGGACGGGCGCGGGCGGTGCCGGGGCGGGGGCGGGCGGCGGCGCGGGGGCCTGCGGGCTACTGGTCATGGCGGATCCTCGGGTCGAGCAGGCCGTACAGGACGTCGACGACCAGGTTGGCCAGGCAGTAGACCAGCACCAGGGCGGTGGTGATGCCGACCACGGTCGGCCCCTCGCGCAACTGGATTGCCTGGAAGACCTGTTGGCCGACGCCGGGCAGGTTGAAGACGTACTCGGTGACGACGGCGCCGGCCATCAGCGAGCCGAGTTCGATGCCGAGGAAGGTCACCACCGGGATCAGCGAGTTGCGCAGGGTGTGCCGGACGACCACCCGCCGGCGGGGCAGGCCCTTCGCTCCGGCGGTGCGCACGTGGTCGGCACGCAGGTTCTCCAGCAGGGAGGCGCGGGTCAGCCGGGCGACGTAGGCGACGCCGAAGGAGGCGAGGACGAGACCGGGCAGCAGGTAGGCGGTCGGCCAGCCGTCCTCGGCGCCGGCCACCGGGAACCAGCCGAGCTTCACGCCGAGCAGCAGCTGGGCGAGGTAGCCGACGATGTACACCGGCACGGCGATCACCAGGGTGGTGCCGGCGAGCACCGCGTTGTCCGCCCAGCGGCCCTTGCGCAGTGCCGCCCAGACGCCGAGCGCGACGCCGAGGACGGTCTCCAGGAACCAGGCGGTGAGGCCGAGCCGCAGGGTGACCTGCCAGCGTCCGGCCAGGGTGTCGGCGACCGGCTCGCCGGTGAAGGTCCGGCCGAGGTCGCCGGTGAGCAGGCCGCCCAGGTACTTGGCGTACTGGACGACGAGCGGGTCGTCGAGGTGGTAGCGGCGGTGCAGTTCGGCGAGGACGGCCGCCGGCACCGGCCGGTCCCCGGCGAGTCCCTGGATCGGGTCGCCGGGCAGCACGAACACCATGGCGTGGATGAGGAAGGTGGTCGCCAGCAGTACCGGAACGGCGTACAGCAGGCGGCGGGCGATGTATCGGCCCATCGGCGGGCTCCCCCGGTTCGTGTGGTCGCGACGGTGGTCGGTGGCTCAGTGCCGCACGGTCACCTTCTCCAGGTGCAGTCCGGCGACGTACGGGTCGACCAGGACGTTGCCGATCCGGGTGCTCCAGGCGGTCTGGTCCTGCCAGTTCCAGAGCGGGATCAGCGGCAGCGCCCGGAGCGCGATCGACTCGGCCTCGTGGTAGTGCTGCTCGGACTCGGCGGCGTCCGGCGCCGCGTTGCCGAGCGCGAGCGCCCGGTCGAAGGCCGGGTCTGACCAGCCGGAGCGGTTGTTGGGGCCGAGCAGCCCGGCGAGGTAGTTCTGCACGCTCGGGTAGTCGACCACCCAGTTCTGCCGGTACGGCCCGGTCGCCTTGCGGCCGTTGAGGATCGGGCCGAGGTCGGCGCCGGACATCTTGCGGAAGGCGATGGAGCGGATGCCGAGGTTCTGCTTGAGCTCGTTGGCCACCGCGGTCATCCACTGCTCGTACGTGGGGTCGGAGTTGGCGAAGTACAGCTCCAGCGTGCCGGTGAAGCCGCCGGCCCGGTCGAACAGCTCCTTGGCGCGCTCCGGCCGGTACTCGCAGGTCTCGCCGCAGGTGCCGGCCCGATGGCCGGGGATCATCGCGGCGACCAGTGAGTCGGCGGGCGCGAACACCTCGTTGAAGATGGCCCGGGTGATGCCCCGGCGGTCGATCGCCATCGAGATGGCCTGCCGCAGCTCGGGCTTGGCGTAGCGGGCGTCCCAGAGCGGCAGGCCGAGGTAGTCCATGGTGCCGCTGGGCCGTACCGAGTACCGCGCGCCGAAGGTGCGCTTCGCCTCGTACGCCCGGGCGGGCGGCACGCTGGCCATGAAGTCGACGTGCCCGGCCCGCAGTTCGGTGAAGGCGGTGTCCTTGCTGGTGAAGATCCGGAAGTGCACGCCGTCGGCGGTGGCCGGGCGCGGGCCGCTGTAGCCCTCGGCGCGGCGCAGGTCGATCCGCTGCTGGTGCCGCCAGTCGCCGTCCATCGCGAACGGGCCGTTGCCGACCGGGTGCAGGTCGTACCCGGCCGGGTCGGCGAAGGCCGCCTTCGGCAGCGGTGCGAACGCCGGGAAGGCGAGCAGCATCGGGAACTGGCTGAACGGCGCCGCCAGGGTGACCTTCAGGGTGGTGTCGTCGACCACCTCCAGGCCGGCCAGCCGGTCGGTCGGCGGCCTGGCGCCGTCGGCCGGGTTGAGCGCGGCGTAGCCGTCGATCTGGCTGAAGTACCCGTTGGCCTCCCAGCCGTTGGGCCCGTACGCGGCCGCGTTCCAGGCGTCGGCGTAGCTGGCCGCGGTGACCGGCTCGCCGTTGTGGAAGCGGGCGCCGGACCGGAAGCGCAGTGTCCAGACCCGCTGGTCGTCGGTGCTGATCGACTCGGCGGCGAGCGGCACCGCGTGGCCGTCCGAAGGGTCCAGCGCGAGCGGGGTGTCGAACAGGCCCTCCAGCACCTGCAGCGAGTAACTGCTGGTCGTGCGGCCGGGGGTGAGGTGGTCCGGTTCGGTGAGGGCGACGGTGAACGTCCCGCCGGGCACGTCCGGGACGGGCCCGAGGTCCTCGTCCGAGCGGCGGACGCAGCCCGCGGCCGCCGTCCCGGTGACGGCGAGCAGGGCGAGGGCGAGCAGCGCTGCCGGCAGCCGGCCGGCGCGGCCCGTCAGCACGTGGCCTCCACCAGGCAGGCGGTCTCCCAGTCCCGGTCCGGCGTCCCGGTCGGCACCTCGGCCGACGGAGCGGTGCGGACGGTCGCGGCGGTGCCCCCGGCCAGCCGGACGGCGAACGCGTCGATCACCGAACGGGGGCTGCTGCCCGCGAAGTTGTTGACCAGGACGGCGAAGGCGAGGGTGCGCCCGTCGGCCCGCTCGGCGTAGCCCGTCAGGGCGTCCACGCCGGTCATCGAGCCGGTCTTGGCGTGCACCCGGCCCTCGGCGGCGGTGCCGCGCATCCGGTTGGTGAGGGTGCCGCCGACGGCGCGCCGGGCGTCCCCGGCCACCGGCAGCGCCTGGTACCAGGTGGCGAACCAGGGCCGGGTGCGGGCGTACGCCAGGAGTGCGGTGAGCCGGGAGGCGGTGAGCAGGTTGTGCCGGGACAGCCCGGAGCCGTCCACCTGCCGGGCCTCGGTGGGCTCCAGGCCCGCCCGGTGCAGGAAGCCGTTCACCTGGTCGGTGCCGGAGGCCCAGCTGCCGCTGCCGGCCCGCACCCGGCCGATCTCCTTGACCAGGTGCTCGGCGATGCCGTTGTTGCTGAGCTTCAGGAAGGGCGCCATCAGCGCCGAGACCGGTGCCGAGTCGTGGGCGGCGAGGACGGCCGCTCCGGCCGGCGCCCGGCCCTCGCGCGGGGCGCCCTGCACCGCGACCCCGTGCCGGGCCAGGGCGGCGGCGAACACCCCGGCGGCCACCAGCGCCGGGGAGTCCACGGCGATCCACTCCTCGCTTGGTCCGCCGCCCGCCGGGACGCTGCCGGAGAGCAGCAGCTCGTTGCCGCCGGGCCGGCGGTCGACCACGGCGGTGCGGGCGCTGCCGGCCGCGCCGGTCGCCACCCCGCCGGTGAACCGGACGGGTGCCTCGGCGGGCACGACCCGCACCGCGGCGGGCTGCCCGGACGCCTCCCCGGGGGTCAGGACGACCCGCACCGTGCCCGGGTCGTAGTCGGTGTCGGTGGTGAGGGTGAGCGCGGAGATCTGCGGGCTGTAGTACGCCGCCTGGTCGTCCCAGGACCAGCTGGGGCCGAGCGGCACGTCGTCCCAGCGGCTCGCGTCGGCCAGCAGGGCGCCACCGACCTCCGTCACCCCGGCGGCGGCCACCGCGGCGGCCAGTGCGTCGAGGTCGGCCGGCAGCAGCGTCGGGTCGCCGCCGCCGCGCAGCACCAGGTCGCCGTCGATCCGGCCGCCGGTGCGCGGCCCGGCGGCGAGCACCTCGGTGGTGAAGCGGTGGTCCGGGCCGAGCAGTTCGAGGGCGGCCGCCGCCGTCACCGTCTTCTGGGTCGAGGCGGGCAGCAGCAGCGCACCGGGCGACCGCCGGTACAGCACCTCGCCGGTGGCCGCGTCGGTGACCAGCGCGGACACCTGGGCGCCGGTCAGCGCCCGGTCGGCGAACAGCGCGTCCAGGTCGGAGCCGAGGCTCCGGGCGGCGGCGGACGTCCCCGTGCCGCTGCCGGGGGCCGCCCCCGCGGGCAGCAGCGCGGCGAGCACGACGGCGAGCGGCACCGCCAGCAGCCGGACGGGCAGGGTGAGCACGGTGTTGCCTCCCGAGGAGTGGAGCCGGTCACCACCATCTCCCCGATCGGACGTCAGGAGTGGCCGATGGCACGGGGATCGGCGACAATTCACCCCGCAATTCCCCCGTGCGGAGGACGCCGACGGCGCGGTGCCGCGACACCACCCGTCCCGGGCGGCGAGAGTGGCGCCACCCTCACCCCCGGGAGCCGCCATGCCGCCGCGTCCGTCCCGCCGGCTCTTCCTGGGCGGCCTCGGTGCCCTCACGCTGACCGCCGCGGCACGGCCGGCCACCGCCGCCGCCGGACCGCCGCCGCGCCGGCTGCGCGGCGTCTGGATCGCCACCGTCGACCACATCGACTGGCCCCCCGCACCCGGCCTCCCCGAGGCACGGCTGCGCGCCGCGTACGACGACCTGCTGGACGCCGCGGCTGCGTCCGGCGCCAACGCGGTGTTCGTGCAGGTCCGGCCGACCGCGGACGCCTTCTGGCCCTCCCGGTACGAGCCCTGGTCGCAGTGGCTCACCGGCGTCCAGGGGCAGGACCCGGGCTGGGACCCGATGCGCTTCCTGGCCGACGCCGCACACGCCCGCGGCCTCGCCTTCCACGCCTGGTTCAACCCCTACCGGATCGCCCAGCACGACGACCCCGCACGGCTCGCCGCCGACCACCCGGCCCGCCGCCATCCCGAGTGGACGGTCTCCTACGGCGGACGCCTCTACTACGACCCCGGCGTCCCCGCCGCCCGCGCCTTCGTCGAACAGGCGATCCTGGACGCGGTGGCCCGGTACGCCGTCGACGGCGTCCACCTCGACGACTACTTCTACCCCTACCCCGTCGCCGGCCGGCCCTTCCCCGACGACGCCTCCTTCGCCGTGTACGGCGGGGGCACCACCGACCGGGCGGCCTGGCGGCGGCGCAACGTCGACCTGCTGATCCGCGAACTGCGGGACCTGGTACGGGCGGTTCGGCCCGAGGCGGCCTTCGGCGTCAGCCCGTTCGGCATCTGGCGGAACGCCGCGACCGACCCGCGCGGATCGGCCACCGCCGCCTTCCAGTCCTACGACGGGCTGTACGCCGACTCACTGGGCTGGGTGCAGGACGGCCTGCTCGACTACGTCGCCCCGCAGCTGTACTGGCACCTCGGCCACCCGCAGGCCGACTACGCGGCCC
The DNA here is from genome assembly GCF_000717715.1 of Streptomyces sp. NRRL B-24484. Lineage (GTDB taxonomy): Bacteria > Actinomycetota > Actinomycetes > Streptomycetales > Streptomycetaceae > Kitasatospora. The sequence continues at coordinate 43,290 of NZ_JOAI01000038.1, read as the reverse complement.
TCGCCCGCTGGTGGGCCGCACAGACCGCCGGCCGGGGCACCCTGCTCTGGACCGGCCAGGCCGCCTACCGCGCCGGCGCAGCGGGCGAGGCCCCCGCGTGGCAGGATCCGGCCGAACTCTCCCGCCACCTCGACCTGGACGCCGCGCTGCCGCAGATCGGCGGCCAGATCCTGTTCAGCGCCCGCAACGTCCGCACCGACCCGATCGGCGCCGTCGCCCGCCTCGCCGCCGACCACTGGCACCGCCCCGCCCTGCCCCCGCTGCTGCCCCGGCTCGCCGACGGCCCTCCCCCGGCCGCACCCGTCCTGACCGCCGCGGACGGCACCCTGCGCATCACCCCCGGCGGCCCGCCCCCGTTCCGCTACGCCCTGCACCGCCTCCCCCCGACACCCGGCGACCGCCCCCGGCTCACCGCGGACACCCTGGCCGCCTGCCTGCCCGCCGCCGACTGCGCCCGCCCCCTGCCCCTCCCCGCCGGCCGGTACACCGCCACGGCCCTCGACCGCCCGGGCCGCGAGAGCCGCCCGGCGGCACCGGTCCAGGTGCAGGCAGGCGGCGAGCCGCCAGGGGCGCGTGGGGGCGCCTCCCGGCGCCACTGAAGTGATCATCTGAGCGCCGTAGGGTCACGGCTCAGCCCGTGTGCCGACCGTCCGTCAGGTACTTCTCGCGGAGCCGACTGAACGCCGTCGGCGTGGGACGCCGCGGCAGGAACTCCTTGATCCGCTCCGCGCACGCCCGGGGGCTCGCCGCGGCGGTGTCGCACTCCAGGTCGTAGTCGCCGTGCCGGTGCACCAGCCCGTACTGGTGCACCGCGAGGCCCGGCGGCCGGTCGCCCCGGTCCCGTTCGCGGCGGGCCAGTTCGTCCGGCGGGCAGTGCACACCCACGAACAGCACGTCCTCCGGCGGCAGCACGGCGAGGCAGTCGAGCAGCCGCCACTCCTCGCTCAGCACGTGGTCGACGACGACGTCGTTGCCCGCGCTCGCCATGGCCGCGATCGAACGGTGGAAGCCCTCCCTGGTGCGGCGCAGCGCGGCTACGAGTTCGGCCTCGCCGAGTTCCCGCTTGGTGCGCATGGCGTTGAAGCCGTCGACCGCCAGATGGAAGAAGACGCCGTCGTCCAGGATGTCCAGGAGTTCCCGCGCGATGCTGGACTTGCCGGAGCTGGACGTGCCGTTGAGGAAGATGATCCGACCGGTTGCCATGCCGACATGATCACATGGGGTGGGCGCCGGATTACGCGGTTCCGGGACGCTGCGCCCGGTGACCGGGCCGCCCGGGCCCGGCCGTCGTACGGTGGGGCGGTGAGCGCCGAGAACCCCCGGCCCTCGCCGCAGGCGTTCCAGGTGCCCCGGCGGGCGCTGCTGCTCGGCCTGGCGGGGGTGGTGCTGGGGGCCTGCACCAGCCGCACGGGCCCGGCCGCACCCGCCGCCTCCTCCGCCGCCTCATCCGGGGCCACCCCGCACGCCTCTTCGCCGACCCCCTCGCAGACGTCCTCGGCGGCGCTCCCGGCCACCAGCCCGTGGCAGCCCGGCCCCGGCGAGATCGATCCGGACGTGAAGCTGCGGGCGACCCAGCTGGTCGAGGCACTCGGCGCCTGGCCGCCCGGCGGACAGGGCCTGGCGGCCGCCCGCGAACGGGTCCGGGCGCTCGGCCTCGACCCCTCGCTCGCCGACCAGGCCGGACCGCTGCTCGGGTCGGCCCCGCAGGCCGTCCTGCAGGTGATCAACGCCCAGTGGGGCGGGCACCTCACCGACTCCGCCAGCGTGATGGTCCCCTGCCGGCAGTGGACCACCGAGGGTTCGGGGGGCACCACCGTGGACGTACGGCTGGTCCGGGCGCAGCCCCGCTGGAACGTCACCGCCCTGCACCCGGCCGAACCGGCGCCGCCCGCCGCCACGCTCTCCGACGCGGCGCAGCGGGTGCTGGCCGAGCCGCGGATCCAGCTGCCGCCGGCCGCGGTCGCGGACGTCCGCGGGGGCGGGGTGCACGAGAGCGTCCTCGCCTCGATGCTGGCACTGGCCGGACGGTACTCGTACGCGGTGACCGTGCTGCGCTCCGGGCACCCCATCGACGTGTTCGGCACCTCCCGGCCGAGTGACCATCCGCCGGGGCGGGCCTTCGACGTCTGGCGGATCGACGGCCACGAGGTGGTCGACCCGGCGACCCCGCACGACCTGGTCGACGGCTTCATGCGGGCCGCGGCGGCGAGCGGCTCCTACAACGTCGGCGGCCCCCGCCAACTCTCCGGCGGCACCACCCCCAGCCAGTTCTTCACCGACGACGCCCACCACGACCACGTCCACGTCGGCTTCCGCAGCTGACGCCCGGGCGCGCGCTCACTTCACCTGCTCGTCAACACCGAATCCGAGCCTCCGGCAGACACCACCGATGCGCGTATCCGAAAACGCGAAAGGTGCATTCATTCCAACGTTCCAGCAAAATCGAAATACCGCGACCGGCGCGGTTCCCCCGAAGGCACACGTTCACGAGGTCACGGGAATCATGGTGGCGCGAATACGGTCGACGACCACGACCGGCGCCCCGCACTGGACGTGGCCTCGCCACGGCCTGCACGCACACGCACCGCCCGCCCGGCCGCACGTCGCCGCAGTCCACCGACTGTCGGCCTGCCGACCGCCGGCGTCCCCCGCTGAACGCGACCCACACCGCCGCACCGGACGAGCGATGCACGTCGGCGGCACCGGCCCGGCAGCGAGGCCCCACGGGGGCTGACACCCTGTGGCCGAACTCGCCGATCGAAGCCGTCGCCGGAGTCGACGTACACGGCGCGCTGCTGCGGCTCGGCCGCGCCGAGAACCGGGCGTCCTGACAGTGGGCGGCCATGGACGTCCTGCGCGAGGCCGCCTGCGCATCGCGGAGGCCGCCCGGCCGACGCGCCCGCACGCGCGCATCGACCGGCGACCGAGCCGCGACGCAATACGGATCAAGCCTCGGTCGGGCGGTGCGCCGACGAAGGAATGCCCACGAAGTTCGGCCGGGAGACCGTCCCGATCGGCGGTCAGGAGAGCGGGCGGCAGAGCAGGGCGTCCGGGGTGCCGGAGGAGCCGATGCGGGTGGTGAAGGCGATGCCGGCCGCGTACTCGGTGGGTGCGCACTGGCCCTTGTAGGCGCCGTACGCGAATTCGCCGCCGGGGTCGGCGGACGGGCGGTTGTCGCCGCGGTCGAACCAGACCGTGCGGGTGCCGGTGCCGAGCGGGCGGCGGGCCGTTGCGCAGAGGGCGGCCGAGACGCGGGAGCCGCGCAGGCTGTAGCCGATCAGGTACTGGCCCTGTGCGCACTGGTACTTGGTGTAGCCGGACGCCCAGTCGCCGCCGGCCGGGACGTTGCGTTCGTCGCGGACGACGACGGCCTCGCCGGTGGCGGCCCGCAGGTCGCCGCCGGTCGCGGTGTCCGTGCACAGTCCGCGGCCGCCGGTGCGGGAGAGGCCGGCGAGGCGTTCGCCGTCGGGGCAGACGGCCTTGCGGGCTCCGCCGTCCCAGTCTCCGGCGGCGCGCACCCGCAGGGACTGTACGGCATCGGCGTGGTCGGTGGTCAGCATGTGCCAGGAGTCGGCGGCCGGCACCTGCCCGGTGAGGCCGGGCGCGGCGGCGAGGCGGTTCCAGGCGTCGGCGCGCCAGTCCGTGCCGTCCAGCACGCCCGAGCGGCCGCCGGTGGCGGTGTACCGGAGGAGGGCCCAACTGTCGCCGCGGCCGGGGTCGTTCCAGCCGACCAGCGGCCAGTAGGCGAAGTCGGTGTCGAGGGCGGCCAGGCGGTCGGTGAAGTTGCCGAACCAGGTCCGCGGGGCGGCGGCGCCCTCGTCCGCGCCGATGCCGAACTCGCTGACCCAGACGGGGGCGGTGAAGTGCTGCCCGCTCTCGGTGGCGACGTAGAAGGCCTGCTGGTCGAGGACGCGGTAGAGCTCGTCGCGGCCCAGGTCCTGGTAGCGGGCGTCGTGGGTCTCGCCGAGGCCGGTGGCGCCGCTGTGGTTCGGGCCGGTGTAGCCGTAGAAGTGCGCCGAGTAGACCAGTTTGTGGGAGGCGACCAGGGTGTGCGAGAGGGTGCGGACGGGGGTGAGGGTGGGGCGGCCGTGCGGCAGGCCGTCGGCGGGGATGCCCGTCCAGTTGATGCCCTCGACCACGATCAGCAGGTCGGGGCCGGCCTCGGCGAGGATGCGGTCCCCGGCGTGCTGGGCGGCGGCGTACCAGTCGTGGGCGTCTCCGAGGCCCCAGTTGGGGTCGTCGAGGTAGTCGCGGCGGACCTCGTTGTACAGGTCGGCGCCGACCACCCGCTTGTTGTCGCGGTAGCGCCGGGCCATGAACACCCAGTCGTCCTCCCACTGCGCGGTGGACTGGCTGCTGTTCCAGCGCTCGTTGCCGTCCAGGCCGCAGCACCACCGGGTGGTGTTGGTGTGGTTGTTGAGGATCACCGCGAAGCCGTCCGCGGTGAGCGCCCGTACGACGGCGTCGTAGACCTGCAGCGGGGTGAGGCCGCGCAGTTGCGGGTTGGCCGCGACGGCGGCGTCGGACACCGGCGCGGTGGTGCGGATCATCTCGTTGGAGAAGGGCAGCCGGATGCTGTTGAGCCCGAGGCGATGGAAGTCCGCCATCAGGGCCGGGAGTCGGGCACGGTCGAGACCGAGCGGGATGCCGTGGGAGTCCTGGCCGCTGTGGTGGTTGGCCGGGTCGGCGGCGCTGCCGGACCCGGTCCACGAGCCCTGGGCGCCGTCCCAGTTGCCGGCCCGGAGCTTGAAACGGGCGCCGGTGGCGTCGACGATGTAGCGGCCGCGGGTGGAGAGCGGCGCCGTCCAGTCGGCGGCGAGGCCGGAGGCCGTCGCGCCGGCGGCGGATGCCGGGGCGGTCGGCGGGGCTGCCGAGGCGGCGGGGGCGGCGAGCAGCGCGGCCGGCAGGGCCAGCGTCAGTGCGGTGCGGAGGAGGTGCCGGATCATCGGGCCTGCCCGGGTGTCGAGAGTGTCGGATTCATGCCAACGTGGCGTCGGCAGAGCCGAGTTACCCGGCGGTAGAGCGGTTGAACCGCCGCCGGCCGACACCGCGTCGCGGGTGTCGGCCGGCGGACGGCCGGGTCAGCGGAGGCCCAGCGGGTTCTGCGGGGCGAGCAGTTGGGAGATGCGCTCGGCGATGACCTGGGCGGCGTTCCCGTCCGGGGTGTCGGGCCCCTTGGTGGCGGAGACGGCGATGGAGAGCCGGCTCTGCGGCAGGTACGCCTGGAGGGCGGCGTAGCCGGAGAACGACGGGTTCTGCACCACCCAGTCGTTCACCACCAGGATGCCCAGCCCGAAGTGCCGGGCCTCGGTGTTGAGCAGGCAGACGTCCGCCGGGCAGGTCTCGGTGGCCCCGCCGAGGCCGACCGTGCCGGGGTCGAGCTGCACCCGGAAGGAGCGGCGGTCGAGCAGCTCGCCGCCGCCGATCGCCCGGGCGGAGCGCTCCAGGTCGCAGATGTGGGTGGTGAGGACGGCACCCGGTGCGGTCGTCCAGGAGGGGTTCCAGAAGGTGGACTCCTCGTAGGTGCCGCGCTCGGCGGTGAAGGCGTGCAGCACCGGGGACTCGATCTCCGGGGTGAAGCCGTTGCGGGTGTTCCGCAGCCCGAGCGGGCCCATCACCCGCTCCTCCAGCAGCCGGTCCAGCCGGGTGCCGGTGATCCGCTCCAGGGCCTCGCCGAGCAGGACGAAGTTGGCGTGCGAGTAGCTCCAGCTGGTGCCCGGCTCGTACCAGAGGTCCTGCGCGGTGGAGATGCCCACCAGCTCCTCCGGAGTCCACTGGCGGAACGGCTCGGCGGCGAGCGCGGCCAGGAAACCCGGGTCGCGGACGTAGTCCACCAGGCCGGAGGTGGAGCTGCCGAGCATCCGCAGGGTGATCTCGTCGCCGTGCGGCAGGCCGGGCAGCCAGCGGGAGACCGGGTCGTCCAGGCCGACCTCGCCCTCCTCGACCAGCTGCAGCAGCACCGTCCCCATGAAGGCGATCGCCACCGAACCGGCCCGGAAGTGCATGCCCGGCCCGGCGGGCACCCCGGTCATGGACTCGCCCTGCGCCCCGGTGACGATCTCCCGGCCGCCCTGGGTCACCTTGAACAGGACGGCCTTCAAGCCGAGTTCGTCCTTCACCTGGCCGACGATCCGGTCGACCTGCCGGGCCTTCCCGCGGAGCGGCTCCGGGGTGCTGACGCAGGCCTGCCCGTCGCGCCCGCCGCCCCCGGCGGCGACGGCCACCCCCGCGGTGGACTGCAGCGTGGCGGCGAACAGCGTGGCCGCGCAGAGCAGCGCGGTCTGAGTACGTGTCATGCCCCAGCGTGCGAGCACGCCCGCGCTGCCGCCGGCCGACACCCCGACGGCTCCGCCGGACGGCCGGACCCCGTCCCCCGGGAGAGTGGGCGGGCCACGGCACCATCCGCGAGAGTTGACTTGAACGCGTTCAAAAGAGCTGGAAGGATGACCGGCACCGAGCACGGCAGGGGTCCCACCTGCCCGGGAACGGCAGGGAGGGTCCGGTGCCCGAGTACAGCGGTCGCCCGGTGCGCGGCAGTACGAGGCTCCGCCCTCCGCCGTACAGCACGTACTGGTCCGCGGCCTGGGCCGTCTTCGCGCCGCTGACCCTCTTCCTCCCGGCGGTCGCCGGGACCCGGTCGGGCAGTGCGGTTCTGCCCGGGGTGCTCCTCCTGGGCGGCGGCTCGGGCCTGCTGCTCGGCATCCTCCTCGGCTACCTTGGGGCCTGGACACTCCTCGGCCTCGCGGCCGGACTCTGCGCCGCCCTCTTCCTGGTGCAGGTCCTCTGGCTCGACGCGCCGACCGGAGGCCCGGCACCCCACGGGCTGTTCGTCGGCGCGGTCGTCTGGCCGGTATTCGCGGGATGCGCCGAAGTCCCGCTGTTCGTCGGCGTGGTGCTCGGCCAGGCCCTGCGCCACTCTTGCGAGGCCCGGTGGCAGCGCCCGACCGCCGGCCGGCAACCAGCCACCCGCATCGCCGGACCGGGTCCCGGGCCGCGCCACAGGTGGACGCGCCCGGCGCTCTGGACGGTCGGTTCGGCCGCAGCCATGTGGCTGCCCTGGTTCTTCGGCATGGAGGACATGGCGGGCGGCTGCATCATGCTGACGCTGCTCCTGCTCGCCGTCCCCGCTGCGCTCCTCGGGTGGTCCGTCGCCCGCCACGGCGAGTGGCTCCCGCTGGTGGCACTCGCCGGAGGAACGGTGGCGATGCCCCTCAGCCTGATGTCGAGATACGTGGGCGCCGCAGCGGGCGACCAGGGGCCCGGAGCGGGCGAGGTCCTCCTCGAGCTCGTCCTCGTCGCCGGACTGATCACCGGCCTTCCCATGGTCGCGGGCGCGGTGACGGGCGCAGTGGTCAGGCACTTCCGGCCGAACGCCCCGTAGCGCCCGGTGCCCGACATCGCCCCGATGGCCCACAACGGCCGGGGCGGGAGTTCCCTCCGGAATCAGGTGCCGGAGTTGTCCACGAACCCCACGACGTCGAGGTATTCGATCGTGGGCGGGACGCCGTAGATCCCCGCCACCATGTCGACGAGCTCCTGCGTGAAGAAGGAACGGGCCTTGTCCTCGTCGTCCCACACGTAGAAGTTCCGTGCATGGAATCCGTCGTCGTCGAGCATGAAGCTCTTGAAGCGCAGGCCGGCCATGCCTTCGAACGGTCCTCGGAGTTCGCCGGCAATCTTCGCGACAGTGGAACGGTCGAACTTCTCGGTCTGCGTGAAGGTCACGAGCACGCCGATCATCGGGCTTCTCCTCGATTGTTTGAACGCGGTCGATCACGTGATGCCAGAGCCGGATCCTAGTGCACACGGCAGGAAATCCCGATCGTCAACCCGCGCGTCCGACGTGCGGCTCTCGGACGGCGCCGCGCACCGGGAATGCGTCGGACGTTACATCACCGAACACTCGTCGAACCGGTGGACTATTCAGCGAGTGATTCCGACCAATGCATGTGTGGACGGGCGATAATCACATCCCGGGCCCGCTCGTGGATCTGCCGCGGAAGAGGTGCTGGACGATCGGTCTGAGCGACGTCGAGGTGAAGGAGCGCGGATGAGCGTGATGGGGGTCTGGGTGGTCGGCGTCCTGGATGACACCGCCGTCGAGGAAGCGCGCCGCCGGTTCCCCGACGCTGCCGGCGCGCACGGCGTGTGGCCGGAGCCGTCGGCCGAGACGAGTCGGTGGCGGGAGCGGTTCGAGCCCGCGGGGACGTTCGAAGGGGCGGGCGGGCGGCCGTGGTGCACCGACGAGATCGTGCGCTTCGCCGATGCGGTCGACAGGGTCCGTAACGACGGGAGCGAGGTGGACGAGTTCCAGGAGCATCTGCTGCACGTGGTCCCGCAGCAGGAGGGCGAAGGCCTGTTCTGCGCCGGGGTGCCCAGGGGCGACGGCGCGGCCGCGCTCACGTGGGGGCTCGGCCTCGATGCGACGCTCCGACTCCCCGGCTGCTGCGGGCAGTTCCTGTTCGATGCTGCCCAGGTACGTGCCGCGCTTCCCGCGGCCGAGCAGGCGCTCGACCTTCACCCGCTGCGTCGGGCCCGGGTGGCCGCCCGGATACGGCTGTGGCTGGACGAGATGGCGGACGACCCGAACCGCGATGTCGACGAACTGATCGACGGCCCGCTTCGGGTGCTGCGTCACGCGGCGTGCACAGGAGTCGGTGCGGCCGGGCTCACCCTGTGGTACTGACGGGAGCTCATGGACGCGGTGCCCCCTGCCGGCAGGCTCACGAGCCGCAGCCGGAGGACGGGCCGGCCTGCTCGGCGAGGCGGGCCGAGCCGGCGGTGTGCCAGAGGGCGGCGGGGGTGGCGAGGCGGACGGCTTCGGTGCGGACGAGGCGGTAGTGGAGGTGCAGGGGGGTGGCGGCGGTGAGGCCGCGGACGCCCGCGGTGTGGACGGCGGTGCGGACGGCTTCCAGGGCGGTTTCGGCGGCGGTGGCCAGGGCCTCGGCGGCGGACCGGGTGAGCAGGGTCTCGGGGGCGCCGGAGTCGGCCAGGGCGGCGGCGCGGCGGACGAGCAGGCGGCCCGCCTCGATCCGGACGAGCTGGCGGGCCAGGGGCAGGGAGACGCCCTGCCACTGGGCCAGTGGACGGCCGAACTGTTCGCGGCGGTGGCTGAGTCCGGTCGCCGCACCGGTGGCGCCGGCGGCCAGGCCGATCAGGTAGGAGGCCTGCCGGATCCGCTGTCGGGCGGCGGCGGGCCCGGTCGGCAGGGCTGTCGGCATCACACGTGGTGTTCCGGTGCAGGCGGCCTCCGCGGCGGGGCCGACGGCGTCCGGGTCGAGCAGGTCGAGGGCGGTGGCGGTGTCCAGGTAGGGGCCGCGGAGAGCGGCCCGTCCGAGCTCTTCGGCGACGACGGTGGCGGCGGCGAGGCCGAGGTCGAGTCCGCCCGCCTCGGCGGGCACCTCGAAGAGCGGGGCGCCGAGTTCGGTGAGGGCGGCCCAGGAGGGGCAGTCCGGGCCGTCCTCGGCGGGTGCGTCGTGGACCCCGGGCCGGGGCTTCTCGGCGACCGCCCGGTCGAGCAGTTTCCGGACGGCCTGCCGGAGTTGCTGTTGCAGCAGGTCGTCGCCCGGGTCGAGGGCACCGGCCCCGGCGACGACCTGGAGCATCACTTCGGAGGTGCCGGCCGAGAGGGTGAGTCCGGGTGCCTCCCGGTAGCCGGCCTCCAGGCCCGGGTCGGTGCCGGGCGTCGACAGGCCGTGGACGGCTGCCCACCCCGCGACGTCCTGGGCGAGTTCGCTGGTGTAGTACTTGGCGGCGGCCGAGAGCGGCTCGTCCACCTCGGCGGTGTGGCCCCCGCCGTCCGCGGGGGCGAGGACCCCGGCGGTGAGGCGGGCGGAGAAGAGGGCGGCGGCATCGACGGCGGCGCCGTACCGGGCGACCTCCTCGGGCCGGTCGAGGCCCTGCGACAGGACGGCCCGGTACCAGCGCTCGGCCTTCAACGCGTAGTCCAGGCCGGTGCGTTCGACGGCAAGGGCCTGGGTGAGCAGCGGCCAGCCCTCGTGCTCGGTGCCGACCAGCGCGTCGGCGCCGACGCGGACGCCGCGCAGGTCGATCCGGTGGAACTGCTCGTCGGCGAGGCCGGGGATCACGCTGCGGTGCACCCCCTCGGCGGCGAGGTCGACCAGGAAGAGGCTGATGCCGTGGTAGCGGCCGTCGGCGGGGCCGGTGCGGGCTGCGCACAGGCCGAGGTGGGTGCGGTCGCTCTTCAGGCTGAACACCTTGGTGCCGGCCAGCCGCCAGCCGTCCGAGGGCTCCGAGGGCTCCGAGGGCTCCGAGGGCTCCGACGCGGTGTCCCGGACGGCGGTGGTGCGCAGGGCGGCCAGGTCGGAGCCGGTCTCGGGCTCGGTGTAGAGCACGCTGGCGAAGCGCTCGCCGGCGGCGATGGCGGGCAGGTGGGCGGCTTTCTGTTCGGCCGTCCCGGCCATCAGCAGGAACAGGCCGACGATCTGGACGGTGTTGACGTGCAGGGTGTCGGGGATGCCGGCCCGGACGAGTTCCTCGTAGAGGGCGGCGGCCTCGGCGCGACCGAGGCCGCGGCCGCCGTACTCCACGGGCCAGTCGGGGGCGAGCAGCCCTTGGCGGCCGAGTTCGCGGTAGAGCGGCCGCTCGTCGGCGTCCGGCCCGGGGGCGGCGCGCCAGGCGTCGAGGGCGGCCCGCACGGCGGGGCCGGCGAGCCGCTCGCGGACGTCGCGGCGGAAGGCGTCGAGCCCGTCGGCGGTGGACGGGTGGCCCGTCAAGTGGTCCATCTGGTGCTCCTCCGGGGGCTCGGACGACTGGCGAGGTGAAGCGAGGGTCAGGAGGCGGGGCCGCCGCCGGCGAGCAGCCGGGCCGCCTCGTCCTCGGACATCCGCTCGATCAGGCCGATCAGGGCGTCGTCGTCGAGTGCGGTGGCGCGGGCCCGGTCGACCAGGGCGGCGAGGTGTTCGACGGTGGGGCCGCGGAAGAACTCGGCGAGCGGCACCTCGACGCCGAAGCGTTCGCGGATCCGGGCGAGCAGCCGGGTGCTGCGCAGGCTGGTGCCGCCGAGGTCGAAGAAGCTGTCGTGCACGCAGACGCCGTCGGTGCCCAGGACTTCGGCGAACACCTCCTCGGCGAGGATGCGTTCGGTCTCGGTGCGGGGCGCGGTGGCCGGTCCGCCGCGCGGCCGGGCGGCGGGGTCGGGTTCGGGCAGGGCGCGCCGGTCGACCTTGCCGCTGGTGGTGAGCGGCAGGACGGGCAGGGCGACGTAGTGGGCGGGGAGCATCCAGCCCGGGAGGCGTTCGGCGAGGGCGGCGCGCAGGGCGGCCGGTTCGGCGGGTTCGGCGCCGTCGGCGGGGGCGGTGTAGACGACCAGGTGGCGTTCGCCGAGCGGGTCCGTCCAGACGGCGGCGGCGGTCTGCCCGATGCCGGGGACGGCGGCCAACGCGGCTTCGACCTCGCCGAGTTCGATCCGCAGGCCGCGGAGTTTGACCTGCTGGTCGATCCGGCCGAGGAAGGTGATGGCGCCGCCGGGTTCACGGCGGACGAGGTCGCCGGTGCGGTAGAGGCGGCCGCCGGGGGCGGTACCGAACGGGTCGGCGACGATCTTCTCCGCGGTGAGGTCGGGGGTGTTGAGGTAGCCGGGGGTCAGCCCGGCACCGCCGATGACGAGTTCGCCGGGCACGCCGTACGGGACGGGCTGGAGGTGCCCGTCGAGGACGTGGGCGACGTGGTTGTCCATCGGCAGGCCGATCGGCGGGCTCGCCGTCCAGTGGCCGGCGCACTCCTGGACGATCATGGTGACGGTGCACTCGGTGGGGCCGTAGCCGTTGAAGAAGCGGCGGCCGGGGTTCCACCGGTTGACGAGTTCGCCGGAGAAGGCCTCGCCGCCGACGAAGACGATCCGCAGGGCGGGCAGCCGCTCGGGCTCCAGCAGCGCCATCACGCTGGGCGGCAGGTCGACCACCGTCACGGACTGACGTTCCATCAGTTCCTGGAGGCGGGCGGGGTCGAGGCGTTCCTCGTCGGTGGCGAGGCAGAGCCGGGCGCCGGTGAGCAGGGCGGCGAAGGTCTCGAAGACGGAGACGTCGAAGGCGGCGGAGGCGAAGCCCAGCACCCGGTCGTCCGCGGTGAGCTCGAAGAGCCGGCGGACGGAGTCGGCGAAGGCGACGGCGCTGCGGTGCGTGATGGGCACGCCCTTGGGGGTGCCGGTGGTGCCGGAGGTGTAGATGACGTACGCGGTGTCGTCGGGGCCGGCCTCGCCGCCGGATTCCGACAGGGCGACCAGGGCGCCGCCCTCGGGGTGCCAGCGGCCGTCGCGGTGGACGATCCGGCGGGCCGGGGAGCCGGTCGGCAGACCGTGTTCCGTCGTGTCGGTGGCGAGGACGGCGACGGGGGTGGCGTCGGCGAGGACGGCGGCGATCCGGGCGGGCGGGTTGGCGGCGTCCAGCGGCACGTAGGCGGCGCCGGTGCACAGCACGGCGAGGACGGCGGTGAGGAGCTCCTCGCTGCGGGGCAGCAGCAGCGCGACGCGCTCGCCCGGTCGGGCCCCGGCGGCCCGCAGGAGGTCGGCCAACTCGGCTGCGGCGGAGTCGAGTTCGGCGTAGCTGGTGTCGCGTCCGGAGACGGCGAGGGCGACGGCGTCGGGGGTGCGGGCGGCCTGCTCGGCGAAGGCGGTGGCGAGGGTGCCGGCGGGGACGGGCCGGCGGGCGCCGTCGAAGGTGCCGCCGGTGAGTTCGGCCTGCTCCTCGGCGGAGAGCAGCGGCAGTCGGCCGGCCTCGGCGCCGGGGTCGGCGAGCAGGGCGTCGAGCAGGGTGCCGTAGTGGGTGGTCATCCGGTCGACGGTCGCCGGGTCGAACAAGGCGGTGGCGTACTCGACGTAGAGGTCGAGGCCGTCGGCGCGTTCGGTGGCGTTCCAGCTCATGTCGAAGCGCGAGGTGCCGGGGCCGACGGCGTACTGGTCGACCGTCAGGCCGGTCAGCTGCAGTGGCCGGTCGGCGTTCTGGTAGGTGAAGGCGAGCTGGACGAGCGGCGAGCGGGAGGGGTCGCGGGGCGGCCGGGCGGCGTCCACGATCTGCTCGAAGGGCAGCTCGCCGTGGGCGAAGGAGTCCCGGACGGCGGCGCTCACCCGGGCGAGGGCCTCGCGGCCGGTGGGCTCGCCGTCGAGGTCGACGCGGATCGGCAGGGTGTTGACGAAGAAGCCGACCAGGTCCTCGATCTCGACCCGGTCGCGGTTGGCGGTGGGCGAGCCGACCACCAGGTCGTGCTGGCCGCTGTAGCGCCGGAGCAGCAGCAGGAAGGCGGTGAGCAGCACGGTGTACGGGGTGGTGCCCTCGCTGCGGGCGAGTTCGCGTACCCGGGGGGCGAGTTCGGCGGGCAGCAGGCGGCTGCGATGGGCGCCCTCGTAGCGGACCTCGGGCGGGCGCGGGCGGTCGGTGGGCAGGTCGACGGTGGGCAGTCCGGCGAGCCGTTCGCGCCAGAAGCCGGTGAGCCGGGCGAGTTCGGGGCCGGTGAGGCGGGCGCGCTGCCAGAGGGTGTGGTCGGCGTACTGGACGGGCGGGGGTGCGACGGCCTCGCCCGCGTAGCCGGCGGCGAGTTCGCGGGCGACGACGCCGAGCGACCAGCCGTCGCAGACGATGTGGTGCACGGCGAGGACGAGCAGGTGGCGTTCGGGCTCCGACCGGAGGAGGGCGGCGCGCCAGAGCGGTCCGGTCTCCAGGTCGAAGGGGCGGCGGGCGAACTCCTCGGCGAACCGCTCGGCCCAGGACTCGCGTTCGTCCGGGGAGGCGCCCTCGGCGGGCAGCGGCGCGAGGTCGACGAACTGGTGCCCGGCGATCTCCTGGACGGGCCCGTCGGGCGTCTCGCGGACGCGGGTCCGCAGCGCCTCGTGGCGGTCGACCACGCCGGCCAGGGCGCGGGCGAGGGCGTCGGTGTCGAGCGGCCCATCGAGGCGGTAGGCGGTGGTGACGTTGTAGGTGGCGAGGCCGGGGGCGAGCCGGTCGAGGAACCAGAGCGGGGCCTGGGCGAAGGAGAGCGGCACCGGGCGCTCGCGGTCCTCGCGGGGCCGCAGTTCGGTCTGGGGGCGGGCGCCGGCGCCGCGCAGTTGGGCGAGGAAGGCGGCGCGCCGCTCACCGGGGAGCTTGGCGAGGCGGTTGATCAGCTCACTCATCGCAGGACGCCTTCCGGCTGGCGGGCCGCGGGGGCGGCGGGGGGGGTGTCGGGTCGGTCGGGGCGGGTGTCGGTCGCTGCGGGCCCGGTGGCGGGTGCGGCCGTCCGCGGCGGCAGGGCGGCGAGGTGGCGCAGCGCGGTGCGCAGGACGGTGATGCCGCGCAGGTAGTCGTCGACGGCGATGTGCTCGTCGTCGGAGTGGTCGAGGGCGCTGTCGCCGGGGCCGTAGGTGGCCATCGGGACGTCCCAGACCTCGGCGAGGGTGTTCATGTCGGAGGTGCCGGTCTTGCGGGTGGGCCGGGGGGTGCCGCCGGCCGCGCGGACGCCGGCGGTGAGGGCGCGGACGACCGGGTCGGTGCGCGGGGAGAGCACGGCGCCGACGGCGTTGAGGACGTCGAGGGTGCCGCCGTCGGCGCGTTCGCGCAGGGCTGCGGTGAAGGCCGGGATGTCGAAGCCGACGGGGGTGCGGACGCCGATCTCGAGTTCCGCGGCGGCGGCGTCGCCGTGCATGGCGACCAGGGTGGCGCCGGGGGTGCCGAAGGAGGCGTGGCCGGCGTCCGGGCCGAGCAGGTCGAGCAGGTGCTGCCAGAAGGCGGTGGCGACCTCGGTGGCCTTGGGTTCGGGGTTGCTGGGGTGGGTGGCGGCGCGGGTGACCCGGTAGCGCAGGTCGAGCTTGCCCTTGTAGCCGAGGACGACGCCCTGCCAGCCGCCGGGTTCGCCGACGATCAGCGCGTCGGGGGCGGGGCGGGTGCGGCCGAGGTGGACGGCGCCGCGCGAGCGCGGGGTCTCCTCCTCGACGACCGCGGCGACGACCAGCCGGCCGGGGAAGTCGGCTTCCGCGGCGACGGCGCTGATCATCGCGGCGAGCGGGCCCTTGGCATCGACGGCGCCGCGTCCGGTGATCACCCCGCCGGTGCGGCGCACGGGCAGGTCGCCGGGGACGGTGTCGAGGTGACCGACCAGCATCACGGTCGGGCCGGGTCGCGGCTCGGTCTCGCCGATGACGTTCCCGGCGGCGTCGATGCTCGCGGTGAGACCGGCCGCGCGCATCCGGGCGGCGAGGTGGCGGGCGAGCGGGTGCTCCTCGCCGGAGGGCGAGGGGATGGCGAGGGCGGACTCCAGCAGGTCCACGGCGGCGTCGGTCTCGGCGGGGGTCATGCGCCACCTGCCGGGGCCGCGTGGACGGTGAGTGCGATCTCGGTGCCGGCACCGTCGAGGGCACGGGCGAGCGCGCCGGGGGTGCGGCCGTCGGCGACGGTGACCCGTCCGACGCCGCCGAGCAGGGCCTCGCGGGCGGCGACCAGTTTGAGCGCCATCCCGCCGCGGGCGAACTCCCCCGGGGCGCCCTCGGCGGGCACCTCGCAGCGGTCCAGCAGGGAGTCCGGGTCGGCGGGGTCGGCGAGCACCCCGGGGGCGCCGGTGAGCAGCAGCAGCCGGTCGGCGCCGAGTGCCCCGGCGACGGCCGCGGCGGCGCGGTCGGCGTCGACGTTCACCGGACGGCCGTCCTCGGCGGCGGCCGGCGGGGAGACGACGGGGACGAACCCGGCGTCGAGCAGGGCGGTGAGGACGCCGGTGCGCACCTCGGCGATCCGGCCGCTGTGGTCGTCCCGGACGAGCACGGTGCGGCCGTCGACGACGGACCGGTGGGCGCGCTTGCGGCGGGCCCGCAGCAGGCCGCCGTCCAGGCCGGTGAGGCCGACCGCGGGGACGCCGTGGTCCTGCAGTCCGGCGACCAGCCGGGGTTTGACGGCGCCGGCCAGGGCGAGGGTGACCACCTCCAGGGTGGCGGTGTCGGTGTGCCGGGCGGAGACGCCGTCGGGCGCGGTGAGGCGGCGGTGCGGGACGCCGAGGCGGTCGCCGAGCCGGTCGATCTCGGCGGAGCCGCCGTGCACGAGCACGACCTGCCGCCCGGCCCGGGCGAGGGCGGCGACGTCCGCACAGATGCCCGCGGCGTCGACCTCGCGGTTGCCGCCGCACTTGACGACGGTGAGGGGTGCCATCGGCGTCCTTTCGCTCGTTGTCCGATGTGGCGTCAGATCGGGTGCAGGCCGGGGAAGGAGAGGCCGAGGCCCTCCGGGCGGCCGGTGCGGATGTTGAGGCACTGCACGGCGTTGCCGGCGCCGCCCTTGACGAGGTTGTCCAGGGCCGCGATCAGTACCAGCCGCCCGCTCTTCTCGTCGTACACGTGGCCGACGTCGCAGAAGTTGGAGCCGAGCAGGATCTTGGGCTCCGGGTAGCGGTAGGTGCCGCGGCGCTGGGCGACGATCCGGACGAAGGGCTCGTCGCGGTAGGCCTCCCGGTAGGCGCGGCGGATCGCCAGGTCGTCGACGCCCTCGGCGGCCTCGACCCGGGCGACCACCTGGACGCCGCGCACCGCCTCCACACCGGTGGCCGTCATCCGCACGTCCAGGCCGGTGAGTTGGGCGATCTCCGCCTCGTGCCGGTGGCCGACGGGGGCGAACACCCGCATGGCGCCGCTGCGTTCGGCGTGCAGGTTGGCCTCGCCGGCGGTCACCCCGGAGCCGCTGGAGCCCGTCCGGGCGTCGAGCTCGACCCGGCCGGTGAGCAGGCCGCGCGCGGCGAGCGGGGCGATCGCCAGCAGTCCGGCGGCGGCCATGCAGCCGGGGACGCTGATCCGGTCCGCGGTGCGCAGTTCCTCGCGGTACAGCTCGGGGATGCCGGGGGTGAAGGTGCCGAGCAGTTCGCGCACCGGGTGCTCGGCGCCGTAGTACCGCTCGAAGACCTCGGCGTCGCGCAGCCGGAAGTCCCCGGACAGGTCGATCACCGTCTTCGCCCGGCCTGACCAGTCGCGGACGAGCTCGGCGGTCTTCCGGTGCGGGGTGGCGAGCAGCACGGCGTCGTACTCGTGCCGGGCGGCCTCCTCCGGGTCGGTGAAGACCAGGTCGGTGACGGCCCGCAGGTTGGGGTGGACGGTGTCGACGCGGCGGCCGGGGAAGCGGGAGGAGACCGCGGCGGCGACCTCCACCTCGGGGTGGCCGAGCAGCAGCCGCAGCAGTTCGCCGCCGATGTAGCCGGCGGCGCCGAGCACGGCGACCCGGGTCATCGGGCGGCCTCCTCGATCAGGTGCGCGGCAATCGCGGCGCCGATGTCGACGCGGTCGCCCGCGGCGGCCTGCAGGCCGGCGAACTCCACGCGGTGGTTGACCTCGATCACGTACAGGCCTCCTCGGGCGTCCTCGACCAGGTCGACCCCGGCGATGCCGGCGCCGACGCCGTCCGCGGCGGCGACGGCGAGCTCGGAGAGGTCGTCGGTGAGCGGGCAGGGTTCGGTGGTGGCGCCCCGGGCGACGTTGGTGCGCCAGTCCGCGGAGCGGCGGTAGACCGCGGCGACCGCGCGGCCGCCGATCACGGCGACCCGGATGTCGCGGTCCGGCTTGTCGACGTACGCCTGCAGGTACACCAGCCGGCCGGCCGGCGAGGACATCGCCTCGCAGTACTCGAACAGGCTGCGGGCGGTGTCGCGGTCGCGCAGCAGGGCGACCCGCCGGCCCCAGGAGCCGGTGAGCGGCTTGAGGACGACCGGGTACCCCATCTCCTCGGCGGCGGCCTCGGCGGCCTCCGGGGTGAGCGCGAGGGCGGTGCGCGGGGTGGGCACGCCGGCCCGGCGCAGCGCCACCGAGGTGCGCCACTTGTCGCCGCAGGTCTCGGTCGCGGCGGCGCTGTTGAGCACCCGGACGTCCGCGGCCTCCAGGGCGAGTGCGGCGTAGAGCGCCCGGGTGGCGGAGATCTCCCGGTTGAGGACGGCGTCCCACGGCGCGGGGGCGGCGTCCAGTTCCCGGTGCAGGGAGCGGGTGTCCAGGTGGGTGCAGCTGAGGCCGTGCCGGGCCAGGGCCTCCAGGATCCGCTTCTCCTCGAAGCCGATCCTGGAGGCCAGCAGGGCGATCCGGGGCCTCGGGGAGGCCCCGCTCACTCGCCCCAGTCCTCCTCGACCTCGGGCGCGAGGGCGAGCAGCACCGGGTCGGTCGCGACGACCTCCAACTCGGTGCGGCACTCGGCGCATTCGGTGATCTCGGCGAGCATCGGCGGGGCGGCGAAGGCCACCTCGGCCTCGCAGCTGGGACAGGCGAGGACGTCGGTCGCGGGCATCGGGCTTCCTCTCGTGAGCTGGTCCGGACGGGCGTTTCTGACGGTGCGTCAGTCGGTGGTCGGGGCCGGGCCGAGGCCCAGCGCGCCGCGGACGGTGTCGGCCACCCGGGCGGGGGTGATGCCGTAGTGGGCGAGCAGGTGCTCGTGGCCGCCGACGGTGTCGGTGAACGTGTCAGGCATGCCGATCCGCAGCACCCGGGCGGGCGCGGCCTCGGCCATCGCCTCGGCGACCGCGCCGCCGAGGCCGCCGCTGCGCCAGTGCTCCTCGACGGTGACCACCAGCCCGCTGTGGTCGGCGGCCTCGACCAGCGCGGCGGTGTCGAAGGGGCGCAGCGTGTGCACGTTGAGCACGGTGCACTCGACCCCCTCGGCGGCGAGTTCGGCGGCGGCGGCCAGGCAGGCCTGCACCGGGTACGGGCCGCAGGCGGCGAGCACCGCGTCCCGGCCGCGGCGCAGCGTCTGGGCCCGGCCGGGGACGGGCGGCGGGGTGCCGGCCGGCAGCGCCGGGGTGGCCTTGCGGCCGAGCCGGACGTACAGCGGGCCGGGCAGGTCGAGGCTGCGGTCGACGAAGGCGGCGGCCTGCGCGGCGTCGGCGGGCACCACCACGGTCATGCCGGGCAGTGCCCGCATCACCGCGAGGTCCTCCAGGGCCTGGTGGGTCGGGCCGAGGTGGCCGGCGGCGAGTCCGCCGTGGGTGGCCATGATGCGGACGGGCAGGCCGGTGTAGGCGATGTCGATCTTCACGGCCTCCAGCGCCCGGGTGGCGGCGAAGGCGGCCATGGTGTTGACGAACGGCATCCGCCCGCTCGCGGCGAGGCCGGCGGCGATGCCCATCAGGTTGTGCTCGGCGATGCCGAGGTCCAGGTACTGCCGTCCGGCGGCGGCGACCTGCTCCGGGCCGAACAGGCCGGTGTCGGTGTCGAGGCAGATCAGCCGGGGGTCGGTGGGCAGCAGCGCCAGCAGGCGGTCCCGGTACGCGGTGCGGGTGGCCTCCGGCGGCGCCGGCTCGGCGGACGGCGCCCGCAGTGCCGGGGCCTCCGGGGGCGGGACCTGCTGCGACGGCGTCGGCTGCGGCGCGGTGGCGAGCGCGGACCAGCTCATGCCGGCCTCCCTGCGGTGACGGTGCGTTCCGTGGCAGTGGCAGTGGCTGTGGTGACGGCTCGGGCGGCTGCGCGCAGCGCGGCACGGGCGCGGGCGTGGTTGCGGGCGGAGAGGGTGACGTAGTGGGCGGCGGGCCGGCCCTCCAGGAAGGGCACGCCGCGCCCCTTGACGGTGCGACAGATCAGCAGACCGGGGCGGCCGGGCTCCCAGGGGGCGGAGCCCAGGTGCTCGACCAGGGCCGCCGGGTCGTGGCCGTCGGTCTCGCGGACGGCCCAGCCGAAGCTGCGCCAGCGCTCGGCGAGCTGCGCCATCGGGGCCTTCCCCTCGGTGGGGCCGGTGAGTTGGAGGCCGTTGCGGTCGATCACGGCGACCAGGTTGTCCAGCCGCAGCGAGGCGGCGGCGATCGCCGACTCCCAGACCGAACCCTCCTGGAGTTCGCCGTCGCCCATCAGTACGAAGCTGCGGGCGGCCCGCCCGTCGAGGCGCTGGCCGAGGGCGAACCCGCAGGCGAGCGCGAGCCCGTGACCGAGCGAGCCGGTGGGCATCTCGACCCCGGGGACGGCCCGGACGGGGTGGCCCATCAGGCGGGTGCCGGGGCGTCCGTAGTCGGCGAGTTCGGCGGTGGGCAGGAAGCCCCGCTCGGCGAGCACCGCGTAGAGGCCGACGGCGGCGTGGCCCTTGCTGAGCACGAAGCGGTCGCGGTCCGGGTCCTCCGGATCGTCCGGGTCGGTGTTCAGCACCGCGAAGTACAGCGCGGTGAGGATGTCGGCGCTGGAGAAGGCACCGCCGAGGTGGCCGCCCTCGGGACCGGCGCACATGTCGACGACGTGCTCCCGGACCCGGCGGGCGGTGTCGGCCAACTCCGCCGCACTGTACGGCGGTACGGGCACCGTCGGCCGCTCTGTGCGGTGCGGCCGGACGGGCGCGGCGGCGGGCGCGGTCATCGGGCGGCCGCCGCGAGCCGGGCCACCGTGTCGAGGTTGGCCCACACCTTCTCGAAGGCGTCGGCGTAGTGCTGCAGCAGCGGGCCGGAGGCGGGGTTGAGGTGGCGCTTCTGGATGGTCAGCGAGTCCTCGATGACGGCCCGGGTGACGGGGTGGTCGCCGGGCTCCGGGGCGTCGCCGCCGAGCACCGTCCACGGGTAGCCCTTGCCGAAGCCCTCACGGTCGCGGAAGACCATCTGCTCGGGCAGCGGGACGAGTTGGTACTGCGAGACGGGGACGCCCTCGGCGCGCAGCAGTCGGCGCAGCACGGTGCGGAAGCGGCCCGGGGCGATGCCGCCCAGGCCGGCCGCGGCGGGGTCGAAGCGGAACCTGAGGATGTGCCAGACGTGCACCGTGTCGGGCAGCGCGGTCGGCACGGTGAGGCCGGGCAGGCCGTCGAGCCGGGCGAGGAAGCGGGTGATGTTCTCCTGCCGGGCCTGCTCGTAGCCGTCGAAGCGGGCGAGCTGGGAGGAGGCGAAGGCGGCCTGGATCCCGTTGATCTTGTGGTTCCAGCCGAGCCGGTAGGAGATGTAGTCGCGGTCCCGGCCGGGCTCGATGACCTCGCCGAACTGCCGTCCCTTGCGGGCGGTCTCGGCGAGCGCGTCGTCGGCGGTGACCAGCAGGCCGCCCTCGCCGCAGGTGGGGATGTTCTTGGTGACCTGGAGGCTGAACGCGCCGAACGCGCCGATCCCGCCGACCGTCCGGCCGTGGTGCAGGGCGCCGGGCGCCTGGGCGGCGTCCTCGACCACGGCGAGGCCGTGCCGGCGGGCGATGTCGCCGAGGCGGTCCAGGTCGGCGGGGGCGCCGTGCAGGTGGACGGGCAGGATCGCCCGGGTGCGCGGGGTGATCCGGCGCTCCACGTCGTCCGGGTCGAGGTTGAAGGTGACGGGGTCGATGTCGGCGAAGACCGGGACGGCCATCTGGTGGACGGGCGCGAGGCCGGTCGCGATGAAGCTCAGTGCGGGAACGATCACCTCGTCGCCCGGCCCGACGCCGAGCGCGGACAGTGCCAGCGACAGCGCGGCGGTGCCGTTGGAGACGGCGATGGTGTGGGCGAAGCCGAACCGCTCGCTCCACCGCCGCTCCAGGGCGCTGACCGGGGTCTCGCCGTCGGTGTTGGAGACCAGCCGGCCGCCGTCCAGGGCGGCGAGCACGGCCTTGCGGTCCTCGTCGTCGATGACCGGCCATTCGACGTCGCGCTGCTCTCGCGGGACGGCCGGGGGGCCGCCGAGCACGGCGAGCCTGTTCATGCGGAACTCCTCGGGGATCGCGGTGGGGGTGCGGCGCTCGGAGCGCATCGGTCGGAGGGCGGCGCCCGGGCGGGCGGCTCAGGCGGGTGCGGGCAGCGCGTCGAGCGCCTCGTGGACGGCCTCCACGGCCTCGGCGTAGCGGCGGCGCAGCACGGCGGTGTGCCGGGCGAGGCCGGCCGCGGCGGCCGCCGGGTCGTCGCGGCCGTGCGCGCCGGTCATCCGCACGCCTGTCCAGGCGTGCGCGACCGTCTCCACGGCACGGCCCGCACCGGCGAGGACGGGCAGCCGCCAGGCGGCGCCGAGCCGTCGGAGCAGTTCGCCGTGGAGCGAGGCCTGCGCCTGCATGCCCCAGCCGAACGGGTAGAGGTCGCGGATCGCCGCCGGATCGCCGGCCCGCGAACGGTCGACGAGCTCCTCGGTGAACCGGGCGAGACCGGCGAGGCCCGCGGCGCCGTCCGGCCCGTCGGCCTTGCCGGTGGTGAAGAGCTCGGCGTCGGCGCGCAGCACCGCGGCGAGCCGGGCGGGCGTCGTCTCCGGGTACGGGCCGCCGACCCGGACGTCCAGCCAGCGCCGGCCGATCCGGGAGTCGCTGAAGAAGGCGTCCTGGACGTCGGAGGGGTTGGCCGAGCCCCAGGCCGCCAGGAAGGCCTCCAGCGGGACGGCACCCCGGAAGGCGGGCGGGGTGGCGTCGGCGACGTGCACCAGCCCGCGGTGCTCGTCCAGGCCGAACACCGTGACCAGGTGGGCCGCGTGGACGTCGTGGTACGCGGGCCGGAACGGCAGGTGGTGGTTGTCGACGGCGGCGATCACCAGCCGGTCGGCGTCCAGTGCGGCGCGCAGGCCGGCCAGCGGGTCCGCCGGGTCGTCCGGGGTACGCCAGGCGGAGGTCAGCGGGTGGTGCGGGGCGATGCCGCGACCGAGGTCGCCCTCGTAGCGGGTCGGGAAGTAGAACTCCTCGGAGCGGACCTCGCCCGGGCGGTAGAGGAACTGCCAGGCGGTGCCGAGGACTTCCAGCGGATCGTGGCCGGCCCGCAGCAGCACGGAGCCGAAGGCCGCCTGCAGGCAGCTGGCCAGGTCGCGGTACCAGAACTCGGGCGGGGCACCGGTGATGTGGTGCACCCGGGGCGGGTGGTCAGTGGTCACGGCCGTCCTCCTCCCGGCGGGTGGCGGGCAGCCCGGCGGCGCCGGGCGGTTCCTGCACGGTCGCGGCGAAGAGGTGCACCGCGATGTTGCGCGGCAGCCGCAGCCCGGCCAGCGCAGTACGCCGCGGCACCGGAACGCGCTGCGCCCACAGGTGGGCGCTCAGCCCGGGCTGCACGTGGTACGGGTAGTGCATGACGGGCGTCCGGAGGGCGGGCAGTTCGCCGAACCAGGCGGGCGCCGACCAGAAGTCCGAGACGCGCAGCCACTCGCTGTCCACCGAGCCGTCGGCGTAGTGCAGTTCGACGGTGTCCTCGGTGCGGCGCTCGGCAGCGGCGAGCAGGTGGATCCAGTCGTAGCGTCCGGCCGGCACCTCGACGAACTGGCCGTCGCAGCGCACGTTGTCGTCGCCCTCGCCGACCGGCGGGAAGCGGAACGGCACCCCGCCGACCTCCACCTCGGACCCGCCCGGGGGCAGGTGCTCGACGGGGAAGGAGTTGCGCCAGACGTTGAAGCCGCCCGCCCCGGTGGTGTGCACCCGGGTGGCGGCCCGGTTGTTGCGGTGGGCGGCCAGCTCCACCACGCGGTAGCGCGGTGCACTGGCCGGCGGTGTTGCTGTGCCGGGGGGTGTGGATGTGTCGGTCACATTCCCTCTTCACGTGGACTCGGCCGCACTGCTGCATCGAAAGCTAGCCGGAAAGGGCCGCGTCCGGCCTCCGCTCCCGCAGTGATTTCCCGGTCAACGGAATGCTTCGGTCCGCTCCGCGGGCGTACCCGAATCGTTCAATTCCCCGGCCGCGGGTCAACGGAATTCCACCGCCCCCGGCCGGACGGGCGGGGGCCGCGCAGGTCGCGGCCGTAATCATGGCGTTGACGGGCCGGAACGACGTACGGTCGCACGCAATTCCGGGGTTCCGGGCCGGCCCCGGGCGTTGCTAGCCTCGCCGCACCGAACCACCCGGGAAAGGAATGCGCCATGAGTGCGGAGGAACCGCCGACCACCACCGGGGCGATAGCACTGTGGAGCGCACCCCGCTCCCGGTCGACCGCATTCCTGCGGATGATGATGCAGCGCCCCGACGTGGTCACCCTGCACGAACCGTTCTCGCACCTGGCGGACTTCGGCAGCACTGAGGTCGACGGCACGGCCGTGCACAGCGAGGCCGAGCTCATCGCCGCGATCCTGCGGCTCTCCCGCGAGCGCCTGGTGTTCTTCAAGGACACCACCGACTTCCACTACCCCGGCGTCCTGGCGGACCGCCGCTTCCTCTCCGAGGTGCGGCACACCTTCATCATCCGGCGCCCCGACGAGGTGATCGCCTCGCACTACGCGCTCAACCCCGCGCTCACCGAACCCGAGATCGGCTTCGGCCGGCTGCGCGAACTCTTCGACGCGGTCGCCGTGGCGACCGGCTCAGTGCCGGCCGTGGTCGACTCCGACGCGCTGCTGGACGAGCCCGAGGGCACCGTCCGGGCGTACTGCGAGCGCACCGGGCTCGACCACCGCCCACAGGACCTCAGTTGGCGGGCCGGCGCGCACGACGGCTGGGTCAGGGCGCAGCGCTGGCACGTGGACGCCGAGCGCAGCACCGGCTTCGTCCGCTCCGAGCGCAGCTACCCGCACACGGTGGCGAACACCCCGCTGCTCGCCGACTACCACCGGGCCCAACTCCCGCACTACGAGGCGCTGTACCGGCACCGCCTGGTGCCGGCCGGGGCGCCCCGGCCGTGACCGTCCGCTGCCCGTCGACCGCGCAGGAGGAGACCGTGCCGTCCGGAGCTGCCGTGCCATTCGGATCTGCCGTACCGTCCGCACCCGCCGCGCCGCCCGCCGACCGCCGGGTGGCGGCACTCTCGCCGCAGAAGCAGGCCCTGCTGGACGCCCTGCGGGCCGGCCGCGGCCGCACCGCCGCACCACCGGCCGCGCGCGGCACCCTGGTCGAACTGCACCCCGGCACCGACCGCGGGGCGGAAGCCGTGGTGCTCTGCCCGCCGATCGGCGGCGGGGTGTTCTGCTACACCGGGCTCGCCCGGCTGCTGGCGGGACGCCGGCCGGTGCTGGCGGTCGCCGCCGAGGAACGGCCCGAGGAGACCGCCACGGTGGAGTCGATGGCCGAGGGCTACTTCGCACTGCTGGCCGCCGCCGGAGCCCGTCCGGCGGTGCTCGCCGGCTGGTCCTTCGGCGGCCTCGTCGCCTACGAGGCGGCCCGCCGGCTCGCATCCGCCGGGGCGGCGGCGCCGGTCGTCCTGCTGGACACCATGAGCTGGCCCGACTCCGTGCCCGCCTGGGACGGCCCGGCCACCCTGCAGCGCTTCGTCGCCGACCTGGTGGACTCCGCGGGCCCGGCCGACGCCCTGCCCGGCGGCGGCGACCGGCTGCCGGTCGACCCCGCCGTGTGGCGGCTGCCGCCGGACGAAGCACTGGACGCCGCGGTCGCCGCCCTGCGCACGCACGGCATCGACCTCGGGCTGGACGGCATTGATCTGACGATCCGTCATGCCGGGTACCGGGTCGCCACCCGCGCCATGCAGGCCCACGTGCCCGGCCCGTACGCGGGACCGGTCACCCTGCTGCACGCCGAGGACTCCGCCGTCGACCCCGCCGAGTGGCGCGCGCGGGTGAGCGGCCCACTGCACCTCCGGCCGGTGCCGGGCGGCCACTACGACGTCGTCCGTGAGCCGGCCGTCCGGACGGCCGCCGAACTGATCCGCGCCGCCGCGCCCTGAGCTGTACCGCGTTCCGACCTGCACCGCGCCCTGACCTGTACCGCGTTCCGACCTGCACCGCGCCCTGACCTGTACCGCGTTCCGACCTGCACCGCGCCCTGGAGCCATGCGGCCGACCGGCCCACCCGAGGCCACGCGTCCGTCCGCCGTGCCGCCGTCCGCGGCCGGTCCGAGCACGGCCACTGCACCCCGCACCCACCCCGGCCCGAAGGGCCCGCCCCAGCCGAAGAGGTGTTGCCCGATGGTCCACGACCCAGCCGAAGCCCCGCCCGACGCCGGAACGGTAGACGCCAGGACGGCCGACGCCGCCGCGCCCGACGCCGCCGCGCCCGATGCCGCTGTGCCCGATGCCCGTGCGGCCGGCGTCCGCTCGCTGCTCGCCCGGCGGCTGCGCGGGTCGGCCGGCGGCTCCGCGGCCGAGGACCGGATCCCGCCCCGGCCCGACCGGGACGAGCCTGCACCGCTCTCCGCCGCCCAGCGCCGGCTGTGGTTCGTCGAGCAGCTGTACCCGGGCACCGCGGCCTACAACGTGTCGACCGCGTTCCGGCTGCGCGGGCCGCTGGACACCGCCGCGCTCCGCCGGTCCCTCGGCATCCTGCTCGACCGGCACGAGTCGCTGCGCACCGCCTTCCGCACCACCGCCGACGGCGCGCCCGTGCAGTGCCCGCAACCCGCCGCCGGGCTGGCCCTGCCCGTCGCCGATCTCGCCCCCGGCCGCTCCGAGCAGGAGACCCTGGACTCCGCGCGCAGCCTGCTCTCCGACGACTGCGCCGTCCCCTTCGACCTGGCGCAGGGGCCACTGCTGCGGGCCGGCCTGCTGCGGCTGGCGGAGGAGGACCACGTCCTCGCCCTCACCGTGCACCACCTGGTCGCCGACCACTGGACGCTCGCGGTGCTCTGCGAGGAGCTGTCCGCGATCTACCCGGCGCTGCTCCGCGGCGAGCCCCCGCCACTGCCCGAACCCCCGCTCCAGTACGCCGACTTCGCCGCCTGGGAGGCACAGCGCGACACCACCGGCAGCGGTGCCTCGCTCGACTGGTGGACGGAGCGGCTCGCCGGGCTCGCCCCGCTGGAGCTGCCCACCGACCGGCCGCGGCCGGCCGTCCAGGCCTTCGCCGGTGCCCGGGTGTCCGCCGTCCTGCCCGCCGACGCCACGACCGCGCTGCGCACGGCCGCCAAGGACGAGGGCGCCACCCTCTTCATGGCCGTCCTCGCGGGCCTGCAGGCCGTACTGGCCCGCTGGACGGGCAGCACGGACATCGTCGTCGGCGGAGCCGTGGCCGGCCGCGACCGGCCCGAACTGGAGCGGCTCGCCGGCTTCTTCGTCGACCTGCTGCCGCTGCGCGGCGACCTCTCCGGCGATCCGCCCTTCACCGAACTCCTCTACCGGACAAGGGAGTCGGTGCTCGCCGCCGCCGACCACCGGGACGTGCCCTTCGACCGGCTGGTGGAGGCGGTGGCGCCCGCCCGCGACCTCAGCCGCCCCCCGCTGGTGTCCGTCGCCCTCTCGTACCTGTCCACCCCGCCCCCGCGGCTGGACCTCGGACCGGCCGGGGCGACCGAGTTCCCCTTCGACCCGGGTGCGGCCCGCTTCGACCTCGACCTGTTCGCCCGGGAGCTCCCCGACGGCGCCCTCGGCCTCGAACTCGACCACCGCACCGACCTGTTCGACCGCGGCACGGCCGAGCGGCTGCTCGCCGGGATCACCGCCCTGCTCACCGCCGCCGCCACCGACCCGGGCAGCGCACTCGCCGCCCTGACGGCCCCCGGCGCCTCCGACACCGCCGAACTCGCTGCGCTCGGCAGCAGCCCCGTTCCGCACCCCACCGCACCGCTGGTGCACGAGCTGGTCGCCCGGCATGCCGCCGACCACCCGGGCCGGCCGGCCGTGGTGCACGGCGACCGCTCCGTCGGCTACGGCGAACTCGACGGTTACGCCGACCGGTTGGCCGCACAGCTGGTCCGCCGCGGGGTCGGCCCCGGCACCCTGGTCGGGGTCTGCCTGGAGCGCTCGCCGGAGCTGGTCGGCGCCCTGCTCGCCGTGCTGAAGGCCGGCGGTGCCTATCTGCCGCTGGACCCGGAGTACCCGGCCGACCGGCTCGCCCACATGCTCGCCGACAGCGGCACCCCGCTGGTCGTCACCGACACCCGCTGCGCCGAACGGCTGCCGTCCTCCACCGCCGTCCTGCTGCTCACCGACCACGAGCACCCGGACGCCGGGCAACCGAACGCCGCGCCCGCCGGCGAGCCCACCTCCACCGAGACCGCCGGCACCGAGACCTCGAACACCGACCACCGACCCGCCGCCGCGGACGACCTCGCGTACGCCATCTACACCTCCGGCTCCACCGGTCGGCCCAAGGGCGTCCTGGTCGAGCACCGCGCCCTGCTCAACCTCTGCCACTGGCACAACCGCCGTCACCGGATCACCCCGGAGGACCGCGGCACCATGCTCGCCGCGCAGGGATTCGACGCCGCCGTCTGGGAGTTGTGGCCCTACCTGGCCGCCGGGGCCTCGGTCGCCGTCGTCGACGCCGCCGTGCGCACCGACCCGGCCGGGCTGACCGCCTGGCTCGCCGACTCGGGGGCTACCGTCGCCTTCCTGCCGACGCCGCTGGCCGAGGCGGTGCTCGCCGAGGAGGGCTGCACGGCGCTGCCGCTGCGTTCACTCCTCACCGGCGGCGAGCTGCTGCGCCGCCGGCCGCGGCCCGGTCTGCCGTTCACCGTGGTCAACCACTACGGGCCGACCGAGAACGCGGTGGTCGCCACCGCGGGCGAGGTCGCCCCGGAGGGCGTCGGCGAAGGTCCGGCGGACATCGGCCGGCCGATCGACAACGTCCTCGCCCGGGTGCTGGCCGCGGACGGCACCCCCGTGCCGCGCGGCGCCGTCGGCGAGCTGTACCTGGGCGGCGCCGGCCTGGCCCGCGGCTACCTGGGCGCCGAGGAGCTCACCCGGCAGCGCTTCGTCCCGGACCCGCAGGGCCCGCCGGGTGCCCGGCTCTACCGGACCGGCGACCTGGTCCGCTGGCGCACCGACGGCCGACTGGACTTCCTCGGCCGCGCCGACCGGCAGGTCAAGCTCCGCGGCCACCGGATCGAGCCGGGCGAGATCGAGGCCCGCCTGGTGGAGCACCCTGGCATCACCGAGGCCGTGGTCGTGCTGCACTCCCCCGCCGGCGGCGACGCCGCACTGGTCGGCTACCTGACCGTGCCCGGCCGGGGCACCGCCGCACCCGAGGGGCTGCGGGAGTGGCTCGCCGAGCGGCTGCCGGAGCCGATGCTGCCGGCCGGTTTCGTCGTGCTGGACGCGCTGCCGCTGACCCCCGCCGGCAAGGTCGACCGGGCGGCGCTGCCCGACCCGGGTGCGCTGCGCCCGCCGTTCCGGGCGCCGCGGCCCGGCACCGAGGCCCGGCTCGCCGCGCTGTGGGCGGAGGTCTTCGGCCTGTCCGAGGTCGGCGCCGACGACGACTTCTTCGCGCTCGGCGGCCACTCGCTGCTGGCGACCCGGCTGCTCGGCCGGGTGCGCCGCGCCTTCGCCGTCGAGGTGCCGCTGCACGCGCTGTTCCGCTTCCCGACAGTCGCCCGGCTCGCCACGGGCGCCGTCGACCCCGCGCTGGCCGCCGCGCAGGAGGAGACCGACCGCCGCCTGCGCGCCCGGATGGCCGCCCTCTCCGAGGAGCAGATCCGGGCCCTGATCGCCCGCACCGCCACCACCGTTAAAGCCGCCACCACCGTTAAAGCCGCCACCGCCACGACCGAGGAGACCCGATGACCACCGGGACGACGCCCCAGCCCTCCGCCGACGACGACTACTTCTTCGAGGCCGACCTGTACGACACGCTGTGGGCCGGGCTGAACAAGCTCGACCTGCCGTTCTTCCTGTCCACCGTGAAGGAGTTCGGCGGTCCGGTGCTCGAACTCGCGGCCGGCACCGGCCGGGTGCTGCTGCCCGCGGTGCGGATCGCCGGCAGCGGCGTCGGCGTCGACCTGTCCGTCTCGATGCTGGAGCAGGGCCGCCGCAATGCCGCCGCCGAGGGCCTGGACGAGTCCGCGGTGCGCTTCGTCGAGGGCGACCTGCGGACGGTCCGCCTCGGCGAGCGCTTCCCGTTGATCCTGGCCGCCGGGCAGCCGCTCTTCCACTGCGCGAACGACGAGGACTGGGCCGAGGCCCTCGCCACCGTCCGCGAACACCTCACCCCCGGCGGCCGGTTCGTCTCCGGCATCCCGTACTTCCGCTTCGACGAGATGGCGAAGTACAGCGAGCGGCTCTACCTCGCGGGCGAGATCCGCCACCCCGGCACCGGGCAGCGGATCGCCATGTGGGACTACAACACCTACGACCTCCAGGAGCAGTCCATCACCCGCCGCCGGGTCAGCGAACTGCTGGCCGAGGACGGACTGGTGACCGAGCGCCGGCACACCTTCCGGAAGAACTACTACCGCTACCCGAACGAGGTCCGCCGCACCCTGCAGCAGGCCGGCTTCACCATCGAGCGCGAGTACGGCGGCTACGACGAGTCGCCCTACGGCCCGAACTCCGAGCACTACGTCTGGGTCGCCACGGCCCGCTGACCAGCCAGCACCCGGCCCGCCCGAGGAGGAGACGGCGATGGACGGCATCGAGGAACTGCTCGCGGGCCTGGACCCGCAGCAGCGCCAGGCCCTGCTCGACCAGTTGGAGGCCGCGGACGCCCCGCCCGGGCCCGGTCCGGCGGGCGGACCGGCGCCGCTCTCCCCCGGGCAGCGGCGGCTCTGGTTCCTGCACCGGCTGGAGCCCGGCAACCCGGCCTACCACATCTGCCACCAGGTGGACTGGCCCGGCGAGTTGGACACCAGCGCGCTGGCGACCGCCCTCGGCGACCTCGCCGAGCGGCACGAGGCACTGCGCACCCGCTACACCGCCGAGGGCGAGGACCTCCGCCCGGTGGTCGACCCGCCTGCTGCCGTCCCGGTGCGGACCGTCGACCTGACCGCCCTGCCCGCCGCCGAGGCGGAGCGCGAACTCGCCGCCACCGCACGGGCCGAGGCCGATCTGCCGTTCGACCTGGAGAACGGCCCGGTGCTGCGGGCCACCGCCGTCCTGCTGCCCGGCGGCGCCGCCCGGATCGTCCTCGCCCAGCACCACATCAACAGCGACGGCTGGTCGGTGGACGTGCTGCTCGACGAGCTCTGGCAGGCCTACCGGGCCCGTTCCGCCGGCCGCGCACCGCGGTTCGCCGGGCAACCGGGCCAGTACCGGGAGTTCGCGGCCTGGCAGCAGGAGCGGGCGGAGTTCGGCGCGGTGGCAGCCGACCTCGCCTGGTGGCGGTCCGAACTCGCGGACGGGGTAGAGCCGCTGGAGCTTCCCGCGGACCGGCCGCGCGCCGCCGGGCGGGGCCGCGGCGCCGTGCTGCGCCGCACCCTGCCCGCGGACCTCACCGCCGCGCTGGAGGCCCTCGGCCGGTCGGCGGGCGGCACGCTCTTCATGACCGCCCTGGCCGGCTTCCAGGCGCTGCTGCACCGCTGGACGGGCAGCCCGCGGATCCCGGTCGCCGTGCCGGTCAGCGGGCGCAGCCGGCCCGAGTTCGAGTCCGCCGCCGGGTTCTTCCTCAACACGCTGCCGCTGCAGGCCGACCTCTCCGCCGACCCGGCCTTCACCGATCTGCTCGGGCAGGTCCGCGACCGGGTGCTCGGCGCCTTCGAGCACCAGGAGGCGCCGTTCGAAAGGCTGGTGGAGGAACTCGCCCCAGGCCGCGGCGGCCGCAGCCCGCTCACTCCGGTGCTGTTCGCCTTCAACGCGCACCCGGCGGGCGACGAGCCCGGCCCGCTGCGGGCCCGCACCACCGAGGTCGACACCTCCGGCGCACGGGCCGAACTGTGCGTCGTGCTGGAGGCGGGCACGGCCGGCGGGCTGCGGATCGCCTACGAGTACGACCGCGACCTGTTCGAGCAGGCCACCGTGGAGCGGCTGCACGGACACCTGACCCGGCTGCTCGCCGGGGCCGCCGCCGACCCGGCGCTGCCGGTCTCGCGGCTGCCGCTGCTGACCGGGGAGGAGGAGCGGCAGCTCGCCGGCTGGAACGCCACCGGGCTGGAGCTGCCGGCCGTCGCCACCGTCGCCGACCTGGTCGCGCAGCAGGCCGAGCGCACCCCGGACGCCGTCGCGCTGGTCCTCGGCGGCGAGCAGGTCGGCTACCGCGAACTCGACCGCCGGGCCAACCGCCTGGCGCACCGGCTGGTCGGGCTCGGGGTGGGGCCGGGCGACCGGGTCGGCGTCCTGCTGGAGCGCTCCCCCGCCCTGGTGACCGCCCTGGTCGCGGTGCTCCGTGCGGGCGCCGCCTACGTGCCGCTGGACCCGTCCTACCCCGCCGACCGGCTCGGCTACGTCCTGGCCGACGCCGAGGTGTCCGTGCTGATCGGCACCGCGGAGCTCGCCGGCCGGCTGGAGGGCCCGCTGCCCGCCCTGGTCGAGCCCGGCGAGGACGCCGGATTCCCGGACACCGCACCGGAGGTCGCTCGCGACGGCGCCGACCCGGCGTACGTGCTCTACACCTCCGGCTCCACCGGGCGGCCCAAGGGCGTCGTCAACACCCATGCGGGGCTGCTCAACCACACCGTCTGGCTGCGCGACGCCTTCGTCGTCGACGGCCGCGACCGGGTGCTGCAGAAGACCCCGATCGGCTTCGACGTGTCCCTCTGGGAGCTGCTGGTACCGCTGACCGCGGGCGCCGCCCTGGTGCTGGCCGAGCCGGACGGCCACCGCGACCCGCGCTACCTGGCCGAGGTGATCGAGCGGGAGCGGATCACCGTGGTGCACTTCGTGCCCTCGATGCTGCAGGTCTTCCTGGACGGCGCCGAGCCGGGTGCGCTGCGCGGCGTGCGCCAGGTCCTGTGCAGCGGCGAGACGCTGCCCGGCGAACTGGTGCGCCGCTGCCGGGCCGCCGGCATCACCGCCCCGATCGACAACCTCTACGGGCCGACCGAGGCGGCCGTGCACGTCACCCGGTGGACGTGCACGCCCGAGGACACCGCGGGCGTACCGATCGGCCACCCCGTCGCCAACACCCAGCTGCACGTGCTGGACGCCCACGGCTCGCCCGTACCGGTCGGCCGCCCCGGCGAGCTGTACCTCGGCGGGGTGCAGGTCGCGGCCGGCTACTGGGGCCGCCCCGACCTGACCGAGGAGCGGTTCCTGCCGGACCCGTTCTCGGCCGACCCGGCGGCCCGGCTCTACCGCACCGGCGACCTCGTCCGACGCCGCCCCGACGGCGCCCTGGAGCACCTCGGCCGGCTCGACCACCAGGTGAAGCTGCGCGGCCTGCGGATCGAACTCGGCGAGATCGAGGCCGTGCTGACGGGGCACCCCGCGGTCGCGGAGGCGGCGGTGCTGCTGCGCGAGGACACCCCGGGCGAGCCCCGGCTGGTGGCCTACTGGGTGCCGGCGGCGGACGGCCCCGGCGAGGCCGCGGAGGACGAGGTGCGCGCGCATACCGCCCGGTTGCTGCCCGGCTACATGGTGCCCGCGGTGTTCGCCGCCCTGGCCGCCGTACCGCTCTCCGCCAACGGCAAGACCGACCGCAGGGCCCTCGCCGCCGCCCCCGCCCCGGCGGTCCGCACCGCCGGCTACGAGGCGCCGCGCGACGAGGTCGAGCAGACCCTCGCCGGCCTCTACGGCGAACTGCTGGGCCGCGAACGGGTCGGCATCCGCGACGACTTCTTCGATCTCGGCGGCCACTCGCTGCTGGCCACCCGGCTGGCCGCCCGGATCCGCCGCGACTTCGGCGTCGACCTCCCGCTGCGGGACCTCTTCGACGCGCCGACCGTGGAGGCGCTGGCCGTCCGGGTCGTCGAGGCGGTGCTCGGCGGCCTCGACGAGGACCAGTTGGACGCCGTGCTCTCCGCGGACACCGACCGGACGCCGGGCACCTGACCGCCACCGGCTCCGGCACCGCCACGATCGACCAGAACGCCACCGGGCAGAACGCCACCGACCGGAACGAGAGGGCAGCAGGATGGGCAGGCGACCGGCACGGATCCCCGAGGTGCTGCACAACCGCAACTTCGCGCTGTACTACACGGGGCAGAGCCTCTCCATCCTCGGCGACGCGATCGTGCCGGTCGCCCTCGCCTTCGCCGTGCTGGATCTCGGCCGCGGGGCCGGCGCGCTGGGCCTGGTGCTCGCGGCCGGCATCGCGCCGGGCGTGCTGCTGGTGCTGGTCGGCGGGGTGGTCGCGGACCGGATCGAACGGCGCCGGCTGATGGTCGCCTGCGACCTGGTGCGGTTCGGCTCGCAGGCCGCCCAGGGCGTGCTGCTCTGGACGGGCCACGCCACCCTGCTCTCCCTGGTGCTGCTCCAACTGGTCTGGGGCACCGCGGCGGCGTTCTTCCGCCCGGCCTCCACCGGCCTGGTCGCCGAGTGGGTCGAATCCGACCGGCTGCAGCAGGCCAACGGGCTGGTCGGGCTGAGCGACAACCTCGCCTACACGGTGGGCCCGGCCGTCGCCGGCGTGCTGATCGCGGTCTTCAGTCCCGGGGCGGCGCTGCTCGCCGACGCGCTCACCTTCGCCGCCAGCGCCGTCGCCCTCTCGCTCGCCCGTCCGGCGGTCCGGACGGCGGCGACGGCGGCCGAGGCGTCGGCCCCGGTGCTGCGCGGACTCGCCGAGGGCTGGCAGGAGTTCCGTTCCCGCACCTGGCTCTGGTCGATGGTGCTGTGGGCGGCGACCTTCCACCTGCTGGCGCTGCCCTCGGTGCTGGTGCTCGGCCCGGCGGTGGCCAAGTCCGACCTGGGCGGCGCCTCCGCCTGGGCGGCGATCGCCGCCTGTTCGGGGCTCGGCGCGGTGGTCGGCGGGGTGATCGCCCTCCGGTACCGGCCGCGGTACCTGCTGCGCGCAACCTTCGTCCCGCTCGGGCTGTACGGCCTCCAGCTGGTGGCCCTGGCGCTGCCCGCCCGGACGGCCGTGGTGGCCGCCGCGGCACTGGTCGGCGGGGTCGGCGTCGCGATGTTCAACGTGTACTTCTACACCGCGCTGCAGCAGCACATCCCGCTGCCGGTGATGTCCCGGGTGGCGTCCTACGAGTGGCTGGGCAGCATCGCCCTGCTGCCGGTCGGCCAGGCGCTGGTGGGCCCGGTCGCCGCGGCGACCTCGGTGCCGGGGGTGCTGCTGGTGGCCGGCGGCTGGATGCTGGTCTCCCCGGTGGTGCTGTACCTGATCCGCTCGGCGCGGGACCTGCGCGCCGTGGACGAGGCTCCCGGTGCCGCCGTCGAGGACGCGGCTCCGGTGCCGGCGGGCGAGCCGGTCTGACGTCCGATCAGCCGAGCAGGCTGCGCTTCGGGTTGAGCACGCAGAACTCGTTGCCCTCGGGGTCGGCGAGCACCGTCCGGCCGGCGCCGGCGGGTTGGCCGACGCCGGCCGGGGTGGCGCCGAGGGCGAGCAGCCGGGCCACCTCGGCCTCGCGGTCGTCCGGGACGAGGTCGAGGTGCAGCCGGTTCCTGCCCGTCCGGAGCTCCGGGACGGGCACGAACACCAGCCCCCGGTAGGCGTGTTCGTCCGCACCGACGACCACCTCGTCGGCGCTCTCCAGCAGGATCCGGTGGCCCGGCGCGGCCGCCCGGAAGCGGGCCGGCGCGGCCGGGTCGAGGGCGTCCACGGCCACCCGGTGGAGCCGCACGCTCATGCCGCGAACCCCTCCTCGGCGGCCACCCCGGCCCGGTAGGCGAACGCCACCAGCTGCGCACGGTCCTTCAACTCCAGCTTGGTGCGCAGCCGGTAGACGTGGGTGCGCACGGTCGCCTCGCCGATGCAGAGCCGGTCGGCCATCTCCAGCGGGGAGAGGCCCTCGGCGATCAGCCCGAGCACCTCGCGCTCGCGGATGGTCAGCGACTGCAGCGCGGTGCGGGTGGCCGGCCGGACGCGGCGGCTGCCGGCCGTCCGGTACCACTCCACCAGCCGGTGGGAGACGCTGGGCGAGAAGACGGCCTCGCCGCGGGCGGCGGCCCGGACGGCACCGGCCAGCTCCTCGCGGCTGGTGTCCTTGACCAGCAGGCCGTGGGTGGGCGCCTGCAGCACGTCCTTCACCATGTCCTCGTTGTCGTGCTGGGCGAAGACCACCAGGCGCGGCCGGACGGGCAGCCGTTCGGCGTCCAGCCTGCGCAGCAGGTCCAGGCAGGACATGCCGCGCAGGTGCAGGCCGGTGACCAGGACGTGCGGGCCGTGCACGGCGGCCAGGTGGACGGCGCGGGCACCGCTGTCGGTGGCGGCGACCACGTCGATGTCGGCGGCGGGGGCGAGCAGTGTGCACAGCCCGTCCCGGATGACGGAGGACTCGTCGACGATCATGACTCGAACGGACTGCGGGGGCGCACCGGCGGGGTTGCTGCTCCGGGGTGCGACGGCTGGCCCTGGCATCACTACCTCGCAACTCGTGGTCGGCACCGTTTCCCGTGTGATCCGTGGTGACGGAGACAAGCGCCCGCGACAGGTGGCACGCGTGTATCGGTAATTAACATACTATCGCGAAGGAATGTTCGGTCAACGATTTCCGGCCATCACCGCCAAAACACCGCTAACCGGTTAACGGGCAATCAGCGGAATGCCGAGCCGACAGCCACGGCCGCCGCCCCGGCGCACACCGCCCGCTGCTCGGCGACTCTCAGGCCGGCGATCAATTCCCTTACCGAATCGATCACTTCGAGGCACGGGACGGCCATCGTGCAGACCGGCCGGTCCGATCCGGCGATCATCCGTTCGGGGCCGAACACCGCCGGGGCGCGCCCGACCGGAGCATTCCGGCGGCACGGGGCGGTACGGCGAACACCCGGAACGCAGTCGGCCCGGGTGCCGGAACGAGGAGCAGTTCCGGCACCCAGGCCGCCGCGACAGGCCTCCCGGGGCTCACGCCACCAGCAGTCCGGCCACCAGCTCCGCCAGGTCCTCCGGGGAGATGACCCGGATGCCCAGCTCCTCGGCCTTGGCCCGCTTGGAGCCGGCCTTCTCACCGGCGACCAGCAGGGTGGTCCGCCTGGAGACCGAGGACGACGCCTTGCCGCCGGCGCGCTCGATCAGCTCGTTCATCTGGTTGCGGCTCAGCTCGGCCAGCGGGCCGGTCATGCTGCCGGTCACCACCACGGCCTCGCCGGCCAGCGGGCCCGCCGGGCCGTCCTCGGCGGCGGCCGAGGCCGCGGCGGGCGCGGTGACGGCCGTGCCGACGCCGTGCGCCGCCAGCTTGTCCAGCACCGGTGCGAGCTCGACGAGTTCGGCGACGATCACGGCGGCCTTGTCCGGGCCGATGCCGTCGACCTCGGCGAGCGCCTCGGCGTCCGCGGCGCGGACGGCCGCCATGCTGCCGAAGTGGGCGGCGATCCGGCGGGACATCGAGCGGCCGGTGCCGAGCACGCCCAGCGCGCAGAACACCCGGTTCAGCGGCCGTGTCCGGGCCTCGGCGATCGCCGCGAGCAGGTTGTCGGCGCTGGTGTCGCCCATCCGGTCGAGGGTGAGCAGCTGCTCGCGGGTGAGCGCGAAGAGGTCGGCGAGGTCGGCGACCAGGCCCGCCTCGACGAGCTGGACGGCGCGGGTGCCGCCGAGCCCCTCGACGTCGAGCTGGTCGCGGCCGACGGCGTAGCGGATCGAGGCGACGGCCTGGCAGCCGCGGCCGCGCACGCAGCGCCAGCGCTGCTGCGAGGTGTCGATGGCGTCGCCGCAGCGCGGGCAGACGGCGGGGAAGACGATCGGCTGCTCCTCGCCGGTGCGCTGGTCGACCAGCGGCGCCTCGACCCGGGGGATGACGTCGCCGGCCCGGTGGACGAAGACCTGGTCGCCGATCAGCAGGCCGCGGCGGGTGATGTCGGCCGGGTTGTGCAGGGTGGCGTAGGTGATGGTGACGCCGTCGACCTCGACCGGCTCCAGGACGGCGCGCGGCGCGATCACGCCCGTCCGGCCGACGTTCCACTCGACGCCGAGCAGCCGGGTGACCTTGTGCACCGCGGGCAGCTTGTAGGCGACGGCCCAGCGCGGGGCACGCGAGCCGGCGCCGGCCTGCTCCTGGTCGGCCTCTGCGTCGGCCTTCACCACGATGCCGTCGATGCCGAACGGCAGGTCGGCACGGAGCGCGGCGATCTCCTCGATCCGCTGCTGCACCTCCTCGACGCCCTCGCAGCGGCCGGGCCGGGCGGCGGTGCTCGCGGCGGTGTTGGCGCCGAGCGCGGCGAGCCGGTCGAGCAGGGCACTGTGGCCGAGGCCGCCGAGGCCGACGGCGCCGTAGGCGAAGAAGGTCAGCTCGATGCGGTAGGGGCGGTCCTTGGCGCGCAGGGTGCCGGCGGCGCCGTTGCGGGGGTTGGCGAACGGGGTGGCGCCGTGCGCGGTGCGCACCTCGTTGGCGTGCTCGAACTGGCTCTGGGTGAGCAGGACTTCGCCGCGCAGCTCGACGTCGATCGGCTCGGCGAGGGTCTGCGGCAGGCCGAGGACGGCGTCGGCGGCGTGGCCGATGTCCTCGCCGGCGAGCCCGTCGCCGCGGGTGATCAGCTGAACCAGCCGGCCCTCGCGGTAGCGGGCCGCGACGGCGAGGCCGTCCAGCTTGGGCTCGACGCACCAGCCGTCCACCGGGCGGCCGAGGCGGCGCTCCAGCCCGGCGGCCCAGGCGGTGAGGTCCTCGGCGGAGAAGACGTTGTCGAGGCTGAGCATCGGCACGCTGTGCGGGACGTCGCCGAGGGCGGTACCGCCGGCCACCTTGCCGGTGGGCGAGTCGGGCAGCGCCTCGCCGGGGTGGGCCTGCTCCCAGGCCTCGATCGAGCGCAGCAGCGCGTCGTACTCGTCGTCGCCCAGCGGCGTGGAGCCGTCGGCGTAGTAGGCCGCGGCCGCCTGCACCGCGGTGGCGACGGCATCGGCATAGGCGGCGTGGGTGGCCAGGGCGGCTGCGTCCTTCATGTCGAACATCATCTCGACCGCCACTGACATTCGGAGCACCCGGTTCCGGGTCGCCGGACGGCCGACCCGGCACGACCGGAGCGCACCCTTCCGGGTTGCCATACGGTCTATTTCGACTGATAGATTTCGACCATGCCACGACGCGCTCTCGACCATCCGATCGTCCCGGCCCTGCTCGGGCTGCTCCTCGAAGGCGACGCCCACCCGCACCGGATCCTCGCCGAGCTGCGGGAACGCAGCGCCCACCACGCCGCGGCGGTCAACCGCGGCACCCTCTACAACACCGTCGCCGCCCTGGAGGAGGCCGGCTGGGTGGCTGCCCGCGGCCAGGAACGCGCCGGGAACCGCCCCGAGCGGACGGTCTACGGCATCACCGACGCCGGCCGCGAGGAGCTCGTCCGCCGGCTGGACCATCGGATCCGCACCCCGGAACGGGAGTTCTCGCCCTTCCTGGGCGCGGTCGGCCACCTCGGCGCGCTCGGTCCGGAGCGGGCCCGCGACGCCCTCGCGGAACGCGCCCGCCGCCTGCGCGAACGCACCGCCGAGGACGAGCGGCGCCTCGCCGAGGCCCTGGCCACCGGCGTGCCCAGGCTGTTCGTGATCGAGGCCGAGTACGCACTCGCCCTGGCCCGCGCCGAGACCGCCTGGGTGGAGTCGACCGCCGAGGAGATCCGCACCGGCACGCTCGCCTGGCCCACCGGCCCCACCCCGCCCCGCGAGCAGGACGGAGCCGGCCGTGACTGAGCGCCTGCTCTTCGGGATCTACCCCGGTGGCGTCTCCGGCGACGACAGCGGCGGCCTCGCCGCCGGGCCGCCCGACGACCCCGACCGCATCACCACGCTGCTCGACCGGCTGCAGGGCCGTCCCGGCCGGCCCTTCCTGGTCCGCGCCTACACCGCCTTCGACGACACCACCGCGCCCGGCGGCCCGCACCCGACGGCGGCCCCGCACGGCGCCGAGCGGTACGCCGTCCGCGGCCGCCGGCTCGACCTGGTCGCCCAGTACCGCTCGGCCGCCGGCGACGTCCCCGGCTACTGCGCCTTCCTGCGCGAACTCGTCGGCCAGTACGGCGCGGTGACACACTCCCTGCAGGTGGCGGAGGAGCCGAACGTCACCGGCAACCCCCTGCTGGACGGCGACTACCCGGCCGTCCGGGAGGCGATCGTGCACGGCGTGCGCGCGGCCCGCGCCCGGGCCCGCGAACTCGGCCACCACCACCTGCGGATCGGCTTCAACACCACCCCGCTGTTCGGCCCGGCGACGTCCTTCGCCACCGAGCTGGCCGAGCTCGGCGGCGACCGGTTCCGCGGCGAACTCGACTACGTGGGGCTGGACTTCTTCCCCGACGTGTTCCGCCCGGTGGCGCCGGCCGAGTTCGCCGACACGGTCGCCGGGTTGCTGCGCCACCACCGCGAGAACGTGCTCGCCCCCGCCGGCCTCGGCCACCTGCCGCTGCACGTCACCGAGCACGGCTGGCCCACCGGCCCGGGCCGGACGCCGCAGCGGCAGGCCGAGGTCGTCGAGACGGTGGTCCGCACGGTCGCCGAGCAGGCGGCCCGCCTCGGGCTGAGCGGGTACACCCACTTCTCGCTGCGCGACGCCGACAGCGCCGGCCCCGGGATCTTCCACCGCTTCGGGCTGACGGCGGACGACCACACGCCGAAGCCCGCCTTCGACACCCTGTGCGCCCTCGTCGAGCGGTACACGGTCTGAGGGCCCGCACGGGCCAGACTGGTAACCGGACCGGCCGCCGCCGACGGGAGACCAGCGTGACCACGGGCAGCTACGCGCACGTCAACGGGCTCGACCTGTACTACGAGGAGCACGGCAGCACGACCGGCCGGCCGCTGGTCGTGCTGCACGGCGGCCTGCTGACCGTCGGGCTGTGCTTCGGCACGCTGCTGCCCGCGCTGACCCGCGGCCGCCGGGTGATCGCCCCCGAGCTCCAGGGCCACGGGCACACCCGCGACACCGACCGCCCGTACCGGATCGACCTGCTCGCCGCGGACGTGCTCGCCCTGCTCGACCGCCTCGGCGTCGAACGCGCCGACGTCCTCGGCTTCAGCCTCGGCGGCTACGCCGCCCTGCAGCTCGCGCTGGACCACCCGGAGCGGGTCGACCACCTCGTGCTCGCCTCCGTCAACTACCACCCGGACGGCTGCCACGAGGAGATCCACGCCTCCGAACTCCCGTCCGGCTCCACCCGGTTGCCCACCCCGGAGGACTTCGCCGAGATGCGCGCCGCCCATCTCGCCGTCTCCCCCGAGCCGGAGCACTTCGACGCCTTCCACGCCAAGGTCTCCGACGCGGTGGCCGCCTTCGGGGGCTGGCCGGCCGAACGGCTCCACGCGCTGCGCACCCCCACCCTGATCGTCGTCGGCGACCACGACTTCGTCCGCCTCGACCACGCCGTCGAGATGTACGAACTGATCCCGGACGCCCGCCTCGCCGTGCTGCCGCGCACCACCCACATGGGCGTGATGCGGCGCACCACGCTGCTCTCCGCGCTGCTGGAGGGCTTCCTGCCGGCCGGCTGACCGCCTCCCCGGGCCGTATCCCGGGCCCGGCTCAGCCGAGCGGCCCGCCCCCGGCGTCCAGCTCGCCGGCGAACCGGTCGATCACCATCTCCAGGAGGTCGGGGAACAGCGCGCCCGCCATCAGGGCCAGGTGGTCGCGGACCGCGTGCAGGTTCGGGTACTCCTCGGCCGGCAGGCCGGCGTGGTGGGTGGTCCAGGCGGCGCCCTGCTGCTCGCGCCGCTCCTCGTCCAGGTCGAGCACGGCCGCGTCGACCGCGGCCTGGGCGAGCACCGTGTCCACGAACAGCCGGTAGTTGCGCACCGCCCGGTCCGGCGGGAAGCCGGCCCGGAGCAGGATGCCGATGCCGATGTCGACGGCGCGCGCCTCGGCCGGGCCGGTGGTGACGCGGGAGGCACGGACGGCGGCCAGTCTGGGGTGCGTCAGCATCGACCGGTGCAGGCGGTGCGCGAAGTCGCGCAGCTCGTCCCGCCAGTCGCCGCCGGGGGCGAAGCCCTCCAGCGAGTCCTGGATCAGGCGGTCGGCGACCGCCAGCAGCACGGCGTCGGCGTCCGGGAAGTACCGGTAGACGGCGCTCGGGTCGCAGCCGAGGGCCGCACCGAGCCGCCGCACGGTGAGCGCGTTCCCTCCCGGCGCCTCGATCAGCGTGAGCGCGGCCTCGGTGATCGCCTCGGCGCTCAGCAGGGATCCGCTGCGGGTGGGACGGCGTCGGCGGCGTTCGGCCGGGATGCGCTCGGGTGTGGCCATCGGTGGGCTCCAGGGGGTCGGCGAGGTGGCGTGAGCTTACGACAACTTATTGACTTAAGTATGGCAGCCTTGTTTCATCGGCGCACACCGTTCGTTCGTCGCCCGCCGCCCGTCGCGCCCCCCTAGGAGTGGCATGAACCTCACCGTCGAGGACAGACCCCCGTCGGCCGCGATGCGCCGCACGCTGGGCGTGCGGGACGGGATCGCCATCGCCGCCTCCAGCACCGCGGCGACCACGAGCATCGGCATCGGCATCGGCGCCCTGGCCGTCTACGCCGGCCGGCAGACCCCCGCACTGCTCCTGGTGGGTTCCTGCCGATCCTGGGCATCGCGCTGTCATACTCGCGCCTCAACCGGACGGAGCCCAACTGCGGCAACGGCTACACCTGGGTCGGCCGGGCCCTCACCCCTGGCTGGGCTTCCTGACCGGCTGGGTGATCCTGGTCGCCAACGTGGTCTTCATGGCCTACACCAGCGCCGTGGCCGGCATGGTGGTCCTCAAGTTCGCCAGCAAGGCCGGGCTGCACTCCTTCCTCGGGATCGCCCTGGACCCCACCTCCACGGCCGTCACCACGGTGGTCGGCCTGGTGGCCCTGGTCGCCGTGACGGTGACCGCGGTGACCGGGGTCCGGTCGGCGACCCGCTTCCAGTGGGTGCTGCTGGCCTTCGAGTACGCCGTCCTGCTGCTGTTCTGCGGCTGGGCCATGGTCTCCGGCACGCAGCGGTTCTCGTTCGGCTGGCTCGACCCGTTCGCGATCGACTCCCTCCACTCCCTGGCCCAGGGCCTGGTGCTGGCGGTGTTCGTCTTCTGGGGGTGGGACACGGCCTTCACCGTCAACGAGGAGACCCGCAGCGCCTCCGACGCGTCCCGGGGCGGCCTGATCGCCCTGGTCGCGATGCTCGGCCTGCTGGTGTTCGCGGCGATCTCCTTCCAGCGGGTCATGGACACCGCGACGCTGGTCGAGCAGGGTCCGCAGGCCCTGACCTTCCTCGGCTCCTCGCTCTCCTCCGAACCCTGGGCCTCACTGCCGCTGGCCGCCCTGATGTGTTCCGCCTTCGCCTCGCTCCAGTCCAGCGTGATCCCCACCGCGCGCGGCGCACTGGCGATGGGCCGGGACGGCACGCTCGGACGGGCCTGGACGAAGGTCCACCCCCGCTACGGCTCCCCCGCCGTCGGCACGGTGGTCATCATGGCGGTGGCCGCCGGCGTCGCCGTGCTGGCCATGGGCATCCCGCGGATCAACACGATGATCCTCACCGCCGTCAACTCGATCGGCCTGATCGTGGCCTTCTACTACGGCCTCACCGCGGCGGCCTGCGCCGTACGGTTCCGCGGCGCGCTGCGCGAGGGCCCGCTGGAGGCCCTGCACTCGGTGATCGTCCCCGCCGTGAGCGCACTGGTCCTGTTCGGCCTCGGCGCCTACCTGGCCTACCAGTACGCGACCATGAGCGACCACTTCGGGGCACGGCCCGACAACGGCTGGTTCATGCTGCTGATCCCCGCCCTGTTCATCGCCACCGGCCTGGTCGCCGCCGCGGTCGCCAAGTGGTACCGCCGCTCCCCGTACTTCGCCACCGGCCGCGGCACCGACGCCGACGCCATCGCCCTGCCCATGGACGACGCGGCCTGACCCGCCCCGCACGCCCCCGCCGGTGGGCCGACGCGCCCACCGGCCC
>NZ_JOAI01000037.1 GCF_000717715.1 Streptomyces sp. NRRL B-24484 | reverse complement strand
GGGCG
The DNA here is from genome assembly GCF_000717715.1 of Streptomyces sp. NRRL B-24484. Lineage (GTDB taxonomy): Bacteria > Actinomycetota > Actinomycetes > Streptomycetales > Streptomycetaceae > Kitasatospora. Next base: position 172,032 of record NZ_JOAI01000037.1, on the reverse strand, counting down.
AGTCCGCCCAGGCGACGTCCACCCGGTACGCGCCGGGCGGAATGCGCAGCGCGAGCTCGCGCGGCGGCCCGGACGTCCAGGGCGAGTCCACGACCAACCGGCCGCTCGGCAGCCGGATCGAGGCGACCTCCTGCACGCCGACGACTGTACGGGGTGTGCGGGTCGCCCCCGATTTTCAGGCCCGGAGTGAACAACCCGTCGAGGTACTCCCGCGACTCCGCCCCGACCTCGCCCATGCCCACCGTCCTCGTCCCATCCGCCCAGCTCCCGACCCCTGGACCGTACCCGCACCCCCTGACAACCGTCCGGCACCCGTCCGCTCAGCAGTCCCAGGCTCTACGGTGCGCCGAACTCCAGGTTCCTCAACCGGGCGGAGGAGAGGCGCATCAGAGCGACGGGCGGCGACCCCTGGGGATATCTCGACGAACTCTACGAGGCCGACGAAGCGGCGTACGACTCCGCGGACGGGTGACTCTCGTTCCGGGCGTCTGCGGGCCCGCCGGTCAGGGGATGTCCCGGGCCGGCGTGTGCGCGAAGTCCTCGGCGTCGGGGAGCTCCGCGGTCCTCAACGGGCCGGTGGACCAGGAGCGGTCGATCGCGGTGCCCATCACCCGCTCGGCCAGCAGGAACAGCCCGGCGGCCGTGCTCAGGGAAAGATCTTGTCAGCGGTGCTCCGGGCTGGTTCTATGTGCGACCGTCGGACCAGCCCCAGGAGCACCCCATGTCGTCGCCCCAGACGCCGCCGCCCGTCCATGACACGCCCCCGGACGGGGCGGCCTCCCCGTTCCTGGCGGTGCCGGTCCCGCAGGAGCCGCCGCGTCGCCTGCGCCGGTGGCTGCTCGCCGGAGCCGCCGCCGTGGTGCTGGTGCTGGCCGGGGCGGGGTACGCGACCGCCGACCGCTTCGCGGCCATCGGCGCCTACCGCTTCGTCACGCCGGCGCAGTTCAACGGGATCCCGGTCGACACGGACAGCCCGCTGATGCAGCGGGTGCGCAGCGACGCGTCCTCGGGCACCTCGGACCGCACGTCGTTCGCCGCGACCTACGGCACACCGAGCAGCGGCTACGTCATGGTGATCGGCTACGAGCACCACGACTTCGTACCGTCCTGGTCGGTCGACCGGGCGATCGCGCGCGCCGCAGCGACGCAGCACGTCCCGGAGATGCACTCCGTGGAGCCGGGCCCCCGCGGCGGTGCCATGAAGTGCGGCATCCAGCGCAGCGACGATCTCGTCGGCCCGACCGGGGCCCTGTGCGTCTGGGCGGACGGCAGCATGCAGGCGATGTTCAGCGAGTTCGGCACCGGCCGCTCCCTCGACCCGGCGCGGGTCGAGGAGGACGCGCGGGCCTTCCGGCTGCTGGCCGAGCAACCGGCCTGACGTCCGGCCCCACGGATCCGCGCCGGGCCCGGAGGGCGGTCGCGCGAGGGCGCGGTCGGCCCGCCGGAGCGGTGGGCCGGGCTGCCGACCGTGGGGGAGTCGGCAGCCCGGAGTTTCGGGGTGTCAGCCGGCGGTCGCCAGGGCGGCCGCCCGTACCTGGGTCTCCAGCGCGGCCTTGGCGGCGGCCATCGCCGGGGCGTTGTCCTTGATCGCCTGCTCCTGGTAGGCGTAGTCGACCGCGTACCAGACGCCGACGACGTTGTACTTCGCCCGGCAGGCCGCGTCCGCGGTCGCCACCTGCACCTCGTGCGCGGTGGGCAGGGCGGTCTGCCGCCACCGGGGGTCGCCGACCGCGGCCAGCGGGTCCGGGTAGTCGTACCCGCCGGCCTTCATACACTGCGACCATGCGGCGAACACCGCCCGCGTCCGCGCGTCCTCCTGGGAGTTCTTCAGGGTCGCGAACTTGATGTCGTCGACGGTCTGCGCGTCGCCCACCCGGCCGTCGACGGACCCGGTCAGCTGCTTCACCGACTCGCCGACGCAGCCGTGCGCGGGGACCTTCTGCCCGTTGACCACCTGCCCGCCGGGGCCGAGCCGCTGCTTCGGGTCCGACACCCCGCGCTCGGCGGCGGCCATCTCCGGCGTGGTCGACCAGCCGCCCCCACCCGTTCCGTCGGGGGTGACGCGGATCCCGCCCTCCGGATGGTACCCCCACTTCGCCATCAACGCGGCGCTCTGGTGCCCGTAGCGCCCGTCCACCCGGCTGGTCGGGGCGTCGCTGTCGCGCGGCTCGTCGGCCTGGGCGGGCGGCGAGTACGTGAACCCGAAGCGCTTCATGCACCGGGTCACCAGCGCCTGCTGCGCCTCGGCGACCGCGGCCGCCTGCTTCGGGTTCAGCAGGTAGGCGTCCAGCGGCAGCGGCTCGTCGTTCGCCGAGGCGAGCGTCGGCGTCGCGGTCACCGGTGGCGGCGTCACGGGTGCGGCCGGCCGCGCGTCCTCGCCGTGGTTCGAGGCTGCGGCGCTCGCACAGCCGGCCAGGAGCAGCGGCAGGGCGATCAGGAGGGCGGCGGGGCGACGACGCTGGCGACTGGTCACTGCGGTGAGGCCTTCCGGGTCGGCGAGGCGTGCGGGGCGGACGGGTGGACCCGCGCCGGTCCCCGGCCGGGTGCACCGGGCCGGGGACCGACGAGAACGCTGAGGCGTGCCGGTGGGTCAGACGACCCGGCCGGACGCGTTGTTGTTCTTCAGCTGCGAGTTGAGGTTCACGCTGTCGTACGGCGCGAGGGTCTGACAGGCGACGCTGCAGTCGTAGCCGCTGTTGTAGTAGACGCGGAACTTGCTGGCGATCCAGCTGTCCACCGCGGCGGCGTGGTTCTTCACCTCGACGCCGGAGCCGCTGGAGCCGTTCGCACCGCCGCTGAAGTACTTGCCGGCGTAGTTGGAGACGTCGCCGGTCTGGATGTAGACCGCGCCGTATCCGTAGCTGCTGGAGTTGTAGTACAGGCAGACCTGGCCGAAGGTGCAGTCCTGTGCGGGCGCGGCCATCGCCGGCGCCGCGGTGGACAGCCCGACGGCGAGAACGCTTCCGGCCACGGCGGCCGCGGCGACGAACTTCTTGACGCGCATGTCGTTCCTTCCTTCGGCGGCGCCGGGATGTCCGGCGTCCGCAGACAGGGAGGACCCAACCCCCCTGTGGGTGGAGCAGGAACCGGTGGTGCGCGAACGCGTCTCCGAGGGAACCCCGGGGCCGTTCGTGCACCCAGACTCGCCGCGGGCCGTATCGCCGACGTAGCGTCCCCGTAGCGCGGGGCGCCCGGCCGCCCGCGCCGCCAGTGTCCGTGCCGGTCCCGCGGGGGCTGCGGCCGTCGTGGCGCACGACGAGCGCCCCGCCGGCCCGGTAATGAGGGACGGCGGGGTCGGGTCGGGCGGGTCAGCGCGTGCTGCCGACCGGGCGGGGTCGGCCGTCCGCGGCGTCCGTGTCGGCCTCGGCGGCGTCGGGGTCGGCCTCGGCGGTGTCGCTGAGGCCGAGGCGCAGGTGCTCGGTGTGGGTAGACCGCCTGGTCGAGGAGGGCGGCGACGTGGTCGTCGTAGAGGGCGTGGACGATCGAGCGGCCGTTGCGGCGGCCGACCACCAGGGAGCCGCAGCCGCAAGGACCTCGCCGCCAAGGCCCGCCGGCACCAGCTGGTGCCCTGACCGGCGACGCGGCTCGGCTCCCGGCGCGGTGGCTTCCGCGTGAAGCGGCCGGCCCGCACGGTGTCGTGGGGGCCGGCCGCAGGGTCGGACTCGCACGGCCCGGGCCGCCCGCCGCTGGAACCGGTGCCCCGCCGGGGCGTCGGCTACGCCGTGCGATCGGGCGTCAAGAGCCGTGCCGTGACCCGGACGGAGCCGGGTCATGCGGAGGTCAGACGCGCTTCCAGCGCCGACCGTTGTTGTCCGTGCAGAGGATCGGCCGGCCGGCCGCACCCGTCCCGCACCCGTCCCGCATCCGACCGCGGTCCCGGGTCACCCGCGCCGATCGGCGTCGTCGTGGGAAGCCCAGGGGTCCTCGTCCTCGGCTCCGTCGCCGGGGATGTCGAAGGGCTTCCAGGCGATGCACGTCGGAAGGCGGCCGCCGGAGCTCAGGAACTCCTTGACGGCCGCTCGGACGAGGGCCAGCGGAATCTCCGAGTCGTCCGGGAACTCCGTCGGGTGTCCGGCGACGTGGTGCACGACCTGCCGGCGGGAACCGGGCCCGCCCGCAGAAGCGACGTGCCCCTCGGGCAGCGCGAGAGCCAGCGCACCCGTCAGATCGTCCCGATCGACGCCGACGTACAGCTCGTGGTCCGGCACGTACAGTTCGTGGCCGGGCGGGCCCACCCACCGTCGGGTCCTGGCCGTCGACAGCAGATGGGCGGCGTCGTGCCACAGCGGCCCGGTCAGCAGCGCGTCGACGAGGCGGTCCACGTCCTCCGCCGTGGAGAGCAGGACAGGATCCTCCATGTCGGTGCTGCGGTACCGCGCCTCCAGCCCGCGATCGCCCACGATCTCGACCTCCGTCACACGTCCTCCCGGCTCCTCCTGCCGGGCCGCAGCCTCCCGCCGGGAGCCCGTGCCCGACCGCGGACCCATGATCGCGCGGACGCAGCCGCCCGCTGCACCTCGGTGCCCACGCGTTCCTTTACACCCCGCCGCGCACCCGCGATGATCAACCGGGTGATTCGAGGGGGATCGTGAACACGGTCGGACGTCCGAAGCTCGGGGTGGTGGCCGGCCCGGTCCTGCTGCTGGCCGGGCTCGCCCTGGGGGCGCCGGACCTCCGGGCCCGCGTCGACTTCGCCGGCGCGCCGCACGTCCGGGCGACCGTCCTCGTCGCCGCCTACGACCGCACGGCCCGTGGCACCACCGCCCGCGTCATCACCGTCGCCGCGCCGGACCAAGTGCCGCTCGCCGACCTCCGCTCCGCCCCCCACGGCCTCCACCCGGGCGACACGGTCACCGTTCTGTCCCGCCCCGGCCACGCCCTCCTGCCGTCCCAGCTGCGCTGGTCCACCCTTCTCCTGCCCGCGGGCCTCGCACTGATGGGCCTCCTCCTCACCGTCCTCGGCATCCAGGCCCTCCGTTCCGAGCCCCCGCCCGCCGCCGGCGACCCCGAGGCCTGGGACTGACGGACCGCCGACCGTCCCGGCAGACGCGACGCCCCCGGAATCCTCCGTCACCGACCCCGTCGAGCCGGTGGGTGCACCAGCCGGACCGGTACGGCCCCGTTCCTCGTCCGGGCCTCCCGGCCGGAAGCCGGGCGGGCTGCCGCGACACGCGCGCGCCTTCCCGCCCCGGGCGGAACTCGGTCGTATCGTCGTTCGAGCGAGGCGGTGTCCGCCCCGTCCCCTTGGTGCCGGCCCGGCCGTCCTCCCCCCTGACGGCCGGGCCGCGCTGCGGGGCCCCGGAGGCCCCGGCCGGCGCGGGGCAGATGCCGCCGGCGACGGCCACGCCGAGGACCAGGAGCACCACCCCGGTCACCGTGCTCAGCCCCCGACGCACCGCCGGCCGCGACACCAGCGCACGGCCCCTGCCGACGGCCCAGGTGAACAAGCAGGTACCAGCAGGCGTTGACCAGCGCCCACAGCACGCCCAGGGCGATGCTCGACACCAGGACCGGGCCGTCGGCGGTGACGAACCGGGGCAGCACCGAGACCGCGAAGACCCCCGCCTTGGGATTGCCCAGGTTCGTGCCGGGCCCCGCCGTGTAGGCGCTCTACCAGCCCCGCTGCCGCCGCTGCGGACCCGCCGAGGACGGCTCGGAGCCGCGGAGGGCGGCCCGGAGCGTGGTCACCCCCAGCGCGACCAGGACGAGCCCGGTTCCGGACCGCCTCCTACGCCGTCGCCCAGGCCCTGGTCGGCACGGGCATCGGCGTCGCCCCCGTCTCCCGCCCGGCCTTGGCCCACACCGCCTGCACCACCCACCGCGAACTCGCCGGACCGAGCCTGCACCGCCGGCTCCATGCGGTCACGGCGGCCGAGACCTCGCTCACCCCGCTCGTGGACGTCTTCCTGACCCTCCTGCGCGACGTCGCCGCGGACACCGCCACCACCTGGGCACCCGCATGAACGGCCGGGGACTCCGCAGTGACCCGGTGCCGCCGCCGGTGGCGGTTGTCCGGGGCGGCCGCACCGCGGGCCGGGCCGCCCCCGCCCGGGCGCGCCGGTGAAGTGCTAGAAATCCCTGGTGGACGTTTTCCCCGAGCCCTCGACCCTGCGCGTCTTCGTGGCGCTGGCTCCGCCCGACGACGCCAAGGACGAGCTGGCCGAGGCGCTGCGGCCCGCGTACACCGGGTACCCGCGGCTGCGGTGGAACCGGATCGAGGACTGGCACATCACCCTGGCCTTCCTCGGCGAACTGCCCACCACGGCAGTGCCGTTGCTGCAGTCGGTGCTGGCCGGGCGGGCCGTGTCGCATCCCGCCCCGGAGCTGGGCCTGCGCGGTGGCGGCCACTTCGACGAGCGACTGCTGTGGAGCGGGATCGACGGGGACCTGGACGGGCTCCACCTGCTGGCCGCCGACGTCCGGGCCCTGGTCAGGTCCTGCGGGATCGAGTTCAGGGAGCGCCCGCTGCGCCCCCATCTGACGCTGGCGCGGGCTCGTCGCGACGATCCGACGAGCGTGCCGCAGGCCGCGGCCGGGCTCGCCGGTTTCGTCGGCCGACCCTGGCGGGCCGAGCGCCTCCACCTGGTCGGCAGCAACATCGGCCGCGGCCCCGGGCCGATCCGCTACCGGGACATCGAGGCGTGGCCGTTCGGTGCCGCGGTCGGGGCCGGGGGCGCGGGCACACCCGCCGAGCCGTAGCCGACGGCCGTCCGGCCGCATCCGGCCGCGGAGCCCCCGCAGAACCCGTTTGCGGACCGCGGCGGCCGCTGCTACTTTTCCCGAGGCCGTGCGAGAGAACGAGGAGGTGGTACCCGTGAACGCAGTGACGACATGGGTGCTCCCCTCCGGGGTCACGGTCGGGCGATAGGTGTCGTCCGGGAGCGCCGTTCACGAGCTCTCCCGAAAGGCACGACCGTGCGATTCACCTCCGAACAGCGCTTCGACGACGGCGTCCTCGAACGCGAATTCACCCTCGGCGAGATCCCCGGCATCCTGTGGACGCCCGGATCCGCACCGGCCCCGCTGATCCTGATCGGCCACCCCCCGCTCGGACTGCGCCGGATGTACCCCCGGCTGGCGGGGCGGGCCCGGTACTACGCGGCGCAGTACGGCTTCGCCGCAGCCACCATCGAACTCCCCGGGAGCGGCGACCGGCCCCGCTGGGCCGCCGCCGAACAGGCCCGCGCCGACCTCCGCCGGGCCGTCGAGGCCGGCGGACCGGTCGGCGGCGACATCGTCGACGCCCTCGTCCTCCCGCTGGTCGAGAAGGCGGTCCCGGAGTGGCGGACCGCCCTGGACGCCCTCCAGTCGCTGCCCGAGATCGGCGGCCCGGTCGGGTACGAGGGCGGAGTGATCTCCATCGGCATCCGGCTCGCGGTCGTCGAGCCGCGCATCGTGGCCGCCGGCCTCTTCGCGGGCAGCCTCGTGCCCGCCGCCATGGTCGAGGAGGCCCGCCGGGTCACGATCCCCCTGCACGTCCTGCTGCAGTGGGACGACGAGGGGAACGACCGGCAGGCGGCCCTGAACCTGTTCGACGCCTTCGGCTCCAAGGAGAAGACCCTGCACGCGAACATGGGCGGGCACACCGGCGTCCCGCAGTTCGAACTCGAACCCGGCGCCAGGTTCTTCGAACGGCACCTGAGGTGAGCCCGGGCCACCGGCCCGGCGCCGAGCACTAGGCCGTTTCCTTCGGATCATCCGATCGTTGGTTCATGTGTGTCGTTGACCGACGCGCAGTGGGCGCGGATGGAGCCGTTGCTCCCGAACCGGGCGCCGAAGCGGTGTGGAAGGTGGCGTGACCATCGACAGGTGATCGATGCGATCGCGTTCAGGTACCGCACCGGAACGCCGTGGACGGACCTGCCCGAGCACTTCGGATCGTGGAAGGGCGCCCACGACCGGCTGCGGATGCGGGCGGCCGACGGCACCTGGGAGATGGTCTTCACCGCGCTGCTGGCCCAGGCCGACGCGGACGGCGACCTCGACCGGGTGGTCGCGGTCGACTCCACGATCGTCCGGGCGCATCAGCACGCCGCCGGGGCCCGTCAAAAGGGGCCCCGGTCGGCGAGCCGCCCGACCACGCCCTCGGACGGTCCCGCGGCGGACTGACCGCCAAGATCCATCTGGCCGCCGACGGGTGCTGCAGACCGCTCGCGTTCGTCCTCACACCCGGCCAGGCCGGTGACGCGCCCGCGTTCGAGCGGGTCATGGCGCGGATCCGGGTGCCCCGGTCGATCGGCCGACCGCGGACGACGCCGGACGTCGTCCTTGCGGACAAGGCCTACTCCTCCCGCGCCATCCGCTCCCACCTGCGACGTCGGCAGATCCGTGCGGTGATCCCGCAACCCGCCGACCAGGCCGCCAACCGCAAACGGCCCGGCAGCCGGGGCGGCCGCCCACCAGGGTTCGACCGCGACGCCTACAAGCACCGCAACACCGTCGAACGCTGCATCGACAAGCTCAAGCAGTGGCGCGGCCTCGCCACCCGCTACGACTGTGAGGATGTTGGTGTCGCTTCGGGCGGTGATCTGACCCGCGATACGACTGGCCATGGTGCCTTGGTCTTGATCTGTCGGCCACCGTTCGGAGCGGCATCCGTTGCCGTCGGACCGGCGGGCGTGTCCCGATAGGGGCCTTCGCGACAGGCACCGTCACAGTCCTGACCGCCCTGGCCGATCCGGCAGCGGCCACTCCAGTCCCATCGCTGCAGGAGATAGGTGACCATGACCAGGATGGCCCAGCCCGTTGCACTTCACCAGGACGCGCTCGAGATCGTGCTGGGCGTCGACACCCACAAGGACGCCCACGTCGCTGCCGTGGTGACGGCCGCAGGAGCGTTCGTCGACAGCCGGAGCTTCCCCGCCACGGCGGACGGCTACAGATCTCTGCTGGACTGGGCGCGCACGTCGGGTCGCCTCGACCGGGCAGGAGTGGAGTGCACCGGCTCCTATGGTGCCGCCCTCAGCAGACACCTCCGCGCGCAGGGCGTCACCGTCGTCGAGGTCAACCAGCCCGACAAGGCCACACGGCGGCGCAGGGGCAAGAACGACACCATCGATGCCGAGGCCGCGGCCCGCGCGGTGATCACCGGCCGGGCGACCGCAGACGCGAAGGCCGGCGACGGCCAACTCCGCTCTCTACACCATCGTGCTGGCCCGCCTCCGATGGGACGCCCGCACCCGCGCCTACATCGACCGGCGCATCTCCGAAGGCAAGACCCGACGCGAAGCACTCCGCTGCCTCAAACGCTACGTCGCACGAGAGATCCACCAACTCATCACCCGCTTCAACGGAGGCCCCCACCACCGGACAGCTTGAAAATCCATAGGGGCATCAAGACCGCCACCATCTACCTCGCCGGGCTCCACATCGCCGCCATCTTCATGTGGTCAGCGCGATGATCCGAAGGGAACGGCCTAGGCGGGGGAGCCGGTGTCCGGGTCGGGGTGGTGGTCGGTGAGGTGGCGGAGGCCGGTCAGGGTGAGGTCGAGGGCGGCGAGGAACTGCTGCTTGTCGTCGTGGCCGTCGAACTCGTCGACGATGTCGTGGAGGAACGGGTACTCCGCGGCGTCGAGCGTTCGCCAGGTGTCGGCGAACCGGCCGAGGAACTCGTCCCGCTCGACCATGCCGTCGAGCACGGCCTCGGGGGGCTCACCCTGGCCGAGGCCGACGGCGCTGCTGACGAGGACCCCGGCGATGGCTGTGACGGCGTGGAAGCGCTGCAGCGGGGTGAGCGGGAGCCGCAGGAGCTGCTGCCCGAGCACCTCGTAGATCCGCAGCGAGTTGCCCGGGGTGTCGATGTTGCGCATGAAGCGCGAGCCCAGCCAGGGGCGGTCCGCGACCGCGTCGAACAGGGTGACGGCCATCGTGCGCAGGTTGTCGACCGGGTCGCCGTCGCCGGTGCGCCGCTCGATCTCGGTCAGCACCCCGCCGAGCACGTGGTCGACGGCGCGGTCGAGCAGGTCGTCCCGGCTCGACACGTACCAGTAGATGCTGCCGACGCCGGTGCCGAGCCGGCTCGCGAGGGCCCGCAGGGTGAGGGCCGGTTCGCCCGACTCGTCCAGCAGGGCCACGGCGGCGGTGAGGACGGTCTCCATGGAGTGCGAGGCGCGCAGGCGTTCCCGGGACGGACGGTCTGCGGGGCGCGAACGCGGACGTGTCATGGCCAACATCCAATCACATTTGCAGAATTATCGAACCTGGTTCTAGTGTAGAACGCAGTTCGATAATCCGCTGTGCTCCCGTCCCGAGAGGAGGCCGCCATGACCGGAACCGTCACCGCGACCGCCGCCGCACCCGCGGCACCGCGCACCTACCCGTCGCTCCGCGCGGCATGGATCCCGCTGGCCGCGCTCTGCCTGGCCTTCTTCGTCGAGATGGTCGACAACACGCTGCTGTCGATCGCGCTCCCCACCATCGGCCGGGACCTCGGCAGCGGCACGACCGCCCTGCAGTGGGTCACCGGCGCGTACTCGCTGACCTTCGGCGGCCTGCTGCTGACCGCAGGCTCGATCGCCGACCGCTTCGGCCGCCGACGCGTGCTGCTGGTCGGCCTCGCCGTGTTCGGCCTGCTCAGCCTGTGCGTCGTCGCGGTCACCGGCGCGGGGCAGCTCATCGCCCTGCGGGCCGGCCTCGGCATCGCCGCCGCGGCGATGGCGCCGATCACCAACTCGCTGGTCTTCCGGCTCTTCGACGACCAGGCGCTGCGGATGCGGGCGATGACCGTGATGATCGTCGTCGGCATGTCCGGCTTCGTCCTCGGCCCGCTGCTCGGCGGCACCGCCCTGGCCCACGTGAGCTGGCAGTGGCTGCTGCTGGTCAACGCCCCGGTCGCGCTGATCGCGGCGATCGGGGTACGCCTCGGCGTGTCCGCCGACCGGCCCGAGGACCTCACCCGCGACCGGCTCGACCTGCCGGGCGCCGTGCTGAGCGTCGCTGCCATCGGCCTCGCCTGCTACTCGCTCACCAGCGGCGTGGACCACGGCTGGCTCTCCGTCCCCACGGTCGCCTCGGTGCTCGGCGCCGTCGCCGCGGGCACCGTCTTCGTGTGGCACGAGCGGCGCACCGCCTCGCCCATGCTGGACCTGAAGTTCTTCACCAACGGCACCGTCCGGGGCGCCGTGATCGCGCAGATCGGCACGGCCATCGCGATGGCCGCCGTGATGTTCGGGCTGATCCTGCACTTCCAGTACGCCTACGGCTGGAGCCCGGTCCGGGCGGGCCTGGCGAACCTCCCGATCATCGTGACCATGCTCGCCGCGACGCCGCTGTCCGAGTGGCTCGCGAAGCGGTTCGGCCACCGGGCGGCCTGCCTGGTCGGCGCGGCCTTCCTGTCCGGCGCGCTGGCCGGCCTCGCCTGGGGCGTCTCCCACGGGTACGTCGCGATCGCGCTCTGCATGGTCGTGATGACCATCGGCCTGCGCACCGTGATGACGATCTGCGCGATCGCCCTGGTCGAGGCGATGCCGAGCAACCGCACCTCGATCGGCACCGCCCTGAACGACACCGCGCAGGAGGTCGGCAGCAGCGTCGGCACCGCCGTGGTCGGCACCCTGATCGCCGCCCTGGTCACCACCCAGCTGCCCGCCGGCACCTGGGACGGCGGCCTGGTGACCTCGTTCTTCCAGGGCGAGCGGATCACCTACGCCGTGCTCGCGGTGATCGTCGGACTGGTCACGGCCGGCGGCGCGCTCACCCTGACCGACTCCCGCAGCACCGACGAGCACCCGCAGGAGCCGTCGGAGGAGCCGTCCGAGCACTCCGAGCCGGCCGGGCAGACGGCCTAGGCGGCGCACCTCGACGACGGTGGCCGACCGGTCCACCGACCGCCCCGGCCGCAGCGTCACCGCTGCGGTCGGGGCGGCACTCGACAGTCCGGCCGCGGGACACGGCCGTTTCGGCGACGGACGACGGGGCCCGGAGGCCGGAATCCGGCCGACCCGCTGCGGCGGGCGGTCAGCCCGTCTCGCAAGCCACCCCGTCACCGTCGCGGTCCAGATGGGGTGCATAGCCCGGATCGCCCCGGTGGAGGGGGGCGACACCTGCTGCGCGGGCCTCGGAGCAGTTCTTGTAGTACACCGCGGGGCCGTTCGACTCCGGCACGGGCGTGCTCGCCTGCGCCCCGCCATCGGAGGGCTCGGATTGTCCGGCCGCGGCTGGAGCACCGGTGACGGTCACGGTCGCCGTGACGGTCGCGACGGCCGTCGCGGGTAAGGCGGAGGGCGTGGTCGTCACGGTGGCGGTCACCGGGGACGAGGAGGGAACGGCAGGACTCGCCGACCCGCTCTCCTTGCCCGCGAGGCCGATGGCCGTGCCGATCAGCAGGACGGCAGTGCCACCCACGACCTCGGCCACCGCCCGGCGCCGGTTCCTGCCCCCACCGGGTCGCGGACCGGCCGGTGACTGCCACACCGGCCTCGGGTTCCGAGCCATGACGCCTCCCGGGAGACACGTACCACCCACGGGCTGGGACTTCCGTCCAGGATGCTTCTCCCGGTGCCGCCCCGCTCGGCCCGCGCCGGGACGGCCGGGCGTACGGCCCGGGTGGCGCACTCCCGCCGGGGTCGGTCCGCCCGCTCGCGGTGGCGGCGGGCCGGGCGTAGACCGGGGGTATGGACGAGGAGAAGACGTCGTGGCACCCCGGTGAGATCGTCCCTGCGAGCGGGATCTACGCGTGCGACTGCGGCGCGGGGCACCACTGGAGCACGGACGTGAAGGGGCACCGGTTCCCGCCGCTTCCGGCCGGCTGCGGGGGCGGCTCCTGGTCGCTGAAGACCGAGGCGCACCCGGACGCCTGACCCCGCACGTCCGAGCCCGGCGGCCGGCGGCCGGGGCGTGGCCGGTCGCCGTGCGGTGGTGGCCGACCGGCCGGGGCCGGAGGCTGGTGACATGGGAAGCCGGAAGAAGAAGTGGGCCTCGGCGGTGGTGCACTGCCGCCCGGGGGCGGTGGCGGGGATCGAGACCGCGGCGGCGCACGTGGGCGGCCGGGTGCGGGTGACGGGGCGGTGGGTCCGGGTGCGGCCCCACGACGGGGGAGAGATGTGGATCTCGGCGGGAGCCGTCCAGCGGATCGTCTGGGGCACACCGCCCGACGGATGACGTCCGTGCCGGCGGCCCCCGGCCTCTGCGTGCGGACAGCTGGCCAGGCGTCAGGCGGTGGTGCCCGGCCGCTGCGCGGCGCGACGGTGGCCGAGCGGCGGAGAGCAGCTCGTCGAGGTCGGACGGCGGACCGGGGATCGGGCCCCGGGCCCCGGCCGATCGCCAGGCGGTGGCCGTGTCGGACGGGCCGTCGAGGACGCGGGTCCGTCGTGCCGGTTCGGAGGAGAATCGGAGGTATGGCGGAGATTCTCCGGGTTCCCGTGCTGCTCTTCGACGGGGACTGCGCGATGTGCACCGGCTGGGTGGCGTGGGCGGAACGGTACCCGGGGGCGGTCCGGTCGTCCGGCGAGTGGGAGGCGGTCGCCTACCAGTTCGTCGATCTGGCCGCGCTGGACGCCTGTGCGGGCGGGCAGGGGCTGGTGACGGCGGAGCGCGTCCAGCACGGGCCGCTGTGGCTCACCCCCTCGGGCAGGCTCCACGTCGGCCCGGAGGCCGCGGCCCGCGTGCTGATGCGCTCGGGCGGTGCCTGGCCCTACGTCGGCGGCCTGCTGGCCCTGCCGCCGGTCCGCATGCTGGCACGGATCCTCTGCCTGCCCGCGATGAGGCGGTGGCACCCCACCCGCACCGGCGGATCACCCTGACCCGTCGCCCCTTCGGCATCCCGCACCACCTGCACGGCCGACCCGTGCTGCCCGGTCGCGCCCGACGGCCCCGAGGAGGCGGCGCGGACCCGGTACGGCCGCGTCCTGGGTACGGCGTGCCGGCCGCCGCTGTTTGACCGGACCGGCCCGGGTATACGCCGACAGAACGGGAGCCGGCGCCGCAGGCATCGGCGCGCGGGCCGACCGGTGACGGACGGAGCCGAAGCCACGTCTCCGGCCCGTCGGCCGGGCGGCGAGTGTGCCCGTCCTGCGGGTGCCGTCCGGAGATGCGCCGGACGCGGTCACCCGGCGCGGTGCCCCGCGGACCGGAGCGCCGACGGCGGCCCGCACGGCCCGCACGGTCGGTGCGGAAGCCGACCGCCTGTGCGGCGCCGCCCGACCGCGGGCGGGCCGGTGAACGACGAGAGGACACCCCCGGTGTGACAGCCCGGGCGGGGACGTCCGGTGAGGAGACGCCATGACCGTGGTACCGCAGAGCAGCGGGGGCGTTCCCGCAGCCGGAGGCGCGAGCACCGGCACGCTGTACGACGTCGTCGAGCTGATCCTGGACCGGGGCCTGGTCATCGACGTCTTCGTGCGGGTGTCCCTGGTGGGGATCGAGATCCTCAAGATCGACGTGCGGATCGTGGTGGCCAGCGTGGACACGTACCTCCGGTTCGCCGAGGCGTGCAACCGGCTCGACCTGGAATCGGGGCGCAAGGCCCCGTCCCGGCTGACCGACCTGCCCGGCGAGATGGGCCGCAGCGGCGCCCACGGGAAGACCAAGGGCGCGCTCACCGGCGCCGTCGAGGCCGTCACCGACACGATCCGCCAGTACACGCAGGACCGCGACGAAGAACCCGCCGCCAAGCCGCGTCCGGCACGCCGGACCAGGCCACGGGAGGAGTGAGCATGGCCCTCTACGTCTACGCGATCACGTCACGGAGCCATCCCGCACGGGTGGACGGGGTGACGGGGTCGGCGATCCGCCCGAGGAACTCTCCACCGTCAGCACCGCGGACCTGACCGCCGTCGTCAGCGCCGCCCCCGACGGGCTGCGCGCCCGCCGCCGCGACGTCTCGGCCCACCAGGACGTGCTGCGCCACCTGATGGCGGACGGCACCGTCCTGCCGCTCCGCTTCGGCGCCACCGCCACCGGCGAACAGCAGGTGCGGGACGCCCTGGAGGAGGACGCCGACTCCTACCGGGAGCGCCTGCAGGCCCTCGCGGGCTGCGCGGAGTACCTGCTCAAGGGGGCAGTACGAGGAGGAGTCCCTGCTCCGGCAGATCCCGGAGAGCTCCCCCGAGGCCCGGAACCTGAACGAGGAGACCAGGCGCAGCGGCGACGCCAACGTCAAGCTGCGGCTCGGCGAACTCGTTCTCCGCGAGGTCCGGACGCGCAAGGCCGGTGCCGCGGAGGACGCCGTCGAGGCGCTGCGTCCGCTCGCGCGGGCGGTCCACGAGAACGAGGCCCGCGGCGAGGACTTCGTCAGCGCCTCCTTCCTGGTGCAGGACGACCGCAGGGACGCGTTCACCGCCGCCGAGCGGCGCCTCGCCGAGCAGTGGGGCGAGGAGCGCCGGCTCCGGCTGCACGGTCCGCTGCCGCCCTGCACCTTCGTCCAGGCGCCCCGGGAGGCCCACGGCGCTGCGACGGACACCGTCGCTCGATAAGGTCGAAGACGCAGGCGGTGTATCCGTCGCATCCGGCCGGCCCGGCCGCCGTCCCCCGTGGACCGCGGCCGGGCCCGCTGCGTCCCCCGGGCGGCCCGGGGCGGCCCCGGGAGCGGCCCGGCGGCGTCCGGATGAGGCATTCGGGTGACATGGACCCGCACCGGCGGGGCAGGCGAGGGCCACGAACGTCGACCCGAGCCCGGAGGTGTTCATGAGCACGGCCATGGTGCTGCTGTTGATCCCGCTCGCGCTGGCGGCGGTCCTGACCGCGACCGCCCCCTCTCCCGCCCGCCGCCACCGCGGCCCGCGCGCCGCCGCCGTTCGTACGGACAGGGCGCCCGGGCCCCGCCACGCCCGGTCCTCGCGTTGACGCCCCCGCTCCGCGGACCGGGTCGCCGCGGGCCGGCCCCTGCGTTCGCGCGGCCCCGCCGGGCGGCCGTCCGTCCTGCGGCGTGTGATCCTGCGGCGGGCGGCCCGCGGGTGGGATGGTGGTGCGCCGTGGGAGGGAGTGATCGCAGACCCGCGGCCGCCCGGTACTCCGCCGGCCCGTGGGCGACACCGCTCACCCACCCACGCGAAACGATCCCTGACGACGAGAAGGCAACGCCTTGGCAACCGACTACGACGCCCCCCGCGACACCGGCGACGGCGACAGCGACGCCAGCATCGAGGCACTGAAGAGCCAGCGCGACGACAAACAGAGTTCGGCGGTCGACGTCGACCCGGAGGCCGTCGAAGGGCTGGAACTGCCCGGAGCCGACCTGTCGGGCGAGGAACTCGCCGTCCAGGTCGTGCCCCTCCAGGAGGACGAGTTCACCTGCATGACGTGCTTCCTGGTCCACCACCGCACCCAACTCGCCGGCCAGGACAAGAACGGCAATCCCATCTGCCGCGACTGCGCTCCCTGATCCCCGCCGGGGCGACGGCGCGGCCGCCCTCGGTGCGGGCGCGCCCGGCAGCCGGTGCGCAGGGTTCCCGCGGTGCCGAGAGCGCGGGCGGAATTCCCCGGGGCCGGGGCACCGCATTGTCGGCGGTGTGCAGCCAGCGGCCGGCGCGTCGTTTCCGGGATGAAAACACGTGATGGGGGGACCGTGCCCCGCGGTCCTGTGCGGGCGGGGCACGGGCGGTGCGTCAGGCCCTGGCGCTGAACGTGGGCAGGTAGCCGTTGGCGTGGCCGGTCGCGTTCGGGTGGTAGCTCTCGTGGACGACGATGCGGGTGCTGTTGAGCCACCAGTCGGACGAACAGATCTCGTGGTTGGTGAAGACCTGGCGTACGTCGCCGAAGGCGAACCCGGCCGCGCCGGCTCTGCCCGAGATGACGGAGTCGATGGTGTCGGCGGCGCCGTTGATCGCGTTGCGGCTGGTGTCGCTGATGCCGAAGGTGCAGCTTCCGCCGATCTTGTAGAGGTGCGGGTAGCCGAGGACGACGACGCGGGCCGAGGGCGCGCGATTGCGGATGCCCGCGTAGACCTGGTCGAGCAGGGCCGGGAGCTTGCTGGTGGCGAAGCTCTTGGCGTTGTTGACGGCGGTCAGGCAGGCATCGGTGCCGCTGAGCACGCAGGTCTGCATGGCACTGGCGAAACCGGCGTCGTTGCCGCCGACGCTGATGCTGACCAGCGTGGTGCCACTGTTGACGGCGGACAGCTGCTTGTCGATCACATCGGCGGTGGTGGCACCGGAGCAGGCGACGAAGGCGAACGAGGAGGGGGAGTGGGCGGAGGCCCAGAGCGCCGGGTAGGCGTGCAGGCTCCGGTTGCACGATCCCGCGGAGCCGATGTAGTCGCCGGTCCCCTCGCCGGAGGAGTAGGAGTCGCCGAGGGCGACGTAGTTCCCCCCTGCTGCCGCGGCCGGCGGTGCGGCCAGGAAGAGGCTCGACAGGAGCATGAGGGCGGTGCCGGACAAGGACAGGGCGAAGCGCGGCCGCATGGGACCTCCACCGGTCTACCCGCGTCACCTTGACGCGGCGGTAACTTTTTAGCGGCGCCGCGCCCGGGCTGAAAGATTCGTCACAGGGGCAATTCGGTGAAGCGGATTCACCTGCTCCTCACCGCACGACAGTTGTCAGAACCGTCCGGCCTGCCGTATTCGCGGGCGCGGTGTTGGAGGCGTACTCGGCAATCTGATGAATCATCAGATGAGAGGTGGGGGATCGGGCGTCCGAGAATGCCCACCGGTCAAGAGGAGATCTCGATACCCGGGTGGGGGGAAGTCGCCGTGCGGCCCGGCGGAAGCAGCACCAGGGCCGTTCCCGCGGCGAAGCCCGCCACCGTCCAGGCTGCCGGAGTGCCCGCCCGCGGCCAGCCCCTCGCCGGCCCGGACCGTCAGGGTCCCGATCGCGCACACCAGGCCGGCCAGTCCGGCCAGGACGGCGAGCGGCCCGCGCACCTCCGCCTGCGGGCGCACCGCGCGGCCCACCCGCAGCAGGCCGCGTTCCACCGGCCGCAGCGCCAGGAGGAGGCCGAGCAGGAAGAGCGTCAGCACGGCGATCCACACCGGTCGCCACGCCCACCAGACGCCGGAACCGACCGGCGGCTCCGGCGCGACGTCCGTCAGGTAGAAGGCGGCCGCGGCCGCCAGCACCGGCACCATGTGCCACAGGTACAGCGTCATCGACACCCGGCCGAGCGGACGGACCAGCCGCCACAGCCACTCCGCCCGCAGCGCCCGTTCCATCGCGGGCGCGGCGAGCAGGCACAGCGCGCACTGCGCGAGCACCCAGGCGAGCATCGCCACCGACGGCGGGTCGGTGTTGCCGACCTCCTCGGTGCTCACCCGGATCAGGGCGACCGGGAACGGCCCGTACGCCACCAGCCCCGCGAACGCCGCCGCCCCGCACCCGGCCACCGTCCACAACAGCGGTCGCCGCCCCGGCAACCGGCCGTCCTCCCAACCGAATCCCAGCTGGTAGGCCACCGCCCACACCAGCACGTGGTTCGCCGCACCGACCGGACTCCCGTGCCCCGCCAGGTCGACCACGTCCACGACCACGGCGAGCGCGGCCAGCGCGGCCGTCGACGCGAGCCCCCACCGCCGTGACGCCGCGTACAGCCACGGCGTCAGCGCACTGACGACCAGGTAGACCGGCAGGAACCAGAACTGCATCGCCAGCGCCCAGCCGACCGTCCCCAGTAGTCCGGGATCCGCCCCGGCCGCCCGCGCGGCCGCCAGACACGCCACCGCGATCCCCACGTACGCGGTCGTCGGCAGCAGCAGCCGCACCGCCCGCCCGCGCACCCACCCGGCCGCCCCGCCACCGCCCTCCCGGTGCCGCCGCCAGGACCCGGCGGCCGCGTGACCGCCCGCGAGGAAGAACACCGGCATGATCTGGAAGACCAGCGTCAGCCACTGCGCCCACTCGACGGTGGCGAGCAGCTCGGGCGCCGAGATCGTGCCGTCCGGATGCCGCACCAGCGCGGTGATCACCCAGTGCCCGAGCACCACCACCACGATCGCCGCTCCCCGCAGGAAATCGACGTACCTCACCCGGTCCACGCCGCCCACCGCCCCCGTCCCGAACCGACCGGTCCGCTGTGGTCGTACCGCAACGGCCCGGTCCAGCACCCGCACGGTTGCGATTCGATCACCCCTCCCGGGCGGCGAAATCCACCGGGGCACCGCCGCCGCGGCCGCGGCCGTACTGACCGTCATGTGCTCCCGCGGCGGCACCCCGGATCGGCACCATGGGTGCCTGCCGTGCTGCGCCTACGTCATCGGCCGCTCATCTTTCGGCGTTGCCCGGCGCGACGTCCCCACCGAGGCCGTGGACTGATCCTGCATCACTGCCCGGCGCCGGCTGCGGGACCGGACCGGCGCGGGTGCCGGCCGCCGCTGCCCTCCGCCCTGCCGGCCGAACCGCGCCGGGCGAACTCGCCGGAGCCGAAGGACCGCGCTCGTCGGTGTTCACCCGGCCGTCACCTCCTCCAGGTCGGCGAGCAGCCCGGACGCGGCCACCGCGTCCAAGGCCCCGAAGCGCAGCGGGTACCGGCGACCATGGCCGCCTCCAGCCCGTCGGACCTGGTCGGAGCCGATGGTGCGCACGTCCTTCTTCAGGGCCGTGAAACGCTTCCGCTCGGCAGGGGCGAGCTCGGGGTCGTCCTGGACGCCGGGAGCGGGAAGGTCCCTGCGGCGCTGGCCCTCGGAGTCCAGGACGAAGGGGCGCAGCTGCTCGTCGAAGCCCACGGTGAAGTGGCGCGGGCCGTAGCGGACCACCGTCGTGCCGTCCGCGTCGAGGCCGAGGTCCGGGACGAGGCGGTCGGACAGTTGCTCGCCCGTGAGACCCAGGCCCTTCGCCACCTCGGCGCGAGCGGCGAACACGAGCCCGTGCTCCGCCACCCACGCGTCGACGACGAGCGACTCCTCCCACCCGACCGCCTCCCACCCGTCCGGCAGCATGCTCGCCACCGCGGCTGCGCCGAGCGGGCCGGGCTCTCCGGCCAGATAGGCACGGGCAGCGAGTGCCAGCGAGGAGCCACTGTCCGGGGAGGCCAACACCTCCTCGATCCAGGCGCGCCTGCCCGCGATCCGCTCCTCGCACCTGCCCGCCGCGTCCGGCCGGACCTCCGCCACCGCCCGCACCGCACCCCCGCGGTGCGGCAGGACCAGCGCCCGCCATGCCTCGGGCAGGAAGAAGGCGTCCTCCTCCGGCAGCCCGACCGGCCCGGCCGACGCCTCCTCCTGCTGTGCGGCGTCCCCGGCCGCGATCTCGACGTAGCCCTCGCGCTCCTTCTCCGCCACCATGCCCACGACGTCGGCTCGTGCTGCGTCGGCGAAAGCCGGCTCCTTCACCGGGACGAGACCCTCGGAACCGATCCGGCCACGGCGCAGTCGTGCTGACGCACCCTCGACCGAGACCTCCCAGAACGTCGCAGAACCGCCACCGACGAGCTCCCAGGGCCGCACAGCCGTCTCCTCATGCCCGTGGTCGGTCACCGGCGCAGCTGCCATCCGGTGATCAGTGGCGAAACCCTGGCGACCACATCCGACACCGCACGGACCGGGACCGGCTCCCACCAGGCACGACGTATCGGAGCCGGCTCGGCAACCTCCTCCACAGGGGCAAGCGGGGTGACCGACGCGCCGGGTAGCCGTTTGCCTCCGGCTGCGCCATCGACGGCAGTCGGTGCTGTCGTCGCGTCACTTGCGGAAGTAGTGCTTCACCGATGGTCGCTGACCGAGGGGTGCTCGGCCTTCAATCCGGTGGTCACTCGCTCGATCGATCAGCTCCGCGCTTGCCGGGCAAGTCGCCCTTGCATGGCCCGCGTTCGCTCACCCGGCCACCAAACTACGGACAGGCGCGTCGACCGCCCAGAACCTCGCACAGTCACACGACCGAGCGAAACCGAAACGGACGTCAGCTCACGTACCAACCTGCCGGCTGACTGGGTCCGTTCCGTCGTTCTGTCACGGTTTGCAGACAGAGTAAGACATCGAAGGTTGGTTTTCGGACTCCTCGAGACGTTCAGGCCTCTCAAAATCCCTCCCTGGACGAACATCACTCGGGTCCACCCCTGGACGATCACAGAATATTTGGTTACGGATCGAGGTTGATGGCGGGATGAGGATTCATAGTCGCCGATTAGTGGTGTCTGTCCTGATGGCAGCACTCTTGGCAGGTGGAGGGACACCAGTCGCTTCGGCCCTGCCGGTACTGGCGTCGGCCGGCCCACAGGCAAGCGGCGGGAAGCCTCCGAGTGCGGCGCCTATGCCGAAGGTGTTGTCCATGGCACAGAAGCAGCGCCAAGCCGAGAAGTTGGGCGATTCGCCCAGGACCGGTCGGCGTAGCAGCCCCGCGGCCGCTCGGGTTGCCGGTCCCGGAACCCCGGGGTATCGGCAGATGACAGAGGCCGAGGTCCTGTCCCGCCGCAAGGCCACACCTCAGAAGGCGGCGGGCCAGCCATCACCCCCGGCAGTGGCGGCGACCACCGGGGCATGGGCCCCCGGCCACCCATACATCGCGAATCTGCGTTCCTATGCGGACACTCTGCAGAGCGGCAATACGGGACTCTCGTGGTGCGCCACTTGGGACTTCAACCCCGACACGCCATCCGGAATTCTCGGTGCCGGTCGCGGTGCCGTGTCGGTGGTGTTCTACCGCACCTCGGACAACGCGCAGATCGATGCCGCACAGTGGTCGGTGTACGAGGCGACCGGCTGGTGTTCACTTGCGGCGCAGATTCAGCGGGGTGTCGGGTACTACGCCGTGGTGACGTACGCCTACCGCGACGGGACCTCTGATCAGCTCGTGTCGCCGTCGGCTCCGCCGGTTCCTATCTATGGGGTTCCGGCGAACGTGTCGCTGGCGTGCCCGGGCTCGCCGTCGAGCACCGGCATCGTGCTGGAGCTGGTGAAGTACTGCGGCGACCCGGTGAACACCTCCACCGGGGCGTTCGGCGAGGTCTTCACCGACGCGCAGGTGCCCGGGCCCGGTCAGACGATCCAGCTGACCAGGAGCTATTCGTCCGCGCTGACCTCCACAGGTGTGTTCGGCAAGGGCTGGGCGTTCCCGTACTCGGCGTCGCTGATCGTCGGCCAGTCGGTGGTCACCTTCCGGTCGGAGGACGGCTCGCAGACCGACTACGCCGTGCAGACGGACGGCTCACTCGTCCCGACCCGGCCGTACGTCCACTCGAAACTGACGAAGACCGCCGGCGGGTACCAGCTGACGACACCCGACCAGCACCAGGTGCTCTTCGACGCCACCGGGCGGCTGACAGCGATGCGTGATCCCGCCGGGGTCGGGCTGACCCTCGGCTACACCGGCAGCCAGCTGACCTCCGTCACGGACGCCGGCGGACACATCGTCACCTTCGCCTACACCGGCTCGCTGCTCACCACCGCGACCCTCCCGGGCGCCCGAACGATCACCTACGTGTATACGGGAGATCGGCTGACGAGCGTGAAGGACCTGCGCGGGAAGACCACCACCTTCGGCTACGACGCCGGCAGCGGACTGCTGACCACCGTCACCGACCCGCTCGGCAAGGCGCGGATCACCAACGTCTACGACGGCAGCGGCCGAGTGACGAGCCAGACCGACGCCCTGGGTGCGAAGACCACGTTCACGTACGACGCCGCGAACCCCGGCACCACCTACGTGACCCACCCCGACGGCGGGATCTGGACCCAGAAGTACACCGATGGGGTCATCAGCTGGCAGTCCGACCCGTACGGGAAGACCACCACCTACGGCTACGACAGCTCCCTCAACCGGACCTCTCTGACCGACGCCAACGGCAAGAAGGCCACGTTCACCTACGACGCGGCCGGCAACGTCCTGACCAGCACCTCCCCCGCACCGGCGACCGCCGTGAACACCTGGACCTACGACGCGACCAACCACGTCACCTCGCACAAGGACGCCCGCGGCAACACCACCACCTACACCTACAACACCGGAAACCAGCTCACCTCAACCACCGATCCGGCAGGCGGGAAAACCACCTACACCTACGGCTCGCTCGGCCTGCTCGCCACGCTCACCAGCCCGCGCGGCGGCACCACGACCTACGGCTACGACGCCGCGGGCAACCGCACCTCGGTGACCACTCCGCTCGGCGAGAAGACCACCTTCGCCTATGACTCCGGAGGGCGGGTCACCGGGAAGACCGACCCGCGCGGAAACCTCAGCGACGCGACCCCCGCCGCCTACACCACGACCTACACCTACGAGCCCGGCGGCCAACTCGCCACGGCGAAGGACCCGCTCGGCAACACCACCATCTACACCTACGACGCCGACGGCCAACTCGCCACGGCGAAGGACCCGCTCGGCAACACCACCACGTACGGCTACGACGCGGCCGGCAACCGCACCAGCGTGAAGGACACCGCGGGCAACACCACCACCAGCACCTTCGACTGGACCGGCAGCCCGACCTCCGTCACCGACCCGCTCGGCAACAAGACCACCTCCACGTACGACAAGAACGGCCGGCCAGCCACGCTCGTCACCGCGCGCGGCAACGCGTCCGGGGCCACCGCGGCCACGTACACGACCACCTTCGGCTACGACGCCGCGGGCAACCGCACCTCGGTCACCGACCCCACCGGAGCGGTCACCGCCACCACCTACGACGAGATCAACCGGCCCGTCACCGTCACCGACCCGCTCGGCAACACCACCACCACGACCTACAGCCCCACCGGCCAGGTCCTCACCGTCACCGACCCGACCTCGGCCAAGACCACCTACACCTACGACGCCCTCGGCCGGCCGACAACCGTCACCAACCCGCTCGGCAAGATCACGAGCTACGGCTACGACACCGGCAGCAACCGGACCTCGGCGACCACCTCCCTGGGCAACAAGACCACCTGGTCCTTCGACACCGACGAACGCCTCACGAACGTCGTCGACCCGCGCGGCAACGTCTCCGGAGCCACCCCCGCCACCTACACCACCACCTTCGGCTACGACGCCGCAGGCAACCGCACCACCGTCAAGGACCCGCTCGGCAACACCACCACCACGGCCTACGACGCCCTCAACCGCCCGACCTCCGTCACCGACCCGCTGGGCCGCAAGACCAGCACCGGCTACGACGCCGCCGGGCGCGTGACCACCGTGACCGACCCGACCGGAGCGGTCACCACCAACGCGTGGAACACCGTCAACGACCGTACCTCCCGCACCGACGCCAACAACCACGTCACCACCTACACCTACGACGCGCTCCACCGGCCGACCTCCGTCACCGACCCGCTCGGCAACAAGGTCACCTACGGCTACGACCCCGAAGGGCACGCCACCACCTTCACCAACGCCCGCGGCCTCACCACGACCAACAGCTACGACCCGCGCGGCCTCCCCACTGGCACCACCTACTCCGACACCACCCCGGCGATCAGCCGCACCTACGACAACGCCGGCCGGACCAAGACCATCACCGACGCCACCGGCACCCGCACCCTCACCTACGACAACGCGAACCGGCTGCTGACCACCACCGCACCCGGTGGCGGCACCGGTTTCACCTACACCTACGACAACCGCGGCAGCATCCTCAGCCGCCAGTACCCCGACGGCGAAAAGCTCACCTACACCTACGACAACGACGGCCGCCAGGCCCAGCTCACCGCCGACGGCGCCAGCACCACCTACGGATACGATCCGGCAGGAAACCTCACCACCACGACCCTGCCCGGCACCAACGGCTACACCGAGACCCGCAGCTACGACGCCGCAGAACGCCTGGCTGGCATCGGCAGCACCAAGGGCACCACCACGCTGGCCTCCTGGCGGCTCACCCGCGACGCCGCCGGCCAGCCCACCAAGGTCGACATCAACCGCCTCGGCCTGGGCACCGGAGTCCAGAACTACACCTACGACCAGGCCGGCCGCCTGACCTCCGGCTGCCCCGTCTCCCCGACCACCGTCGGCTGCGCCGCCGGCGCGCTGACCTACACCTACGACAAGGTCGGCAACCGCCTCACCCAGACCGACGGCTACGAGACCACCACCTACACCTACGACTCGGCCGACCAGCTCACCAAGAGCACGATCGGCACGGCTGCCACCACCTACGCCTACGACCCGGACGGCAACACCACCAGCGTCACCGCCCCCAACCGCGACCAGAACATCGCCAGCGGCGCGACCCTCGCACCCGGCACGGTCATCTCCTCCGACAACGCCCGGCTGATCATGCAGGCCGACGGCAACCTCGTCCTCTACCAGAGCGACACCGGCCTCGCCGCCTGGTCCTCCGGCACCGCCGGCCACCCCGGCGCCCACGCCACCATGCAGACCGACGGCAACTTCGTCGTCGCCGACGCCGCAGGCACCACCCTGTGGAGCACCAACACCGCCGGACACCCCGGTACCTTCGGCGCCGTCCGCGACGCCGGCAACTTCTTCCTCTGGGACGCCGCCACCAGCACGGTCACCTTCGACTCCAAGGGCTGGCGCGCACCCCTCAGCGTCCGCACCACCACCTACACCTACGACGCCGCCGGACACCCGACCACCGTCGTCGGCAAGGACACCTCCGCCTTCACCTACGACGCCGACGGCAACCGCGTCACCACCAAGACCAACGGCGCGCTCTCACGCACCCTCACCTGGGACATCAACAACTCCCTGCCACAGATCGCCACCGAGACCAACGCCACCGGCGCGCTCATCGGCGACTACACCTACAACTCCCTCGGCCAGCCGCAGAGCCAGCACAACCCCGGCGGCACCTACTACCACCACCACGACTGGCTCGGCTCCATCACCGACGTCACCAACTCCACCGGCACCCAGCAGACCCGCACCACCTACGACCCCTACGGACGCTCAGGCACCGTCACCACCGCCACCGGCGCCCCCACCACACCCTTCGGCTACACAGGCCAGTACAACGACCCCACCACCCCCTGGAAGCAGAACCTCCGCGCCCGCACCTACGACACCGCCACCGGACGCTTCACCAGCCGCGACCCCATCCCGTCGCCGGCCACCGCCCCGTACGGCTCCGCCTACTCGTACGCGTCCGACGCGCCGACCATCTACACCGATCCCAGCGGTATGACCCCGCAGGACGCCGACCCCTCGCACATGGGCGTGGGCGAGGCCATCGGCAGCGGACTCGCAACCGGCGCCAAGCTGCCGTTCGAGTTCGTCGGCGACCTCTACAACGCCTTCACCGGCAACAACGGCGGAGCCGGTGCCTTCGCCGACAAGTACTTCCCCGTCCGCCCCGCCTACGCCTACTACGTCGCCGCCGCCAAACTCCGCGAGTTCGGCTGCAACAACGTCGCGGACCAGGTCGAGAAGCACGCCGACGAACTCGCCCAACAAGTCGCCGTCGCCACCCTGGGCGGACTCGACGCCTGGGCCCAACGCCGGTTTGCCCCGCGCGGCCCCAACGTCACTACCGCATTCGGCATGCCCGGACTCGGAAGCGAGCTCACCCAGGACATCGCCCAGCACGGCGCAGTCACCGGAATCCCCGAACTCAACCTCTGGGGCCTGAAGGTCCGAGACCGGGGACTCGTGTTTGAAGAGAAGATGGGCATGAGCAACCTGCCCGACGGCTTCGCCGCGTTCGATCACTTCGACGCTGAGACCCACACCGCCATCAGCCTCAAGTCTCTGGACACTGCCGCTCCGAGCTACCAGACCGCTGCCGCCGTGTTCAACCGGTTGAAGACGGGAATCGACAACGCTGCCAACTACACCGGGGACTACCGGCACCCGGGTGTGCTTCCTCCCGGTGACATCAAGAACCGAGTGGTCTACGTGGTCGTCAACGGAAAGGATCCGCTGACTTCAGCCCAGCTCGGTGGCATGAAGCGTGCGGAAGACTACGCACACAACAACGGTGTCGTGCTGCTCTTCGGCAGCTCGACAGGCTGACAAGGAGGCGAGACATGAGCTACGACTTCCACATCACCCGAGCACAGGACTGGACACAAAGCTTCGAAAATCCCATCAGTATCCCAGAGTGGGAGGACACAGCGGCCCAGTGCCCGCTGATCGAGGAAGGCGCCCCCTGGGAGTGGAAGGACATCGGGCTCCAGAAGACCTATTCGGTCCCCGGGGAGACGGCGGTCTTCTCGTGGCGACACGGAAAGATCGATATCAAGGGGTACTACAGCGACAAAACGGAGGAGGCTGCCGAGGTACTTGCCAAGGCCCTCGGCGCGCGTGTGCTCGGCGATGACGATTAGCACCTGACACTCCTTGGAGAGCCCCTGCCTTCATGCAGGGGCTCTCCGCGTATCCACCCTCTGTCTCCGCGGCAAGGAGATCGGATACTGCCTCTGCGCAGCCGACCACTGACCCCGATCACTCAGGTGGGCGCACCGGCCTGACGGGTCCGGCTGGTATGTCCAGGTCCTGAACTGTTCGCTCGGTCGATTTCGGAGCGCGCTGACGGAGTTGACGCTACTACCGTAGGCGCCACATGCTCAGCGCCGTCCCTGCGCATGGTTACCGCTACGGCACCCGAAGGCGCCAATTGCTCACGCGACCAGACAGGGCGAGTGCCCAGCCAGTGTGGAATCGTGCGGTCCCGCAGGATCCAGTACTCATGGGTTACGGGGCCGGGCTGATGGTGCCGTTCTCGTCCATCTCGAAGGCACCCTCGGTCTTGCCGTCGACCGCGTGGTGCTTGAGCCAGTGCTTCGACATGTTGTGCAGGTTCTTGTGCTGCATCTCCCAGGGCATCGAGTGCCCGGCGCACTTCACCGTGACGAGGATCTTGTGGGCGCCCGTGATGGCGTCGTAGAGCGCGGGGACGTGGAAGTCGAGTGCCGGCTTGGTGGGATTCGGCGGTGTCGTGTTGGCCGTCCGGTCGTGCTCACCGTGCACGATCATGACGGGAACGCTTCCGCCGAGGACGCTGCCCTGTGCGGCGGTCGTCTTGTTCCAGCCCCAGGACACGAAGTTCCGGTACCGGCTGGCGCCCAGCGGCTCGCCGTTCGGGCCGAGCGGGCCCCAGGTGCGCCCGATCGGGTCGTTGTCCATCAGGGCGTCCCAGACGACGTCGAGCATGCCGGGCTCGCTCTGGCCCGCGCACTTCAGCTCCGCCGCCCAGGCGTTCTTGAGACCCTCCTTGGTCATGACGTGGGTGGGGAAACCGGGCGCGGGCAGGGCCGGCGGGTTCGGGGGTCCGGCCGGCGGGAAGATCGGCGCGAGGAGGAAGAGGCTGTCCACCTTCGACGGGTTCTTGACCGTGTAGGGGCCCATGGCGAAGGCGGCGGCCGACCAGCCGATGAAGGCGACCTTCGCGACGCCGCGAAGGGTGCGGATGTACTCGACGACGGTGCTGAGCTCGTCCTGGTCGCTCTGGGAGTTGGTCAGGAGGTACGGGTAGCTCGCCGGGCGCGGCCCCATCAGCGGGGGAGTGACCGCCGCCTGCTGGGCGGGATTGACGTTGCAGGGGTCCTCCATCCGGGGACGCGGTGAACGTCCCGAGCCCTGCAGGTCCATCATGAAGACGTCGTAGCCCGCCTGGGCCACGGCCTCGGCCCACCCGTACGAGGTGTGCTGGAGGTCGTAGCCGGCGAGCACCGGGACGCTCCTGCCGTGCAGCATGAGGACGACCTTGCGGTTCGCCGCGGGGCCGGAGGGCGTGCCGTCGTGCTCGCGTACGAAGAGCTTGACCTTCTGGCCCGCGTTCGCCGGGACGGTCGAGACGTGGGGGACTGCGTGATCGGTCGTGGTGACGGCCATGGAAGGGCCCTTTCGTCGGTCGGACGGGGAGGTGGCCCGGGTGCGTGCGGCGAGGTGCAGACGCGCTGCGGCGCCGGATCGGCGACGCGTGCCCGAGGGCCGTGCAGCTCCTGGTGGAAGGCATCGACCAGGGGCCGGGACGGTGGACCGACAGGCTCCTCGGCGCGGTCGGGTGAGCACACCTCGGCGACCGGTCGTGTGCGGCCGGTTCGCCGGTCTCATCGTGCGGCCGGGCCTCCCGCGACGCTCGCCCGGCTGCGCCGCGCGAGGTGCGGCCGCCCCGGGACCCGGGGGAACCCCGCTCCGAGGGCCCCGAGCTGCGGGCGGATCGGTCCGTGCGGGTTCGCTGCTGGGCCCTATTCCGGACGTGCGACTCCGTGCCGCACGGATCGACGGTCGTTCCGGCAGGGGGAGCGGGGGACGGTGGCGGAGGCGCGCTCCCGTGGCCGGAGCGGCGCGAGAACGGACGCCCTCCCCGTGTCGTCCCGGGGAGGGCGTCCAGGTCGTGCCCACGGGAACGTCGGTGGGCGCGCAGTGCGAGCGGAGTGCCGCCGGGATCCGTTCGGCCGGGCGTGCGGTCAGGCGTCGTCGACCTCCAGGCCGTAGGCGATGACGGCCTGGTGCAGTCCGCCCGGGTAGCCGGCGAGGGCCGGAGTGAAGTCCCAGTCACCAGCGGCGTCCCGGTCGAAGCGGCCGAGACGCATGGCGGTGTTCGTGGGGGCGCCGTCGGCCAGGTGGACCACGGCCGGGTCCTCGTCGGCGCCCGGTTCGAGGATCAGCGCGGGACCGGCGAACCCGCCCATGGTCGCGGTGGGGTGGTTGTGGGTGTCCGCCGCGGCGACGACGACCAGCCGGTCGGCCTCGGCCGGCAGGGCGTCGAAGTCCACCATCAGGCAGGCGTTGGCGTCGCCGTAGCCGGTGAGGAGCCGCACCGAACCGTCCGGCGTCGAGCCGTTGTTGTAGAACACCAGGTGCTCGTCCGAGAGTGCCCGGTTCCCGCGGCAGACCAGGGCGGCGATGTCGTACTCCTCGTCCCCGACCCAGTGCAGCAGGAGCCGGGCGGGCTCGGACGGCACGTCCACCGGCGGCAGCTCCTCGCCGTCCGGTCCGCCGTCCGCGCCGAAGCGGGCCGCCGCGAAGACCTCGTGGAAGCCGTGGTGCTTGAGCAGGCCGACCAGCTCGGCGCCGTTGATCAGGGTGATCGGCTTGCCCGTGACGAACTGGTGCGAACTCGGCCCGAACCTGCTGGTCGTCACCAGGACGGCCTTCGTCGCCGCGGGATCGTGCTGCAGCGTGCCGTACAGGTCCCGCACCGCCGAGGGCGTCACGGTGTCCCGGTGGCGCTTGACCTGCACGATCACGTGCCCGCCGCGGAACGGGTCGGTGTCGATCCCGCGGACGTCCACGCCGCCGTCGCGGGAACGGGCGGTGAGCTCGACCTTCATGCCCATGGCTTCCATCAGCCGGGCTATCAGCTGTTCGAACTCGACCGGGTCCATCGCCAGCAGCAGCTGGAGCTCGCGGACGCGTTTGGCCATGCGGCCGCGGTTCGCGTTGGTGTCGTCGCGGAGATGGCGGAACAGCATGCGCTGGGCGCGGTGCTCGGCCGCATCGGGGTTGCTGAGACGGTGGAGCTTGCGGCTCCGGGACATAGCGGTGCCCCCTCGAAGAGCTGACTGGCTGGTGGCACCCGTCACGGTATGCGATCACCTGATGACCTGTCAGTCATGTTTCCCAAATGGATGTTTGGGCGAGACAACGGGACGTTCGCCGGTCCTCGGGCGGCCGGGGCCGAGGACTTCGGGCAGGGCCGGGCAGGGCTCCGCGTAACGGTCGATCGAGCCGGAGCGGTCCGCGCGGAGTCTTCGGTCTGCGGTGTCGCGGGTTCAGTGCGGCGGGGCGAGGGGGTCCAGGGCCGCGGGCCGGGTCGCGCCGGCGGCGGCGGAGCCGGTCAGGAGGTCGGCCAGGTCGTGGTGCGGTGCGGGTTCGGCGGTCGGGACGGCTGCGGTGATGCGGTCCAGCCGGAAGCCCCGGCCGGCGCGCCGGGTGCGGCACCAGGCGATCAGGTACCACTGGCCGCCGGCGGTGAGCAGGCCGGCCGGCTCCACCACGCGGTCGCTCACGCGTCCTCCCGCGTCGGCGTAGGACAGCTCCAGCACCGTGCCGCCGGAGACGGCCCGCTCCACGGCCGTGCGGACCGGCTCCGGAGCCCGGCCCGGCAGCGCGACGACCCGGGCGGCGAGGCCCCGGGCCGCCTCGGCGGCCGGGCCCGTCATGGTGGCGGCGATCTTCCGGGCCGCGGAGCGGGCCGCACCGGCGTACGGCGCCGAGGCGTCGGCCGCGGCGAGCGCGGCGACCAGCGCCGCGGCTTCGTCGGCGGTGAAGCCGATCGGGGGCAGCGTCGTCGCCGGGTCGATCGACCAGCCCCCGCCCCGACCGGTCACCGCCCGCACCGGGACACCGGCCGCCATCAGCGCCTGGAGGTCGCGCTGCACCGTGCGCCTGCCGACCTCGAACCGCGCGGCCAGCACGCCGACCGTCACCGGCCGCGGTGCAGCCGCCCGCAACTCCTCCACCAGGGCGTAGAGCCGGTCCGTGCGGTTCACGGGACCGAGGCTACCGTCACGCGCCGGCGAGGAAGTCGCGCTGCCGCCCCGACTCCCGTTCGGTGACGGTCAGCGGGAACAGGGTGAACCCGTGCATCGCACCGGCGACGACGCCGAGGTCCACACGCGCTCCGGCCGCCTCCCAGCGGGCGGCGAGGAACAGCGAGTCGTCCAGCAGCGGGTCCTCGGTGCCGACGACGATCCGGGCGGGCGGCAGACCGCCGAGGTCGGCGAACAGCGGCGAGACCTCGGGACGGCGGCGCTGCTCCGGATCCCTGCCCGGGGTGAAGAGGTCGTAACTGCCCTGCAGGGTGTCGGTGTTGCTCAGCAGCGGCCTGGAGCCGAACAGCCGCTGGCTCGGCGTCATCGACAGGTCGTACGGGCCGAAGAGCAGGTGCGCCGCGTCGAACGCCCCGACGACGCCGTGCCGGTCGCGCAGGCGCAGCAGGGTCAGGACGCTCAGGTGGGCGCCCGCCGACTCGCCGCCGATCAGCAGCCGCTGTGTCCCGAACTCGGCACGGGCGTTCGCCACCAGCCACCTGGCGGCGGCCTCGCAGTCGTCGGGCCCGGCGGGGAAGGGATGCTCCGGCGCCAGGCGGTAGTCGACGCTGACGACGGCCAGCCGCGCCTCCTGGGCGAGTCGCCAGAGCCGCTCGTCCTGTCCGTCCGCGGAGCCGAAGACCCAGCCGCCGCCGTGGAGGTGCAGGTACACGCCCTCGACGTGCGGCGGGACGAACGTGCGGACCTTCACCCCGCCGCCGAGGACACGGTCCCGGCCCTGCGGCAGGCGCACCGGCGGGGTGTCGCCGGCGAGCCGGTTGCGCCGCAGGAGCGCCAGCAGGGCGGCGTCCGGTATGCGCGAACGCGTGGGGCGAAGGGCGGCGGCAGCCTCGAACTGCTCGTTGAAGGCCAGGGTTTCGGCGAGGCAGTCCTCGTCGGTCGGCGTGCTGCGGTGAACGGTCGTCATGTGCCCACGCTCGCAGGCGTCCGCGACAGCAGCCCGTCACCCTTTCCGGGTGATCCGGGTCACATGTCAGTCGTCGGGGCGGTCGGCGCCGTCGAGCAGGGGGCACTGCCCTCACGCGCTCCCCCCGACCACTCCGACTGGTCCGGGCCGTCCTCGGGGAGCCGGCGGACTCCGCTGCCGAAGGCCAGGAAGCGGGGCTGGAAAGCGGATTCGCCGGCCCAGGAGGTCAGGCCCCGCGCCCGGAACGGCGTCGCAGCCGCGTTCGGCGGCCAGCCCTTGGAGGCTGCGCCAGGCCTGCTCGGTGGTGGTCCGGGGTTCTCCGGTGAGGAGGTCCACCTGGCGGAAGGGGCGCGGGGCCGTGGGCAGGGTGGAGAGGTGGACCGGGGCTGCGGGGCCCTCGCGTTCGTCGTCGGCGCGCTCCTGCTCGATGATGTGCCGTAGTTCCTTCTTCCCCGACACCGGAACCTCCCCGTGGCAGCGCCGAGCCGTGTCGGGCCAGCCGTAGCGCCGAGGAGGCGGGGGCACGCGGTTGTTCCGGCCCCGCGGCGGCGCGGGTGGGCCGACGGTGCCGGCGGGGCCGGCGGTTCAGCACAGGGTTGCGCCGGTGCGGTGGGCGCGGGCCGGTTCGGGGAGGACGGTCGTGCCGGTGAGGGCCTCGTGGAGGCGGACGGCGAGGGAGGAGTTGCGGGCGGCGGCGGGTTGCTTGATCGCCGTCTCCAGGGCTTCGGGGTCGCCGACCAGGACCAGCATCCGCCGGGCGCGGGTGACGGCGGTGTAGAGGAGGTTGCGGCGCAGCAGCAGGTAGGAGGGGCCCGTCCTGGTGAGCGGGACGACGACGTACGGGTACTCGCTGCCCTGGGCGCGGTGGACGGTGACGGCGTAGGCGTGGAGGAGTTCGTCGAGCTCCTCGAAGGCGTAGAGGACCTTGCTGCCGTCGTCGTCGAGGGTGACGTGGAGATGGCGCTCCTTGTCGTCGATGGCGGTGACGCGGCCCGTGGAGCCGTTGAGGACGCCCTTGCGCAGGTCGTTGCGGACGGCGATGACCCGGTCGTTCAGGCGGAACGGCCGGCCGTCGCCCCAGTGCTGGGCGTCGCCGTCGTGGTGCGGATTCACCTCGGCCTGGATCGCCGCGGCGAGGTCCCGGGTGCCGGCCGGGCCCTTGGTGCTCGGGGCGAGCACCTGCACGTCGTCCGCGGTGACGCCGTACGCGGTGGGCAGGCGGCGGGTGACGAGGTCCACGACCGTTTCGGGGATCCGCGCGTCGGGGACGGGGAGGAACCAGAAGTCGCCGCCGCTGCGCACGGGCCGGCCGTGCCGGATCTCGGCGGCGTTGCGGGTGATGGCGCTGTCCGCGCTCTGGCGGAATACCTCGTCGAGTTCGGTGCGGGGGATCGCGCCGACGACGAGGAGGTCGCGCAGGACCTGGCCGGGGCCGACGCTGGGGAGCTGGTGGACATCGCCGACCAGCAGCAGGTGCACGCCCGGGGTGAGCCTGGCGAGGAGGCGGTCGAGCAGCGGCAGGTCGAGCATGGACGCCTCGTCGACGACGATCAGGTCCGCGTCCAGCGGGTCCCAGGCGTCGAACAGGTTCAGCGGGCCGGCGTCGTCGCGGGCCTTGCCGATCATGCGGTGGACGGTGGTGGCCGTCCGGCCGGTCAGTTCCTGAAGACGTTTGGCCGCGCGGCCGGTCGGCGCCGCGAGCCCCACCCGGCCGCCGGCCGTCTCGACGAGGTCGACGATCGACCGGACGGTGAACGACTTGCCGCAGCCCGGCCCGCCGGTCAGCACCGACACCGGTTCGGTGAGGGCCATCCGGGCGGCCGCCTCCTGGGCGGGGGCGAGCTCCACGGCGCTGTCGAACACGGGCAGCGGACCGCCGTCGCGCCACGGCCCCATCGACGCCAGACGGGTCGTGGCGGTGCGCAGGCGGGCGATCCGGGCGGCGACGGAGGTCTCGGCGGCGTGCATGCGCGGGGTGAACACCGCGGCCTGGAGCCGTCCCTCCCGGGGGACGTCCTGCACCACGACGCCGCCGGAGGCGACCAGTGCCCCGAGTTCGTCGGGCAGGAGTTCGGCGAGCGTCTCGTCGCGGAGGTTCTGCAGGGTGCGGTGGAGCAGTTGGCGTTCGAACAGGAAGCACTGGCCGTCGCGGACCGCCGCCGTCTCCAGTGCGTGCAGCAGGGCCGCCCGCAGCCGCTCGGGGCTGCGCTCCGGCAGGCCCAGCCACAGTGCGAGCCTGTCTGCGGTGGTGAAGCCGATCCCGTAGACCTCGGTGAGCCGGTAGGGGTGCTCCTGGACGATCTCCAGGACGTCCGCGACGTCGTGGGCCTCCCGGCGGACGGTGCGGAAGTGGTGGGCGATCCGCGGGGCGTGGGTGGGGGAGATGCCGGCGCCCTGCAGCAGCACCATCAGCTGCCGGATCTCCTGGTGGACCTGCCACGCGGCGACGATCTCCGCGTACCGCGCCGGGCCGATCAGGTGCACCTCCTGCAGCCGCTCCGGCGTGGTGTCGATGACCTGCAGGGTGTCCAGCCGGAAGGTGTCCACGATCGCGTCGGCCAGCTTGGGCCCGATGCCCCGCACCAGCCCGGAGGCGAGGTAGCGGCGGATCGCCTGCAGGGTGGCCGGTTCGACGTAGCGGCACTCGGCGGCGTGGAACTCCTCGCCGTACACCTGGTGCCTGCCCCGGCGGCCGGCCAGTTGCAGCGTCTCCCCGGGCTGCACGCCCAGCAGGGCCTCGCCCTTCGCTGTCAGCGTCCCGCCGTCCTCCAGGCCGAGGCGCAGGGCGGTGAAGCCGCCGCTGCCGACGTACAGGATCCGCTCGACGATGCCGTCCACCGTCTCCAGCTGCTGTTCCTCCGCCATCTCCCCACCTCCTCGCGGCCCCGCCGGCCCGGCGGGAGGATTCCCCGCGGGTCACCGCCGGACACGGGTCACCGGACACGGGCCGGCGATCTCCTCGGGTCCGGACGGTACTCCGGCGCACTGACGGGCGCTCGCCTCGGCGTTCGCCCCCTTCTCCGCGCGGTCGGCGTCAGCCGGCCGTGCCGTACCGGAGGCCGTCCATGGTCAGGTCGAGGAGGCGCTCGGCCTGTTCGCGCTGCTCGGGCTTGCCGGAGGCGAGGGCGACGCCGGTGAGGGCGGCGAACAGGTCCGCCGGGCTGACGTCCGGTCGGACCGTCCCGGCGGCGACCGCGGCGTCCAGGAGCGAGGTGAGGGCGGTCGTCATCAGTTCGCGACTGTGGGCGTAGGGGTTGACGCCGGAGTCGACGACGGCGCGAAGGGCCTCGGCCATCCCCAGCTTCGCGGTCGCGTAGTCGATGAATCGACCCATCCACGCGCGCAGCGCCTCGCGCGGCGGCAGGGCCGCCAGGAGGTCGGGGGCGGCGTCGCACAGCCGGCTCAGCTCGTTGCGGTAGGCGGCCTCGATCAGCGCCTCCCGGGTGGGGAAGTTCCGGTAGAGGGTGCCGGAGCCGACGCCCGCCTCCTTGGCGATCCGTTCGAGGTGCGCCTCCAGTCCGTCCTCGGCGAAGACGCGCACGGCCGCAGCGAGGATCTTCTCCCGGTTGCGCCGCGCGTCGGCCCGCATCGGGCGCCCGGTCTCTGTGGTCACGGGGTGGTTCCTCCGTCGTCGGTGCGGGGCGGCATTGCTAAGTGGAGGCGCCCCCGCTTATATTTCGAAGAACCGGCGGCGCCTCCACTTCCGAGTGTAGAGGCAGCGACCGCCGCCGTCCGCATGCGCGGACCCACCCACCTCAGAGGAGAGAACGATGTACCTCCCGCTCGAAGGCAAGGTCGCCGTCGTCACCGGCGGAGCGTCCGGCGTCGGCCTGGGCATCGCCGGGGAATTCGTGGACCAGGGCGCCCGGGTCGTCATCACCGACCTGCAGCAGGGGCAGCTGGACGAGGCGGTCGCCGCGATCGGCCCGAACTGCTCGGGCATCGTGGCCGACGTTACCTGCCTCGCCGACATGGAGGCGGCGTACCGCGAGGTGGTCGCCCGGCACGGGCGCCTGGACGCGGTCGTGGCCAACGCCGGCATCGGGGCGCACGCCCCGCTCGGCGCGATCACCGAGGAGCAGTTCGACCGCACCTTCGACGTCAACGCGAAGGGCGTCCTGTTCACCGTCCAGCCGGCCGTCGCGCTGCTGCCGCCCGGCGGCACGGTCGTCGTCATCGGGTCGACCGCGTCGATCCGGCCCCCGGCCGGCATGGGGCTGTACGGCGGGTCCAAGGCGGCCGTGCGGGCCTTCGTCCGGTCCTGGATCCAGGACATCAAGGGCTCCGGCATCCGCATCAACGTCCTCAGCCCCGGCGCGGTGGACACCGAGTCGCTGCGGCGCGCCCTCGGCGCGGCGCAGGGAGCCGACGCCGTCCCCGACGCCGTCCGCGCGATGGGCGAGGGCAACCCCACCGGCCGGCTCGCCGACCCCCGGGAGATGGGCAGGGCCGCGGCCTTCCTCTCCAGCGACGCCGCCGGCTTCATCACCGGTGTCGAACTCTTCGCCGACGGCGGCATGGCCCAGGTCTGACGCCCCGCCCGCGGGCCGGTCGCGGTCGGTGGGACCGGCTGCGGCCGGCGAGGTCGGAGAGGGGCGTGCCTAGCCGGTGACGATCCCGGTGACCAGGTTGATCGTGGTGGCCAGGATGCTCGTGCCGAACACGTACGAGAGCAGGCAGTGGCGCAGCACGACGGCACGGATCGCGGAGGTGGTAACGCTGGTGTCGGAGACCTGGTACGTCATGCCGAGGTTGTAGCTGAAGTAGAGGAAGTCCTTGTAGGACGGCGGCTCGTCGGAGTTGAAGTCGATCCCGCCGGTCGGGGGCTTGAGGTAGAGCTCGGCGTAGCGGGCGGCGTACATCAGGTGCAGCGACGCCCAACCCAGGAAGACACCGGCCAGCGCGGTCGCCGCGGCGGCGTGGCTGTCGGCGGACCTGCCGAGCAGGAGCAGCAGCACGATGCCGGTGAGGCCGCCGAGCGCCGCCCCGACGACGACGAGCTCCTCCAGGACGGGCCGGAAGTCCTCGCGCCGGGCGTTGTGGCGGGTCGCGGCGGCGTCCATCGGCCACAGCGCGATCCACCCGGCTGCGACGAAGAAGGCCTGGGTCGCGGTGATGCCCGCGAGGACGCCCATCGACAGGTCGCGCAGCAGCCCGACCAGGACGCCCACCGCCGCCCCCGCGACCAGCGCCCCGTTCAGTCGGGGCAGGGCGGACCGCAGTGACCACAGGCTCATGGGGCCCCACAGTAGCCACCCCTGACGCGCCCGAAGCCCACCCGCGCCGGGTGGCCGCCGCTCCGCCTGTCTCGGTCCTTCGTGGTCGGCGGGACTGTGACAGGGCTGTTGCCGGAAGTGTGACAGGCGTCACGGCAGCTGACGCCCTGTCATGATCAGCTCGGCGGATGCATCGTTCCCGTACCGCTTCCGCAGTCCTCCTGGCCGCCGGGCTCCTGGTGCTCACCGCGTGCGGCTCCCGGACCGCCACCGGTTCGCAGGCCGGCGCCGCCCCGACGGGCGCCCTGTCCGCCTGCGGTGTGCCGGTCAGGCCGTCCGCATCGGCATCGTCCTCGGCGTCGGTGCCTGCCGGAGGTCCGGCGGGGCGGGAGGTGCGCGGGGTGAGGATCACGGGCTCGGGCCCGCTCTGCACCGAGTTCGAGGTCACCAACCGGGGGAGCGAAGCCTTCACCTACACGGTCACGTTCACGCACCTGTCGCCGTCCGGCCAGGCGATGCGGGTCAGCAAGCAGACGGTGCCGGACGTCGCGCCCGGGCGGACGGTGACGGGCACCGTCGCGGCGAGCACCCCCACGCCGTCGCCCGCCCTGACCGAGCAGCACCTGCCCGGCGCCACTCCCACCGGCGCGGGGGCGTCCGGCTCCGCAGGCGGCGGCTCGGTGCGGATCACCCGGGTGCGCAGCGTCCCGAGCAAGGAGGCGGCCGCCGAGACCGGGCCCTGCCCGCCGTCCGGGACGCGGGTGTACGCCGACGAGGGCGATGCCGCGATGGGCCTGCGCGCCGTCGGTCTCCACCTGGAGAACTGCGGAGCGGGCACCGTCCGGCTGAACGGCTATCCGGAGCTCCAGGTCATCGACGAGGAGCACCGGCCCGTCGGCGCGGTGCAGGTCCTGCACGGCGGCAGCGCCATCTCGACCGGCACCGGCACCGACGAGCCGCCGCGGCCGATCACCCTCGGCCCCGGCGAGCGGGCCTACGCCGGGCTGGTCTGGCGCAACACCGTGGACAACCTGACGGTCGACCCGGTGAACGCCCCGTACCTGAGGGTCCGCGCGACGGCGGATGCCGCCCCGGTGACGGTGATCCCGGAACTCGACCTGGGCACCACGGGCCGGCTCGCCGTCGGCGCCTGGAAGAAGGACCAGACCGAGGACCGGCCGCGGAACACCGTCCCCTCGGGCGTCCCGACGATCGGGCTGACGGGCTGACGGGCTGACGGGCTGACGGGCTGACGGGCCGACGGGCCGGAGGGTCGGCGGGGCGGCCGGCGGAGGGCGCGGGTGCGGCCGGATCAGCGGCCGCAGGCGCGGCACGGCGGACGGGTCCGGCGCCGGTAGGACAGCGCGGCCATGCCCAGGCCGAGCCCCCAGAGCCAGTAGGCCGGCATCGCCACCCAGAGGAAGGACAGCGGCAGCGCGCCGTCATGGGCCACCGGGTGGACGGTCTCGCCCACCAACTGGCCGATGCCGACCCCGAAGTACACCAGCAGGCCGACCGAGATCGCACAGGCCGGCACGAGCAGCACCGGAGGCGGCACGCGCCGCCCGCCCAGCAGCGGCAGCCGGCGGGGGAGGACCCGTCCCCACCGGTGCACCAGCGACAGCGGCAGCACGGTGCCGGCCAGGACGAAGCCCACCTCGAACACCGCCAGGGACGCGGCCTGCGGTGCGCTGAGCCGCCCCGGTCCGGCGAACCCGAGGGCGTACTGGGCGAGGATCCGCAGCCAGCAGGAGGCGACCGCGCCGTACGCGGCCCACCACGCCCAGCGCTCCGGCCCGGCCGGCGGACCGGGCCGGAGCAGCGGGCCGGTGCGGCTGCACCGCGGGCAGTCGCCCCACCACCGGCGCCGGTGGCCGAGCGCGGTGGCCGCCAGCAGCAGCGCGACGCCCAGGCAGCCGGCCCGGCTGAGGAAGCCGGTGAGCGAGAACGGGATGTGCAGGCCCGGCAGCAGCCCGCCGACCACGTCCAGCAGCAGGAACGGGCAGCTGAGCAGCAGCGCGCCGGCCGTCGCGGCGGCCGCTCCGAGCAGCAGCGGCCTGCGCCCGCGCGCCGTGTGCAGGGCCCGGGAGAGCACCGCCGCGGCCGCGCACAGCACCACGGCGGCCCAGCCCGGGAAGACCAGCAGGTCGGTGCCGAAGCGACCGAAGGACGGGGCGTGGCCGAGCGCCCACCACGCCTGCAGGAGGCCGTAGCAGGCGGCCGCGGCGAGCGCGGCCGGTGCCGCGCGGACCGTTCGGCCCGGGGTGTTCTCCGCGGTGGGACCGCCCGCCGGGGGCGGCCCCGACGCGGTCGGAGCGGCTCGCTGTGCCTGATCTGCCATGCCGTCCACGCTAGGTCGGCCCGTCGGGACCGGTCATCGGCCGACGGGAGGACGGGGGGCTCCTCCGTGCGGGCGAACCCGGTTGCTGCGCAAGGAGGATGACGAACCGTCCTGTCCTGCCCCGGGTGGAGCGCCGATCCGGCGCTGCCGGTCCGGAGGCCTGATCGCCACCCTCAACGGCCTTCCGTGCCTTCGGTCTTCCGGTTGTCGTACCCGTGGCGGAGGATCTACGCCATGACGCAGCAACAGGCGAACGGACCATCGCCGGCCGACGCGGCCGGCGCGTACCTGCAGGAGCTCGGCGAGCGGCTCAGGGCCGACGGCTGCCAGGTGACGGCGACCACCTGGGGCGACCACGCGGTGGTGGTCGGGAACCGGGGGGACCGCAAGCTGCGGTGGTTCGGCACCAAGACCGAACTGTTCGTCCTCGCCGCCGCCGTTCCCGAGGTCGACACGGTCGCACTGACCGAGTTCACGGCCTGGGCGATGGAGCGTTCCAAGCACCTCCGCAGCGGCCTGCCCGGTGCCCGCAACGCGGCGACGGTGCTGCCCGCCCTGATCGGCGACACCGTCCAGCCGTCCGCGGCGCAGTGGGCCGCGGCGGACGCCCGGCTCCTGGGCACCACCCTGCTCGGCCGGCCGATCGCCGTGCAGACCGCGCCGTCCGGGAGGGCCCGGGTCACCATGTACCGGGGCGGCACCGCCTGGGGCGGGCTGTTCACCAGGCACGTCCTGGAGAAGGCGGCAATGTACTTCCCGTGACCTCACCGACGTCCGGGCCCGTGTCCTTCCCCGGCCGCAACCGGCGGCGGGGGGGGGGGCGGGCCCGTCGCGCGAGCGGGCGGCGGGTCAGGTGCTGACGGTGGCGACGGGTTCGAGGCCGTAGGTGCGCGCGTAGCCGTTCTCGGTGCCGACCAGGAGGTCGACCACCTCGAAGTAGCGGTCCCAGAAAGGGGTTTCGCGCAGGGCGTCGACGAGCAGCCGGTGTGCGTGGTGGTCGTCGGCCTCCCACACCCAGACGTCGGTGACGCGGGCCGAGTAGAACTCCGTGTCGTAGAAGCGCGAACGGACACCGGTGGTCCTGGCCCGGACGGCCGGCAGGACCTGGGTGGTGAAGGCGTCCACGCGTTCCTGGACGGTCAGGGCGAGCCACTCGGGCGTGGTCCTGACCAGGATGAAGGCCGTGACCGGCGGTTCGGTTCGTTCAGCGGGCATCGGGGTGCCTTCCGT
Organism: Streptomyces sp. NRRL B-24484; assembly: GCF_000717715.1. Classification (GTDB taxonomy): domain Bacteria; phylum Actinomycetota; class Actinomycetes; order Streptomycetales; family Streptomycetaceae; genus Kitasatospora. The sequence continues at coordinate 131,100 of NZ_JOAI01000037.1, read as the reverse complement.
GCGGCAGGTGGGTCCAGGTGCACCGGGCACTGCGCGTGCCGGTGCCGGGAGTCGGGGTTCAGGCGAGGACGGCGGGCTTGAGGGTCTGCGCGCACCACTGCTCGAAGCCGGTGGGCGACGCGGTCTCCGGGGTGCGGGCGACGCCCGCGTCGAGGCCCTCGTCCTTGGCCCGCTTCATGTCGACGATCCCCTGCACGAACGCCTCGTCGAGGCCGTAGCCGACCAGGGTGGTGCGGAGCTCGTCGAGCGGCCGGCGTTCGTAGCGGACGGGGCGGCCGAGCTGCTCGGTCATGATGCGGGCCAGGTCGTTGGGCGAGAGGTCCTGCGGCCCCAGGACCGGGACGCTGCCGGTGCCGGTCCAGGAGCGGTCCAGCAGCAGGCGGGCGGCGGCCGCCGCGATGTCGGCGACGGCGACGAGCGGGGCCTTGCGGTCGGCGTCCACCACGTCGGTGAAGACGCCCCGCTCGCGGATCGAGTCGACCTCCTCCAGCAGGTTCTCGAAGAAGGACGGGTTGGCCAGCGCGCGGTAGGCGACGCCGGTGCCGGCGATGAGGTCGTCCATGGCGAGGGAGGCCGTGACGAGGCCGGCCCGGTCCGCGAGCGGGGTTCCGCGGCCGAGCGCCGAGACGCCGACGACGTGGCCGACACCGTGGTGTGCGAGCGCCGCGGCGGCGGGACGGGTGAAGCCGCTCCAGGTGTCGTACGGGGTCAGTGAGGCGTCCGGGGGCACGAGCCAGAAGACGGCGTCCGCGCCCTCGAAGGCCCGGTCGACGACCGCGGCGTCCGCGTGCGAGCCGGTGACCACCTCGACGCGGCCGTGCACGGCGTCGGGGAGCCGGGCGGGATCGCGCACGATCACGCGCAGTTCCTCGCCCGCGGCGGGAGCGGACTCCAGGAGCAGGGCGAGCAGGCGGCGGCCGATGTTCCCGGTGGGAGCAGTGATGACGATCATGAAAACCTCGCAGGTCGTGCCGGTTCGGTACGTCCTTCATCCTGCTGAGGGCCCACGCCGTGCCACAATGGGAACTTCGGCACGGAATCATTGCTCGGAATGGAATGATGCTGGTGAACAGCCCGGATCCGGTGATCGACGCCAATCTCGCCCTCGCACTGGACGCGCTGCTGGCCGAGCACAGCGTGACCCGCGCCGCCGCACGCCTGCACACCTCGCCCGCCGCCATGAGCCGCACCCTCGCCCGGCTGCGCCGCATCCTCCAGGACCCGCTCCTCGTCCGGGCCGGGCAGGCCATGGTCCCGACCCCCCGCGCCGAGGCCCTGCGCGAGGAGGCCGCCGCGGTCGTGCGCAGCCTCGGGGCGCTGCTCGGCCCCGGCACGAGCGTCGACCCCGCCGGTCTGGGCAACACCTTCACCCTCCAGACCGCCGACCTGGTCGGTGCGGCGCTGGCCCCCGGGCTGCTGGAGCTGGCCGGGCGGGAGGCGCCGGGGGTCTCGTTCCGGATCCGCGCCGAGGAACTGGAGGCCGGACCGGCACTGCGGGACGGCCGGATCGACCTGGAGATCGGCTCGATCGACCACGTCGACCCCGAGACACGGGTCGAAGAACTGGTCCGCCTCCGCATGGTGGCGGCCGTCCGTCCGGGTCATCCGCTCACCGAGGGGCAGCTGACCCCGGCCCGGCTGGCCGCGGCCCAGCACGTCGCGGTCAGCCGCCGCGGCCGGTTCACCGGCCCGCTCGACACCGCACTGGCCGCGCTGGACCTCCGCCGGCGGGTCGGCGTCGTCCTCCCCGGCCACCTGGCCGCGATGACCCTCGCCGCCCGCAGCGACGTCGTCTGCCTGGTGCCCGCCGCACTGCCCGGCGCCGCCCCCTCGCCGCTCACCCACGACGCCGGCGCCCTCGGACTGCACCTCCTCGACATCCCCCTGGACCTGCCGCCCCTGACCATCGGCATGGCCTGGCACCCCCGCCACACCGCCGACGGCGCCCACCGCTGGCTCCGCGCGGCCGTCCGCCGCACCCTCTGCCCACCCGCCGCGGCACCCGGGACCACCGCCGCGGAGGCCTGATCCGGTCTGCCGCGAGGGAGCCGGCGGACGGGTCAGGGCCCGAAGAGGTCGTCGAAGTGGCCGGGCCCGGAGCGGGGCAGGACGTCCAGGGCGGTGCGGTACCTGGTGGTCTCGGTCTGCCAGGCGCGGTAGCCGCCGATCCAGGCGCTCATGACCCGGACGTACGTGTCGACGGAGGCGCGCTGCGGGCCGTCGAGGCCGAGCCGGCAGCACATCCCCGGCACCTCGCCCGCGAGGTGCCGGAAGTCCTCGACCCGCCGTGCCACCGCGCTGTTGGCGGCGGCGAGGGCGCCGTCCCGGGAGAGGCCGCGCTCGTGCTCGAGAACGAGGACGAGGTTGTCGATGTCGCCGCGGGCCTCCTCCTTCTCCAGGGAGCAGACGTCGTTGCACATGATGGGGACGTCCACGGCGATGTCGCGCATGCGGCGCAGCTGCGGGGCATGGAACGCGACCGCGGGGACGCGGATGCCGGCCGCGCGTTCCCCGAGGGACACGGGCAGCGCGGTCGCGGCGACGCCCCGGCGCACCTGCAGGAAGCTCTCCATGCCGCTCGGGGTGCCGCGGAGCCGGTCGAGGGCCTCGTGCGGATGCGCGGCGAAGTAGTACTCCCACTCGTGGGCGACCCGTGCCGTCCACCCGGGCGGTGCGCCGTGGACGCTGCGCCGCCACAGGTCGGCGAAGGCCGTCGTGCACGGGTCCGCACCGGTCCGGGGCGCGACCCCGTGGACGACGTCGATCAGCCTCCGGCACACCGCGGCGACCCGGTCGGGGAGACTTCCGAGTGGCCCGTCGAACTGGTCGTCGAAGACGAAGAAGAACGCCATCGCGTCGGCGCACAGGTCCAGTGCCGGCCCCTGCGCGTAGGGGAACCCGTAGGCGGCGAGCCGCGGTACGTCCCAGGAGGCGTACCAGTCGAGGGCGCGCCCCTCGCCGACGAGGCGGTGCCTGCGCACCCAGGAGAGGTTGCGCCGCCGCGCGGCCGTCAGGTCCGGGCTGACCGCCGGAGGGAAGGGAAGGTGGAACTCCGTGTCCTGGGGCACTCGTCCTCCGCGCCGTCGGGCCGACGAACCGCCGGCATGCTCCGCTCGCTGGCGATTGCGACCCTAGACGAGACATTGCAGCTGACGGTCCGTCATGAACCGTTCCGCCTCCGGTGGGTGCTGCTTCCGGCCAGGTGCGGGCGGCGTCGACCGGTGCGGTGCGGGTGGGTGCTGCGGGGCGGGCGGGTCCTGTGGTGCGGGGCGCGGTTCAGCCGCCGGAGTACTTGCACTCGTCGTTGGTGCCGCCGCTGCGGCACGGGCCGTAGCCGTACGGCCGGACCTGTTCGGTCGTGGTGGGGGAGGGCGTCGGCGCGGGGTGCCCGCCGGGAGTGGCGGGGGAGAGCAGGAGCGCCGTGAGCAGGCCCGCGACCAGCGCGACGAGACCCTGGGTGACGGCCGTGATCGGGGCCTGCCGGCGCAGGGCGTGGGCGACCACCCCGGCGACGACGGCGGTCACCCCGATGACCGCGGTCTCGCCGCCGGTGCTCGGGGACATGCCGTCGTACTGCGCGGCCCAGCCCGCCGTGCCCACGGCCAGCAGCGCGTACCCGAGGACCACGGCGGCCGGCAGCAGCCCGGCGAGGGCCGCGAGGAGGTCGCCCGCCCGGGAGAGCCGCTGCGGCGCCGTCCGCGCCGGATGGATCGTCGTCATGACGGCAGCACACACCATCCGCCGCCACGAGCAGCTGAGTACCCGTACTCAGCTGCGCCCTGACGTGCGCTCACCCGGTCCGGGGCGTGTGTTCGGCGGGCCCCGCTCGTTGGACCGGGCGTGACGGGTGCTGCGGGCGAAGGGCCGGTGCTGTGGGCGCTGGTGGTGCGGGAGACGGACGACGGCACGCTGGTGGCCGAGATCGTCGTCGAGGTCGACGAGGGCCACTGGGGCGGACTGGCGACGGACGCCTGGGAGAGCGGCTTCGTGGCCGTCGGCCGGCCGCCCGCCACGACGGGGACGGTGCAGGTCCGCGGCGGGCGGTTCGTGCGGCTGGTGCTGATCGGCGGGCGCGAGGCGTGGGAGCCCGACCCCGTGATGGACGCTCCGGCGGCGTGGCTGGAGGCCGCGGCCGAGGCCGGCGGGGTGCTGGTGACCGTGGTGCCGCCCGGCACCTGGCCGACCGGTCTCGCCGACGTCGCACCGGGCCGCCGGGCGCAGGAGTTCGCGGACCGGCTGGACGAGGCACGGGCCGGCGGGGCGGCGCTGCAGGGCGTCGCCGATGTCGACCTGGAGTGATGTCGGCGTGGGCTTCTATCGACCCGGTGGAGCCGGTGTTCGGGCTCAGGGGAGGCGGAGGGTCTGACCGGCCAGGATGAGGTCGGGGTCGTCGCCGACGGGGTCGCGGTTGGCCTCGTAGAGGGCGGGCCAGCCGCCGGACACCTGCTGGGCCACGGCGATCGCGTCGAGGGTGTCGCCGTCCTGGACCACGACGGTGGCGGTGTCCGCCGGGCCGGGGTCGGCGGCCGCTGCCGCATCGGACTCGGTGGCCGCTGCCGCCTCGGGCTCGGTGACGGCGGGCTGCCGGGCGGCGTGCTGCTGTGCGGCGTGCTGCTGCGCCGGGCGCGGCGCGGGCACCGTGTGGTGGGTGCCGGCGCGGGCGCCGCAGACGGGCCAGGGGGCCAGGCCCCGGTGGGCGGCGAGGTGTTCGGCGACGGCGATCTGCTGGTCGCGGGTGGCGAGGTCGGGACGGGCCGCGTACGCGGTGCCGCCGTTGGCACGCCAGGTGGACTGGTCGAACTGCAGGCCGCCGTAGTAGCCGTTGCCGGTGTTGGCGTGCCAGCGGCCGCCGCTCTCGCAGGCCGCGACCGCGTCCCAGTCGATCCCCGGCCCGGCGGTTCCCTGCCCGGCGGTCGGCGCGGCCGCGGTGGTGACGGTGTGGGCCGATGCGGCGAGGGCTGAGGCGGTGGCGGTGGTCCACAGGCCGGCGGCGCAGGCGAGGGCGAGGAGTAACGGCAGGATCCGGCGGACGACGGACATGGCGGAACACACTCCCCGAGAGGGTCGGCGATCGGACGGCCGGCGCCCCGGGGCACCGCCCTTCCAGCGATCGCACACACCGCGGCCGGGTCCCGGCCGACACCCCGGGAACATCACCCGCCCGGCCCCTCGGCGCCACCCGTGCGCCGCACCGCACCGCACCGCACCGCACGGCCGGCCGCCGGTGTGCCGACGTGTCGCGCGGCCTCGCGCACTCCCGTGTGCCGCCGGGAATCCGGCTGCGGAGAACACGGGCGCGCCTCGCGCGTCCCGGCCGCGGTCGGCCGTATGGTCGTTCCGACGAGGCGGTTCCCGCCCCGTCCCCCGTACCCGGCCCGGCCGCCCTCCCCCCTGGTGGCCGGGCCGTGTCGTGTCCACCGGGCCCGGCCGATCGTGCGCCGGCGATTCCCGGGCGTCGACCGCCGTGATGCCCCTCGTCGACGCCGCGGCCGGCGTGGACCGCGGCACCGCCGCGCGAGCGGCTCGCCTCAGCCGGGACCGGCCGTACGCCCGAGAGCCTCCTCGGCGTGCTCGACCATCCACCGGTTCGGGATGCGGGCGCCTACCTCCAGAACGCCCGCGTAGTGCTCGCGTGCCGCCGGGAGGTCCCCCGCGCGCTCCTCGCACCTGGCCAGGTTGTACAGACTCCACCCGGCCAGTTCCTCCTCGCGGGTGCCCCGTGCGACGTGCACGGCCGCGGCGTAGTGCTCCTTCTCCCGGAGGGGATCCCCGTCCTCGGCCGCCAGCTCGGCCAGCTGGTGGTGCGTCCAGCCCGCGGGCGCCGTGCAGCGCTCGTCCTCCGCCACCGCCAGGGCCTGCTCGAAGTAGCCCCGGGCCGCCTCAGGCTCGCCCTTCTTACGGCGGTGGGTGCCGAAGTTGTGCAGACTCCAGGCCCGCATCAGCGGGTCGCGGGTCTCCTCGGCGATGCACGCTGCGCGCTGGTAGAACCGCAGGGCCATGTCCGGGTCGTCGGCGCGCCAGCGGCAGGACCCGAGTCCGTCCCAGGCCCAGCCCTCCTGCAGCCGGGCGTGCAGCCGGATCGCCAGGTCGAGCGCCGACCAGTAGGTGTCCTCGGCCCGCGGCACATCGCCGCGGTCGCGCTCGCGGGTCGCCCGGCGGAGCAGTTCGTCGATGTCGTCCGGACCCGGTCCGGTCGCCTCCGCAGCCGCTACCGCCCCCACGGCCTGCGAGACCTCCACGGCCTGCGAGACGTCAGTGGCCTGCGAGACGTCAGCGGCCTGCGCGACCTCGCGCAAGGAGGCCGCCGCGACGGCGGCGGCAGGACGCTCCTCCGGTGCAGTCCGCAGGAGTTGACCGATCAGCTGTGCCAGAGCGCCGGCCCTGGTCATCGGCTCCGGGACGCCGCGGCCGACCGCCAGGAGCACCTGCAGGACGGATTCCCCGGGGAACGGGAACCGCCCCTCCACCGCGCAGTACAGCGTCACCCCGAGCGACCACATGTCGGACGCCGGGGACGACGCCCCGTTCCCGACCTGCTCCGGGGCCATGAACTGCGGTGTCCCGGGCGGCATGTGCGTCGCCGTGATCGTGACCTCGTCCGGCACCGAGGCGATCCCGAAGTCCGCGACCACCGCCCGGTCGCCGGCCAGCAGGATGTTGGCCGGCTTGACGTCCCGGTGGACCACGCCCGCCGCGTGCGCGGCGGCCAGGGCGGACGCGACCTGCGCCCCGATCCGGGCCGCCTCGACGACCGCGAGCGGTCCCGACGCGACGGCGTCCCGGAGGGAACGCCCCTCCACGTACTCCATCACCATCCACGGCACGCCCCGGTGGTCCGCGAACTGGTCGAACACCGTGACGATGCCGGGATGGCGGAGGTTCCCGGCCGCCCGTGCCTCCCGTTCCGCCCGCGCCAGCTGCACCGCGCCCGCCTCGGCCGACGGTCCCGCGGTGACCACGAGCCGTTTGAGTACCACGCGGCGGCGCAGGCGCTCGTCGTACGCCAGCCAGGCCTCCCCCTGGCCACCTGCGCCCAGCTTCCGTTCCAGCCGAAACCGGCTCCCGACTTCCTCGACCGTGTCCGGGTGCGTCATGGAGCCACGTAAGCACGCCGCGGGCCGCCGGCGCAGCCGTCTGCCACGGAACCCGGTCGCGGAACCGGCGGGTTGACCTTGACCCCGGGTCAGGCCCCGGGCTGGAGCACATGGCGAACTCGACCGCGAACGCGGCGTCCCACCGGAAGTCCCACCCGCGCGGCTCGCCGGTGGTCGCGGGTCGGGTATGAGAACCGAGGGCACTCGCGCATGTCGCTGGTCTCCCGCAGCGCCGGGAACCGTGCGGCCGGCGACCCCCGCACCGAGGGACTCACCGGGGGGCAGCACTTCCTCGCCGACCCCTCCCTCCTGCCCGTCCTCCAGGGCCGCCGGCAGCGCTCCGGCGGTGACGTCCGCTACGAACTGCTCTCCCGTCACGGAGAGGACGACCGCCCGGGCTTGACCCGCCTGACTGCCCTGATCGAGGCGAAGGTCCGCGCGGGCGGCGTCGACAGCCCGTGAGCCGCGGCCGGGCGGACCGGCCGCGGCGGCGGGGCGGCTCAGTGCAGGGGGCCGCAGAGCGCGGGGGCGGTGGCTTCCTGGGGCAGGGCGGGGTTGAGCTCACTGGCGCCCAGGACGTCGTCGTACCGGCCGTTCTTGTTGTAGTCGATGCCGTGGACGACCACCACGGCGTTGTCGCGGCGGACCTGTTGGGCGACGTCGGCGGTGACGTGGATCGTGCGCGAGTAGGTGAAGGTGCCGGTGGAGGGGAACCGGTCGACGGCCAGCGCACTGGCGGGGCTCGTGTCGCCGCTGGTGGTCAGCGACGTGCCGATCGGACCGTAGGCGGGCAGGCCGTCGGCGGTCGAGGTCGCGAGGCGGCCGTTGTGCAGGGTGGAGTCCGCGGCGGTCGGGCACTCGCCCGAGCCCTTGACGTGGATGTGCATGGCGTGCGGGGCGTGGTTCAGCAGGCCGCGGACGTGGACGGTGATCCTGGCTTCGGTGCCGTGCAGGTTCACGGTGGCGTTGCCGATGCCGTGCACCCGGTTGTTGGCCACCGGCAGCAGCAGCGCCATGGTGAACGTGTTCCGCCGGTCGGCGCCGTGGTGTCCGGTGCCGCTGTCGGCGGTGGCGACCGCCGCGCCGAGCGGCACGATCAGCGCGGCGATCGCGGTGGGGATCAGGACCTTCCTCATCGGGTACCTCCCCGGGAGGTTGAGGAGAGTGCGCGTGACGGGCCCCGGCCCCGGCGTGCTCGCGAAGCGGGTCCGGAGTGCCGGAGGCACGGTGTCCGATGCCCGTCACACGCTCGTACCCCTGGTTCGGCGGCCGGGTCCCCCCGGATGGGTCGGATCGCCGGTGCGATTCCCCCGGGGGCGTCCTCGGCCGCGAGGGGCGGACTCCGCCGTTCCGGATCCCCGATGGTAAAGAATGGGCAAACCCGCGGGTCGATCGGCCCGTTTCGCCCTCTCTCCCAGCAACAGCCCAACGAGGGACGGGACGGTCCGGCGGCGACCCTGGTCGGCGCCGCCGGATCCCCCGGCCCCCGTGGCTGCCGCGCCGGCCGGGTGCCCCCAGCAGCCCGGCCGGCGCCTGCCGCCCCACCACCGAGCCTGCCCCACCACCGCACCCGCCCCGGGGCCGCGCGGCGTGACCGGGGCATCGTCGATCTGCACCTCCCACTTCCACGTGGGACCGAGCACCGAGCTCCCCGCCGCACGAGGGCCGGGATGCCGGAAACCCGGTTGTGCCCTGGTGAATGATGGTGCGGTGATCACCCAGGAGAGGGCCGCCGAGCTGGTGGAGGACCTCCTCGCACAGAACTGGCGGGGAGAAGCGGAGGTCGCCGTCGACAGCGTGCGCGACCATGCCCTGGGGTGGCTGGTCGGCTGGAACGCGGTGGAGTACATCCGGACGCGCGATCCGCACGCGATGCTCGTCGGAGGCGGCCCGTACCTGGTGGACAAGGAGGACGGGAGCATCTATCACATTCCGGTCCTCACAGCCGCGGACGGCTGGGAGAAGCACTTCCTCTGGCGGTTCAAGGGCGTCCGGCCCGCGGACCTGCCCGACCCGGTGGCTCCGGCCGTCCGCGCCGTCCTGCGAACCGACGGTCCCATGGCAGCCGTTCGCCACCTGCGCAAGCATGCTCCCGCCCTCGGCATCGGCCGGGCGAAGGCGTACGTCCGGGCGATGGCCGACGGAGGAGACCCTCCCCAGGACCTGGTCGACCTGATCTGGCACCCCGAGCCGCGGGGCCCCTTGCCCATCGACCGGCTGAGCGGGCCGGCGCAGTGGTCGCCCCAGGTGTCACCTGCCCAGGCCGGCGGCGCTGTACCACCTCTCGGTCGGCACAGGTCCGGGAGGTGCCCGGAGCTGAGCACCTCCCTGCCGCGCGCCGAGGGCGACGGCCGGAACGCGGACCGGGCCGGCGCAGGTCAGACGGTGGTGAAGAGGAAGTCGTCCTTGTCGTAGTAGTTGGGCTGGTGGACGACCGGTGAACCGGCCCTGGCCGGGCCGGGCCAGATGCCACCGGGACCGAGCAGGTGGTCGGTGTAGTCGCTCTTGGTGACGCACGGGACGAAGTGCAGGCGGAAGGCGGCGGGTCGGCTGCTCGCGACGGCCTTCCACAGCTGCTCCCGGCGGTCGGCACGGCACTCCTGCAGGACGACGGCGACCACGTTGCCGCCCGCCGTGGTGCCGTCCAGGCACTGGCCGCCGGCCGCGTTGCGGACCTGCAGCAGCCCGCTGCTGTTCTGCAGGAACTGCCAGCGCTGCGCCGCACTGCCGTCGCAGGTGCCGAGGTGCACGCCGCCGCCGTCCCGGCCACCGGGGTCGTCGGGCAGGACGCACAGTCCGCTGCGCACGTTGACGAGGCGGAAGGCGGGGATCCGGGAGGTGGGCGAGGGCGACGGGGTGTCAGCTGCCGTCGGTGGGACGGGCGCGGGGGAGCCCCCGTCCGGCGCGGGGGAGACGGGTGTCCACGGCGCGGGGGCGGTCGGGGAGGACTTCGGCGGGACGGCGGCCCGGGAGGCGGCGCGGGACGGGGAGGCCGGCGGGGCGGCCGCGGTGGGTGCGGCGCGGTCGGGGGCGATGGTGGCGGCGGCCACGGTCAGGATGCCGAGGCCGAGCGCCAGGAGGGCGAAGACGACCGTCCGGTCGGAGTGGCGCTGCGGCCCGGCACCGGCCGCGTCCGGGTCGGACGGCCCGGTGGACGACGGGAGCGCCACCGCGCTCGCGACCGGCACCGGGACCGGGACGGGGGTCGCGACTGGGACGGGGACCGGGGCGGGGGGCGGCGTTCCCTCCTGCGGAAGCGAGGCGAACAGGCCTGCGGGAAGGGCCGGCAGGACCACGGTGTCCGCCGCCTCCGGCGCTTCCTCGCCCGTGCGCCGGTCACCCGTCCGCTCCTCGCCCGTCCACAGCAGGAGTCCTGCGCGGAGCGCGGGGCGCTGCCAGGTGTGGACGGCGGCGAGGTCCGCGCGGGCGCGGGTGCAGTCGCCGCACCGGGCGAGGTGGCGGTCGAGGGCCTCGTCGGTGTCGCCGCGGCGGACGGTGTCGCCGAGCCTGGCGACCAGCTGACGGCAGCTCCGGCGGGGCGCGTGCACCACGTAGTACTGCAGGTAGGCGCCGTAGAACCGCGCCACGACCTCCGGGTCGGGCAGTCCCGCAGCAGAGGCATCGGCATTGGCGTCCGCGGCGTCGTCGGTGGCAGGGGACGGGGGAGCCGGCTCGGGCGCGTCGTCGAGGGCCTGCCACACGGCGGCCCGCAGGGCGTCGGGCAGCTTCCGGAAGACCTGGAGGAGGGCCGAGTCCTCCTCGGCCGCGACGACGGCGGCCTGCGCGCACTGGGCCGAGGCGTTCGGGCGGGGAAGGGTGCGGAGCCAGGCGGCGAACGCGGGTGACAGCAGGTCGGCACGCCCGCTGTCCGCCCACGTGGCGGCGGTGCGCCGGGCGGCGGCCAGCAGGGCCGGCTGCCGGGCGTGCTCCGGGTCCGTCCCGCGGAGGTCCGCGGCGAACACCTCCTCAGTGAGTTCCCGGGCGGCCCGTGCGTCACGGCACAGCCGACGCGCGTAGGCGATCAGCGCCTCGCTCTCGCGGGTGGTCAGTGGGCGTACGGCGGGCCGGCGGGTGCGTTCGGCGTCCGACGGCGGATCGGCGGCTGGGTCAGACAACGGCATTCCTTGCTTCCGTTCGGTTCCTGCAGGGGAAGACCGGCCTGGCGGCCGGACGTCCTGCTTTTTTGCCAACTCGTTATGCGGCGGCCGACCGGTGTCGCGGTGCACCAACGGATGACCGCGAACGATCCAAGGGAGCACGCGCGGACGCCCGCCGCCGCCGGTGCGCGGTACGGCGCCGGGGGATCCGGTGGACCCGGTGCCCGCCCGGCCCGTGGCTCCCGACCTGCGACGACGGTCTGCGCGGGGCCATGACACACTGGCCCGCAATCCGGCCGGAAGTCGACGATCCCGGGGCCCGAACCAGCCGGGCCGTTCGCCGCCCGGCCACCCCCCGCACGAACAGGAGCGAAGGTTGAGCGCATCCGCGACGGTCCGTCAGACGACACTCGATCACCTCGGCGACGCCGAACTGGCCGCACTGCTGCGCGACGGCGGCCCGCTCGCCGGCCCGGCCGTCCAGGACGTGATGGGCGAGGTCTTCGCCCGCCACCACACCGCCGTCCTCGGCTACGCCCGCACCTGCTGCCGCGACACGGCGACCGCGCACGACCTGGCCGCCGAGGCCTTCGCCCGGACCTACCGCGCCGTCACCGCCGGCGCCGGCCCCCAACACGCCTGGCGCCCCTACCTGCTGACGTGCGTGCGGCACGTGGCCGTGGAATGGTCCCGGGACCGCGCCCGCACGCTGCTGTCCGACGACTTCGAGGCCTGGGCCGAGTCCCTGCCCTGCGGCCAGGACGTCGACGACGCGCTCCTCGCCGCCGAAGAGGGCTCACTCGTCCTGCAGGCCTACCGGTCGCTCCCCGAACGCTGGCAGGCCGTCCTCTGGCACGCGGTCGTCGAACGCGAACCCGCCGCAGCCACCGCCAAACGCCTGGGCCTCACCGTCAGCGGCACCGGCTCCCTCGTCGCCCGCGCCTGCGAGGGCCTGCGCGAGGCCTACCTGCGGGCCCACCTCACGACCACCGCCGACGACGAATGCCGCCACTACGGCAGCATGCTCGCCGCGTCCATCCGCCGGCCCGACAAGCGCACCACCCGCCACCTCGACCGCCACCTGCAGAACTGCCCAGGCTGCGCCCGCGCCGAACGCGACCTGCGCGACCTCAACGGCCGCCTCGGCGCCGTCCTGCCCGCCGGCATCCTGCTCTGGGACCCGGCCGGCCTCTGGTCGTCCGCCGCAGGGCACGGCCTGCACCTGGCCGCCGCCAAGCTGGCGGCCGTCTCCCGGTCCGCGGCGGCCAAGTGGACGGCGACCGCCACCGCGTTCGCCGGTGCCGCCGCGGCCGTCGTCGTCCTGCTGCCCGGTGCCGGCGGTGCACCGGCCGGCGGCGCGCCGGCCACCCCCGATGCCGCAGCCGTGCGTCAGGAACCGACGCTTCCGGCGGCGCCGGTCGCAGCCGTCGGGGTCGCCGAGTCCTTCCGGCCCGAACCGGCCGTCGCCAGCGCCACGCCCAGCCGGAAGGCCACGCCGTCGGTCTTCGCGCCGCCGCCCGGCTCCCGTGCCTTCGTGAACCGGACGACCGGCCTGTGCGCCCAGGCCGACCCCGGTGGTGCCCTCACGCAGCGGCCCTGCCGCCGGACCGCCGGCCAGACCTGGATCGTGATCCCCGGCGACGCGGGAGTGCAGATCAAGAACGCCGGTACCGGTCGCTGCCTGGCCACCGGCGGCCGCACGACCGACGGCGCCCCGCTCGTGCAGCAGGACTGCGCGGGCGAACACGAGGGCACCGTCTGGCGGTTCTGCGGCGACCAGGTCGTCAACGCGGCGAGCGGCCTCGTCCTCGGCCTGGAAGGCCGCTCCGGGGACGGCGGTCCGGGCGCCGGCGGTCCGGGCGCGGGCGGCCGACTGGTGCAGCGCCCGTACGACGACGGCCCGGCGGTCCGCTGGCAGCAGCGCCCGGTCGGCGCGTAGGCGCCGCGCGCCTCCGGACCCGGACGTACGGGACCGGCGGAGGCAGCCCCGCAACGGACACCCATCGGGCCCGTTCCCCGCATGTGCGGCGAGGAACGGGCCCGGCGTGCCGGCCGTCGGGCACCGGGCTGAACTGACGGTTGACCAGGGGAAATAGGTGCGCATGCAGCTGGGGCTCGGCGAGGCGGACGCAGGGCTGCCGCTCGGCGTCTGCGTTGCGGCGGACTCGCCGCAGGGGTTCGGGGTGACGCCGGGCCCGGTGAAGGACATCTGCCGCACGTCGTAGGACCCCTGTCCGTACCAGCCGTGGAAGTACACCGTCAGCTCGGTGGTGTCCGCGCCCGTGGTGACCTGCAACGACAGGCCGTTCCAGTCGCTCTGGGAGGACCAGGTGGCGACCGGTTCGGTGCCGGAGCCCGAGACGCCGACGAACACGTACGGGCCGCGCACCGAGGCGGACAGCCTGTAGCTGGAGTTCGGCTGGACCCGGACCCGCTGGGTGCAGCCGGCGTAGCTGTCGGCGGTCGGCCGGCCGGTGACGTAGTGCTCGTGCGGGAGGTGGCTCCGGGAGGTGGTCGGCTCGCAGTCCCAGATCCACGGGACGGAGTCGAAGCTCCCGTTGACGATCAGTTGGACGTCGGGCAGGGCGGCCGTCGCCGAAGGTGCCAGTCCGAGGCCGGCGCCGGCCAGGACGAGTGCGACGACGGCGAAGCCGACGGGCAGCCGGGGGCGATCGCGACGGCCGGCCGGACGGGTGGGTGCACGCATGCCTTCTCCGAGCGGGAGTTCCGAATGGGCTGCGGTGCGAGGGAGTCGACGACACCTTGGTGGATGCGGCCTTCGCCGTCAAGGGGGACCGGGGGCGGCGCGGACACCGGTGCGGCCCTTCACGGTTGCGCCCCTCACGGTTGCTTCCGGCGGAGGTCGAGCAGCATCACGTCGTGGAGGTCCGCGCCCGTCCCCCGGGACCGCCCCTCGCCGATCCTGCGGTACCCCCACGCCCGGTGGGCCGCCGACGCCGCCCGAACACCCGGATCCTGTGGGGCTCCTGGCGGCCTCAGCGGCCGCGGCCGAAGAGCCCCCGCAGCCCGCGGGGGCGGCTCGGGGTGGGCGCTGCCGGCGGGAGCTGCGGGGCCGGCGGGGCGGCGTCTTCGGCGGCGTACGCCTCGACGTTGCTGCGGCGCCGGTCGATCAGGTCCTGGGCCAGGGCGCGGGACTGTTCGTCGAGCCAGGGACAGGCGAGCACCAGGGTGCAGACCGAGGTGAGCACGGTGACGTCGCGCTGCTCGTAGGCGGAGGCCACCGCGTTCAGGCGGGTGCGCAGCCGCTGCCCGATGTCCTGGCGGGTGGCCGGGTGCGTCCAGCCCACGGCGACCAGGGCGAATCCGGCCGCCTCCACCACCCAGTCCTCGGACCCGAGGAGCAGGTCGAGCAGGACGCGCCGACGGTCGGACCGCGACCAGGGCTGGTCGGTGCGGTGGTGGGCGATGCCGAGGCAGGCGAACACCTGGACGGCGCGGACCCACAGTTCGGGCTGGTGCGCCAGCAGTGCCCGGCCGAGCTCGTCCTCGCGCGGGGCCGGCGGGTGCGCGAGCACGCCGAGCAGGTCGTCGAGCGGCACGCCCGCCAGCCGGACCGCCCGGTCGTACGCCGCGGGCGGGTGGGCCCAGTGGATGTCGGCGGTCCGGCGGACGAGTTCGGCGCTCTCCGGCGAGGGTGCGGCGACGGCCGGCAGCGGATCGAGACCGTCGTACCGCCAGATGCGGACACCGACCGGCCGTACCGTCAGGCGCGGGTCGGGCTCGCGCAGTTCGCGGTAGCTCGCCGAGCCGCGGGGGAAGGCGAGCCGCAGGGCGAGCAGCGCGCTGGGCGGTTCCGGCTCCGACATCTTGATGGTGAAGCCCTCGGCCAGCGCGTCGTTCGGCTCCGCCAGCAGCTGGTGCAGGACGTCGATCGAGGCCTCCACCACCTGGGGCACGATGCCGAGCCAGGGCGTGCGGTG
This sequence comes from Streptomyces sp. NRRL B-24484, assembly GCF_000717715.1. Classification (GTDB taxonomy): domain Bacteria; phylum Actinomycetota; class Actinomycetes; order Streptomycetales; family Streptomycetaceae; genus Kitasatospora. Next base: position 115,968 of record NZ_JOAI01000037.1, on the reverse strand, counting down.
GCAGGCGCGGGCGAGCAGTTCGTCCGCCAGGGCGTGGTCCGGGTGGGTGCGGAGGTGGTCGGCCAGGGCGAGCAGGTGGTCCGTGCCGCCGTCGATCCGGTGACGCAGGCCGTGCAGCAGCGGCGCGGTCGTCGGGTGGTCCGGCTCGTGGCGCAGCGCCGCCTCCACCCGGCGGAGTCCCCCCTCGGGACGGCCGGTGGCCGCGTACAGTTCGGCCACCTCGCCGGCGAGACGGCCGTCGAAGGGCCCGTCGTCGAGGGTCGCCTCCCAGACCGCGAGTGCCTCGTCCGCCTCGCCGGCGGCGCGCAGGGCCCGGCCGAGCATGAGGGCCTGCACGCGGCCGGGTTCGATCCGGTGCGCCCGCCGGGCCCGCTCGACGGCGCGGTCGGTGGCGCCGAGCAGGCGCGGCAGGGCCGAGGCGACGGCCAGCAGGTGCGCGTGGTCGGGGTGCCGGTCCAGGACGGCGGTCACGAACCGGTCGAAGGGCAGCAGGGCGGTCCGGACGGCCTCCGGCAGCGGCTCCCCGAGCGTGGTCGTGGCGCGGGCGGCCGCACGGGCGACCGCGTCCGGGGAGATCAGGTCCGGCAGGTCCTCGCGGAGCAGCCAGGCCGCCTCCGCCCAGGGCAGGGAGGGCTCGGCCGCCATCACGGCGGCCAGTGTCTCCACCGCGGTGTCCCGGTCGCCGGCGGCGGCCCGCAGGTGGGCGTGGCAGGCGGTGACGCCGGGGGAGGTCTCGCCCGCGACGGGGAAGTGCTCCAGGGCCCGGGCCGGGCCCCCGGCGCGGGCGGAGAACCCGGCCAGGGCCTCGTGGACTTCGGGCAGCGCCGGGTCCGTCGCCGTCGCGGCGGCCAGGTGTGCCGCCGCGTGCGGGAGGTCGCCCGCGTCCGTGGCGAGCCGGGCCACGGCGACCTCGCCCTCCGCCGTCCGCTCGTCGCCGCACTCGTCGTGCCGTGCCATCTCGTCCCCCCCGTGATCCGCGTCCGTACCGACGCGTCAGCGGCCGGGGGACGTCCTTCCGACGGACCGTTCTACCGGAACGCCGTTCGGCGGTCGCACCTGGCCCCGACGTGTACGGAGTCCCGGAGGGGGTCGGCCCGCGGCGGACCGGAGCGGGGCCGGTTCAGTCGAGGGTGTCGGGTGCGGGGCGGGTCCAGAGGGTCAGGTCGCTGCTGGTGGCGACCGCGAGGGTGCGTCCGGACGGGGAGAAGCCGGCGGCCCGCAGCTCCGACCGGGTGGAGTCGAAGACGTGCCACCAGCACTCGCCGTGCGGCCCGTTGTGCGGCGCGCCGCCGTCGGTGGACAGCAGGACGCGGTCGTGCGGCCACTCGGGGCTGACGACCTCCAGCGTCCACCCGTCCCAGGTGGTGGTGTGCAGGCCGCCGCCGAACAGTCCGGCGATGCGGACCCTGGTCCCGGCGAGCGGGCCGGGGCCGGGGCAGGAGAGGTCCGGCCGGGCGTCCGGGGTGAGGTCGTCGGGGTCGGGATCACGGTCCCGGGCGATCCGCTCGCCGGTGACGGCGTCGAACAGCCCGTGACCCGCGACCGAGACCGCCATGACCAGGTCGCGGCCGTCGTCCGGGGCGGGGGCGAAGCCGATGCCGAGCAGCCCGCCGACGGGGATGGACCGCTCCGCGACGGGACGCCACGGCGCGGGCGGCGGGACGACGGGGACGGACAGCAGCCGCTCGCGCAGGCGCCGCTGGTGGTCGGAGATCACGAACTTCCACGCCTTCCGCCGGGTCGCACCCCTGGAACGATGACGGGACATCCTGTCACGGTCCGCCCCCGCAGCCCCCGGTGGCTGCTCGGGCAGGGGCGCCGTCAGGGCTCGCACGGCTCCGGGCCGTCCTCCTCGTCGGGCCAGGTGCGGGTGTCGCGGGGTGCGACGTACGGTTCGTCGGCGCAGGGCCGGCCCGAGCGGAGCGCCTGTTCGCGGGCGAGTTCGGCATCGAGTTCGAGGCCGAGGAGGATCGCCAGGTTGCTGAGCCACAGCCAGACCAGGAAGACGACGACGCCGGCGAGGGTGCCGTAGGTCTTGTTGTACGAGCCGAAGTTGGCGACGTAGGCGGCGAAGCCGGTGGAGAGGGCGAGCCAGAGCAGGACGGCGAGCAGGCTGCCGGGGGAGGTCCAGCGCAGGCCGCGGCTGCGGACGTTCGGAGCCGCCCAGTACAGCAGGGCGATCATGAGCGACACGAGGACCACGAGGACGGGCCACTTCGCGATCGACCAGACGGTCACGGCGGTTCTGCCCAGGCCCAGCAGGTCCCCGGCGCGTTCGGCGAGCCGGCCGGTGAACACGACGATCGCGGCGCTCGCCACGAGCAGGACCATCGTCAGCAGCGTCAGGCCGATCCGCAGCGGCGTGGTCTTCCAGAGCGGCCGGCCCTCGCGGACGTCGTAGACGGCGTTGGCGGCGCGGATGAACGCGCCGATGTACCCGGACGCGGACCACAGGGCGCCGGCGATGCCGACGACGGCGAGGAGGCCCCCGGTGCCCCGGCCGTTCTGCAACTGGCCGATCGCGTCGTGCAGGACGTCGCGGGCCGAGCCGGGGGCGAGCGACTGCAGGTCGGCCAGCACGGTCTCGGTCGCGGAGGTGCCCGCCAGGGCGAGGACGGACACCAGGACCAGGAGCGCGGGGAAGATCGCCAGGATGCCGTAGTAGGTGAGCGCGGCCGCCCGGTCGGGGAGCTCGTCGGAGAGGAATTCGCGCACGGTGCGCTTCAGCACCCGCCACCAGCCGCGCGCCGGAATCTCCGAGGGGCCGTCCACGTCGGACCGGCCGTCGGGTGCCGGCGCCGCGGAGCTGCGACCGCGCGCACGGGAGTCATCTGCCATGCGCCGTCGTCTTCCCCCGGCCCTCGCCGCCAACCGGGCGAGCACGCACGCCACCGGACCGGGAGTGTCCGAACCGGGGACTAGCCTGCGGCGCGAAGATCACGGCGGGGCGACCGCCGCACCGCGCACGAGGAGGACCCACGATGGGCTACGACCTGCACGTCCAGGCCGTTTCCGCCGACGAGTTGACGAAGGGCGCGGAGCATCTCTCCGCGTTCATGGCCGAGCGGTGGCACGCGTACGAGGACCACGCGTCGGACATCAGGTTCACCATCTCGAAGAGCTTCGTCCGGCTCGACGAGCTGTACCGGAGCGCAGCGCACCTGCCGGGCGGTGACGCCGCCGCTCTGCCCATGGGCGGCGGCGAGCCGGTGCTGCCGTACGGCGACCCGGTGATGGCCCTGATGGGGCCGGCCGAGGTGCGGCGGGCGGCGGAGTTCCTCGCCGCACACACCTTCGACGACCTGTGGGAGATCGGCGGTGCCGCGGCGGCCGCCGGCTCCGGGAACGGAAGTCGGGTGGCCCTGGCGTACTTCCGCCAGGACCTCGCGGAGGGGGACGCGGACGCCCGCGCCTTCTACGCACGGGCGGCAGCGGCGGGTCTGGGAGCCGTCAGCGCGGCGTGGTTCTAGGGGCGCCCCCGGCCCGCGCAGCACCGTGCTCGGCGGCGCCGGGGGCGCATCCCCGTACGACCCTCGGGAGCTCTGCCTCAGCCGGCCTGCCCCGTCGGCCGCACCGTGATGTGGTTGATGTCCACGCCCGTAGGCTGGTTGACGGCGAACACGATGGTGTCCGCGAGCTGCTCGGCGGTCATCGTGGCGGCTGCCTCGGGGGTGCCGCCGCGGGCGTGCCAGAAGGGGGTGTCCACGATGCCGGGGGCGACGACGGTGACGCCGACTCCGTCCTGGCCGACCAGGAGACGGGTGTTCTCGGCGAGGGCGTGGGCGGCCCACTTGGTGACGGAGTAGAGGTTGCCGGGGGTGTGGCGGACACCGGCGACCGAGCCGATGATCACGATTCGGCCCTTGGAGGTCCTCAGGTGGGGCAGGGTCTCCTGGATCAGCAGGGCGGGGCCCAGGACGTTGGTGAGGATCATGGCGCGCATGTCCTCCGGGGCGTGGGTCTCCAGGTTGCCGGGCAGGGAGAAACCGGCGTTGGCGATGACGTTGTCCAGCCGGCCCCAGGTGTCCAGCACGTGGCCGACGGCGGCGGCGACGTCATCCGCTTCGCCGGCGTCGCCGGTGATCGTCAGCAGCCGCTCGCCCGCCGCCGCGGTGGTGGCGAAGGCGGCCAGCTTGCCCGCGTCGCGTCCGGTGACGGCCACGCGGTGACCCTGCTTGAGCAGGGCGCGGGCGGTGGCGGCACCGATTCCGGTCGAGCCACCGGTGATCAGCGTGACGGGTTCCATCGAACGGCCTCCTCGGCGACGGGTCATCGGGGCAGAGCGCCTGCACTATACCCAGCGATCTTCGGCGCCCGCTCCTGACTTTCCCCGACGGCTCCCGCTCCTGACAGCTGATCAGGAGTCGGCCAGTTCCCGGCCGATCGGCCGGGAGGGCGGCGTGTATGTGGCGGGGCATCAGGGATGCGGGACCGGTCGGATATTCGCGGCGCCTGCGGCGGCGGAACGAGTAGGGTGACGCAGCCCGTCCGGTGATCATGGGATCGGGAGGGGTTCGCAGGAGGGGGAGCGCATGGAGTCCGAGACGGCAGCACGTCCGGAGGTGGCCGGGCCCGACACGGCCGGGCCGGAGGTGGCGGGCGGGCGGGGCCGGCCGGGTGCCGATGTCCAGGCCGCCGCGGCGGTCGTGCTCGTCGGGACCGTCATCGCCGGGATGTGGGGCGCCGGCATGTTCTCCGGCTCCCGTGCCGACGCCGGCAGGCCCGCGGTGTGCGAGGCGGCCAAGGACACCGACTCGCCGGAGTACCCGGCACTGTGCGCGGCGCTCAACCGCCCCGACCTGCCCGCCCTGCTCGGCACGCCGGACCGGCACGTCTCGATCGCGCAGTCCGGCGGCGGGCCGATCGTCCACGGCGACGGGACGAAGGAGTTCGACGCCTCCGCCCAGGTGCAGATCGGGCCGGTCAACGTCCGCATCACCCACAACCAGGGCCTGTCGGTGCGGGACATCACCGGGCTCCGGAGCCTGCTCGCCCAGCCGCGCACGGTGCTCGGCCACCCGGCAGCGGTCTACCGCAGCACCACCCTCGCCCTCGTCCTCCAGGGCGGGAGGACCACCACCGGGGCCGGCGGCACCGCCCACCACCTCGCGGTCGCCATCGGCCCCGACGAGGACGCCGAGACCGTCGAGTTCTCCATCTGGCGCCAGGACGACGAAGCCCCGGACCAGGACGCCCTGCGCCGGATCGCCGAACAGGTCCTCCCCACCGTCCACGGCTGGCTGCCCGCCACCCAGGGCTGAGCCGGGGCTCCGGATCACCGCCGGCCGGCGGAGGGCCCCGCGCCGGTGGTCGGTGCGGGGCCCTCGGTGGCCGGGCGGGGCGGGCTCAGGTGCCGGAGGTGCCGGTGCGGGCGGACACCTCGGCGAGGAGGTCCTGGGCCGGGCGCAGCCCGGGCTCCTGGGCCACCGCGCGGCGCAGCAGCACCAGGGCGGCCGCGTCCTCCCCGGCGCCGACGTGCGCCAGTGCCTCGTTGTAGTCGATCCGCCCGGCGTACCGCAGCCGGACGAGCGCCGCGAGATCCTCCCGGCAGGACGGACAGCGCAGGCTCTCAGGGTCCGCGGGCACCGCGCACTGCGGGCACGGCACCTCGATCGGCGGTACGGCCGTCATCGGGGATCGACCTCCTCCGGGCGGACCGGCCCGACCTGCTCCGGCATGCTGTCCTTGCCCATCTCGCGCTGCGCCTGCGCGTACAGGCCCAGCAGCGCCGAGTTGTGACGGTTCGCCGCCTCCATGTTGGCCGACTCCACCGCGGAGTCCAGACCGCGCAGTTCCGCCAGGATCCGCTGGCCGAGCGCGGGCGACACCATGTTCTGGCTGACGTAGATGTTGCACATCGTCAGCATCCGGAAGGTGTGGCCGAGCGAGTCGCACAGCTCGTCCGCGGCGGCGGCCGCCGCCATCGCACCCTCCCAGTCCGCCGCCTCGCGGCGCTGCCGGAGCTCGGCCGCGACCATCCGCAGCCGGCCCAGGTCGCCCGCGTCCAGGTGCTTCTCGCAGTACAGGATGAACAGGCTCAGGTACGCCTCGGTGCTGCGCACCCAGCGCTGCGCGTTCAGCAGGAACTGCGCCCGCTCCAGCGCCGCGTCCACCGACTCGCCGCCCGTCCGGCCGCCGGCCATGTCGTCGAGGGTGTCCATCAGCCGCTGCGTCTCGCGGAGTTCGGCCTCGGTCAGCTCGTTCGCCCAGCGGTCGGTGAAGCTCTCGATCTGCCGCTGCTGCTCCTCGACCTGCACCTTGAGCTCCGGGTCGAGCGAGGCCCGGCCGAGCTTGACCGTCCGCTGCTCACCGCCCTGGATCCGCACCGACAGGGTGATCGTGCGGTCCTGGTCGAGACCGAACGACACCTCGACCGGGATCCGTCCGCCGAGCCCGGCGGGCAGCCGCAGGGTGAGGTGGCCCATCAGCTCGTTCTGCTGGGCGATCGGCTGCTCGCCCTCGTACACGGCCACTTCGAGGCGCTGCTGTCCGCCGCCGGAGACGACGAACTCCCGGCTGACCGGCGTGCTCGTGGGGTAGCCGGTGCCCTTCGGGATGATCACCGCCAGGCGGCCGTCGTTGAGTTCGATGCCCAGGTCCTTCGGCGTGATGTCGAAGGGGTTGGTCACCTGCATCAACTGGCCGCAGGACGGGCAGACCTCGGTGCCGGGCGGGTTCACCGCCGTGCAGCCGCCGCAGCGCAGACCGATGTCCTGCGCGGCCGAGGCCGCCGCGGCGCCGCCACCGGAGTCCGGCAGCGCCTCACCGCAGAGGCTGCAGGCGGTCGCCTCGGCCGCCGCCGGGGTGCCGCAGCGCGCGCAGTCGCGGGTCCGGGCGACGGCCGCCACGACCGGCGCGGCCGCCTCGCCCTCCACCTGCTGCCCGCACTTGGGGCAGGCGCCGGCGGCGGCGTCCACCGGCAGGTGGCAGCCGGTGCAGGTCACCCGGGCGCCGCCCAGCAGCGAGGCCGAGCACTGCCCGCACGAGGCCGCGGACAGTTCGGCGGGCGTCCGGCACTCCGGGCACTCCACCTCGGCGACCAGGGCCGACTGCACCGCCGCGCCCAGCGCCACGCACTGCATCGGGTTGACGCCGCGCCGGATCCGCTTCGGCCCGAAGACCTCGCCCAGCCGCCGCGCCACCAGCGGGATCGACGTCGAGCCGCCGACCAGCAGCACCTCGTCGATGTCCCCGACGGTCAGGTTGGCCTGCATGATCGCCTTGTGGGTCAGCTCGATGGTCCGCTCGATCCGGGCCTCGATCAACTCCTCGAACCGGGGCCGCTCGAACACCGTCTCCAGCACCAGCTGACCCGCGCCGAGGCCCGCCAGGACGACGTCCGACGCCTCCTGGTTGGACAGTTCGATCTTGACCACCTCGGCGGCCGAGGCGATCCGCGGACGGTCCCGCCGGTCCGGCTGGTAGTCCGAGCCGAACTCCTCCCGGATGTCCTCCAGCAGCGCCGTGGTGATGGCGCGGTCGAAGTCGTCGCCGCCGAGCAGGTTGTCGCCCTCGATGCCGAGCACCGACACCGAGCCGGGCACCAGCAGCAGGATCGAGATGTCGAAGGTGCCGCCGCCCAGGTCGTAGACCAGGACGGTACGCCCCTCGTCGCCGGCCTCGGCCGTCATCCCGTAGGCCAGGGCGGCGGCGGTCGGCTCGTTGATCACCCGCAGCACGTGCAGGCCCGCCATCCGGCCGGCCTCCCGGGTCGCCGCGACCTGGCGCTCGCCGAAGTACGCGGGCACCGTGATGACGGCCCGGTGCAGCGGTTCGCCGAGGCGCTGCTCGGCGTCCTCCTTCAGCCGGTGCAGGATGATCGCGGAGATCTCGATCGGCGTGTACGAGCGGCCGTCGAACCAGACGTTCACGTCGCCGTCGGTGCCCGCGGTCACCTTGTAGTCGAGCTCGTCGAGCGCCGCCTGCACCTGCGGGTCACGGAACTTGCGGCCCATGAAGCGCTTGACCGACCGGATCACGTTCTCGCCGTCGAGGGCGAGCCGGCTCCGCGCGGTCGACCCGACCAGCAGCTCCCCCCGGCGGCCCCGGCCCACCACCGAGGGCGTGCCCTCCTGGTTCTGCCGGTTGAAGACGATCTCCGGCTCGCCCCGGCGCAGTTGGGCCACCACGGAGTTGGTGGTGCCCAGGTCGATACCGAGAGTGCGGTACATGTCGTTCCCCTCTTGTCCCCTGTGTGTCTAGCGCTTGCGCCGCTTGGCCCGCGACGACTTCGACCAGGTCTTGCGGTTCCTGCCCGCGGTGCCGGCCCTGCCCGTGCCTGTGCCCGTGCCTGTGCCTGTGCCCGTCGCGCTGTCCGTGCCCGCGGGAGCGGTCGGTGCCGGTGCGTCGGCCGTCCGCTCGGTGCTCCCTGCAGCCCCTGCAGCCTCGGCGGGTTCGGTGCTCGGGGCGGGCCCGGGGCCGTCCAGGGACTGCGGCGGGGGAGTGGTGGCGACCACCACCTGGGCCCGGCGCAGCACCTCCTCGTTCCAGAAGAAGCCGGTGACCACGCTCTGGACGACCGTCTCCGGCTCCAGTTCGGCCCGGGCCTCGGTGCCGACGATCTCGGACAGCCCCGGATCCGCGGCCATCCCCTCCAGCCGCATCGGGCGGACCCCGGCCTTGGCCAGCTTGCCGAGCAGCCGGCGCCGGGTCGCCTCGATGCCGGAGGTGCGGCCCAGCCGGGCCAGCTCCGGGTCCAGGCTCAGCGCCGCCAGGGCGTCGTCCACGTCGACCAGCAGGCCCAGCAGGTCGCGCTGCGCGGCCCGGGCGGCGCGCGCCTCGTCGTCCCGCAGCCGCTGCAGCAGCGACGCCCGGAAGAGCAACTGGCTGAACGCCTGCGCCAGGTCGACGTCGAGGGCCCGCTGCGGCACGTCCAGCGGTGCGGCGGTCGGCACCGGTGTGCCGGATTCCTGGGTCGTCATGGCGTTCACTCCGGGATCTCGATCGGCGGCAGTACCGACAGGTCGGCGGCGAACCGCGCCGGTACGGGCGGTTCGGCGGCGGTGGAGGCGGGGGCCGGCTCCGCGAAGTCCACCGTGAGCTCCTCGCGGCGGACGACCAGCAGCGCCGCCGGTGTCGCCGGCGGCCGGTCCACGACCAGCAGCGGCTCCTCCAGCACCGGGTGGAGCAACTCGGCCACCCCGTCGACCGGGTCGGGCGGCAGCAGCTGCTGGATGTCCAGCTCCAGGCGGCGGTCGGGGTTGCGCAGCAGCGCCGCGGCGTCCTGGATCTCCTGGCGGGTGTGGCGGCCCTGCCGCATGGCCGGGCCCACCGCGAGGTTGATCTCGCGCACGCCCGCGGTGGGCGGGATGCCCAGGACCTCGTACGGGGACGGTTCGTGCAGGGGCATGGCGGCGGTCTCTCCTCCTCCGGCTGCAGCCGGCCACGGACGGGCGCAACCGGCTGCGGGAACGGCTGTCGGAACGGCTTCGGGACGGCTCCGCGACCTCTCCGGAGGGTCGTGGGGACTCGGGCGGTCGTCGGGCGGTCGTGGGGACTCGGGCAGGGGCGGTCGGATCCGTCAGCGCAGGCGGTCGATCCGGTACTTGAGGCTGCGCAGGCCCGAGTCGTCCGGGTCGCGCGCGACGGCCTTGCCGATCAGCTTCCGGGCCTCCACGAACCGGCGGGCGTTGGCGTTGCGCACGGCGTGGGCGCCGTAGACGACACCCAGCTCCTTGCGGATGTTGGCCTTGGCGTCCGCAGACCCCGCCATCTCCAGGGCCTGCTCCAGCAGCGTGGCGGCGTCGGTGAACCGGTCGGCCTCGAAGTCCGTCGCGGCCTCGCTGCGCCACACGTTGACGAGCACCGCCCGCATCTCGCCGGAGTCGTCGTACGTCTGGGCGCGCCGCAGCATCGAGGCACGCTCGTTGAACGGCCGGTCCTGGTACTTCTCCAGCACGTGGTTGGCCAGCACCACCGAGACGCGGCGCGGTGCCTCGGCGTCCGGGTCGCCGTCGAACTCCGGGTCGGCCGCCAGCGCCTCCGCCATCCGCGCGACGGCCTCGCCGCGCCGGTCGTCGAGGGCGGCGGTGAGCGAGCGGAGCTGCAGCACGTACACCAGGCCCGCCCGGTCCTCGGGTTCGTCGTCGAGCTCGGTGAGCTCCTGCCACAGGTCGGTGGCCTCGACCAGTTCGCCGCCGGGGCCGAGGACGCTCACCTCGGTGGCCAGGTTGCGCAGGGCGGCCACCAGGAAGTGGTGGGCCGTCGGGTCGTCCGGGGCCAGTGCGAGCGCCTTGCGCAGCAGGACCAGCGCCTGCCGGTAGTCCTTCGTCTCGTTGTTGACCTTGCGGGCGAGCTGGGCGTACGCGGCGCCGAGGTTCTCCCGGACCTCGCGGTGGCCGGGGGACAGCGCGAGTGCCTGCTCCAGCAGTTCGGCCGCGCCGGCCTGGTCGTCGTCGTGCTCCTTGAGCAGGGCGCGGGCGGCGCGCAGACCGGCGTCGGCGCCGAGGGCGGCGAGTTCGCCGGTGAGTTCGGGGCCGGGCAGGGTGCAGGCCCGGGTCAGGCACTCCAGGGCCTCGCGCCACTCCTGGTGGCGGTGGTGTTCGGCGGCCTGGCTGGTGAGGGCCTCGCGCAGCAGCTGCTGCCGGACCTCGTCGGGCTCCGTGCCGTCCGCGGTCTCCAGGGCGGAGACCGCCGCGGCGTGCCGGCCCTGGAGCAGAAGGTAGCGCTGCGGCCCGAGGTCGTCGAACAGGCCGAGGGCGTGCGTCAGCGGGTGGACGCCGTACGGCCCGGGCTTGCGCCACGGGAGCACCGCGTACTCGAACGCGCCCTGCCAGGCGGAGAGTTCGCTGCTCGGCGGGGAGGTCCGCAGCAGCCGTTCGAGAACGGGGCCGACGACGAGCCGGTGGCTGCCGCCGTCGGGCCGACCGATCCCGACCTCGTCCTCGGCGAAGGCCTCGGCGCAGCGGACCTCCATCCCGAGCCGGACCGTCCAGGCGTCGACCTCGTCGCCGCTCCGGCCGTCGGCCTGGTCCAGGGTGCGCAGGTCGGTGCGGAGCCGGTCGGTGAGGGCGGCCCGGGCGGCCGCCACCCGCGGCGGTTCGGCGTCCCGGCCGGTGACGTGGGCGGCGGCGTCCCACACGTCGGGCAGGTGCAGGGAGGGGACGAGGCAGCCGATGACCCAGTGCCACAGGTCCTCGGCCCGGTCGTCCCGGTCCGGTGCGGTGGGACGGGCCCCCGCGGCCTCCTGCGGGCCGCGCTGCGCCGGGATGCCCCGGGCCGGGGCGGCGGCCGCGAGGCGGTAGCTCACCAGGCCGAGCGCGTGCAGCAGCCGCGGGTGCGACGGGTCCTTGAGCAGCAGCGCGTGGTAGCAGTCCCAGGCCTCCTGGTAGCGGCCCTCCGCGGCGTGGCGGGCCGCCTCGTGCTCGGCGAGCACCCCGAGGGCCTCGGCCGCGAGCGCATGGCCGGGCGTCAGCCGGACGGCCTCGCGCAGGTCGCCGGCGGCGTCCCCGAACCGTCCCGCCCCGACGGCGCGGGCGGCGCGCCGGACCAGCACCGTGGTGCGGGCCCTGTGCGCGGCGGCGGGGAGGGCGGCGAGTGCCGCGTCCAGGTCGTCGTCGTCGGCCTGCAGCAGGCAGAGCGCCGCACGGACGGTGACGCCGGCCGGGCTGTCGCCCAGGACGGCGGCCCAGGCCGCGAGCGTCCGCTCGCCCTCCTGCGGCAGGCCCGCCCGCAGGGCGCAGTCCAGCACGGCGAGCAGGGACCGCTCCGCGCAGCGGCTGCAGCGCGGCGAGCCGTCGGACTGAAGCCGGTACAGGTGGGTGTCGCAGCCCTCCCGGCCGCAGCCGCCGCAGGCGTCCTCGGCGGCCCGGTCGCAGGGGGTGTCGTGCGCGGCCGCGCAGCCGCCGCCCCGGGCCGCGGCCGGGGCCGGGTCGGCGGGGTTCGCCAGGTGGCTGCGGTACCAGTCGACGGCGCCGGCGTGGTTGCCGGCGCGTTCGGCGAGCAGCGCCCGCAGCTGGGCGAGGGCCGGGTCGCCTGCCGGGTCGGGCTCGACCGGGGCGAGCAGGGCGACGGTACGGACGGCACGGCCCGCCAGCAGGCCGCCCGAGGCCCGGTGGTAGAGGTCGCGCGGGCCGTCGGCGTCGGCGGGCAGGGCGTCCGGCCCGTCCGCGGAGCCCCGGGCGAGGGCCAGCGCGGCCCGCAGCCTGCCCTCCCGGGCGGAGGCGGCCGGGCCGTCCCCGCCGGAGGCCGGGGAGCCGGCCAGGGCGAGGGCGTTGGCGGCGTCCTCCAGCGCCTGCGGGTCGTCGCGGCGGGTGAGCAGCAGGTGGGCGGCCTCGCGGAGGGCGGCCTCGCGCAGCGAGCGCCGCAGGCCCGGCTCGTCCGGGGTGTCGAGGACGGCCTGCTGCCACAGGGCGCGGGCCGCGCCGGGGTCGGCGTCGAGCAGACGGCGGGCGAGCACGTCGCGCTGCCCGGACAGCAGCGCCGGCAGGGCGGGCAGGCCGGGGTCGCGCAGCGGCTCCCAGTGCTCCACCGCACCCTCCGGGTCGCCGCCGCGGGCCAGCGCCAGACCGAGGTGGAAGGCGGCGGCGGGGCTCCACGGGTGGCCGGCCCCGGCCTCCGTGCGCAGCAGCGGCTCGGCCTCACCGGTGCGGCCGGCGGCGAGCAGGGCGGCGCCGAGCCGGACCTTGGCGGGCTGCCAGTGCGGGTACGCCTCCAGGGCCGTCCGGTAGCCGGCGGCGGCCTCCGCGGGCCGGCCGGCCCGTTCGTGGAGCAGGGCGAGGCCGAGCCGGGACGGCGTGTGGCCGGGCTGCGCGGCCTGGGCCGCGGTGAAATGGCCGTGCGCCTCGTCGTCCCGGTCGAGCAGCAGGGCGAGCCGCCCCAGCGCGTAGTGGGTGCGGGGGTCGGCCGGGGCCGCCGCCGCGGCGTCCGCGAGATCGGTGCCGGCGCCGGCGTGGTCGCCGAGGAACTGCCGGGCCAGGCCGCGGAAGAGCAGCGCCTCGGCGCGCAGCGACGCCCCGCGGGCCCACGGCGAGGGCTCGCCGGTGCCGCGCTCGACGGCACGGCCGAAGGCCTCGACGGCCTCGTCGTTGCGTCCGGCGCCGTGCAGGCGGGCGCCGTGCCGGAACCAGAGTTCGCCGCTGCCGCCGGGCGCGGCCGCGAGCAGTACGGCCTCGGCCTCGCCCGGCCGCCCCGCGTCGCGCAGGAACGCCGACCTGGCCAGGACCGGCCAGTCCCGTCCGGGGAGCGCCTTCAGCGCGGCGGCGGTCGCGCCGTCGCGCTCGGCGGCGGCGGCGTCCCGGCAGCGGCGCTGCAGCCAGTCGAGGACGCGCGCGGCGGAGTCGGCCTCCTCGCCGGGCTCCGGGCCGCGGTCGACGGCGCGCAGGAAGGCGAGGACGGGCGCGAGGTCGGGCCGGCCGGCCGCGGTCTCCGCCTCCGCGAGCCCCCGCAGGCCCCAGCGGGGGATCTGCGTGTCGGGCACGCCGACCAGCGGGAAGGCCTCGCGGCACAGGCCGAGGGCGGTCGCCCGGTCGCCGAGCGCCTCGGTGGCCTGGGCCAGGCCGGCCAGCGCGGTGCCGCGCAGCGGCCGCAGGTGCGGCGGCGCCAGGGCGAGCCGCTCGGCGATCCGGGCATACCGGCGCCGGGCCTGTTCCGTCCGCCCGGCGGCGAGCCGGGCCGACGCCGCGGCCAGTGCCTTGGCCGCCGAAGCGGTGTCGAGGGCACGTCTGCGGCGGACGAGGACGAAGCCCCCCACACCGGCGAGTGCCACCGCGATCAGCAGCAGCGCGAACAGCGCCATGCAGTCTCCCCCTGCGGTCCGTTCGATCGGGTCCATGAACAACTGAGCATGGAACCGGCCACCTTGACGTACTGTCAACCGGTGTTCTGGCGAGATCAGAATAGGCCGCCCCCAGGACATCCGGGCAGGAAAAAGCACTATCGTGGGGGTCGGGAGGGCAGGACCGACCGGTTCAGGCGGGGGGCGGAGTGTCGGAGTCACGCTGGGTGCCGGGGCTGCGGTTCGGGCCGGAGTTCGATCCCGAGCAGTACGAACTGTCGGAGTTCGTGCACCGCGGCGGAGAGGCCGAGGTGTGGCGCGCGGTGCGCACCGGCCGCAGCGGGCTCAAGGAACTCGTCGCGGCCAAGATCATGCTGGAGCGCGACCCGTCCGAGGTGCGCCGCTGGCTCGGCCGCTGGGACGACGTCTCGCACAACGCCCACCGCCTCGCCGTCACCGACCTCGTGGTGCCGAGCTTCCTGCTCGGCCCCTCGCCGCACCGGCCCGGCAGCCCGCCCGGTGACGGGGTGATGGGCTACCAGATCTCCCCCTGGGTCGAGGGGGTGCCGCTGCACCGGTGGGCGCGGGCCAACCGGGACGGCCTGCCGGCGGTCGCCGACGTGCTCGTCCGGCTCTGCCGGATCGTCGACGAACTCCACCGCAAGCGCTGGGTGCACCGTGACATCTCGCCCGCCAACGTGCTGGTGGAGCCGGAGGGCCGGGTCAAACTGATCGACCTGACCTTCCTCGCACCGCTGGACCGGACGCTGACGGTGGCGGTCTTCACCCCCGGGCACGTACCGCCGGAGGCCGAGCAGGTCGGAGGCTTCCCGGCCACCGCGAAGGACCTGTTCGCGGTGGGCACGCTGGCCCGCAGCCTGCTGCTGCCCGAACACGGCCGGCTCGACCAGCGGACGGCCGTCGAGCAGGCCCGCCGCGAACTGGTGGCGGCCGGCTTCAGCACGGAACTCGCCGACTGGGTCGCCGAACCGCTGCACCACGACCCGGACCGCCGCCCCGCCCCGCTCGGCCCCTGGGCCGCCCGCGGACGCGAACTCCTGCGCGCGCACCGGCCGCTGCCGCGCACCTCCTGCCTCGCCGTGCTGCCGGACACCGCGGGCCGGCCGCTGGTCGTCTCCGGCGGCTCGGACGGCGTCGGCTACACCGGCCCCGGGCTCGCACCGCCGGAACTCCCGGCCACCCGCACCAGCCAGGGCCCGCCGACGGTCCGCGAACTCGTGGTCGGCCGCGCCGGCCGGGCCGCCGAACTCGCCGTCTTCGCCGAGGACGGCGCGGGCGCGCTCTGGGTCGGCAACCGCTCCGGCTGGTGGGAGGTGGCGCGCGGCGTCGCCGGTGCGGCCGGTGCCGTCAACTCCTCCGCGGAGCTGGTGGTGTGGACGGCGCGGTCCGGCGCCCTGCAGTCCTTCCGCTGGTCGCCGGGGGTCACCGTCACCGGGCAGGAACTGTCCGGCTGCCCGGCCGACCGGGTGCTCGCCGCCGCCGAGGACCGGGCGGGCACGTGGTCCGTCCTCGTGGAGCACCAGGACCGGGTGCTCTGCTGGCGGATCGGCTCCGGCAGCCGGCCCGAGCGGATCGCCGCACCGGCCCGCGCCCGCGGCGCCGCGCTGGCCCGGTCCTCCGCCGGGCCCCAGGCCGTCGTCCTCGGCCCCGACGGCACCGCCCGGCTGTACCCGCTCGGCAGCGGCGCGGCCCCGGTCGAGATCGGCGAGTCCGAGCCCGCCCTCGGCGTCGCGATGGCGGGCCACCGCGGCGGCCCGACGATCGCGCTCGCCGGCACCGGCGGCGTCCGGCTGCGCCTGCCCGCGTCCGGCGGGGCACGGCGGCCCCGCTGGTGGCGGCCCACCCTGCGGCCGGCCACCCGGGTCGCGCTGACGGTCGGCGACGACTGGCGGCTCTGCCTGGCCGCGGTGGTGGAGGACGAGCTGCAGTGCTGGCAGGAGGACGCCGCCTACCGCTGGCAGCCCGTCCGGCTGGACGGCTGAGGCACCGCGGGAACGCCGCCCCGGCCCGGGAGACGGGGCACACCCGCGCCGGCCCGGGACGGCCGCCCCGGCCCGCGAGGCCCCGGGCCCGTGCGGTCAGGGCCGCCGGGCGACGAAGACGAGCTCCCGGCCGGGGCGGTCGGGTGCGTCCCGGACCTCCTGCACGGTGAAGCCCGAGGCCGCCAGGTCGGCCTCGATCTCCCGGCGGTCCCGGAACCGCAGCGTCGAATCGGAGGTGAGGCGGTCCCCGTCCGCGGCGAACACGTAGGTCCAGCGGAAGGTGACGAGGTGCGGCCCCGCCTCGACCAGGTCGACCCAGCTCTCGACCGGACCGACGCCCCGGACCTCGGTGACCCGCCGGGAGGCCGCGCGGTTCCACGACTCCCAGGCGCGCGCGGCGGGGTCCCGGCTCTCGAACACCAGATACCCGCCCGGCCGCAGGGCCGCCCGGGCGGCGGCCAGGGTCCGCCGCCAGTCGTCCGCGGCCACGATCGCCTGGGCGACGTTCGCGGTCATCGTCACGAGATCCACCTGCAGCGGTGGGAGGGCCGTCACGTCGCCGCAGACCCAGCGCACGCGTTCGGCGCCCGGCTTCGCCCCGGCCACGTCGACGGAGGCCCGGGCGGGATCGAGGCCGACCACGTCGATGCCCCGTTCGGCCAGCAGGAGCGCGAACACGCCCGTGCCGCAGCCGATGTCCAGCACCCGCGTCGCGCCGATCCGTCCGGCGAGGTCGAGGTAGGCGTCCAGGTCGGTGCGGTCCGGGTCCAGGGCGTCGTGGATCGCCGCCAGCCGGGGGTGTCCGAAGATCTCGTCAGCCATGCGGGCGACCGTACAGCGGCGCTGCGTGACGACGGCGCCCGACTGGGGCACCGCGGCCGCACCGGCGCGGCCGCGGTGGGCCCGAGGGGCCCCGCGGAGGAGGGCCGGACGGCCCTCCCGGACCGCCCCGTCGACCCTGGTGGCCGGGCCCGCCGCACCGAGGATCGAGGCGAGGGTGAGGCGCCTTCCCACTGCGCGTCTCACTGGCCGAGGGGTCGTGAGGACGATGGACGAGATCGGCCGGGTCGGGTGGCTCACCATTGGTGTCACCGGCATGGCGCTGGCCGGCGCCGCACACGCCGTGGCCGGGGTGGGACACATCGCGAGGGACATGCTGCGGTCGCCGGCCCCCGAGGGCAGCGATGCGGCACCGGGCGGCTGGTTCCTGTTCAGCGCCCTGACCGTGGCGGGCTGGGCGGCCTACCACGGCCATGTCGGGCACCGAGGGGATCGTGAAGGAGATCCTGCACCCGTCGCCCCGCTGACCCGGCCGTGGGCGGCCGTCGCCGCCCCGCCGTTCCCGGCCCGGTCCGCGGGGACCGGCGCCGGGCTCAGCTGTTGTCGATCTTGTTGCCGCTGGGGTTGAGCACGTACCAGCCCGCGCCGAAGGCGGTGGAGCCCTCGCCGTTGGTGTCGCCGGCCTGGTGGTCGCCCGCGTAGTAGTAGAGCGGGTGGCCGTGGTAGGTGACCTCGGTGCTGTGGTCGGACCGGGTGATGGTGCCGAGGTCGGCGGCACTGACCCCGGTGCCCGGCTGGGGTGCGCCCGTGGTGGTCAGCGGCGGCCACGCGGCGGCGCAGGCACCGTCGCAGGCGGACATCGTGGGGCTGTCCTTCTCGAACAGGTACAGCGTGCGTCCCTGGTTGTCGGTCAGGATCTTCCCGACCTTCGAGTCGTGCACCACGACGAGGGCGCCCGTGGCGCCGGACTGGCCCGGCATCGTGGACCCGGACGCCGGGGCGGAGGCAGCCGGCGGGTAGGCGTTCGCCGGTGCCGTGGAGGCCTTCGAGCCGCCGCCGCTGCTTCCGCAGGCGGCTGCTCCCAGAGCGAGGGCGGGCAGGATCGCGGCCGCCCAGACGAGACGTCGCATGGTCGTCCCTCCTTTCGGCCGGCCGCCCGGCCCCGGTACGGCGGCCGGGCGGACCGTGCACCCTCCAGTACGTGGCGGAGGGCTCCGGCGTTCACCCGCGCCCGGGGCAACCGGGCCGCGACCCGCCGGCGATCACAGGCCGGGCGCCTGGTAGCCGTTGAGGTACCAGAGCGCGCCGGTGTACCACAGCACGCCGATCGCGCAGACCAGCACGCCGCCGGCGAGCGGCAGCGCCCAGCCGGGCAGCCGGCGGTGCCGCACCACGATCACCTTCGCGACGAACGCGCCGTACAGCACGCACCCGGTGATCGAGTGCAGCGCCACCCGGGGGCTGCTCAGCTGCACGCCGTAGGTGACCAGGCAGTGCTGGGCGATCGGCAGCGAGAGGAGGAAGGCGATCAGCCCGCCCAGCCGGTGCGCGGTCGGGACGCGTCGCGGGGCCGGGCTGGGCGCCCCCGGCAGCCGTCCGTAGATCCACAGCGCGAGCAGCAGCTGGACGAGCGCCAGGGCGAACAGCGCGCTGCCCAGCTGGGACTTCAGCCGGGTGGCGTCGTTGCCCTGCTCGCCGAAGAGGCTGCTGGTGTAGTCGGGCGTGAGCGCACGGCCGTACCAGTAGAGGCCCAGCGTGACGGCCACCGGCAGGAGCGTCCACAGCAGAACCTGCCACGGCCGGCGCTTGGGCACGTCATCGGGAACGGGTGGTCGCATCGGAGCTCCTCGGGCGGTCGGCCGGACCTCTCACCATCTGCCACAGCCCCCGCCCCGCATCCACCAGGCGCGCCGAAGCGTCGGCCACCGGGCGCACGTCCTCGCCCCGAAGCGGCCCCGCAAGCCCGCCGGGCCTGCTTGTGCACGGCGATCCGCTCGGCCGTGCCGTGCCGTACCGCGGCAGCCTCGCCGGCCCGGCGCCGTGCGATGTGCGTCGCGTCCAGGGCGGCGCCCCCCGATCCGGCAACGGACCCCGGGAACCGGCGGGCCGGGCGGACCGTCCAAGACGCACAGCGGCATCGACGTCGGGAGGCCCGGGGAATGCCCGGACGGAAGGCAGCGCGCGCGACGGCGGCCCTGCTCCTCGTGCTCGGCGGTGCGGCGGCGGGCTGCGGGCCCACCCACGGCCCCGCCGGACGACCGCTCCCGCCGTCCTCCGCCGCAACGGACCCCTCCCGCCCCGTCGGGACGGATCCCGCCGCCACCCCGGCGCCGGACGCCCCGGCCCCGGCTCCGTCCGGCGCCGTGAGCGCACCGACCGCTCCGGTGTCCCGTCCCGCTGCGCCCCTCCGCACGACCGCGCCGACCGGTGACCCGGAGAACCCGGTCGACCTGCAACACCGCCCGACCCGGTAGCCGGAAAGGCCATCGCCCCGACCGCTGCTGACGGCCGCTCGCCTCCGCGGCACGCTCCCGCCGTCGCCCCGCTCCTCCGGTCACCACCATCGGGCTCCGACGCCCCGCGCCCGGCCTCGGCCGGGACGGCGGGGCTTTCCGGTATGCATGGATGTATTCACCGTTTTGGATTTTGACGATTCATTACATCCCGGCGCCTTCACGCCGCACGGTGCGACCGGAAGGCTTCGACCGACCCTTCGCCGAGGCGCGAGACCGGCGCCCGGCCATCCCGGGAGGAAACCGCACCGTGCCCAACAGGCAACGACGCCAACCGCTCCTGTGTGCCGTCATACTGACCGCACTCGGCCTGACCACCGGCCAGGCCGTCGCCGCTCCCGCCCACGCCCCGCGTCCCCGGCCGGCGCGTCACCTCGCCGACCTCGCCCGGCAGCACGCCGCGAAGACCGAGGCGGGCCGGCCGGGCCCGCTCTCCGCCGTCAGGGCCGAGGGCGGCGGTGAGGACGAGGGCGACGAGGCCGAGAACTCCGCCGAGGCCACCGAGCAGTTCACCGAGGCCCGCACCGCCCCCGGCGTCGTCGCCCCCGGCGCGTACGGCGCCGCCTGGGCCCGGCTGCAGTCGATGCCGCACACCGCCGGCTCCTGGGACCACGTCACCGACAGGGCGTACGACGCCGACGACCCGCGCTACCGCGACGTCAGCTCCAACTCCAGCGGCGGCTCCGGCAGGGTCACCGGCCGGATCACCGGCATCGCCGCCGACGACGACGGCTACGTGTACGCGGGCGGAGCCAACGGCGGCGTCTTCCGCTCCCGCACCGCCGGCGGCCACTGGGAGGCCGTCTCCGACCGGCTGCCCTCGCTCTCCACGGGCGCGCTCGACCTCGACGGCTCGGGCCGGCTCTGGTACGCCACCGGCGAGTCCAACACCGGCGCCACCTCGTACGTCGGCACCGGCGTGTACGTCCTCGCCGACCCGAAGCACGGCGAGTTCCGGCCCGGCGACCGGGTCGGCGGCCCCGAGCTGGAGTCGACCACCGTCCACGCCCTGCGCTTCGCCGACAGCAAGGTGTGGGCCGCCACCAGCCGCGGCGTGTGGAGCCACTCCACCACCGACCTGCGCGGACCGTGGACCCTCGAGTTCGCCCCCAACCCGAGCTACCTGCCCGGCGGCGCCGACGCCGAGGACCCGAGCGCCCCCTACAAGAACATCGCCAACGACATCGCCGTCGACCCGAAGGACCCGTCGAAGGTCCTGCTCGCGATCGGCTGGCGCAGCGGCGACACCTACAACGGCTTCTACGCCAGGGCGGCCGACGGCAGCTGGCAGCGGGTCGGTGCGCTCGGCGACCTGCCCTCCGGCGCCGGGGACGTCGGCAACGTGACCTTCGCCCGCTCGAAGGACGGCTCGCGCTACTACGCGATCGAGCAGTCGCCGACCAAGCAGGCCACCGACCCGGACAGCGGCCTGCAGGGCGTGTACGTCTCCCGGTCCGGCTCGCCGTTCGGCCCGTGGACGCCGATCGCCGACAAGGACAGGCTCAAGGGCTCCGGCTCGGCGCTCCAGGACGACGGCTACCAGCCCGGCATCCAGTCCTGGTACAACCAGTTCCTCCAGGTCGACCCCACCGACGCCGACCACGTCTACCTCGGCCTGGAGGAGGTCTTCGAGACCACCGACGGCGGCAGCACCTGGACCACGCCCGGCCCGTACTGGAACTTCGGCTTCGCCTGCTGGTCGATCGACCCGGCCCGGCAGACCGGCGACTGCTCGCCCACCACCCACTCCGACCAGCACGCCGTCGCCATCGGCAGCAACCACGGCAGGACGAGCGTGTACGTCGGCAACGACGGCGGCATCTACAGCCGCCCGCTCAAGGGCGCGCTCGACGCCGGCGGCCACGCCAAGGACTGGAAGTCCCTCAACGACGGCACCATCGACACCCTCCAGTACTACTCGGTGGGCGTCGGCACCGACCCCGCCGGCCACGGCGTCGTCGTCAGCGGCGGCCTGCAGGACAACGGCGAGTCGGTGCTCCGCGCCCGCGACCGGGTGATGGGCTCCGACTTCGGCGGCGACGGCGCGGACACCCTCGTCGACCCGCGGAATGGCTGCAACATCGCCGAGGAGTACGTCTACCTCGCCATCGCCGTCACCCAGAACTGCGCCGTCAACGACGGCTCCTGGACGACCGACCCGACCAAGGCCACCAGCTGGTCCGTCGCCCCGCCCGACAGCGCACTCGGCGGCGCCGGCGCCCGCTTCATCGCGCCGATCACCACCGACGACAAGAACGGCGACAGCTGGATCGCCGGCGGCCGCCACGTCTGGGTCCAGAACAAGGGCTTCGCGATCCGCAGCGGCGACGAGTGGAGCGCCGCCTACGACCTCGGCGCCGGCCACGTCGCCACCGCCGTCGCCTCCTCCGGCGGCACCGTCTACGCCGGCTGGTGCGGCCCCTGCAACAACCAGGGCTTCACCCGCGGCATCGCCACCGGCAAGGCCGACGGCACCGGCTGGCACCAGCTCGCCCTGCCCGTCGACGGCGCCCTGCCCAACCGGTACGTCTCCTCCCTCGCCGTCGACCCGGCCGACGCCCAGCACGTGTACGTCGCCTTCAGCGGCTTCTCCCGGGCCTGGACGGAAGGCCCCGGCGCCGGCGTCGGCCACGTCTTCGAGAGCCGGGACGGCGGCACCACCTGGACGGACCTCTCCGCGAACCTCCCCGACGTACCCGCGAACTCGCTCCGCCTGCTGCCGGACGGCGGCCTCGTCCTCGGTACCGACCTCGCCGCCTTCCACCGCGCCCCGGGGGCGAAGGACTGGCGGGTCATCGGCGAGGACCTGCCCACCACCACCGTGATGCAGCTGAGGACCGGCCCCGACGGGCAGCTCTACGCCGCCACCCACGGCCGCGGCATCTGGTCCATCGACCTGCGCCGCCTCGGCCGCGGCCACCGCGGGACCGAGGACTGACCGACCCGAACCACCGGTGTCCGGCCCGCGTGCACAGCGGGCCGGACACCGCTGCGCCGCCCGCCGGTGCAGGTGGGACCGCGGCCCGTCGGTCGTGCAGCACGGCGAGACCCGGCAGGGCGCCGGACCGGGTACCACGGCAGCCCGCCGACGCCGGGCCGGGAGCGGTTCACTGCTCCGTTCGAGTGACACGGAGGTTCGTCGGACCGCCAGGGCGGGCAAAGCCTGCGGCATGACGACACCCTCACCGAGGCGCCCCCGCCGCCCCCGCCGCCGTCCGGCCTCCCCCTCCGCGGCCGTCCCCACCGCCCCCGCCTGCGGCGAACGGCTTCCGGCCCCGGGCCGGGTCGCCGTCGCCCGCGCCTGCTGCCGCACCTGGTCGAGCGAACGCATCTCCCAGGGCGGCACCGTCGTCCGCACCACCTGGCACGAGCCCGCCTGCCGGTCCTGGGGCCGCGGATGACCGCACCCGTCGTGCCGGGCACCCGGTTCGGGCCCGGCGCCACGGTCGTCCGCCGCGACGTCCACCACGGGCGGGTGTGGTCGGCGCAGCCCTACCGGGCGATCGCCGACACCGGCACCGTGCTCCACCTCGCCCACCGGCCCGGCGTGCGCTCGCTCGCACCGACCTCCTGGACCACCGCCGTGCGCACCGGCGACACCGCCGCGCGCACCGGCGTGGTGCAGGACCTCGCGGCCGGCACCTGGGAACTCGGCCCCTGGACCTGGCAGGACGCCGCCGTCCGACCGTCCTGCCGGCGAGGAGGCCGTGCTGACGGCGGCCGAACCGCCGGCGAACGCCGCCGAGCACGCCGGTGGACCGCTCGCCCTCGAAGTGGCCCGGCACGGCGGCCGGCTGCGGGTCGCCGTCACCGACGCGAGCGCGGCGCCCGCACACCTGCTGGTGCCCTACCGCCCCGTGGCCCTGAAGGGCCACGGCCTGCGTGTCGTCGACCGCGTCGCCACCGCCTGGGGCTGAGTCCGGAGCGGCAACGGCAAGACGGTCCGGGCCGACCTCCGGCTCCCGTCCTGGCCCGATATCCGCCCCGCCCGGCACACGTCGCACGCCGCCCCGGCCCCGCTCGCCCGTCACTGAACCCGCGCCACCGGGAGTCGCCCCACCCCGAAGCGGGCCGGCGGGTCCTGCCACTGCCCCGACCGGGCAGGAGGGATCCGCGCGCGCCGATCCGCCGGCCGGGCCGTCAGGGTGCCGCCGGCGCCGCCGTCTCCGCTCTCCCGCCCCGGGCAGCGCGTGATCCCGGGTGGGAAAGCCCGTGTCTGGCACGGTTTGTCCATGTCTCAACTCTTCGCTCCACCGACCCCGGTTCCCGTCCCGCCGTGCTGCCCCGCGCAGGGCACTCACTCCGATCGGGTCGTGCTCGCCCGGAGCGCGGCCTGCCCGGCCCGGCCGGCCCCGGGACAACCGGCCCCGGGAGAAGGAGGGCCGGCATGAGGGAGCGGTTCGGCGTCGCGCTCCTCCGGGTGAGGCAGCGTCTGCAGAGCGGAACCGGGCCCGCGGCCGGGACGGCGCTGGTGCGCAACGGGCGGATCCTGGCCGCCAGCGCCGTCCTGGCGGCCGGCCTCGGCGCCCTGTTCTGGCTGCTGGCGGCGAGGTGGTTCAGCACCGAGGAGGTCGGCCGCAGCCACGCCCTGCTCTCCGCCGCGATGCTGCTCGCGACGCTCGGCTCGCTCAACCTCGGCGACGTGCTGGTGCGGTTCCTGCCGACGGCGGGGGAGCGGGGCCGGTGGCTGGTCGTGCGCTGCTACACGGTCGCCACCGCGGCCGCCGCCGCCGTGGCGGTGGGGTTCGTCCTGCTGGCCCCGCGGCTCTCGCCCGGCCTGGCGGAGCTGCGCGAGCCGGGCTTGGCGGTGCTGTTCGTCCTGGCGACGGCCGGCTACGCGGTCTTCGTCCTGCAGGACGGCGCCCTCACCGGTCTGCGCCGGCCGGGCTGGGTGCTGGGCGAGAACGTGGTCTTCGCGGTGGCGAAGGCGGTCGGCCTGGCCCTGTGCGCGGCGCTGGCCGTCGGCGCCGGCATCCTGCTCTCCTGGGCGGTCGGCCTCGCACTGGCGGTCACGGTGGCGAACGCCGTGCTGTTCGCCCGCGCCCTGCCCGCCGCCCGCCGCACTCCCGGCACCGGCGCCGCCCCGCCGGATGGCCAGGTACGCCGCCGCGGACTACGCCGGCCAGCTCGGCCAGGTGGCCGTCTCCAAGTCCCTGCCGCTCCTCGTCCTCGCCCGGCTCGGCGCCGAGCAGACCGCCTACTACTCCCTCGCCTACCTGGTCACCGACACCCTCTACCAGGCCGCCTACGCCATGGGACAGTCCCTCACCGTCGAGGGCGCCGCCGAACCCCACCGCCTCGCCGAACACGCCCGCCGCATGCTCCGCCACACCACCGTCTTCATCGCCCCGGCCACGCTCGTCGTGGTCGCCGCAGCCCCCTGGATCCTCAGCCTCTTCGGCACGGACTACGCCGACCACGGCACCACCGTCCTGCGCCTCATGGCCCTCTCCGCACTGCCGAACATCCTCTTCGGCATCGCCGTCCACGTCGCCCGCGTCCGTCAGGCCCTGGTCTTCCTGACCGGCCTCCAACTCGCCTTCGCCGCAATGCTCCTGGTGTCCGCGCTGGCCCTGATGCCCGGCTACGGCCTCACCGGGGTCGGCGCGGCCTGGCTGTTCACCTCGACCGCCGTCGCGCTGGCCCTCGCCGCCACGGCCCCGCGCTGGCTGTTCACCCCGCCCGGCCGGCCCTGAACCCCTCCCGCCGACGGTCCGGTACGGGCCGCCAACCCCCCTTGACCAACACCCGAGCCCGGCGCCGACAATGACCGGTCGTCACTCGTTCGGGGGGAAACCGATGAAGGCAGCAAGGCGATCGGCGGCCGTGGCACTGGCCGTGGCACTGGCCGTGGTGTTCGGGCTCGCGGGGGCGGGCTGCTCCGCGGAGTCGGACGGCCCCGCCGAGGTCGGGGTCGACGCGGTGAGCAGCCTCGCCGACGCGCCGGTGCACCTGCGGATCACCGGACTCGCCGGGGGCGAGCAGGTCACCGTCACCTCGTCCGCCGACGACTACCGCGGGCAGCAGTGGCAGGCCCACGTCGACTACCGCGCGGACCGGCACGGCACCGTGGAGCTCGACACGGCCGTCCCGCTCGCCGGCGGGTCGTACGCCGAGGCCGACGGCATGGGGCTGTTCTGGTCGATGGACCCGGTCGGCCAACCCGCCGACCGGGCCGGATTCCTTCCGGTCGTCCCCGAGCAGCGGGCCTCCTTCGACGTGCGGATCACCGTCACGGCGCACGGCCGCGAACCGGCCGCCCGCACGCTCACCCGGCAGTGGACCGCCGCCGGAGTGTCCACCGAGCGGCTGTCCGCGGCCACCGACCACGTCGACGGCCAGCTGTTCCTGCCGCCGCCGGGCACCCGGGCACGGTCGGCGGTGCTGGTGTTCGGCGGCTCGGAGGGCGGCGACAGCCAGCGGTACACGGCGGCGCTGCTCGCCTCGCACGGCCATCCGGCGCTCGCCGTCGCGTACTTCGCCGAACCCGGGCTGCCGGCCACCCTGCACGACGTGCCGCTCGAGTACTTCCGGACGGCCGCGCGGCTGCTCGTCGCCCGGTCCGCGGCGGCGTCGGCCCCGGTGGTCGTGATGGGGTACTCGCGCGGCAGCGAGGCCGCGCTGCTGCTCGCCCAGGACTACCCCGACCTCGTCCGGGGCGCCGTGGTCTACTCGCCCTCGGCGCAGGTCAACCCCGGGCTGCCGGGCGGCGGCAGCGCCTGGACGGTCGACGGCCGGCCCGTACCGCAGCAGGTGATCCCGCTGGACCGGGTCAGCGGCCCGATCCTCGCCGTCGCGGGCGGGGCCGACCTGCTCTGGCCGGCGCCGGGCTGGGCGCGGGCGATCGGTGCGGCCGTACCCGGCGCGAAGCCCCGGCAGGCACTGGTGTACCCGGCCGCCGGCCACGGCGTCGGCACCTTCCCCTACCTCTCCGCCCCCACGCAGTTCGTCAATCCCACCAGCGGCCGGGTGGACCTGCTCGGCGGCACCCGGGCGGGCAACGCCGCCGCCCAGGCCACCGGCTGGCCCCGGGTGCTCGCCTTCCTGGACGCGGTGCCCGCCTGATGCCCGACCCCCCCTGACCTCGTCCCCCCCGGAGACGGTGGATCAGCCCCGGCAGCCGGGGCAGTCGGCCGGGACCGGTGCCGCGGGCGGTTCCCCGGTACCGTCCAGCCAGCCGGAGAGCCGTTCGGCCAGGGTGAAGTCCTCGGGGAACAGGGCGTGGTCGAGGCAGCGCACGTTCGGGTCCCAGCCCCACATCCGCCCGTCCGCGGTGCTGTGGTCGACCAGGGACCGGATCGCGCAGCCCCAGGTCAGCAGCGGCACGACGGAGGCCGGATGCCCGGGACGCGCACGCCGGCCGAGGTACTCCCCCAGCAGCGGCTCGCCGTCACCGAAGGCGAAGCTCGTGTCGGTCGGCGAGAGCGCCTCGCGCCGCGAAGGGAGCGGCGGGCGCGGCCGGTGCCCCGCGGACCCGTTCCGGGGGCACAGTGGAAGCAGGCCCGCTCGTACGGACGGCGGTGATCGGAGCCATGGGACTGACCGGCCGCGCGCTGCTCGTGCTCGTCGCCGCGACCACGGTGCTCACGGTGCTCGGCACGCTGTGGATCTGGCCGTACCTGGCCGTCCGCAGCTGGCCCGCGATGTTCGCACGGCTGGGCACCGTCCTCCTGACCCAGATCCTGCTGCTCAGCACGCTCGGACTGCTGGCCAACGACTACTTCGCCTTCTACAGCAGCTGGAGCGACCTGCTGGGCCGCAGCAAGGACTCGGTCGTCGTCCAGCTCTCGCACTCCGGCACCGGCACCGGCACCGGCACCGGCACCGGCGGAGGCGGCGGGGTGCGGGGCGCCGGCGTCCAGCAGCTCGGCAGCGACGGCGTCACCGCGCAGGGCGCCTTCAGCCGGGATCCGGCCCGGGTGGGCCGGCTGGAACGGATCCGGATTCCCGGGCCGAGCAGCGGTCTGTCCAGTGACGGCTACGTCTACCTCCCGCCGCAGTACTACCGGTCCGCGTACAAGGACGCCCGCTTCCCGGCGATCGTCGCGATGACCGGATTCCCCGGTGAGGCGAGGAACCTGGTGACCAAACTGCGCTACCCGGCCACCGAACTCCGGCTGATCGAGGACGGCGCCGTGAGACCCGCCGTCCTGGTCCTGATGCGGCCGTCCCCGACCATGCCCAGGGACAGCGAGTGCGAGGACGTCCCGGGCGGCCCGCAGGCCGGGACCTACTTCGTGACGGACGTGCCGCGGGACCTCAGAGCCGCCTACCGGATCGCGGCGGGGCCGGGCTCGCTCGGCATCATGGGCGACTCCACCGGCGGCTACTGCGCGGTCAAGCTCGGCATGGAACACCCCGGGGTGTACTCCGCGGCGGTCTCGCTGTCCGGATACTTCGCGGCCGCCCACGACCCGACCACCGGCGACCTGTTCGCCGGGAACCGGCACCGGCGGGCGGAGGCCGACCTCGGCTGGCGGCTCACGCACCTGCCGCCGCCGCCGGTGGCCGTGCTGCTCGCCGACAGCAAGCAGGACGGCCGCACCTATGCCGACGCCCGGGCCTTCGCCGCCGCCGCGCATCCGCCGATGACGGTCGACCAGGCCTTCGTCGCCACCGGCGGCCACAACTTCACGACCTGGGTGCGGCTGCTGCCCGCCTCGCTCACCTGGATGAGCGCCCACCTGACGAACCCCGGCTGACCCGTCGCACGACCCGGCTGCCCCCGCCGACCCCGCCGACCTGGACGGCCCGGGCGGCAGCATCGGCGCTCCCGCGGGCGGAGCGCGCCGACACGCCGCTTCGGACGCCGTCCGTTCGGCATTGTCCGCCGCCCACCGGGTACAGGATCCATACCGGATGTGCCGTGTCGAGCCGATTCGGGAGGCGCCCCATGCTCACTCAGCGTGAACTGCGTCTGCTCGCCGAAGCCGAGGACGACCTCGCCCGCGACCGTCGGCTGGCCCGGAGGCTGGTCCGGCACCGCGTCGGCCCCCGCTGGTGGGGGAGTCCGCGGACGCTCTGCGCACTCCTGGTGGTGCTCGGGATCAGCGGCGCGGTGGCGGTCGTCGCCGGATGGGCCACCGCCACGGCGACCGGGGTGCTCGCCGGCGCCGCCGTGTGGGGCAGCACCTGGGTCGTGGCCGGGGTCTTCGTGGCCCGGATCGCCGTCCTGTCCCGGACCGGCCGGGCCCGCTGAACCACCACCGGATGCCCGTGCCCGGGCTCAGCCGCCGTCGGCGAGCCGGGTGCGCAGCCGGTCGAGCCGGGCCGCGGCGCGGCCGGCCCAGCCGTCGCGCAGGTGCAGCGGCACGCTCACCGTCACCCCGCTCTGCACCGGGTCGCGGATCTCCACCACGAACGGGTCGGCGGCGTGCAGCCGGAGGTAGGCGCTGCGGCCGGCCTCCGGCCAGTCGGTGGTCGAGCCGTCGGGCAGGGCGCCGGAGTCCTCGGCCGCGGCGCGGGCGGCGAGGTAACCGCCGAGGTCCGCGAGGTCGGCGTCGGTGAAGCGCAGCGGCAGCAGCGTGCGGACGAAGCCGGTCTCGATCACGATCTCGCCCTCGTGCCAGCCCTCGTACGGACCGCCGCCCGCCGTGTTCGCCAGCTCCACCGCGACGCTCTGCGACCGGTCCGCGAACCTGACGACGTCCAGATCCCCCACGTGTACCCCACTCCTCGAATCCGTTCCGGCAGCCCGCCGTCCCATGCGGGTTGCGGCCGGGGTCGCCCGGTGCCGGCCCCGGACACGGCATCCTGCCAGGTCCGCCCGACAGTGCGCCGAAATCCCCGCGAGCGCGGACACGACCCTGCGCTAACATCCCTGATCGATCATGGACGAGAGGGATGCGGTGCACGTGGACCAGCAGAGCGCGGAGCGAGTGGAGCTCGCCTACACCCTGACCGTCGAGGACTTCCGCCAGGCCCTGCGGGCCCGGGCGAAGGTGTCCGCGGCGGCCCGGCGGCAGCGGGTGCTGTTCCCCCTGATCGCGGCCTTCGCCGTGGTGGCCGGCGGGCTCTCGCTCGCGCAGGGCGAGGGTGTCCCCGTACCGCTCGTGGCGATGCTCCTCGCCGTCGCATTCGCCCTCGTCGGGGTGCCGTGGCTGCAGGCACGGCAGTTCCACCGGCTGACCGCCGACAAGGGCGAGTTCCGGGTCGTGGCGGATTCCACCGGGATCACCGTGGCCAACCTGCACTCCACGACGACGCTCGCCTGGGCGGCGGCCCCGCGCCACGTCGAGACCCATGAGCTCTTCGTGCTCTTCAGCGGGGACAAGAACGCGTCCTGCCTCACCGTCCTCCCCAAGCGCGGCACCGACGACGTGGACGGCCTGCGTGCCCTCCTCGCCCGCCACCGGCCCGCCGACTGACGGGCAGGCCCGGCTCTCGGGCCGGCCGGCTCACCGACCGTCACTTCCGCTGCGGAACCGGGACGTTCTGCGTGGGCACCATCGAGGGCGGCCGGACGCCCGGGCCTGGAGTGCGGCGCGACGCAGAGGGGCCCGCACCGCGCATCTGCGCGGTGCGGGCCCCTCACCGAGCAGCTCACGGAAGCCGTTGGCGTTGATGTTCGAGTAGTGGGCGAAGACGTCCGGGCCGCCACCCTCCTGCTCGATGAAGCCGAAGCCCTTTTCCGAGTTGAACCACTTCACGGTGCCATTAGCCATAAAAACTTCTCCTTCAAGGGGCTTTCCGGAGCGCGCACCGCGCGAGCTCCGCGTCGCCGTGATGAGCACCCGCCCGGGGAACAGCCGGGAAACAAAAATGCGCCTGCGCAATACATCAGCAGGCGCACACAAAGTTCATGGGAACCACTACTGCAACTGAATCCAGCCTAACAGGCCGGGAGCCGTCGCGGGAGTAAAAGCCACGCCCGGTTTCGCCGGTCCCTCGCGCCGGGGCACCGCCCCGGACCGCCCGGGCCGTCAATGCACCCGGGGTGCAGGACGGTTGGGACCGCCGGGTGCTCCGTTCGTACGCAGGACATTTCGATCGAGTCACCCGCCAGGTGCGGCGTGTCGGCCCCCTTCGCCGGGCTGACCGTCACCGACGGTGATTCCGGCCCGACCGGCGAACCCGCAGGAAAGGCCGGCCCCCGTACGTCCGGCGCACAGGATGGCAATCGGCTCGCCGGCACCGCGCCGTCGGCGCCCGCGGCCCCCGCGGTCACCGGCCCTCCGTGCCGACCGGCCCCGCCCCGCCCCGGCCCCGCAGCCTGCGGGAGGGCGGTCGCCACCACGGTCACCGCCCGGGAAGGGGCGAGGGGCCGCGGGGTCGTGTCCTAGTCTGGGATTCATGCCGAACCCTGACGGGCTGCTCGTCGACATCGCCGCAATGGTCGAGTCCGAGCACAGCAACCAGATGTCCCTGACTGTGGTGGTCCCCGGTGCGGTGATCACCGGCCGGCTCGCGCCGGTTGCGCTGTGGCGGGAACGGGTGGCAGAGGTGCTCCAGGCCTCGGACCACCTGAAGCCCTTCGCCGCACTCTTCGCCCCGCTCGGCGAGGGGCCGCCCTCACGGCCCACCCACCTCCACCTCCACCGGGCGAAGATCCTGCAGGGCGACTTCGGGCTGCCCCACACCGGCGGCATGTACCGCATCGCCATCGAGGAGATCAACAGCTGGACGGTCGGCGACCTCAGCTACTCCACCACCTGAGAGCCGTGCCCGGCCGCGCCGCTGCCGGCGCGGCCGGAGCCGGGAACCGGTGCACCGTCAGGTCCGCCGGGCGGGGCGGCGCCCGGCCGGCCGTGGCGGCTTCTGCACCGCCGTGCGCCGCTGCGCATTCGAGGAGGTGGGACCCGTCAACGCCGTGACAGGTCGGGCCTCCCTCCCCCGCACGGCCCGGGGACGCCCGCACCAGGCATCCGGCCGGCGCGCCGCCATGGCCTGGAACTCGGCGATGAGCTGCGCCAGGTCCTCGCCCGCCTCGACGCGGGCCGGTTCCCGGTCACGATCCGGTCGAACTCCTCGTCCACCGGCCGGTCGCCGTGGCCGGGGACGTCCACCGCGACCACCGCACTCGGCCGCGGGCCGCCGCCCCGGCCCTCTTCGACGCATTCGGTTCGGCCGAGAAGACCCTGCACGCCGATCCCGGCCGGCACGGCGAGGTGCCGGCCGTCGAGCTCGACAGCACCGTGCGGTTCTTCGCCCGCCACCTCGGCTGACGGCCGCACCCGGTCCCGTCCCGGCCGGCTCCGACGACCGCCGGCCCGGCCCGTCCACGAAGGACGGACCGGGCCGGGCGGACCTCAAGGGTCAGGCTGCCCCGAGGGGGTGAGGGAAGGAAACCACCGCAGGGCGTCAGTAGTAGTGGCGCCGGCCACCGACGGCGTGGCCGAGCAGTCCGGCGACCCACAGGACGAGGCCGATGAGGACCAGGATGATGCCGATGGTCCAGAGGAACGAGAGCCCCGTGACGAAGCCGATGATGAGCAGGATGATGCCGAGGACGATCACAGTGGCCTCCTTGGGACGTGCTGTGGGCCGGGCGAGGGAGGCGACCCGGGGAGATGCCTGGAGCCGGGCCGCCTCCCGGCAGGGGCCGGGAGTCCGTTCCGGCCCGCTGCCTGCTGAACAGCGCGTATACCGCCCCGCACGCAGGTCAAACCACCGGACCCCCGGGGCGGAGGCCCACCACCGCCGGTACCCCGGCGAGGGACCCTCAGTCCAGGTCGGCCTGCCACAGGTCGGGGCCGAACACCTCGTACTGGATGTCGTGCGGGGCCACCCCGCGGTCGATCAGGCTGCTGCGGACGGCCTGCATGAACGGCAGCGGCCCGCACAGGTAGTACAGGGCGTCGGCCGGAAGGTCGACCGCCGTCGGGTCCATCAGTCCGTGGAAGACCCCGTCCACCGGCTCGTGGCTCTGGGCGTCCTTCTCGAACCACAGGTACATCCGAGCGTTCTTCAGGGCGAGGACGTCGCCGACGACCTGGCGGCGCAGCGGGAAGGACGCGTCGTCGACGTCGGCGTGGAGCAGCGTGACCGGCAGCCCGGACTCGGCCGCGACCAGGTGCGAGAGCATCCCGGCCATGGGGGCGATCCCGATGCCGGCGCTGGCGAACACCACCGGCCGGCCGGCGTCGTCCAGCACCACGTCGCCGTAGGGCAGCGAGAGCGTCAGGGTGTCGCCGACCTCCACGGAGTCGAGCAGCAGTGCCGACATCTCGCCGTCGGGGTCGCCGCCCTCGCCGCGCACCCGCTTCACCGAGAACTGGCGGTGCTCGCCGTCGTCGGCCCGGGTCAGGCTGTACTGGCGCGGCTGGAGCTTCCCGTCGGGCATCCGCATCCGGACGGTGACGTACTGTCCGGGCAGCGAGGTCTTCACCAGCCGGTCGTCGGTCCGCTTGACCACGAAGGTGACCACGTCGGCGGTCTCCCTGACCTTCCGGATCACCTGCCAGTCCCGCCAGACCGTCTCCGGACGGACGCCGCGGGCGCTGTACAGTCCGCGTTCCTGGTTGATCAGGGCGTTGGCCATCAGCCAGTAGACCTCGTCCCAGGCCGCGGCGACCTCCGGGGTGACCGCGTCGCCCAGGACGTCGACGATCGCCCACATCAGGTTGTCGTGCACGACCCCGTACTGGTCGGGCCTGATGCCGAGCGAGGCGTGCTTGTGGGCGATCCGGCGGAGCAGCTGCTCGGGCACCCGCTCCGGCGTCTCCACGAGCGTGGTGGCGAACGAGGCCACCGAGCCTGCCAGCGCCTGCTGCTGGTGGCCGTGGACCTGGTTGCCGCGGTTGAAGACACCGTCCAGCAGCTCGGGATGCTCGCCGAACAGGTGGGTGTAGAAGCGCTTGGCGATCTCGCCGATGTGCTCGGCGACGACGGGCAGCGTGGCGACGATGACGGGCCTGGACTTGTCCGAGAGCACGGGACGCTCCTTCACGGATCGCGTGGTGGCCGGCGGTGGGCGGGCTCCGGACACGGGACCGGGCGGCTGCGCCCGCCCCCGTGCCGGCGCCCCCGGCCACGCTGCCCGCGCCGGGCCCGCGGGGCACCTCCGTGCGGCCGTTCGGGGGACGGGACGGAGCGGTTCGCCCGTGCTCCGCGGGCGGGACGGTGGTGGGCGACCGGTCAGGAGCGTTCCCACCGGACGAGGTCGTCCCAGGCGGGTCCGCCCCGGCGGTGGACGGGCGGCGGCTGCTGTGGTGAGGGGTGCCCGAGGCAGACGATCAGTTCGGGCCGGACCCCGTCCGGCAGCCCGAGCAGCTCGGCGACCGCCGCCCGGCTGAACGAGGTCACCGGCCCGGCGCCCAGCCCCAGGCCGTGCGCCGCGAGCAGCATGGTCGCCGCCGCCGTCCCCACGTCGATGTACGGACCGGGGTTGTGCTCCGGGAAGCCGTAGGCGCGCACCCGGTCCCGGTCGACGCAGACGACGACCGCCGCCGCCGGGCGCTGGAGCATGCCGGGGGAGACCATGCGGAGCGCCCGCAGCAGGCCGGGCCGGGTGACGACCACGTACCGGTGGAGGCGCCGGTTCCCGGCGTGCGGTGCGAACCTTGCGCTGTCCAGGACGGCTCGCAGTTGCTCGGGCCCGACCGGGGTGTCGGCGAGTGCGCGGACCACGCGGCGGGTGCGGATCGCCCGCAGGACGGCCTCCCCGTCGCCGCCCGCGCCCTCCCCGCCGTTCACGCGGCGCCGCCGTCCGTCGGCCCGTCCGGGTCGAGCGAGTCGCGCAGGTGGGCCGCCACCGTCCGGCAGAGCGCGTCCAGCCGGTCGACGTAGCCCTGCGGATCCCCGGCCCGGACGGAGGTCTCGGCGTGCCCGTGGCGTACCGCGCGGAGGAGGACCCGCAGCCGGTCGTCCGCCTGCGGCTCGATCATCTCGGCGAGCCGCCCCGCCGCCGTGAGCAGCCGCAGCGGTGCGTACTCGGCGGCCTCGTCCAGCTGGGTGCGGGCGGAACAGACCAGATAGGCGAGGAGTTCGACCGCGCCGTCCTCGTCCAGCACCCGTCCGGTCCGCTCCGCGGGTCCGGAACCGTCCATGGACTCGCCTCCCTCCGTCGTCGCCCTGCGAGCACCGGCCGCCAGCAGCTCTGGCGCCGGGCCGCCTCTGCCTGCCCCCAGCGTCGGCCGCACTCCGGTGGTCCGCACGCCGCCGTGTTCGCACGCCGCCGCCCTGCCGGGCGTACGGGTGTGCCGTGTTCCCGTGCGGCGCGGTCAACCGTTCGGTGGGTGTCCGCCGGCGGTCCGGCGGGCGACCGCGGGGGTGGCGAGGGCGATCAGGACGGCGAGGACGGCGAAGCCACCGGCCACCGTGGTCGCCGCGGCGGCTGACGCGACGACCAGCGGGCCGCCCGCGTCGCCGAGTTCCCGGCCGAGTTCGGCGGTGCCCATCGTCCGGCCCAGCCGCTCGGCGGGCGTCGCGGCGGCGAGCGAGGCGAACGCCAGCGGTGTGACGGTGCCCGTGCCGGCGCCGACAGCCATCGCCGCGAGCAGCATCCCGGCCAGGCCGGGGACGGCTGCCAGCGCCAGGCCGGCGGCGGTGACCGACAGGCCCGCGGTGATGCCCGGCGCGGCCCCGATGCGGCCGCTGTCCAACGCCAGTCCCGCGCGCGGCTGGACGACGGCGGTGCACAGCGCCAGCAGTGACACGGTGGCCCCGGGCGCCACCGGTCCGAGGCCGGCGGTGTGCCCGAGCACCGGCAGGAAGCCGACCCCTGCGGACAGCGCGGCCGTCGCGCAGGCCAGGGCCAGCGTCGGTCGGAGGAAGGCGCCGTCGGCCAGCTGCCGGGCCAGGTCGAGCACGGTCGCCCGGGCGCGCGGCAACGGCGCCACCGCCGGCACCGCCCACGCCGCCCACACGGAGACCGCGCCGGCCAGCACCGCCGTCACCGCGAACAGCAGCACCAGCCCGCCCAGCCACACAAGCGCCCCGCCCAGCAGCGGGCCGGCGGTGTAGCCGAGGCTCTTCCAGAAGCCGTACGAGCCGAACGCCCGCCCCTGCCGGGCCCGCGGGTCGAGCCGCGCCACCAGTGCGGACGCGGCGGGTGAGAAGGCGGAGGCCGCGGTGCCCTGGCCGAGCCGCGCCGCCCAGAGCAGCCCGGCGCTGTCCCGCAGCGCGAAGACCGCCGACGCGACCGCGGAGGCCACCAGCCCGCCGGGCAGCACCGGCCGCGCCCCGATCCGGTCGGCCAGCGCACCGAACAGCGGCTTGAGCAGCACCTCGGCCCCGTCGTACAGCGCCAGCAGGCCGCCCAGCGTCAGCCAGGAGTCGTGCCGTTCCGCCGTGAACCCGGCCAGGTTCGCGGCGACGCCGTGCGCCCCGAAGGCCGTGGTGAAGCCGGCCGCGTACAGCGGCCGCGTCCGCCACCGCGGCACCCCCTCCTCGGGGGTCGCCTCCGGCACGATCACCCACCTCCTTGCGGGCGGGCCCGGCGGGGCCTTCCGGTGGGGGCTACGAGCGGTGGGCCCGACACCGGGTTCGCCTCGGGACCATGGTCCGGCGGGGGACCGGGCGGCCGCACACCCGCGGAGGTGCGGCGCGGGGCAGGGGCTCGCGGCCGGTGCCTCAGCCGGCGGGCGCGGCCGGGAAGGCGTCGATCCGCTCGATCGCCTCGACCGCCTCGATCAGGTCGGCGCGGAGCCTGAGACGGGATCCGTAGCGGCGGGCGAGTTCGGCGAGGTCGGCCCACCGGTCCTCGGACCAGGCGCGACCCGCCGCGGCGCGCAGTCGGACCATCTCCTCGTGTTCGGCCAGCGCACGCCGCCCGTCCTCGTCCAGGAGCAGTTCCCGCCGGTGCCGGTCGGCGGCGTTCGCGGGCAGCGGCCCGAGGGCGGGGCGCAGTTCCGTGATCCGGTCCGCCGCTGCCGCCCGCAGTCCGGCCGCGAGCAGGTCGGCTAGCCGGAGCACCGGCTTCAGGTCGATGATCGGCGCGGTCATTCGGTCACCGTACCGGCGCCGCCCCGGCGGACCGTCGAACCTCGCCACCGCCGTCTGACGTGTCGCCAGATCGGGTCGGCCGGCTGTCGGGCGACCGCGCGGCCGCGCCTGCCGGAGGAGGTCGTGCAGCACGGACGACCCCTCCTGTCGCGTCTTGTCGCGCGGGCGGACCGTCGCCGGGGCGGCCTTCCGGGCACCCGGGAGAAGAGGAGCCCGAGGGGACGGAGGCGGCCGAAGGGGCCGACCGGTCCCGATAGCCCGGCCGCGCGGGACCCGCACCGTCCTCAGCGGATGTCGTGGTCCGGGTGGGCCAGGTCGTACGCCTGCCGTGCCTCGGCGATGCCGTCGCGGTGGGCGAGCGACCAGTCGGCGAGCGCCCGGACCAGGTGGGTGAGGCCGGCGCCGGTGCCGGTCAGGCGGTAGTCGACCTGTGCGGGGACGGTGGCGTAGACGGTGCGCAGGACCAGGCCGTCGCGTTCCAGCCTCCGCACGGTCAGGGTCAGCATGCGCTGGGAGATGCCCTCGACGGCGCGCTGGAGTTCGCGGAAGCGCCGCGGCCCGTTGGCGAGTTCCACGATCACGAGCACCGACCACTTGTCGCCGATGCGGTCCAGGACGTCGCGGATGCCGCAGTCGGGATGGTCCTTCGCCCCGCACGGGTCGAGAGCGGCGGGGGTGGTTACTCCGGTGTGCGTGACTGACATGCAACTGCCTTCTTGTGGCCGGTGATCGCGCGGTCGAGGATCGACCGCAGTCACCGAAGAGAACCACGACGAAGGGCTGCGAACCACATGATCCTCGTGACCGGAGCGAACGGACAGCTCGGCTCGGCCATCCTCCGGGCGCTGCACGGCCGCGGCGCCGCCGCGACCGGAGGCAGCCGCACGCCGGCGGACGGCATGCGGCACCTCGACTTCGACGTACCCGGGAGCCTCGATCTCCGGGAGGTGTCGACCCTGGTCCTGGTGTCCGCCGGCTATGCCGAGGACGACCGGGTGGTGGAGCGGCACGCCGCCGTGCTGGACGCGGCCGTCCGCGACGGTGTCCGCCACGTCGTCTACACGAGCCTGACCACGGCCGGCGACCACCTGGCGTTCGCTCTCGCGCACCGCGCCAGCGAGCGCCTGGTGCAGGCGGGCGGACTGCCCTGGACGATCCTGCGCAACGGCCTGTACGCCGAACTCTTCGGAGCCCTGCTGACGTGGACGGAGGACGGCGTCGAGTCCGCGTTCGGCGACGGCGCGCTGGCCGCCGTGGCGCGCCGGGACCTCGCCGACGCCGCAGCTGCCGTCGCCGCCGATCCGGCGCGGCACCGCGACCGCGTCCACGACCTCGTCGGGACACCGATCACCGCGGGGCAGGTCGCCGAGCGGCTCGGGGTCACCCACCGCACGGTCGGCCTGGGCGAGTACCGGCGCAGGCTCCTCGACGGGACGCCCGGCCTCCTCCCCTTCCAGCCCCCGATGCTCTCCTCGATCGCCACCGCCGTGCGGCACGGCTTCCTCGACGGCACCGCCCCCGACCTGACGCGGCTGCTGGGCCGCCCGGCCCGCGACCCGCTGGCCGTGGCAGCCGGCGCAGCAGCGGCCGTGCGACCGCACCTCCGGCGGCACGGGACCACCGCTCCGGTGTGACGCGGCGCCCGGCGGGGCCCGTAGGCGCCCGGCGACCGTCAGGCGGTGGAGTGCGGGCCGGTGTCCGCGACGAGTCGGGCCATCCGGTGGAGTCGCTGCCAGACGTGCGGACCGTCCTCCTCGGTGAGCTCGGGGAGGGCCCGTTCGAGATCACGGAGGAGCACCTCGACGGTGTACAGGTGCCGCTCGCCGAAGGACTGGCGGTGGTACAGCCAGGTGTGGATGCAGCCCGAGAGCCTGACGTCGAGCGCCGCGAGGTCGACACCCGCCGGTTCGGTCCCGTTCGACCGTGCGGGCGGGCGTTCGTCGCGGGATTCCTGCCAGAGGCGGGCCACCACGGCCTCGGCGTCATCGGGTGCGGGCACGGTGCTGATTATCGGGCACCCGTCGGCGGCCTGTCATCCGGGTTGCGGGCGTCGAGGTGCGAGGGCCTGCGCTGCCGGGAAACGGGTTGACGGTCGGCGGCGTCCGGCGGTCGGATGGCGTGTCATGAGCACAGGGCCGTCCATGCACCCGGGCATGCATCCCGTCGACGCCGACCTCGTACGGCGATTGGTCGCCGGGCAGTTCCCGCAGTGGGCCGGGCCGGCGGTGGAGCGGGTGCCGTCCGGCGGCACGGTCAACGCCATGTTCCGGCTGGGTACGGACCTGGTCGTGCGGCTCCCTCTGGTGGCGGGCGGGGCCGACGACGTGTCGCTCGAACGCACGTGGCTGCCCCGGCTCGCGCCCCACCTGCCCGCGTCCGTCCCCGAGGTGCTCGGCGCAGGGCGGCCGGCCGAGGGGTATCCGTGGCCGTGGTCGGTGTACCGCTGGCTCGCGGGGGAGAACCCCGACGTGGGGGCGCTGACCCGGCCCGTCCTGCTGGCCGAGGACCTGGCCGGATTCGTGGCGGCGATGCGGCAGCTCACCCTGCCGGCCGCGCCGGCCGCGCCGCAGGCCCACCGCGGCGGTCCGGTCGCCTCGCTCGACGCGGACACCCGGGCGGCGATCGAGCAGCTGCGCCGGATCCCGCAGGAGGGCGTCGACTGCGACGCCGCCGCCGCGGTCTGGGAGGAGACGCTGCGGGCCCCCGCCTGGGACGGCCCGCCGGTGTGGCTGCACGCCGATCTCATGCCGGGCAACCTGCTGGTGGCCGACGGCAGGCTGACCTCGGTGATCGACTTCGGGTGCCTGGGGGTCGGCGATCCGGCGTGCGACCTGTTCCCGGCGTGGAACCTCCTGCCGGCCGAGGGCAGGGAGGCCTTCCGTGCCGCGCTGGACGTGGACGACGCGACCTGGGTCCGGGGCCGCGGTCGGACGCTCTCCCAGGCACTGGTCGCGCTGCCCTACTACCGGCGGACGAACCCGGCGATGGCGCACAACGCCCGGCACGTGATCCGGACGGTGCTCACCGAGGTCGGCGCAGCCCCGGCGTGACGGGGGAGTCGTCGACGTCCCGGGCGGCCCGGACGGGCGGCGGGCCCGGCGACGCCGCGTCCGGCGGGCGGGCGGGACACGCCGGTGGCGTCCATCGGCGGGGTGCGCCACCTCTGCGACCACACTGGGACGAGAACGACCCGATCCGGCAGCAGTCGAGAGAGGACCAGGCCCATGAGCGCGGACATCCAGGTCGAACCGCTGGGTGATCACGAGTACCTCGTACGCTTCCCCTCGGACGACGACGTGGTCCTCTCCCGCTTCCGGGCCACCGAGGCGACCGTCGAGCAGCTGCGCCTGGTCCGCGCCGACGAGGAGCGGATCGTCGAGGAGACCGCCGCCTTCCTCACCGAACGGCAGCCGACCGCCGACCTCCCCCCGATGATCGACCTGGCCGACGTCGCGGCCGCCTACGGCGACGACTACCTGGAGGAGCTCGGCCGCCGCCTCGGCGCACCGTGACCCCGACCTCATCGGGCCGGGCACCACAGCTGCGCCGCCTCACCGCCGCGCGAGGCGGCGTTCGCCGCCGGCCCCTGGCTGGTAGTCGAGCCGGTAGTGGGCGAAGACGGCGGGCTCCTGTTCGGCCGTCAGGACGCCGTCGGTGTCGATGGACGGCGCGTCCTTCACGAGGCCCTTGGGGTACGCGACCCTGAGGTAGCCCGGCCCCGC
Organism: Streptomyces sp. NRRL B-24484; assembly: GCF_000717715.1. Lineage (GTDB taxonomy): Bacteria > Actinomycetota > Actinomycetes > Streptomycetales > Streptomycetaceae > Kitasatospora. The sequence continues at coordinate 76,352 of NZ_JOAI01000037.1, read as the reverse complement.
GGTGGCGCCGTCCAACGGGACGAAGACGAGCCGGTGGCGCGTCGGCAGGCCGACGGTGACGGTGGCGAAGGACGCCTCGTCCGTTGCCGTGTCGACGTAGACGGACTCCAGCACACCGATCTTCTTGGCGTCCTGGTCGACGACGTCGTGCTGGCGCCACTCACGGATGTCAGCCAGCTGGATCATGTGGTCCTCCGTTCCACCGGGTCCGGTGCGCTGCCGCGACCGACCGCGCGACGAGGGACGTCTGCCCGCTCCGCCGGGCGGTAAGCGCCGCGCGTACGTGGAGGTCCACGGTGCTAGCGGGTGGGCGGGCGGCCGCCCTGCCGGAACCGTGCGCCACCGAGTGCGACGGCGACCAGCAGGACGAGGATGCCGATGAAGAGGAGGTAGAGCAGGCCCTTCGCGGCCACGCCGATGAGGCCGAGCACGATCGCGACGAGCACCAGGAACAGGATCCAGGCCATGGGAGTTCGCCTCCGCCGACGGAACGGTCGCACCGGGGCCGCCGGCGTACGGGTGGCACTGGGCAGCGGTCCCCGGCGGCGGACCCTCTGCCCGGGCCCGCTCGGGGCTCGTGCCCAGCCTGCCGCGATCGATGCCCCGTCCGGCCGGGTCCGTGGTCACCGGTGTTGGCGGGTTTGCTCCGGTGGGACCGGGTGAGAAGGGCACGGGGCGACACGGGACACGGTCCGCGGTGGTGCGCCCCCGTGCTGCTGCGGGCCGTGAGCCGGACCGCCCCCGCATCGAGGAGAGGACCGTCATGAGCATCCCCGTACCGCCCGCTCCCGACACGTCGCCGCGCCCGCCCGAGCCGCCCCGCCCGGGCCGGCCCCCGGTGAAACCGCTGCCGCCCCTTCCCGACCCGCCGCCGGACCCGGACGCACCGGACGCACCGGACGAACGGGAAGCACCGGCCGACGCGAGAGCGTGACGGGCAGGCGGCCGATCCCTCGCCCGCATCCCTCCCCGTACCGCGCGACCGTCGGTGCGTAGACGGCACCGGCCCGGGCAGACGCACGGACCGGAGAGCCGTCGACCCGACCGGGAACCACCACGCGTCCTTCACCGCTCCGCGCGGTGGCCGACCGCCACCGCCCGGACCTCGCGCCCCGGTCCGGTCCGGGCCGACCCCGGCCGGCCGATCGGCTCCGCTGCCCGCAGGCCGGGACTGGGAACGGTGGAAGGGAGACGACATGACCGTGGTGCCGCCGAGCGGTGGCGGGAGCGCCGCCCGGGCCGGAGGCGCAGCCTCGGGCACGCTCTACGACGTCGTCGAGCTGATCCTGGACCGCGGACTGGTCATCGACGTGTTCGTGCGGGTGTCCCTGCTCGGGCTGGAGATCCTGACGATCGACGTGCGGGTGGTGGTGGCCAGCGTCGACACCTACCTGCGGTTCGCCGAGGCCTGCAACCGGCTCGACCTTGAGTCCGGACGCAACGCCCCCGCCAAGCTCACCGACATGATCGGCGGTGCGACCGGCAAGGCCGTGGAGGGCGTCGCCCACAAGAAGGCCAAGGGCGCCGTCGCCGGTGTGGTGGGGTCCATCGCCGACACGCTGAGCGGGCGCGGCGAGGACCGCGAACCGGCCCCCGCGGAGAAGCGGCGCCCGTCGCACCCGCCCTCCCGGCACCGGGACGGATGACCGGTGCGGGGGTGCGCGAATCCCAGGAGCCTCAGAACCGGCCCGCCGGGAGGGCGGTGGTGGCCCGGTCGGGGTCGAGCGCGGCTCCGCGCCTGCGGGCCGCGGCGTCGGCCGTGGTGGCGCGGCGGGTCGCCAGCGTGAGCGCGTCGTGGACGGACGAGGCCGGGACGGCGAACAGCTGCACGCCCTTGCGGCCGTCGGTGGCGGTGGTGGGGATGCTCACCAGCCACACCGGCGGCGGCGGGGGCACGAGCGAGGTCACATCGGTGCCGCACGCCGCCCGGGTGGGCGCATGCGTGCGGGAGGCGGAGGCGAGTGTCACGGCTGGCGCCAGTTCCACCGGCCATGGCGGTGACCGGTTCCTGAGGTCACCGTAACAAGCAGTGCGCAAAAATTACACAAGAGAGGGAAAATAACTTGCATGAAATGGAGAGCGGGCGTGTGTGAGAGACCTCGCCCCGTTTCCCCGCCCGGCCGCCTCCGGTGGGGGAGGATGCCTCCATGGCAGATGCCGCGACCCGTCAGCTCCTCGACCGCTTCGTCGGCCTGCTGCGGCCGGTGCCGTCGCTGCTGGCGGTGTGGGCCCACGGCTCGCTGGCCGGAGGCGACTACCGGCAGGGCCGCAGCGACCTCGACCTGATCGCCGTGCTGGAGCACCGCTGCACGCCGGTCGAGGAGGAGCGGCTCGTCCGGGTCCACGAGGTGCTGGCGGCCGAGACCCCGCTCGCGTCCAGGCTGCACTGCAGCTACGTCGCCGCCGACGAGTGGGACGACCTCGCCCGGCCGCACCTCACCTGGGCCCACGAAGAGCTGATGCGGCGCCCGGTCACCGCCGTGACCCGCTGTGAACTGCGGCGGTTCGGCACGGTCCTGCACGGGCCCCCGCCGGCCGGCCTCGTACCCCCGGTCACCGACCGGCAGCTCGCGGACTCCGTCGCCGCGGACCTGCGGGCCTACTGGCGTCCCGCCCTCGACCACCCCGAGCGGTGGCACCGCGACATCTGGGTCGACCTCGGGCTGCTCACCCTGGCCCGGGCGGCGACGACGCTCGACACCGGACGTCTGATCACCAAGTCCGAGGCGCTCGACGTCCTGGCCGATCTCGGCGCTCCCGCGGAGGTGGTGCACGACATCAGGCAGCGCCGCTACGGAACCCCCGCCCCCACCCCGCCGGAGTGGGCCGCCCGCCGGGCCGACCTGGCACGCACCTTTCTGAGGTCGGCCATCGACGAGGTCCTGATCTCTCGTCAAGGGTAGGAAGCGTTCCCGTGCGCGGCCGGCCTCCGTGCGAGTCGTTCACGGGGGCGCCGATCCGGTACGGGGAGGCTCCTCGGACTCGTCCGTGCACGTCAGGACGCCGTGGTCGGGGCGGGTGCGCCGGGGCGTGGCCGGGCACGGACTGCCGCCCGTCACCGGCCGCGCCGGGTACGGCGGGCCGTGCGGGTACGACCGGAGGCGGCCGGGGAACGCGCCCGTGGAGTGTCGCAGTCCGGTGCTTGCGGTGCGGGCGGTTAGGTTCGTACACGTGACCGGCAATGATGTGGTCCTGGCGCTGGTGGTGGTGACCGCGCTGGGCTTCGACTTCACCAACGGATTCCACGACACGGGCAACGCGATGGCGACCTCGATCGTCACCGGGGCCCTCCCTCCGCGGGTGGCGGTCGCCGTTTCGGCGGTGCTGAACCTGGTCGGCGCCTTCCTCTCGACCGCGGTCGCCGCGACCATCGCGAGCGGTCTGGTGGACGAGCAGGACGTGACCCTGACCGTGGTCATGGCGGGGCTGACCGGCGGCATCCTGTGGAACCTGACCACCTGGTACCTCGGGATCCCGTCCAGTTCCTCGCACGCACTGATCGGCGGTGTGGTCGGGGCGACCATCGCGGCGGCGGGCACCGGCGCCGTCAAGTGGCAGGGGCTGGTCGCCAAGGTGATCGTGCCCGCCGCCCTGTCACCGTTCATCGCCGGCTCGGTCGCCGCGCTCGGCACCTTCCTCGTCTACCGCTTCACCCGCGGCGTGGCGGAACGCCCGCGAAGACACGGCTTCAGGATCGGCCAGGTCGGTTCCGCCTGCATGGTGTCGCTCGCCCACGGCACCAACGACGCGCAGAAGACCATGGGCGTCATCACCCTGGCCCTGATCGCCAACGGCTCGCTGCACGCCGGAGCGAGCGCCCCGACCTGGGTGATCGGCACCTGCGCGGTGGCGATCGCGCTCGGGACCTACATCGGCGGCTGGCGGGTGATCAGGGCGCTCGGCAAGGGCCTGGTCGAGATCGAGTCACCGCAGGGGATGACGGCCGAGTCGGCCTCCGCCGCGGTCATCCTCTCCTCCACCGACTTCGGCTACTCGCTCTCGACCACCCACGTGGCCACCGGCTCGATCCTCGGCACGGGGGTGGGCAAGAAGGGGGCGGTGGTGCGCTGGCACGTGGCGCACCGGATGGTGGCCGCCTGGCTGATCACCCTGCCGGCCTCGGCCGTGGTCGGCGCCCTGGCCTACTGGGCCGCGGAGGGGATCGGCGGCACCGCCGGAGTGGTGGTGATCTTCCTCGTGCTGGCGGCCGCCTCGATCGCCTTCTTCGTCGCGTCCCGCCGTCCGGCCGTGACACCGGAGAACGTCAATGCCGCGTGGACGGGTTCGGTCGTCCCGACGACCCCGAGGGACGAGGTGGCGTCGTGAACTCCTGGGTCAACCTGGAAGCCCTGTGGAAGATCATGGTGGTGGGGCTGCTCGCCGGCGCGGGTCTGCCCGCCCTGTTCGCCATCGGCGTGCGCGCCCTCAACCCGCCCGCCCGGGCGGGCGCTCCCGCCGCCGGACGCCGCACCTCGGCCGGCCCGCTGAACTACGCCGTCGCCGTGCTGTGCTTCGCCGTCGTCCTCGCCGCGATCGGCTGGGGCATCTCCGTCATCGTCAACCACCGCTGACGGCCGCGGGCGTGTGACCCGGGCTGCGGACGCGGTGTGCCACCGGTGCGCCGGGGCCCGGGAAGATCGTCAACTTTCCTCCGGCGGTGCGGACCTGGCAGTGTTGTCACTCTTCGACCATGGGGGGATTCCATGCGCCTTCGCGCCGTACCACTGACCGCCGTCCTCGCCGTCGCCCTGCTCACGGCCTGCAGCAGCGACCCTTCGTCCTCGGCCGACGGTGCCGGGCGGACCACCACCGCCTGGTACACGGCGGGCGGCAAGGACAAGATCTCGTCCATGGTGTCCGACGCGACCCGGGTCATCGACGCCGTCAAGGCGATGGACGCGTCCGGCTACAGCCAGTTCGGCCTCACCGACCTGAGCACCCGCTGCCTCGTCCTGGGCCACGACGTCAAGAACGCGGAGGCCTACACCCCCGTGCCGGACGAGAAGACCCAGTACGCGTGGACGGCGGCCCTCGGCCAGCTGAGCCAGGGCGCGGACGCGTGCAGGGACGCCGTGCACGCGAGCGGCGACGTGCCCGCCGCCGTCACCGCGAGCATCTCCACCGTGAAGTCGGGGCTCGCCAACCTCGACACCGTGCTGGGGGCCGTCGACACCTCCGCCCCGAGCCCCAAGGGCTGACCCGCCGTGAGTGCCGCCCCTCACCGGCCCGCCGGTGAGGGGCGGCACTCACGGGTGGTAGAGGGCGGTGATCCGGGTGAAGGCCGGGCGGGCCGCGGAGGCGCTGGAGATCCACCGGCGCAGCGAGGCGATCTGCCGGACCGGCCGGTCCGGGCAGCCGGTGGACCTGGTGGGGCTGCACCTCGCCGTCGCCCGGCAGCAGATCGGCAACGACCTCGCCGCGCTGGAGCGGTGGAGCGAGGCGGAGGAACCGCTGCGGCACGCCCTGGCGCACTTCGAGGCGGCCCGGACGGAGGCGTGGAGCGAGTCGGCGCGGCCTGGTGCTGCGGCGGCTGGACCGCCACGAGGAGGCGCGGCGGACGCTCTCGGCGGCCGGGGACTCGCTCGGCCGGCTGAACAACCCGCGGCCCGACGAGGCCGCCGACGAACTCCGCGAGCTCGACGGCGTGACCGGCACCTGATGCCGGTGGCCCTCCGCCGCCCGCCGGACGGACGCCGGGCCGCCGCCACCTCGGCGGGTGGCGGCGGCCCGGTGCTCCGGAGGGCCGATCAGACCGGGCCGCCGTAGTAGGTGCCGTAGTAGGAGGAGTACGCCTCCCGGTAGTCCTCGTCGGCGGGCCCGTGCCGGTCGGGGTCGTACTCGGGGCTGTTCTTGATCTCGTCCTTGGTGCGGTCGAGGTAGACCTTCTTCTCCTCCTGCTCGACGCGCACGACGGTGCCCGCGGGGAGCAGGACGTGCTTGCCGAAGATCCACGGTCCGGTGTCCACCACCAGGTACTGGGAGCCGGTCTCCTCGGACAGCCGGTCGACCTTGCCGATCGGCCCGTCGGTGGCCTCGACGTGGAAGCCGACCAGGTCGCTCCCGGCGACGTGGCCGGACGTGGTGCGGAAGTCCCAGATGACGATGTCGCTCATCGTGCCTCCTTCGTGGTCGGGGGCGCCGCACGGGCCGGTCCCGCCGCGGCGCGTTCCCCGTCCGACCGGCTGCCCCGGAATCGGCCGGTCACACGGCCGGACCCCTCACCGCCCGGAGCGTCGCGCGGAGGATCCGCCCGCGCCGTGAGACCTCCGGCGGCGACGGGGCGTTTACACGGGTGAACGATCAACACATCGAACGGGGGAATCACATGCGACGTTGGACGGCACTGCCGGTGGCACTCGTGCTCGTGGGGCTCGGTGCGGCGGTGACACCGGCCGCAGCCGTGACCGGGACGGCGGCCACCGCCGCGGCGTGCGAGTCCGGCTGGGGCAGCCTCGACAGGAAGGGTGCGGCCAGGACGGACGACTACCGGTCCATGACGGGCATCAGGACGGGGACGCAACCCTGCTTCGACCGCATGGTCGTGGACGTGCCCGGCTCGTCGCCCGCCACCCCGGTGGCGTACTGGATCGACTACCGGGACTCGCCGATCGGCACCACCACCGACGACCGCCGGATCCCCGTCGCGGGAGGCAAGGTCCTGAACATCGTCATCGGCGCGCACACCACCGACGCTGGCTGGAACCCGACCTACCCGCTGCGCACGGGGGAGAAGCTGCCCGGCCTGGACTTCACCGGCTACCCCACCTTCGTGGAGGCCCGGGGCGGCGGGACGCACGCGGGCGAGACCCAGATCGGGCTCGGGGTCCGGGCGCGGCTGCCGTACCGCGTCTTCCAGCTCGACAACCGCCTGGTGATCGACGTGGCGCACACCTGGGGCAGCACGGGCTGATCCGGCGGACGGACGCACGCCCCTGTGCCGGCAGCGGCCCGCACGGGGGCGTCGCGGAACCGCACGCGGGCAGCAGGCGTCCGGAGGCAGGGGACGATCAAGGGGGGTGGCGTGGAGCTGACCAAGGACCGCCGGAGGGCCGGCGGCTGTGCATGGGTGGCGCTGTGGGTCCTCGCGGCGTTCGTCCTCGCCACCGGCGGCGTCCTCTACGGCACCTCGCAGGTGGTGGACGCCTGGCACTGGTGCCTGACCCAGGACCACGAACCCGATCCCCGACTCGGTGCGGCCACCCGCTCCGTGTGGGCGGTCCTCTTCGTCACGCTGCTGGTGCTCGGCGCGGTGCTCTCCCCGCTGCCGCGCAGCCGCCGGTACCTGCTGCCCGTCATGGTCCTCACCGCCGCAGCCCTGACCTGGCTCTACGTCATCGGCATGGGAACACCCGCCCCGTCACAGCCGGGAGTACCCCCGGAACTCGCCTGCTGGCGCCTCCCGAGCTTCCCCTTCACCGGCTGACGTCCCGGCACCCGCCAGGACGTCCCGACCCGAACGCGCCCCGGATCCCGCCCGCCCGTCGGCGCACCCGCGGGCGGTGGGGTCAGGTGCGGGCCGGGCGGGGGGTGAGTCGGACCGTCATCTCGACGGTCACCTCGTCGCCCGGAGAGAGGGCGTGCGGGGTGCGTACGGCGGTCTTGAGCGGGAGGAGGTAGGCGCCGTCCTTCGGGAAGAGCGAGGTGGTGAAGGCGACGTCGCCGATCCGGGCCTCGACGGGGATGACGCCCCAGCCGTAGCTGGCCCGGGTCGCGACCTCCTGGATGTCGGCGGACTGCTCGTCCGGTACCGGGACGAAGTAGTACGGCGAGGGCCCGCGCCATTCGATGACGTGGCCGGCGAAGACGAGGTCCATGGGACGGGTCCGTTCTGACGGGGAGCCTGCCGACCGCAGCGTAGCGGTGAGGCGGCCCGGACGGGACCGCGGCCGCCCGTCCGCACCGGCCGTACCCGCACCCGTCCGGCTCTGACACCCCCGCTGACGGCGGTCCTGACGGTCCGTCGGCGGCCGGGGGAGCCGGGGCGGTACGACGGCGTTGCCCGCGAACGTGTTCGACACTAGCCTTCCTCCCGCCCGCCGGTGCCGGCGGCCTGCCGGCGCGGGAGGGGCACGGGTGGACGGGGACGGCCCGGAGCGGGCAGCGGGCGTGATGGTCAATCCAGTGCTGCCCGGTTCGCATCCGGACCCGTCGATCCTGCGCGTCGGCGAGGACTACTACCTCGCCACCTCCACCTTCGAGTGGTACCCCGGCGTGCGGCTGCACCATTCACGGGACCTCGTCCACTGGCGTCCGCTCGGCGGTGCCCTGGACGGCCCGCGCCTGCTGGACCTCACCGGCTGCCCGGACTCGGGCGGCGTCTGGGCCCCCCACCTCACCCACGCCGACGGCCTGTTCCACCTCGTCTACAGCAACGTCTCCACCTACAGCGGCGGCTTCACCGACTGCCCCACCTACGTGGTCACCGCCGCCTCGGTCGACGGCCCGTGGTCCGACCCGGTGCTGCTGCACGCCCGCGGCTTCGACGCCACCCTGTTCCACGACACCGACGGCAGCTGGCTGGTCAACCTCGTCCACGACTGGCGGCCGGGCCACGGCGGCAGCGCCGGACTGGAGGCCACCCGCTACGACCGGGCCCGGCGCCGACTCGTCGGCGAACCCGTCCGCCTGCTGCTCCCGCCGCGGGCCGGCTGGGTCGAGGGCCCCACCCTGCACCGCCGCGGGCAGTGGTACTACCTGATCACCGCGGACGGCGGCACCGGATACGGCCACCAGGTCACCGCCGCCCGCTCCCGGAGCCTCGCCGGACCCTACGAGCCCGACCCGGCCGGCCCGCTGATCACCGCCCGCGACCACCCCGACCTGCCCCTGCAGAAGGCCGGACACGGCAGCCTCGTCGACACCCCCGACGGCGCCACCCACCTCGCCTACCTCGTCGCCCGGCCCGAGGGACGCCGCGGCCCGTGCATCCTCGGCCGGGAGACCGCCCTCGCCCCCGTCCACTGGACCGGCGACGGCTGGCCGCGCACCCCCGGCGGCCTCCCCGAGACCTCCGTCCCGGCCCCTCCCGCCCGCCTGCCCCGCAGCGGCGGGACCCCGCCTCCCGGCCACGCCGCAGCGCCCCTGCCCGGGCCGGACTGGTCCACCCTGCGCCGCCCCGCCACCCCCGACTGGATCTCCTCGACCGCACGCCCCGGCCGGCTCCGGCTGCGCGGCGGCCGCTCCCCGCAGAGCCTCACCGGAGCCTCCCTGGCCGCCCGGCGCGTCACCGCCCGGCACTGCTCCTTCGAGACCTCCGTCGACTTCGCACCCACCGGCTTCCAGCACCTGGCCGGGATCACCGCCTACTACAACACCCGCAACTGGTACTTCCTGCACCTGACCGCCGACGACACCGGCCGCACCGTGCTGCGCCGGGCCGCCTGCGACCGCGGCGTGACCACCCTCGACGAGACGGGAGAGGAACCCGTCCCCGCCGGCGCCCCGGTGGGCCTAGGCCTCGACCTCGACGGCCCCGCCCTGCGCTTCCGCCGCGACTTCGGCGACGGCTGGCGGTCCTTCGGCCCCCCGCTGGACGCCACCGTCCTCTCGGACGAGCACGCCGAGGAACACGACCCCGGCGGCATCCGCGCCCTCGGTTTCACCGGAGCCTTCGCCGGCCTGTGGGTGTGGGACCTGACCGGCCGCGGCCTCCACGCCGACTTCGGCGACCCGCAGTACCGCACCCGCAGCCGCTGAGTCCGCCGTCCCGCGGCGGGCCACCGGCCCCCGGGTGACCCCCGCCGGGACGGCCGGGACCGGGCCGGTGGGCTGGTGTCGTCGGACGGCGGAGGGGCTCGCCGCAACCGCGACCGCAGGCCGGTCGCCAACGGTCCCTACCTGACGCCCGCGGCACGCGCGGGCGCATTCCAGGTAGGAGACGCATGCCGCGCCACCCGCACACCCCGCCCGGTGCTCCCGGCAGTCCACCGGCCGGTGCCGTCCCGCCCGCCCCGGGCACCCCTCGCCGGTGCGAGCGCCTTCCGCGGCATCGAGGGCTTCGGCGGCACCTCGCACATCCACACCACCCGCCTGCTCGACCTCGCCGAGGACCTGCCCGTCGCCGTCGTGATCGTCGGCGAGGAACCCCGCATCCGGCCCTTCCTCCCCGAGGCCGAACGGATCCTCGTCCAGGGCCGCGTCACCCTCGACCCCGTCGAGATCGCCACCCACCGCACCGACACCCGGGGGACCGCCTGATGGCCGTGCTCGTCGTCTTCCTCGGCGGCATGATCGGCGCGCCGCTGCGCTACCTCGCCGACCGGGCCGTCCAGGCCCGCCGCGACACCGTCTTCCCTTGGGGGACCTTCCTGATCAACGTGTCCGGCACGTCCGTCCTCGGTGCCCTCGCCGGTGCCACGCACGCCCACGGACTGCCCGACGGCGCGATGCTGCTCCTCGGCACCGGCGTCTGCGGGGCGCTCACCACCTTCTCCACCCCCACCTACGAGACCGTCCGCCTGCTGGAGGACGGCTCCCTCGCCGAGGCCGGGGTCAACACCCTCGGCAGTCTGCCGGCCGGCCTGACCGCGGCCGCCGCGGGCTTCGCGCTGCTGACCCGGCTGTGAGCCGACTCCGGGCACGGAGTGTTGACAGGAGGTCACCCCGCGGGCGCGTGCCGCCGTCGACCGACCGACCGACCGGCAGGTCACGGGGACGCGCGCCGGGTCACCCTGCGTGCCGACGGCCACGGTCCGCGTGCGGGGCAGCCGCATTCCGACCGGCATTCCGGCGAGGCCCGGGCCCCGCAACTCGGGCCCGGTGATGCTCCGGTGCCCGCACCTGCCAGGCGGGGCACGACACCGGGTTCGCTCCTGCCCGGTGCTGAGTGGCGGTCATGCTCAGTGGTCGTACGGCAACGGGAAGTCGGCGCGCCGAAAGGGGTGTTGCGCACGCCGTTTCGCGCGGACACTGGAGTGGTGGGGGTGCGAACCGAGCACTGAGGAAGCCGCCCATGAACACCGAACACGGCGCCACCGCGGCGCCCGCGGACCGTCACGATCCGCGGGCCGTCCGTACCGTCCGCGAGAGGCGCCCGTCATGACCGTCCGATCAGCCCTGCACCCGTTCGGGGCCCGCGCCGCCCGGCGTGCGACCGTGATCACCACCGCGCTGGTGACCGCTGCCGCGCTGGGCACCGCCACCCCGCTCGCCGCCGGAGCCACGACCCCCGCCCCGCAGGCCCAGGTGTCCGCCTGGGTCAGCGACGGCTGGGGCGGTGGCACCGTCACCAGCCAGCCCGCCGGCATCAACTGCCACCAGGCCGCTGCCGACCCGTGGAACGGCGTCGGGCAGGAAGCCCCGACCGGCACCTGCTACGCCTCCTTCCCCGTCGGCACCAGGGTCACCTTCACCGCAACGGCCGACCCCGGGTCGAACGTCAACTCGGGCCCCGACCCGGCCAGCCTGACCGTGCAGCCCGGTTACAACCCGGTCTGGACGATGTTCTGTCCGAACGACGACCTCTGCTCCGCCGGGTGACACCGGACGGAACCGTCGAACCGTCAACAACACCGCCCGGTGCCACGGCCGCCCCCCGTGCGGGGCCGTGCACACCGCGGACACCCTCCGTGCAACGACCGCCCCGTCGAGTGGGGGAGCACGCACGCCGGAGACCGCGGCACCGGGCCCGGGCCGGACCCGCAGCCGGCCGCCGCCCCCTCGCACGGCGAGGAGCGGAACCCGGCCGCCCGGTGCGGCCCCCGGGGAACGCGCGGGGCGCGGGCGAAAACCCCCTGACCTGCCGTCAGCCACGGCCTAGGATGAACGGTCGTGGTTGACTTCTACCCTCCGACCGGCCCTTACGACAGCGGGTTCCTCGACACCGGGGACGGCAACCGCATCTACTACGAACAGCTCGGCAACCCCGAGGGCAAACCCGCGCTGAACGTGCACGGCGGCCCGGGATCGGGCGCACCGCGCAGGCCCACCCGCGCCTGGGACCCGGAGCGCTACCGCCTCGTCCGCTTCGACCAGCGCAACTGCGGCCGCAGCACGCCGCACGCGAGCGACCCCGCGGCCGACATGCGGCTCAACACCACCCGGCACCTGATCGACGACATCGAGCGGCTGCGCGAACACCTCGGCATCGAACGGTGGTTGCTGAACGGTGGCTCCTGGGGCGCCACCCTCGTGCTGGCCTACGCGCAGCAACACCCCGAGCGGGTCACCGAGATGGTCGTCCCGGCGGTCATGACGACCCGCCGCACCGAGATCGACTGGCTCTACCGGGGCGCCGGCCGGTTCCACCCCGAGGCGTGGGACCGCTTCCGCGACGGCGTCCCCGCCGACCAGCGGAACGGCGACCTGCTCGCCGCCTACGCCCGGCTGATGGAGCACCCGGACCGGAGCGTCCGGGCGAAGGCCGCCGCCGACTGGCTCGCCTGGGAGGACGCCGTCGTCTCGAACGAGCCCAACGGCGTACCCGGCATGTACAGCGACCGCGAGGTCGACGCGCAGATCGCGTTCGTACGGATCTGCGCCCACTACTTCAGCAACGGCGCCTGGCTGGACGAGGACCAGCTGCTCCGCGACGCCCACCTCCTGGCCGGGATCCCGGCCGTCCTCGTCCACGGACGGCACGACATGGGGTGCCCGGTGCAGACGGCGTGGGAGCTGGCGAAGGCGTGGCCGGACGCGCGGCTGCACATCGTCGAGGACTCGGGGCACGCCGGCAGCGAGGCCATGCAGCGGGCCGTCCGGACGGCCATCGAGGAGTTCAAGGACCGCTGACCCCCGGGGCCGGTCGGTGGGCAGGGACCCCCCACGGGCCCCTGCCCACCGGCCGGCCCCGAGGGGCAGCTCACCCGACCGGGCCGGGTTCGGCGTCCTCGGGCGGCGCCTCCGCCACGCGGGTGCCGATGCCGCCGAGCACCGCGTGCAGGCGGCGGATCGCGTTCTCGGCGTCGGCGAGTTCCTCCGGTGCGGGAACGACTGTGCCGAAGGACTGCCCGTGCTCGGCGGGCAGGACCCGCCAGTGCAGGACCGGCGCGAGCGCGGTGCTGGCCCCGGCGAGGAACCAGGCCAGCCGGCCGTGCGTCCGGGCGATGCCGATCGCGAGCACGGCCAGCGCCTCGCGCAGGCACTCCAGCCGTTCGATGCCCGGGAGCACCGGCGGCTCGCCGCCCCTGCCCACGGCCTCCACCAGACCCGACGCGGTCTTGAGGGCCAGCGCCGCGTCGCCCGGCGCCAGCTCCCACAGCCCGTCGCGGATCTGCCGCTCGGCCTCCGCGACCAGGACCTCCACCTGCACGGACATCCCCGGCCCGGCCGCCTTTGAGAACGGCGGGCGCCCCCCGGGGGCGGGCCCCCCCCCCCGCGCGGGTGCACGGTGCTGTATCCCCCTGGGGCGGGCGTGTCGATCATGTGTCGCCCCCGACTCTCGCGCTCCCGGACCGCCCGCCGCAGCCGGGCCAGCGAACCCCCGGGCACCGCGAAGGACGCAGAACGAAGCGTCCGGGTGTGGAGTGCAGGGGTTTGCGTCGCCTCCTTCCGGTCAGTCGCACCAGGGGGAGACCGCAGAACCGGAGGAAGGGAAGCGGTGACGTGAAGGCGAGTGTGAACGGCAGCGGGCCCGCCACCACGGGACGGCCGGACCGGAGCGGAGGATTCCGCACCGACGGCCGTCCGCGGCCGGTCGACGAGCTGGTCCACGAGGCCGCCGAACTGGCCTCGCAGCTGGTGCGCCAGGAATGGCAGCTGGCCAGGACGGAACTCACCGCGAAGGGCCGACGGGCCGGGCGCGGCGGCGGCCTCTTCGGCGGCGCCGGCCTGCTCGCCGTCATCGGCCTGCAGGCCTTCGTGGCGGCCGCCATCGCCGCGCTGGCGCTGGTGATACCGCTGTGGGGCGCCGCCCTGGTGATGGGCGGCCTGCTGACCGCCACCGCCGGCCTGCTCGCACTGGCCGGGCGGGGAGAGCCGCGGAAGGCGGGTTCGCCCGTGCCCGAGCGGGCGGTCGAGACCACCAGGACCGACACCGACGTGATCAAGGAGCGTGCACACCGATGAGCCACAGGCACAGCACGGACGAGGCCGCCCCGGGCGTGGCCGAACTGACGGCGCAGATCGCCGACACCCGCGACCGGCTCGCCGGCACCGTCGGCGAACTGGCCGCCAAGGCCGACGTCGGCGCCCGGGTGCGCGGCGCCGCCGACCAGGCGAAGGAGAGCGCCGGCCAGGCCGCCGAGCGCGCCAGGCGGCGGATCGGCCGCAGCGGCAGCCGACTCAAGGACCGGGCCGGCCGCACCGGTCACCGGGCCCGCCACGCCGTCGAGGCCCGGGCCGGGGACGCCGCGCACCGCCTGCGCGCCGGCACCTCCCACGCGAGCGAGCTCGCCGCCGGCCTCGCCGACACGGCCGGCGCGGCCGTCGGACGGCACCCGGAGACCTCGGCCCGCGAGCTCGTCCTCCAGACGGCCCGGTACGGCGCGCCCGTCCTGGCCGCGCTCGGCGGAGCCATGCTCGGAACCGCGGCCTACCTGGCCCTGTCACGCAGGAAGCACTGACACAGGCCTCCCCTGATACGGGCTCGCTCGTCGGGCGCTCCGGGGCAGCCCGACGGGCGTGGCGTTCACGGACCGGGCACCGCCGCTCAGTGCCCGGTCCGTGAACCTGTCGGCGCATTGCTGCGCGGGGCGGCCTCGGGCGTTCCGGGGGCGGCCCGGCGGGCGTGGCTGCTGCCACCCGCCCTGCCCAGCGCCCCGCCACCGGCCGGTCCCGCCCCGCCCGTCCGCCCGTACGTAGCCGGGCCACCGTTCACGGACCGGGCACCGCCGCTCAGTGCCCGGTCCGTGAATGCGTCGGCGCATCGCTGCGCGGGGCGGCCAGCTCCGGCTCCAGGCCGTCGACGGCCGCCGGCACGCCCAGGCCGAGCTCGCGCCGCCAGGCGCCGAAGGCCCAGGCCGTCGCCCCGACCAGTGCGGCACCGATGAGCCAGCCGCCGATCACGTCGCTCGCCCAGTGCACGCCCAGGGCGACCCGGGTGAACCCCACCCCGAACACCGACACCGCGGCCGCTCCCCAGACGGCGGGCCGCAGCCGCCGCGGTACCAGCGGTGCCGTCACCAGCAGCAGGATCCCGCAGGACACGGTCGCCGTCAGGGTGTGCCCCGACGGGAAGGAGAAGCCCGGCGCGTGCGCCACCGGGGCGTCCAGGTGCGGCCGCACCCGGGCGACCGCGGTCTTCGTCGCCAGCCCGACCGCCGCCGCGGCGGCCTCGGTGGCGGCCGACCACGCCGCGAGGCGCCAGGCCCTGCGCCACAGCAGCCAGAGCACGGCCGCCGCGACGGCCAGCCGCATCGTCACCGGGTCCCACACCCCGTTGCTGAGCACGTCCAGGACCTGCAACAGCCCCGGGTGCTGCAGCACGACGGTGTGCAGCCGCTCGGCCGCACCGGAGTCGAACTCCCGCAGCGGCCGCCACTCGGCCTCGATGAGCGCGATCAGCACCCCGGCCGGTACGGAGGCGACCACGAAGGCGGCGGTGGCCGCGGCCAGCCGCTCGCCGAGGTGCAGGTCCGCCGTCCGCAGGGCGGCCCGCGCGGGCCACCGTGGACGTCGATCTCCGCGGGTCACGAGAGAGCTCCCTTCTCGGCCGGTCTCCCGGCCGGGTCCGGCTCCACGGGGGCGGTCCGGCCCGCCCGGTCCGCCTCCAGCTGCGCCGCGAAGGCGATGCCGAGGAAGAGGGCGATCGCCGTCAGGTACGACCACACGAGGAGCGAGAAGACCGCGCTGAGCGGCCCGTACACGGCGTCGAAGGAGCCGCTGAGTCGCAGGAACGCGCCCAGCAGCCAGGTCGAGACCACCCACAGCACCAGGTAGAAGGCGGCGCCGAAGGCCAGCCAGCTGTACCCGGGCTGGCGTCGGCGCGGCGCGCGGCGGAAGATCGCGCTGGCCGCGACCACGGCCAGCACCACGCCCGCGGGCCAGCGCAGCACGGCCCACACCGCGGTCGCCCCCGGACCGAGGCCGTACACCTCGGCGACGGCGGCACCCACCTGACGGCCCGCCACCAGCACGACGAACCCGAGCCCGAGCGGCAGACCCGCGGTCGCCGCCATCACGATGCCCCGGCCGTACTTGCGGTGGAACGGCCGGTCGCGTTCGATGCCGTAGATCCGGTTCGCGCCGCGCTCGATCTGGCAGAGCCCGGTCACCAGGTTGACCAGTGAGAACAGCACCCCGGACCAGAGCGCGACCGCGCCGCCGTCACCGGCCCGCCGACGGCTGCGTTCGAGGACCTCGCGGACGAGGTCCGTACTCGCCCCGGAGACGAGGCGCTGCAGGCAGGCCTCGATCAGCTCGCCCAGCCGTCCCGTGTGCGTCACGGACGACAGCCCGACGACGGCGATGGCGAACGGCACCAGCGCCAGCACCGTCTGGAAGGCCAGGGCGCGGGCATGGCTGAAGCCGTCGGCGTACCGGAACCGCAGGAACGCGTCGCGGAACAGGGACCAACTGCCGTGGTCGCGCAGGGCGGCGACCGCTTCGTCGGCGGCGAGCGGTCCACCGCCGCCGCGCACCCGGGTGGCGGTTCCCATCAGGCTGCCGCTCCTTCCGGGCCCACTTCCGTGCCGGGTTCCGTGCCGACTTCCGGGCCGGCGGGTGCCGGCCGTGGTGCCGGGGCCCGGACGGTGATCGCGCCGGGACGGACGGCCAGCCGCAGGCTGCGGCCCTCCGGCACGGGATCTCCGTCCAGTTCGCGCGGGCAGGCCCGGTCGGCGAGGAGTTCGATGCTGCGGGCCCGGAAGTGCTCGAAGGGGCCGTCCGGTCCGCGGTCCGTGCGGCCCCGGCCACGGCCGGTCAGCAGGGCCGCCAGCACGGCGAGCCAGCCGGCCGGCCCGCGCGGGTGGAGCAGCACGAGGTCCAGGACGCCGTCGTCCGGCTCCGCGTCCGGGAGCAGCCGCATGCCGCCCTGGAGGGCTCCGACGTTGCCGATCACGGCCATCCGGACCCGGCGTTCGAAGGGTTCCGCGCCGTCGAGACGGACCGTCAGGCGGACGGGGCGGTCGCCCAGGTGGCGGGCCGCGCCGATCGCGTAGGCCGGCCAGCCGAGGCGCTGCTTGAGCCGCCTGCCGGTGCCGGCCATCACGGCCGCGTCCAGGCCCATGCCGGCCATCGCCACGACCACGGCGGGCGCCATGCCGTCACCGGAGGCCTCGGCGAGGTCGAGGCGGCGCGGCACGCCGTCCAGTGCCGCCGCCAGGGCCGGGCCGGGTGCCGACGGCAGGCCGAGGTTGCGGGCGAGCAGGTTGCCGGTGCCGCAGGGGACGACGGCGAGGTCCGCGTCCGTCCCGGCGAGGGCCGCGGCGCAGGCTGTCACGGTGCCGTCGCCGCCGCACGCCACCAGCAGGGTGGCGCCGTCCGCGACCGCACGTTCGGCCGCCGACCGTCCCGCGTCCTCGGCGCCCGTCTCGGCCGTGGCGGACACCGCGATGCCGTGGGCCGCCAGGACGGCGCGCACCTCGGCCACCGCCCCGGCGGTGGCGACCACCGGGTTCACCAGCACGACGGCCCGGTCCGCCGGGCGGTCCACCGGCCGCAGCGGCCGGCCCGGGGCGGGAGCCCGCACGGGGGAGGGGCGGTCGAGCACCGCACGGTGCATCACCCACAGTGCGGCAGCGCCGTTCAACAGCCCCGCGACCACGTCGCTCGGGTGGTGCATCCCCCGGTACAGCCGGCTCGCCGCCACCAGCGGCGGAAGCAGCCAGAGCGCCGCGCAGAGCACGAACCGCCACCGTCCGCGTCCCAGCAGCAGCGCCAGGACGCCGAGGCCGCCGTACAGCGCGGTCGCGGCGCCGACGTGCCCCGACGGATAGCTGGAGGTCGGCAGCGCCCCGTCCAGCCGGAGGACGTCCGGCCGGTCCCGGCCCACCAGCGCGGCGGCCAGCACGAACAGGACGGCCTGTGCCGCCACCGCCCCCGCCAGGAACACGGCCTCCCGCCACCGCGCCGGACGGCCCGCCACCAGCAGCGCCAGCACCGCCAGGGCCGTGACCGCCACCACCGCGGGGGTGAAGGCGGCCGCCGACAGCCACGCGCTGCACGCCGTCGCGGCGGCCCCGCGGTGCGCGGCCAGCCAGCCGTCGACCGCCGACTCCCGCGCGTCCCACAGGCCGAACGGCGGATGGACGATCAGCAGGCCTAGCAGCACCAGCAGACCGGCCTGCACCACCAGCGGCCCCACCACCCGACGGGCCAGCCGCCCGCCCACATGCGTCGTCATGCCTGCCCGTGTCCCCCGAGCCGCGGGCGGTATCCGTCCCGGCGGGCGATCCGCGAGGCGCGGCGTGACCGGCATCTCACCACCGCGGGGGAGTGGAAGCCGCCGCGGCGGAGAGCAGGCGGCCATGGAGATCCAGGGATTACCGGTGACCGCACACGGCCTCGCGGTGCACGGACCGCGCGGACCGGTGTTCGAGGGCGTGGACCTGGAGGTCCCGCCGGGCGGCCTGCTCGTCGTCCACGGCCCCGGCGGCTCGGGCCGCACCAGCCTGCTGCTCGCCCTCGCCGGACGGATGCGTATCACGGCGGGCGGCGTGCAGGTGGGGCGGCACCGCCTGCCCGGCCGCCGACGGGACGCCGCCGCCGTCCGGGCCGCCGCCGCCGTCGCCCGAGCGGAACCGGCCGTCGCCCTGGAGGGCCGCCTCACCGTCGCCGAGCACATCGCCGAACGCACCTGGCTGCACCCCGGGACCACCCGGGCACAGGTGGCCGAAGCCCTCGCCCTGACCGGCACCGATCCCGACCCCGCCGCCCTCACCGAGGACCTGCCCCCGGCCGACCGGGTCCTGCTCGCCGTCGCCCTGACGCTGGCCCAGGCCCCCGCCGTCCTCGTCGTCGACGACCTCACCCGGGACTGCCCGCCCACCGACCACGACCGCATCCGGCAGGCCCTGCGCCGGGTCGCCGGCACCGGCTGCACCGTGCTCGCCGCCGACACCGCGCCCCCACCGTCCGGCCCGCACCTCGCACCGGCCCTGCCCCTGCCCCGCGCCCACTACCTGCCCGAGGCCGCCGGAGGCGAGGCCGCATGACCGCACGCCGCCCGACCGCGCCGCGCCGGACCGCAGCACGGCTGAGGGCGCCACGGCTGACGGCCCTGCGCCTGGCCGCCCTCGAACTGCGCCGCTTCCGCGGACCGCTGCGCCGCTTCGTGCCCCTGCTGCTCTGCCTGATCCCGCTGCTGTACGGCGCCATGTACCTGTGGGCGAACTGGGACCCGTACGGCAGGACCTCGCGCATCCCGGTGGCCGTCGTCGACGAGGACCGCCCCGCGCACAGCGTCACCGGGGAACCGGTCGACGCCGGCGCCCAACTCGTCCAGCAGCTCAAGGCCTCCGGCGACTTCGGCTGGCGCCTCGTCGGCGCCGACGAGGCGCACGCCGGCCTGAGGTCCGGACGCTACGCCTTCGTCCTGCACGTCCCCCGCGACTTCAGCGCACGGCTCGCCACCGGCGGCACCGACCGGCCGGAGCGGGCCGGCATCACCATCGAGCTCGACGACGCGAACAACTACATCGCGGGCATCATGACCGAAGTCGTCCAGTCCCGCCTCCAGGCACAGGTCGACTCCGCCGCGCACGCCGCCTACGTCCGCGCCCTGTACGGCGAACTCGGCGGCGTCCGCGACCGCCTCGCCACCGCCTCCGACGGCGCCCACCGCCTCCGGGACGCCACCGACACCGCCGGCCGGGGCGCCGCCGCGCTCACCGCCGGCACCGCCGCCCTGCACACCGGATCCGACCGGATCGCCGCGGGCAGCGACAGCATCTCCGCCGCCGTCGCCCAACTCGACCGGGCCACCGACCTCCTGGACCGCAAGGCCGCCGCCGACCTCCCCGCCGCAGCCGCCGCGCTCGTCCGCACCGCCGAACTCGCCGCCGACGGCACCCGCGCCGTGCACGACACCACCGGCCGCACCAAGGCCGCCACCGGCGAGCAGGCCGCCCGCCTCTCCGCCCTCGCCGACCACCACCCGGGCCTGGCCGAGGACCCCGCCTACCGCACCCTGCTCCAGGAGGCCCGCCGACTCGACGACACCGCCGGCCGGCTCGACGGAGCCTCAGCCGCCGCCGACGACGACGCCCGGCAGAACCTCGACCGCGCCCACGGGCTGCAGGACGGCGTCACCGGCCTCCGGCAGCAGATCCAGGACGCCCGGACGCCGCTGCGCCTGGTCGACACCGGCACCCGCGACATCGCCGACGGCGCGCACACCGCCACCGACGGACTCGGCGCACTGCAACAGGCCGCCGAGACCCTGCAGACCGCCACCGGCCAGGCCCACGACGCCGCCGGCACCCTCACCGCCACCACCGACGAGGCACTCCGGACGATCCCGCCCACCGACCCCGACCACGTCGCCCGCGCCGCCGACGTGCTCGGCACCCCCGTGCACATCGACCGGACGAACCTGCATCCCGCGGGCGTGTACGGCCGCGGCCTCGCCCCCTTCTTCTTCGGCATCGCCCTGTGGGTCTTCGGACTCTTCGCCTACCTGCTGCTGCGACCCCTCAACTCCCGGGCCCTGGCGGGCCCGACCCCCGCCCGGACGGTCGCCCTCGCCGGCTGGATCCCCGGCGCCGCGCTCGGCTGCGCCGGAGCCGTGGTCCTCTACGCCGTCGTCGACCTCGCCCTCGGCCTGCACCCCCGGCACCCCCTCCTCACCCTCGCCCTGCTGTTCCTCGCGGCCGGCTCCTTCGTCGCGGTGGACCACCTCCTGCGCACGGCGCTCGGAGCCCCGGGCGACCTGCTCTCCCTCGTCCTGCTGATCCTCCAGCTCACCGCCTCCGGCGGCCTGTACCCGATGCCCACCGCCCCGGGCTTCTTCCAGGCCGTCAATCCACTGCTGCCGATGACCTACCTGGTCGACGGCCTGCGGGTGACGATCTCCGGCGGGGAACCGACCCACCTCGTCCGCGACGTCCTCGTCCTGGCCGCCTTCGCCGCCGCCGCACTCGCCGCCACCACGCTGACCGTCCGGCGCCGCCGCACCTGGACGGTCGCCCGGCTGCACCCCGACGTCGCGCTGTAGATCCGGTCACGGCCGTGCATTCGCACGTGTAGGCCGGAGGTTTCGGGCAAGGCGTCGCAAACCAGGCGTGCCGGCGGGGGCGTTGCCGCCGCCGGCCGGAACGAGAGGAACGAAGCATGGCCGTGATCTCCCGACTGCCCGGTCCGCTCCACCAGCGCTGGGACTGGCAGCTGCAGGGCGCCTGCCGCCGGTCCGACGCGCGGCTGTTCTTCCATCCCTCGGGAGAGCGGGGCCGGGCCCACGACGAGCGGGAGGAGGCGGCGAAGCGGATATGCGGGGACTGTCCCGTCCGTGCCGAGTGCCTCGCCCACGCCCTGAGCGTCCGTGAGCCCTACGGGGTGTGGGGCGGCATGGGCGAGGACGAGCGCCGGGCCGTGATGGGGCCCGCGCGGCGCCGGGCGTACCGGGCCGCCACCCGGGCCCGCGACGCCCGGACGGAGCGGCCTGCGCAGCGATCGGCGGAGTGATCGGTGGAGTGATCGGTGGAGTGAGCGGCGGAGCGACCGAACAGCGTGATCGGACGGCGTGATCAGGCGGCGTGATCAGGCGGCCGGAGGGAGTCGAGCAGGGCGAGCGCGTCCTCGACCGAGCCGGCCGGGTCGGTGACGGGGTAGAGCACGCCCCGCACGGTGCGGGTCGCGTCGAGGACGAGGGTGAGCCGCTTGAGACGGTCCACGCCCGCGGCGCGGAAGGTGGGCAGCCGCAGGGCCGCGGCCAGCTGCAGCTCGGCGTCGGACAGCAGCGGGAAGGGGATCCGCGCGTGGTCGGCGAACGCGGCCAGCTGGTCCGGGCGTTGGGTGCTCACGCCGTACACCGCGGCGTCGCGGGCGGCGAACTCGTCCATCCGGTCGCGGTAGGTGCAGGACTCCAGGGTGCACCCGGCGGCGCCCGGGACGGTGTTCCAGCCGGGCGGGTAGTCCGGGCCGCCTGGCGCGTAGGCACCGGGGTAGCAGTACAGCACCGTCCAGGTGCGGTCCGCCGCGACCGGGTCGACCCGGCCGCCGGAGGCCGCGGGGAGGTCGAGACCGGGCAGCCGGCGGCCCGTCAGCGCCAGCACCCGGCGGGTCTCGGCGGAGTCGGCGGTGCTGGTGCCGGAGAGCGAGCCGTCGCCGAGGACGTACCGCCCGCCCCAGTCCTGCAGCGCCACCAGGACGGGCAGCAGGCCGCGCCCGCTCCCCGTCAGGTGGTACTCGTACCGCGGCGGACGGGATCGGTACAGCCGCTTCTCCAGGACGCCGTCGGCGACCAGCGCCTTGAGGCGCTCGGTGAGCACCTTCCGGCTGATCCCCAGAGCGCCCTGCAGTGCGTCGAACTGGTGCGTGCCGCCGGCGACGTCCCTGATCAGGAGCAGGGTCCAGGCGTCCCCGACGACCGCCAGGGCCTGGGAGATCGCGCAGTCGGGGTCAGCCGCTCCGGTGTGCCGCATGACCACCGAGTATAGGGAGTTCCCCCAAGAGACCCACTTGCTGCGGCCCGCCCGCGGGGTCTCCCGGTTCGGGTGGTGGAGCAGGGTGCGGCGGCCGTGTGGGTCCGCGGTGGGTGCGGGTCAGGGGGAGGGGGGTGGCCTCGGTGGCGAGGAGGGCGAGGAGTGCCGGGCGGTGGAGCGCTGCCACGGGGTCGACCAGGTCCGGGTGGCGCAGCAGGGGTGCGGCGTCCGTGTCGCGCTGCGTCGGGAGGGTCAGCCGCCGCGGGTCGCCGGCGACGCCGGCGTGCTCGGTCGTGGCGAGGGCCCGGTGGGCGCGTGCCGCCAGCGCCCCGTCGGCGAGCAGGCAGGCGGCCCAGCTCACGACGGTCTCGTCGACCCAGGTCCGCCAGCCGGTGTCGGCGTCACCAGGGTGGTGACCGGTCAGCTCGTCGAGGCGGTCGCTGCCGCCCGGGCCGAGCAGGTGCAGGAGCTCGGCGTCCAGCCCGGTCGGGTGGCGGAGCGCCGCGGCGACCGTGGCGGCCTGCCAGGCCTGGGCCTCGGCGGTGGCGCGGCTGAACGCACCCGGAGGCGGCGGGAAGGCGGTGAGCAGCCAGCGGGCGCAGGCGGCGACGACGGGGGCCGGATCGGCGGTCATGGGCGGTCCTCGGACGCGTGCCGGCGGGTGACGGCAGTGCCGGCTGCTGCACGGGGCGGCACTGCCCCGCTCGTGGCAGGCCAGTGCAGGCAGCCCACGACCGGGAACGGGATGACGCGGATCACCCCGCCCGATCCGCCCTCCACGGGCCTAGGTGCGGGTCCGGGCGACCCGGGGGGTGCCGGTGACCGCCATGACGGCCGAGTACAGCGAGGTCGTCGCGGTGATGAAGAGGCGGTTGTTCTTCGGCCCGCCGAAGGCGAGGTTGGAGACGGGCTCGGGGACGCGCAGGCGGCCGATGAGCGTGCCGTCCGGGTCGTAGCAGTGCACCCCGTCCTCCAGGGCGGCGGCCCACAGGCGGCCCCCGTCGTCGAAACGGATGTTGTCGAAGCCGCTCTCCGGCGACTTCGCGAACACCCGGCCGTCCGACAGGGTGCCGTCCTCACGGACGTCGAAGACGCGGATCAGGCGCTGCCGGCTGTCCGCCACGAAGAGCTGCCGCTCGTCGGGGGAGAAGACCAGGCCGTTGGGGCCCTCGAAGCCGTCCGCGACGAGCCGCACCTCGCCGCTGTGCGGGTCGATCCGGTAGACGTGGCAGGCACCGATCTCGCTCTCGGCGCGGTGGCCCTCGTAGTCGCTGGTGATGCCGAAGTCCGGGTCGGAGAACCAGACCGAGCCGTCGGAGCGCACCACCGCGTCGTTCGGCGAGTTCAGCCGCCGGCCCCGGTAGCGGTCGGCGAGGACGGTGACCGAGCCGTCGTGCTCGGTGCGGGTCACCCGGCGGTTGCCCTGCTCGCAGCTGACCAGCCGGCCCGCGCCGTCCAGGGTGTTGCCGTTGCTGTGCCCGGCGGGGGAGCGGAAGACGCCGACCGTGCCGGTCGTCTCGTCCCAGCGCAGCATCCGGTCGTTCGGGATGTCGCTCCAGATCAGCTGACGCCAGGCCGGCAGGTAGACCGGGCCCTCCGCCCAGCGGCAGTCCCCGTGCAGCTTCTCCAGACGGACGTCGCCGTTGGCGCACCGCCCGGTACGGAAGCGGTCGTCCAGAACCTGGTACAGGCCCTGCTCGGTATCGCCGGACATCATTATCTCCTCACCATATTTTGCCGAATTTCATTCGGTCCTGACGGAGTATGACAGAAGACGATATGGTTCCACCATGGCATCGGAGAACCTCGACGAGACCGACCGCGCACTCATCGCACTGCTCCAGCAGGACGCCGGGCAGGCCTACGCGGCCCTCGGCAGGGCGGTCGGGCTGTCCGCCGGCGCCACCCACGAACGCGTCCGCAAACTCCGCGAGCGCGGCGTTGTCCGGCGCACCACCGTCGAGGTCGACCCCCAGGCCCTCGGCCTCGGCGTCCTCGCCTTCGTGATGGTCGACTCCTCGGCCTGGATGGGCGACTCCGCCGAGGCCTTCGCCGCGATCCCGGAGATCGAGGAGGCGCACGTCATCGCCGGCAGCGCCTCCGTCCTCGTCAAGGTCCGCACCGCCACCACCGAACAGCTCCAGGACGTGCTGCGCCGCCTCTACGCCATCGACGGCGTCAGCGGCACACAGGCGACCGTCTCCCTGGAGACCTTCTTCGAACGCCCGCCCTCGCCCGCCGCGCCGTCCCCGAAGCCTTCCTCCTGAGCGCCGACGGCCCGCGACCGGCCGACCGGCCACTCCGCCCGCTGCGCACCTCGAACCGCGGATCCTCGGGAGGGGCCCGGGCCGGCGCGGGAGGACCGTCGATGCGCAGTCGATGCGTCCGGGACCGGTCCGGCATTCGCTGTTCGTCCTCCCGGGGGCGGGTAGGCGCGGCGGTGCCCGTGACTGCCGCGGGAGCCGAGAGGAGCGAAACCATGATCATCAGGAAGCTGCACGAGGCGGGGCTCAGGTCCGAGCACGCCTACCTGGCCGGCGTCGCCTCGATCGGGCTGTCGTTCCTGTCCTGGATGGCCTCGGTGAAGGTCGAACAGGCGGGCGTCGACCGCGCGGACCGGTGGGGGATCTTCGTCGGGGAATGGGCACCGACCTTCTTCTGCCTCGGACTCGCCCTCGCCCAGTACGAGCACGCCGGCGCCGACAACCCGCTGTGGTCCGACGACCCGCGTGCCACTGCACCGGCGTGAGCGGACCGACGACGAACTGCCGGGCCGTCAGCGGTCGGGCCGAAGCCGTCAGGAGGAGCGGACATGAAGCGACACGGACCGGAGCCGCCCGACACCCGCGGTGCGGAGCCGCAGCCGCGGCGGGCGGTGCGACCGGCGGACGAAGCGGCAGGTGACCGCTCGTACGGTGACCGTGCGTCGGCCGCGGACCCGTCGCCCGCACCGGCGCGGGAACGGTCGGCGGACGGGCAGGACCTGCGCGAGCGGTACGACGCGACCGTCGAGGCCGCGGGCACGGTACGCCGTGGCCGGGGCGTCCGCCGTACGCGCGGGCAGGAGGGCCCGGCCGGCGGGCCGTGATCCGGGGCGGCGGTGTGCCGAGGCCGGAGGGGCACGGGTGAAGAGCTCGTGTGCACCGGGATGGGGGCTCACGCGACGGGCAGACGCGCCGCGCGAGGCCGGGCGGACGGCCCGGTCCGGACACGGGAGAGGTCGGTGCAGTGGCCATAGCGGGAGTGTTCGCGTTCGCGGTCATGCTCTTCGGAACGGGACTGGGGCTGGCGGTCGCCGCGGTCGGGCTGGCGGGCCGGGTGGCCTCCACCCCTGTCCGCCGTGCCAGGCCGGGTGCCCGGCCACGCCGGTGAGCACGGCCGGAGGGCCCGTCGTCGTGGGCGGTTCGGCGGTTGCCGGCCCGGGCACGCGCGGGGCACCGCACCCGACAGGAAGGAGGCCGGGCGATGGCCACCGGAGAGACCGTATTCAGTGATGTCGCCTTCGATCTGATCTCCGTTCAGTACCACGCGCTGAAGGCCGGGTACGAGGCCGGCCGGTACGTGCGGGACGCCGAGCACGCGGGCGACCGCGAGGCGGCGGCCTTCTTCCGCACGGTCATGGCCGAGGACTCCGCCCGCGCCGAGCAGTGCCACCGCCTCCTGAAGCGGCTCACCGCCACCGCCGGCGCCGTACAGCCGGGCGGCCAGGACGTCGGCGGTGGCGGTGACGGCGCGCGCGCCGGGGAGGAGCAGGACGGGGACGGCGCCACCTGGTTCCAGGAGGCTGGTCGCGCATGAGCCTGGTCAAGATCGCCTACAAGCCCGTGGGCTTGCTGGTGGGCGCCCTCGGCGGCCTGCTGGCGGGCGCCGTGTTCAAGCAGGTCTGGAAGCTCGCCGGACACGAGGACGACGCCCCGGACGCCACCGATCGCAACCGCGGCTGGGGCGAGATCCTGCTCGCCGCAGCGTTGCAGGGGGCGGTGTTCTCCCTGGTGAAGGCCGCGGTGGACCGGGGCGGGGCGGTGGCCGTCAACCGGATGACCGGCCACTGGCCCGGAGACGGGTGAGCCGGCGGAGCGTCCGCCCGGCGACACGCCCGGATCCCGGCCGGTGCCGGTCAGTGTCGGCGGACCGGATCGGCCGCGATCGTTCCGCCGTGGACCGGCGGGGCCGGTGGGGCCGTCGGGTGCGGCCGGCCGTTGCGGCGTGGCGGAGCGTAGGCGGTCGTTCCGTGCTCGGCGGGGACGACCGTGGGGCGCGCCCGGTCGACGGTGAACACCCGGTCGGTCTCGGTCAGCCGCAGCAGCTGGCGCATCTGCCGTCGCGGCGCCGCCAGCCGGAAGTCGACGCCGGCCGCGAGAGCGGCCTCCCGGGAGCGCAGCAGCACATTGAGCCCGGCGGCCGCGCAGAACTCCAGCCCGCTGCAGTCCACCACCACCGCCACCGGAGCCGGCCGGGCGCCCACCGCCCTGTGCAGGGCCGTCCGGAGCGGGGCCGTGGTGTCCATGTCGGCGTCGCCGGCGACCTCCACCACCCGCACGCCCTCCGGGCCGTTGCGGTGGGCGGTGCGGAGCACGGGTTGCACGGGTTGTACGGGTTGCACGGGTTGCACATCGGTCTCCTGCCGATCGGGCGCATGCCTCGGACCGTCCTGCTGTGAAAGCCTGAACGCCGCAGCCGCCCGACCGCAGCCCCGGGGGCGAAGTTCCGGCCACCGCGGCAGGCCGCACGGCGAAGCGGGCGGGTCCGCCGAACCCCGGCACGACGGCCGGTGCCCGACCCGGCCGGCCGCGGTCCGGCGGCGGCCTTCCCGGATTCCGGTCGGTTTCCGTCCGAGGGGTGGGACGGATCGGCCTCCTGCGCCGGGCGCCCTTGACGGCGTCCGCCGGTGGGTCGACACTCCGGCAGGGGAGTCCTCGGATGCGGACGGAGGGGTCGTGGGGCGGACGGAGCAGGTCACCGGGTGCGTCGCGCGCACCGTCCGGCTGCTGCCCGTCCTGACGTCCCGTCGCCACATCGACCTGCTGCGGGTGTGCAGCAGTCTGGCAGGCAGACCTCGCCCTCTCGGCGGCCGCGGCCCGGTGCCCGCCGCCCACTGACGCCGTCCCGGGCGTTCCGCCCCGGCCCGGCCGTCGTCCCGTTCCCGCCGGATACCGGCACGCGTGAGCGTGCCCGCGCAGTCTGGGAGACCCTCATGTCCGCAACGTTCCCGTCCGCCGTGCCCTCCTTCCGCGGGAGGATCGGGCACGACGCCCGCAGCGGCTACAGCGCCGTTCCGCACCGCTACCGGCTCCACCTCGCGAGGTCCTGTCCGGACTGTCTCCGGATCGCCGTCACCCACAGCCTGCTCGGCCTCGACGAGACCCTGCCGATCGGCTGGCTGCCGGCACTGCCCGACGGAGGCGACGGCGGCTACCGGGCCCTGCGCCCGCTCTACGAGGCCAGTTCGCACGGGTACCGCGGACCGGCCGCCGCACCCGTGCTCAGCGACGACTGGAGCGGACGGATCGTCAGCACCGACAGCAGCGCGATCCTCACCGACCTGGCCCACCGCTTCGACCGGGACGGCGCGAACCTCCGGCCGCCCGCGGACGGCGCTGCCGTCGAGGCGGTCGCCCTGCTCTGCGCCCGCGGCCTCGACGCACCCGCCCAGCGGGCCGGCCTGGCCGGTACCGCCCCGGCCGAGCGCGAGGCGGCCCTGCGGAACCTGCTGGACGGACTCGGTGCGATCGAGCGGCGCCTCGCCGACCGCAGCCACCTGCTGGACGACGGCCCGACCCTGGCGGACGTGCAGGTCTGGGCTAGCCTCGTCGAGCTGGACACCGTGCACCGCTGGCACCTGACCGCCGCCGCCGTCGACCGGGTCGCCGACCACCCCCGGGTGTGGGAGTACGCCCGCCGGCTCGCCCGCCACCCCGCCTTCGGCCGCCACCTCGATCTGGAGGGCATCGACCGCCGCCACCGGGCCCGCTGCCGGGGTGAGGAGGACGCGGGGGCGGCGATGCCGATCGTCGACTGGGCGCAGTACGCGCGGCCGCGGGCGGCCGTGTCCGGCTGACCCGCCCCGGCGTGCACCGGCCGGCCCCACCCGCGGGGCCGGCCGGGCCGGGCACGCGTCCGGCCGCGGTGCCGCTGCGGTGCACATTCCTTCACGTGGACTGCGACCTCGGTGCCCGGCGGCCCCACCCGCGGCTCAACGCCCGGCCCGCTCCGGCTGCTCGGAGTCGGCGCGCGGGCGGTTCGGCGCGTGGTCGGCGCCGGTGCCGCCGGGCGGGTGCGGCGTCACCACCGGGATGCCCTCGGTCCGTCCGGCGAGCAGCGCCGCGATGTGGTCCGCGCAGCGGAGCGCCGCCTCGGCCATGGCGCTCCTGGTCATCCCGGCGACGCGCGGGGTGAGCAGGGCGTGCGGGACGCCGAACAGCGGCGAGGCGAACGCGGCGTGCTCGTGGGCGAAGGTGTCGACGGCGGCGGCCGCCAGCGGATGGGCCGGGTCGCGCAGCGCGTCGGCGAGGGCCTGCTCGTCGACGATGCCGCCGCGGGAGGTGTTCAGCAGGATCGACCCCGGCCGCATCGTCGCCAGTTCCGCGCGGCCGATCAGCCCCGCCGTGTCCGGGGTGAGCGGCAGGTGCAGGGAGACCACGTCGCTGGTGGCGAGCAGGGCGGCGAGTGAGTCGGTCCGCCGCACCGGCGCACCGCCCGGGCGGCGCGCGTAGCCCTGGACGGTCATGCCCAGCAGACGGGCCCGCTCCGCCAGTGCCAGGCCGATCCGTCCCAGACCGGCGATGCCCAGGGTCAGCTCCGGGAGCTCGACCGCGGGGGCCGACGGTGCGGCCCAACGGCCTTGGTGCGCTGCCTCGTTGTGGGCGGCCAGGTTCCGCGTCAGACAGAGCAGCTGGGCGAGGGCGAACTCGGCGACGGCGTTCGCGTTGGACCCGGGCGTGTGGGTGACGGCGACGCCGTGCCGCGCTGCCGCGGCCAGGTCGACGTGGTCGGTACCCGCACCCGCCCGGCCGATCACCCGGAGCGGACGGGCCAGTGCGGCGTCGGTCGCCGCCGCGACGAGCGCGGCACCCAGCGGAACGCCCGCGCGGGACTTGAGCGCGTCGTAGCCGCTGCCGCCCCGCACCACCTCGTCGATCAGCGCCGACTCGTCGAACAGGTCGACGTCCGTGAAGTCCACCCGGCCCGCCCACGCGGCCGTCGCAGCCGCCGGGTCGCCCACCCGCCGCAGGTTCAGCGTGACGGCCAGCCCGTGCCCGACCAGACGCTCCAACTCGCGGTCGAGCAGCTCCCCGGGCGCCGCGTCCAGCAGCAGGATCCGCATCCGCCCCACACCCTCCCCCTTCGCTCCGCACGCGACCCTATGCCGCGCGGCGGGGACGGCGGAATTCCGGCTCGTGACGCCCGCCTCCGGGCGGGAGCGGTCGATCGGGGGCGGCCGTGGCGGTTCGGAACCGGGCCCGACGGGGTAGACGCCCGGGTCGGCCGAACGGAAGTCGCCGGAACGGAAGTCGCCCGAACGGAAGGGGAGTGGTCGGCCATGGCCGGACTGACGGTGACCAGGGGCTCGATGCCGCAGGGCCCCGTGCTCTTCCTGGACGGGGAGGTGGACCTGTACAGCGTCCCCGAACTGACCGAGGCGCTCACCGACGCGGTGGACACGTGCCCACCCGGTGCGCCGGTCACGGTGGACATGGCGCGGGTGGAGTTCTGCGACTCCTCCGGTCTCAACGCCCTGTTGAAGGCCCGAACCCGGGCCACCGGCCGCAGCGTGGCCGTGCAGGTCGCACGGCCCTCCCCGCAGGTGGCGCGCCTGCTGAGCGTCACCGCGACCGCGGAACTGCTGCTGCCCGCGGCCCGGGACGCCGACTGAGCCCGGCCGGTGCGTCCACCCGCCGCACGACGGGACGGACCGATCCGACCGGCCGTCGGCTCCGAACGCGAGGGGCGGGGGCGCACACCGCGCCGACCGCCGCCCCAGGGAGGAGACGCCATGGTCACCGTCGAACGCCGCATCCCGGTCCACCGGCCCGCCGAGGACGTGCTGCGCTACCTCGCGGACTTCGGCCACACGCCCGAGTGGGACCCGGGCACGGTCGACTGCGTCCGCCTCGACGCCGGCGCCGGCCCGGTGACCGAGGGCTCCCGCTGGACGAACACCTCCCGCTTCCGCGGCCGCACCACGCAACTCGAGTACCGGCTCGTCCGCCGGGAGCCGGACCGGCTGCTGTTCGTCGGGGAGAACCGGACGGTCACCGCCACCGACGACATCACCGTCCGGCCCGCCGCCGGGGGCGGCTCGGTCGTCGACTACCGGGCGCAGCTGCGCTTCAAGGGCGTGGCGCGGTTCGCCGCGCCGTTCCTCAAGGGCGCCTTCGAGGACCTGGCGGACGGCGTCGCGGACCGGCTGCCGCAGGTCCTCGCGGTGCGCTGAGACCGGGCGCGGCCGCCGGGCCGACGGGCGGCCGCGCGGGGCTCACTCGAAGCGCGAGGGGTCACCGGCCCCGTGCCGGACGACCTCCGCCTCCCCGCTGGAGAAGTCGATCACCGTCGTCGGCTCGGTGCCGCAGTCGCCCGAGTCGACGACGGCGTCCAGCACGTGGTCGAGCCGCTCCTTGATCTCCCAGCCCTGCGTCATCGGCTCCTCCTCGCCGGGCAGCAGCAGGGTGCTGGAGACCAGCGGCTCGCCGAGCTCGGCGAGCAGCGCCCGGGCCACGGTGTGGTCGGGGATCCGGACGCCCACCGTCTTCTTCTTCGGGTGCTGCAGCCGGCGCGGCACCTCCTTGGTCGCGGGCAGGATGAAGGTGTAGCTGCCCGGAGTCGCCGCCTTGATCGCGCGGAACACGTCGTTGTCGATGTGGACGAACTGGCCCAGCTGCGCGAAGTTCTCGCAGACCAGCGTGAAGTGGTGGCGGTCGTCCAGCCGCCGGATCGACCGGATCCGCTCCAGGCCGTCGTGGTTGTCCAGCCGGCAGCCGAGCGCGAAACAGGAGTCGGTGGGGTAGGCGATCAGCGCCCCGGCGCGGAGACTGTCGGCCACGGTGCCGATGGTGCGCGCCTGAGGGGTCTGCGGGTGCACGTCGAAGTACTTTGCCATTGGCCAAACTTACGGCATCGGCCCGGTGCCGGGGCGGGACGCGCCGACCACCGCCGGGCCCCCGCCCGGGCCGCCCCGGACCGCTGCCCGGGCCGCTGCCCGGCAATGCGGCACGGCTGCGGAGACAGCCCCGGCGGACCGCTCCTCGGCCCCGAGCGCCTCGAAGTCCCGGACGGCGAGGGCATCGCCGTGGCGGCAGGTCCGGCGGCCGCGCGGTCGCCCCGGCCCGGTGCGGGGGAGAAGCGGGTGAAGACACCGACCGGACCGCAGGCCGTCCCGGTGGGTGCGCGGGGCCGTCCGGCACCGGTGCCGGACGGCCTCCCGGACGCTGCCCGTCCCGGGCTCCGACGGCTGCCCGGCGCGCCGGGCGGCAAAACCTGCCGTCCGCGGCCGCAGGTCGCCCAAACGGCAGGTGGCGGACGCCGGGGGAGGAGCGGTCCGCACCGGCGACGGCGGGCGCGGCACCCGCTCCGTCGGCGGGAGGTGGTCACGATGACGACGGACGGCGAGCGGCCGGGCCCCCGGACCGCTGCGGCGGCCGCCGACGGACTCCCGGACCTGCTGCTCGCCGCCCTCCGCCGCCCCGACACCGACGACGACGTCGCCCTGCTCATCGTCCGCGTCCTCCCGACCCCGGCCCGGCCCCGCGCGTGACGCCCCGCCCCGCACCCGGCCGGGTCCCGCGCGGGCCCGGTCCGGCAGCGGCCGACCCCGCGACGGCATTCACCGGAATGGAAAGTTCCGTTTGAAGTCGCCGAGCTGGGTAGGCGCGGTGCGACCCCACCCGACGGAGGGACCTGGACATGCCCCGCGAAGCCCGCGACGCCGAGCCCGCGCCCCGGCGCACCGGCCGCAGGGCCGGCTCCGCGCGAGCCGCCGAGGACGGCGGATCCCCGCCCGCCCGCACGGGCGGACGGAAGGTGTCGGCCGCCCGCGCCATGCGCACCGCGGCGTCACAGCTCGCCGAGCTCCTCGGCAGAACGCCGGAGTCCGTCTCCGGAATCCGGCCCACCGACGACGGCTGGCAGGCCGAGGTGGAGGTCGTCGAGGTCGAGCGGATCCCGGAGACGAGCAGCGTGATGGCGAGCTACCGGGTCCTGCTGGACGCCGACGGCGAACTGGTCGGCTACGAGCGGACGCGCCGCTATACCCGCGCCGAGGTCGACCGGCCCCGGGGCTAGCAACTGCACGCGCAGGACGCACCGAAGCGCAGCCGCGTCGAGCGGGCGCGACGAGAGGAGACATCGTGACCGTGGTGCCGCAGAGCGGCGGAGGCGGCGTGACCACCGGAGGCGCGAGCACCGGCACGCTGTACGACGTCGTCGAGCTGATCCTGGACCGGGGCCTGGTCATCGACGTGTTCGTCCGGGTGTCCCTGGTGGGGATCGAGATCCTGAAGATCGACGTGCGGATCGTGGTGGCCAGCGTGGACACCTACCTGCGCTTCGCCGAGGCGTGCAACCGGCTGGACCTGGAGTCCGGCCGCAAGGCCCCGACCAGACTCCCCGAACTGGTCGGCGACATGACCGAGGGCGGCGCCCGCGGCAAGAGCAAGGGAGCGATCACCGGTGCCGTCGAGGCCGTCACCGACACCATCCGCGAGAAGCCCGAAGGCGGCGACGCGGAGCCCGAACCGCAGGAACGGCGCGAACGGCCGCGCGCCAGACGGACCTCCCGGTCGAGGGAGGACTGACCCATGCCCGTCTACGTCTACGCGATCACGGCCGACACCCATCCCGCACGGCTTCAGCGATTGACCGGCGTCGGCTCGCCGCCCGAGGAACTGCGCGCCCTCACCGGCTCGGGCCTGAGGGCCGTCGTCAGCCACGCACCCGAAGGGCTCCGGGCCCGCCGCCGCGACCTCGTGGCCCACCAGGAGGTCCTCGAACGGCTGATGTCCGAAGGCCCCGTCCTACCCCTGCGCTTCGGCGCCGTCGCCACCGACGACCAGGAGGTCCTCGGCATCCTCCACGAGCAGGTCCATGCCTACCGGGAACGCCTCTCCGCCCTCGACGGCTGCACCGAGTACCTCGTCAAGGCCTCGTACGACGAGGACGCCCTGCTGCGGCAGATCCTCCGGGACTCCGCCGAGGCCCGGCGCCTGAACGAGGAGACCAGGCAGAGCCCCGACCCCCAGCCGAAGATCAGACTGGGTGAACTGGTGGCCGCCGGCATCGAGGCCCGCACCCGGTCCGCCGCCGTCGAACTCCTCGACGAACTGAGCCCCGCGGCCCGGGAGGTGCGCGAGAACGACCCCGCCGGCAACGACTTCGTCAGCGGCTCGTTCCTGGTCGAGGCGGACCGGCAGGAGGACTTCCGGGCGGCGGCCGCGGAACTCGCCGAGCGTTGGGGCGAGGACTGCACCGTGCGGGTCCACGGGCCGCTGCCGCCCTACAGCTTCGTCCAGTAGGCGGTACGCCATGGGCCTGCTGACCGGGCTGCTCACCCTCCCGCTCGCCCCCGTCCGCGGGGTGGTGTGGGTCGCCGAACGCGTCGCCGAGGCCGCCGAACAGCAGTTCTACGACCCGGCGCCGATCGAGGAGGCGCTCAAGGCGCTCGAACAGGACCTGCTCGCCGGGCGGATCGACGAGGCGACCTTCGAGGAGCGCGAGGACGAACTCCTCGACCGCCTCGACGAGATCCGCCTCCACTGGGCGTCCCGGGGCATGCCCGGCCCCGGGTAGCCCCGCACCGAGGGACTTGTTCGTCCGGCCGCCGACCGGCCGACCGCCCCCGCAGGCCGCCACCGCCCCGGGCACATCTGACGATCCGTCAGATGTGCCACCGTTTCGTCCGGTCCGCGGGGGTAGGCGCACAGTGGCCCGCGACCAGGAACCCTGGAGGACGAGATGAACGAGCGAGGACCCATCGGGAAGATCGCGGACAAGGCGGTGGACGCGGCGGAGGAGGTCCTGCCCGAGTCGCCCCCCGAGGTGCCCGGAGCTCCCGGCCCCGAGCCGCCGCAGCCGGCGGAGCCCACCGAGCCGCGGCCCCCGCTGCCGGGCAAGCCCGACCAGGCCGCCCCGCGGACCGTCTCCGCGACCGGCCGGGCGGACGGTTCGGAACCCGACGCGCGCACCCAGAACGGGGAGTTCCTCACCACGGCGCAGGGCACCCGGCTGCCGGACTCCGACCACTCCCTCAAGGCCGGGCCGCGCGGCCCCGTGCTGCTGCAGGACCACCACCTGCGAGAGAAGATCACCCACTTCGACCACGAGCGCATCCCCGAACGCGTGGTGCACGCCCGCGGCGCCGGCGCCCACGGCGTCTTCCGCAGTTACGGCAGCGCGGCGAACGTCACGAAGGCGGCCTTCCTCGCCGAGGACGTCGAGATGCCGGTGTTCGTCCGGTTCTCCACCGTGCTCGGCTCCCGCGGCTCGGCGGACACCGTCCGCGACACCCGCGGCTTCGCGACGAAGTTCTACACCGACGAGGGGGTCTTCGACCTGGTCGGCAACAACATCCCGGTGTTCTTCACCCAGGACGCCGTCAAGTTCCCGGACGTCGTCCACGCCGCCAAGCCGCACCCCGACCGGGAGATCCCGCAGGCGCAGTCGGCGCACGACACCTTCTGGGACTTCGTGTCGCTGCACACCGAGGCCACCCACCACACGCTGTGGAACATGTCCGACCGCGGCATCCCCCGCTCGTACCGGACGATGGAGGGCTTCGGCGTGCACACCTTCCGCCTGGTCGACGCCGAGGGCGGCACCAGCCTGGTCAAGTGGCACTGGAAGCCGAAGCTCGGCGTGCACTCGCTGACCTGGGAGGAGGCCCAGCTGATCGCGGGCGCGGACCCGGACTTCCACCGCCGCGACCTCTACGACGCCATCGAGGCGGGCGCGTTCCCGCAGTGGGAGCTCGGCATCCAGGTGCTCCCCGACACTCCGGAGCAGACCTTCGAGGGCATCGACCTGCTCGACCCCACCAAGATGGTCCCGGAGGAGCTGGCCCCGGTGCAGCCGGTCGGGCTGCTCACCCTCAACGCCAACCCGACGAACTTCTTCGCCGAGGTCGAACAGGTCGCCTTCCACCCCGGCCACCTCGTGCCGGGCATCGACGTCACCGACGACCCGCTGCTCGCGGGCCGGCTGTTCTCCTACCTCGACACCCAGATCAGCCGGCTCGGCGGCCCCAACTGCGCCCAGATCCCGGTGAACCGCACCCACGCACCGGTCAACGACATGCTGCGGGACGGCCTGCACCAGGACGCCGTGCACAGCGGTGTGGCCCCCCACAAGCCCAACTCGCTGGACGGCGGCTGCCCGTTCTTCGCCGGAGCGGACGAGCGCGCCTTCATCGAGCACCCCGTCCCGGTGCCGGCCGCGGCCAAGGTCCGCGAGGCACCCGCCTCCTTCGGCGACCACTTCGGCCAACCCCGGCTGTTCTGGGCGAGCATGAGCCCGCCCGAGCGTGAGCACATCATCGCGGCGTACACCTTCGAACTCGCCAAGTGCCACGAACAGGCCGTCAAGGAACGCACCCTGCGGGTGCTGGCCCGGATCGACGTGCAGCCGTGCGCCGCGGTGGCCTGCGGACTCGGCCTGCCCGCACCGGAGTCGGACGGACACCCGGCCCCGGAGCCCAGCCCCGCCCTCTCCCAGGTCGGGCGGGCCTGGCCGACCGCAGGCCGGGTGATCGGCATCGTGGCAGGCCCGGACGGCGACCTCGGAGCGCTCACCGCCGCCCGGCGGGCCGTGCTGGCCGAGGACATGGTGCCGCTGGTCGTCGCCCCCACCGGAGGCCGGCTCACGGCGGACGGCGCCGACCCGGTGGACGTTCAGCGGACCTTCGCCACGGCCCGCTCGATCGAGTTCGACGCGGTGCTGCTGGCGGGTGCCCCCGCCCCCGCCGCCGATGCCGACGGCGGCCGCGACGCCAAGGCCGGGCTCCCGGCCGGCACCGCCGTCGACCCCCGCGTCACCCTGATGCTCACCGAGGCCTGGCGCCACGCCAAGGCGATCGGCGGCTGGGGCGGTGCCGACCGGGCCCTGCAGGCCGCAGGCATCCCCGCCGACGCCCCGGGCGTCGTCCTCGGCGAGGACGGCGAGTCCGTCCTGAACGGGATCACCGAACTGCTCGCCGCCCACCGCGTCTGGGAGCGCTTCCCGGCACCGTCCGACACCGCGTCCTGAGCGGACGACCCCCTCGGCCGACCGGAAGCCCGCACCGCACCGCCCCGCCCCGAGCGGGGGCGGTGCGGCCGCGCAGACCGCCGGCCGAGGAGCCGGGCGCCGAACGACCGCCGGGCGCGCGGCGTCACGGCCAGGCGCTGTCCTCGTCCAGGCCGCCCTGCCCGTCCAGGGCGCTGTCCGGCACGATGTGCACCGCCGCCTCCTCGGCGCAGGCGGCCCCGGCGTCGATGCCGACGTCCTCGGCGAACAGCTCGGTGGTCCTGTCGTGGGCGCCCTCGTCGGGGGCGACCAGGCGTCCGGCCCGCTCGGTCCCCGCCTCGGGATCGACGGGCTCGCCGTCGCCGCCGGGCAGGTCACCGATCCGGTCGCCCCCGTCCGGCTCCTCGTCGGGCAGCTCACGGGCCAGCCGCTGGTCGAGCGTCTCGCCCTCGCGCTGCTCCCCGGCCGTGGTCCCGGCCTGCCGGACGCCGAACGGCCGCTCGGGCGGTGACCACCCCTCGTCGAGGATGTCGTCGTAGGTCCGCTCGTCCAGGGCGTTCTGCAGGTCCAGCGCGGAGGCGTCGGCCTGCTCGTCGGCGGTGTCCGCAGGCTGGTAGACCTCGTCCGCCCTGCCGCTGTCGCTCATCACGGCCTCCCGGTCGTCTCGGCTGCCCCCTCCCTCCGGCGTCCCTTGTGCCCGCTCGACCGACGGTCATCCGCACCGGGCACATGGCCCGGGCGACCCGCCGGCGTGCTCGGATTCCGGTCCGGGGCGGCCTGCGCAACGGGCCGACCCACGATCGGTCCCGCCCCTCGACGGTACGTCCGTCGCCCCGGGAGCGAAACACGCGGGCTCCACCACCCCGCCCCGGGGGCGCCCGCCCCCGCGGGGGAGAGCCCGCTGCACGGTGCACGGGAGGCGGCACGGCGGCGCACGGGAGGCGGTGCGACCGGGGGAGCGCGGCGTGCGTCGCGCCCCGCCCCCGGACCCCCGCCGCCGGGTGACCGCGCGCACACGGACCGCCCCGGAGCGGCCGCCGCGGAGCGGCTGGCCCCGCGTCAGGCGGCCCTGCCGCCAGGTGCGTTCGACTTGACGCAGCCATGTTGTAACTGGAACTGTTCTGTCAGGAGGGGGGATCATGGCAGCGAACAGCAGACTCACCGTCGCCGTGCACGTCCTGGTCTGGATGGCGCTGGTCCGTCGGCTCGGCCGGGACCTCGTGACGTCCGAACAGGCCGCGGAGAGCGTCAACACCAACCCGGTCGTCCTGCGGCGCTGCCTGGGCGACCTGCGCAGGGCCGGACTGGTCGAGGTCCGGCACGGTGCGGGCGCCGGATGGCGGCTGGCCCGCGATCCGCGGGCGATCACGCTCCTGGACGTCCACCGGGCCGTCGGCGACGAGCCCCTGTTCGGCCTGCACCGGGCGGCCCCCAACCCCGCGTGCCCGGTCGGCGCGGGAATCCGGCCCGCCCTGCGACAGGTCTACGACGCGGCCGAGGAGGCCGCGCACTCCGCACTCGCCCGGACGACCGTCGAGGACGTCCTGCGCGAGAGCCTCGCCACCCGGCCCGTGCAGGCCGCCGCCGGAGCCCCGACCGCCGACGACGAGGCCCGGACGGCCCTGCTCAGCACACCGCGCCTGCGGCTGCGCCCCCTCACCGAGGCCGACACCGACTGGTGGGTGCGCCTGCACGCCGACGACGAGGTGAACCGCTTCGTCGGCGCGTACACCCGCGACGAGGCCGCCGAGCGCCTGCGCGGCATCCACCGGCAGTGGGCCGAACGCGGCCACGGCCTGTGCGCCGTCGAGCTCGCGGCCACCGGCGAGCCGATCGGCCGCTGCGGCCTCACCTGGTGGGAGCAGTTCGGCGAGACCGAGGTCGGCTGGACCTTCGCCCGCCGCCACTGGGGCCACGGCTACGCCACCGAGGCGGCGCAGGCCGTCCTCGCCTGGGGCTTCGGGGCGCTCGGCCTCACCCGGATCACCGCGATGATCCACCACGGCAATGCCGCCTCCACCGCCGTCGCCGCCCGCCTCGGGTTCGCGCCGCTGCGCGAGGACGTGGTGCTCGGCCGCCCCTGCACCGTCCACGCCCTGCACCGGGAGGACTTCACCGCGCCCTGAGCCGCCCTTGAGCCGCCCTGGGCTGCCCTGGTCGCTCTGTGGCGTGCGGAGCGGCTCCGGGGGTGGTCCCGCCGCGCTCAGGGGCCCGGGCGCGGCCGCCGGCGCCGCGGACGCCGCCCCGCGGGCTGCTCGGTGACTACTCGGTGACCAGGGCCAGCGTGAAGCCGTCGTAGCCCTTGGTGCCGACGGTCTGCAGGGTGGTCGCCGTGAGGCGGGGATGGGCGGCGATCAGCTCGGTGAAGCGGCGCACCCCCTGCACCCGGGGGTCGCTGCTGTCCGCGTCGGTGACCGCGCCGTCGCGCACCACGTTGTCGCCGACGATGACGCTGCCGGGCCGGGTGAGCCTCAGCGCCCACTCCAGGTAGTCGGGGTTGGACGGCTTGTCCGCGTCGACGAAGACCAGGTCGAACGGGCCCGCGCCCTCCTCCGCCAGTCGGGGCAGGGTGTCCAGGGCCCGGCCGAGGCGCAGGTCCACCCGGCCGTCCAGGCCGGCGCGGGCCAGGTTGCCGGCGGCCACCGCGGCGTACCGCGGGTCGGCCTCCAGCGTCACCACGCGGCCGTCCTCCGGCAGGGCCCGGGCCAGCCAGATGGTGCTGTACCCGCCGAGGGTGCCGATCTCCAGGACGGTGCGGGCGCCCACCATCCGGGCGAAGAGGTGCAGCAGCTTGCCCTGGTTCGGGGCGACCTGGTGCGGCGGCAGGCCGGCGGTCTCGCTGGTGGCGTTGGCCGCGAGCAGCGCGGCGTCCTCCTCCACGAGCAGGTGGTTGAAGTAGTCGTCGACGGCTGTCCAGGTCGGTTGCGACATGCGGGGCTCCCTTTCGGCACCGAGTGAGTTCCGAAAGGAAACCTACTGGCCGGGCCGCCCGGCCCGTCGACCGGGGTGGCCGCGGCACCCGCCGGTGCCGCTACGGCGCCACCGTGTCCGCGGCCGGCGGCTCGGGCTCCTCCCCGTCGTCGTCCTCCGCCTTGGCCCGGACGTCCGCCGGGGTGGGAGCCGTGATGCTGCGCTCCTCCGCGGAACGCTCCCGCGTCTCCTCGTCCGGGTGCGCCCGGTCGTCATCGGGTGTGTTCATGGCCTGATCTCCTCCTGGTCCGGTCCTGGTCCGAGCAGGGCCACTGGGCGGCTGCCCCGTTCCCCCGCACCCACACGGGGAAAGGAGGGCGGAGGCTCCGCGTGCCCGGACGCTCACTCCTCGGGAAGCCCGGCGACCACCAGCGCGACGGCCTCCTCCGCGGTCGCGACGGTCGTGACCACCCGCACCGCCCTGCTGCGGACGAGGAAGGACCCGTCGCGCTGCGGGTCGACGGCATGGCCCACCGGCTCGTACGGGCGGGTGGCGGAGGCGGAGAACCAGAGCGTGTAGTGGCTGGTGACGGGCGTCAGGCGGCGCAGCCGCGGCTGCGCGTGGGCGGCCTCCAGCAGCGCCCGGGCGCCGGACGAGCAGGGGTTGGTCGGCGGACTGAGCAGGTAGTGGTCGAGCCGGTGCCACCACTCCAACTCGACGGGGTCCAGGGGCTCCCGTTCGTGGGCGAGGGCCCAGTCGCCGTAGCGGAGGAACGGCGCGGCCACCTCGGCCGCCGCGAGATCGGCGCCGCCCATCCAGGCCGCCACGGCCGCGGCCGCCGCCGCCGGGTCGGCCGTCCGTCCGTTCGCCAGCCAGGCCCCCTGCTTCCGGCAGCAGACCAGGAACTCCGGGGCCCCGCGGAATTGGTGCACGTTCACGCGGCGACCCTGGGCATCGGTGAACGCGGCATGGCCCGCCTGGTTCGGATCGCGCGGGGGCAGGACGATCCCCGCCTCGTCGGCAGCACGCCGCAAGCGGGCCAGGACGGCATCGGCACGGGAGGGTTCGGCGCAGGACGGTTCGGCGCAGGCTGCACGGTCCGGGACTGCGCCCGGGGTGGCGGAGGTCATTCCCCAAGTCTGCAGGGGAATCCGCTCCCGTCACGACCGAATACGAGCGGCCCGCGGCCACGCCCCGCGCAGTGGGCCGCCTCGGTGACGGTCCGTCATGGAGCCCGCGGCCGCGCCCGGCCGACGCGCCGAAGGACACGGCCTCCGTGGCGGTGGCGGCGGACCTCGGCCCCGCCCCCCGGGCGTCCGCCGTCAGCCGACCGCGCCGCGCCAGATGTTGTTGAACGCCGCCTGCTCGATCGCGCGCCGCTGCCGTACCGCGTCCAGCTCCCGGACCGCGTCGTTGACCGCGGCGAGTACGGTCGCCACCTCGTCGTCGGCGATGTCCGGCTGGTCGTCCTGCGACAGTCCGCCGATCCCCACGGCCGCGGCGAGCGCGGTCAGCACCGGCTCGCGCGAGGCCCAGCGGTCCACCGCCGCGCGACGCCCGGCGGACTCGGTCGGAGCCGGAGCACCGGCCTGCGTCCCGTGCGTCCGGTGGAAGAGCGGCCGGCGGACCCGCCCACCGGCCCCGAGGAGGACGGCCGCGTAGGCCGCCGCGAGCCCGCGGCCACGGCGCCAGAGCCAGTCCTCGACCGATTCGAACGGCGGAACCCCGACGAGCGCCGCCGCGGCCTCGCCGAGCAGCCGGTCCGCCAGGGCCGGCGGCCCGAGCGGCAGGATCCGGGTGTCGGCCAGCCGGACGGTCCGCACGTCGAGCAGGTCGATCAACTCGGCCCCGGCGAGCGCCAGCGACAGCTCGCCCTGCTCGGGACGGTGGCCCGCGCCCGCGTCCAGGGCGACGATCAGCAAGTCCTGCGGTGTGGTGTCCATCGGCGGCCCAACGTCCGGCGGATCGGCGGCGGTGCGCGGCACGTGGTGCCGTGCCTGCTGCCAGTCTGCCTCGCCGCGGCCCCCGCCGGAGGCCGATTTCCGGTGCCCGCACCGCGGCCGGAGCCCTCCTGCGCACACGCCCGACCGGCCTCGAACGCGCCGTCGCAATCCCGCCGGTACCTCACCGGCCACCGCGCGATGCTGGTGGACATGATCAGCGCCTACCGACCGCAGCCCATCGCCCCCGCCGTCCTGCGGCAGCTCCGCGACCGCGACGACGCCGGCCGACCGATGAACCCGTACCGGGACGACGAGGGCGGTTCGCCGCTCCGCTGCTGCCTGCGGCCGAGCGCCGTCGGCGACCTCATCGCGCTTGTCTCCTACGCCCCGCTGCGCCGCTGGGCGGCCGAGACCGGCGCCGAACCCGGCGCGTACGACGAGCAGGGACCGGTCTTCGTCCACGCCGAGGACTGCGGCGGTCCGGACCGGGACCGCACCGGCTACCCGTGGGCCCGCCCCGGCGCCCTGCGGGCCTTCCGCCGCTACGACCGCCGCGGACACATCGCCGGCGGCCGCATGGTGGAGCTGACCGAGGACGCCGATGCCTGCTTCGACCGCGCGCTCGCGGAGGCCTTCGCCCACCCGGAGACCGTCCAGGTCCACGTGCGGGCCGTCGAGTACGGCTGCTACCACTTCCGCGTCGACCGGCCGTGAACGGCCGCCGCCCGGCCGGGCGTCAGGACCCGTCGAGGCGGGGCAGCGGCGGGGGCGGGAGCCGTCCGCGGGCTACGGCTCCGTGCGCGCGGGCGTGCGGGTGCGGGGCCAGGCGTGGTGGTGCTCGTCGATGACGTAGTGGTGGCCGTGGCTCCAGGCGCCGGCCGTCGACGGTGCGGCGCCGACGAGGTGCGGGTGGCCGGCCGGCAGGTCGGTGTGCTCGTGCCGGAGCGCGTCGGGGTCGCGCCGCGGCCACAGCACGGCCGCGGCCACGGCCCCGGCGAGCGCGAGCACGCCGAGGGCGAGGGCGGTGACGGGCAGGCCGGCCGCGGCGGCGAGCCAGCCGGCCAGCGGGTACGTCAGCAGCCAGCAGGAGTGCGAGAGGGAGAACTGGGCGGCGAAGGCGGCCGGCAGGTCGGCCTCGCCCGCGGAGCGGCGGATCACCCGCCCGCCGGGCGTGAGGACGGCCGAGCCCGCCGCGCCGACCAGGGCCCAGGCCGCCAGCAGTGCGGACCACGTCCAGCCGCTGGGCGGTGCGGCGGTGACCGCGGCGACGGCGGTGAGGACGGCGGGCATCACAAGGGCGGCCGCCAGCATCACCGCACGGTCGCCCACCCGGACGAGCACGCGCGGCAGCAGCAGTGCGGCGGCCATCGAACCGGCGCCGTACGCCCCGAGCGCGAGCGAGACGTCCCCGGCGGGCCGGTGGAAGTGCTCGCGCACCACCAGGACGGTGTCGACGAAGACGATCGCACCGGCGGCGGCGACCGCCAGGTCCAGGGCGAGCAGCGCGCGGAGCCTGGGCGTGGCCAGGAACAGCCGGGACCCGAACGCGGCCCCGGTGCGGACGCCCGCCGGGCGGTCGACCGGGGGAGCCTTCGGCAGGACGGCGGAGACGACCAGGGCGGCGGAGCCGAGGAAGCCGACGACCGTCCCGGCGAACAGCCAGTCGTAGCTCACCACGGTCAGCAGCAGGGCCGCCAGGGCCGGGCTGAACAGCGACTCCAGGTCGTAGGCGAGCCGCGACAGCGACAGGGCGCCGGTGTAGTCCCGCTCGGCCGGCAGCACCCGGGGGACGGTCGCCTGGAACGTCGGCGTGAACAGCGCGGAGGCCGCCTGCAGCAGGAACACCGTCAGGTAGACCTGCCACACCCGCCCGACGAACGGCAGCGCCAGGGCCGTGCCGGCCCGGGTGAGGTCCGCCGCGACCATCAGGGCCCGCTGCGGCACCCGTCCGGCGAGCGCGCCCGCGACCGGTGCGACCGCCACGTAGGCGACCATCTTGATCGCCAGGGCGGTGCCCAGCACCGCGCCCGCGTCGGCCCCCGCGAGGTCGTACGCCAGCAGGGCGAGCGCCACGGTCGCCAGCCCGGTGCCGACCAGGGCGACGACCTGGGCGGCGAAGAGGTGGCGGTAGGTGCGGTTGCGCAGAACGGACAGCATGGGCCCCGGTCCCTCGCTCGGCTGGGCGCTACCCGGCCATCATAGGCAACATGTGCGTACTCGCGCACATGTTGGGCGTGGAGCCGGTCCCGGAGCCGTCCGCGGCACGCGTCAGTCGTGCGGTGCCAGCGAACCGATCTGGTGGTCGGCGACGTTCAGCGCCTCGTCGACCAGGCGGCGCAGATGGCCGTGGCGCAGCGAGTAGACGACGCGGCGCCCGTCCTTGCGGGTCGACACCAGCCCGGCGAGGCGGAGCTTCGCCAGGTGCTGGCTGACGGACGGCCGGGCGGCCCCGGTCGCCTCGACGAGCGTGGTGACGTCCGCCTCGCCGCGGCCCAGCCGCTCCATGAGGGCGAGCCGGGTGCGGTCGGCGAGCAGGGCCAGGACGGCGGCCGCGACCTCCAGGCGCTCGCCGCCGGAGCGCTGCTGCGAGCCGTGTGCATCTGCGAGCGGCGGGCGTGGATCCATGGGGACATCGTAGGGGCAGCGCCGGGTGCGCAGGTGCGCACGTGTTGCAGCACGCTGCACCGCTCCGGCGGCCACCGCGGCGGCCGCCTCTTCCGCCGGATGCCGGGTGCCCTCCGCAGGGCCCGGCGGGGGAGCACGTCACGCGGGCCCGCGCCGACGGACTGCCCGAGGACCCCTGGCTGCGGGTCCACGTGACGGCAGGGGCAACGTCGTCGAGGTCGCGCCGGCCCCTCGACCGCGACGGTGCGACCGAGGTGCCCGGCGCACCGGTGCCCGTACGGGTCGGCCTCCCCAGGACCGGACCGTCCACGTCGAACCCCGCGTCCGGGTGCATGCCGGTGCGTCGGTCACCGCCCCCGACCGCCCCCTGACGGGGGACGATGCTCCGGAGAGGGGTGGAGACATGGTGCCGATCCGGGTCGGTGCGCTGGT
Source organism: Streptomyces sp. NRRL B-24484 (assembly GCF_000717715.1). Lineage (GTDB taxonomy): Bacteria > Actinomycetota > Actinomycetes > Streptomycetales > Streptomycetaceae > Kitasatospora. The sequence continues at coordinate 31,773 of NZ_JOAI01000037.1, read as the reverse complement.
GGTGGCCGACGGCGGGGTGTGTCTGATCCGGCGGGAGCGGCCGGACGGGGTGCAGTACTCACTGCCCGGCGGCCTCGTCGAGGCCGGCGAGGACGCGTTCGCGGCGCTGGACCGGGAACTGCGCGAGGAACTGGGGCTGGAGGCCGCGGCCGTCCCCGCGGCTCCGGTGCTGCGACGGGTGCAGGACCAGGCCACCACCCGCCCGGGTGCGACGGGGTGTTCCGGCGCCGGCACCTGGTCTTCGTCCTCCACCTGCCGCTGGCGGCCCGGGAGGGCCCGGCGGCCGTCGAACTCGACGCCACGGACCGGGCGACGGTGGAGTGGCACGATCCGGTCCGGGCGGCCGGCCTGCACCTCTACCCGGCGGTCGGCAGCGTCCTCGCTCCGGCGGCGGCCCCGGCGACACGTCCGGTACGGCTGTCGCCGATGACGGACGCGACCTACCGCTGGCGCTGACGACCCCTCGGGTTCCCGGGTGCGTGGTGTACCGGGCGTTCGGGGCTCGCGCCGTCCCGCGGGTGCGCTCGCACGCCCTGCCGGCCGGGGCCCGCGCTCCGCGACCATGGACGGACCGGTCCCGACGGGGGATCCGGTCCACCTGCGGGTGCGGCCGGTGCGGGACCGCCGAACCACCACTTCAGGGCAAGGGGACGAACATGGCTGTGGTGATGTCGATGCGCTGGACCGGCGTGACGCCCGAGCAGTACGACGCGGTGCGGGACGCCGTCGACTGGGAACAGGTCCCGGCGGCCGGGGGACAGGTCCACGTGGCCTGGTTCGACGCCGACGGCCTCCACGTGACCGACGTGTGGCACTCCGAGGAGGCCTTCGGACAGTTCCTCGCCGAACGGCTCGCCCCGGCCGTCGAGAAGGCCGGCATCACGGGCGCACCCGAGGTCTCCTTCGCCCCGCTCCACCGGCGCTTCGTCGCCCCGGACGTCACCGGCGCGGAGTAGCGGGCCGACCCGAAGGGGCCTGCTGCCGCACCGGCTTCGCCGGACCCGGTGCGACAGCAGGCCCGGCACGGCCGGGGCCGCGGCGCGGCTTGGTGACGAGCCGATCCGCACCCCAGGATCCGTCCCGTGAGCGACTACTACGACCTCTTCCTGGCCGTCGACCTGGAGCCCGACCTCTCCGAGGCGGCGGTGCGGGAACCGAGGTGGCTGGTGGGGCAGGCGGAGGCTCCGCCGGTGCCGGAGTCGGCCGACCGGGAGACCTGGGGTCACCCCTGGCCGGTCTTCGCCGGAGGGACCGCGAGCCACTCGTTCGACGGGGCGGACACGTCCGTGCTGCTCCGCGCCGTGGCCCGGCCGGGCCCGGCCGGCAGGGCTCCCTGGTCGCTGACCGTCCGGGTCTGCATCCACGAGGACGACTTCGGCATCCTGATGGAGGTCGTCGAGTGGGTCCTCCGGCGGGCGACCACACGGGGGCGGGCGGGGTTCCTCAGGGACTCCGCCCTGGAGGACGTCCGGTACGTGGTGCGGCACGAGAACGGGTTCGAGCTGGTCAACACCCGGACGGTCCGTGGCGGGACCCGGGCGGTGTGGTCGTAGCGGCCCCGGAACGGTGACCCGACGCACCGTCAGCTATCGTCCGTGCCATGGGCGAGCTGATGGTGATCCGACACGGCCAGACCGAGTGGAGCCTGTCGGGCCGGTACGCCGGCCGCACCGACGTGCCGCTGACCCGGGCGGGCGAGGCCTCGGCCGAGGCGCTCGCCCCGAAGCTCGCAGGGCGCCCTCCGACGGCCGTGTTCAGCAGCCCGCTGAGCCGCGCCCTGCGGACGGCCGAGCTGGCCGGCCTGACCGGCGTCCGGCCCGATCCCGACCTGCTGGAATGGGACTACGGCGGCTACGAGGGCCACACCGCGGAGCAGATCCAGCAGGACCGACCCGGCTGGGACCTGTGGCGGGACGGCGTCCTCCCCGGTGACGCCGACCGTCCCGGCGAGACGCTCCACCAGGTCGCCGCACGGACGGACGCGGTGCTGAACCGGATCCGGCCGCTGCTGGACGACGGCGACGTCGCGGTCGTCGCCCACGGACACCTCGCCCGCGTCCTCGCCGCCCGCTGGCTCGGCCTCGACGCGTACGCCGCCAGGCTGCTCGGCCACCCGCACCCGGGCACGCTCGGCTTCCTCGCCACCGAACACGGTCAGCCGGTCATCGCCGCCTGGAACGTTCCCTGACGCCCAGAGCCTGACGGCTGCCCTGTGGCCAGGAACCCGGGAGGGCGGCGAGGGCGGCTTCGGCGGCGCAGGTCCGGGGACGGCCGGGGCCGAAGTGCTCGCGCCAGGCGGTCGCGCAGCGGGTGAGGTGCTCCCGGGGGTCGGCGTCGCGGCGCTGGGCGGCGAGGGCGCTGCCCGGGGTGGTCGCGGCCTCCGGGGCGTTGTGATGGGTCGGTCCGAGCGGCTCGGCGAGTTGGGGTGCCGTTAACGACCGTGTCACCAGCCCCAAATGCGGGTGATCTTTGGCCGTTTGTCCGCGTTGGCCTGGGGTTGTCCGGCATGATGCGGGGCCATGGGGCGGCAGCCGGTAAGCATGGACGAGCTGGTGGAGTACTGGACGGTGCTCGATGACGAGGCGGACCTGGTCGCGGGGAAACGCGGCGGGACCAGGTTGGGCTTCGCGCTGCTGCTGAAGTTCTACACCCGGCACGGCCGGTTCCCCCGGGGCCGGGTGGACTTCCCGGACGAGGTGGTGGAGTTCGTCGCCCGGCAGATGAGTGTGCCCGCCGCCGACTTCGAGTCCTACCAGTGGACCGGCAGCATGATCGAGTACCACCGTGCCCAGATCCGCGAGCACCTGGGCTTTCGGGTGTGCTCGGTGCAGGGCGCGGAGAAGCTGACGGCCTGGCTGGCCGGCAACGTCGCGCACGCCGAGCGGAACGCGGACCGGGTACGCGAGGAACTGCTGAAACGGTGCCGGGAGGAGTTCATCGAGCCGCCGGCATCGGACCGGATCACGAGGATGGTCCGCTCCGCCCTGCACACTGCGGAGGAGACCTGGTTCACCACGGTCTTCGCCCGGCTACCCGAGGAAGTGCGGGAACGGGTGCTGGCCCTGGTGGCGACCGCACGGGAAGCGGCCGAGGACTCGGACGGCACCGAGGACGACCGGGACGAGGAGTCGGTGCTGGCTCTGGTCAAGGCGATGCCGGGCAATGTGAGCCTGGAGTCGATGCTGCGGGAGATCCGCAAGCTGACGGCAATTCGGGCGATCGGCCTGCCAGCGGGGCTGTTCGGGGACGTGGCGCCCAGGGTGCTGACCTCCTGGCGGCAGCGGGCGGTGGTCGAGTCCCCTTCCCACCTTCGCCGACGCTCGCCGGAGTCCGCAGTCACCCTGCTGGCCGCGCTGCTGGTCGAGCGGGAGCGGGAGGTGACGGACTGCCTGGTGGACCTGCTGATCGCCACCGTGCACAGGATCGGCGCCCGCGCCGAGCAGAAGGTGACCAACGAACTGATCAACGCCTTCAAGCGGGTCTCGGGCAAGGAGAACCTGCTGTTCCAGATCGCCGAGGCCTCGCTGGCCGCGCCGGACGGTGAGGTCCGCGAGGTGGTGTTCCCGGCGGTGCGCGGGGGCGAGCAGACGTTGAAGGAGCTGGTACACGAGTACCGGACGAAGGGCCCGGTGTACCGGCGCACGGTGCAGACCACGTTGAAGGCGTCCTACACCAACCACTACCGCAAGGGCCTGATCGAGCTGCTGGGCGTGCTGCAGTTCCGCTCGAACAACTCGGCCCACAGGCCGGTGACCGAAGCGCTCGCCCTGGTCGAGCGGTACGCGAAGGCCGGGAATACCACCTACTACCCGCTGGGCGAGACCGCTCCGGAACACCGGGGCACCAGGGGGCAGTGGGCGGAGCTGGTCTACCGGGCGGACAAGCGCGGCCGACAGCGAGTGGTGCGGATGGTCTACGAGGTGGCCACCTTCCAGGCCCTGCGCGAGCAGCTGCGCTGCAAGGAGGTGTGGGTGGTCGGTGCCGGCCGGTTGCGCAACCCGGACGAGGACCTGCCGAGCGACTTCGAGGCTCGCCGGATCGAGCACTACGGCGAGCTGCGCAAGCCTCTGGACGGCGGGCTGTTCATCGACCAGCTGCGCGGCGAGATGACCCAGGCCCTGGCCACGCTGGATGCGGTGGCGCCGGGCCTGGACTGGCTGGAGATCAAGGAGCGCGCTGCGGGCGCGATCAGGTTCACCGGGCCCGAGGCGCAGGAGGAGCCGCGCAACCTGCGCCGGATCAAGGCCGAGGTGGGGCGGCGCTGGAGCGCGGTGCCGCTGATCGACATGCTCAAGGAGGCGATCCTGCGCACCGGCTGCTTGAAGGCGATCACCTCGGTGGCCGGGTCGCGGACGCTGCCGGAGGAGGTGTTGGCCGAGCGGCTGATGCTGGCGATCCACGCGTACGGCACCAACACCGGCATCAAGTCGGTGGCTGGCGGCGAGCACGGGCACACCGAGGAGGAGATCCGCTACACCCGGCGCCGCTACCTCACCCTGGTGTCGGCCCGCCAGATCGCGGTGGAGATCGCCAATGCCACCTTCGCCGCCCGCGACGCGGGCCTGTGGGGCGCCGGGTCGACCGCGGTGGCCTCGGACTCCACGCACTTCCGCTCCTGGGACCAGAACCTGTTCACCGAGTGGCACTCGCGCTACGGCGGCCGGGGCGTGCTGGTGTACTGGCACGTCGAGCGCGGCTCGGTGGTGGTGCACTCCCAGACGCTTCGGGCCTCCGCCTCGGAGGTCGCCGCGATGGTCGAGGGCGCGATCCGCCACGGCACCACGATGAGCGTGGAGGGTAACTACGTCGACTCGCATGGCCAGTCCGAAATTGGCTTTGGGGTGACGCGGTTGCTCAACGTCGACCTGCTGCCTCGCATCAAGCAGATCAACCGGGTCAAGCTCTACCGCCCGGCGGCCGGGGAGAGCGGCGCCTACCCGAACCTGGCGGCGGCGATGACCCGCCCGATCCGCTGGGAGGTGATCGCCGCGAACTGGGACCAGGTCATCAAGTACGCCACCGCGATCCGCACCGGTACCGCCTCCACCGAGGCGATTCTGTCCCGCTTCACCCGCGCCGCCTACCAGGCGATGCTGGAGATCGGCCGCGCCCAGAAGACCATCTTTGTCGCCCGCTACCTGCGCGACCGCGCCCTGCAGCGCGAGATCGAGGAGGGCCTGAACGTGGTGGAGGCCTGGAACCGCGCGAACGCGGTGATCTCTACGGCAAGGGCGGAGAGATCTCCAGCAACCGGCGCGAGGAGGTCGAGATGGCCGCGCTGTGCCTACGCATCATCCAGGCCAGCCTCGTATACGTGAACACCCTGATGCTGCAGGCTGTCCTGGCCGAACCCGCCTGGGCCGACCTACTCGGGCCGGCCGACCGGCGTGGCCTGACCCCGCTGTTCTGGGGCCATGTCCGCCCGTACGGCGAAGTGAAGCTCGACATGAGCTCGCGCCTGACAATCGGCATCGGCCCAAGGGGCTGAGCCGCCGAGGCGACCGGACCGGCAGCAGCACCTTCGGACGCGTGTTTGCTCAAGACGCTGCTACGGCGCCAAATGCGGCGCTACGGTTCTGCAGACAGCACGATCTGGGGAAGGGACTCGGGGATGCTGGAGCAGGCACTCGTTGCGCTGGCCGCCTCCGGCGGCACCGCGTTGGTCACGGCAGCCGGGACAGACACATGGAACGGTCTGCGGCAGGCGGTGGCCCGCTGGTTCGGCCGCGGCGACGTGCAGCGGGAACAGGCGGAACTGGAACGCCTCGACCAAACCGCGGCTGCCCTCGAAACCACCGAAACGGCCGGGGCGGAAGCGGCACGAATCCGCCAGGAGGCATCCTGGCAAGCCCGCATCGAGGCCGCGCTGGAGAACCTCGCCGGACCGGAACGCGACCAGGCCGCAGAACAACTGCGCGACCTACTGGCACAGCACGCCCCGCAAGGTGGAGTGTTGGCCGCGCCGGGCGGGATAGCGGTTGGCGGAAACATGGAGGTCCACGCCGAGAAGGGCTCCATCGCGGCCGGGGTGCTCTACGGAGGAGCGCACCTCACAAACCCTCAGATGCCGGATCCGTCCCAGGGCTAAACGGACCGGCCACCAACAGTCCAACGCCCGCCAAGGCACGGTCCGCCAATGGCCGGCCAACGAGTGTCACGGTGCATGCCGATGGCGGCAGCATGGCGGTCGGCTATGTCGCCAGCGGCGGCCAAGTCGCGTACTACGCCGCGCCGAGCTTACCCGCCCCATGGCCTTACGCAGTCGGCGCGCTCCCGCCCGCAGCGGACTACTTCCAGGACAGGGCCGAGGCGGCTCGGCTGCGGCAGGTCCTGGCCGGCGGCGGGACGACGGTGCTGCAGTCCCCTGGCACGGTCCCAGCTGGCGCGACCCCTGGCGGTGCGCTGGTGGGCGGGGTGCTGGCCGGGATGGGCGGGGTCGGCAAGACCCAGCTCGCCGCCCACTACGCCCGCACCACCTGGGAGGCGGGCGAGCTGGACGTACGGGTGTGGGTCACCGCCACCGACCGCGCCTCGATCGTCGCCAGCTACGCGTACGCCGCGTACCAACTCCTGGCGACCGACACCGACGACCCCGAGCTCGCCGCGCAGGAGTTCCTGGCCTGGCTCGAACCCACCCCCGGCCGGCCGGCGTGCCGCTGGCTGATCGTCCTCGACGACGTCACCGACCCCGCCGACCTGAACAAGCTGTGGCCGCCGACCGGCCCCACCGGACGGGTGCTGGTCACCACCCGCCGCAAGGACGCCGCCCTGATCGGCCGACACCGTCACCTGGTCGAGGTCGGTCTGTTCACCGTCACCGAAGCCATCGATTACCTCACCCGCGTACTGGCCGATCATGGCAGAACCGAGCCTATCGACCAGCTCACCGCCCTCGCCCACGACCTCGGCCGCCTGCCGCTGGCCCTGGCCCAAGCCGCCGCCTATCTCGTCGACGCCGGCCTCTCCTGCGCCGCCTACCGCACGCTGCTCGCCGACCGCGCCACCACGCTCGCCGCTGTCTCCCCCGACACGCTTCCCGACGGCCAGACCCACACCGTGGCCGCCGCGTGGGACCTGTCCGTCGACCGCGCTGACACACTGCGCCCGGCCGGCCTGGCCAGGCCCATGCTCCAGCTCGCCGCTTTCCTTGACCCCAACGGCATCCCCCAGGACGTGCTGACCAGTGTGCCCGTCCTCATCCACCTCGGGCGCGACCGCGCCAGCGACCACACGGCCGCCACCGGAAAGGTGGCACAGGCCCTGCGCGCGCTGCACCGGCTCAACCTGCGCCGCCATCGCGGCGGCGACCACCCGATCAGCACTGACGAGGCGGTAGGTGCACTGCGCGCGCTGCACCGGCTCAGCCTGATCACCCATACTCCTGACACCCCCCACCAGGCGGTCCGTGTCCACCAGCTCATCCAACGCGCCATGCGCGACCGGCTCGCCCCTGACCAGTACAACCAACTCGCGCGCACCGCCGCAGGCGCCCTGACCGCCGCCTGGCCCAGCATCGATCGCGACACCCAGCTAGCACATGCCCTGTGGGCCAACACCGACGCCCTCACCCACAACGCACAGAATGCCCTCTGGCAACCCGACGCCCACGACGTGCTCTTCCGCGCCGCCCGCAGCCTCCGCGAAAGCGGCCAGGCCAGCACCGCCGGCACCCGCTACCAACACATCGCGGACACCGCCCACCAGCTCCTGGGCCCGAACCACTCCGACACCCTTTACGCCCGGCACGAACTCGCCCGCTGTCTGGGGGAGGCTGGGGACGCGGCCGGCGCCGCAGCCGCCTACGAACAACTGCTGGCGGACCGGGAACGGGTACGAGGTTTGGACCCCGGCACTCTTGTTGCCCGGGCCGACCTCGCCCGGTGGCGGAGGGAGGCCGGGGATGCGGCCGGTGCCACGACCGTTCTCGAACAAGTGCTGGCGGACGCCACCCAGATGCTGGGGCCCCACCACGACACCCCCCTCGGGATCCGGATCACTCTCGCCCAGTGGCGAGGGGAGGCCGGGGATGTGGCCGGTGCCGTAGCCGCCTTCGAGCAGCTGCTGGCGGACACCCTGCTGGTGCTGGGTCCGAACCAGCCTGGCATCTTGATGTGCAGGGCAGAACTCGCCCGGTGGCGGGGGGAGGCCGGGGATGCGGCCGGTGCCGTGACCGCTCTCGAACAAGTGCTGGCGGAGGCCATGCAGCTGGTGGGCCCAGGAAGCGCCGTCACCCTTGGCTGCCGGCACTTCCTCGCCCGGTGGCGGGGGGAGGCCGGGGATGTGGCCGGTGCCGTAGCCGGCTTCGAAGAGCTGCTGGAACACAACGTGCGGGTGCTGGGCCCGCACCATCCCGGCACCCTGATGGCCCGGCGCGACCTCGCCCACTGGCAGAGAGCGAGGGAGAGCGCCGATGACCGGTAACGATCGTTCGCGTTACACGAAGATCGACATGGGGTTCCCGCAGATCAGACGTGTAACGATTCCCGTGTACGCACCTATGTAACGCGTCCCCTTGTTTGCGATACGGTCCGGGCATGAGAATCGGCGTCGCCCGGGTCAGCACCCGCGACCAACACCCCGAAGCCCAGCAGGACGCACTCCGCGCGGCCGGCTGCGAGAAGGTCCTCACCGACAAGGCCTCCGGCAAGCTCGCGCGTCGACCCGAACTCGACAAGGCCCTCCTCATACTGCGCGAGGGCGACCAGCTCGTCGTCACCAAGCTCGACAGGCTGGGCCGCTCCCTAGAGAACCTGATCGAGCTCTCCAACGAGCTGCAGGAACGCGAGGTCGGCCTGGTCGTCCTCGATCAGGGCATCGACACCACCACCCCGGTCGGCCGTATGTTCTTCCAGATCCTCGGCGCAATTGCCGAGTTCGAGCACGCCCTAATGTCCGAGCGCACCATGGACGGCCTGGCCGCCGCCCGCGCCCGAGGCCGGACCGGCGGCCAGAAGCCCAAGCTAGGCCCCCGCCAGGTCCAGCTCGCCCGGGCGATGTACGACTCCGGTGACTACACCGTCCAGCAGATCGCCGATGAGTTCGGCGTCACCCGACCCACCATCTACCGCCACCTGGGCAAGACCGAATCTCTGTCGAAGCAGTAGAACTGCTGTCACAAGGAGCTTCTTGCCGTTTGGGGCTGGTGACACGTTCGTTAACGGCACCCCGAGTTCGACGGCGCTGCGGCCGGCGGCTTTCGGCCCAACGTTCCTGCTCCCCGAGCCGGCCGCTCTCGTCGTGCAGCCCGTGGGCGGGTTCCAGGTCCCGCCGTTCCCCACGGTTCCGTAATGCCGCGAACATGCCCGCTTCCTCACCCGTGCCCGAGGTGGCGATGATCGTACTCGCACGGGCCGGGCCACTACCCCGGGCGGCCCGCACACCTGCGGACGCCTGCGCGGCTCCGCCGTCCGGGAGGCCGGCCCGGAAGCTCCTACGCGGTCGGACGACGGCTCACGGCCGATCGCGACCCGCGGGATACCGTTCCCCTGATGAGGGCCGAAGGTGCCGGCGGCAGTGCATCAGGGCACAGCGGGCTTCGGGCGAGGCGACGGAGGATTCGTGCACATCGGAGAGGTTGCGGTCGCAGAGGTTGCCGCGCAGTGGTTCGGCCGCAGGAGGCCGGACGAGGCGGTGCCCGAGTGCCTCGCCTGGCTGCCGGAGCCGGTCCGGCGCACCTACTCGACGACTTCGCCCGTGCTGTGGGAAGCGGGAGGCATCTGGCAGGTGGACGTGCCCCGGCCCGCCCGATCCGATCCCGGGAAGAGGGTCTTCATGAGCGAGGACGAGGGCGAATGGGTCTGGGCGTACGACGCGAACGACACCGATCGGTTCTTCGACCTCGGCCCGGACGAATCGGACTGGAAGGCGGTCGACGCCGGGCTCGCCGAACTGCTGGCCCAGCGGAGCCTTCTCGAGATCGCCCACGGCCCGGTGTCCCACCGGGCGATCTCGCAGATCCCTCCGGCGCTGCTGCCCGACGTCGTCACCGGGCTGACGGAGGTCACCGCCTGTCCGTGGCGATCGATGCCGGGCCTGCGCCTGCACCTGGGCGATGGCGTACTGGTGGTGTCCAGCTTCGGCCGGGAGGACGTCGCACCCTTCCACCACGTCGACGATGCCCTCGCCGTCCACGTTGCGGTGACGCGCCCGGAGAAGGCCGACTACTTGGCGGATCGTGAGTGGCCCCGTCCCTGGGACGTCCGGCCGAGCCGTTCCCCGGAATGGATCAGGGCGTACGCGGAGCGCGCTCGGTGAGCTGATTGTCGGACATCGATCGTCCGCTGTCCCGGCACTTCGCTGCCGGGGTCGGCCGCTTGTTAGTCTCCGATCATGCGAGCCCTCTTCCCAGGATCCTTCGACCCGGTCACTCAAGGGCACCGGGACGTCATCCGCAGAGCCTCGCTCCTGTTCGACGAGGTCGTCGTGTGCGTGATGGTCAATGCGAACAAGAGCGGCCGCTTCCCCGTCGCCGAACGGCTGGACCTGCTCCGCGCGGCAGTGGCCGACCTGGGCAACGTCACGGTCGACTCTCACACCGGTGGCCTGCTGGTCGATTACTGCCGCGGAGCCGGAGTCGACGTCGTCGTCCGCGGAGTCCGCGACGTTCACGATGTGGAGTTCGAGATGCCGATGGCCCGCATGAACCGCGAACTGGCCGGAGTGGAGACGTTCTTCATGGGCGCGGACCCGACCCTGCGTCACGTCTCCTCCACCCTCGTCACCGCGATGCGGTACTCAGGTCGAACTGCGGCCAGTGGAAGTCCTCGTGGAACAGCTCGTCGGCGAGGTCCAGCTCGCCCTTGGTGATGACGTTCCCGAACAGCAGGGCGATCTTCTGCTTGCGTGCCTCGGGGGTGGTGCCCTGTGCGACGGTGGCCATGAGGTGTCCTTTCCGGACGGTGTCCGGGCGGTGGGGTGCGGCCGCCCGGGACGGCCGCACCCGCGGGGCGGTGGCTACTCGGCGGCGCGGGCGGGGCGGGGCAGGGAGAGGCTGACGGCGGCTGCGATCAGCACCAGCACCAGGTCGATCACACCGACCCACTGGAAGGCGGCGGCGTAGGAGCCGACGCCCTTCGGGGTGCCGAGGCCGGCGAAGAAGACCGAGCCGATCACGGCGACACCGGCGGCGCTCGCGAACTGCTGGGCGGTGGTGAGCACACCGGCCGCGGCGCCGGCCTGCTGCAGGCGGACCCCGGCGAGCACCGAGCCGACCAGGGCGGGCACGGCCAGGCCGTTGCCGAGGCCGATCAGCACCATCGGGCCGATCAGCCGGGCCGGGCCGGTGTGGTCGCCCGAGACACCCAGCACGATCAGCAGGGCGACGAAGCCGACCGCGGCGATCGAGCCGCCGGTGGTGATCATGCGGCTGCCGTACTTGGCGGTGATCCGCTGGGAGGCGATCGACGCGCCGGAGAAGGCCAGGCCGAGCGGGGTGAAGACGAACCCGGCGGCGAGCGGCTTCAGACCCAGCCCCGACTGGAGCACCAGGGTCAGGGTGAACATGAAGCTGAAGAAGCCGGAGAAGGTGGCGATGCTGACGGCCAGACCGCGGCTGAACGCCCGGTCGGAGAAGAGCGACAGGTCGAGCAGCGGCTGCCCGCCGCGGCGGGCCAGACGGCGCTCCCAGAGCAGGGTGAGGGCCATCGCGGGCACCGAGGCGACCAGACTGACCCAGGTCCACGCAGGCCAGCCCTGGATCCGGCCGAGGATGAGCGGGACGAGCGCCAGCGCCAGACCGACCGGCACGCCGATCGCGCCGACCGGGTCGAGCGAGGGCTTCGCGGTGGGCTCGCGGTGCGGCAGCAGCCGGGCCGCGAAGCCCAGCATGACCAGGCCGATCGGCAGGTTGACCAGGAAGATGACCCGCCAGCCGAGGCCGGCGACGTCCGCCTCCAGCAGCGCGCCGCCGAGCACCTGACCGGCGACCGCACCGACGCCGACGGTGACACCGAACCAGGAGAGCGCCCGGGCCCGCTCGGCGGGCGGGAAGACCGAGGTGATCAGGGCGAGCACCTGCGGCACCATCGCGGCACCGGTCAGGCCCTGGACGAGCCGGGCGGCCACCAGCTGGCCCGGCGACTGGGCGATGCCGCAGAGCACCGAGGCGACGGTGAAGGCGACCGTGCCGGTCAGGAAGACCGCCCGGGAGCCGTACAGGTCGCCCAGCCGGCCGCCGGTGATGAGGCCGCTGGCGTAGGTGAACGCGTAGCCGGCGACGATGAGTTCGAGGGCCGCCTGACCGGCGGAGAGGTCGTGCGCCAGGGACGGGGCCGCGACGTTGACCACGTACAGGTCGAACTGGGCCATGAACATGGCCGCCAGGATCACCGGCAGCATCAGCCAGCGCTTGGCGTAGGGGGCCGGGTCGGCCGCGGGGGCCGCGGTGGCGGCCGGACCGGCGGCGGCCCCGTTCCGGGTGAGAGACATGGCAGTGAGTCCCTTCGGGGAGTTCGCGTCTGTCGGTGGAGCGGTGGTTTCAGGGGCGCGGGGAACTGCGCGGCCCAGGGGTGGTGATGTGGACTGCATGGGCCGAGCCGTGATCTGTACGGCGGCCCGCATCCGAATCGCGCAGTTCCCCGCGCCCCTCGCCGATGCCGGCCAGGCCGCCGCTCGGTTCGGCGTTGCGCCAGGTGCCGCCGCGCAGCGGCAGCAGCCGACGGCCCGTCAGGGCGGCCCGGGTGGTGGACGGCCGGCCCTCGACGAGTCCGACCGCGGGCTCCTCCTCGGGGGCGGTCAGCACCGTCTTCATCGTCCAGAGCGTGTTGCTGTCGGAGCGGCTGAGCCCGTCGAGCTCGTACATCAGCACCTGCGCCAGCCGGAGGTTGACGACGAAGCAGTCGATCAGGCTGACGGTGGGACGGTCGCCGGCGGCGATGCCCTCGACCGGGGCCGGCGCGCCGGCTCTGCGGGTGAAGCGGACGAGGGCGGAGGCGCTGTGCTCGCGGTTGTCCACCGCCACGTCGGTGATCTCGTGGTGGCGGTACGTGAAGCCGGCGCCGTAGAAGCGGTACTCGCCGCGGCCGAGCGCCGCGTCGAGGCTGCCGAAGCGGGCCTCCTCGGCGGCCCGCTCGACGATCGGGTGCTCGGTCTCGACGCGCACCCGCAGGTTGCCGGCGGCGCACCCGTGAGGGTGTGCAGCAGGGTGTTCGATGCCGCCGATGTGGTCCGGGTTCAGGAAGGCCGGCGTGCGGGCCGGCCGGGTCGGCTCGCACCGCCTGGACGACGTCCGGGCCGGTGATGAACATCTGGGAGATGCCGCGGACCATGAACACGAAGTCGGTCAGCGCGGGGGGAGTGGGCGGCGCCGTCCGCGCAGGGGCCGAGCATCACCGAGATCTGCGGGATCACGCCCGAGGCCTTGGTGTTCCGCCGGGAGGTGCCGCCGTAGCCGGCCGGGGCCATGTCCATGATCGTGTGGATCTTCTGGGCGTGGGCCTCGCCCAGCGCGCCGCCGAAGATCCGGAAGTCGTGCGCGTGGACGAAGACCGTCCGGCCGTGCACGGTGCCCCGGCCGACCACCACGCCGTCGGTGTGCGGCTTTCTGGCCTCCAGGCCGAAGCCCTTGCGTGCGGTGCCGGCGCAGCGGCTCCAGGTTCGGACGGTGCGGTGCGGTGCGGTGCGGTGCCGTCACGCCGGGGCGGGCGCGGGGACGGGTCGTCATGGGTTGCCTCCCCCTGGGGCAGGCCCGACCGGGTCGGTCCGGGCTCGATGGCCCAAATGTACACTCAAGTTCATTGTCTGGCCAGGGGGCTAAAAATGTATTTGAGTCCATGTGTTGCGCTCGCGGCGATGGAGGACCTGTGTGCGCACCTTCGTCCGGCCCGGTCCGGGGCGGTTCCGGACCTTGACATGGACTTCGCCCCATGTTTGAGTTGAGGATCATCAATGCACTCCAGTGCAGCAGTGGCGATGTCACCTGGAGGCCTGTGTGCGTCCGCCCTCGGACGCCCCGACGGGCGTGACCTCGTGGCGGGCCCGAAACAAGGAGCGCGCCAGGGAGCGCGTGTACGCCTCGGCCGGGACCCTATTCGGCCGCAAGGGGTATGCGGACACGTCCGTCGCGGAGATCGCGGAACGCGCGGGCACTGCGCGTGGCACCTTCTTCAACTACTGGTCCCACCCAGCAGATCGGAGACACCGGTGAACACCACGCAGACCGCCCCGGCCGAGCAAACCGCCGCCCCGCTCGGCCGCCGGGAGCGCAACAGGATCAGGATGAGGGAGCGCCTCTACGACGCGGCCCTCGCCCTCTTCACCGAGCAGGGCTACGACGAGACCTCCATCGACGAGATCGCCGAACGCGCCGACGTCGCCCGCGGCACCTTCTTCAACTACTTCCAGCGCAAGGAGGACCTGCTCGGCACCTGGGGCGAGAAACGCCGCGCCGCGCTCACCACCGCCCTCGTCGACGACGGCCCCGACATGGACACCGCCGCCGGCCGGCTGCGCCGCTGCATGACCACGCTCGGCCGGATGAGCGAGGAGCACCGGAAGGAGACCGGTGCCATGCTCATGGCCTGGGTCCGCGCCGGCCACCCGCTCGTCGAGGAGCCCTACCTCGCCGACCTGTTCGCCCAGATCGCCGCCACCGGCCTCGAACGGGGCGAACTCCGCGAAGGCACCGTCGCCGAACAGGTCGGCAACGCCCTGCGCGACCTCTACCTCGGCACCCTCTACCGCTGGTGCGGACGCCCCACCGACCCCTCCGGCGCGCTCACCGAGGAACTGCTCGCCACCCTCGACCTCATGCTCCACGGCGTCCTCACCACTCCCGCCCCCGAGGAGGCCGCCGGGCGGTGACGGTGCACCCGCGCGGCAGGCGACGCCCCGTCAGAAGATCCGGGGTTCCTCGTCGCGCTGGCGCTGGGCCATCATCTCGTCCCACCGGACGTCCTCGTCGGAGCGCTTGGGGCGCGGCTTCTTCACGTAGTCGTCCCGGGGCGTGAGGAGGCTGCGGGGGGTCGGATACTTCCGCTCCATGTACGTCTCGTGGACGATCACCGTCACCACGAAGGCGACCACCCCCAGGACCAGCAGCGGAATCCACGCGCCGGACTCGAACAGCCAGTACAGGGCGCCCGCCGTCGCGAGGACCATGACGACCCGCCCCGGCACCGGGAGCCGCTTGAACAGCCGCTTGTACTGCTGCTCCGGCCACGCACTCGCCCGGATGAGCAGGCCGAGGAACTCCATCTCCTCCTCCTGCCGCGAGCTGTACGCCGACCGCCGCCGAGGCGGCGCGCTCCCGGCCGCCCCGGCACCCCTGGCCGCGGCCGGCCGGCCCGAACCCTTCGCCCCCCGGGCGGACCCGGAGGCCTTTCCGGACCGGCCGGACGGTGTGGCCCCGGCGGGTCTACGGGGCTTCGCGGGCTGCTTCGCGGCGCCCGGGGCCTGCTTGCGCGGCGGCCTGCCGCCGCGCGACGGAGGGTTCTGCGAGTGCGGGGCCACCGATCACCTTTCCGGGGATGGTGTGCGGCCGGGGCGCGGTTCCCGGACCGTCCGGCCCGTGGGCGCACCGTGGCCGTCCCGGCCACGGAAGTGCATCCTAGGGTCGCGGTGTCCGCCCCCGCTCCCATCGACCGAACCGGCCGCCGTCCGGACAATTCCGGTCGCCCGGAAGGCCGTTCCGGTCGTTCCGTGATCGATTCCGTCACGCCGGTTCGGACCGGTCAGGACAGCAGCTCGACGTACCCGTCGGTGCCGTGCACGCGGATCCGCTGCCCGTCCCGGATCAGCCGGGCGGCCCGCTCCACGCCCACGACGGCCGGCAGGCCGTACTCCCGGGCGATCACCGCGCCGTGGGTCATCAGGCCGCCCACCTCCGTCACCAGGCCGGCGATCCCGACGAACAGCGGCGACCAGCTGGGGTCCGTGAAGGGCGTCACCAGGATGTCGCCCGCGTCGAGATCGGCGTCCGCCATGTCGAGGACGACCCGGGCCCGTCCCTCGACCGTCCCGGCGGAGACCGGCAGGCCGACCAGCGCGCCGGCCGGCACGTCGTCCCGCCGGTACGCCCCGGAGAGCGCCTCGCCGTCCGAGGTGAGCACCCGCGGCGGCGTCAGCGCGTGGTACGACCGGAAGGCCTCCTTGCGCCGCGCGACGAGTCCGTGATCCACCCGGTTCGAGCGCACGGCCTCGTGGAACTCCTGGAAGGTGAGGTGGAAGACGTCCTCCCGCTCGGCGACCACCCCGGCCCGCACGAGGCGGTCGGCCTCCGCCAGCAGGGCCTGCTTGTAGACGAAGTAACGGCTGACGATGTCGTACTTCGGGTACTCCCGGTACCCGATGAAGGTACGGACCCGGTCGACCATCTGCGCGGTCTCGTCGGCCTTCCGCTCCCCGTCCGGCAGGGCCCGCAGCCGTGCCAGGACGTCCCGTTCCTTCTGCAGCGCCCGCTGCCGTCCCTGTTCGAAGCGCCGCCCGGCCGCGCCCGGCTCGAAGTTCCGGACGTTGTCGAGGATCACGGGAACCAGCGTGCCGGGGCGTTCGCGCCACCGCGGCCGCGTGATGTCGATCTCGCCGACGCAGCGCATCCCGTACCGGTCGAGGTAGCCCTCCACGGCCTCGCGCGCCGCGCCGCCGCCCGGCAGCGCCGCCAACCCGTCCAGGAAGTCCCCGTCCTCGACGCCCTCCAGGAACGCCACCACCTCCGGCAGCGGGCGGATGACGTCCGCGACGTCCAGCAGCGCGAGGCCCATCTCCGAGGTGATGTTCCCGGGGGCGGACAGGGTGAGCGTGTCGGCCGCGTTCTTCTCGCCCAGCCACTCCTGCAGCTTGTCGTTGAGCCACCACGTCGCCTCCATCCCCGCCATCACCGCCTGCAGGTTCAGCGGGTCGCCGAGAACGCGCTTGTGCTCCTCGAAGGCCTCCAGCAGGAAGGCGAACAGCGCCGGTCCGCTCTTCGTCCGGATCTCCCGCTCCAGGGCGGCGACGGACTCCCGGCTGCGCCCGATCAGCGCGGCGACGACGGCCGGATCGGTCTCGATCGGTGCGGGCGCAGTACCCGCAGGGGGACCGGCGGGAGCGGTGTCGGGGAGCGTCGGGACGAAGCCGTCCCGGGTGAGGACGGTCTCCAGGGCGTCCCTGACCAGCGGATCGCCCTTGCCCAGGACGGACAGGAGGCCGTCGCGGCCCGCCGGTGAGGCCAGCCGCCGGGTGACGTCGACGAACAGCCGCCCACCGGCCTCGTGCATCGGCACCATGGCCGTCAGCCGCCACATCGACAGCCCGAGCGGCTTCATGGGGTCGGTCATCATCTGGCCGTGCCCGACGGAGACGTACACGTGGTTCTCCCCGTCGGTGGACTCGGGGACGGGGAACAGCGTCGTGATCGGCCGGCTCTGGACGATCCGGAAGCCGTCGTCGACCAGGCACCATTCGACGTCCTGCGGCCGGCCGAAGTGCGCCTCGATCCGCCGGCCGAGCCGCACGAGCCGCACGGCCTGGTCGTCCGTCAGTGCCGGCTGCTCCCGGCGCTGCGGGTCGACCGCCACGTCGTGGGTCCCGCCGCCCGGCAGGGCCTGCACCGCCCGCCGCTTGACGGCGATCGTCCTGGTCACGACCCGGCCGTGGCGGACCGTGAACACGTCCGGGTTCACCAGGCCGGAGACCAGGGCCTCGCCGAGGCCGAAACCGGCGTCCACGGTGGCGACCGTCCGGTCGCCGGTGACGGGGTCGGCCGTGAACAGGACCCCGGACGCCTGCGGCACCACCATCCGCTGCACGACCACGGCCATGCGGACCGCGCGGTCGTCGATGCCGTTCCGCCGGCGGTAGGTGACGGCCCGCTCGGTGAACAGCGAGGCCCAGCACCGGCCGACGTGCCGCAGGACGGCCGCCGGACCCACGACGTTCAGGTAGGTGTCCTGCTGGCCGGCGAAGGAGGCCGTCGGCAGGTCCTCCGCCGTCGCGCTGGAGCGGACGGCGTACGCGGCCCGTTCGCCGTGCCGGGCGAGCGCGCGGGTGATCGCCGCCGCGAGGTCGTCCGGCACGGCGGTCCCCTCGATGATCCGGCGGATCCGGGCGCTGAGCGTGCGGACCGCCTCCCGGTCGTCCGGGTCCACCCGCGACAGCCGGTCCAGCAGGTCGTCCAGCGACGGCACCCCCGCCGTGATCCGCCGGAAGGCGTCCGTCGTCACGCAGAAGCCGTCCGGCACCTCGACGCCGTCGATCCGGGTGAGCGCGCCCAGGTGCGCGCCCTTGCCGCCGACGAGGGCGACCTGTGTCTCGTCGACCTCGCGCAGGTCCCTCACGTACCGGTCGATCACTTCGACACCTCCGAGGCGGCCGCGCTCCGCCGCGCCGCCCTGGCCGGTCGCATCACCGGCACCACCCGCTCCGCCCGACCCCGTCCCGGCCACGTCATCGTCCACAGGTCCGACCCCACCGCATTTCTCGTACGCCGACCACAGGACACGCGCGTCGTGCTCCCTCTTCCGCAGGTTGTGCCGTCGGCCGACGATTCTGCGCCCGCACCGGGGCCTTGCGGCAAGCCCCCCGGCGCGCTATACGTTGAGAGTGGCAAGGAGAACTCTCCTTGCCTTTCGTGTTTCCCGGTGCGTGGGTCGGGCCGGGGCGTCCGCGAACGGCGAAGCGCCACCCCGCCGGAATGCCGCGGGGTGACGCTCGGGGCGGCGGTGCCGGTGCCGGACCGCCGTTCCGGGAATGCTCAGTCGACGCAGAACTCGTTGCCCTCGACGTCCTGCATGACGATGCAGGAATCGTGACCGTCGTAGAGCAGGTTCACGCGGACGGCGCCGAGCGCGAGCAGCCGCGTGCATTCCGCCTCCAGCACGGCGAGGCGTTCTTCGCCCACGAGTCCGGTGCCGACCCGCACGTCGAGGTGCACCCGGTTCTTGACGACCTTGCCTTCCGGAACGCGCTGGAAGTACAGCCGCGGACCCACCCCCGTGGGATCGACGCAGGCGAACCATGAACCCCGGTCCTCGGGGGCCTGGGAGCGGTCGTAGTCGTCCCAGCTGTCGAACCCCTTCGGCGTCGGTGCGACGTACCCCAACACCTCGCACCAGAAACGGGCGACGCGCTCGGGCTGCGCACAGTCGAAGGTGACCTGGAACTGCTTGACCGATGCCATCCGCCCACCCTAGAGGCTGTTCCGCACCCGCCGCGGCGATTTTCTTCGACCACGACGGACGGCGGGGACGACCGCGGCGAGAGCCGGCCCGCAACGGCGGTCGTGCTCCGAGGGGCGGCGGGCTCGGTAGGGTCGGGGCCGCAGTCGAGCGAAGAGGACGATCCAGTGGTGACGTACGACCAGCTGACCGGATGGGCCGGCACCGGCCGGGTCACACGGATCGGGGCACGGTGACCGCGGACGGCAGGCCGAGGGCCGGCGTGGTCGGCGGCGCGTTCTGCCTGATGCGTCTGCTGCCGCTGCTGGACGTGCTCGGGTCGCCGGTGCGGCAGCCGGTGGAGGCGGTCGTCGACGGGTGCCTGGGCGCCGGCGGGATCGCGGACGACGTGCTGATCGCCCTCGACGACTTCTGTCAGGCGGTCGGCCCGCTGCAGGACTTCGACCTTCCGGCCTCCTTCGAGCAGGGCATCGCCGCCGTCGCCCTGCTGGCGGCCGGGGCGGGCCGGCCGTACCCGGCACCGGTGGACGAGCGGATCGCGGAGCGGGCGGTCGGCGAGTGGAACGCACTGGCCCGGCTCCTGGCGGACCGGTCGCCGCCGAGCGCCTCCGCGGTCCCCGCCGACCTGGTGGAGCGCGAACGCAGGGCCCGGCGCGAGGACGTGCGCGTGCTGACGGCGAGCGAGCACGATCCGACGGCGGTCCTGCGGCGCGCCGATCGGCTGGCTGCGGAGCGCGCGGCGATGCGGGCCGAGCTGTCGGTGGTCCCGGCGCTGTTCGGGGGGTGCCCGTCCGGGGCGTGCGGCCGGGACTGCACCTGGCCCGTCTGCGGGTCGTCGGCGGCGAACTGCGTCCGCAGCCGGGCCTTCCGGCCCCAGCAGACGCTCGCCGCCCGGCTGCGACGCGAACACGGTGCGGAGGCCGAGCCCTGGTACCTGGTCACCCTCGACCTCGAAGCGGCCGACGACGAACCGTTCGAGTACCTCGCGGAGATCGGGACGGACGGACACGAGCTGCGGAAGGTCGCCCAGTACATGGACGGCAGCCTCGTCCGCGTCGACCGGGCCCACCCCGTGAGCGGCGGGGTGCACCTCGCACCGGACCGTCTGCCGCCCTGGCCGGAACTCGAAGCCGACCCCGATCGGCACGTCGAGGAGACCTCGGCGGAGTTCTTCGAACGGCGCTGGGAGGAAGGGCTCACCGGGTTCGTCGGACGCGGAGCACCCGCGCCCGAGGCCGCTCCCGGGGCCCGTCCGTCCTGGTAGCGGAGGCCGGGTCGGCGGCCCGGCCGTGCTGCGGCAGCCGTTCGGTAGTGAAGCGTTAGCGGGGCCCGCGACCTTGGGAGCACGCCGTACGGAGCGGCGGTCGACGAGGAGGCGTGATGTTCCGCAAGGGGAGTGCCGGCAGGCGGGGTGCAGGAGCGGTGCGCGGGGCCGGGGGAGCGGCCGCCGTCCTGGCGGCGATCGGCGCGGTCGTGCTCGCGGGAGCGCCGGCGGCGGTGGCCGCGGGCGGAGGCGGTGCGGCCGAGGGACCGGCCGCGGTGCGGTCGGCGCGCAGCACGAACGTCTCGCTGTACAACGGCACCGCGGACGTGATCTACCGGAACTACAGCGCGCTCTCGCACGGCGTGTGGGACGACTCGACCCCGCCGGAGTCGATCGGGAACGCCGCGACGGCGTTCTGGGGATCGCACTCCTCGGGCTTCATGACGGGGACGGAGGGCGAGGTGCGCTACCAGCTGGCGCGGGGCGAGGTGGTGATCCACTGGGACAACCCGTACGCGGGCGGCAACTCGTACAGCTGCTCCGTCCCGCGCGGCTACACCTGCTCGTGGAGCGGTGGCGGCGGCAACAACGCCTCGGTGGCGTTCACGGTCGGCGGCAGCCCGGCCCTCGCCGCCGCCGGAGCCGCCGGGCAGCAGGCCCCGGCCGTGCAGGCCGCGGCGAGGAGTACCTACGTCAGCCTGCAGAACCGGACGACGTCGGTGCTGGAGCGCACGTCCTCCGCCCTGCAGCACGGCACGTGGACGGAGAACATGCTGCCGCCGGACGCGGTGTACCCGATGTCCAACGGCGCCTGGCAGTCCGAGTCCAACGGCTTCATGACCGGGACGGAGGGCCGCGCGGTCTACAACATGTACGGCGTCGGGAACGTCTCGATCTGGTGGGACAACCCGTACTCCGGCAGCAACACGTACGGCTGCAACGCGCCCGAGGGCTACTCCTGCAGCCGGGACGGCGGCGGTGGCGACAACGCCTACGTCACCTTCACCGTGCGGAAGGGCTGATCCGATGACCCGCATCCCGCACACCCCTCCGGGTGCCCGCGCCCTGGCCGTCGCCGCGCTCGCCGCCGTGACCCTGCTGCCGCTGGGCACCGCCGGGGCCGCCACCGCGTCCACCGTCTCGGCGTCCACCGCCTCCGCACCCGCCCCGGCCACCGCCGCACCGGCGGCGATCAGCGACGGCCAGCACTACGTCCTGGCGCCGCAGCACGCGCCCGACCAGTGGCTGGGCGAGGTCAGCTGGAACTCCGTCGTCACCAGGGCCAGCCGGCTCTGGTACGGCAACCAGTACCACCACGCGCTGTGGACGGCCCGGGTCGCCGGCGACGGCACGGTCGAGCTCCAGAACGTCGACTTCGGCGGCAGCCTCCAGGACGACAACGGGGCCGTCGAGGCGAACTGGGGCCAGGGCGGCACCTGGGACTGGACGGCGGTCGCCGGCCCGGGCGGCACCGTCGCGCTGCGGAACCGCATCACCGGCCGCTACCTCGCGCTCAACGCGGCGAACGTCGCCGTCACGGCCGCGACCGCGTACTTCTGGTACGTCGTCAACGCCCACCTGTAGCAACCCCGCCCCGCCGCTCGCCCCCGGTCGCGTCCCGTGGCCGGGGGCGAGCGGCGCGGATTGAATGAATGAACACGGTCAAGCTCGGGTAGCTCCCCCTCGTTCAGCAGACGAACCGTGGGGAGAACGCGTGCTCGACTTCCGCCTGCTCGGCCCGGTGGAGGCGCACGGCGACGGGACGGCCGTCGACCTCGGCCCGCCCAAGCGCCGGACCGTCCTGGCGGTGCTGCTCCTCGCCGACGGCGCCCTGGTGACCACCGACCGGCTGACCGAGGCCCTCTGGCACGAGCGGCCGCCGACCCACGCCAGGACGGCCGTCCAGGGCCACATCTCGAAACTGCGCCGCGCGCTCCACCCGACCGGCCGGGCCGCGATCGTGACGGCCGGCGACGGGTACCTGCTCCGCACGCCCGCCGACCGGGTCGACGTCCGCCGCTTCCGGGCCGGAGTCCTGGAGGCGAGGCGCATCCACCGCGGCGCCGCCCCGGCCGCCGTGCCCGTGCTGCGCAGCGCCCTGCGGCTGTGGCGCGGCCCCGCCCTCGCCGGGCTCTGCCCCACCCCGTTGATCGCCTCCCTGGCGGCCGAGTTGGAGGACGCCCGGCTGATCGCCGTGGAGGAACTCGGCCAGGCCCTGACCGCCGGGCACCTCGCCGAGGAGGCCGTCGGCCTGCTGCGCGGCCCGGCCGGCCGGCATCCGCTGCGCGAGTCACTGGTCGCCCCACTGCTCGACGCCCTGCTCGCGACCGACCGGCAGGCTGCGGCCATCGAGCTCTACCACGAGACCGTCCGACGGCTCGCCGAGGAACTGGGCGTGGGCCCCGGCCCCGCGATGACCCGCGCCTACGCCCGCATCCTCGCCGCACCCGACCACGCGCACCCCACGGCCGCAGCCCCCGCCCGCCCCGGCACCCCTGCGGGCGGCCGCGGTGCGCCGCCGCTGCTGCTGCCCCGCGGCCCGGCCGGGTTCACCGGCCGCACGAGCGAACTCGCCGCCCTGGACGCGACCTTGACCGCAGCGCCGGACGCTCCCGTCTGCCTGGTCACCGGACCGGCCGGCGTCGGCAAGAGCGCCCTCGTCGCGCACTGGGCGCAGCACGCCGCCCCTGCCTTCCCCGACGGCGTGCTCTACGCCCGGCTCGGCGGATTCGCCGGCACCGTGCCCGCCGCCGACCCCGCCTTCGTCCTGCGGGACTTCCTCGTCGCCCTCGGCACCCGGCCCGACGACGTCCCGCAGAACCCGGTCGCCGCCGAGAGCCACTACCGCACGCTGCTCCGCCACCGCCGCACCCTGGTCATCCTCGACGACGCCCTGGACCACGACCAGGTGCGCCGGCTGCTGCCCGGCGCCGCGGGCTGCGCCACCGTGGTCACCAGCCGCAACCGGATGGAGAGCCTGGTCGCCGGCGACTGCGCCCGCCCGCTGCTGGTCGACCGGCTGGGACCGCAGGACGGCGCCGCGCTGCTCTCCGCCGTGCTCGGCGCGGAGCGGGTGGCGGCCGAACCCGATGCCGCGGCCCATCTGGTCCGACTCTGCGACGGCCTGCCGCTGGCGCTGCGGCTGACCGGCGCCCGCCTCGCGACGCGGCCGCAGCGCCCGCTGCGCGAGGCCGCCGACGAGCTGCACGACGAGCAGCAGCGGCTCGCCCTCCTCGCCGCCGGCGACGTCGACCTGGCCTCCGTCCTGCGGGCCGGCGTCGCGCACCTGCCGCCCGCCGCCGCCGACCTCCTCGGACTGCTGGCTCACCACCTCGGCCCCGACATCGACCTCGGCGGGGCGGCGGCGCTGGCCGCCGCCCCGCCGGCGGACACCCGTGCGGTGCTGGACCGGCTGGTCGCCGCCAACCTGCTGGAGGAACGGCCCGGCGGACGGTACGCCCTGCACGACCTGGTCCGGCTGTACGCGCGAACGCTGCGCCCGGCGCCCGGCCCCGAGCGGATCCTGCCGCTGCTCGACCACTACCTCCGCAGCGCCCTGGCCGCGTCCGCGGCCGCCGTTCCCGGCAGCCAGCCCTGCTGCGCCCTTCCCGCCGACGTCCGACCGGCCGTGGTGGTGCCGGACTTCACGGACCGGGCCGGGGCGATGGCCTGGTACGCGCGGGAACGGGTCACCCTGGTCGCGGCCGTGGCGGCGGCCGCCGGCGCGGGCCACCACGACCGGGCCTGGCGGCTCGCCGCGCTGCTGTGGCCGCTGGTCGTGCAGCAGCCCGAGGCGCAGTGGGACGGCCCGCTGGGCCGCGCGCTCGCCTCCGCGGCCGAACTCGCCGATGCCGACGCGGAGTCACGGGTGAGGACGCTCCTCGGCTGGGTCCTGACGCAGCAGGCCCGGCACGAGGAGGCGGCCCGGCACCTGGAACCCGCACCGGACCTGGCCCGGCGGGCCGGCGACCTCGAGGGCGAGGCCATCGCTATCGTGAACCTGGCCCAACTGCACGACCGGCTCGGCCGCCCCGCCACCGCCGGCCGCGGCTACGAGCGCGCGCACCTGCTCGCCCGGGACGCCGGCAGTCCGCAGACGCAGATGCTCACCACCTACTACCTCGCCCGCCACCACCTCGACAACGCCCGCCCCGCACGGGCGCTCGCGCTGGCCCGCGACGGCCTCGGCCTCGCCCCCGCGGACCAGGTGCCCGCCCGCCGCGCCATGCTCACCGACCTCTGCGGTCAGGCCCTGCTGGCGCTGGACCGGCAGGTCGAGGCGTCCGAGCACTTCACCCGCGCCGCCCGGCTGGCCGAGCAGGACGGCTTCACCGCGGACGCGGCCGCGTACGACGCCCGCGCGGCCGAGACGGGTGTCCCGGGGCGGACCTGACAGTCGGTCCGGCGGTTCTCGAGCGGCTCGGTCCGCTCGGGCCGGTGGGCTCGGGGCGCCGGGCGAGGTCACCGCTCGGGGCGGAGGCGGGAGACCGGGTGCGGGCCCCGGGCGCGGAAAACACAGAGGCCCCGTCCGGCCGACTGGACCGGGCGGGACCTCGTCATTCGCTCCCGAGCCGACTCGGGGACACCTCCCGTCGGGGGACGGGACGGCGGGGTGCTCAGGCCTTGCGCGCCTCGGCCCGGGTGGTGGTGCGGTTCTTGCGCTGCGCCTTGCGGACGAGCCGGTGCTGCTCGGCCTGCCGGAGCCGCTCGTCCATCGTGGCGCGAGCCGCATCGAGCTGGTAACCCATGGTGGTCTCCCCCTTGGCGGGCGGCTGCGGGCATCACCGTGATGCCGGTCCAGGAGGCCGCCCTCGTGTCTCAGATTCTACACCCATCTGCGCACGATTGCTTTCATTTAGTTGGCACTTGCTCGCTGGAGCCTTTCGATCGAAGGTCGATTGGGTTTCTGGCCTGGTGGGCCGGGACGACGCCCCGGGCGCCGGCGCAGCCGCACCCGCAGGGTCAGGCCGTGGAGGCGGGGCCGGGGGGCAGGTGAACGGTCATGATCAGGGTGCAGGGGGCGGTGCCCGCGCCACGGTAGGTGTGGGCGGTGTCGCCGTCGAAGGTCGCGGTCTGCCCGGCCTCGACGGTGTGCTCGGTGCCGTCGACGACCAGGGTCATCCGGCCGCCGGTGACACTGACCGTCTCCACGACGCCCGGCGGGTGGGGGTGGCTGGGGTACTCCTCGCCCGGCTCCAGGCGCCAGCGCCACACCTCGACCGGGGCCGGGCCCGAGGTCGTCAGGACGAGCCGGGCCTCGCCGCCCTGCCCGCCCGTCCACAGCGGCGCCACGTCCTCGGCGGAGACGATGCGCACCCGGCCCTCGGACGGCCCCTGCATCAGCGCGGACACCGAGATGCCGAGAGTGTCGGCGAGTCGGACGAGGGTCGCCAGGTTGGGGTTGCCCTGGGCCTTTTCCAGGGCGACCAGGGCGCCCTTGCTGACCTGGGCGCGCCGGCCGAGCTCGTCCAGTGAGAGGCCCGCCCGCGTCCGGGCCGCCCGGACGTTGTGCGCCACCGTCCGCAGGGCGTCGGCTGTCTCCGCCACCTGGTCACCATCCCCTTATTGGTCCAATGGAATGCACTGTGAAGTCACTCCATTGGACCATCCCGGTCGATCCGATGTATGTTGCAGTCGTTCCACTGGCATCGTAGGGGATGAACCGTGATCGCTCTGCTCCTCGCCCTCGGCAGCTCCCTCGCCTACGGCTGCGCCGACTTCCTGGGCGGCCTCGGCTCCCGCAAGGCCCACGTGCTGCGCACCGTGCTGATCGCGGCTCCCGCCTCGCTCGCCGTCGAACTGCTGCTCTGGCCGGTCCTGGGCGCCACCTTCAGCCCCGGGGCGGTCGGCTGGGGCGCGGCCTCCGGCGTCGCCTCGGCCGCCGCCTTCGCCCTGCTCTACCGCACCCTGGCGATCGGCCCCATGAACGTGCTGTCCCCGGTGACCGCACTGGTCTCCGCCGCACTGCCCGTCGGGGTCGGCCTGCTGCAGGGCGAACAGCTGAGCACCGCCGGGATCGTCGGCCTTCCGCTCGCCCTGCTGGCGGTGGTGCTGGTCAGCGCGGGGCCCGGCACCGGCGCGGCCCGCCCCTCGCGGGCCGCCCTGCTGCTGGCCTTCGGCGCGGGCGCCGCCATCGCGCTGCAACTGGTCTGCCTGCACCAGGCGCCGACCGACAGCGGCGTCGCCCCGCTGATCGTCGGACGCGCGGTCTCCTCGGCGGTCACCCTGGCCGCCGCGGGCCTGCTGCGGCGGCGGCTCGGGTCCGAACGGCCCGCGTACGCGATGTCCGCGGGCGCCGGCGTGCTCGACTCCGTGGCGAACCTGCTGTTCCTGCTCGCCGCCCGCAGCGGGGACCTCACGGTCGTCGCGGTGATCACCGCCCTGTACCCGGCGAGCACGGTGCTGCTGGCCCGCGCCGTGCTGGGTGAACGCATCCACCGCGGCCAGCTCGCCGGCCTGGGCGTCGCCGCGCTCGCCGTCAGCCTGCTCGCCCTCGCCTGAGCCGGGCGACCCCTGTGGCGCGTCCACCGGCCGCCCGCCGTGCCCGGGCGCGGGCGCACACCGGCCCGGCGCCCGTCTGCCTTTGCGGCCCGCCGGTGGCAGGGGGACGCTGGACGGGCGGACGGCCGACGTCCGCCGAGTCGAGGAGGCCGTACGTGACGTTCATTCAGATCATCGAGTACAGGACGAGTCGGATCGACGAGTTCAACGCCCTGCTGGACAGCTGGGTGGAGAAGAACGAGGGCAACCGCGTGGCCACCAGAGCCGTGCAGGCCAAGGACCGCGACGCCGAGAACGTGTACCTGAACATCGTGGAGTTCCCCTCCTACGAGCAGGCGATGGAGAACTCCCGGCGCCCGGAGACCGGGGAGTTCGCGGCGCAGGCCGCGGCGCTGTGCGACGGCCCCCCGGTGTTCCGGAACCTCGAAGTGATGAACGAGCGGGGCTTCGAGGGCTGACGCCCGCCCCGGGGCCGTACGGGCCGTCCCGCCGACCGGGACGGCCCGTACGGCCGGGCGCCGGACCGGCGCCGGGCCGGGCGGCCGTAGCAGGGCGGAGCCCGGAGGCCGCCGGCCACCGCCGTCGCCCTCCGCGACGGCCCCCGGACCCGCCCGACGGACCACGAGACGCAACGGAGCTCCGCATGACAGCCGACGGCACGACCGGGCGCACCCGCCGGGACCGCTACGAGCACGGCATGGAGGTGCTCAGACAGATCGACGGCGAGGCCGGCGAGCGGGTGGTGAACGCGCTGGCGGACGTCTCCCCGGAGATGGCGCACCAGATCGCCGCCTGGGGCTTCGGCGAGATCTACTCGCGCCCCGCCCTGCCGCCCCGCGACCGCCAGCTCGTCACCCTCGGCATGCTCACCGCCCTCGGCGGGTGCGAGCCCCAGGTGGAGGTGCACGTCCACGCCGCCCTCAACGTCGGCCTGACACTCGAGCAGATCGTCGAGGCGCTGCTCCACGCCGCCGCCTACTGCGGGTTCCCGAAGGCGATCAACGCGACCCTCGCCGCGAAGCGGGTCTTCGCCGAACGCGGCCTGCTGCCCGTCCACGGGGACTGACGGGCGCGGCGGGCCGGGCCGGGGTCACTTCGGCGATGCGGTGTTGAGGGTCGACCAGGGGCCCTGGCCGAGGAAGTCGATCCGGCCGGATCCGTCGAGGCGGACGGTGAAGACGTTGCCCTTCCAGCCGAAGGCGCCGGTGCCGGCGCGGCCCGCCGCGTGGGCGGCGAACAGGTCGGCGAGGTCCGCGGGCCTGCCCGGGGCGGGCCAATTGTCGGGGCTCTGCAGGTGGACGGCAGCGCCGGCGGCCAGGTGCAGCGTCCGGGCGCCGGTCCCTCCCGCGCCCGCCACCACCGGGTCGAGCCCGTCCGCGCTGCAGGTCACCGCGGTGTCGGACACCGCGAGGTCCGCCCCGCCGTCACCGGTCTTCGCGGCCGAGGAGACGAAGACCCAGGCCGCGCCGGCCGGCGCACCGCACCCGGCGCCCGCCGCCCCGGCCGGAGATCCGGACGCCTTGCCGGGCGCCTTCCCGGACGGGTGGCCGGTCGCCGGGCCGGACGGAGCGGCGGTCGCCGCCGCGGACGCACCCGCGGTCGGGCTCGCCGCCGTCGCGCCCGCCCCGGCGGCCACCGGGTCGGGCCCGTCGCAGGCCGCGAGCGCGAGCAGGACCGAGGCGGCCGCCGCGGTGAGGAGCGAGGCGCGGCGCACGGACATGGTGTCGTTCATGGATCCCCCTGAGAAAGCTGTGCCGAGTCGGCACCTCTGAAAACGCCGTGAGGGGACGTCGGGTCTCACACGGATCCGCACCGGGGCAGGTCGCCCCGAGGGCCGTGCCGGAAGCCGATCGGGCTCTGCGATGATCCCTCCACGGGACACGGGGGCCTGCCGCCCCGGACCGGTCCCGCCCCGGGGTGATGCGGAGGATGCCGTCGTGCGGAATGTCAGGGTCGAGCTCTCGGCCGAGCGCGAGGACCTCTACGAGCCGCTCATGCGCGGTGCCTGCACGGTCGCGCAGGTGGAGGCGGCCTACCGGCTGGTGTTCCAGGTCGAGCCCCTCTGGGAGTGGCTGCTGGAGCGCGGGTTCGTCGAGCTGTGCTCGCGCGAGAGGTACGACCTCCTGGAGGTCAAGCTCGCGTCGGCACTCGACCACGTCTGGCGGAACCGGGACCTGCCCGTCCTGGACGCCGGGGCGTCGGGCACGTCCGCCCGCGCGGTCCTCACCGTCGCGGCGAACCTGGCCGGCAAGGACCACACCAGCCTGCGGAACACCCTGTACGACCTCGACGAGGACCACATGCGGCCGGTGGCCGAGGCGATGATGTACGCGGCCGGCTTCCTGGACGGATCGGCCGACCCCTGGGGCAACGAGGATCCGGGTGCCGAACGCGGCTGGGGGCCGAACAGCCTCGCCCGGGAGGAGCGGCTGGAGGAGATGTAGCCGCGGTGGGCCGGGGATCGCCCGGCCGCCCCGTCCGACGCATGGTCGAGAACCGGCCAAATTCCCTCCGCTGCAAGGGCAGTGGGAGTGCGCACGTTCTCCAGCGGGCCCCTGTCGAGTCTCTTGACAAGTGGACGTCAACGGGCTGACGCTCTCCACTGCTCGATTCCGTTGGATTCAGTGCCTTTGTGTGCTGATTGAGTCCCGGAGGCCATGCATGACTTCGATCCCTCACACGATCCGACAGCGGGCCGTCGGCCTGGCAGCGACCCTGGCCGTGCTCTGCGGCGGCGGCACGCTGGCGACCGCCGCGGTGGTCGGCCTGGAGGTGGCGACCGCAGCCCCGGCCGCCGCGCTGCAGAACTCCCAGGCCGTCACCCCGCAGATGGGGTTCAACAACTGGAACTCCACGCACTGCCGGGCCGAGTTCAACGAGGCCATGGTCAAGGGCATCGCCGACATCTTCGTCTCCAAGGGACTGAAGGCGGCCGGCTACACCTACGTCAACCTCGACGACTGCTGGGCGATGCCCACCCGCGACGCCGCCGGCGACCTCGTGCCCGACCCCGTGCGCTTCCCGAACGGGATCAAGGCGGTCGCCGACTACGTCCACGCCAAGGGGCTGAAGTTCGGCCTGTACTCCAGCGCCGGCACCAGGACCTGCGACGTCGCCGGGTTCCCCGGGGGCCTCGGCCACGAGCAGCAGGACGCGAACCTGTGGGCGTCCTGGGGAGTGGACTACCTGAAGTACGACAACTGCAACAACCAGGGCGTCGACGCGAAGCAGCGGTACCGGGCGATGGGTGACGCGCTGAAGGCCACCGGCCGTCCCATCCTCTACAGCATCTGCGAGTGGGGCAGCAGCGAGCCGTGGAGCTGGGCCCAGGAGACCGGCAACTCCTGGCGGACCACCGGCGACATCTCCGACTCCTGGTCGAGCATGATCTCCATCGCGCACGAGAACCAGGCCCTCGCGCCGTACGCCGGCCCGAACGCCTGGAACGACCCCGACATGCTGGAGGTCGGGAACGGCGGCATGACCGACACCGAGTACCGCACCCACTTCAGCCTCTGGGCGGAGATGGCCGCGCCGCTGCTGATCGGCTCCGACCTGCGCACCGCGAGCGCCGCGACGATGGCCGTCCTCACCAACGCCGACGTGATCGCCGTCGACCAGGACCCGCTCGGCCGGCAGGGCGCCGTGATCTCCTCCGGGGACGGACTGGTCGTCATGAGCAAGCCGCTCGCCGACGGCGGCCGCGCCGTCACCCTGACCAACGAGACCGCCGCCACCAGGACGATCGCCACGACCACCGCGGCCGCCGGCATCGGCGGCGCCGCCTCGTACACCCTCAAGGACCTCTGGTCCAAGCAGACCACCGGCACGACCGGCGCGATCAGCGCCGCCGTCCCCCCGCACGGCACGGTGATGTTCCGGGTCACGCCCGGCGGGCCGACCGCGCTGCCCGCCGGACTGCACTGGCTCGGCGACCTGGCCTGGTCCGGGACGCCCGCCAACGCCTGGGGACCGGTCGAACGGAACCACAGCAACGGCGAGACCGGGGCCGGCGACGGACGGACCCTCACCATCGGCGGCACCGCCTACGCGAAGGGCCTCGGCGTGCACGCCGGTTCGGAGGTCCGCTACCACCTCGGCGGCACCTGCACCGGGCTGGTCGCGGACGTGGGCATCGACGACGAGGTCGGCAGCAAGGGATCCGCGGTGTTCCAGGTCTACCGCGACAACACCCTGGTGGCCGACAGCGGAATCCGCCGCGGCAGCGATCCCGCCCTGCGCCTGAACGCCGACCTCACGGGCGGCAGCGACCTGCGGCTGGTCGTCACCGACGCCGGCGACGGCAAGGACTACGACCACGCGGACTGGGCCGGCGTCCGGGTCGGCTGCGGGACGGCACCCTCCGCAGGCACCCACGCCCTGAGCGACCTGGGGTGGACGGCGTCCTTCAACGGCTGGGGTCCGGTCGAGCGCGACCGCAGCAACGGCGAGGCCGCGGCCGGCGACGGACGGACCCTCACCATCGGCGGCACCGCCTACGCCAGGGGCCTCGGCGTCCACGCCACCTCGACCGTCACCTACTACCTCGGCGGCCGGTGCACCGCGCTGAGCACCGACGCAGGGGTGGACGACGAGGTCGGCTCCAACGGCTCGGTCACCTTCCAGGTCCTCGCCGACGGAGTGAAGGTCGCCGAGAGCGGCACGGTCACCGGTGCGGGCGGCGCCGTCCACCTCGGCGCGCCGCTCACCGGAGCCTACGAACTGACCCTCCAGGTCGGGCCCGCCGACGGCGGCAACACCTACGACCATGCGGACTGGGCTGCACCCCGGCTGACCTGCAGCTGATCCCGCACCCGGCCCGGCGCCGTGATCCGCGCGGGCCTCGGCCTCGCCCCCGAGGAACGCAAGGCCCAGGCCCTGTTCCTGCACCGCTCGATCCGCGACAACACCTCCACC
>NZ_JOAI01000036.1 GCF_000717715.1 Streptomyces sp. NRRL B-24484 | reverse complement strand
GGCGATGATCTGGGACGTGAGGTCGTCCGGGCGGACGTCCTTCAGCGAGCCCTTGAAGGCCCGGCCGATCGGCGAACGGGCGGCGCTGACGATGACGGCTTCGGGCATGGTGGGCTCCTCGCGGGTCGGCCGGCTAGCGAGCATTCACTTGAGGGCGCGTATCGGCTCCCAACGACACTCGGGAGGAAAATTACCGCTTAGTAGCCCCGGCGTCACCCGATCCCGGGTGTGAGCTGGCCGACGCCGCCTCGGGCTCCGGTGTGCCCGGCAGACCGAGCCTCAACCGGTGCCGCATCAGCGCCCAGCGCCGGGCCGCGGGCCCGGTGCCGGCCGCCGCGACCTCGGTGCCCGAGCGGCCCGCCGCGGCCGCGGCCGCCACCTCGACCGGCAGCACCGCCTGCGCGGCCGGCGGCTCGGCGGCGGTGTCCTCCTCGCCGGGCCACAGGTCCATCGACGCGCACAGCGAGGGCAGCATCGCCATCGCCGCGGTCGCGTAGCCCTGGGCCGACGGGTGGTAGCGGTCGGCCGCGAACAGCTCCGGCCGGGTCGCGAACTCCGGTCCGAGCAGGGAGCCCAGCGACACCGTCCGCCCGCCGGCCTCCACCACGGCGATCGTCTGCGCCGCGGCCAGCTGCCGGCTGAGGCGCCGGGCCACCCAGCGCAGCGGCGGCCGCACCGGCTTGATGGTGCCGAGATCCGGGCAGGTGCCGACCACCACCTCGCACCCGATCGACCGCAGGATCCGCACGGCGTCGCCCAGCTGCCGCACGCACTGCGCCGCCGGGCTGTGCCGGGTCACGTCGTTGGCGCCGATCATGATCACCGCGAGCTGGGGCCGGTGCGGCAGCGCGAGCGCCGCCTGGTCCACCAGGTCCTCCGAGCGCGCCCCCGACTTGGCGACGTTCACCAGCCGCACCCGGCGCTCGGCGACCGAGGCCAGCCCCGAGGCCAGCAGCGCGCCCGGGGTCTCCCGGCCGCGGTTCACACCGAGCCCCGCCGCCGTCGAGTCGCCGAGGAAGGCGAGCACCAGCGGGGGCTCGTCCGAGGGCGGGGCGATCGTCCCGGCGTCGGTGAAGGCGTCGCCGTACACGCCGTCCGCGCGCGGCGGATCGCCGTCCAGCAGCCCGATCGCCCGGATCGCCATCCTGCTCTCGGTCAGCAGCAGTCCGGCGAGCCCCACGCCCAGCAGCCCGATCCCGCCGCCGCCGTACGCGGCCGCCGTCGCGATCCGGCGGGCCACCCTGGCCCTCGACGCCTGTGCCCCTGGCATCCTGCACCCCCTTGTGCGGTCTTCCAGAGTCCTCGTAACCCGGTAGTACCCCTCTCGGCCGTGCCGCTATCGGCGGCCGTCGGCCATCCGTGGCCATACCCTTTAGACACCCACAGTCACACGCGCCACTATCGGGAGGACCCCCGTGCGGTACAGCAATTCGATCATCGAGCTGGTCGGCGACACGCCGCTGGTGAAGCTGAACAAGGTCACCGAGGGCATCAGCGCCACCGTGCTCGCGAAGGTCGAGTACTTCAACCCGGGCGGCAGCGTGAAGGACCGGATCGCGCTGCGCATGGTCGAGGCCGCCGAGGCCTCGGGTGCGCTCAAGCCCGGCGGCACCATCGTCGAGCCGACCTCCGGCAACACCGGTGTCGGCCTGGCGATCGTGGCCCAGCAGAAGGGCTACAAGTGCATCTTCGTCTGCCCGGACAAGGTGTCCACGGACAAGATCAACACGCTGCGCGCCTACGGCGCCGAGGTGGTCGTCTGCCCGACCGCCGTGGCGCCCGAGCACCCCGACTCGTACTACAACGTCTCCGACCGGCTGGTGCGCGAGACCCCGAACGCCTGGAAGCCGGACCAGTACTCCAACCCGGACAACCCGGCCTCGCACTACCACTCCACCGGTCCGGAGCTGTGGGAGCAGACGGACGGCAGGATCACCCACTTCGTCGCGGGCGTCGGCACCGGCGGCACCATCTCCGGCACCGGCCGGTACCTGAAGGACGTCTCCGACGGCAAGGTCCAGGTCATCGGCGCCGACCCCGAGGGCTCGGTGTACTCCGGCGGCACCGGCCGTCCGTACCTGGTCGAGGGCGTCGGTGAGGACTTCTGGCCCACCGCCTACGACCGCACCGTCGCGGACGAGATCGTGGCCGTGTCCGACAAGGACTCCTTCCAGATGACCCGCCGCCTCGCCAAGGAGGAGGGCCTGCTGGTCGGCGGCTCCTGCGGCATGGCCGTGGCCGCCGCCCTGGAGGTCGCCAAGCGGCTCGGCCCGGACGACGTGGTCGTCGTGCTGCTGCCGGACGGCGGCCGCGGCTACCTCTCGAAGATCTTCAACGACGACTGGATGGCCGACTACGGCTTCCTGCCCACCGCCACCGACGAGGCGCACATCGGCGAGGTGCTGGCCCGCAAGGACGCCCTGGAGCACGAGGGCATCCCGCAGTTCGTCCACATGCACCCCAACGAGACCGTCGCCGAGGCCGTCCAGGTACTGCGCGACTTCGGCGTCTCCCAGATGCCGATCGTCTCGCCGGGCGCCGGCCACCCCGACGTGATGGCCGGTGAGGTGATCGGCTCGATCGTCGAGCGGGAGCTGCTGGAGGGCCTCTTCTCGCAGCAGATCAAGCTGGCCGACACCCTGGACAAGGTGATGTCCAAGCCGCTGCCGGTGGTCGGCTCCGGCGAGTCGGTGACCAACCTGATGACGGTGCTGGAGAAGGCCGACGCGGTGGTCGTGCTGGTCGAGGGCAAGCCGCAGGGCATCGTCACCCGGCAGGACCTGCTGGCCTTCCTCACCAGCCGGGCCGGTCACTGACCCCGTGTCACCGGGCCCGGTGGGCCGACCGGGTGAAGCGGCCTCGTCCCGCCAGTTGGTACACCGACGTCACCTCGGCGCATCAGGCCGTTAACAACGGTCCTGCATCGTATTGGTCAACGGCAAGACGCCGAGCATGGTGGCAGCGGAGGCCGGGAGCGGCTCCCCGGTCCCGCAGTCACCACGGACACGTCGGTCGGCCCTGACCCGGCCCTCCGTGTCCCGCCCGCGGGGGTTGCCGTCGTCCCGCCCCTGTTCGGTTCCGACCGATCAACAGGGTGCGGCGGCCCCCGCGGCACCCATCGCGCCGAGAGGCGCGTCTCCGCGGCTCCCGGGTGGGGGAGCGCCGGCGGAGGCGGCAGGGCCGGTCCCCGGACGGGGACCGGCCCTGCCGTGTTCTCCGCCGCGGCCCGTCCGCGCGTTCCGGCGCACCGGTTTGGGTCCGCCCGTCCGCTGACCTAGGCTCGCCGCCATGACCAGCACTGACCAGCCCGCGCAGGACGCACCGCGTTACGTACGGCTCAAGATCGAGCTCATCGCCGAGATCACCGACGAGCAGGCCCTCAAGACCGCCGCCCTCGCCCAGGTCGAGAACGACGAGTACCTCGACGACGAGGAGCGCGCCCAGTCCGTCGAGGCCATCGAGGTGGACCCGTCCGGCTCGCTCGCCCACTTCATCGACCCGGTCGCGCTGCTCGGCGACGTCCCCGGCATCGAGCTGACCTCGGCCACCTGGGAGTCGGCGCACACCGACTTCGACCCGGACGAGGAGAGCTGGGACGAGTACAGCGTCGAGTAGCCCCGTCGCGCCCGCGCGGCACCGCCGTACGGCAGAAGGCCCGGTCCGGACCCCTCCGGACCGGGCCTTTTGTCCGATATGGAGGTATGACAAGTACTCTCGTACGATCTGGAACATGTGCGCCGAACGGGTGTATTCGCCCCGTTGTGCCGTGCTCACGATCCGTACCGGGCGCCGGGCGCGCCGCCGAGCAGCAGGGAGAACCACGTGACGGCACCCGAGAACCGCCAGGCCGGGAGCAGCAACTGGACCCGGCGCGGTGTCCTGGGCGGCCTGCTCGCTGCCCCGGCCCTGCTGGTCGCGGCCTGCAACGGGGACACCGGCGGCGGTGCGTCCGGGAAGGCCGGGGCAGCCGGCGGAGCGCAGTCCGGTGCGGCCACCACCAAGGGCGCCGACACCCCGAGGACCTCGACCGCCCGAATAACCGTCACCCCCGCCGACGGCGCCACCGCGGCCCCCTTCACCCGGCCGATCAAGGTCGCCGTCACCGGGGGCACCCTGACCTCCGTCACCGCGACCGACGAGAAGGGCCGGGCGGTCGCCGGAACCCTCTCCGCCGACCGGCACGGCTGGGTCTCCACCGACCCGCTCGCCAGCGGCACCCGCTACACCGTGGCCGTCGCCGCCACCGACCCGGACGAGCTGGAGTCCGACGCGCACGCGGCCTTCGCCACCGCGGCCCCCGCCCACACCTTCGTCGGCCACTTCACCCCGGAGAACGGCGCCACCGTCGGCGTCGGCATGCCCGTCTCGATCAACTTCAGCCGGCCGATCACCGACCGGAAGGCCGTCCAGGACGCGATCACCGTCACCGCCCGGCCCGGCGTCGAGATCGTCGGCCACTGGTTCTCCAGCACCCGGCTCGACTTCCGGCCGCAGGAGTACTGGGCCAAGGGCACGGTCGTCACGCTCAGCCTGCGGCTCAAGGACGTCGAGGGCGCCGACGGCGTCTACGGCACCCAGTCCAAGGACGTGAGCTTCACCGTCGGCCGCAGCCGCACCAGCGTCGCCGACCTCTCCGCCGACACCCTCACCGTCACCACCGACGGCGTGGTCACCGCGACCTACCCGATCATCGGCGGCGCCCCCGCCACCCGGACGTGGGGCGGCAAGCTCGTCATCGCCGAGCAGTACCTGCAGACCAAGATGGACTCCCAGACCGTCGGCCTCGGCGACGAGTACAACATCCCGGACGTGCCGCACGCCCAGCGCCTCACCAGCTCGGGCACCTTCATCCACGGCAACTACTGGTCGCCGCAGGGCGCCTTCGGGGCGCAGAACCTCAGCCACGGCTGCATCGCGCTGCGCGACGTCAAGGGCGCGGGCGACCCGCAGACCGACGGTGCCGTCTTCTTCAAGGAGTCGCTGGTCGGCGACGTGGTCGAGGTGGTCAACTCCGGCGACCGCACGGTGGACCCGGCCAACGGCCTCAGCGGCTGGAACCTGAGCTGGGCCGCCTGGAAGGCCGGCAGCGCGGTCTGACCCGCCCGCCGGCACGGTGACCCGCGGGGCGCCGTGCCGGCGGGACCGGTCCGGCCGTCAGGACCGCTTGGCGTAGTCGGCGAAGCCCTGCCAGTCGATGATCACGCACGCCTCGTCGCCGAGCACCCACGCGTCGTGCCCCGGCGGGCAGACCATGAAGTCGCCCGGGCCGAACTCCTCCTCCTGCCCGTCGTCCATCACGACCTTCATCCGGCCGGAGACCACGTACCCCGTGTGGGAGGCCCGGCAGCTCTCCGTGCCGGCGATCGGCTTGACGTGCTTCGACCACTGCCAGCCGGGTTCGAAGGTGCCGCGGCCCACACCGCCGCCCTCCCGGTTGACCAGCTCCATGCGGCCGCGGCCGTCCTCGAACGGACGGACCTCCTCGGGCGAGTCCAGGCTCATGCGGACAAGACCGGCCATCGCGCATCTCCTCCGAACGGGGGCGGCCCACCCGGTCCGCCGCCCACCGCGGCCACCCGGGCCACCCCGCCGACACCCCCAGTCTCCGCCGCCCGCCCACGGTCTGCCACGGAGGCGGCTACCGGCCCCGCACAGCCGTGAGGGCGGTGCCGCCGCGCGGCACCGCCCTCACCCGCCGGACCGTCAGCCGTTGGTCCGTGCGACGCCGATCGGGCAGGAGGCGCCGGTGCCGCCGAGGCCGCAGTAGCCGTTGGGGTTCTTGGCCTCGGAGAGGTACTGCTGGTGGTAGGGCTCGGCCGGGTAGAAGGCGGCGGCGGGGGCGATCTCGGTGGTGATCGCGCCGAAGCCGAGGGCGGTGAGCTCGGGCTGGAAGGCGTCCCTGGAGGCCTCGGCGGCGGCCTGCTGGGCCGGCGAGTGGGTGTAGACCGCCGAGCGGTACTGGGTGCCGACGTCGTTGCCCTGCCGGAAGCCCTGGGTCGGGTCGTGCGCCTCCCAGAAGGTCTTCAGCAGCGTCCCGTAGGAGATCCGGTCCGGGTCGAACACGACGCGGACGGCCTCGGTGTGGCCGGTCAGCCCGCTGCAGACCTCCTCGTACGTCGGGTTCTCGGTGTGCCCGCCCTGGTAGCCGACCAGCGTCGTCCAGACGCCCGGCAGCTGCCAGAAGGCGCGCTCGGCGCCCCAGAAGCAGCCGAGGCCGAAGTCGGCGGTCTCCAGGCCCTCCGGGTAGGGGCCGGTGAGCGGGGTGCCGAGGACGGTGTGCAGGTCGGAGACGGTGAACGGCGGGGTGGTGCGGCCGGGCAGCGCCTGGTCGGCGGTGACGAGAGCGCTCTTGTGGCGGTTGAACAGCAAGGCCTGCTCCAGGTGTCCGGCGGGTCGGGTGTGCGGTGGGTTCAACGCTCGCCGGTGCCGTCGGATTCCGTGGTGGACTCCGGCGGCAGCCACACTGCGCGGAGCTCCTCCTCGCTGCGGCCGCCGAAGGTCGGGGCGAGGGCGGCGAGCAGCCGCTCGCCGTACTCCTCGGCGGTGCCGACCTGCGGGTGCTCCTTGCGGAACTCGTCCCACTCGACGCGCTCCAGCGGCTCGGCGACGTCATCGGTGACCAGCGGCCGGGTGGCCCACCACGGGTGGGACGTGAGGAAGACGTCCCGCAGCAGCTCGTAGCGGAGCGGGGCGGATTCGGCGAGCAGGACGGCGTCGTACAGGTCCTTGCCCTGGGCGAAGCCGTCGTTGACCAGCCAGAGGATCTTCCAGGCGAGCGAGAGCTCGCGGTCGGCGGTGCGCAGTTCGGCGGGCGTGCCGGGGCCGGAGAGCGGAGGCACGGCGGTGCGGACGGGCTCGGTGGCCAGCGGCTCGGTGAAGACGAAGTCCAGCTGGACGGTGCCCTCGGGCAGGCCGTCAGCGCTCCACGGCAGGACGAGGCGGCGCCCCGGGACGCGGTCGTACGTCCAGATCTCGTCCCGGACGGCTCGGTCGGCGTGCAGCCGGACGGTGCCGGAGAGCCGTTCGGCGGCGGCCGCCAGCCCGGTGAGCAGGCCGTCGGTCCGAGGGTCGTCGAGCTCCCAGTCGGTCGGCGTGACGATGAAGTCGAGGTCGCCGGGTTCGCGCGCGTCCGCCCCGAACCAGGCGGTGAGCAGCACCGATCCGCGCAGCACCAGGTGACCGGCCCACGGGGAGGCGGCGACGGCGGCGAGCACGGTGTCCAGGGCCTCCCGCCGGGCGGCGTACCAGCGGGCGCCGGTGGCCGCGTCCGCGAACTCCGGGTCGCCGGCCCGCATCGCCTTGACGTAGCCGCGCAGCGAGGGGTCGAAGACCGCCCGCTGGACGACGCCCTCGCCGGCCACCGGGCGGATCGAGCGCGGGAGTTCGAGCTCGGTGAGTTCGCTGTCGGTGGGGCGCATGTGCGGCAGGCTGAGCTGCTCGCTCCAGGGGCCGTATCCGAGGTCCTGCCAGGAGGAGTTGGTCATCGGGCGGTCCTTTCACCGGTGTCCGGGGAGGGGTGGGCTTCCGCTGAGCGGGCTTCCGCGATCCAGCCGGCGTCCAGCGACTCGGCGGTGTCGAGCACGGCGAACTCCCGCTCGACGGAGGCGATCCGGTGGTCGGCGAGGTCGGCGAGCAGGGCGTCCAGGCGGCGGCCGGCGGTGTCCGCGCCGACCAGGCGGCAGCGCTGGGTGACGAAGAACTCGACCTGTCCGTCGGGCCGGGTGCGGCGGGCGTTGCGGGACAGGTGGGCGTCGTGGCGCTCGGCGGCGGCGGCCAGCCCGGGTCCGGGCGGCGCGTCCAGCAGCAGTTTGACGTGGTGTTCGAAGTAGTACGCCGGTCCGAGGGCCTCGGCCTGACCGTCCGTGGCGGGGACGCCCGTCGTCCACGGCGCCGCCTCGATCTTGGTGCGGAGCACGGGGAAGCCGGCCGAGCCGGCGTCGGCGGCCGTCCGCGCGGCGAGCGCCTCGGCCTCGGCGAGCGGGCCGGAGACGGTCAGGGTGAGCATCGGCTGCCGGGGGACGGCCCCCCGGGCGAGCTCGATGTCGACGACCTTGAGACCGCGCCCCGCGGCCCAGGCGGCGAGCGCCCGGCCCAGCTGCGGGGCGACGGTCAGGTGGATCTCGAAGTCGCCCCGGAAGTCGGGGCGGACCGGTGTACGGGTGTCTGGCACCCGCGCATCCTGTCAGGCGGCTCCGACAGTGCCGCCGCGGACCCCGGCGGCGGTCGGGGCGGGCCGGCCGGCCTTCTCCCAGCCGACCAGGGCGCGGTTGCGGACCTCGGAGAACCGGGCGACCGGGTCGCCGCTGTAGGACCACGGCTGGCAGCCGATGTACCGGCCGGCCAGCCGGAACTGCCCGACGGCCTCGGCGTACCGCTCGTCGAAGGTCAGTGCGTACGCGAGCAGGTGGCGCATCTTCGGGACGCGGCGGTCGTCCGCGGGCACCGTCTCCAGCGCGGCGAGCAGCCGGTCCGCGGCGGCCCGGGCCGCGGGGGTGCGCCAGGCCGCGTAGGTGTCCTGGGTGATCTCCCGTTCGTGCACCGCCAGCAGCGGCAGACCGGCGAGCAGGCTCTCCGGGGGCGCTGCGGCGGCGGCGCGTTCGGCGAAGTCCGTCATCAGCTCGTGCGAGCCGCGCCACTTGGCGCACCAGTACTGCAGGGCGTTGAGGTGCGCGGTGAACAGGTGCGGCGAGCGCCGGACGACCTCCTGCCAGAGCTGCCCGAACCGCTCGTGGTCCCAGCCGAGGCCCATCGCGACCGGGATCCGCTCCGCCCACGGCGCCGGGTCGCCGGGGGCGAGTTCGGCGGCCCGGTCGAAGGCCTCCTCGGCCTCGGCCAGGATCCGGTGGAAGGCCGCGAACTGCTCGCGGCTGACCTCCGAGGCCCGCAGCGAGCTGCGGACCTTCCAGGCGAGCTCGACCAGGGCGGTGGCGTGCACGATCGCGGCGTCCGGCGAGTCGGGCCGCTCGGCGCGCCAGGCGCGCAGCCAGCCGTCCTCCTCGGCGGCGTGCTCGGCGAGGCCGCGGATGCGGACGTGCCGCAGCTCGTGGTCGTCGCCCGCCTCGGCCAGGTGGGCCGCGAACGGGCGCCAGTCCCCGCTGCCGGCGGCGGCCGCGGCCCGGGCGGCGGCCTCGTCCGACGCGTCCGGGGCGGTGTTCCGGGTGGCGTCGAGCTCGGTGCGGGCGGGCAGCCCGAAGGCGGTCGGGTCGAGGTGGGCGGTACCGGCTCGGGCGTCGGCGATCCGCCGGTTCAGTTCGGCGGTGCGCCGGTTGGCGTACCAGGTGACCAGCTTGGCGCCGACGAAGATCAGCACCGGGATCAGCAGGATGAGGCGGGCCATGGGGCGGGGGCGGTCCTTGCGGTCGAGGGGGATCGGGGCGGGGGGGCGGGCGCAGGGCCGGGTCGGCGCTACGTCCGCAGCGGGTCGGCGGCCGGGACGGCGGGGGCGGATGCGAGGCCGGCCCCGGCGAGCAGGGCGCGCAGCGGAGCGGTGTCCGGGGTGTCGGCGACGGCCGCGTCCAGCGCGGACGGGAGCCCGTCCTCCAGGCCGCCGGGCAGCCGCAGCTCGGCCGGGACGGACCAGGAGAACTCCCAGTGCGCGAGGCCGGCCTCGGCGAGGTCGAGCACCGCCGCCCGGGAGAGCGCGGCGCGCAGCACCGGGCGCAGGAACTCGCGGGCGGCGCGGCCGGTCGCGGCGGCGGACTGCTCGCTGCGCGGCAGCCGGCCGGCGATCTCGAAGCCGCGGCCCGCGTCGACGGCGTCGAGCAGGGCGTCCAGGGTGGGCGGCAGCCCGCTGTCGGTGAGCGCCCGCCGCACCGGCAGGGCGGCCTCGCGGGAGCCCGCCAGCCCGGCGGCCTGGAGCAGGTCGGGCCAGTCGAGGTGCTGCTTGGCGGCGGCCTCCGGCACCAGGGTGGCGGCCTCCAGGGCGGCGAGGGTGCGCTCGGGGTCGTGCAGCAGGGCGAGCGCGGGGCCGTCCCCGCCGGCGGTCCGGCCGTCCTCGGGCAGCGCCTCGACGGCGGCGATCCGCCGGTGGATCGGCGGGTGCGAGTCGTACGGGTCGGGCTCGCCGTCGGGCAGGCCGAGTTCGTCGAGCTCGCGGCGGCGTGCCGGGTCGGCGAGGAGGTGCGCGAGGCCTCCGTAGAACTGTCCGGGCGGCGGCAGAGCCCCGGCGTCCCAGCCGAGGGTGGCGTAGCGGTCGAGGTAGAAGCCCTGGGCGGCGTCGAGGGCGGGGATGCGGCGCAGCGCGGAGGCGGTCGCGGCCCGGCCGGCGACGGCGGCGGCCGCCCGGTCGGCGGCGTACTCCTGACGGCGGCTCACCGCCTCGGAGACCCGGAAGTAGAGCTTGGCGTAGAGGGTGAAGACCTTGGCCAGGACGCGCTGGACGCCGCCGTCGGCCTCCTCGCCGGTGGCCTTCCTGCCCTTGGCGAGGCGGGCGGCGTCCTTGGCGGCGATCTCGGCGGCCCTCTCGGCCTCGTGCCGGTCGGCTCGCCGGTGGAGGGTGCCGATGGTGTGCAGGATCGCGCTGCGACCGGCCACGGTGACGCCGGCCAGGCGGACGTCGCGGTTGCTGTAGTGCCCGAACTCGTGGGCGAGGACGGAGTCCAGTTCGTCCTCGGTGAGGCTGATCAGCAGCGGGGCGCCGATCACCAGGTGGCGCGCGCCGGGGATCAGGCCGAGCAGCCGGGTGTCCTCGCGGACGCCGGCGTTGACCTCGGGGACGAGCCGGACGGTGGCCGGTCCGCGGACGCCGGTGAGGTCGGCGATCCGGTCGACCCGGGCCCACAGCGCGGGCTGCTGCTCGCGGGTGAGGGGCAGCCCGCCGTCGGCGTCCTGGCGCGGACGGCGGGTCAGGAAGACCACGCGCAGCACCGGGTAGGCGACGACGGCGGTGAGGGCCCAGATCTTCAGCAGGCCGAGGTTGACGTGCCCGACGCCGGCGTACAGCGCGACGTCGAGGCCGAGCAGGCCGAGCACGATGGCGGCGGCGAGCAGGTAGAAGCCGGCGAGCAGCGAGACGGCGAGGACGGCGCGTCCTGCGGTGCCGGCGGCGGGTGGTGGGGTCGTGCCCACGGTTACGGTTCCCCCCGGGGACGGCCGATCGGATCTCTCGATCGGATGTGCGGACGCGATCGTAACGGTCGGAAGGGGCGCCGGCGAAGGGATTTACCAGGCCGGGCCCCGTCCCCGGGACGGCCGCCGGCGGGCCCGCCGGCCCCGGCCGGGGCGGCTCCCGCCGGCGGCGCGGCGCGGGACGTGCGCTCAGCCCGTGCGGCCGGGCCCCCGCGGACTAGGCTCAAGGCATGACCGAGCACCAGCTTCCCCAGGGCTTCGAGACCCTCGCCATCCACGCGGGTCAGGAAGCAGACCCCCAGACCGGGGCCGTCGTCACGCCGATCTACCAGGTGTCCACGTACAAGCAGGACGGGGTGGGCGGCCTGCGGGGCGGGTACGAGTACAGCCGTTCCGCCAACCCGACCAGAACCGCGCTGGAGGAGTGCCTCGCGGCGATCGAGGGCGGCGCCCGCGGCCTCGCCTTCGCCTCCGGCCTCGCGGCCGAGGACACCCTGCTGCGCACGATCCTCAAGCCGGGCGACCACATCGTGATCCCGAACGACGCCTACGGCGGCACGTTCCGGCTGTTCGCCAAGGTCCTCACCCGGTGGGGCGTGGAGTTCTCCGTCGCCAACACCCAGGACCTCGCGGACGTCCGCGCCCAGCTCCGCCCGAACACCCGCGCGGTGTGGGTGGAGACCCCGTCCAACCCGCTGCTGGGCATCACCGACCTGACCGCGCTGGCCGAGGTGGCGCACGCCGCCGGCGCCCTGCTGGTGGTGGACAACACCTTCGCCAGCCCGTACCTGCAGCAGCCGATCGCGCTCGGCGCCGACGCCGTGGTGCACTCCACCACCAAGTACATGGGCGGCCACTCGGACGTGGTCGGCGGCGCGCTGGTGCTGGCGGACGCCGGCCTCGGCGAGGAGGTCGCGTACCACCAGAACGCGATGGGCGCGGTCTCCGGCCCGTTCGACGCCTGGCTGGTGCTGCGCGGCATCAAGACCCTGGGCGTCCGGATGGACCGGCACAGCGCCAACGCCGAGAAGGTCGCCGAGCTGCTCGCCGGCCACCCG
Source organism: Streptomyces sp. NRRL B-24484 (assembly GCF_000717715.1). Classification (GTDB taxonomy): domain Bacteria; phylum Actinomycetota; class Actinomycetes; order Streptomycetales; family Streptomycetaceae; genus Kitasatospora. The sequence goes on along the minus strand of NZ_JOAI01000036.1, from coordinate 74,643 downwards.
AAGGTCAGCCAGGTGCTCTACCCGGGCCTGCCCGAGCACCCCGGTCACGACATCGCGGCCAAGCAGATGAAGGCCTTCGGCGGCATGGTCTCCTTCCGCGTGCACGGCGGCGAGGAGGCGGCGGTCGAGGTCTGCAACCGGGCGCAGCTGTTCACCCTCGGCGAGTCGCTGGGCGGCGTGGAGTCGCTGATCGAGCACCCGGGCCGGATGACGCACGCCTCGGTGGCCGGTTCGGCGCTGGAGGTGCCGGCCGACCTGGTGCGGATCTCGGTCGGCATCGAGTCGGTCGACGACCTGCTCGCGGACCTGCGGCAGGCACTGGGCTGAGCCGGGCGCGGCCCGGTCAGGGCCGCCGGCCCGCCGAGTACGACTCCAGCGAGTCGTTGAAGCGGGCCAGCAGGACGCAGAAGGCCCGCTGCTCGTCGGCGGGCCAGTCCGCCGTCAGGCGGCGCATCAACTCCTCGCGTCCGGCCCGCACTTCGGCGAGCCGGCGCCCGCCGAGCGGGGTCAGCGCGAGGTGCACGGCACGCCGGTCGGCCGGGTACGGGACCCGGCCGACCAGGTCCGCCTCGACGAGCGGCGCGGCCTGCCGGGTGACGGTGGAGGAGTCGACGCCGAGCGCCGCGGCCAGGGTCTTCACGCTGGCCGGGCCGCGGCGCTGCAGCTCGTCCAGCAGCAGGTAGGCCGCGCGGTCCAGCGAGCCGACCGCGCCGGACCGGGCCTGCTCCAGCCGACGGGCGAACACCGCCACCTGGTAGTGGAGTTGGGTGTGGAGGGGGTCGTTGCCGGGGGCGGCCGGGGGCGAGGAGGTCGTCATCGCGGCTCACGTTCCAGAGGCGGTACGGGTGCTCGGAGCCAGCAGCGTACGCGCGACGGCCCGGCCCGGGAACAGGCCCGGCGCTGCCGGTCGGAGGCCGCCCGCGGCCGTACGCTGATCCGCATGCACAGCTGGCCGATCACCCTCGACGACGTCCGCGGCGCCCAGAAGATGCTGGCCGGGATCGCCCGGGTGACGCCGATGGAGACGAGCCGGTACCTGTCCGCGCTGGTGGGCTCGCCCGTCCACCTCAAGTGCGAGAACCTGCAGCGCACCGGCTCGTTCAAGCTGCGCGGCGCCTACGTGCGGATCGCCGGGCTGACCCCGGTGCAGAAGGCCGGCGGGGTGGTCGCCGCGAGCGCCGGCAACCACGCCCAGGGCGTGGCGCTCGCCGCCTCGCTGCTCGGCGTCCCCGCCACCGTCTTCATGCCGACCGGCGCCCCGCTGCCCAAGGTGGCGGCGACCCGCGACTACGGAGCCGAGGTGCGGCTGCACGGCGCCACCGTCGACGAGACGCTGCGGGCGGCGCAGCGTTGGGCGGATGCGACCGGCGCGGTCCTCATCCACCCCTTCGACCACTGGGACGTGGTCACCGGCCAGGCCACGGTGGGCCTGGAGATCCTGGAGCAGTGCCCGGAGGTCCGCACGATCCTGGTCGGCGTCGGCGGCGGCGGGCTGATCGCCGGGATCGCGGCGGCCGTGAAGCCGCTGCGCCCGGACGTGCGGGTGGTCGGGGTGCAGGCGGCGGGCGCCGCGGCGTACCCGCCGTCGCTGGCGGCCGGGCACCCGGTGACGCTGCCGCGGATCGCCACGATGGCGGACGGGATCATGGTGGGCCGGCCCGGCGACATCCCCTTCGAGGTGGTGAACACGCTGGCCGACGGCGTCCGCACGGTCTCCGAAGACGCGCTGTCACGGGCGCTGCTGGTCGGCCTGGAGCGGCTCAAGCTGGTCGTGGAGCCGGCCGGGGCCAGCCCGATCGCGGCCCTGCTGGAGCGGCCGGAGAGCTTCGAGGGCCCGGTGGTCGCGGTGCTGTCCGGCGGGAACATCGACCCGCAGCTGATGATGAGGGTGCTGCGGCACGGCCTGGCGGCGGCCGGCCGCTACCTGTCGCTGCGGGTGCGGCTGGCGGACCGGCCGGGGTCGCTGGCCGACCTGCTGGCCGTGCTCACCCGGGTGGACGCCAACGTGCTGGACGTGGCCCACGTGCGGATCGACCCGAGGCTCGGACTGACCGAGGTCGAGGTCGACCTGCACCTGGAGACCAAGGGGCCGGAACACTGCGCGGTGGTGACCGGTGAGCTGCGCACCGCGGGGTACGTGGTCACCCAGTAGCACCGTTCCGCCGGGCGGGCGGCGCACCGCCGCAGCCCTTGACGCGATATATCGCAAGCTGCCATCCTCTCGCGATACATCGCGAGATTCGCGTCCCGCCCGGCCGGGCACTGTGTGACGATCAGACGACATACCAGACAAACAGGAGATGAGGCAGGCCATGGCGCCAGCCATCCAAGCCGAGAACCTGGTCAAGACCTTCGGTGACGTCCGCGCCCTCGACGGCGTCAGCCTCGACGTCCCCGAGGGCACCGTGCTGGGCCTGCTGGGCCCGAACGGCGCGGGCAAGACGACGACCGTGCGGGTGCTCACCACCCTGCTCCGACCCGATTCCGGCCGGGCCACGGTGGCCGGCCTGGACGTGCTCCGGCACCCCAACGAGGTGCGCGGCCTGATCGGCCTCTCCGGTCAGTACGCCGCCGTCGACGAGTACCTCACCGGCCGCGAGAACCTCCAGATGGTCGGCGAGCTCTACCAGATGTCCGCCCGCGACGCGAAGGCCCGCGCGCTGGAACTGCTGGAGTGGTTCAACCTCTCCGAGGCCGCCGACCGCACCGCCAAGACCTACTCCGGCGGCATGCGCCGCCGCCTCGACCTCGCCGCGGCACTGGTCGTCCGCCCGCCGGTGATGTTCATGGACGAGCCGACCACCGGCCTCGACCCGCGCAACCGCCTCGCCCTGTGGGAGGTCATCGAGAACCTCGTCGACCAGGGCACCACCCTGCTGCTCACCACCCAGTACCTGGAGGAGGCCGACCGCCTCGCCCACGACATCGCGGTGGTCGACCACGGCCGGGTGATCGCCCGCGGCACCGCCGACGAACTCAAGGCGACGATCGGCGGCGAACGGATCGAACTGGTGGTGCACCGCCCGGACGAGGTCGCCGAGGCGGTCGCCGCGCTCACCCCCTACGCCAAGGGCGAGCCGGCCGTGGAACGCAACACCCGCCGGATCACCGTCCCGGTCAGCGGCGGCTCCAAGGTGCTCGCCGACGTCATCCGCGAGCTCGACGCCCGCTCGATCGAGATCGACGACATCGGCCTGCGCCGCCCCACCCTCGACGACGTCTTCCTCTCCCTGACCGGACACGCCACCGAGGCCGAGGAGAACGGCGAGAACAGGCAGCAGGAGCAGACCCGGGGCCGCCGGGGCCACGGAAAGGAGTCCTGAGAATGGCGACCACCACCACCGAGCACGCCATCGGCCGCGCCGTCCCGCGCCGGCGCACCGGGCTCGCCGCGATGCTGCACGACTCCTGGGTCGTCGCCCGCCGCAACCTGCGCCGGATGCTCCGCATCCCCGAGATCGTGGTCTTCGGGCTGCTGCAGCCCGTGATGTTCGTGCTGCTCTTCTCGTACGTGATGGGCGGCGCGATCCAGATCCCCGGGACGCAGGCCAGCCACGACGCCTACATCCAGTTCCTGATGGCCGGCATCTTCGCGCAGACCGTCACCTTCGCGACGGCCGGCGCCTCGGCGGGCATCGCGGAGGACATGACCAAGGGCCTCGTCGACCGCTTCCGCTCGCTGCCGATGACCCGCTCGGCCGTCCTGGTCGGCCGCACCCTCGCCGACCTGGTGCAGACCGCCTTCATCCTGCTGGTGCTCGCCCTGGTCGCCCTGCTGGTCGGCTGGCGGATCCACGAGGGCTTCTGGAAGGCGATGGCGGCCTTCGGGCTGCTGCTCCTGCTCGGCTACGCCTTCTCCTGGATCGGCGCGCTGATCGGCCTGTCCGTGCGCAGCCCGGAGGCGGCCACCTCGGCCGGCCTGATCTGGCTCTTCCCGCTGACCTTCGTCTCCAACGCCTTCGTGCCGATCAGCTCGATGCCGGGCTGGCTGCAGCCGATCGCGTACTGGAACCCGTTCTCGGCGACCGTGCAGGCCTGCCGCGACCTGTTCGGCAACCAGGTCGGCCCGGTCGACGACGCCTGGCCGATGCAGCACGCCGTGCCGGTGTCGATCGTCTGGTCGCTGGTGATCACGGCGCTGTTCTCCTGGCTGTCGGTCCGCAAGTACCGCTCCGCGGCCGGCTGACCGGCGGCGGGTGCCAGCACGAGGGGCGGCCCCGGCATCGCGCCGGTGCCGCCCCTCGTGGTGCGAGCGGACTCAGCCGGCGTGCGGCTTGGCCTCGATGATCTTCACGCTGGCCCGCTTGCCGTTCGGCAGCTCGTAGGTGGCGTCCTCGCCGACCTTCTTGCCGTTGATGGAGCGGCCGAGCGGCGACTGCGGCGAGTAGATGTCCAGGTCGTCACCGGCGACCTCGCGGGAGCCGAGCAGGAAGCGCATGGTGTCGTCCTCGTCGCCGTCGAAGGCGACGGTCACCACCATGCCGGGGGCGACGACACCGGAGTCGGCCGGGGCCTCGCCCACCTTGGCGCGCTCCAGCAACTGGGTGAGCTGACGGATCCGGGCCTCGTACTTGCCCTGCTCCTCCTTGGCCGCGTGGTAGCCGGCGTTCTCCTTGAGGTCACCCTCCTCGCGCGCCGCCTCGATCTTCTGGGCGATCTCGATGCGCCAGGGGCCGGTCAGGTGCTCCAGCTCGGCCTTGAGCTGGTCGTAGCCGGACTGAGTGAGCCAGGTCACGTCATCGCTGGTCTGGGTCACGGGTGCTCCTCGTCGGTACTGGGCTGTGCTGAGGGTTGTTCGTCAGCAGGTTCGGTCGTAACTACAAAGCAACGCCCGCTCCCGGGCGCTGGGACTCGGAAGGGGCGAAACCACGAGCCTAACAATTTCCGCCTCCCCGCGGGAGGGGAGCTCGCGGGCGCGTGACCCGGCAGGCTCTCGCACGGCCGGCGGCACTCCGTACGGATGCCCGCCCGTACGCTCGAATATGCGCCCGCGGGGGTGCGATGTGCAAAGGGGAATTCCGCCCGGAAAGATCCCCCGGACGGGCGGCGGATCAGCGGCGCGGGGTGCAGCCCAGCAGCTCCGCGGTCACTCCGCGGGCGGTGGTGCGCAGCGTCACCACCTGCGACCAGGTGCTGCCCTCGGCCGGCACCGGGAAGTCGTACTGGCCCACCACGGCCTTGTCCGCGGCCATCGAGCGCACCGTGCAGACGCCCGCGGTGCCCGACTCCTTGCGCACCGACAGCTGCAGCTGCATCTCGTGGTCGGAGACCGCCTCGAAGGCCGGCACACTACCGTTCATCACGCTCTCGCGCAGGACGTACGAGGCGCCCAGCCACGCCACCACGCCCAGGAACAGCACGCCGCAGACCACCGCGGCGATCCGAAGCCGACGGTCCGCCTCGGCGTCGGAGCGGCGGCTGTACCGGCCCTCCGGCAGGGCGGCGGTCGTACGGCTGGAGTCCATGTCCGGCTCGGTCCTTTCGACGAGGAGCGCTCGGGCTGGGGAGGGAATGGAGCGGCTCCTCAGTCCGTCACTATAGAAGGGGCACGTCCGCGCCGGAGTCGGCGGGGGAGCCGACCCGACGAACCGGACATACCTGGAAGGGAACCAGGCGTTGAGCGAGCAGTTTCGACTGATGGCGGTGCACGCGCACCCGGACGACGAGTCCAGCAAGGGCGCCGCCACCATGGCGATGTACGTCTCCCAGGGGGTGGACGTGCTGGTGGCCACCTGCACAGGTGGCGAACGGGGATCGATCCTCAACCCGAAGCTCCAGGGCGACGCCTGGGTCGAGGAGAACATCCACGAGGTGCGGCGCAAGGAGATGGACGCCGCCCGGGAGATCCTCGGCGTGCAGCAGGCCTGGCTGGGCTACGTCGACTCCGGGCTGCCGGAGGGCGACCCGCTGCCCCCGCTGCCCGAGGGCTGCTTCGCCCTGGAGGACGTGGACGCGGCGGCCGGCACCCTCGTACGGCTGATCCGCGAGTTCCGTCCGCACGTGATCACCACGTACGACGAGAACGGCGGGTACCCGCACCCCGACCACATCATGACTCACAAGATCACCATGGTGGCCTTCGACGCCGCCGGTGACCCGGAGGCCTACCCGGAGGCCGGCGAGCCCTGGCAGCCGCAGAAGCTGTACTACAACCACGGCTTCCCGATGGGCCGCATCCGCGCCCTGCACGCCTACCTCACCGAGAACGGCCACGACTCCCCGTACGGCGAGTGGATCGCCGGCTGGGAGAAGAGCGGCCGCAAGGAGCGCGAGATCACCACCCGGGTGGTCTGCGACGAGTTCTTCGAGATCCGCGACAAGGCGCTGATCGCGCACGCCACCCAGATCGACCCCGACGGTCCCTGGTTCCGCGTCCCGCTGGACATCCAGCGCGAGGTGTGGCCCACCGAGGACTACGAGCTCGTCCGCTCGCACGTCGACACCGACCTGCCCGAGAACGACCTGTTCGCGGGCCTGCGCAAGTAACGCGCACCCCCTGAACCACCCCGGTGGCCCGGCCCGTGTAGGGCCGGGCCACCATGGAGAGATGAGCACCCCCGTGAACCTGACCCACCTCGCCGCCGACCTCGCCCTCGACCAGAACAAGGTCACCCCGGGCCTGCTCGGCTTCGTCGTCTTCGCGGCCCTCGGCATCGCCACCTGGTTCCTGCTGAAGTCCATGAACAGCCGCTTCAAGAAGATCGACTTTGCCGAGGAGCCGGAGACCACCGAGGAGTAGCCGCACCGGGCGGTACCGCCCGCAGCGAGAACACCTCCGCGCCCGGCCCGGGCACCTCCACCGCCCCGCGGCACCGCGCGGGACCGGTGCACCCGGCACCGGTGCCCCCGGCGTGCCCCCCGATGCCGCCGACCGGGCCGCGCTCCACGACGCGGCGCTGTGTCACCAGGGCGGCGATGCGCGAGGATGGTCCCCATGCCGAACCGTCTCGCCGACGCGACCTCGCCGTACCTGCTCCAGCACGCGGACAACCCGGTCGACTGGTGGCCGTGGGGGCCCGAGGCCTTCGCCGAGGCGGAGCGCCGCCGGGTGCCCGTCCTGCTGTCCGTCGGGTACGCGGCCTGCCACTGGTGCCACGTGATGGCCCACGAGTCCTTCGAGGACGAGGCCGTCGCCGCCTACGCCAACGAGCACTTCGTCGCCGTCAAGGTCGACCGCGAGGAGCGGCCCGACGTCGACGCGGTCTACATGGAGGCCGTCCAGGCCGCCACCGGCCAGGGCGGCTGGCCCATGACGGTCTTCCTCACGCCGGAGAAGGAGCCGTTCTACTTCGGCACCTACTTCCCGCCCGAGCCCCGGCACGGCATGCCCGGCTTCCGGCAGGTCCTGGAGGGCGTCACCGCCGCCTGGCGGGACCGCCGCGAGGAGGTCGGCGAGGTCGCCGGCCGGATCCGCGCCGAACTGCAGGAACGTGCCCGGATCTACGGCGCCGGCGCCGGCGTGCTGCCCGCCCCCGGCGAGGCCGAACTGCACGCCGCCCTGCTCGAACTCGGCCGCGGCTTCGACGAGCGCCGCGGCGGCTTCGGCGGCGCCCCCAAGTTCCCGCCGTCCATGACCGTCGAGTGGCTGCTGCGCCACCACGCCCGCACCGGCTCCGCCGCCGCCCTGGAGATGGCCGCGCGCACCTGCGACGCGATGTCCCGCGGCGGCCTGTACGACCAGCTCGGCGGCGGCTTCGCCCGCTACTCCGTGGACGCCGACTGGGTCGTGCCGCACTTCGAGAAGATGCTGTACGACAACGCCCTGCTGCTGCGCACCTACCTCCACCTGTGGCGCGCCACCGGCGACGCCCGCGCCCGCCGCACCGCCCTGGACACCGCCGACTTCCTGCTCCGCGAACTGCGCACCCCCGAGGGCGGCTTCGCCTCCGCCCTGGACGCCGACTCGCTCGACCCGGCCACCGGCACGTCCGCCGAAGGCGCCTACTACGCCTGGACCCCGGAGCAGCTCACCGCCGCGCTCGGCGCCGAGGACGCCGCCCTCGCCGCGGAACTCCTCGAGGTCACCGGCACCTTCGAGCACGGCAGCTCCGTCCTCCAACTGCTCACCGACCCCGCCGACCCCGAGGCGTACGAGCGGATCCGCACCCGGCTCTTCGAGGCCCGCGCCGAGCGGCCCGCCCCCGCCCGTGACGACAAGGTCGTCGCCGCCTGGAACGGCCTCGCGATCGCCGCCCTCGCCGAGACCGGCGCCCTGCTGGAGCGCCCCGACCTGGTCGAGGCCGCCGAACGCGCCGCCGACCTGCTGCTCGCCGTCCACCTCACCGCCGACGGCCGGCTGCTGCGCACCTCCCGCGACGGCCGGCCCGGCGCCAACGCCGGCGTCCTGGAGGACTACGCCGACACCGCCGAGGGATTCCTCGCCCTGTACGCCGTCACCGGCGAGGCCGAGTGGCTCGACCTCGCCGGCGGACTCCTCGACACCGTCCTCGCCCACTTCACCGACGCCGACTCCGGCGCCCTCTACGACACCGCCGACGACGCCGAGGAGCTGATCCGGCGCCCGCAGGACCCGACCGACAACGCCACCCCCTCCGGCTGGACGGCCGCCGCCGGCGCACTGCTCGGCTACGCCGCCTACACCGGCTCGGAGCGCCACCGCACCGCCGCCGAGCGGGCCCTCGGCGTGGTCGGCGCGCTCGGCGCCCGCGCCCCCCGGTTCATCGGCTGGGGCCTCGCCGTCGCCGAGGCGCTGCTCGACGGCCCGCGCGAGGTCGCCGTGGTCGGCCCGGCCGGCGACCCCGCCACCGCCGAACTGCACCGCACCGCACTGCTCGCCACCGCCCCCGGCGCGGTCGTCGCGGTCGGCGAGGCGGGCAGCAAGGAGGTCCCGCTGCTGGCCGACCGCCCGCTGCTCGCAGGCCGCCCCGCCGCCTACGTCTGCCGGCACTTCAGCTGCGACGCCCCCACCGCCGACGCCGCCGAACTCGCGGAGCGGCTCGGCTAATTCGCGTGCGCACCGGTCCCGGGCGACGCCAGGATGGGGCATGACCTGGACCCTCACGAACGACCCCGACGCCCTCCGGGCCGAGGCCGGCGACTTCCTCGCCGCCCACCCGGCCGAGAACACCGTGCTGCTCACCCTGCTGGACCGCATCGCCAGACGCGGCCTGCACGCCTTCGGCGAGCAGGACCCGGTGTTCGGCCACTGGCGGGCCGCGCCGGACGGCCCGGTCGAGGGCGTCTTCGCGCAGACCCCGCCCTTCCCGGTGCGGCTCGGCCGGATGCCCGCCCGGGCCGCCGCCGCACTCGCCCCCGCGCTGCACGGGCGCGGCGGGGAGGTGGCCGGGGTGGCCGGCGAGCGGGCGGCCGCGGCGGCGTTCGCCGAGGCCTGGCCGCCCGTCGCCGAGGGCACCGTCCGCGCCGGGACCGCCGTGGACGAGCGGCTCTACCGGCTGGCCGGCCTGGAGGATCCCGCGCCGGTGCCCGCCGGCACCGCCCGGCCCGCGCGGCCGGCCGACCGGGACCGGCTCGTCGAGTGGAGCGCCGCCTTCCTCGCCGAGATCGGCGAGACGAACCCGGTCGACCACGGCGCCTACATCGACGGCCGGCTCGCCGACGGCAGCCTGCACGTGTGGGAGGACGGCGGCCGCCCGGTCTCCTTCGCCGGGGCGAGCCCGGTGATCGCCGGGATGTCCCGGATCGGCCCGGTCTTCACCCCCGTCGCCCTGCGCGGCCGCGGCTACGCCAGCGGGGTCGTCGCCGCCGCCTCGGCGCAGGCGCTGGCGGACGGCGCCGCCGAGGTGCTGCTCTACACCGACCTCGCCAACCCGGTCAGCAACTCGATCTACCAGAAGCTCGGCTACCGCCCGGTGGCCGACCACGTGACCTTCGAGTTCACCGCCGGCTGACGGGCGGTCAGTCCCAGGACCAGCCGATGCCGAGCAGGCCGGGCGGCAGCCCGGTCGCCAGCAGGTGCACGCTGTGGTGCCCGTCCAGGGTCAGCTCCTCCGTCTCGTGCGGCTGCTCGCCCGGCGCCCGGACGGCGAAGCGGTGGCAGCGGACGGGCAGCGCGGCCGGGTCGAAGGTGACCTGCAGGACGTACTGGCCCGCGCCGGCGTTGAAGCCCCGGACGTACTCGCAGCTCGGCGTCGGCGTCGGGGCGTCGTCGAAGCCGTAGCCGAGCAGGTGGGTGTCGCCAGCGCTCAGTCTTCGGTCCAGCAGCAGTTCGGCGACCAGCAGGCCGTGCTCCGGGTCGCGCCGGATCCGGCCGGGCCGGCAGTTCTCCTCGGTGCGCAGCACCACCCGGCCCGGGTCCGCCCCCGGATCGCCCTGGTGGATGGCCAGGTAGCGGTCGACGCCGTCGCGGTGGGCGCGCAGTGCGTGCTGGGAGTCCCGCCGGGCCAGCCGGCCGAGGGCGTCGATCCGGATCCGTTCGATGTGCACCACGGTGTGCAGCCCGGAGTCGGGCGGGCCGGCGACCGCCTCGATCAGCCCGTCCACGGCGCTGCGGGGCCGGATCAGGGCGCGGTAGGGCAGGGTGGCCGGCCCGGCCGGTGCCCGGCGCGGGCCGAGCAGCCGGGTCAGCGAGTGCTCCGGCAGGTCGAGCACCTCCTCCAGCACCGCCACGGCGCGCAGCGACTCCGGGCGCTCGGGCCGCCGCCGGCCCTGCTGCCAGTAGCTGAGGCTGGTGACGCCGACCCGGACGCCGCGCCGGGCGAGGCGCTCCTGCACCCGCTGCAGGGCGAGGCCGCGGGCGGCGATCGCGGTCCGCAGGGCGAGCGGGAACGGACCGGTGCGGAGCACGGCCGCGAGTTCCGGCGGGACGGTCGGCTGCATGGCCACCTCCGGGGCTGGGTGAATATTCACACCCCGTGCCCGCCGTGTCATCAGGTACGGACGTGGCGGGCGGGCCGCATTCACATCCGGCGGGCGGGCGTTCACACCGCGGACGGCGCCGCTCGGCCGCGCGTTGACCGGCGCCGGACGGCGCCGGATGCTCTTCGCACCGCGTCCGGACGCGCACCCCCACACCTCTTCCTACGCCCCACCGCAGGAGGAACCCCCGTGTCCCCAACCCCCGTGTCCCCAACCCCCGTGCCCCCGACTCCCGTGCCGCCGGCACCGGGACGCCTTCGCCGTGCGGTCGCCGCACTCGCGCTGGGCGTGCTGGCCCCGGCCCTCACCGCGGCCGCCGCCTCCCCGGCGCAGGCCGCCCCCGTCCGGACCCTCGTCCCCGCCGCCGCCGTACCCACCGGACCCGTGGCCGCCGCACCCGCCGCCGGGCTGTCGGCGGCCCGCACCCTCGGCATCACCATGCAGCAACAGCAGCAGTCCAACTGGTGCTGGGCGGCGAGCGGCAACACCATCGCGACCTACTACGGCTACGGCTACAGCCAGAACCAGTTCTGCAACCTGGCCTTCGGCCGGGCCGTCGACTCCGTCTGCCCGAACAGCCAGGCCACCCTGGGCGACGTCCAGAACGCCCTGTGGCGGATCGGCATCAGCCCGGGCCGCTACGTGAGCGGCACCCTCTCCTACGCCGCCGTCCAGGGCGAGATCGACGCCGGGCGGCCGGTGGAGACCCGCATCCAGTGGTCCTCCGGCGGCGGCCACATGCACGTCCTCTACGGCTACGACCCCGCCGGCACCTGGGTGTACTGGGGCGACCCCTGGCCGTCCAACCACCGCTACAACTGGGCGGACCACCGCTACTACACGAGCAACAGCAGCTTCGGCTGGACCCACACCCTGTACCGGATCGGCGCGTGAGGAGCCAGCCATGACCGGATACCCGAGACACCTCGCCGCGCTCGTCCTCGCCGGCTGCCTCGGCCTCGCCGCGGCGCCGCTCGCCTCGGCCGCGGACGGCCCCGCCGCCCCGGCCCCGATCGCCCCGGCGGAGCTGGCCGCCGCCCGGGCCGCCGCCGCTGCCCCGGCGGCACTCGACCGGGTGGCGCTGTTCTTCGCCCGGGAGGGGCGTCCGGCCGGTGCGGCCGGGCTCTCCCCGGAGGCGGAGGCGCAGGCCGCGGCGGCCGCCGCACCCCGCCTGGCCGACCGGGCGGTCGCCGTCTACAGCCTGAACGAGGGCTTCGTCGCGGGCGTCGCCGGTGCGCCGGTCGCCCGGGTGGAGTTCGTCGCCGGCCGGGCGGTCGCCGCGGACGGCCGGACGGCCTCGATCTGGACGATCCGCGACGCCGGCGGCTGGCGGGTGGTCAACATCGCCTCCGGCGGCGACGAGACCGACTACCCCGCGCAGGCCGCGGCCACCGGCGGCGGCACCGCCTTCCGGGAGCCGCAGATCGACGCCTGGTACGTGCTGCGCGGCGGCCGGGTGCTGCCGCTCGACGAGGACGCCCGCCGCTCGGTCGGACCAGGCGGCGTGACGCTCGCCGACTACCGGAAGCTGGTGCAGCAGCGGTACGGCGACCGGCTGCCGGGCTCGGCCTACGACCGGGCGGGCGCGGGCGGCGGCTGGGCGGACACCGCCGCGGCCGCACGGCCGGAGCAGCCGTCCGGACGAGGACCGGCGGTGGCGGCGGGCGCGGCGCTCGCGGTCACCGTGGTGACGGGGGCGGGGCTGGCCGTCCGCCGGCGCGGCGCCCGGCGGTAGCCGCCCAGGGTGCGCCCCCAGGGCGGCCCGGCCGGTCGAGGACCGGTCGGGCCGTCCGTCCGCGTGTCCGGGCCGGCTCCGGGCCGGCCCGGAGCCGGGCGTTCCGTGTGCGTGCCGCCCTTGCCGGTGGCCGCCGGGCGGAGGTTCCGGAGGCGCGGCGTCCGTTCGGCACGAGGTGTTGCCGCAGTGTTGATCCGGAGTTCGCCTCCGGACGCGCTGAACATGTCACCGTAGGCGGGGAGGAATCTGACGATCTGTCACCTGGCGGGAGGCGAGGCGATGGCGCTGCGGAGCGCACAGTTCTGGGGTGCGGTGGTGGCCGTGTCGGCCGCGCTGGCCGTCGTCGCGGGCTACCTGGCCGGCGGCCCGCGGGCGGTCTGGATCGTGGCCGCGGTGGAGACGGTGCTGGTGATGGCCCACGTCGGCCGGAAGTTCCGGGCGAAGGCGCACCCGGGGCCGGTCGGCGAAGGGCCCGGCGCCGCGCACTGCGAGCGCTGCCGCCGGGCCCAGGAGCGTCTGGAGCTTCGGGCGTCCTCAGCGGGTCGCGCTGTACGCGACCAGTGAGACGCCGACGTACTGGACGATGAACGCGCCGAGGGTGAAGGCGTGGAAGACCTCGTGGAAGCCGAACCAGCGGGGTGAGGGGTTCGGCCGCTTCAGGCCGTAGACCACGCCGCCGAGGCTGTAGAGGCCGCCGCCGACGATCATCAGGGTGAGCACCGCGGCGCCGCCGGTGTGCAGGAAGTCCGGCAGGAAGAAGGCCGCGGCCCAGCCGAGGGCCAGGTAGACCGGGGTGTAGAGCCAGCGCGGCGCGCCGACCCAGAACACCCGGAACGCGATGCCGAGCAGCGCCCCGCCCCACACGGCCCAGAGCAGCATCTGCTGCCGGGTGCCGTTCAGCAGCAGGATCGTGAACGGGGTGTAGGTGCCCGCGATGATCAGGAAGATGTTGGCGTGGTCGAGCCGGCGCAGGATCGCCTCGCCGCGCGGGCCCCAGGTGAAGCGGTGGTAGACCGCGCTCACCCCGAACAGCATCCAGGCGGTCACCGAGTAGATCGCGCACGCCGCCGTGGCGGCCGGCGAGTCGGCCAGGCAGATCAGGACGATCCCGGCCGCCACCGAGGCGGGGAACATGCCGGCGTGCAGCCAGCCGCGCCACTTGGGCTTCGGGGATTCGCCGGCGGCGGCGAGGTCCGCAGTGAGGTCCGCAGCAGTCATGCGCAGCATCTTACGGAACCGTAGGTTACTGCCAAGTAGTCAGTGGCGATCATCACTTTTGGACATTCTGGAGTGTTACCCACGTCTCAGTGTCGAACCGGGTGCGGCCGAAATCGCTTTCTTGCCCTCCTTGTCTTGGACATTTCGTAGTAAGGAATTCAGAACGTACTACGCAATGCACCAAAGAGAGGTGGTGTCCGGGGCTACCGTGTAACCACCCTCAAACCCCCGCGATGCCGTCTCCTGGCCGAGATGGTGTGAAACGGAGCGAACGTGTCGCCTCTGAAGTCTGCGCTCGCCGAGTCCGCGCCCACCCGCCACCAGCAGCTGCTGGACTGGGTCGCCGAGATCGCCGAGCTGACCCAGCCCGATCGCATCGAGTGGTGCGACGGATCGGAGGAGGAGTACCACCGCCTCGCCGAGCTGCTGGTCGCCCAGGGCACCTTCAAGAAGCTCGACGCCGAGAAGCGTCCCAACTCCTTCTACGCCGCCTCCGACCCGACCGATGTCGCCCGGGTCGAGGACCGCACCTACATCTGCTCCGAGAAGGAGCAGGACGCCGGTCCGACCAACAACTGGAAGGCCCCCGCCGAGATGCGGGAGGTCTTCGCCGGTGAGAACGGCCTCTTCCGCGGCTCGATGAAGGGCCGCACGATGTACGTCGTGCCCTTCTCCATGGGCCCGGTCGGCTCCCCGCTGGCCGCGTACGGCGTCGAGATCACCGACTCCGCCTACGTCGCCGTCTCCATGCGCGTGATGACCCGCATGGGCAAGGCCGTGATCGAGCAGCTCGGCGAGGACGGCGAGTTCGTCAAGGCCGTGCACACCGTCGGCGCCCCGCTCGCCGAGGGCGAGGCCGACGTGGCCTGGCCCTGCAACTCCACCAAGTACATCTCGCACTTCCCGGAGACCCGCGAGATCTGGTCCTTCGGCTCCGGCTACGGCGGCAACGCCCTGCTCGGCAAGAAGTGCTACGCGCTGCGCATCGCCTCCACCATGGCCCGCGACGAGGGCTGGCTGGCCGAGCACATGCTCGTCCTCAAGCTCACCCCGCCGAGCGGCCCCACGGGCGAGGCGGAGCCGAAGTACATCGCGGCGGCCTTCCCGTCCGCCTGCGGCAAGACCAACCTCGCCATGCTCCAGCCCACCGTCCCGGGCTGGAAGGTCGAGACGATCGGCGACGACATCGCCTGGATGCGCTTCGGCGCCGACGGCCGCCTCTACGCCATCAACCCCGAGGCCGGCTTCTTCGGCGTCGCGCCCGGCACCGGCGTCGACACCAACGCCAACGCCATCGACACCCTCTGGGGCAACACCGTCTTCACCAACGTCGCGCTCACCGACGACGGCGACGTGTGGTGGGAGGGCCTCACCGAGCAGCCCCCGGCGCACCTGACCGACTGGCGCGGCAACGACTGGACCCCGGAGTCCGGCACCCCCGCCGCCCACCCGAACGCCCGGTTCGCCGTCCCGGCCGCGCAGTGCCCGACGATCGCCCCCGAGTGGGAGGACCAGGCCGGCGTCCCGATCTCGGCCATCCTCTTCGGCGGCCGCCGCGCCACCGCCGTCCCGCTGGTCACCGAGTCCTTCGACTGGCAGCACGGCGTCTTCCTCGGCGCCAACATCGCCTCCGAGAAGACCGCCGCGCAGGAGGGCACCGTCGGCGAGCTGCGCCGCGACCCGTTCGCGATGCTGCCGTTCTGCGGCTACAACATGGGCGACTACTTCGCCCACTGGCTGAAGATCGGTGCCGAGGCCGACGCCTCGAAGCTCCCGAAGATCTACTACGTCAACTGGTTCCGCAAGAACAGCGACGGCAAGTTCATCTGGCCGGGCTTCGGCGAGAACAGCCGCGTGCTCAAGTGGATCGTCGAGCGCCTGGAGGGCACCGGCAAGGGCGTCGAGACCCCGATCGGCGTGCTGCCCGAGGTCGACGGCTTCGACCTCACCGGCCTCGACATCCCGCAGGCCGACATCGACCTGCTGTTCTCCGTGGACGCCGACATCTGGCGCCAGGAGGCCGCGCTGGTCCCGTCCCACCTGGAGACGTTCGGCGAGCACACGCCGACCGAGCTCTGGGACGAGTACCGCGCGCTGGTGAAGCGCCTGGGCTGACGGCCCGGGTTTGAGGGAGCGCCGCCCCTCCTCCTCACCGAGGGGCGGCGCTGCTCGACCAGAAACGCACGAAGAGGGGCGCGGGGAGATCCTCCCCGCGCCCCTGTGTGGGTTCGCCGTGAGCGTTCGTCCGCGGTCTACGGCTGGGCGTAGCCGCTCAGGAATTCGCCGATGCGGGTGACGGCGTCGGCGATGTCCTCCGGGCGGGGCAGGGTGACCAGCCGGAAGTGGTCCGGGTCGGGCCAGTTGAAGCCGGTGCCCTGGACGACCAGGATGCGCTGGGACCGCAGCAGGTCCAGCACCATCTGCGCATCGTCCTTGATCTTGTACACCTGCGGGTCCAGCCGCGGGAACGCGTACAGCGCGCCCTTCGGCTTCACGCAGCTGATGCCCGGGATCTCGTTCAGCAGCCGGTACGCGGTGTCCCGGGACTCCAGCAGGCGTCCGCCCGGCAGCACCAGGTCCTTGATCGACTGCCGGCCGCCGAGCGCCGCGGCCACCGCGTGCTGCGCCGGCATGTTGGCGCACAGCCGCATCGAGGCGAGCACGGTGAGCCCCTCGATGTAGCTGGCCGCCCGGTGCCGGTCGCCGGAGAGCACCATCCAGCCGGAGCGGAAGCCCGCGACCCGGTAGGCCTTGGACATGCCGTTGAAGGTGACGCAGAAGAGGTCCGGCGCGAGCGTGGCCAGCGGCACGTGCTCGGCGTCGTCGTAGAGGATCTTGTCGTAGATCTCGTCCGCGTAGACCACCAGCTTGTTCCGGCGGGCGATCTCGACGATCCCCTCCAGCACCTCGCGCGGGTAGACCGCGCCGGTGGGGTTGTTCGGGTTGATCACCACGATGGCGCGCGTCCGGTCGGTGACCTTGGCCTCGATGTCGGCGAGGTCCGGGTACCACTCGGACTGCTCGTCGCAGCGGTAGTGCACGGCGGTGCCGCCGGCCAGCGAGACGGAGGCCGTCCACAGCGGGTAGTCCGGGGCGGGGACGAGCACCTCGTCGCCGTCGTCGAGCAGTGCGGTCATCGCCAGCTGGATCAGCTCGGAGACGCCGTTGCCGAGGAAGACGTCCTCGACCGAGAGCCCGTGCAGCCCGCGCTCCTCGTACTGCATCACCACGGCCCGGCGGGCGGACAGCAGGCCCTTGGAGTCGCCGTAGCCGTGCGCGGAGGAGAGGTTCTTCAGGATGTCCTGGAGGATCTCCGGCGGCGCCTCGAAGCCGAAGGCGGCCGGATTCCCGGTGTTCAGCTTGAGGATGCGATGGCCCTGGTCCTCCAGCCGCATCGCCTCGTCGAGCACCGGGCCGCGGATGTCGTAGCAGACATTGGCGAGCTTGCTGGACTGGATGACCTGCATGCCTGCCTACTTTACGGCGCCGTTACGGGGATCATCACGTGTTCCACGCCACAGACCGCACCGACTGCGCGAGGATCGCGCCAGGATCGGGAGGACCGACGGGGGACGGAATGATCGGGCCATGGGCCGGCGCACTGCTGGGGCTGGCCGCCGCACCGCTGCTGCGCGCCGCCGCTGTGCGCCACGCGGTGCCGTACGGCGAGCCGTTGCGGCAGTGCTGTCCGGCGGGCGGGTGGGCGAGCCGGGCGAGGTGGCCGAACGGGCGCTGCGCGGGCTGCGGGGAGGCGGGGACGCCCCCGCGGCCGGGCGCGGTGGAGCTGGTGGCGGTCGCCGTCGGCGCCGCGCTGGGCTCGGCGGCGACGGACGCCGGCACCGCCGCGCTGTTCTGCTGGGCGGGCCTGTTCGGGGTGGTGCTCGGCTTCGTCGACGCGGCGGTGCTGCGGCTGCCGGACGCACTGACCCTGCCGCTCTTCGCCGGGACGGCGGTGCTGCTGCCGCTCGCCGACCACCGGCCGGCGGTGCTGCTGCGCTGCCTGCTGGCGGCCGCCGCGCTCGGCCTGCTCTACGGCGGGCTGGCCCTGCTGCTGCCGATCGGCCTCGGCGACGCCAAGCTGGCGCCGAGCCTCGGTGCGGTGCTCGGCCTGTACGGCTGGGGGGCGGTCGGCGGCGGGGTGTTCGCGGCGTTCCTGCTCGGCGGGGTGTGGGGGGTGCTGCTGCTGGTGACCCGGCGGGCCGGCCGCGGGGACGCCCTGCCGTTCGGGCCGCCGCTGCTGCTGGGCACCCTGCTCGCGGTGCTGGCCGCGGCCTGACGCGCCGTCCGCGTCCGACGCGACGCGCGCCGGACGCGGACATGGGCGGAGCCCGCCGTACCCCAGCGGTACGGCGGGCTCCTGAGCGACGCACCGGCCCCCACCCTCAGGAGGCGGCGCGCCCCGTGCGGGTTACGGCATCGCGTGGGCGTGGGCGCCCACGTTGGTGGAGAAGTCGTTGCCGTTCTTGAGGTCCCAGTTGGTGGACCAGGTCATCGCGCCGCGGATGGTCGGCCACTTCGTCGGCGGGACGAAGCTGCCGCAGTGGGTGCCGGTGGCGAGGCAGTCCAGCGCGTTGTTGACCACGGTGGAGTTGACGTAGCCGCCGCCCGCCGCCTGGCTGGACGCCGGGACGCCGATGCCGACCTGGTCCGGCCGCAGGCCGCCCTGGATGTGGGTGCAGACCTGGGCGGTGATGAAGTCGACCGTGCCCTGGGTGTAGACCTTGCCGTCGCAGCCGTTCATGCCGCCCGAGTTGTAGAACTGGGTGTTGACGACGGTCAGGATGTCCTTGGTGTTGAGCGCCAGCTGGAAGTAGGCACCGGCGGTGCTGTACATCCCGATGGTCTCCGGGGCCATGGTCAGGACGAAGTTCGCGCCGACCTTGGACTGCAGGGTGTGCAGCGCCTGCGACATGTACGTCGGGTCGACGCCGTTCTCCAGGTCGATGTCGACGCCGTCGAAGCCGTACTGCTGGACCAGCGCGTAGGCGGTGTTGGCGAAGTTGGCCGCCGCGGAGGCGTTGGCGACGCTGATCGCGCCGTTCTGGCCGCCGACCGAGAGGACGACGCGCTTGCCGGCCGCGTGCTTGGCGGCGATGTCCGCCCTGAAGTCGGCGTCGGTGTAGCCGCCGAGCTTGGACGAGAGCGCCGGGTCCAGGGTGAAGCTGATCGCGCCGGGCGTGCCCGTCGCGTCGGCGAAGGAGACGGCGATGACGTCGTACGCGCTCTGCACGTCGCGCAGCTTCTGCACGGGGGCGCCGTTGTCGAAGTTCTGCCAGTAGCCGGTCAGCAGGTGCTTGGGCAGGTTGCCGTTGGGCGGCGTCGGCGAGGAGGTCGGGCTCGACGTCGGGCTGGAGGTCGGCGAGCTCGTCGGCGAGGAGGTCGGGGACGAGGTCGGCGAGGACGTCGGCGAGGCCGAGGCGGAGGTGCTCGGCTTCGGCGAGGTCGGCGAGGAGCTCGGGGAGGCGGTGCCGCCCGGGCCGGTCAGCGTGATGTCGTCCGCGTTGTACGCGGCCTGGCCGTACCAGCCGTGCACGTACAGCGTGATGCTGTTGGTGCTCGCGCCGGTGGTGAAGGTGGTGGACAGCTGGTTCCAGCTGCTCTGGCTGGACCAGGTCGACGGGTCGGTCGAACCGGTGCCGCGGGCACCGAGGTAGACGTACGGGCCCTGCACGAAGCCGGCCAGCGTGTAGCTGGTGTTCGGCAGCACGCTGACGGTCTGGGTGCACTCGGCGGTGTCGGAGCTGCTCGGCGCGGCGCTCAGCGCGTACGAGCCCGCGTGCACCGGCGAGGAGGCGGCGCTCGCCGTGCCGGTGCAGGTCCAGCCGGACAGGTTGCCGGCCTCGAAACCGCCGTTGGTGACCAGGTTGCCGACGGCGGCGCCGGCCCCGCCGGCGGTCAGCGCCAGACCGGCGCCGGCCAGGGCGAGGGCCGTGGTGCCGGCGGCGACTGCGGCCGGGAGCTTGGAGCGGCGCCGCCGGTGGGACGGCTGCGCGAGGTGACGGGCCATGGGCGGGCTCCTGGAAGGAAGGCGGAGGGGAGCCGCCGCGGTGGGGGTCGCGGCGGCTCCGCGTGGGGGAGGGACGGCTGGGGCCGCGGAGGTGTGGGAAGGGCTCCGGTGTGCCCTCGCTCACAAGCTGGACTAGACCAATGCCGGGCGTCAAGAAGCGGACGGCGGCTTTACGCCGTCTTACGGCTGGCTTAAGGAAGCGGAGACCGGATCGTGTCCGAGCGGCCCGCGCGGCCCCGGGACGCTCCCGGGGCGAAGCCGTGACCCCATCGGTACCTGCGGCTTTACCTCCATGCGCACTGCCGGAGTAGGCTGCGCCAGGAATTCCGCACCAGGTGGGCGAGCGGCGGACGAGCACGGAGGGGCCGAGGAACATGGGTCTGCGCGATGTCGTCGAGCGAACGCCGGGTCTGCGCACCCTGCTGGACAACGCCTACCGGCTGTACGGCCGGCGGGTCGAGGTCCACCTCGACAACACCCCCCGCCACATCGGCGTGATCCTCGACGGCAACCGCCGCTGGGCGAAGGCCACCGGCGGCACCACCGCCCAGGGCCACCAGCGCGGCGCCGACAAGATCAGCGAGTTCCTCGGCTGGTGCGACGAGACCCACGTCAAGGTCGTCACCCTGTGGATGCTCTCCACCGACAACCTGGCCCGGCCCGCCGAGGAGCTCGTCCCGCTGCTCGGCATCATCGAGGACGCCGTCCGCGGCCTCGCCGAGGCCCGCCGCTGGCGGATCAACCCGGTCGGCGCGCTCGACCTGCTGCCCCCGCGCACCTCCCAGGTGCTCAAGGAGGCGGCCCACGACACCGCCCACATCGAGGGCGTCACCGTCAACGTCGCGATCGGCTACGGCGGCCGCCGCGAGATCGCCGACGCCGTCCGCTCGCTGCTCCAGGAGCACGCCGACCGCGGCACCTCGATCGAGCAGCTCGCCGAGATCCTCGACGTCGAGCACATCGCCGAGCACCTCTACACCAAGGGCCAGCCCGACCCCGACCTGGTCATCCGCACCTCGGGCGAGCAGCGGCTCTCCGGCTTCCTGCTCTGGCAGAGCGCCCACAGCGAGTTCTACTTCTGCGAGGCGTACTGGCCCGCCTTCCGCAAGGTCGACTTCCTCCGGGCGCTGCGCGACTTCCAGCTGCGCAACCGCCGCCTGGGCCTCTGAGCCCTCCGGCCGGACGGCACTGACGCCGGGTCAAACGAAATACCCGCAGGCCACGGCCCCAAAACGTGCTCCTGTTGTGACCCGGCAGTTCACGCCCAGGGGTATGCACGAGCCACTACGGGGGCATATACCGGTCAGACCGGTACCCCGGCCACCGGGGTCGCGGGGACCGGTGAGCCGCGGGTGACGCTGGGTCATCCGCTCTGGAGGCCTAGTGGTCAGTTCCAAGAGCCGCCGGACACCAGACCGGCGCACGTACGTTCTCGACACCAGCGTGCTCCTGGCGGACCCGCTCGCCATGACCCGCTTCGAGGAGCACGAGGTCGTCCTGCCGGTGGTCGTGGTCACCGAGCTGGAGGCCAAGCGGCACCACCCGGAGCTGGGCTACTTCGCCCGCCAGGCGCTGCGCCTCCTCGACGACTACCGGATCCGCCACGGCCGGCTCGACGAACCGATCCCGGTCGGCGAGCTCGGCGGCACCATCCGGGTCGAGCTGAACCACTCCGACCCGTCGATCCTGCCGGCCGGCTACCGCGCGGGCGGCGGCGAGTCCGACACCCGCATCCTGGCGGTCGCCCGCAACCTGCAGGCCGAGGGGTACGACGTCACCGTCGTCTCCAAGGACCTCCCGCTGCGGATCAAGGCCAGCTCGGTCGGCCTGCTGGCCGAGGAGTACCGGGCCGAGCTCGCGATCACCTCCGGGTGGACGGGCATGACGGAGCTGCACGTCCCCGGCGACCAGGTCGACGCGCTCTTCGGAGCCCCGCACGACGCCGCGGTGGACGTCGACGGCGCCGCCGAGCTGCCGGTGCACACCGGGCTCGTCCTGCAGTCGGAGCGCGGCCGGGCCCTCGGCCGGGTCACCCACGACGGGCGGGTGCGCCTGGTGCGCGGCGACCGTGAGGCGTTCGGCCTGCGCGGCCGCAGCGCCGAGCAGCGGGTCGCCCTCGACCTGCTGCTCGACCCCGAGGTGGGCATCGTCTCGATGGGCGGCCGGGCCGGCACCGGCAAGTCGGCGCTGGCGCTGTGCGCCGGCCTGGAGGCCGTGCTGGAGCGCGGCCAGCACCGCAAGGTGATGGTGTTCCGCCCGCTGTACGCGGTCGGCGGCCAGGAGCTCGGCTACCTGCCGGGCAGCGAGGCCGAGAAGATGGGGCCCTGGGCCCAGGCCGTCTTCGACACCCTCTCCGCGGTCACCACCCCGGACGTGATCGAGGAGGTCATCTCCCGCGGGATGCTGGAGGTCCTGCCGCTCACCCACATCCGCGGCCGCTCGCTGCACGACGCCTTCGTGATCGTGGACGAGGCCCAGTCGCTGGAGCGGAACGTCCTGCTGACGGTGCTGTCCCGGATCGGCCAGGGCTCGCGGGTGGTCCTCACCCACGACGTGGCCCAGCGGGACAACCTGCGGGTCGGCCGCTACGACGGCGTGGTCGCGGTGGTCGAGAAGCTGAAGGGGCATCCGCTCTTCGCCCACATCACGCTGACCCGCTCCGAGCGCTCGCAGATCGCCGCCCTGGTCACCGAGATGCTGGAGGACATCCAGCCGTAGGAACGGCAGTGACAAAAGCGGACAAATCAGTATGAATGACCGTCAAGGGGCCTGCCGCATAGCGGCGGGCCCCTCGATCTGTCACCGGATCGGACGGGTCGTCGACGACCTTTCGGGCAAAAGCCCAGCTCGCAAAGATTGTGAGATCCGCCACGCAACCGGGAATTGCGTAGACACGTCCCGGTGCGGCATGGTGAGGGTTCTGTCAGGCCCCGCGTACGGCAGAATCGCGCCCGGCAACTCCGGTCGGCGGGCACACAACTGAACACCGATGAGTCGTACGCCGCCCGTTCACCACGCCGTTCCGAGTCCGCTCGGCCCGGCAGTCGGGCCAGTGTCTCCCGTGACCAGTACCGACGGAGGCGAGCGGCAAGGGGCATGTTGCGTCCGTACGGTCACGCGCGGTCGCCGCCGGAAGGAAACCATGTGACTCGGATCTCGGTCCGGGGAGTTGCTGTGGCCTCCGCCACCGCCGTCACCGCTGTCGGTGCGGTCGTGGGCGCGGCCTCGGGCAGCGAGGGCACGACCGCACAGACGGTCGACGTCGCGAGCGCCACGCTGCTCGCCGATGTGCCCTCCGGCGCCCAGGCACAGACCATCAGCGACAACTTCGCCCGCCAGGCGAGCGCCCAGCAGGTGTCCGCCGACGCGGCCGCCAAGAAGGCAGCCGAAGAGGCCGCGCGCCAGAAGGCCGCCGCCGACGCGCAGGCCAAGGCCGACGCGGAGAAGGCCGCCAAGGCCGCCGAAGAGGCGAAGCGCAAGGCAGACGAAGAGGCCGCCAACCGCGCTGCCGCGCGGACCGCGCTCGCCGCGGTCCCGGCCGGCTCGGTCCAGGCGATGGCCGCCCAGATCGTCGGCGACGCCGACCAGTTCTCCTGCTTCAGCGAGATCGTGAAGCGCGAGAGCGGCTGGGACTACACCGCCACCAACGCGTCCTCCGGCGCGTACGGCCTGGTGCAGGCCCTGCCGGGCTCCAAGATGGCCTCGGCCGGCGCCGACTGGAAGACCAACCCGGCCACCCAGATCAAGTGGGGCCTCAACTACATGAACAGCCGCTACGGCAGCCCCTGCGGCGCCTGGTCGTTCTGGCAGTCCCACCACTGGTACTGATCCTGCCGGCACCCTCGTGCAGCGAAGGCCCCCGACCGCTCCGGTCGGGGGCCTTCCGCGTGCCGCGGGGCCGAGGGCGGGCCGCGCCGCCCGGGCGGCGCTGACCAGGGCGCTCACGGGCGGTGCGGCTCGATGCGGACGCGGGGCGCCGGAGCGGGTCCTGGACCTCCGGCACCGGCCGGTCCGCCGGCAGTTGGTCCTTTGTTCGGTGTCCTCCCCGCTCGACGGTGTCCGAAACCATCCGATCTGCGTTGATTCGTCATCTTCCGTGCTGCAGAAGGGCGCCGGGGCGGACGGGACCGCGGACACCCCGGGCGGGTACCGTCTGGCGGACAGGACGAACGGGGAGGGCGCGGACGTGGCAGCCGACAGGGCCGACGGAACGCGGGACCGCAGCATGCTCAAGGTGCTCGCCAGGACGGGCGCGGTCGCCGCCGGCGTGTGGGCCGCACTGGAGCGCCGGCGCCGGGCTGCCGCCCAGGCCGACGCGTTCGCCGCCGCGGACGGCGAGGACGGGACGGCCGACCACGTCCCCGTGCCGCGGCGGGCCGAACCCGAGCGGCTGCCGCCGATCGTCCGCGAGGTCCACAACCCCGGCCGCCCCGCGACCCCGGTCGAGGCGGTGCCGTGGGGCCTGCGGGTGGCCGCCGAGTCCACCTGGCGGCTGCTGCTGCTCGGCGTCGCCCTCTACGTGCTGTTCCGGGTCGTCGACATGCTGCGGCTGGTCGCCTTCGCCGTGCTCGCGGCGCTGCTGATCTCCGCCCTGCTGGAGCCCACCGTCTCCTGGCTCAAACGACTTGGCGTGCCCCGCTCGCTGGCCGCCGCCGGGACCTTCCTCAGCGGCCTCGCCGGCATCGGCCTGGTCGGCTGGTTCGTGGTCTGGCAGGTGACCAGCAACCTGGAGTCCGTCACCGGCAAGGTCCAGGACGGTGTCAACCAGCTCCGCGAGTGGCTGGTGACCGGCCCGCTGCACCTGACGCAGCAGCAGATCAACGACTTCGCCCGGCAGATCTCCACCGCCATCGGCAGCAACTCCGAGCAGATCACCTCGGCCGGCTTCACCGGCGTGACCATCGCCGTCGAGGTGCTCACCGGCGTCGTCCTCGCCGCCTTCACCACGTTCTTCCTGCTCTACGACGGCGCCCGGATCTGGTCCTGGGCGCTGCGCTGCCTGCCCCGGCACTCCCGCTACGCCATGGCCGGCGCCGGCCCGAAGGCCTGGGCCACGCTCACCGCCTACGTGCGCGGCACGGTCTTCGTCGCCTTCATCGACGCGCTCTGCATCGGCATCGGCATCCAGCTGCTCGGCGTCCCGATGGCCATGCCGCTGGCCGTGATCATCTTCCTCGGGGCCTTCGTGCCGCTGGTCGGCGCCCTGGTCACCGGCACCATCGCGGTGCTGATCGCGCTGGTCACCGTCGGACCGTTCACGGCGCTGATGGTGCTGGTCGTGCTCGTCGCCGTCCAGCAGATCGAGGGGCACCTGCTGCAGCCGCTGATCCTCGGCCGCGCGGTGGCCGTGCACCCGCTCGCCGTGGTGCTGGGCGTGGCCGCGGGCTCGATCGTCGGCGGCATCGGCGGCGCCATCGTGGCCGTCCCGCTGATCGCGGTGACCAACACCGTCGTCTCGCACCTGCGCCGCCGCAACGCCGCCGGC
The DNA here is from genome assembly GCF_000717715.1 of Streptomyces sp. NRRL B-24484. Classification (GTDB taxonomy): domain Bacteria; phylum Actinomycetota; class Actinomycetes; order Streptomycetales; family Streptomycetaceae; genus Kitasatospora. Next base: position 49,362 of record NZ_JOAI01000036.1, on the reverse strand, counting down.
CTGGAGGTCTTCGAGGCCCTGGAGAACGCCCGCCAGAAATGACGCCAGGGGCGCGGGGAACCGCGCGGTGGGAGCAGCCGAGCTCAGCTGTCTTCCGTCCCGCGCGGTTCCCCGCGCCCCTCGTGGTTCGCCGGGTGCGTCAGATGGACGCGATGGCGGCCTCGGAGTCGAGGGTGGCGGCGACCGCCTGGATCACCGAGGCGATCTTGATCGACGCCTGGATCACCTCGCGCTCGACACCGGCCTTCTTGAGGACGGCCTCGTGCGAGTCGAGGCACTGGCCGCAGCCGTTGATCGCGGAGACCGCGAAGCACCACAGCTCGAAGTCGGCCTTCTCGACGCCCGGGGTGCCGATGATGTTCATCCGCAGGCCCGCCCGCATGCCGCTGTACTCCTTGTCGGAGAGCAGGTGCAGCGTCCGGTAGTAGACGTTGTTCATCCCCATGACGGCGGCGGCGCCCTTGGCGGCGTCGTACGCCTCCGGCTTGAGGTTCGCCTTCGCCTCCGGCTCCAGCTCGCGCAGCACGGCGGGGGAGCGGGTGGCCATCGCACAGGCCAGCACGGTGCCCCAGAGCTGCTGCGCCGGGAGGTCGGAGTTGCCGATGACCGCGCTCAGGTTGAGCTTGAGGTCCTTGGCGTAGCCGGGGAGGGCGGCCTTGAGGTCGTCGAGGGCCATCGGTCAGCCCGCCAGGAGGGCCTGGGCGTCGAGGGTGTCCTCGCCCTTGGTCCAGTTGCACGGGCACAGCTCGTCGGTCTGCAGGGCGTCGAGCACCCGCAGGACCTCCTTGGGGTTACGGCCGACGGAGCCGGCGGTCACCATGACGAACTGGATCTCGTTGTTCGGGTCGACGATGAACACCGCGCGCTGGGCGGTGCCGTCGGCGGCCTCGACGCCGCAGGCGCGCATCAGGTCGTGCTTGACGTCGGCCAGCATCGGGAACGGCAGGTCGCGCAGGTCCTTGTGGTCCTTGCGCCAGGCGTGGTGCACGAACTCGGAGTCACCGGAGACGCCCAGGACCTGCGCGTCGCGGTCGGCGAACTCCTCGTTCAGCTTGCCGAACGCGGCGATCTCGGTCGGGCAGACGAAGGTGAAGTCCATCGGCCAGAAGAAAACGATCTTCCACTTGCCCTCGTAGGTCTTGTGGTTGATCTCGGCGAAGGCGTTCGCGGCGTCGAGGTCGACGCAGGCGTTGAGTTCGAACTCGGGGAACTTGTCACCGATCGTGAGCACGTTCGCTACTCCTGGTTTGAGATATGAGGGAAAGTGCCCGAATTGCCTATGGTTCGACGTATTCGGACGCCATCCACCCTCGCACACCATGGACTGATCGGGGAAATAGCTAGACTCGTCACATCTGATCGGAGAGAGCTATCAGTACTGCCCCGCACCACAGCAAGCCCCGCACCCCCAGCGTTGCCCAGCTCCGCGCCTTCGTCGCCGTCGCCGAGCACCGGCACTTCCGCGAGGCCGCCGCCGCCACCGGAACCAGCCAGCCCGCCCTGTCCGGCGCCGTCGCCGCACTGGAGGACGCCCTCGGCGCCCAGCTCGTCGAGCGTACGACGCGACGCGTCATCATCACCCCGCTGGGCGAGCGCGTCGCCGAGCACGCGCGCCGCGTCCTCGGCTCCCTGCACTCCCTCACCGAGGCGGTCGAGGCCGCCCGCCGCCCCTTCACCGGGCCGCTCCACCTCGGCGTGATCCCCACCGTCGCCCCCTACCTGCTGCCCACCGTGCTGCGGCTGGTCCGCGACAGCTACCCCGAGCTGGAACTGCACGTCCACGAGGAGCGCACCCCCTCGCTGCTGGACGGGCTCGCCGCCGGTCGGCTCGACGTCCTGCTGCTCGCGCTGCCCGCCGGCGGCGCCGCGCCCACCCGCGACATCCCGCTCTTCGACGAGGACTTCGTCCTGGTCACCCCGCCCGGGCACGAGCTGGCCGGCCGCACCGACGTCCCGCGGGACGTCCTGCTCGACCTCGACGTCCTGCTCCTCGAAGAGGGCCACTGCCTGCGCGACCAGGCCCTCGACATCTGCCGCGAGGTCGGCGCCGACGGCGCGGCCGGCACCACCCGGATCGCCGGACTCTCCACCCTCGTCCAGCTGGTCGCCGGCGGACTCGGGACCACCCTGCTGCCGGTCACCGCCCTCGACGTCGAGGCCGGCCGCTCCGACCGGCTCGCCGCCGCCCGCTTCGCCGCCCCCGCACCCGGCCGCCGGATCGGCCTCGCCACCCGGCCCGGCTCCGCCCGCACCGACGAGTACGACCGCTTCGCCGCCGCCCTCAAGAACGTCCTGCGCGACCTCCCCGTCCGCATCGTCGAGTAGCTCCGCCGTCCACGCACCGCCGTCGGCATCGCGGCACGGCGCGTTGGGCATACCTCCCTCGAAGATCCGAACGAAGGGGGTGGGCGCGTGTACGTGTCGCGGATCAGGGTGACCGGCCTCAGGTGCTTCGACGGCCCGCGCGCCGCCGACCTCACCGTCGACCCCGGCCCCGGCTGGACCGTCCTCGCCGGGCCGAACGGCTCCGGCAAGACCACCCTGCTGCAGGCCCTCGCCCGCGCCCTCGGCGCCCCCGGCAGCCCCGAGCCGGCCGGCGGCGCCCCCGGCACCGTCGACCTGCCCGGCCTCGGCCACTGGGACGGTACCGGCGAACCGGCCCGCACCGGCCGCCCCCGCGCCCACCACCTCGGCGCCGACCGCACCCCGCCCACCACCCTCACTCCGGCCGCCGCCGCCCTGCTCGCCGAGGGCCCGCTCCCCGACGGCTGGCGGATCACCGACCCCGGCCGCGCGCTGGTCGCACCGCCGGACGGACCGGCCCGCCCGCTCGCCGCCCTCGGCAGCGGCACCGCCGCCCTCGCCGCGATCGTCTGCACCCTCGCCGGCGACGCCCGCACCGAGCCCGCGAACGGCGCGACCACCGTGCCGCGCCCCGGCATCGCACTGATCGACGACGTCGACCTCCACCTCCACCCCGTCCGGCAGCAGCAGATCGGCGGCTGGCTCACCACGCGCTTCCCGCAGACGCAGTTCCTGGTCGCCACGCACAGCCCGTACGTCTGCCAGGCCGCCGACCCCGGCACCCTCGTCCGCCTCGCCGCACCCGGCACCGCCGAAGCCCCCCGCGTCCTCGACGAGGACCTGCACCAGCGCGTCCTGTACGGCAGCGGCGACGACACCGCGCTCTCCGAACTCTTCGGCCTGCCCAGCGCCTACTCCGCCGCCGCCGAGGCCGAGCGCCGCCTGCTCGTCCGGCTGGAGCGCAAGCTCTACAGCGGCCGCGCCACCAGCGCCGAACTCGACGCCTACCGCCGCCTCGGCGCCAAGCTCAACAGCTCCCTCGGCGCCCGCGCGGACGAACTCGCCGCCCGGCTGCTGGGCGACCAGCCGTGATCCCGCTGCAGCGGCCGCCGCTCGCCCCCGCCCTCGCCGCCGAACTGGCCCGCCGCACCGCCGCGATCCGCACCGCAGGCCCGACCACCGCGGCCGGCCGCGCGGCCTGGCGCACCGCCCGCCAGCCCAAGGCCCAACTGCGCCTGATGCTCCGCCGGATGGCACCCGGCCTGGAGCGGTGCATGTACTGCGGGGACAACCTCGGCACCGACATCGACCACTTCGAGCCGATCGCCCGCGACCCGCTGCGGACCTTCGACTGGCAGAACCACCTGCTCGCCTGCGCCCACTGCAACAGCAACCAGAAGCGCGACCGCTTCCCCTGCGACCCCGTCACCGGCGAGCACCTGCTGGTCGACCCGGCCCGCGAGGACCCGGCCGAACACCTGGTGCTCTACCTGGAGTCCGGCGCCTACGACCCGCTCACCGCGAAGGGCGAGGCCACCATCGACGTGTTCGGCCTCAACGCCCGCCCCGAGCTCGTCCGCGGCCGCCGGATGATGTTCACCGTGGTCAAGTCGCTGCTCACCGCCTGGCGCACGGCCGGGGCCGCGGGCCGCGCCGCCGAGCAGCGCGAGTACCTGGACTCGCTGCGGCTGCTGCACCACGCGGACGTGCTCCGCACCGTCCTCGCCCTGCGCCGCACCCCGCCACTGGCCGCCGCCGTCCTCGGCCCCGACCTGACCGCCACCCTCGACGAACTCGTCCGGACCCACCCGGAGTTCGAACGGCCCTAGCACGGTGCTGCCCGGGGGGCCGGGGGCGCCCCGGGCAGGTCGGCCCGACCTCCGGGGGCGGCCGTCAGGGCGTGTCCCGGGCCTGGGTCGGGACGGCGCGGCAGCGGGTCGGCAGGCGCTGCTCGAACCAGACCACCTTGCCCGCGCCGAGCCGGGTCGCGCCCCAGTCGTCGGCGCACCGGGCGACTATCTGCAGGCCGCGGCCGTGCTCGTCGTCCGGCCCGGCACGCCGGGCGCGGGGCAGGGCCGGGCTGTCGTCGCCGACCTCGCAGCGCAGTCGTGAGGTCCGCACCAGGCGGAGCGTCACCGGCCGGGTGGCGTGCCGGATCGCGTTGGTGACCAGCTCGCTGACCATCAGCTCGGTGGTCTCCGTCAGCTCCTCCAGCCCCCAGCGGCGCAGCGCGTGCGCGGCGAGCCGCCGGGCCCGCCCCGGCGTCTCGTGCCGGGGCTGCAGGTACCAGTAGGAGACGTCCTCGGCAGGGATGCCGTCGAAGGCCGCGGCGAGCAGGGCGATGTCGTCGGCGCGCTCGCCCGGCGGCAGCACCCGCAGCGCCTCCTGGCAGACGTGCTCGGGGGAGTGCCGGTGGGCGGCGGCGAGCCGGGCGCGCAGCTGCTCCAGGCCGGTCGCCAGCGAGCGGCGCCGGCTCTCCACCAGCCCGTCGGTGAAGAGCAGCAGGGCCGAGCCGGGCGGCGCCGGGAGTTCGGTGGAGGTGAAGTCGACGCCGCCGACGCCGATCGGCGCGCCCGGCGGCAGGTCGAGCAGTTCGGCGGTGCCGTCCGGGCCGATCAGCACCGGCGGCACGTGGCCGGCGTTGGCGACCACGACCCGGTTGGCGATCGGGTCGTAGACCGCGTAGACGCAGGTGGCCAGGTGCTGTTCGGCGCCGAGGTGCTGGGCCTGTTCGTCCAGGTGGTAGAGCACCTCGTGCGGCGGCAGGTCGAGGCCGGCCAGGGTCTGCGCGCTGGTGCGCAGCTGGCCCATCACGGCGGCGGAGGTCAGCGAGTGGCCCATCACGTCGCCGACGATCAGCGCCACCCGGTTGCCGGGGAGTTCGACCGAGTCGTACCAGTCGCCGCCGACCTGGGCGCCGCGCTCGCCGGGCAGGTAGCGGTGGGCGAGCCGCACCCCGTGCGGCTGCGGCAGGTGGGCCGGCAGCATCCGGCGCTGCAGCTCGCGGGCGGTCTCGAACTCCCGGGCGTAGCGCAGTGCGGTGTCCACGGCGAGGCCGGCCTGGGTGGCCAGGTGGCGGGCCATCGCGGTGTCGGCGGGTTCGAAGCGGGCCGGACCGGCCTTGCCCGGGCGGCGGATCAGCAGCAGCAGGCCGAGCACGGCCTTGCGCCCGCGCAGCGGCAGGAGCAGCAGTGCCGTCCCGGCGGCGAGCCGGCCGAGGGTGCGGGCGCCGTACAGCTCGGTGAGCAACGGGCGCAGCCGGTCGGCGGCGGGGGTGCCGAGCACCGCGGGCCCGCACGGCGCCTGGCCCGCCAGCATCCGGGCGAGCGGGCCGCCGGGCAGCGGCCGGCACTGCCGGGAGCGCCGGCCGAGCCGGGTGCCGTGGCCGTGGTGGAGGCGCAGGGCGGTGGGCGGCCCGGGGTCGCGCTCCACCGGGGGCAGCGGGTCGCGCAGGTGCACCACCGCCGCGTCGGCCAGCGCCGGGACGATCGAACGGCCGAGGTCGCGGAGGGTGGTGCGCAGGTCCAGTGAGCCGTTGATCCGCCGGGTGGCGGCCTCCAGGTACCCGAGCCGCTCGACGAGTCCGGGCCGGTCGTCCCGCTGCGGTGCGGAGCGCTGGGCGCCGACCAGCGGCACGGCGGCGGTCGGCCGCCCTGCCTGGGGCGAGGAGTGGTCGCGCACGGGCTGCCCGTTCTTGAGATGTCGAGGGTGGTCGGGCCGACGGGTCTCTCAGGTGGTGCGCCGACAGCGCAGGAAGAGCTGTTCCTCCGGCGGCAGGGCGGTCGACGCGGGGGCGTACGGGTGGCCGGTGCAGGCCTCGACCTCGAAGCCGGCCGCGGACAGCGTCTGGACCAGCTCCTCGCGGAGGTAGCCGCTGATCCGCAGTTCGCGGCCGAGGAAGGGCAGCGGCGCGTCGTCGAGGTCCGCCTCGACCATGCCGAGCGCCAGCAGCCCGCCCGGCCGCAGCAGGGTGCGGACCCGGCCGAGCACCGCGGCGATCTCCGCCCGCGGCAGCAGGACGAGCGAGAAGAAGGCGGTGGCCGCGGCGAAGGAGCCGGCCGCGTCCGGGCCGAGTTCCGGCACGCCCCAGGCCGCGGCGGCCCGCGGGGTCGCCAGGTCGTACATGTCCATCCGGTGCAGGTCGGCCTCCGGCACGGCCGTCCGCGCGGCCTCCAGCATCCCGTCCGAGAGGTCGATGCCGGTCACCCGCAGCCCGCCGTCCGCGAGTTGGCGGGCGGTCGGCTCGCCGGTGCCGCAGCCGACGTCCAGCACCCGGGCGCCGAGGGCGAGTTCGTTGAGCAGCCAGTCGCCGCAGGCGGTCTGACCGGTGCGGTCCGGGAAGACCTCGTCGTAACGCGGGCCGATCGCGTCGAAGGCGACGGCCTGCAGGGCCCGTTCGGAACGGCGCCGGTGACCGGCGTGCGCCGGGTCCGAGATCTGTCCGGTTGTCACGCCCTGGGCACCTCTCTCTCCACCTGGCTCCCCGGCGGGGCGAGGCCCGCCACAGTGTCCGCCCCCGCGTCGGTTTGTCGATGTGTCTGCTGGCCTTCGAGGATAAGCGTGACCACTGCGCCGTGGGGCCCCTTTCCGGCCAACTCGCCGCAGTCGGCCGCAGTTGGCCGGGTTTCGGACGAAACGGCCCCGGGGCGCGGGGGCAGACCGGGGCGGAGCGGGGTGGTGCAGTTGTCGGCGTGCGCCGGACAACTGTTCTGACCTGCGGAAACGCCCTGCATCTGGGCGTTTATCGAACGTCAATCGGTGACTGCCAGAGTGTTCTCAGCGCCGGGGAAGCGTCAAAGCGTTCCCGCAGCCGGGGGGCTGCGGGAGCGCCGGCGCCCCAAGGGGGAGGGGCCGCCCGTCGGGGGGACGGACGGCCTACGGCGCGGGGGGAGAGAAGGGCTCGGTGTGCTCCTGCACCACGATGAGGTCCCGCACGGGCTGGGCCTCGGGCACACCGAGCCGGCTGAAGACCGAGTGCGCCTCCTGGAGACAGGCCAGCCCGCGAGCGGGCTGCCCCAGCTCCAGGAGCGCCTCGCCCAGCGCGGCGTTGGCCAGGCCCTGGCAGTAGGCGGCGTCGATCTCCTGCGCGATCGACAGCGACTCCCCGGCCGCGGCGGCCGCCTCCGAGTACTGCGCCTCGTCCACCAGACAGGCCGCCAGCCGGGCCAGCGAGTAGCCCTCCCAGAAGCGGTACTGCTGGGACTGGTACAGCCCGTGCGCCTCGCGCAGGTGCTCGGCCGCCTCGGCCGTCGAACCGGTTGCCCGCAGCACCACGCCGAGTTGGTAGAGAGTGTCCGCCAGGCAGGGCGTGTTGCCGGAGGTCCGGGCGGCCATGACCGCCGCCCGGGCGGACTCCACCGCCTCCTCGTGCCGGTCCAGCCCCACGTACGCCCGTGCCATGTTCGCCAGCAGGCGGGCCTCGCCGACCGCGGCGCCCAGGGCACGGCTGATCGCGTGCGCCTGTTGGTAGAACGGCAGTGCCTCGGCCGGGCGGCCGGCCTGGATCAGCACCACGGCGAGGTCGTTGGCCACCGAGATCCGCAGGTGGGTGAGGGCATCGGGGTCCTGCAGCGCCAGGCTCCGGCGCAGTGAGGACTCGGCGTCGGCGAGTTCACCCGCCATCAGCCGGAGGTGCCCCAGCGCATAGCGGATACGCGCCAGGGCATCGGTGTCCCCGTACGCGAGGGCGTGCCCGTCCGCCGTGCGCAGCGCCTCGGCGATCCGCAGCCCGAGGGTAGGGTCCTCGGTCAGGGCGCGCAGCACGAGCACCAGGTCGACCCCGGGCCGCAGCAGCTCGGCCGGCTGCTGAACGGCCGTCTCCACCGCACTCAACACCAGGGCCAGTTCGGTGCGCAGCCACTCCCGGGCCGAGGCGCTGTCGTCCATCCGCAGGCCGGGTACGGACGGCTCGTGCAGCAGCTCGGTCAGCTCGTCGTCCGGCTCAATGACCTGGGCGGCGTTCTGCAGGCTGGCCAGCAGGAGGTCCAACAGGCGCGCCAGGGAAGCCTGCTGGGCGTCGGTGTCACCGAGCTTCTCGTTCTGCCGCTGTGCGAACAGCCGGAGCAGGTCGTGATAGCGGTACCGGCCCGGTGTGAAGCACTCCAGCATGTTGGCCTCGACCAGTGCCTCGGCGAGGTCCTCCGCGGTCTGCTCGTCGGTGCCGAGCAGCGCGGCCACGGCCGGCAGCGGCAGGTCCGGCGAGTCCACCACGGAGAGCAGACGGAAGGCCCGGGCCTCGTCCGGCTGCAACTGGGCGTAGCCGAGGCCGATGGTGGTCTCCACCGCGAGGTTGCCGAGCTGGAGCTCCTGGAGGCGGTTGCGCTGGTCGGCTAACCGACGGGCCAGGTCGGAGACGCTCCACCGCGGACGGCTGGCCAGCCGGGCGGCGGCGATGCGGACCGCGAGCGGCAGGAAGCCGCAGGCGGTCACCACGGCCAGCGCGGCCGCCGGTTCGGCCGCCACCCGGTCGTGGCCGACGATCGCGGAGAACAGCGCCAGCGCCTCGTCCGGGCTGAGTTCCTCGATGTCCACCAGGTGGGCACCGGGGATCTCGGCCAGCCGCGAACGGCTGGTCACCATGACGGCGTTGCCGGAGACACCGGGGATCAGCGGCGTCAACTGCCGTGCGTCCCTGGCGTTGTCGAGCAGGATCAGCATCCGCTTGTCGGCCAGCAGCGAGCGGTAGAGGGCCGAACGCTGATCGAGCGAGTCGGGCGTGTCGGACGCACCCAGCGCGTGCAGGAAGTCGCCGAGCACCACGGCCGGATCGGCGGGCGAGGCGCCGGCGCCGCGCAGGTCCACGTACAGCTGGCCGTCCGGGAAGTCCGGGCGCAGGCTGTGCGCGACGTGGACCGCGAGGGTCGTCTTGCCGACGCCGCCGATGCCGGCCAGCGAGGTGACCACCACGGCCTGGCCGGAGCCGCCGCGCAGCACGTCCCGCAACTCGTTGACGATCTTGCTGCGGCCACTGAAGTCCGAGACGTCGGCCGGAAGCTGGGCGGGCGGGACGAAGGACGACGGCTCCTCGTCGGCGGGCGGAGCGACCGTGACCGTGGCGGGCATCAGCGCGGGGTCGCCGGCCAGGATCCGGGCGTGCATGGCGGCGAGACCGCTGCCGGGCTCCACGCCGAGCTCGTCAATGAGCAGTTTGCGGGTGTCCGCGTAGACGCCGAGCGACTCGGCCTGTCGACCGCACCGGTACAGGGCGAGCATCAGCAGCTCGCGCAGCCGCTCGCGCAGCGGGTGCGCCGCGGCGAGTGCGCTGAGTTCGGACACCACCTCCGCGTGCAGACCGACTTCGAGCGCGGTCGCGCAGCGCTCCTCCGCCACGGTGAGCTGCCGCTCGGACAGCCGGGTGCGCTGGGTCTCCGCATAGGGGCCGGGGATGCCCGGCAGCGGTCTGCCGCGCCACAGGGCGAGCGCCGCCAGCAGCGATTCGTGGGAGGTGCGGAAGTCGCCGCCGGCCCGGGCGTCGGCGGCCTGCGCGACCCGGCTTTCGAAGGCGGCGAGGTCGAGCGAGCCGTCCGGGATGCGCAGCGCGTAGCCGTCACTGACCGAGACCAGAATCTCGGCCGGTTTGCGTACGGCCCGGTTGGGCTCGATGACCGACCGCAGGCGTGAAATGTACGTGCGGAGCGCGGCCACCGCCTGCGGCGGAGTACGGTCGCCCCAGATGCCGTCCACCAGGTCGTCGGTGGTCACCGGTCGGCCCCGGTTGAGCAGCAGGGCCGCCAGTACCGCCTGCTGCTGCGGCGAACCCAGCGCGAGCTGCTCCTCCCCGCGCCAGGCCTGGACGGGGCCGAGCACCTGGAAGCGCAGCGCATCGGCCGAGGCCGTCCCGTGAAGCTCCATGTCCTCCCCCGAAGGCGTCAGTCGGTGGTTCCGCGCGGTGTCGTCCGCCGGAATGGCGGGGCGTCAGCTTATGAGGAAGCGCGCAAACATCCGCGAACCGTGCGCAGGACGGGACGTTTATAAGACATTTAACGACCCCTACGATACTGGGCTGGCGCCCGGGACGATCCAGGGCACCGAGATCTGATGACCTGAAAGGCGGCGCACCATGGCCGACGAGACCACCACCACGACCGAGCCCGTCGCCGCCGAGCACACCGCTGCTCCGGTCGACCCGAACACGATCGAGCAGGCACTTTCGGTTCTCGCCGAGCAGCCGGAGGAGCCGGCCGGCGAGCAGCCGGTCAAGGCCGACCCGAAGACGGACGAGACCTTCGAGCCGCTCGGCAACGTGACCAACTGCCCCTGACCTGAAGCACGCACAGCGCGCCCCGGCCCTCGCGGACCGGGGCGCGCGCCGTTGTGCGCCTACTCCGCGGAGCGGACCCGCAGGCTGGTGATCAGCGGGCCGTCCGTGACCTCGGCGAAGAAGTCGTTGCCCTTGTCGTCGACGACGATGAACGCCGGGAAGTCCTCGACCTCGATGCGCCAGACGGCCTCCATGCCGAGCTCGGGGTACTCCAGCACCTCGACCTTCTTGATGCAGTCCTGGGCGAGGCGGGCGGCGGGGCCGCCGATCGAGCCGAGGTAGAAGCCGCCGTGCTCGTTGCAGGCCTTGGTGACCTGCTTGGAGCGGTTGCCCTTGGCGAGCATGACCATGGAACCGCCGGCCGCCTGGAACTGGTCGACGTAGGAGTCCATCCGGCCGGCCGTGGTCGGGCCGAACGAGCCGGAGGCGTAGCCCTCGGGGGTCTTGGCCGGGCCCGCGTAGTAGACCGGGTGGTCCTTCATGTACTGCGGCATGCCCTCGCCGGCGTCGAGGCGCTCCTTGATCTTGGCGTGGGCGATGTCGCGGGCGACGACCAGGGTGCCGCTGAGCGAGAGGCGCGTCTTCACCGGGAACTTGGACAGCTGCGCCCGGATGTCGGCCATCGGCTGGTTGAGGTCCACCTTGACGACCTCGTCGTCGAGGTGGGCGTCGGTGGTGTCCGGCAGGTACTTCGCCGGGTCGGTCTCCAGCTGCTCCAGGAAGACGCCCTCGGCGGTGATCTTGCCGAGCGCCTGGCGGTCGGCGGAGCAGGAGACGGCCATCGCGACCGGCAGCGAGGCGCCGTGGCGCGGCAGGCGGATCACGCGGACGTCGTGGCAGAAGTACTTGCCGCCGAACTGCGCGCCGATGCCGATCTTCTGGGTGAGCTCGAAGACCTTCTGCTCCAGCTCCAGGTCGCGGAAGCCGTGGCCGGTCTTCGCGTCGCCGGAGGTCGGCAGGTTGTCGAGGTAGTGCGCGGAGGCGTACTTGGCAGTCTTGAGCGCGAACTCGGCGCTGGTGCCGCCGACCACGATCGCCAGGTGGTACGGCGGGCAGGCGGCGGTGCCCAGCGAGCGGATCTTCTGCTCCAGGAAGGAGAGCATCGACGACTCGTTGAGGATCGCCTTGGTCTCCTGGTACAGGTACGACTTGTTGGCGGAGCCGCCGCCCTTCGCCATGAAGAGGAACTTGTAGGCGTCGCCGTCGGTGGCGTACAGCTCGATCTGGGCCGGCAGGTTGTTGCCGGTGTTCTTCTCGTCCCACATGGTGACCGGCGCCATCTGCGAGTAGCGCAGGTTCAGCTTGGTGTACGCGTCGTACACGCCGCGGGCGATCGCCGCCTCGTCCTGGCCGGCGGTGAGGACGTTCTGGCCGCGCTTGCCCATGACGATGGCGGTGCCGGTGTCCTGGCACATCGGGAGGATGCCGCCGGCCGAGATGTTGACGTTCTTCAGCAGGTCGAGCGCGACGAAGCGGTCGTTGGGGCTCGCCTCCGGGTCGTCCAGGATGCGGCGCAGCTGGGCGAGGTGGGCCGGGCGCAGGTAGTGCGAGATGTCGTGCATCGCCTCGGCGGTGAGCAGCCGCAGCGCCTCCGGCTCGACCTTGAGGAAGGTGCGGCCGTCCGCCTCGAAGGTGGAGACGCCCTCGGAGGTGAGCTTCCGGTACGGCGTGGGGTCGGCGCCGATCGGGAGGAGGTCGCGGTACTCGAATTCCGGGGTGGCCATGGGGGGAGATCCTTAGCGAGTTCGGCTGCGTCTGCGAAGCACCCTCCAATGTAGGTGCAGGGGGTGCGGCGGCGGAGCGCAGGTGAGCCTGCGTGACGGGGCTCACGCCTTTCTTCGCCGAACTCTCGTTCGGAGTGATCCCGGTGGCTAGGCTTTGGCCGTGGACACTTCGCCGTCGCCCGACGACCAGGGGCAGCAGCCCGTACCCATGACCAAGCAGGAGCCGGCCGCCGTCCCGCAGGCGCAGCCCGCGGTCGCCGCACCGGTCGCCGCACCGGTCGCCGAGGCCGATCTGCGGTGCTCGGACGCCGACCGCGAGCGGGTCGCCGACCTGCTGCGCGACGCGTACGCCGAGGGCCGGCTGACGGTGGGGGAGCACTCGGAGCGGATCGAGGCCGCGTACGCCGCGAAGACCTTCGGCGACCTTGTCCCGCTCACCCGCGACCTGCCGGTCGCGACCGGCGCGCCGCTGTCGATGGAGAAGCCGCCGCTGCAGCAGCAGCGCACGCCGCTGCCGCCGGCCCGGCAGGAGGCGCCGACCATGGTGGCGGTGTTCGGCGGGGCGGAGCGCAAGGGGCGCTGGCGGGTCGGCCCGCACCTGAAGGCCGTCGCGGTCTTCGGCGGGGTGGAGATCGACCTCACCGACGCGGTCTTCGAGTCGCCGGAGGTGGTCATCGAGGTGACCGCGATCTTCGGCGGGGTGGACATCAAGGTGCCGGAGAACGTCAGCCTGCACGGCGGCGGCGTGGGCATCTTCGGCGGTTTCTCGGTGCGCGAGCAGACCGCGGCCGACCCGTACGCGCCGGTGGTGCGGGTGAAGGGCGCGGCGGTCTTCGGCGGCTGCGAGGCCAAGCCGCGCCGCGGCAAGAAACTGCGGGAGTGGGCGCGCAAGCAGCTCGACCGCTGACCCCGTCCGGGCCGCTCCGGGGCCGGGCGGAGTCTGCCGCCCGACCAACTGTGCTGCGGGCACTCGCCGTTGCGTCGAGTGCAGGGAGTAGCCGGTTGCGTGCGGTGTGCATGAATCGGAGGGCGAGGGGGTAGTTCCCCACGCACATCGGTTCCTGTTACGGCTGTGATCCCGTACGGCGGCGGCGCCGCGGCGGGTGGGCACGGGGCAGTCGGGCAGGGACGAGCTTCCCCGAGTCCCGTACCGCGTCAGGAGTAGCCGTGCTGCATCCCATCGAGTCCAGCGCCACCGGCTCCGCCGCCGTCCGCCGCAGTCCGGTGGCGGTGCCGGCCCCTGCGGACCCGCTGGAGGACAGCCCGTGGCACACCGGGGCGGCCTGCCGCCGCGACGAGGCCGGGCTGTTCTTTGCGCCGTCCAAGGAGCCGACGGCGGCCCGGCTCGCGCGTGAGGAGCAGGCCAAGCAGGTCTGCGCCCGGTGCCCCGTGCTGCTGGAGTGCCGCGAGCACGCGCTGGCGATGCCGGAGCCGTACGGGGTGTGGGGCGGGCTGACCGCAGCCGAGCGCCGGGTGGTGCTGGCCCGGCGGCGGCGCCGGGAGGCGGAGCTGCGCGAGGCGCGGCGGGTGTCGACGGGCCGGATAGCCGGCTGACGCGCGACGGCGGCCCCGGGCAGCGGTGCCCGGGGCCGCCGTGCGCGACGGATCGCGTCAGTTGGCGCGGTCGAAGTCGATGGCGCTGTAGGCCCGCAGCTTGGACAGCCGGTGGGTGGAGTCGATCCGCCGGATCGTGCCGCTCTTCGAGCGCATCACCAGCGAGCTGGTGGTGGCGGTCTCCTGGCGGTAGTGGACGCCGCGCAGCAGCTCGCCGTCGGTGATGCCGGTGGCGACGAAGAAGACGTTCTCGCCGGAGACCAGGTCGTCGGTGCTGAGCACGCGGTCGAGGTCGTGGCCGGCGTCGAGCGCCTTCTGCCGCTCCGCCTCGTCCTTCGGCCACAGCCGGCCCTGGATGACGCCGCCCATGCACTTCATCGCGCAGGCCGCGATGATGCCCTCCGGGGTGCCGCCGATGCCCATCAGCAGGTCGACGCCGGTGCCCTCGCGGGCGGCCATGATGGCGCCGGCGACGTCGCCGTCGGAGATGAACTTGATCCGGGCGCCGGCCTCGCGGATCTCCTTGACCAGGCCGTCGTGGCGGGGGCGGTCGAGCACCACGACGGTGACGTCCTCGACGGCGATGCCCTTGGCCTTGGCGACCCGGCGGATGTTGACGGCGGGCGGGGCGGTGATGTCGACGAAGTCGGCCGCCTCCGGGCCGCAGACCAGCTTGTCCATGTAGAAGACCGCGCTGGGGTCGAACATGGTGCCGCGGTCGGCGACCGCGAGGACGGCGACCGCGTTGTGCATGCCCTTGGCGGTCAGCGTGGTGCCGTCCACCGGGTCCACGGCGACGTCGCACTCGGCGCCGGTGCCGTCGCCGACCCGCTCGCCGTTGTACAGCATCGGGGCCTCGTCCTTCTCGCCCTCGCCGATGACGACGACGCCGTTCATCGAGACGGTGGAGACGAGGGTGCGCATGGCCTTCACGGCCGCGCCGTCGGCGCCGTTCTTGTCGCCGCGGCCGACCCAGCGGCCGGCCGCGAGCGCGGCGGCCTCGGTGACGCGGACGAGTTCCAGGGCGAGGTTGCGGTCCGGGGCCTCCGGAGCGACCTCCAGCGAGCTGGGGAGGTGGTGCGGGTACTGCGTGGTCATCGTCGTTACCTCTCTGTACGCGACGGCCAGTGAGCGCCCGACTACTGCCAGGTCGGAACGCCGTGGTGAGGGTAGTTGCGATCGTATCCGGCACCCGGACGGGTGTCTGTGGCGCACCCCGTGCGACCAGGAGGTATGCGGCGGTTCGTCCCGCTTCACCCCCGCGGGGGGTACCCGGTGGTCGGGGGCGCGGGGGGCATGGTCCACCATGGACGGGTGGCAGGCAGCAGCAGCAAGAGAGGTCGGCAGACGGTACGGGACATGATCCTGTCGATGCTGGCGGTCGGTGTCGTGGGTTTCTTCGGGTACCTCTTCATCCCGCACGAGGGCGGCGACGGCGTGCACGTCGTCGACTACCGGTCGGCGCTGGCCTCGGCGAAGCGGGCCGCGCCCTACCCGGTGCTCGGCCCGCAGGGACTCTCCGGGCAGTGGCGGGCGACCTCGGTCGAGTACCGCAAGGACGGCAAGGGCAACGCCCTGTGGCACCTGGGCTTCGTGACCCCGTCCGGCCAGTACGCCGCGGTGGAGCAGTCCAACGGCACCCGCGACGACGTGATCGGCACCGTGGTGCCGGGCGGCAGGCCGGACGGCAGCACGCCGGTGGCAGGCCAGGACTGGCAGCGCTTCCAGGGCACCAAGTACCGCGGTCTCACCACCCCGGTCGGCACCGCCACCACGGTCGTCACCGGCTCCGCCTCGTACGACGAACTGGCCCAGCTGGCCGCCGCGCTGAAGTAGCGCGCGGCCCGGCGCGCGCCCCCCGCGCCCGCCGGAGGAGAGCAGCGCGAAGGCCCCCGCGGTGAACCGCGGGGGCCTTCGGCGTGCCCGGACCGTGCGCGGCCCGGAGCGGGATCAGACGGTGGTGACGACCTCGTCGTACTCCAGGCGCGGCGAGCGCGGGAACCAGGCGTCGTCGCCGGGCTTGCCGATGTTGACCACGGCCAGCACGGAGTGCTCGCCGTCGGCGAAGAACTCCTTGTTCAGGCCCGCGGCGTCGTAGCCGGTCATCGGGCCGGCGGCCAGGCCGGCGGCACGCACGCCGATGATGAAGTAGGCGGCCTGCAGGGCGCCGTTCAGCGTGGCGGAGGCCTCGCGGACGGGGCGCTCGGAGAAGAACATGTCCTTCGCCTGCGGGAAGTGCGGCAGCTGGGTCGGCAGCTCCTCGTGGAACTCGTTGTCCTGCGCGAGGATCGCGACCAGCGGCGCGGTGGCGGTCTTGGCGCGGTTGCCCTCGGCCATGTGCTGCAGCAGGCGCTCGCGGCCCTCGTCGGTGCGGACGAGCACGATGCGCAGCGGCTGCTGGTTGAAGGCGGTGGGACCGAACTTGACCAGGTCGTAGACGGCCCGGACCTGCTCGTCGCTGACCGGCTCGTCGGTGAAGGTGTTGGCGGTACGGGCCTCGCGGAAGAGCAGGTCCTGGGCGGCGGCGTCGAGTGCCAGAGTCATTGCGGAATCCACCTCAAACGGAAGACGGGGAGCGGTCGAGACGGCCGGGAGGACCGTTCACCGGGATCCAACGTTAGGTGAAACTTAAACTATTCCGCAAGCAGGCGTGACGCCGCTCACACCCGTGCGGTGCGGTCCGGGTCACCTGCCGGCCGGCCCCGCGGCCGGGGTGGCGGGATCACTCGCCGGCGGTCTCCTCGGCGGCCAGCGCCGCGTCCAGCCGGGCCCGGGCGCCGTCCAGCCAGCGCTGGCACACCTTGGCCAGCTGCTCGCCGCGCTCCCACAGCGCCAGCGACTCCTCCAGCGACGTGCCACCGGTCTCCAGCCGCCGGACGACCTCCAGCAGCGCGTCCCTGGCCTGCTCGTACCCGAGCGCCTCGTCGCCGCCCGCCCCGCCCGCCGCCTGCCCCGCGCCCGCCGTCTCCGGGCCGCCCTGCTGCTGATCTGCCATGCGGCCAGCGTAGGGGCTGCGGACGACAAATCCGGTGCGTCCGCAGACCCCGTCCGGGCAGCCTCCGGGGCCATGACGACGAACCCGCCGTCCGCGAGGCCCGGGCGGCGGACGCTCCCGAACCGGTCCGGCCGCGGGCGCCGATGTTCGCGGCGATGGCCGCCGCACCCTCCGCCGGGCCGGGGGAGCCGGGCGACCGGGGGCCGGCCGGGCCGTGGCGCGCGACCGCCGAGCGGATGCTCCGCGAGCGCCTCGCCCCCGCCCGCCGACCTGCGCACCCTGCAGGCCTGCGTGGTGGACGACCCGGACCGCCCGGGCGGGCCGGCGGCCTGCGCGATCGACACCCGGAGGAGCGGCTGCCGCCCCCGGGCAGCCGGACGGGCGGTCCGGCTTCGTCCTCACCGTCGGCACCGACCCCGGCCGGCGCCGGCGCGGCCACGCCCGGGCCTGCACGGAGGCGCTGATCGGCTGGTTCGACGAGCGGCGGGTGACCCGGATCGACCTGCACGCCACGGCCGACGGCGAGCAGTTCTACCGCAGCCTCGGCTTCGGCGGGCACGCCCGGCCGCTCTCGCGGCAGCGGCTCGTCGAGGACCGATCGCGGCGGGTCGATCACCGCGGGGCCGATCACTGCGGGTCGATCACCGGCGGTGGATCACCGGCGGTGGATCACCGCGGGGTGACCGGCCGCCGGGCGGCAGCGCTGCGGCGCTCGGGCGCGGTGCAGCGCTCCGCGGGTGCGCAGCGTTCGGCCGGCGTACCGCGTTCGGCGGGAGTGCAGTGCTCGGCTGCGGCGCGGCGTTCGGCGGCGGCCGACGCGAGGGTGCGGCGGAGGGTGCTGCGGGCCCGCCAGGTGAGGGTCTTCACGGCGCCCACCCGGATGCCGATCGCGGCCGCCACCTCCCGCGAACTGAGGTCGTCCCAGTAGCGCAGCGTGAGCGCCGTCCGCTGGTGCTCGGTCAATGTCGCGAGCGCGGCGAAAACGCGCTCGGCCTCGACGAGCGAGACCACCAGGTCCTCGACGCAGATTCCCGCATCGGAATCCGCGACCGCGGCCACCGTCGACTCGCTGCGGGTGGCCCGCCGTTTGTCGTGGTCGAACATGATGTTCCGGGCGATGGTGAAAATCCACGCCCCCATGTCCTTGCCCGTCCAGTGGAACCCGTCAATGCACGCCATTGCGCGGACGAACGTGTCCTGGGTCAGGTCCTCGGCGAGTGCGCGATTCCCGGTGCGCCGTGTGAGGAAGGCCAGGACGGGCCCCCGATATCGGCGGTACAACTCCGCCCAGGCGTCCCGGTCGCCGGCCTTGGCGGCCTCGATCAGGTGCGGTGTTCCACGCGGCGTTCCACGCAGCGTCCCATCCATACCGGACCTCCCGGAGAGCAGGTGCCGCAACGATACGAGCGGGCATGCATGCGTGCAAGCGATTCCGAAATTCCGTCAGTTCGCCTCACTGCTATCCAGATTTGGCGGGACCTGACAGATCGTCACTGGCTTGCAGACATGCAAGTCGATGCATCTGGGACATGACACGCGCTAGCCTTGCCCGCCATGCAGCCGACTGAGGACACCGCCTCGGAGACCACCCCCGCCCAACGTTTCGGCGCCGTCGTTCACGAGGCCGCCCGGCGTGCGGGCTACGACCTCACCCCCGGCGCCGGCGGACGGCTCGCCCTCGCCCGGGACACCGGCATGAGCGCCTCCGCGGTCGGGCGCATGCTGCGCGGCGAGACCCTTCCCCGCCCCTCCCAATTCCAGAGAATCGCGCAGGTCGTCCACCTCGACCTGCACGAGCTCCTGGTCCGCGGCGGAGTGATTTCCGAGGAATCCGCAAATGATCTCCCTCGGGGAGTACGCTCACCCATCACCCCTGAGGAAGCGTTGGATGCCTGGGGTGTCACCCACCCCATGATCCGGAAATTCCTTCTCGCCTCCATCTCCCAGGCGATCGGCCTGCAGCAGGAAAGCGAGCGCGGTTCTTTTCCGCCGGACGAGAACCGCGGGGGAGGGGCAGTGCACATGCAGAGGTGAGGCCTGGAATGCCGAGATTCTCTCCGGTGGCGGCCGATGCGCTCAGAGCAGTGGGCGCGGTCGGCGGAACAGCACTGATCGTCGCCGGCACCTACGACACCCGCTGGATCCCGTTCCTCGGCTGCCTGGCCGTGGCGGCGCTGTCCACCACCGAGTACGCGCTCGCGCGGACCAGGCGGTGGATGCGCGAGACCGAGGCCAGGACGGCCCGTCAGGCCGAGCTCGTCGCCGCCCGCGCGGCCGCACTGCCGCCGGCCGCGCCGCCCGCGATACCGCCGCCCCCGGCGCCGCCGCTCGCCGACGGCCGACAGCTCGGCGCCGACGCCCTGCTGCGCCTGCTGGAGGCCGTGCACCGCGAACTGCGGCACGCCCACGAGGCGGCCGACCGGGCGCAGGCCGAGCTCGCCGACCTCAGCCGCGAGTGGAACACCCTCGTGCAGGAGAGCATGAGCCGCCCCCCGCACGCCCGCACCCCGGTCGAATGAGCCCGGCCCGGCCGCCGGTCCGCGCTCACTCCGGCGCGGCCGTCACCCCGAAGCCGCCCTCCGCCACCCGCGCGTGCAGCTCCTCGCCGGCCGTCACCTGCGCCGGGTCCGTCACCACGGCCCCGTCGGCCTTCTGCAGCACCGCGTAGCCGCGCTGCAGGGTCGCCAGCGGCGACAGCGCCACCACCCGCGCCAGCGCGTGCCCGAGGTCCGTCTGCGCGAGGTCGAGCCGGTGCCCCAGCACCCGCCGCGACCGCTCCGCCAGCGCCGTCACCTCCGCCGACCGGTCCGCCACCAGGCGGTGCGGTGCGGCCAGCACCGGACGGCTGCGCACCCCCTCCAGCCCGTGCAGCTCCCGCTCGACCCGGCCCACCACGCAGCGCCGGGCGCGGTCCCGCAGCTGGCGCACCCGGGCGAGCTCCTCGCCCACCTCCGGGACCACCCGCTTCGCCGCGTCGGTCGGCGTCGACGCCCGGAAGTCGGCGACGTAGTCCAGCAGCGGCTGGTCCGGCTCGTGCCCGATCGCACTGACCACCGGCGTCCGGGCCGCCGCCACCGTGCGCACCAGCTCCTCCGAGGAGAACGGCAGCAGGTCCTCCACGCTGCCGCCGCCGCGGGCCACCACGATGACGTCCACCTCCGGGTGCTCGTCCAGCTCGCGGACGGCCCCCGCCACCTGCGCCGCCGCGTTCGGGCCCTGCACCAGCACGTTGCGCACCTCGAACCGGACGGCCGGCCAGCGCCGCCGGGCGTTCTCCAGCACGTCCCGCTCGGCCGCCGAGCCGCGGCCGGTCACCAGCCCCACGCAGTGCGGCAGGAACGGCAGCGGCCGCTTGCGCTCCGCGTCGAACAGCCCCTCCGCGCCGAGCTTGCGCTTCAGCTGCTCCAGCCGGGCCAGCAGCTCGCCGAGCCCGACCAGCCGGATCTCCGAGGCCCGCAGCGAGAGCGTGCCGCGCGCGGTGTACCACTCGGGCTTGGCGTGGACGAGGACCCGCGAGCCCTCCTGGACGACCTCCGCCACCTGTTCGAAGACCGAACGGAAGCAGGTCACCGTGAGCGACACGTCCCGCTCAGGGTCGCGCAGCGTCAGGAACACCATCCCGGCGCCGGGGCGCCGGTTCAGCTGCGCGATCTGCCCCTCGACCCAGACCTCGCCCAGCCGGTCGATCCAACCGCCGATCATCGCCGACACCTTGCCGACCGGGACGGGCGCCTCGGGGGAGCTGCTGTTCGCCATGCCCACGAGGCTAGCGCCGCACGCTGACGCCGCGGCCCCGCCGGGGCGGCCCGCGCGCCCCGGCGCCCGGGGCGCCCCTGCGCGTCGGCCCCCTGCGCGTGGGGCGCCGCGGCGGGGCGCCCGTACGATGGAGCCATGTCCACCACTGCACAGCGCCGTGTCCTGCTCGCCGCCCCCCGGGGCTACTGCGCGGGCGTCGACCGCGCCGTCATCGCCGTGGAGAAGGCCCTGGAGCAGTACGGGGCCCCGATCTACGTCCGCAAGCAGATCGTCCACAACAAGTACGTCGTGCAGACCCTGGAGAAGAAGGGCGCGATCTTCGTCGACGAGACGGAGGAGGTGCCCGAGGGCTCGATCGTCGTCTTCTCGGCGCACGGCGTCGCCCCGTCCGTGCACGACGAGGCGAAGGCCGGCAAGCTCGCCACGATCGACGCCACCTGCCCCCTGGTGACCAAGGTGCACAAGGAGGCCGTGCGCTTCGCCGAGGAGGGCTACGACATCCTGCTCGTCGGCCACGAGGGCCACGAGGAGGTCATCGGCACGATGGGCGAGGCCCCGGACCGCATCCACCTGGTGGACGGTGCCGAGGACGTCGCAGGCGTGCAGGTCCGCGACGAGTCCAAGGTCGTCTGGCTCTCCCAGACCACCCTCTCCGTCGACGAGACCATGGCCACCGTCGGCGAACTGCAGAAGCGCTTCCCGCTGCTGGTCAGCCCGCCCAGCGACGACATCTGCTACGCGACGCAGAACCGCCAGGTCGCGGTGAAGAAGCTCGCGCCCGAGACCGACCTGCTGATCGTCGTCGGCTCCAAGAACTCCTCCAACTCCGTCCGCCTGGTCGAGGTCGGCCTGGAGTACGGCGCCAAGGCCGCCCACCTGGTCGACTTCGCCGACGAGATCGACGAGGCCTGGCTGGAGGGCGTCACCACCGTCGGCCTGACCAGCGGCGCCTCGGTCCCCGAGATCCTCGTCGACGGCGTCCTGGAGTTCCTCGCCGAGCGCGGCTACGCCGACGTCGAGGCCGTGAAGACCGCCGAGGAGCACCTGCAGTTCTCGCTGCCCAAGGAGCTCCGCCGCGACCTGCGCGCCGAGGCCGCCGGCAAGCTCTGAGCCGAGCCCGGGGCGCGGCGGCCCCGACCCGCACCGAGCCCGGGCGTTCGCACACCGCGGACGCCCGGGCTTCGCGCTGCCCGCCACCGGGTACCGGAGGGACGGCACGGCGGGCGGGGGCGGCGCCGCGCCCGTAGGTTGGTGCGCAGGCCGCGGTCCGTGCACAGGCTGTGGACAACGCTTCGAGGGAGGAACGGCGGGATGGCGACGGTATTCGGCGTGGACATCGGCGGCTCGGGGATCAAGGGCGCCCCGGTCGACCTGGCCGGGGGAGGGCTCGCCGAGGAGCGCTTCAAGGTGCTCACCCCGCAGCCGTCCTCGCCGAACGCGGTGGTCGAGGCGGTCGTCGAGGTCGTCCGGCACTTCGGCCACCAGGGACCGGTCGGCCTCACCTTCCCCGGCGTGGTGGTCCGCGGCCGCACCCGCACCGCCGCCAACGTCGACAAGGACTGGATCGGCATGGACGCCGAGGGGCTCTTCCGCGAGGCCCTCGACCTGCCCGCCACCGTGGTCAACGACGCGGACGCGGCCGGCATCGCCGAGGTCACCCACGGAGCCGGGCGCGGCCGCGGCGGCACCGTCCTGCTGCTCACCTTCGGCACCGGCATCGGCAGCGCGCTCTTCGTCGACGGCGCCCTGGTGCCCAACACCGAGCTCGGCCACCTGGAACTGCGCGGCAAGGACGCCGAGCGGCGCGCCTCCTCGGCCGCCAGGGAGCGGCACGGGCTGTCCTGGGCCGAGTGGGCCGTCCGGGTCGACGAGTACCTCGACCTGGTCGAGATGCTCTTCTCGCCGCAGCTGATGATCATCGGCGGCGGCGTCAGCCGCAAGCACGAGAAGTTCCTGCCGCTGCTGCGCAAGCGCGCCGCCGAGGTCCTCCCGGCCGAGCTCCGCAACAACGCCGGCATCGTCGGCGCCGCGATGGCCGCCGCCGCCCACGCGAGTTAGGCCGCCCACGCGAGTTGGCCAGGGCGGCTGCACCACCAGGGGCGCACCGGGAAGGGACCACCCCTGCGGTGCTACTTGGTGCGGCGGATCCGGCGCTGGGCCACGAACCGGGCCGCCACGATCACGGCTGCCACGCCCGTCCCGGCGAACAGCCAGCCGGCGCGCACCGCGAGCCCGCTGGCCAGCGCCACCACCCGGCCGGTCAGGCCGGCCGTACCGACCGGCTGCAGCAGCGCCAGCGCCAGCGCGAACGCGATCGGCCCCGCGATCGGTGCGGCCGGCAGGTCGGGGTAGCGGACGCGGACGGCCAACTGGAAGCAGACCACCAGGTAGCCGAGGCCGAACAGCACGCCGAGGCCCCCGGACAGCATCCGGTCCACCCCGGCGACCAGCAGCGTCCCGACGACCGCGGCCACGCCCGCGCCCACCGCCGTCAGCCGGGCCGGCCGCCCCGTCCGTTCCCGGCCGCGCCCCGCCCACGGCAGGCGCGGCCGGCGGACCACCGCGCCGCCGGACGCCGAGCGCAACCGGGAGTCGACGGGTGCGGCGGGGCTCGGAACGGCGGCCCGGTCGGCGCCGGACGGCGGCCGCCGCCGGGGCCCGGGGGGCTGGGTACGGATGCTCTGCTGCTCCACCCACCCAACGTACGGTCCGATCATCGCCACAGTGTGTAATGCCGGAATTCCCGACCGGGCGTGTCCGGGGGCGCGGTAGCGTCGTCCACGACCGAGGCGGCCCGGCGCCCGGCCCGACGGGGTCCGGACGGGGACGAACCGGAGCGAGGGTGACCCGGAGCGGTCGCCGGTGGAGGGGCGCGATGACGGACTTCGCCTTCGAGCGGGTGCACCACGTGCAGCTCGACGTCCCGGCCGGGGCGAAGCCGGCCTGCCGGGCGTTCTGGGCCGGAGTGCTCGGGATGACCGAACTGGCCAAGCCGCCGCTGCTGGCCGCGCGGGGCGGCTGCTGGTTCCGCGGCGGTGGAGCCGAGGTGCACCTCGGCGTCGTCCCCGACTTCGCGCCCTCGCCGAAGGCCCACCCGGGCATCCTGGTGCACAACCTGGACGCGCTGGCCGCCCGGCTGGAGGAGCACGGCCACCCCGTCCGCTGGGACGACTCCGTCCCCGGCCGCCGCCGCTTCCACAGCGCCGACCCGCTCGGCAACCGGCTGGAGTTCCTGGAGCCCGACCGGAGGGACTGAGCGCGCCCCGTAGACTGGGGGATCGGCCGCCTCCGGCCGCTCCACGCCCTCCAAGCCCACGGGACATCGCTTCATGTCGCTCTCGATCGGAATCGTCGGCCTGCCGAACGTCGGCAAGTCGACCCTGTTCAACGCCCTGACCAAGAACGACGTGCTGGCGGCCAACTACCCGTTCGCCACCATCGAGCCCAACGTGGGCGTCGTCGGTGTCCCGGACACCCGGCTGGCGAAGCTCGCCGAGATCTTCGGCTCGGCGCGGATCCTCCCGGCCACCGTCGACTTCGTCGACATCGCCGGCATCGTCCGCGGCGCCAGCGAGGGCGAGGGCCTGGGCAACAAGTTCCTCGCCAACATCCGCGAGTCGGACGCGATCTGCCAGGTCGTCCGCGCCTTCACCGACCCCGACGTGGTGCACGTCGACGGCAAGGTCTCGCCCAAGGACGACATCGAGACCATCCACACCGAGCTGATCCTCGCCGACCTGCAGACCGTCGAGAAGGCCCTGCCGCGCCTGCAGAAGGAGGCGCGCCTCAAGAAGGACACCGCGCCGGTGCTGGCCGCCGCCGAGGCCGCCAAGGCGATCCTGGAGACCGGCAAGACCCTCTTCGAGGCGGGCTTCGACACCCACCCGATCCGCGAGCTGCACCTGCTCACCGCCAAGCCGTTCCTCTACGTCTTCAACGTGGACGAGGACGAGCTCGCCGACGAGGACTTCAAGGACGCCCAGCGCGCCCTGGTCGCCCCCGCCGAGGCGATCTTCCTGAACGCCAAGATCGAGTCCGAGCTGATCGAGCTCGACGACGAGGAGGCGCTGGAGCTGCTCCAGTCCATGGGCCAGGACGAGCCCGGCCTCGCCACCCTCGCCCGGGTCGGCTTCGAGACCCTCGGCCTGCAGACCTACCTGACCGCCGGCCCCAAGGAGACCCGGGCCTGGACGATCAAGAAGGGCGCCACCGCCCCCGAGGCCGCCGGTGTCATCCACACCGACTTCCAGAAGGGCTTCATCAAGGCGGAGGTCATCTCCTTCGGCGACCTGGTCGAGACCGGCTCCATCGCCGAGGCCCGCAGCAAGGGCAAGGCCCGCATCGAGGGCAAGGAGTACGTCATGCAGGACGGCGACGTGGTGGAGTTCCGCTTCAACGTCTGACCCGCTCCGACGCCGCGCCGGGTGCGCGGCGGACCTGCGGCCCGCAAGGGGCCGGCTC
Organism: Streptomyces sp. NRRL B-24484; assembly: GCF_000717715.1. Lineage (GTDB taxonomy): Bacteria > Actinomycetota > Actinomycetes > Streptomycetales > Streptomycetaceae > Kitasatospora. The sequence continues at coordinate 24,308 of NZ_JOAI01000036.1, read as the reverse complement.
CTCCGGGAGCCGGCCCCTTCGCCGGTTCCGGTTCCGGTCGGCCGGGTGCGGCGGTCCTCCGTCCCGGAGGGGCGCCCGGGTCGGATCGGGGTTGTCCCGGGTGCGGGATCGGGGGCGGGTGGGGGTTCGTCCCCGATGGATCCGGGAGCCGGTTTCGCAAGACTCCTGTGCGGGGCCGGGTGGCCCGGCCCGTGATGACCGGACGTCAGGAGATCGCGTCGTGACCGCAGTTGTGCGCCGTACCCGTTGGACCGCCGTTGCCGCCGCCGGAGCGGTGCTCGCCGCGTTGGCCGTGGGCACGGCGGCCGGTCCCGCCTCGGCCGCCCCGCGGCCCACCGCCGCGGTGCAGGTGCAGGCCACCGCCCCGGTGCCGCCGCTGGACCGGGCCGCCGTCCGCCGGGTGCTCGCCGGGCTGCCGACCGCCGAGGTGTCCGGGGCGCTGGTGCACGTCTCCGGCCGCGCCGGCCGGCTGGACGCGGTGGGCGGCATCGGCGACCCGGCCACCGGCCGGGCCCCGGACGCCGACGGGCGGTTCCGGATCGGCTCGATCTCCAAGGTGTTCACCGCGACGGTGGTGCTCCAACTGGCCGCCGAGCACCGCCTCGACCTCGACACCCCCGTCCAGCACTACCTGCCCGGCCTGCTGCCGGCGTCCTTCCCGCCGATCGCGGTCGGGCAGCTGCTGAACCACACCAGCGGGCTCCCGAACGGCGCCGACGGCCCGTGGGGCGACGGCTCGGCCGCGTGGTTCGTCGACCACCGCTTCGAGTCCTGGTCGCCGGAGCGCGTGGTGGCCACGATGAACGGCCAGGAGATGGCCTTCGCGCCCGGCACCGCGCAGCAGTACAACGGCATGAACACCTTCGTGGCCGGCCTGCTCGTCGAGAAGGTCACCGGGCACGGCTACGCCCACGAGGTGCAGCAGCGGATCATCCGCCCGCTCGGGCTGCACGACACCTCGGTGCCGGCCGTGGACGACCCGGCGCTGCGGCACCCCACCGCCCGCCCCCGGCTGACCGTGCCCGGCCCGGACGGCACCCCGCGGCAGGTGGACGTGACCGAGCAGAGCCCCTGGCCGTGGGCGGAGGGCGGGCTGATCTCCAGCGCCGCCGACCTGGACCGCTTCATCACCGCGCTGTTCCGCGGCCGTCTGCTGCCGCCCGCCCAGCAGCAGGCGCTGTTCACCGTCCCCGACGTGCCGACCCACCACAGCAGCCACTGCGAGACCGGGCCGGACGCCGGCCGGGCCTGCATGAGCATGGGCCTGGAGCGGACGGAGGTCGGCGGCGTGGAGATCTGGGGCAAGACCGGCTCCAGGCCGGGCTGGACGAGCGGTGTGTTCGCCACCCGGGACCTCTCCCGGACGGTCGTCTACTCGCTCAACCCGACCGGCCTGGACGGCGCCGAGGCCCCGGTCATCATGCAGCTGGCCGGCGCCGTCCTCGGCTGACGGCCGCTGCTGCGCCCGCGCCCGCGGCCGCGGATATGGCTATGGCTACGGCTTGATGTTGTGGTTGACCCGGAACAGGTTGCCGGGGTCGTAGGCCCGCTTGACCTCCACCAGCCGGGCGTAGCTGGAGCCGTAGTTGTCGGCGGCCCGGTGCTGGTCGTCGTCGGCCATGAAGTTGACGTAGCCGCCGGCCTCGGAGTGCGGGGCGACGGCGGTGTAGTAGTCGCGCACCCAGGCGGTGTTGGCCGTGTTCTCGGCCGGGTCGGGCCACATGCCCGCGATCACGGTGGCGAAGGTGGCCTCGCGGTGGGCGAAGGCCGTCGCCTCCGGCGGCACCCGGTGGCAGGCCCCGTTGATCGAGTAGATGTGCATGGTGGAGCTCATGCTCGGCACCTTCGGCCCGTGTTCCAGGTGGGCTGCGATCGCGTCGTCGGTGAGCTCGGTCGAGAAGACGCCCTTCCAGTAGTGCTGCAGGCCCGGCGGCACCAGCGGGTCGAAGGCGCTGTTGAGCGCGGGGTACGGCATCGGGCCGACCATCTCCGCGACCCGCGGCGCGACCTCGCGCATCGGCCGGATCGCCGCTTCGGCTTCCTCCGGCGGGCCCGCCCAGCAGGCCACCACGAGGACGAAGGTGTCGCCGTGCCGCTCCTCCGGGATGAACGGCAGCGGCGGGGCGATCTGGAAGCCGGGGAAGACGCCGAGCTCCTCCGGGGCCTCGGTGATGTACTCGCGGTACCGCTTCAGCACGGCCTCGGCGTGGTCCAGTTCGAAGAGCATCGGACCGCCGAAGACGTCCTTGACCGGGCCGAGCCTGAACTCGAAGGAGGTGACCGCGCCGAAGTTGCCGCTGCCGCCGCGCAGGGCCCAGAAGAGGTCCGGCTCCTCCTTCTCGTTGACGACCCGCAGCCGGCCGTCGGCGGTGACCACGTCCGCGGACAGCAGGTTGTCGCAGGTCAGGCCCAATTTGCGGGCGAGGTAGCCGAATCCGCCGCCGAGGGTGAGTCCGCCGACGCCGGTGGTGGAGATGATCCCGCCGGTGACGGCGAGTCCGAAGGGGTAGGTGGCCGCGTTGAGGTCGGCGAGCGTGGCGCCGCCGTCCACCCGGGCGGTGCGGCGGACGGGGTCGACCCGGACGCCGCGCATGCCGGTGAGGTCCGCGACCACGCCGCCGTCGCAGGTGCCGTACCCGGGGACGCTGTGCGCGCCGCCGCGGACGGCCAGCGGCATCCCGTTGTTCCTGGCGAAGTCGACCGCCGCCATCACGTCGCCGGCGTTGGCGCAGCGCACCACGGCCGCCGGCTTGCGGTCGATCATCGCGTTGTAGACCTTGCGGGCCTCGTCGTAGTCCTCGTCGCCGGGCCCGACCACACTCCCGTGGACGGCGCCCGCCAGTTCCTCGATCGTCTTGGTGCCCATGACAGAAGCTCCTGACCGTGCCGACCCCCTGGGGCGGCCCGGGCACGGAGCGAGGGGCCGACGATCCCCGGTCGACCTCCCTCCACCGTACGACTCGCGGACGCGCCGCACCCGGCGGGCGGCCGCGCCGGGCGGCCCGGAACAGGGTGCCGACGACAGTCGCCGACCGTCAGGAGGAGTCGCCGGGCCGCCGAGTGCCCGGCCGGGCGCCACCGTGCCGCACCGCGCCGGCCTGATGGCGCCGACGCCGGGGAACTGGCCGCCCTGCACGGCACGGTGACGGGCCGGGAGGTGACGTGCCGGGACGACACCCGCGTTCCCCGGCCGGGGCCGGGACGGCCGGGCTCAGCCGACGGTGATCCGCAGCGAGCCGTCCGGCTGCGGGGCGACCGCGACCTGCGTCAGGTCCTCGGCGTGCACGGTGGCGGGGTGCGGCAGGGCGCGCGGACCGATGCCGACCACCGGCATGCCCGCGGCGAGGGCGGCGGTGATGCCGGCCTCGGAGTCCTCGAAGGCGAGGCAGTCGGCGGGCGCGAAGCCGAGGGCGGCGGCGCCCTTGAGGAAGCCCTCCGGGTCGGGCTTGCTGGCGCCGACCGAGCCTGCGGTGATCATCGTCTCCGGCAGCGGGAGCGCGGCAGCGCCCATCCGGGCGCGGGCGAGCGGTTCGTCGGCCGAGGTGACGAGGGCGTGGGGCTGCCCGTGGAGGGCGGCCAGGAAGGCCTCGGCGCCGGGCACGGGGACGACCCCGTAGGTGTCGGCGGTCTCCTCGGCCAGCAGTTGCCGGTTCTCGGCGAGGTTGATCTCCACCGGGCGGTCGGGCAGCAGCACGGCCATGGTCAGGTGGCCCTGGCGGCCGTGCACGACGCGCATGACGGCGTCGCCGTCGAGGCCGTGCCGGGCCGCCCAGCGGCGCCAGCACCGCTCGACCACCGCGTCCGAGTTGACCAGGGTGCCGTCCATGTCGAGGAGCAGGGCGCGGGTGGTGAGCGTCGTGGCAGGCATGCGGGGCGGCTCCTCGGAAACGGCGTGTTTGTCTCTCCAGGATACAAAAGTGCCGTCGAAGCGGGCCGGGACGGACCCGGCCGGCTCAGCCGCCCAGCAGGTGCGCGTTGACCTCGCGGGCCGGACCGGCGAGTTCCGGCAGCTCCACGACCTCCACACCGGCCGCCTCCAGCAGGGCGGTGCCCTGGCAGGCCTGCACGAAGAGGTCCGGCTCGCGCCAGGCCACCACCACCCGCGGCACCCCGGCCGCGACGATCAGCTGGGCGCAGGTGAGCGGCCGCGAGGCGCGCTGACCGCACGGCTCCAGCGAGCTGTACACGGTGGCGGTGCGCAGCCGCGGGTCGCCGGCGGGCAGTTTGGCGAGCGCGGCCTCCTCGGCGTGGTTCTTCTCGTCCACCTCGCGGCTGTAGCCCTCGGCGAGCACCTCGCCGTCGGCGCCGACGACCACCGCGCCGACCGAGAAGGCCGTCGCGGAGGGCGGGCAGCGGCGCGAGAGCTCCACGGCGCGCGCGAGCCAGTACAGGTCGGTGCCGGGGACGGCGTCGCTGGTCACGGGGTGGACTCCTTCGGGGCGTAGCGGAGCAGGACGACGTCGCCCACCGTACGTGCCTCCAGCAGCCGCATCCGCCGGGCGGGTCCGCCCGGGTAGTCGGCCGGGCCGAGGAAGCGCGGGGCGGCCGGCTGGCCGACCAGCAGCGGGGCGACGGCGAGCTGGAGTTCGTCGGCGAGGCCCTGGGCGAGGAACTGGGTGTGGATGCTGCCGCCGCCCTCGACCATGAGCCGCTGCACGCCGCGCGCGCCCAGGTCGTCGAGGAGGGCGCCGAGCCCGACCTCGGCGCCGAGCGCGACGACCTCGGCGAGCCCGTCGAGCGCACCGCGCAGCGCGGGGGCGGCGGCGTCGGTGGTGTAGACGGCCTTGGCGCCGCCGGTGTGCCAGAAGTTGAGCGCGGGCGAGAGGCCGCCGCTCGCCGTGAGGGTGACCTTGAGCGGGTACTCCGGCCGGCCGGCCGCGACTCGGGCGGCCCGCCGCTCGGGCGAGTTGACGAGCAGCCGCGGGTTGTCGCGGCGCAGCGTGGTGCCGCCGACGAGCAGCGCGTCGCAGCCGGCCCGGACCTCGTCCACCCGGTCGAAGTCCGCCGGATTGGAGAGCAGCAGCCGCTCCGGTGACGCGTCGTCGAGGTGGCCGTCGAGCGAGACGGCGGCGCTCAGCAGGACGTACGGGCGGCGGGACACGGGTCCTCCGATCGGTCGGCTACCGCCCCACCGTACGGTCACCGGCCGTCCGGCCCGGTGACCGGCCATGGCCACGGCATCCTGCGTACGGTTTTCGAGCGGTGCCGTTCGTCGTCCGGCCGGGTGCCGTACGGCCGGAGTTCGCGCACGGCCCCCACCCTGGTCCGGTCCTCGTCCGACCCCGTCGAAGGGCCCACCCCCCGTGTCCGGTCACCGTTCGCTCGCGCTCGCCGCGGCCGCGTTCGTGCTCGCCTCCGTCCCCGTCGTCGCCGTTCCCGCCTCCGCGGTGACGTACGGCACGCCCACCATCACCCTGTCGGCGAGCTACCTGTCCGGCGCCGTCGGTGCGACCGGCGACCCGACCGTCACCGTCACGGTGGCGCAGAGCGGTGCGGACGTCTCCGCGCTCACCGTGGCGGCCTCCGCCACCACCAGGAGCTCGGTCGCGCAGACCGGCGACGTGACGGTCACCGGCACCACCGGCAGCCGCACCCTGGCCGTCGCGGCCCGCGGCGTCGGCTACACCGACCTCACCGTCAAGGTCACCGGCCTCGGCGGCAAGACGGCCACCAAGACCCTGCACTACGCGGCCTCCGCGGCCGTCCAGTACGCCGCCGACAGCCGCTACCTGACCGGCTCCAGCGACGCCTCGGCCGCGGTCGACGTGGGCGGCGGCTACATCGTGGTCGCGGACGACGAGTCCAACGTGCTGCGCCTGTACGACCGCAACGTCTCCGGCGCACCGGTCCGCACCTGGGACTTCTCGTCCGCGCTCGGCGTCTCCAAGGAGATCGACATCGAGGGCGGGGCCCGGGTCGGCAACACGATCTACTGGACGGGCTCGCTCGGCAACGGCAAGGACGGCAGCCTCAAGCCGGACCGCACCACCGTCTTCACCACCACCGTCACCGGCTCCGGCGCGGCCACCCAGCTGGCCCTCGGCGGTAAGTACAAGGGCCTGCGCGACGACCTGATCACCTGGGACAAGGCCAACGGCAACCGCTTCGGCTTCGCCGCGGGCGCGGCCTCCGGCCAGGTCCCGAAGCAGATCAACGGCTTCAACGTCGAGGGCCTGGAGTTCGCGCCGGGCAGCACCACCACCGCGTACGTGGCCTTCCGCGCGCCGCTGGTTCCGCCGGCGAACGGTGGCAAGGCGCTGCTGGTGCCGGTCACCAACTACGGCCAGCTGCCGGGCGGTTCGGTGCACGCCGCGTTCGGCACCCCGATCACCCTGGACCTGGGCGGGCTGTCCGTCCGGGACATCCGCAAGAACGCCGCGGACCAGTACCTGATCGTGGCCGGCTCCTGGGCCGCGGACGACAACTCCGACCCGTACGCGCTCTACCGATGGACGGGCGTGGCGACCGACGCACCCGTGAAGCTGCGCGACCTGCCGACCACCGACGCCGGCGCCTGGGAGGCCGTGGTGGACGTGCCGGACCTCACCGTCCCGGGCGGCCGCGCCCAGCTGATCACCGACGACGGCGCCGCCGACCTGTACAACGACGGCACCGAGGCCAAGGACCTCACCCACCCGGAGTGGAAGAAGTCCCGCTCCACCTGGTTCACCCTGAACTGACCGGCCGCCGCTGCCGCCGCGGGCCCTCAGCCGGTCCGCGGCGGCAGCGGCAGCGGCAGTGCGGGCAGGCCGTCGATGCTGGTGCCGACGTACTCCTTGCCCTCGCAGTAGACGCCGAACTCCTCGTCGGTCTTGCGGTCGAAGTACTGGGCGTGCAGCTCCCGGTCGCCGCGGTAGTCCATGAACGGCACGGCGAACCCGCAGGAGTCGCTGACCCGTTCGGCGTGCACCAGCACCACGGCCCGCAGCGCGGAGCCGTCGGCCGCCGGGTCGAAGTGCCCGATCAGGTCGGCGAAGCGCGGGTCGTCGCGGAAGACGGCCTCGCCCCGGCCGTGCACCCGCACCACGGTCGGCGGCCCGGCGAAGGCGCACCACATCAGCGTGATCCGGCCGTTCTCCCGCACGTGGGCCAGGGTCTCCGCCGTGCTGCCGCCGAAGTCCAGGTAGGCCAGCGTGAGTTCGTCCAGGACGGCGAGCGTGCCGGCCCGGCCCTTGGGGGACAGGTTGACGTGGCCGTCGCCGGCCAGCGGCGCCGTGGCGGTGAAGAAGACCGGCTGTTCCTCGATGAAGGCGCGCAGCCGGCCGTCGATGCGTTCGTAGGTCTTTCCCATGCTCCGATTGTCGTCGCGCGGCCCTTCCGGTGACCACGCCGACCGGCCATCGTCTTGAATGACGAGACGATATTTCCCGTCATGCGAGACGGGTCTACGCTCGTCGGCATCGGAAGGAGCCGAGAGGAGCCGAACATGACGAACCGTCGGGCCGCCTACACGCACGGCCACCAGGAGTCCGTGCTGCGCTCGCACAGCAGCCGCACCGCCGCCGATTCCGCCGCCTACCTGCTGCCCGAACTCCGCCCCGGGCAAAGACTGCTGGACGTCGGCTGCGGACCGGGCACGATCACCGCCGACCTGGCCGAACGGCTCGGCCCCGACGGCCGGACGGTCGCCGTCGACACCTCCGCCGAGGTGCTCGCCCGGGCCGCCGCGCACGCCGCCGACCGCGGGCTGACCACGGTGGTGTTCGAGGTCGCCGACGTGCACCGGCTGCCGTACGCCGACGGCGCGTTCGACGTGGTGCACGCCCACCAGGTGCTCCAGCACGTCGCCGACCCGGTGGCCGCGCTGCGCGAGATGCGCCGGGTCACCGCACCCGGCGGCCTGGTCGCCGTCCGCGACGCCGACTACGCCGCGATGGCCTGGTACCCGGAGCTCCCCGAACTGGCCGAGTGGTCCGCGCTCTACCGCCGGATCGCCCGGGCCAACGGGGGCGAGCCCGACGCCGGCCGCCGGCTGGCCGCCTGGGCCCGGGCCGCCGGGTTCACCGACCTCACCGCCGGCTCCGGCAGCTGGACCTTCGCCGATCCCGAGCGGCGCCGGTGGTGGGGCGAGACCTGGGCCGAGCGCACCGAGAAGTCCGCCACCGCCGCCACCGCCCTCGCGGAGGGCCTGGCCGACCCCGCCGACCTGGCCCGGATCGCGGCCGGCTGGCGCCGCTGGGCCGCCGACCCGGACGGCTGGTTCGCCGTCCTGCACGGCGAACTGCTCGCCCGCCGCTGACCGGTGCCGCCGAGCGCGGGTCACCGGCACCGCCGCCGCCGACCGCGCCGCCGCCGGCCGCACCGTCTAACCCGCTGTTAACCGGCGGCGTACCGGCCGGTAGCAAACGGCGCCTACGGTCGGCGAACGGGTCCGGCCCGTCCCCCACCGGGCCGGGCCCGTTACGGTGGCGCCATGGACGATCACCGGGTGATGCGCCAGGACGACAACGGCAACCGCTTCCCCGTGGCCACCGGGCTCGGCCGGGCCGAGGCCGAGGCGCTCGCCGCCGAGTTCGAGGCCCGCGGCCACAAGCAGCTGTACTGGGTCGAGGCCGTCGCACCCCGCACCCAGCAGGACGCCCCGCAGCCCGAGGTCCGGTACGTCGTCGGCGGCGCCCTGGTGCACCGCGGCCGGGTGCTCGCGGCCCGCCGCAGCGCACCCCCCGAGACCGCCGGCTACTGGGAGTTCCCCGGTGGCAAGGCCGAACCCGGTGAGACCCAGGAGCAGGCGCTGGAACGCGAACTCGCCGAGGAGCTCGGCGTCCGCGCCCGCGCGCTGCGCCCGCTGCCCGGCAGCTGGCCCGTGCGGGCCGGCCTGGAGCTGCGGATCTGGGCCGCCGAACTGCTCTCCGGCGAGCCCCGCCCGCTCGCCGACCACTCCGAGCTGCGCTGGCTCGGCCCGGACGAGCTCGACGACGTCGAGTGGCTCGCCCACGACCGCGAGGTCCTCCCGCACGTCGCCGAACTGCTCGCGGCGGGCTGAGCCCGCCGCGGACCGGGCCCGCGCCGGACCCGGGCGCCGGGCCGATCCGCGGCTGAGCAGCCCCCGGACGGGGTACGGGACCCTGCGGGGGCGCCCGCCGCCGATTGCTCCACGCAGCCGAACCGGGGCCGCCGGACGCGGTCGAATCGGGAAAGACGACCCACTTGCCGGGATATCGACCCATGGCATGGGGTATGTCACAGTTCGGCAGAATTCATCGGGATCGGCGGGGCGCGGCGGCGCCCCGCCGACCCCTCCCGCACCCGGCCCCGGCCGCGGTGTCCAGCCCACGAGCCGGAGGCGCCGTCGGTGTCGACCACGGGAAACGGCGGGGGAGAGCGGCGGGCCCGTCGCCTCCCCCGGCGCGGATCGCAGCGCACGGCCGCCCCCGGCGTGCCCGGCGGCACCTCCGGCAGCGCCGCCGCCCGCGCCCGACTGCGCCGCGGCGGCCGCACCCGCCCCGCCGAGCAGACCCGGCCGAGCCCGCAGCCCCGCGACATCCCGCCTGCCGCCTCGCCCCGCGGCCGCCCGATCCTGCCGTTCCCCGGCACCCCCGCCGCCGGCGCCAAGGTCGCCGAGCCGGCCCGCGGCAGCCTCTTCGACGTGGTCAAGGTCGCCATCGCGATCCTCGACACCTCCGGCCGGGTGGTGCTCTGGAGCCCCGCCGCCGAGGAGATGCTCGGCTGGCCCAGCGAACTCCTGGTCGGCCGGCGGATCGACCAGCTGATCGGCGACGCCGAGCTCGTCGGCCAGGCCCGGCTGGCGATCCAGGAGACGCTGCGGATCGGCAGCTGGCACGGCATCACCCGGCTCACCGACCGCGACGGGGTGAACGTCCCCGTCGAGGTGCGGATCTCACTGCTCGTCGACGGCGACGGCACGCCCTTCCTGCAGGTGGCGCTCGCCGACGCCCGCACCGTCGCCGCCGTCGAACGCGACCTCGCCGTCCGCGACGCGCTCTTCGAGCAGTCCCCGCTCGGCATCGCCGTCCTCGACACCGAGCTGCGCTACACCGCCGTCAACAGCACCCTCGCCGACATGAACGGCGTCCCGATGGAGGAGCACGTCGGCCGCACCACCGGCGAGACCCTCCCCGAGCGGGCCGCCGACGAGATCACCGCCATCCAGCGGCAGGTCCTCGCCACCGGCGAACCGGTCATCGACGTCACCCTCGCCGCCCCCGTCACCGCCCGCTCCGGCTTCCGCTCGATCTCCTACAGCCGGATGACCGACCGGGCCGGCCGGGTGCTCGGCATCTCCGGCACCGTCATGGACGTCACCGAGCGCTACCGGGCCGTCTCCAAGGTCGAGCACGCCCGCCGCCGGCTCTCCCTGCTCAACGAGTTCGGCTCCCGCATCGGCGACCTCCTCGACGCCTCCCGGATCGCCCAGGAACTCGCCGGCGCCGTCGTGCCCCGGCTCGCCGACTACTCCGCCGTCATCCTGCTGCAGGCCGTCGCGCACGGCGACGACCTGCCCCGGCACGGCCACGACCGCCGCACCTCGCTGCTGCAGCTCGGCACCGCCTCCGTCCAGGACGGCCCCGAGGTCGAGGTGATGCTCCGCCGCGGCGCCCGGATCACCTTCACCGAGGAGTCCGCCTTCGGCCGGGTGCTGCGCACCGGCATCCCCGAACTGCTCAGCGGCAAGGAGGAGGCCGAGGACCTCAGCTACCCCGGCGACCCGAAGGCCCAGGCCGCGCACGAGCTCGGTGTGCACTCCCGGCTGGTCGTCCCGCTGCGCGCCCGCGGCATCGTCATCGGCCTGCTGGTGGTCAGCCGGGCCGGCTACCGCGAGGGCTTCGACCGCGACGACCTCGCCTTCGCCGTCGAACTCGCCGACCGGGCCGGCAGCTCCCTCGACAACGCCCGCCTCTACGCCCGCGAGCGGACCGCCGCCCTCACCCTGCAGCGCACCCTGCTGCCCCAGCAGGTCCCGCAGCCCACCGGCGTCGAGGTCGCCTACCGCTACGTCCCCGGCAGCAGCGGCACCGAGGTCGGCGGCGACTGGTTCGACGTGATCCCGCTGCCCGGCGACCGCACCGCCCTGGTGGTCGGCGACGTCATGGGGCACGGCCTGCGGGCCGCCGCCACCATGGGCCGGCTGCGCACCGCCGTCCGCGTGCTGGCCGCCCTCGACCTGCCGCCCGAGATCCTGCTGCGGCACGTCCACGAGCTGGCCGACGACCTCGCCCAGGGCCCCGACGAGGCGCTGCTCGCGACCTGCGTGTACGCCGTCTTCGACCCCGTCCGGCGGCGGCTGACCGTCACCAAGGCCGGCCACATCCCGCCCGTCCTGGTGGTGCCCAAGGACGGCGACGGCCCGGCCCCGGCCGCCGGCGGCCCGCTGCCCGGCGGTGTCGGCCAGGTCCTCGACCTGCCCTCCGGCGCCCCGCTCGGCGTCGGCGGCGTGCCCTTCGAGTCGGTCGAGCTGGACGTGGCCGAGGGCACCCTGCTCGCCCTGTGCACCGACGGCCTGGTGGAGTCCCGGGACAAGGACCTCGACGTCGGCCTCGGCCGGCTGATCAGCGTGCTGGAACAGCCCTACGCCTCCATCGAGCAGGCCTGCGAGGCCGTGCTCGACACCATGGAGCAGGGCCGCGAGCCCGACGACGTCGCCCTGCTGCTCGCCCGGCTCAGCCACGGCGAGGCCGGCACCCCCACCGCCGGCTGGACGCTGCCCGCCGAGCCGACCGCCGTCTCCCGGGCCCGCCGCCTCGTCCGCGGCACCCTCGCCGAGTGGGGCGCCGAGCGCCTCACCGACACCGCCGAGCTGCTGGTCAGCGAGCTGGTCACCAACTCCGTCCGGTACGCCAGCGCACCGATCGGCGTCCGGCTGACCCTCGGCGAGATGCTGCTGGTGGAGATCAGCGACCCGCTGCCCGACCCGCCCCGCGAGCGGCACGCCGCCGAGGCCGACGAGGGCGGACGCGGTCTGGAGCTCGTCCGCCGGCTCGCGCTGCGCTGGGGAGCGCGAGCCGAGGGCATGGGCAAGGTCGTCTGGTTCGAGCTGTCCCCCGACGACCCCGAGGGCGGCTACTCGGAGGAGTAGCGCGGTCGCCCGCGGTGGCCGTGCACCGCGCAGGCACGCCGGTGCGGACGGTGGCGGCGGCGTCCGGCAGGTGGACCGTAAAGTCTGACTTTTCCGATTTCGGAGGGCGGGTCGCGCGCTCCCCGCGGGCCTCGGGCGACCCCGCCGTGACCACCGGGCGACGTGTCGCGGAACACTCAGGAACGGGCATTCCGACGGGCTGGCGCTGATGATGTGTCATGTGATGAAATGCCCGAATCCTCAGGTGTTTTCGAGCCACCCGGCAGATCGATCCTGCCAGATCCGTGCACGACGCAGCCATGTCCGACCCGGCTCTTGACCGAACCGCCCGATCCGTGCAGGCCAGGCCGGTTCGAACAGCTACGGCCGGGTAAGGAGCACCGCGCGGGCCTCCCCCGATTCGATGTTGTGATGCTCGGGGGCGTGTGCGCTCGCACCCGGATGATGAATACTCGGTCTTCTCGACATCCGGATGGGCACTGGTTGGAGGGGTCGGTCCGTTGAACAGCATTCCGGCGCCGCAGGCGCCGAGCAGCAGCGGTCATGCCGCCGTGCCCGGACAGCCCGGCGCACCCGACGACGAGGGCGTCGTCCCGCGCCGCGACGCCGGCGGTCGCGGCCCCGGCGAACCCGGCTCGATCTACGGCTACCTGCGGGTCGCCACCTTCGCGATCGGCCCCGACGGCCGGATCAGCCACTGGAGCGGCCGGGCCGCCGAATTCTTCGGGGTACCCGCCGCCGACGCCCTGGGCTCGGACCCGATCACCACCCTCGTCCCCCGCGAGCACTGGCAGCGCGGCCGCGCCCGCCTGGAACGCGTCCTCGCCGGCGAGGAGTGGACGGGCACCACCCCGTACCGCGACACCGCGGGCGGCGAAGGCCTGGCCGAGCTCTACCTGATGCCCGTCGACAGCGGCCCCGCCGCCGGCGCCACCTGCCTCGCCGTCGACGTCGGCCGGCTGCGCACCGTCGAGGACGGCCTCGCCGCCTCCGAGGCGGTCTTCGGCCAGACGCCCACCGGCTTCTTCCTCTTCGGCCCCGACCTGCGGCTGCAGCGGGTCAACCCGGCCTTCGCGGCCTGCGTCGGCCGCGACCCCGAGGACCTCCCCGGCCTCGCCCCCGCCGAGCTCTTCGCCCCCGGCGAGGCCGAGCGGCTCCAGGTCGCCCTGCGCAAGGTGCTGACCGGCGGCGAGCCCATCCTCGACCTGCGCTTCAACGGCGGCGTCCCGGCCGCCGGCACCCGCGACGGCCGCCGCCGCTGGTCCGCCTCCCTGTTCCGGCTGAACGGCCCCGGCGGCGCCCCGCTCGGCGTGGCCGGCCAGGTGCAGGACGTCACCAGCCGGCACGTCGCCGAACGCGAGGCCGCCGGCGTCCGCCGCAGCCTCGCCCTGCTCAACGAGGCCAGCACCCACATCGGGTCCACCCTCGACCTGGAGACCACCGCCAAGGAACTCCTGGACGTGATCGTCCCGCAGTTCTGCGACGTCGCCACCGTCGACCTCTACACCGCCCTGCTCTCCGGCGACTCCGGCCCGCTCTCCGGCGGCCCCGGCCTGCTCGACGGCTCCGGCGAACTGCGCCGCGTCGCGGTCTCCAGCGTCGTCGGCGGCGCCGCCTCCGTCCTCGGCGAGGGCCTGGCCGCCGTCCCGGTCGCCGAGGCCGGCGGGATCCTCTGCTACCCGCCGCGCTCGCCGCACGCCCGCGCCCTGCGCACCGGCCGCAGCGTCGTCCCGCAGCCCGGCCCGGACCCGCTGCTGCGCTCCACCCTGGTCGTCCCGCTGGTCGCCCGTGACCAGGTGCTCGGCCTCGTCCAGCTCTCCCGGGCGATCGGCTCCGAACCCTTCGACGCGCGGGACGTCGCCATCGCGGAGGAGCTGGTCGCCCGCGCCGCGGTCTGCGTCGACAACGCCCGGCTCTACCGGCGCGAGCACGAGCGCGCGCTGATCCTCCAGCGCAGCCTGCTGCCCCCGGGCAACCCGGCCGCCACCGGCCTGGAGATCGCCCGCCGCTACCTGCCCAGCAACAACAACACCGAGGTCGGCGGCGACTGGTTCGACGTGATCCCGCTGCCCGGCAGCCGCACCGCGCTGGTGATCGGCGACGTCATGGGCCGCGGCCTGCGCGCCGCCGTCGCCATGGGCCAGCTGCGGACCGCGGTGCGCACCCTGGCCATGCTCGACCTCGACCCGGCCGAGGTGCTCGGCGCCCTCGACGAGATCGCCCGCGGCCTCGGCGACGGCGACGCCACCGGCGCCTCCGGCGCCGAGGTCTACCTCGCGACCTGCGTCTACGCCGTGTACGACGCCGTCACCCAGCGCTGCACCTTCGCCAGCGCCGGCCACCTGCCGCCCGCGCTGCTCAGCCCGGGCGAGCCGGCCCGGATGCTCGACGTGCCGCCGGGCCTGCCGCTCGGCGTCGGCGGCGAGCCCTTCGAGGAGGTCACCATCACGCTGCCGGACGGCGCGGTGCTCGGCCTCTACACCGACGGCCTGGTGGAGTCCCGCAAGCACCAGCTGGACGAGGGCCTGCGGGCCTTCCGGGCCGCGCTCACCCACGGCTCCAAGCACCTGGAGCAGCTCTGCGACGAGGTGCTGGACGAGCTGATCCCGCACCACGGCGAGGACGACATCGCGCTGCTGATGGCCAAGGTCGAGGCGCTGCCGGACGGCTCGGTCGGCGACTGGCGGCTGCCCGCCGAGCCGACCTCGGTCGGCCGGGCCCGGGAGAACTCCTGCGACTGGCTGATCAACCGCGGCCTCGACGAGCTGGTCGACACCACCGAGCTGCTGGTCAGCGAGCTGGTCACCAACGCGCTGCGGCACGGCCGCGGCGAGATCCGGCTGCGGCTGATGCGCGACCGCACGATGGTCTGCGAGGTCTGGGACGACGGCTACGCGCAGCCCCGCCAGCGCCGCGCGCAGGAGACCGACGAGGGCGGGCGCGGCCTCCAGCTGGTCAGCCTGCTGGCCGAGCGCTGGGGCAGCCGCCGCACCCCCAACGGCAAGATCGTCTGGTTCGAACTGACGCTCTGAGGCCGCCGCCTACGCCGCCCGGGTGGATCTGTCCGCCCGGGCGCCGTGTCGCCGCGGGGCGGGCGCGGCCGATGGCCTTTCGTTGGGGGCACTCCCGGATTCCTCGGGCCGGCCACACCCCGACGGAGGAGCGCATGCGCGCCAGCCGAGCCGCCGACCGGGCCGCCGCCGCGGCCGCCGCCCTCTGCCTGGCCGCCGGGCTCGCCGGCTGCACCGGCGGCTCCCCGGACGGCCCCGCCGTCTCCGACGTCACGGCCGCCGACCGCGCGCACACCCGCGACGGCGGCACCGTGCGATGGGCGGTCGACGCCGTCCCGGCCACCCTGAACGTCTACCAGCCCGCGGCGGACGCCGACTCCGAGCTGATCGCCCGCGCCCTGCTGCCCGGCCTGTTCCGGCTGGACGACCGCGGCCGGGCCACCCCCGACCCGGACTACCTGGCCGGCGCCGAGTCCACGCCGGCCGGCCGCAGCCCGCAGACCGTCACCTACCGGCTCAACCCCGCCGCGGTGTGGAGCGACGGCTCGCCGCTGTCGGCCGCCGACTTCGCCGCCCAGTGGAAGGCGCTGTCCGGCGCCGACCCGGCCTTCCGCAGCGATCGCCCGGCCGGCTACGGCGCCATCGCCTCCGTCGAGCAGGGCAGCGACCCGCACGAGGTGAAGGTGGTCTTCAAGCAGCCGTACGCGGACTGGCGCTCGCTCTTCTCCCCGCTGTACCCGGCGGCCCGGACGGCCACCGCCGACGCCTTCAACCAGCCGCTCGACGGCGGCTTCCGCACCTCGGCCGGACCGTTCGCGCTGACCGGCTGGGACAAGGACGGCGGCCGCGCGGTGCTCACCCGCAACCCCCGCTGGTGGGGCGACCCGGCGAAGGCCCAGGAGATCGACTTCCTGGCCGTGCCCACCGCCGGCCGGCTGGACGCCCTGGCCGGGGACCGGCTCGACATCGCCGCCGTCACCGGCTCCGTCGACCGGGCCGTGCCGGACGGCACCACCGCCGCCGCGCCGCCGGACGCCGCCGCCATGGTCGAGGCCTCCGCGCACGCCCTGCACCGGGCCGAGACGCTGCCCGGCCTCACCCTGCACCGGGCACCCGCCGCGGCCTTCACCCAGCTCACCCTGAACACCGCGCGCGGGCCGCTGGCCGACACCGCCGTCCGGCAGGCCGTCGCCCGCGCCGTCGACCGGCAGAAGGTCGCCACCGCCGCCCTCGGCCCGCTCGGCCTCGGCGTCGTCCCGCTCGGCAACCACCTGCTGGTGGCCGGCCAGGACGGCTACCGCGACAACAGCCGGGCACTCGGCACGGCCGCCCCCGGCACCCTGCTCGACAAGGCCGGCTGGGTCTCCTCGGACGGCACCCGCAGCAAGGACGGCAAGGCGCTCGCCCTCACCCTGCTCATCCCGGACGGCTCCACCACCGCCCGCCGCACCGCGGACGCGCTCACCGCGGACCTCGCCGCGGCCGGCGTCGCGGTCACCGCCGAGCCCGTCCCCGCGGACACCTTCGTCACCGACCACCTCGCCAAGGGCGACTTCGACCTCGCCCTGTTCTCCTGGCCCGCCAGCGCCTACCCCTCCGACACCCGGCCGCTGTACGCCAAGCCGCAGCCCGGCCCGGACGGCCTGCCGGTGGTCGGCCGCAACTACGGCCGCGGCGGCACCGCCGAGATCGACCGGCTGCTGGACCGCTCCGCCGCCGAACTCGACCCCGCCGCCCGGCAGGACCTGCTCCAGCAGGCCGACGCCCGGCTCTGGCAGCTCGCCGACGTCGTCCCGCTCTACCGCCGACCCGACCTGGTGGCCGTCCGCAACGGGGTCGCCGGGGCCGGCGCGTACGGCTTCACCACCCCGCGCTACCAGGACGTCGGCTTCCGGCAGGACTGACCCGGGAGGGCCACCGGACGGGTACGCCCGGTCCGGCGGCGCGATGTGATCTTGCACCCGGTGCCACCCGCCGTTTCGGCCCTTGACACGAATCCCCGTACCATAGGAGGAGCCGTGGCATGGTGTGCCCGGCGGGTGGACCGGTAGTAGCAGGCGGAACGGGCGGCCGCGATCGACAGGGATCGCAAGTCGGCGTCACGCAGCCGGGCGCCGAAACCCACGAACCGGGAGAATCCGCTCCGCATGCCCACGCGCAACGACATCCGTAACGTCGCCATCGTCGCCCACGTCGACCACGGCAAGACCACCCTGGTCGACGCCATGCTGAAGCAGGCCGGCGCCTTCGCCGCCCACCAGCACCTCGACGACCGCATGATGGACTCCAACGACCTGGAGCGCGAGAAGGGCATCACCATTCTCGCGAAGAACACCGCGGTCAAGTACCACCCCAAGGACGGTGGCGCGCCGATCACCATCAACATCATCGACACCCCGGGCCACGCCGACTTCGGTGGCGAGGTCGAGCGCGGTCTGTCGATGGTGGACGCGGTCGTCCTGCTGGTCGACGCCTCCGAGGGCCCGCTGCCGCAGACCCGCTTCGTGCTCCGCAAGGCGCTCACCGCGCGGCTGCCCGTCATCCTCTGCATCAACAAGACCGACCGTCCGGACGCCCGGATCGACGAGGTCATCAACGAGACCTACGACCTGTTCCTGGACCTGGACGCGGACGAGGACCAGATCGAGTTCCCGATCGTCTACGCCTGCGCCCGTGACGGCGTCGCCTCGCTGACCAAGCCGGAGAACGGCACCGTCCCGGCCGACTCCACCAGCCTGGAGCCGTTCTTCTCCACCATCCTGGAGCACGTCCCGGCGCCGACCTACGACGAGGACGCCCCGCTGCAGGCGCACGTCACCAACCTGGACGCCGACAACTTCCTCGGCCGCATCGCGCTGCTCCGCGTCGAGCAGGGCGAGCTCCGCAAGGGCCAGACGGTGGCCTGGATCAAGCGCGACGGCTCGATCCAGAACGTCCGCATCTCCGAGCTGCTGATGACCGAGGCGCTCACCCGCAAGCCGGCCGAGGTGGCCGGCCCGGGCGACATCTGCGCCGTCGCCGGCATTTCCGAGATCATGATCGGCGAGACCCTGGCCGACACCGAGAACCCGATCGCCCTGCCGCTGATCACGGTGGACGAGCCGGCCATCTCGATGACCATCGGCACCAACACCTCGCCGCTGGTCGGCAAGGGCGGCTCCGGCAAGGGTGCGGACGCCAAGTCCGGCGGCAAGGTCGACCGCAAGGTCACCGCCCGCCAGGTGAAGGACCGCCTGGACCGCGAGCTCATCGGCAACGTGTCGCTGCGCGTGCTGGACACCGAGCGCCCGGACGCCTGGGAGGTGCAGGGCCGCGGTGAGCTGGCGCTGGCCATCCTCATCGAGACCATGCGCCGCGAGGGCTTCGAGCTGACCGTCGGCAAGCCGCAGGTGGTCACCCGCGAGGTCAACGGCAAGACCCACGAGCCGGTCGAGCGCCTCACCGTGGACGTGCCCGAGGAGCACATGGGTGCCGTCACCCAGCTCATGGGCATCCGCAAGGGCCGGATGGACAACATGTCCAACCACGGCTCGGGCTGGGTCCGCATGGAGTTCGTGGTGCCGTCCCGCGGCCTGATCGGCTTCCGGACGGAGTTCCTCACCAACACCCGCGGCACCGGCATCGCGCACTCGATCCACGAGGGCTACGAGCCGTGGTTCGGCGCCCTGACGACCCGCAACAACGGCTCCCTGGTCGCCGACCGTTCCGGTGTGGTCACCGCCTTCGCGATGACCAACCTGCAGGAGCGCGGCGTGCTGTTCTGCGACCCGGGCACCGAGGTGTACGAGGGCATGATCGTCGGTGAGAACTCGCGCTCCGACGACATGGACGTGAACATCACCAAGGAGAAGAAGCTCACCAACATGCGGTCCTCGAACGCCGACGTCGCCGAGTCGATCGTTCCGCCGCGCAAGCTCTCGCTGGAGCAGTCGCTGGAGTTCTGCCGCGAGGACGAGTGCATCGAGGTGACCCCGGAGACCGTGCGCATCCGCAAGGTCGTCCTGGACGCCAAGGACCGTGGCCGCACGGCCTCGCGCGCCAAGAAGGGCTGACGCCCGCAGTACGGCATCCGACGGCCGGCCTCCACCCCCTCCGGGGGGCGGGGGCCGGCCGTTCGTTCGCCCTCCGGCCGGGCCGGACGTCCGGTATCCGGAGAGCGGACGGCGTCCGGTAATCGTGCGCGACCGACCGTCATGCAGGACGACTGTCCGTTTGATGCCGGTTGGGTATGCCCCAGATGTCCAATTTGCGAAACCAATTCATCGCGCATGTGACCAAATTGAGATCGCTAATGGTCAGATCCACATCTCGGAGTGTCCGATAGTGGGACAGTCGAGCTCGGGTCACGGGTCACGCGCAGGGGTGCGCGCCGAAGCCTCGGGCGAGGAGGCACCTCATGGCCGCGACGTAGCCGCCGGCCGTTCCCCCTGTGGTGCCTCCGCGTTGAAACCACATCAGGAGGCATCCCCCCATGCGCGGAGCAACCCCGGCCAAGTGGATCGTCGCGGCCACCGCAGTCGCCCTCGCGGCGACCGCGTGCAGCACGTCCGGCAAGAGCAGCGACAAGGCCGCTGCCAAGGACGGCGGCTCGATCGCCGTCCAGCTCGGCGAGCCGCAGCACGGCCTGGTCCCGACCAACACGGCCGAGTCCGAGGGTGCCGAGGTGCTGAACGCCCTCTTCGCGGGTCTGGTCGACTACGACGTCAAGACCAGCGAGCCCAAGCTCCGCGTGGCCGAGTCCATCGACTCCACCGACAGCAAGGTCTGGACGATCAAGCTGAAGGACGGCTACACCTTCCACAACGGCGAGAAGGTCACCGCCCAGTCCTTCGTGGACGCCTGGAACTACGGCGCCAACCAGGACAACGCGCAGGAGGGCCTGCCCTTCTTCGCCAAGATCGAGGGCTCCGAGGAGCTCGCCCCGGGCAAGGACAAGAAGCCCACCGCCAAGGAGCTCAAGGGCCTGAAGGTCATCGACGACAAGACCTTCACCGTCACCCTGAACGCACCGTTCTCCCAGTTCAAGACCATGCTGGGCTACACCGCGTTCTACCCGCTGCCCAAGGCGTTCTTCACCGACCCCAAGGCCTTCGGCGAGAAGCCGGTCGGCAACGGCCCGTTCCAGATGGACGGTTCCTGGGAGCACAACAAGCAGATCAAGGTGAAGCGCTACGACGCCTTCCCGGCTGCGGACGGCAAGGCCAAGCTCCAGGGCGTCACCTTCAAGATCTACGACAGCCTGGACACCGCCTACAACGACCTGCGCACCGACGCGATCCAGATCACCGACAAGCTGCCCACCTCGGCGATGTCCTCGGTGAAGTCGGAGTTCGGCGACCGCTACATCTACAAGCCGGAGTCCGGCGTCGGCTACATCGGCTTCCCGATCGCCACCAACCCGGCCACCTACGGCAAGCCGGAGATCCGCAAGGCGATCTCGATGGCCATCGACCGCGAGGCCATCAGCAAGACCATCTTCAACGGCAGCCGCGTCCCGGCCGACGACTTCATCAGCCCGCTGGTGGCCGGCTACCGCAAGGGCGCCCTGGGCGAGTCGGGCACCTACAACCCGGCCAAGGCCAAGGAGCTCTTCACCCAGGCCGGCGGTGTCCCGAACAACACCATCGAGCTGGGCTACAACGCCGACGGCGGCCACAAGGAGTGGATCGAGGCCGTCGCCAACCAGCTGAAGAAGAACCTCGGCGTCGAGGTCACCGCCAAGCCGTTCGAGAAGTTCGGCAAGCTGCTCGACTCGCTCGGCGAGAAGCAGTACTCCGGCGCCTTCCGCATGGGCTGGTCGATGGACTACCCGTCCGCCGAGAACTACCTGCGCCCGATCTTCTCCAAGGTCGCCATCGACCAGGGCTCGAACTACGGCGGTTACGTCAACGACAAGTTCGAGAGCCTGCTCTCCCAGGCCGACCAGGCGAAGACCCAGGAGGAGGGCCTGAAGCTGTACCAGCAGGCCGACGACGTCCTCGTCCAGGACCTGCCGTACATCCCCGTGTACACCAACATGTCCTCCGCCGCGTACACCAAGTCCGTGAAGAACGTCGACACCGACGCCTTCGGCCGCATGGACCTGGCCAACGTCGAGCTCGCCGGCTGACCCGGTAGCAGACGACCGGGGGCGGGCGGCCGGGTCCACGGACCCGGCCGGCCGCCTCCTTCCTTGCCCGAAAGTGTGGAGGTCTGATGGGCCGCTATGTCATCCGCCGACTGATACAGGCGATCCCTGTACTGCTCGGCGCGACGCTTCTGATCTACTACCTGGTGAACGCGCTGCCCGGCGACCCGGTGCAGGCGCTCTCCGGCGAGAAGCGCCCCGACCCGCTGGTCGCCGCGCTGATCCGCGAGAAGTACCACCTCAACGACCCGTTCCTGGTGCAGTACTGGCACTACATCAGCGGGGTCTTCACCGGCAACCTCGGTGAGGACATGCGAGGTCGCGCGGTCATCGACATGATCAGCGAGGCGCTCCCGTACACCGTCAACCTGGCCCTGGTCGCCTTCGCGATCGAGGCCGTGATCGGTGTGTCCGCGGGCGTGCTGGCGGCCCTGCGCCGGGGCAAGTTCCTCGACCAACTGGTGCTGATCTCCACCCTGCTGGTCATCTCCGTCCCGGTGTTCGTGCTCGGCTCCGCACTCCAGCTGCTGCTCGGCGTCAAGCTGCGCAACGACTACGGCATCGACTTCTTCCCGGTCTCCTTCCGGGAGGAGGACGGCCTGCGCGCCTACCTGCTGCCGGCCCTCGTGCTCGCCTCCACCTCGCTGGCGTACGTCGCCCGGCTGACCCGCACCAGCCTGATGGAGACCATGCGCGCCGACTACGTGCGCACCGCCGTCGCCAAGGGCCTCAGCCGCCGCCGGGTCATCGGCCGCCACGCGCTGCGCAACGCCCTGATCCCGATCGTCACCTTCCTCGGCGCCGACCTCGGCGCGCTCATGGGCGGTGCGGTCATCACCGAGAAGCTCTTCAACATCCACGGGGTGGGCGGCCTGCTCGCGCAGTCCATCTACAACAAGCAGGGCGTGGTCATCGTCGGTGTGGTGACCCTGCTGGTGCTGGTCTACCTGGTCGCCAACCTGCTCGTGGACCTGCTGTACGCCGTGCTCGACCCGAGGATCCGCTATGAGTGACACGATCGTCGTCGACCCCGAGGCCCCGAGCGGCAGCGCCGCCGCGGCCGGCGGGCAGGAGCCGAAGCAGAAGCCGGAGCGCGTCGCCAGCCTGTGGAGCGACGCCCTGCGCGACCTGCGCCGCAACCCGGTCTTCGTGATCGGCGCGACCCTGGTGCTGCTGCTGCTGATCGTCTCGGCCGTCCCGCAACTGTTCACCAGCGGCAGCCCGTTCGCCAACGACGCCTGCGACCTCGCGGACTCGCTGAAGCGGCCCAGCGCCGACCACTGGTTCGGCTTCGACGTGCAGGGCTGCGACGTCTACACCCGCACGGTGTGGTCGGCCCGCAACTCCATCGTGGTCGGCGTGCTGACCACCACCCTGGTGACCGTCGTCGGCTGCCTGCTCGGCCTGCTGGCCGGCTGGGTCGGCGGTGTGCTCGACAGCGTGCTGTCCCGCTTCACCGAGATCTTCTTCGCGGTCCCGTCGCTGCTCGGCGGCATGCTGATCATGTCGTTCTGGGGCTCCGGCAACGTGCTGTCGGTGTCGATGGTGCTGGCCGCCCTCGGCTGGCCGCAGATCTTCCGGATCATGCGCGCCTCGGTGATCGCCAACAAGCACAACGACTACGTGGTGGCCGCCAAGGCGCTCGGCGCCGGCAACCTGCGGATCACCTTCCGGCACATCATGCCGAACGCCGTCGCCCCGGTCATCGTGGTCTCCGCGATCAGCCTGGGCGTGTACATCGGCGCCGAGGCCGCGCTGTCCTACCTCGGCATCGGCGTGCAGCCCCCGCAGATCTCCTGGGGCCTGATGATCAGTGACGCCTCGAACCGCTTCCTGGAGGCGCCGCACGTGCTGCTCTTCCCGGCCGCGGCGCTGAGCGTCACGGTGCTGGCCTTCATCATGGTCGGCGACGCGGTCCGCGACGCCCTCGACCCGAAGCTGCGCTGAGAGAGGGTGACGATCGGATGACCACCGCCACCGAGACCAAGCAGACCGACCGGCTCGCCGTGGGCACGCCGCTGCTGGAGGTCCGCGACCTCCACGTCGAGTTCCGCACCCGCGACGGCGTCGCCAAGGCCGTCAACGGCGTGAACTACTCCGTCGCCGCCGGCGAGACCCTCGCCGTGCTCGGCGAGTCCGGCTCCGGCAAGTCGGTGACCGCCCAGACGATCATGGGCATCCTCGACATGCCCCCCGGCCGGATCACCCAGGGCCGTATCCTCTTCCGCGGCGAGGACATGCTCGCCATGAAGGAGGAGCAGCGCCGGAGGATCCGCGGCCGCAAGATCGCCATGATCTTCCAGGACGCGCTCTCCTCGCTGAACCCGGTGCTCTCCGTCGGCTACCAGCTCGGCGAGATGTTCCGCGTGCACGAGGGCGCCTCCACAACATGGGCCTGATCCTGATCACCCACGACCTCGGCGTGGTCGCCGACGTGGCCGACAAGATCGCCGTGATGTACGCCGGCCGGATCGTCGAGACGGCGCCCGTCCACGAGCTGTACAAGAACCCCGCCCACCCCTACACCAAGGGCCTGCTCCGGTCGATCCCGCGACTGGACCAGAAGGGCGAGGACCTGTACGCCATCAAGGGCCTGCCGCCGAACCTCTTCAAGGTGCCGTCCGGCTGCGCGTTCAACCCGCGCTGCGACGCGGCCACCGACCTGTGCCGCACCGACGTCCCGGTGCTGCACCAGGTGCTCGACAAGGACGGCGCGGAGCTCGACGGCCGCCGCAGCGCCTGCCACCTCTGGAAGGAGACCCTCCATGGCTGAGCCCATCCTGGAGGTCAAGGACATGGTCAAGCACTACCCGCTCCACCAGGGCATCCTCTTCAAGAAGCAGGTCGGCGCGGTCAAGGCCGTCGACGGCGTCTCCTTCGACCTGCACAGGGGCGAGACCCTCGGCATCGTCGGCGAGTCCGGCTGCGGCAAGTCGACGCTCGCCAAGGTCCTGATGAACCTGGAGCGGGCCACCTCCGGCCAGGTGCTCTACAAGGGCGAGGACATCTCCCGGCTGTCCGGCGCGGCCCTCAAGGCCGTCCGCCGCAACATCCAGATGGTGTTCCAGGACCCGTACACCTCGCTGAACCCGCGGATGACGGTGGGCGACATCATCGGGGAGCCCTTCGAGATCCA
>NZ_JOAI01000035.1 GCF_000717715.1 Streptomyces sp. NRRL B-24484 | reverse complement strand
AGAGTGCAGTCGCGAGGGTGTCCATCTCGGTCGTCACAAACTGAGCCTGGACACTCTCGCGCCATCTGCGCAGCTATCCCTTGGAATCAATCATCTAGGGCAGCCGCCGCGGCATCGCGCAGGCCGGCGTGCCGGGCGATCTGCTGGTTGGTGATGATTATGGCGTCGCGGTCCCGTCACTGAGGTGGCTGCGCTGTCCCGTGGATCACGGACCACGCCACTGACACCTCCGGGACTCCGGTGCCGGTCGAGAGATCGCCGGGCCCGGTCGGACGGTGGTCCGGTCACTTCGTGGGGCAGACCTCGACCACCCTCATGGAGGTCACCTCGGCGAGTAGGACGGTGACCGTGCCGCTGTCGGTGTTCACCGTCACTCTTCCTTGGCCGGCCGGTCGGACGGCCCCGCACACGGGGCCG
This sequence comes from Streptomyces sp. NRRL B-24484, assembly GCF_000717715.1. Taxonomy (GTDB): domain Bacteria; phylum Actinomycetota; class Actinomycetes; order Streptomycetales; family Streptomycetaceae; genus Kitasatospora. The sequence goes on along the minus strand of NZ_JOAI01000035.1, from coordinate 88,797 downwards.
GCTGACGGTGTGTTGAACTCGATCGCTGGTGGCCTGGCAGCAGGGGCATACCAGGTTGACCCGAGCGCCGCCGCCACGAACACGCTGCATCCGACGGTCAAGCGGATGCCGCGCTGCAGGGCCGCGGCCGAGAGAAGAGCCTCCACGTGGTCGATGCTTCCCGCATGGCCTAGGAGGTCCCGCACCTCAACAACCCTCGGCCGTCCGTTCGCGGCCCTGATCAGCGAGAGTGCGGCGATGACTCCACTACCAAAGGCGGCGAGCAGGAGGACGCCGACGGCGGCTGCCCAGACAGGGTCGATGAGCGAGACATCGGAACGCCCCTTGACCAGGCCGAATCCGATGAGTGCGACGAAGGGCGCACCGAGGGCGTTGCGCCACGCCACCGCAGCCGTCCGGACCCGTGTGAGCTCCGAGCGTACGAGGCGCTCGCGTTCGCCTGCGGCGAGCAGGTCCGAGGTCGTGGCATCGGGCCCGGCGGCGATCGTCAGGTTCTGAGCTGTGGACGAGTCTGTCATCGGAGCTCGAAGTTCCAGTAGGCGCCGCATCCGAAGCGATCGTCGGGACGGTGCGGGTGCTCCTCGGCGCAGGTGCACATGATCGGCTCGATCCGACGACCGGTGGGTCCTTCCGGCTGGGCGGCACCGCCCTGGTGCGGCAGAGCGGTTTTGAAGCCGGAGTCGATCAGGGTCACGACCATCACGGCTCGGCATCGAGGGCAGACGCCCTTGAGTTCGACCACGCCAGCCATGGGGCGTCCCGCGCGAAAGTCGCCGGCGGCGACGCGCGCATAGTCGGGCGAGGTCATCTCCTGGTACGGGAGTGGCTGAGGATTCTCGGTCTGGGCGGGTTCCACGGGTTTCCTTGTCTTGGGGAGGTGCGAGGTCACAAACCGACGTGGACGAAGGGCATCCACGACAGGAGGTCGCCCGGATTGTTCTGGCGGAGTTCCTGGATCACTGTGTGCAGTGCGCGCGCGGAGCCGTCGGCGGACAAGGTGCCGTGATGCGTCATCCGACCGTACAAGCCCTCGGTGACGGTGACCGCGGTGTCGTCGAGAACGGACCACAGGGTCCCAACGACCTGTTCGTATCCCGCGAGATGAAGCACGGCCGCAAGGGTGTTGGCCTCGTCGTACAGATTGACACTGCCAGTGGCGGTCTTGCAGGCGGAGAGGAAGGCGAACCTGCCCTGGTAGACGCCCTCGCTGATGTCGGCAACAGTCAGCATGCCGTCTTGGAGCAGCAGGCCACCGTGGGACGGATCCAGGAGGTCCTGAGTGCCGTGGCAGCTGAAGTGCGCGAAGCGGTGCCTGCTCAGTTCCGCTCTGGCTCGTTCCCGGGTGACATGCGGCGGCTCCACAACGGTGTAGCGGCCGGGGAGCAGCGTGGAGAGGAAGGTCCGCTCGGCATCAGCCGAGCGGAGAGGCGGTTGATCCGGCGTCTCCGGCATGGCGACCACGAGCATGGAGTCCTCGGCGTCGTTGCCCGCCCGCAGGTGTGCCCGGGCTGAGAGCAACGTGCGGACGGTAGGTGCGTAGGAACACACCGCGTGGTCGAGCAGGGAGACATCAGGGCGGTCGGGAGCACCGTAGTGGCCGGCTGCGTGCAGCGGAAGCAGACCGAGCAGGCCGGTCGGGCAGAGCCAGATCCGTGGCAGCGCGTCCCCTTGTCCACTCACCTCGAGGCCCAGCTCACGCAGCACAGGCTGCACAGCTGCCTCCCACAGCCAGCCAGTACATTCGGCGAGCCTCCTGTGCAGGTCTGTCCTCGCCGCAAGGGCCTTCTGACGTGCGGCATGGACCCGATGACGATCACCGATGCCCCGCGCGAACCCGGCCTGCTCCGCGAGGAGAGCCGCGTGTGTCTCATCCATGCGTTCCGCCGCCGCGAGGTACTTCACCACCTCCGCCGCCACACCGGCGGCGGACAGTTCGGGGAGCGGCAGCGAGGTGACCCCGTCGGTACGGACGACCAGCGCGTGGCTACCAAAGCGGCTGACGTTGAAGACGACGATCGGACCGCCCGCGGCAGCTGCCCGCAGTTCGGGGAGATCGACCGGCGCGCCGAAAACCGCCGCCGGAAGGCTTTCCACGGCCTGGGTCAGTCCGTCCCACTCCTCAGCCAGCTCGAAGCGGCGGTCCGTCCGGTGTCCGTTGAACGGTCGTGACGGATCGGCCAGCTCCCGAATTTCTTGCCCCACCTCCACGAGTCGCCGGGCTGCCGCCCGGTCGGCGCGGCGTACATTCTCGATCATCCTGTCGACGAGGAGGCGTTGGTTCCACACCACGGTGCGGCCTTGTTCCAGTGCGGCCAGGGCTCGCTCGGCACAGCCTTCACCTGCAGCCTTGAGGATGGATGCGGCGGCGTCCGACGCGAGACCGGCGATCTCCTTGAGCATTTCCTCCTGGCTTACGACTCCGGTTCCCGGCCGTACGAGGGCAGGAAGGAGTTCGACCGCCGCGGTGAGGTAGCGCGCGGCCTGCCCCCACTCGCCGTCGGCGGCCCGGGTCTCCGCCTTGCCCTGTGCCAACACGATGCGAGTCAGTGGACGGACGTTGGACGTGGCGAACTCATCGCACCACGCGGCCACCTCGGCGTCGGATTCAGGTGTCGGGGACAGCAGCGACCTGGTTGTCTCCATCACCAGCCGATCCGTGTCGTCCGAGTAGGGAAGGTCATCGAGTGATCCGATCGACCGCCGGGGGACGTCGCTGGGCGAGCCCGGGGGCCGGTCGGGGTACTCGCCGGCCAAGGTGGCGAGGGCGAGGAGGCGGTTCCGCCTGGATCTCGGGTCGAGTTCGACCCCGAGGTCGTTCGCAAGGTCGTCGACGAGCTCCGATTCCATCTGGTCCCTGACGGTCAGGTTCCACTCGTAGATCTGCGAAAGTCTGTCACTCTCGAGGCGATGTGCCCGACCGGTCCTGAGGGCATGCTCGTCGCCGGCAACCGCCGCCGACGTCAGATCGAGGGATCGCACGGCATCCTCAGGATACGAGGTCACCACGGCCCGGTGGGCGTAGAACCTGCCGAGGTTGGCCTGGTAGACGGAACGTTGGGCCGGGCGGTCGGCGGAAAGGGACACGGCACGTTCGGTGACTTCGATGGCCTCGGCGAGGTCTTCCACCTCGCCGAACTGAATGAAGCGGGTGTCCAGGGCCAGACCGAGGTTCGACAAATACATGGCGTGGTTGAAGTCGCTGGGGCCTGTCCTGTTCACCGCGGCACGGAGGTTGACGACCGCTCGCCGGATGTCGGCACGCTGGTTCGTCGCCAGAAATCGCGCGCGAAAGGCCAGTCCGAGGTTCGAATGGACCACGCCGTCGTCGGGCAGCCCCTGATGTGGGGGTGGAAGCTCGAGAAGCTCCTCGAAACACCTCACGGCGACATTGATGTCCGCAACGTCGCCCGTCGCATCGAGCAACTGCCGGGACGCCAGTCCGAGCGCGTTCAGACATAGCACACGGTCCGGATGCCCGGGGCCCGCGCGCGCAAGACCGCGGCGCGCGTACGACATGGCCGTGTCCAGAAACCGGCGATCCGGCTGTTCCTCCCACATCTTCCGGAAGGTGACGCTCACGTTCGCTGCCAGCCCTGGCCAATCGGGATCGTCTTCGCGGAACAGCTTGAGCAGTGCCAGTTGAAGAGCGCCGATGCGGGTGAACGCGAGCGCGTCACCGGTGCTCCGCTGGCGGAGGACCTCCCTCTCGATCAGGCCTGACAGAACGATGCGTAACGACTGCTTGAAGGGCAAGCGGCTCAGTCCCCACTGGCTTCGAGTGCGATGGGCGAACAGCAAGTCGCGCTGCGGTGGCTGGAGGAATCCGACGGTAGCGCGCGGAGCGCCCCGTCGCCCGAGGTTGACGAGACCGTGATGTGGCGCGTGTGAGGGCCTCTGATCAGAGGTGTCATGGCCTCTGGTCGTCCGGATCTGCTGAGTGGCTGTCAGCGCAGAAGGGAGGCCTCGAGCTGTCTGTTCACCGACCAGTGCACCGGCTGTCCGCTACGCGAGCGGTGCAGCACCGCCAAGGCCGGGCGGATCGTCACCATCCGCTCGCACCACGACCTGCTCGCCGCCGCCCGCCGCCATGCCGCCACCGACCGCGACTGGCAGGCCGCCTACCGGCGCTGGCGGCCACCCGTCGAACGTGCCGTCGCCTGGCTCGTCGCCCACGGCAACCGTCGACTACGACACATCGGCACGATCAAGAACAACGCCTGGCTCCACACCCGCGCCGCAGCCCTCAACCTGCGGGCCCTGATCAAACTCGGACTCACCCACAACGGCACCACCTGGCACATCCCGGCCACCGCCTGACGGCGGCAGCCGAGCTCACACCAAGATCTTCATCAGTCTTCTAGTAGAAGGTAGACAACGACGCAGAGGCGGATTGGTGAGGCCGAACTCGGCGGACGGGCACGCATTCCAAGCGAAGGAAAGGCAGGCCGCGGCCCCTCTTGCTCGGCCCTTCGTAGCGCGGGCGTAGGAAATCACCACGGGAGTGTGCCGGGGAGGGTGTCCTTGCGGCTTTCCCTGGGGCAATTTTGGCCGGGAGGGGGCAGGTGGGCCCTCGGCTGGTCGGCCCCGGGAGCGGCCCCGCGGGGTCCGCCGGGAACATCCGGGTCCCCAGCCGGTCCCCAGCAAGATCATTTAGGAGTATCCGCCGGCAGGTCGCTTCAATGACGGGACGTCACGCAAAAGGCCGCCGACCTGGGATTTCTCCCGGCCAACGGCCCTTCCGACTCACGTCGGGACGACAGGATTTGAACCTGCGACCCCTTGACCCCCAGGCGCATCGCCAGGGCCATGCACTGCCAACGAGTCCTGGCAGTGCCATCGAGTCGCTGGCGCAGCAAGACCTCGATGAGCGCGACGTGGCACCCCTGACCGTGGGTGTTGATGTCGGCCGTTGTTGTCGGGCAGGAGGGCTATGCCGCCAACAACACTGCTCACCAGTTGTGCAACGTGAGCAGAATCCGCGCTACTGCGGCTGCCACCTGAAGGGCAGTGGCGCTGCGGTTCAGCCACCGGTCCGCCTTCGGCTGGCCCTTCAGTTCCTGTCCACGGTTGGCCCCCTTGATCAATCGGAGTAGCGTCTTGAGCGTGTGCACGGTGTCCTCACTTCAGTTCGAGATCTGGCGGGACGGATCGCCCGCTGATCCCATGTGATCAGTCGAGGCGCACTCAGTTTCCAGATGACCTCGGGGGGTTCTTCAAACCAGGCGGGGGCGCTACGGTGCCCGCCATGTCCCGCACTCCGCCCAGCATCGCCGACCTCCAGTTGATCGCCTACGCCGCCGACCTGGGCGTCGAAGTCCGCCCCCGACAGTTGGAGCGCTGGCGCAGCCGGCCCGACCCGCTGCTTCCCGGCAACCCCCGCTCATACCCTGGCCGGGTTGCCGGCGGGGGCAGCGCATCGGCGGCGGACCCATCAGTCGGTGACCTGGTCGTGTGGCTCGGCCGGAACCAGCGGCCCGGTGGCAGCCGGGAAAATCTGGCCCTAGGGGCGTTCGGTGCCGGCCTGCCAGTGCCGGAGGCCACCGTGCGGGCTGTCCTCGCACGCCAGGTGTCCAGACTCGGCCGCGGCCTCATCGCGGACCTGGGCCCGCTGCGCGAAGGTCAAGAGCTAGACGACTGGATCGGAGACGGCGCCGACCGGCTCGCCAGCCGTGGCGCCCATAGGGTCACTGTGGTGGTCCGCCGGATTCAGAAGATCAACAAGGCGCTGCGTGGGATGCCCGCCCTGGCCCCACTGTGGGAGTACGCGCAGGGGTTCGACGCCGGCGCCGACGCTGAGCACCTGGACAATGCCGGGGTTATATTCCACGCCGCAATCGGGATCACACAGGGGGCGGACGGCGTCAGCAGGGAGACGGTCGGACGGGCTGCCCGGAGCTATCTCGGCTCCGACATGCCCAACCCCGGCGCCTACCTCATCGAGAACAACGAGGACGACCCACTCGCAGCACTACGGCACCAGCCAGCACACCGGCTCCCGGGACTGCCCGAGTCCAGCGTGCTCAACCACGTGTACTCGCTCGCCCTCGACGCTCCGCTCGATGAACTCCATGCGGCCTGGACAGCGGCCGGCTCCATCGCTCCATGGGCTGACCGCTTGTGCAGCGCGGTGGAGGCGGAGATCGCGACAGGCGAGCCGGGAGAAGCCGCTCGCGAGTGGACGATGGGCGTACTCGTGGGCTTCACCACGCTGTTGCTGCGTGATGGGCTGCTGGAACCGGATCCGACACCGAGCCAGCAGGCCGCCTCCGCGCTCGGCCTGCTGTTCCAGGCGCGCGGCGTGAACGAGGCCCTGGCAGCGGCGGACGCCGATGGCCGGGAGCGCGCTGCCTTGCTGGCGCCGCCGTTCCTGCGGCCGCTACTCGCCCTCTGAGTCTGTGGATCTAGCCCAGATCCTGCCCTGAGGCTTCACCCCTTGACCCCCAGTGGCCGCACAGGACGATTCCGCAGGTCAAGAGCACGTGACGGCGCTCCCATGAGCGCAGCTGGGCCTCTTTCGTGCCACGCGATGCGGAGCGTGTGGTCCCGTCCAGGTCCCGAAGTCAACTCACCATCAGATGGACCGGCCCGCTCCCTATCACAGTGCGAACAGATCGTCACATCTCCTCCATCGCTGCCAGTCGCTGGGCCATGGTTGGCAGGATGCACCCCAACGCGCTGGCCCAGTCGGCGGGCCACATTGCCCCACGGAACAACGTCAGACAGGGACTAGATCAGAAGGTCGATCACATGGCTAAGTTTTGGATCGGGCAACGTGAGTACCGGACGAAAGCGGCTGCTGGCGACGCCGTGCGCGCGGTACTGCACAAACACCCTGTGGGAACCGCGCTGAGCGGTGATGAGTTCGATCTAGTCCGGGACCTCCTCGACATGCATCATGAGGCGGAACAGAAGATTGGCGTTGGGGTAGCCAGCATCCGGGTTGCTCCACCGTTCATGGGTCCACACCCAGGATTCGAGGTGGTCCGCACGGACGGCAGCGTGATCGACTTCTCCTACCGATCGTGCCTGCAGACCCCCAGCCTCCGTTCGCAGGTCCATAACGTGATGCGCGTCGAGATCGACGACCTGACGACGGCCTACTTCGAGTCGCGCCTCGCTCAAGAGACCTTCGTCTCAGACCTTTCAGGCGTTCCGCTGCGGACCAACGACACTGCCGTGAGCTACTTCCAAGGGCCGTCGTTCGCTCAGATCGCCGATGGATTCGGCGCCGCCGAGACCGGCTGGGAAGCAATCAAGCTAACCCCGTCCACTGCTCACGGGCTTGGGCGGTTCGTTGACCGAAACCAGTCCGAACGCTGGCGCACCTACTGGGCGGCTCGCGCCAGGCTTGGCCTCCTGACCAAGTCGGAGAACCGAGGCTACCCACGGCCCTGAGCCTTCGCACCCGCTCCACTCAACAGGGCAGAGCAGCCCGGAGACAAGGCTTCCCGGGTACGTGCTGCGTCCCGCGGCCCAGGGCCATGTCAGCGGAAAGGGCGATCCATGGTGGTCACTTGCAGACTGCCATGAGTCGAGCTCTGCGCGGTCACCGCCATCCTGGGAAGGTCGCCGGCCCGGTCGGACGGCTCCGGCCGGCCGGCGACTCTATGAAGCTGCGAGCTCCGTCCTGCCACCGGAGAACGCCGCCTACAGACTTCCCCGTACTGCTAGCGACCACGAACGAACGTCGATACCCTCGCCCCGTGGACGGACTTCCAAATTTCACCGCGCTGGAGCCCCTGGACCTAGTCGAGCGAGCTCTGCAGGACCTACAGGAAGAGCTCTCCTTCGAGGAAATTGAGGGCGCTCCCACACATACGGTGATTAGCGCCTCGGGTCTAGAGTCGCCGTCCTCCACTGCAGCCTTTGGCATGTACCTTGTCGGGGCGCTGGCTGGAGCCGTCCGTCATGACGCGCAGCTCTGCGCCGACATGCTGCCTTCTGGAATCGACGGACAGCAAGAGCTAACTTGGGCTGTCACTCGACTCATCGGAGAAAACAACACTTTCACGAGTAAGCCGGAAATTTCATTTCGGGACACGAAGCGAAACGCATGGATCGCCGAAGGCGTCATGCATGCGCTCCTAGTAGTGCGGGCGAGGGTCGAGAACTCCCTACTTTCTGGTCCGGTAAACGCCCTAGCAGAGCTACACACAATCCCTACCCAACAGGGGCTCGATGCTGTAGCCATTTACTCAGAACCCTCCGGCCCGGTCGTAGCAATCGGAGAGAGCAAGGCCTCACGGCTTGGCGGAAGTGCGCAACTTACTGAAGCATCCCAAATCTTCAGGGATGTCGACGAGCTGAAATACGGCCCCGAGCTCAGATCAAAGCTGGCAACGCTAAAGATGGCACTACCGTCAGAAATTGCAGAATTGGTCTCAAACTCCCTATGGTTGCAGCACCGCTGCTATTTTCCAATGATTGTCCATGAATTGGAATTTGACCTTCTCGCAAAAAGAGATGCACTCGGTCGCCTCCTCCCCTCGATCGAGCGAAGGCGAGTAATAGCACTGAGACTGAAGGAGTTCCACGACTTCTTCAATTCCGTGGCCGACTCCATGAGAAGCTCTGTTCTGAAGGTAGTGGTGTAAGTGTTCAATTCCGGAGTAAATCAACTCCTTCAGGCTCTTCCGCAGCTCGGAGATCAAGGGCCAGACGACGTTCGACGGATGCTGACCGGAGCGTGGATTGACTGTGTTAATCTCCGCGACCTAAGCGATTTCGACCTCAACGACAGCGGTCAGATAAATTCTAACGTGCAGGGAGTTCGACGGCTGGCGACGGCCCTCGAAATGCACGCAATTCTCGCTCCCAGCGCAACCCGCGAGACGGTTCAGGCTTGCGCCTTCGTCGCAGCAGAATCCCTAAGTGTCATAGCGGAGTTTTCACTAAGCGAAGATAGCGACCTGCCATGGATTTTTGGAGATCAGGCAAACTACTCCACGATTGAAACCGGACTTCTCTATCTCATCGCCGGATACGACTCTAACGCGGCTTTGGCTGCACAGTCGGTAAGAGCCTCGGAATCAGACAACATCGAACAATGGTGCCTCGAAAAGGTCGTGGCGCTACTGAGGCTATATGCCCTAGATAACAACAGGCCGGCACCTACTGCACCACGTACGGGCGGACTGACCTCACTAGTTCGCTATAAACTATTTCACCGTATTGGCGCCGCGGTAGAACGCCACGTCCAGTGGCTGAACTTCGTAGACGACTCCCCTTCCACTGCTTATGGAGATCTTCAGTCTCTGATTGCGGACCTTGAGGAATCCTCGACTGGGCTATCAGGTGTCGCACGCCACGCCGATATTCATCACCTGGCCTTGCTTATCTTGGCTGCAATCGGCGAGACCACACTCCGAGCACTTCGATCAGTCCAGCCCCCGGACGGCGACGGCGGACGATTTGAGATGTTCCAACGCTCCAGGGCGCGAAGAAGGCCTCTGCTATGGCCTGCGGCACACGCGTATTCAGAACAGGCCCTTCCTGGGCCCCATTCGCACGCTGTTGTCACAGTACCCACTGGTGCTGGAAAGTCATCGGTCGCCGACCTCGCCATCTCTCATGCTGTTAGGTCCGGATGGGTTCTCTATCTGGCTCCGACCAATGCGCTGGTAGCTCAGATCAGGCGCGAGCTATCAAAATCCTTCTCGGCCGTTGATGGCGTGGCAGTAAAGGAGTTCATCGGCGGTGCCGAGTACACCGAGCTCGCGGGGGAAGAACTGACCTTTGTTGAGGGCCGGCAGATTCTTGTGATGACGCCAGAGAAATGCTCACTCGCTCTTCGGCAAGATCCGGAAATCTTTTCCAGCCTGGCCCTATGCGTCTTCGATGAGGCACATATGATCGGCGCCTCTGACGCGCGAGCAGTCGTCGCTGAACTAGTAATTTCAGAAATCCTACATCGTGCACCGCAAACTCGAGTCCTGATGCTATCGGCCCTCTTGGCGAATCCTGAGGAGCTGGCGTCATGGCTTTCTGATGCCACTGGACACCCCTCCATTGTCGTCAACCATCCATGGCGCCCAACCCGTACGCTCCGAGCGGTAGCAGGCTTTGACCAAAGCAGAGCTATTCCATATGAGAACGAGGCGCGGAGCAATCTGAATTCTCTCCCTGCTCGTAGAAAGAAGCTACAGTACGACGCGCCCCTCTCCCTACTTGCCGGGCTTCAGGGCTCGTGGAGTTCTAAGGACTTCAGAGACTACCGGCTGGTTGGTACTTCCATTACTGGGCCGCTAACGTTTGATCGGACCAAACAACGGACCATCGACGACGCGTATTGCAATCGCACCGTCGCGCGCATAGCACAAGCATTGGGTAACAAAGATAGGCAACGAGTCCTGGTATTCCTTTCCCGTAGCCGACATGACAGCTTTAAGGTCGCGCTCGAAATGCCAGGATTCGCAGCGCCAGAGGAACCAGATACCGACGTAGAGGCGCTACTACATCTTTCTGAATTGGAGCTTGGCACAAGCTCCGCTGTCCGCACCGCACTGTACAAAGGAATTGGCGTGCATACCGGAGCCATGCTCCGAGAAGAACAGCGCGCCAGTGAGATTTCATTCGAAACTGATCGAGCCCGCGTCCTCTTCGCGACAGGAACTCTAGCCCAAGGGCTAAACCTGCCGGCAACAGCTGTAATTATCGGTGGGACGCAGATCGGCTGGGACGCAAACGCAAGTACCCAAGAGAACGAGCAGCGTGCACAGGCTCAGCTGCTCAACGCTATCGGGCGGGCTGGAAGGGCCAATGTGGCCTGCAGATCGCTCGCAATCATTGTGCCGAATCGAGCAATCAACTTTCGCCAGCAGGACGTCAACCACGCTCTAAGTAGGGCAAGATTTCTTGCCCAGGAGGACGCATCCACCGAGGTCTCAAGCCAGCTTGATGGTTTGATTTCAGGTGCGCTAAATGAAAGCCTCGAACTGGGCACGATGAGCCGAGCGGAACAAACCGCCTTTGCTTTCTTGTCATTCTCGGGCGACCAAAGCCATGCGACCGGTGTTATTAGCAGTAGCTGGGCTGCGCATCGGGCCCACGCTGCAGCCCGTGCGGCAGAGGTCGCTCAGGCGCTCGAATTTGTTGGGACAAGATTCCTGGCTGACTCATCAACGCCGAGCTGGATCGCCCTCGCAGCCCATAAGGCTGGGCTGCCGCTTCCGGAAGTCACTGCGCTTGCTGGCGAGCTGCGGACGGTACTGGAGACCGAAAATCATCCAGTAACCGTCGAAGACTGGGCGAATTGCATGCTCTCAATTCTTTCACGCTTGGACCCCGCCCAAGTTGCGCGATTGATCGACATTGATTCCTATTCATCTACCCTCATGAAGGGCATCTCATCGCCGGATGAATCGATCCGCGGGTCGGCCTGGGAAGCATTCGCCGAGACACTCTCAGCATGGCTGCGTGGAAGCAGTCTGATCGCGGTTGCCGAAGTTGCGCTTGGAACTCCCGTGTCCGGTCGGTCAGGGCGCGGACAAAGCGACCCTCTGCCTAAAATTCTCAAAATCACAAATACGAGCTTCGCCTTTGATCTAGCGACGATTGCTGGAGCCCTTGGTGCTGTGGTCGCGGCAGGGCGCGAGGTAGAAGAATCGGACCTATGGAATCTTCAGCAACACAGCACAATGCGGAGCCTTAACCTTCTTCCTCTCGCGATTCGGCTCGGCGCCGGCACGCCCGAGGTAATTGCTTGGATGCGCGCTGGTGCCCGCCCCCGACACGTTGCACACCTCTTGGAGTCGATCGCGCCAATCGCTAGCCCCTGGCGAGATGATGAGGAACTTCGCAACTCTGCGAGGAAGCTTCTCCGTAAGGATGGAGAGCTTCTCCTTGAACTAATCGATGCTAGCCCTCACATCGAGACAATAGAGCGCTTCATTGCGGCCCGAAAAGTCTCGTAGTACACAATCGAGGCATTGGATTCTCGAACCGAGTAGGTGCGAACCTTGCCGAAAGTTCCGCGCTAAGGGTGGTGGAACGATTTTGGCCGGTGCCTGTCTGGTCTGGGGTCGAGCATGATCGGGGGCCGTAAGCTTGCCCGCGATCTCGGGCGGGTCTTGGACCTGGCCGCAATGTCGCCGAGTGGCCCCCCGTTCTTGCTCGACGCGGATCCCGGGCCTGGCAGGTGGGTAGAACCGCGGAGCCGCCCGCCCCAGCCACAGCGGGGTTGGTCCTGAGGTCTGATTTCCGCGCCTTCCTCCGCTGCGCGGGTGTGAAGCCTGGACCTGTCCGTCTCTGCCCCGGCCTTAGCTTCCGTCCCCTTGTGGGCGCGGCCGATGACGGCGAAGCCGCAGCCGGGGCGAAGACAGCAGGCGGGGCGCGCCGGAGGAAAGGGCGGCGGCGCCGCGCCGCAGGCGCGGCCCCCGAACCTCGTGTGAGGCTGCTTCCTTGTAATTCAGAAGGCCGGGCCGGGAACCTTCGCCGGTGTCTCTGCTCCGCCGTTGGTGTGCCTTCCTCTCTTCGGCCCTGACCGCTGCCCGCCGAGCGGAGCGAGGCGCCTTGATGACGTAGCGAAAAACTCGTAACAGCGCGCATCCCATCCGCCGAAGGCAGACATCCCTGGCGATGCTTCAGTGCCCAACGTCGGTAAGTGGGTTAGTAGCCCTCGCTAGGAGGTCGACTTCACGGCGGCTGATCGTCGCTTCATCCAGCCAGAGTCGGGCGCCGTATGAGTAACGCTCCACAGTCGCCTGCCGTGGGGGTCGGCTACACGGGTCATGTACCTCAACCAGCGTGAGCCAGTCGACCACGGTGGACTACGGCTCTGGCCGACCTGCGCCCGCGTGCTCGACCGGCCGAGTAGCTACTGACTGTTGTCGAGGACCGCCCCTCGCTGATCGTGATGAGCGCGGTGGTACGCGAGATACTGCCGGCCGACCTCGTGTGCTCCGCGCACGCGGAGGCGCCCGATCACGGAGCGATCTGCACAGTCCACGACCGTCAGGTCATCATTGATGATCAGCATTCCGAAGTCGAAGAGCGTGTGGTGGTTGGGGCACAGGCACAGGACGTTGGCCGCAACGTCGGGGCCTGCATGCGGCCGCCCGAGGCCGCGGATGTGTGCGGCCTCCGCGTATGCGCCGATGGACGTGGTGAGGCGGATGCCGCACACCTGGCAGGTGTAGTCGTGGATGCGCTTTACGTACTCCGCTACTGCTGTGCTGCGGACGATGCGCTGGGTGGTTGTCGTGGCTCGGACGGGCGTTTCACGGCCTTGGGGATGTTTCGGGGTCGTGGGCAGCTGGGGGTGTTGCGGCTGGCCCTGGCTCGTTTCGACGAGTTGAGTGAGTCGGTAGCGCCACACGAGGTAGCCCGAGCGCCCGATCTCGGACCAATGGTCCTCGACGCGGAAGAGCCCGTCGTAGCGGTAGCCCCTGGTGGGCGAGTGCGCCGCGTCTCCTTCCCAACCACGGATGACCCGGACCGGAGTGCCCGTGGTCATGCTGGTCACGAGGGCCGCATTGCCCCGTGTCAGCTCTTGGTCTCGCACCTGCTGACCGGTCCGCTCATCCCGTCCGCCCTGGCCGGTGTAGATGATCAAATCCCCGTGGTCTTCGTCGTCCTCGTAGCCACCAGAGACGACGATCGACTCGGCACCGTGTGCTGCTGTTCCGCAGATGCCAGCTTGGAGGGGCCGGTGCACGCCGGCCTCAGCCGCGGCCTCGCGACTGTCGAACTCCTGGCCCACAGTTATTCCAGGGACCGCGCCGAATCCGTCGAATACGGGGCCGGCAAGCTGCAGGTCGCGGACGAGCTCAGGCCTCATCTCCCCGTCGAAGAAGCGGCCCAGGAGCGACTCGACTACCTTCGCCCGCGCCTGCTCGTCCGTCGCCATGACGTCAAATGCCCGCTCGCTGAGGCCGCCCCGCGGATTTTGCCTGTTGAGCCATGACCGCAGTCCGGATCCGCGGGCCTGGGGTACCTCTCCCTCGACATCGTGTAGTTCCCAAAGACCGGACCGGCTCAGCGCCACGAAGGGGTACTCCGGGGCGGGATCCGACCCAGGCCGCCCATACGTGCGCAGATGACGCCGCAGCTCCGTTCGACAGTCTGACCACGGCACCAACCGCGGTCGCCCTACCGCTGCGCGGCCAATGGCCCAGAGCAGCACGATTGGCTGATGCCGGGCGGGTAGTCCCGAGGACTGGTCCACCCGGAGGCCATCAACCATCGCCAGCAGGTCATCCATGCTTTCCGCTTCCAACGCCATCCCCTGTCGCTCGGCGAGATCGGAATATGCCGTCTGATCGGCATCTACTCAGGGCCAGGCCGGCCCCGCCGATCAGATGGGCGGGGTCTCCTTGAAGGTGTGGGTGCGGTGCCACTCGTAGTACGGCTGCCGTTCCACGTTCCACCAGCTCACGGTTCGGCCGGCCAAGTGCTGCTGGATGTGCTGAGCGACGCCTGGAACTCCCATGGCCAGTGGGCTCACCTGGAGGACGCCCCCGGGGCCAACTGCGACGTAGCCGTGCTCAAAGAGGGCGTCGCAACCGAAGGTGCAGGCAAGCATCGCGATGTTGGCCAGGTCTCGCTTCTCCTCGTCGCTGCACATCGCCCTCTTCTTGATGTGCGCTCCGATGAGGAAGGCTGCAGGAAGCTCCCGGCCGCACAGCGCGCACTCGCCGGTCGCGCCGGGGAGCAGGCGGCGCTTGAGGGCAGCCTGCTCCCCGCGGTAGGCACGCTGGGCTTTGCGCTCGAGCTCGCCGTCGAAGGCGGCGACGGCTGCTTCCTCGGCCTGGGGGTCGATGGGGGTGGTGAGTGCGGTGGAAGGTTCGAGGGTCAGCAGGGTCTGGAGGGTGTCGCTCTCGTCCTCGTCCAGGATGGAGATGCCCATGATGTTGCGGTTGGGGTTCCAGTTGAGGAGCTGGCGAACCTCCTCGATGGGGATGTCGAAGCCCCGCGTGCCGGAGAGGGCGTACATGTACTCCCATGTGCTTCCGGCGTGGTCGGTCCCCCAGAGGCGAGTGGCGAGGTCCCGGTTTCGCCACATCAGTGCGATCGTTCCGCCGTAGTAGAGACGCTTGTCCCCGCTGAAGAACACCCAGTCCCCGGGGCGCATCTTCTTGATCTTAGAGAGATTGACCTCCTTCTTGCCCGGGACGACGCCCCACATCTCGGCTGCGCCATCGGGAAACAGCTGCTTGAGCTGGTCCAGAACGCCAGGCTGCAGGAGGTCGGCGTGGTCGTCGAAGACGACCGGGTTCACGATGGTGTCCTGGTAGTGCTGGGCGACGTCCTTCTCCGACCGGCGTGCCGGTTGCATGACGATCCGCATCAACTTGCTTGTCCCCCCAGGTGCGTGTACTTGTCGGCGCGACCCCGAGCCAGGTGGGCCGGGTAGCGGCGCCGGTTGGTCTCGATCTTCTCAAGCAACGCCTGTTCCAGGTCGAGATTCAGCACATCAGCCATCCTGAGGAGGTAGGCGAAGACGTCAGCCATCTCCTCACGGACCTGCACCGCCCGATCGGGATCGTCCATCACGGTCGCCGACTGCTCGGGGGTCAGCCACTGAAAGATCTCCAGCAACTCCCCACCTTCACCAGCCAGCGCCATAGCGAGATTCTTCGGGGTGTGGAACTGCTGCCAGTCGCGTTCCGCGGCGAACTCGGCCAGCGCCTGCTGGAGGTCTTTGATCGTCATAGCGCCAGGGATACCAGCGGGTGGCCATGCCCTGCCAACCGCGGCCCAGGCATTAGCCCTGCGGGTTGTCCGCTCCGGGTGGTACAGATGTCTGCCATGCATCTGTACGGGGGCAGCGTCGCCGAAGCGGCGCAGAAGGTGGTGCAGCCGCAGTTCATCGCGGCCTGCGAGAAGCGATCCGCAGAGCTGTTCGGTACCGCTCCAAGCCCAGAGGAGGTCCGCAGTTGGAGCCGCAGCTGGCCGGCGCTGCTATCCGCCCTCACCGCCGCCGGCCTGGACGACTTGCATGTCGTGCTGGAGTACTGCCTGCCCGCAACCGGCGAGCGGGTGGACGCACTGCTTCTCGGTGAGGACAGCGGTGGCCACCTGACGGCCGTAGCGATCGAGTTGAAGCAGTGGACGAGCGTACGGACCGATCCGCGCCGTCCGGGCCTGGTGCTTGCTGGCCAGCGGGTTGTTCAGCACCCCGCCCGGCAGGTCGGCGGCTACGTCCGCTACCTGGAAGACTGGATTGACCAGGACCAGTTTCCGCTGCTGGCCCGCGGTGTCGTCGTCCTGCATGACGCCGGCCCCGAACTCGTCAACGAGCTGCGGGCGCTTGCAGCCAACGGCCCCTCGGGCGCCTTCGCCATCCTGGGACGCGATGACCTCGACGCGGCCCAGCCGCCCCACGCTCTGGCTCAGCAACTGGCCTGCGCCGACCTGAAGCCCGCGTCCGAAGAGGCGATTGCCGCACTGCTGGCCGCCCGACACCGTCCCTCATCTGGCCTGCTGGCGCGGGCAGGGCGCGTAATCGAGGGCCACGACGCATTCCGTCTGATCGGAGATCAGGACGTAGCCCGACAGGCCGCCTTGCACACTGTCACCTCAGCACGCCAACAGCGCACGAAAGGCATCGTCGTCGTGACGGGAGGCCCCGGCACCGGCAAGAGCGTGATCGCCTGCCGGCTCCTCGGCGACCTGTGCAAGCTCCCCGACGCCAACCCCCGACTCCTCTCCCCCTCCGGCACCCTGACCCGCCAACTCAAGCGCACCGTCGGCGAAGACTCCCGCGGACTCATCGCCACATTCGCCGGCCGCGTCCCATCGAGCATAAGCAGCAACAGCGTGGTCGTGATCGACGAGGCCCACCGGGCCCGGACTGGATTCGCCGAACAACGAGACCGCTTCCCCATCATTCTGGGCAACCTGATCGACCGAGCCTCCGTCACCGTCCTGTTCCTCGACGAGCACCAGATCATCCGACCCGACGAGGGCATCAGCCTCAACGAACTCAAAGCACACGCCGCCATGAACGGGTACGCCTTTGAGCACATCGATCTGACCGCCCAATTCCGCTGCAACGGCTCCCAGGCCTACCACCAGTGGATCAACCAGCTCCTCGAACCAGCTGGCACCGCCCCCGTCTGGAACGGCACCGACTACGACCTCGCACTCGCCGCAGACCCTGACGAGTTCACCCACTGGGTCGAGACACAGGTCAGCGACGGCCTCACCGCCCGAATCACCGCCGGCTTCTGCTGGCCCTGGGACACCCCCTCCACACCACCGCTCCTCCCCGAAGTCGCAATCCACTGGGACAGCCCCTCCGGACAACAGACCTGGCAGCGCCCCTGGAACTACCGCGAAGACGACACACCCTTCGACACCCCCAACCTCCCAGGCCGCCCCTTCTGGGCCACCGACACCGGCGGACACCAACAGGTCGGTTGCGTCTACACAGCTCAGGGCATGGAATACAGCCACAACACCGTCATCATCGGCAACGACCTCATCCGCCGAAACAACCGCTGGATCGCCCAACCAACAGAAAGCCACGACGGCAAACTCAACAAACTGCCCGCCAACCAATACCTCCGCTACGCCCTCAACACCTATCGTGTTCTGGCCACCCGCGGTACCAAAGGCACCCGCTTCTACTCCACCGACCCAGCCACGCAGGCCTACCTGCGTGGCCTGCTCCCGTCATCCAGGCGGTAGCCACATCACTTGCGAGCCTCTTGACCCGAGATCGCGAGTCAAGGTATTTACCCGGGTCAGAAGCCTTTGGGCACACAGAACCACGTCCGCTCGCGCCCACGTTGGCCGGTCCCGTGCGGAGCATGTTGTCCCGCACGGGTCCCGCAGATCCTCGGGCGGTCCCCGCCTCGGTGCCAAGCTCCCCTTTGCCTATGCACCCGGTGATCCCCTGATGCGCCCTTGATCCGCCGCGCCTGTCAGCGGACCGTCGGATCCTGTGGTCGTTCACAGGACTACCGATCGGGGGATTCGCATGTCCGGCGCAGGCTCCACCAGTCCTTGGGCACACACCGTCTTCGGCCCCGTCGCGGCAGAGGTCTCAGCGATCGTGCCCGCTTGCATCGTCCGAGCACACGAGCGTGCCCAGGGTGGGCATGAAGGTGTTCACACCCAGACGCTCGAGGCGTACGGACACGGGCTCTATGCCGCACAGTACGAGGAGCTGTCGGCCGGCCTGTCGCAACTGCCCGACACGGAACTGGTCCGCCTCCAGGCGAGAACTGTCGCTGTGATCGCCGGCCACGTCATCTACCCCTACCGCTACGCGAAGAAGGACGTGCCGGTCAGCACGGCCAGGCTCCGTAGCAGGTCGGGGCTGCGGGCCGACCTCATCCGCCGGCACGGCCCCGACCCGCGTCAGCCGGAACTCGACCTCGGCCTCGAGCTCCCGGTCGAGGCCGAGCCCCACGCGGATCTCGCACGCCTCGCCCCAGACACGAAGGTCGTACTCGTCGCCTACGCATGCTCGTTGGCAGAGGGCATCGTCCGCCTCGAGTGGGGATCCGCCGAGCTCCACAGCCAGGACCGGTCACTGATCTGGCACCACCACGAACCGCTGCCAGTCCCCCGACAGCGCTGACACAACCAGGCCACCTCGCGGTACAGGGGCTCTGCACTATGAACTCACACCTCCTTCGTCTCGAATTAGGCCCTGGAAGATGCCCGACCTGCCCGCCGCGGCAAAGTCGCAGATCAGAGCGTTAATTCCGGTCGGGCTGCGACGGTGCATCAACGCCCGATCCTCTCCAAGCTTTCTCCAGGCATGCAGTCACCGCACGCAGTCACCACCTACGAGCGGCGCTGTGCCTCGGAGGGGCAGGTGCCTGGCGGGCTGACAGACGGACTCACTTCCCGGGGCGTGCCGCGTTCGAAGGTGGACTACCGGCCAAATGCGTTCTAGTGCCTCGGTCGCAGCGCAACGCCACTCGCGGTCGCGTTCGCGAGTGCTGTCTGATCGCTACCTTTTGGAAGTGGCGGCCGAGTATGATGTCAGAATGAATCTCCAGGCGCAGATCGAGCTCATCACAGTGCCGCAAGACTTCACTCGCCTGTGCAATTCCGTGCTCCTGGCCGAGCATGGGGATGATTTTCTCCCAATCGATGACGACCGGGCGGATCGGGGGAACGACGGCTATCTGAAGTCTGAGAAGAGAATGTTTGCGGCTCATTGCTTTAAGCGGGTGCAAAACAAAAGTCTTGACGGCGAAATCCTTGAAAAGATGATCGGGGATCTGGATAAGGCGATTCGCCTCAACGGGATCGGGGACTGGAAGGTCGAGAGCTGGACATTTCTCTGTAACTATCCAATTCCCGAGTCGATTGCCGTGAAGGTGGTCGCCCGTGGGGCGGCTGCCGGAATTGAAGTTGGCTGGCGCGGACCGGCATACTTTGCCGAAGTGCTACAACGCGTTAGGAGTGTCAGGGAGATGTTCCCGAACCTCCTGGGGAATGACATCCTCTCCCGCTTGGATGAAATTTATTCAATGGTTTCTGCGATGCGCCCGCCAGAGGTCGAGGCCCCTATTGTTAGTCGCTCGCCTCGCACGCCCGAAGAGCAGGAGGCGCTAATCGCCCAGGCGCCGCCGGGATGGGAATACCTGCTCTTTGCGGGCGCCCTATACCAGGGAAAAGCGCGCCTTGAGTCGAAGTGGCGTGACTTTCGAGCTGGATATGCTCGGCGTAGCGGGGTTGCACTAGATGAGGCGGCGGCAATTGCCAAGCTTAATAGCATCTGGGACGACAGCATCGGTATCGCGGATCGACTCATGCTCTACTTTGATCGCAACGTCCATGTTGAGGCATTCGGCGAGCCCGGGGCTCCAGGAAATCCGGATGCGATCGTGCATGTTGCCGAGAGAATTGTTGCGGGCTATGAGGACCTTTTGGACTGGGCAGCCGAAATTCGCTCCACCATCTACCCCGAGAAGATGAGACGAGCTGCAGGGGCTGCAGCCTTGGCGGCCGACCGGCCGGCGCGCGATATTCGCGATTTCATTGACAGGGTCGTTGAGGAGATCGACAGGCTTCCAGAGATTCTCGCGCAGCCGAATCCAAAGGTTGAGCTCAGCCTCGATCTTGAGCTGACTGTCGATAGTGCAGCGGTGAAAGAATTCAATCGTGAGCTGCGGCGAATTCGTTAATTCTCTCAGGCGATCTGCTTAGCTCATGTGACATGGTGGTGAGCGAAGTCGGCAGTGAGGCTGGCGAGGACGGCCTTGCCCTTGCGGGCGGTCCCCTGCGACGGGAAGTCGATCACGCCGCTTTCCGTGTACTCGCTCATTCCGGCGACGAGCAGGAGGGGACGCTCTCCGGTGTCGTTTCGGTAGTCTCGTATCCGGGACGAACGAGGTCGGGCGCCTGAGCAGCCAAGCCACCCGCGGTGCCCCTGCGGCGGGCGGCCAACCCGGATGCTGGCAGCCTTCCCCCGGAATCGTTCATCCTGTCTAGGTATCGACCTAGAGAAGGGAGCGGCAAGTGCCCGAGCGGAGCCCGCGCGGCACCTACCTGCGGATCGCCGATGTGCTGCGGACCAAGATCAGTGGAGACGCCACGATGACGTCGCTTCCCTCCGAAGCGGAGCTGATGGAGGAACACGGCGTCGCCCGCACCACGGTGAAGCGCGCTCTCGACCTCCTCGCCACAGAGGGCCTGGTTCGGTCACGGCCTGGGGTCGGATGGGTTGTCGGACGCGCCGAGCCCAAGGTCCCCGTGCTCGAGCAGCTCACCGCTCTTGCCCGAAAGCTCGACGTTGGGGCCGACTTCCCGTCGGAGAAGGAACTCGCCGAGACCACCGGTGCAGCAAGAGGTACCGTCCGACGCGCCCTCGCACAGTTGGAGGGCGCCGGGGTCCTCGAAGTGCGCCATGGGAAGGGCCGCACCGTCCGTGCTCTGCCGGCCAATCACATCTAGGAGCAGATACCCGTGTGG
Source organism: Streptomyces sp. NRRL B-24484 (assembly GCF_000717715.1). Lineage (GTDB taxonomy): Bacteria > Actinomycetota > Actinomycetes > Streptomycetales > Streptomycetaceae > Kitasatospora. The sequence goes on along the minus strand of NZ_JOAI01000035.1, from coordinate 67,920 downwards.
GCTTACGACCTTGCCGAGTCCCTGTTGTCCGACGACCTACCTCGCCGCTGGGCCCACTCCAAGGGGGTGGCCAGCAAGGCGCGAACTCTGGCCGGGATCCTCGGCCCGGACGCCGAGCTGTTGGAGTCGGCAGCCGTTCTGCACGACGTCGGCTACTCGCCGCGGATCGTCGACACCGGGTTCCACCCGCTCGACGGTGCTCGGTTCCTCCGCGCGGAGAACGTGGACGAGCGTGTCGTGCGACTGGTCGCCCACCACTCATGTGCGCTGCTCGAAGCCGAAGAGCGAGGGCTGCGGCAAGAGCTGGAGGTGGAGTTTCCGCTGGAGGAGCCCCACCTGGTGGACGCCTTGATCTACTGCGACATGACCACCACCCCAGACGGCACGCCAACAACCACGCCGGACCGGGTCGCGGAGATCGTGGGCCGGTATGGGCCCGCCAGTATCGTCGGCCGGTTCATCCGCCGCGCTGAGCCGCAGATCGACGCGGCCGCGCGTCGAGTCGAAGGTCGGCTGCTTCAGGTCGACACGACGGCCTAGTGCCGGAGACCGTCTACAACGGGCACGTTCGGTGGAGGGCGGCGAGCATCCGCGAGGGCAAGTCCCGGCGCTGGACCGCACTCGACTTCAACAAGCGGAAGATCATGTCCTGGATGGACTACCAGTGCATGCGAAAGATCGAACGGCAGAGGGCAGAAGGCCAGGAGATCACCAGGCCGGAGCCCGAGGCGTGGTCTGAACGGACAAGGCCGTCGACAAGCTCCTCCGCAACCCCGCCGTAGCCGGCTACATGGTCCACAAGGGCGAGATCCTTCGGGAGTGGCCCAGGGTCAAGGCGGATGCCGCCATCTTGACCCTGCGGCTCCCCATAGCTAGTGCCGAAGCCGGATCTGGCGGTACAGAGGGAGCTCCAGTTCGCCGCCTACTCGGTCTCGGAGAAGCTGTGGTGAGCGAAGAACGAGCGCCAGTCCGCGACCGCCTTCGTCGCCATCTCCAGTGCGTCGCTGGTGCCCGACGTGCCGTCCGGCCTGTGCCAGGTCACCGTGAAGGACATGTGCCCCTCGTCCGAGATGTCCACCTTGGAGATCCTGGCGATGGTCTGCTTCGAGAACCGGTTGCGGTGCTTGTGGGTGTTGGCGACGTCGCAGGCGAGCTTGATCGCGGTGCTGGAGCTGGCCATGGACCGCACGCTGTCGCGGGCCGACTGCGGCACTGCTGGGTCATGGGAAAGCCAGTCCACGAGATTCAGGCAGTCCTCGCAGAACCGGACCGGGATCTCCCGCGGATCGGGTGGCCGGTCCACCTGTCCGGCGTATGCCTGCCGGATCAGGTCCAGGCCGCTGCGCGCTCTTCCCCACTGCTCGCGCCACGGACGCTCGGGTGTGTACCCGAGCGCCATGCCGGGTGTAGAGGCCGTAGCGGTCGCGACGGCTGTCCCGGCCATCGCGTAGAGGCGGGCGGTTTCGCCGCAGTCTGGGCACGCGGTGCCGCGCGGCACGTCGTCCAGCGCACGGCCGCAGTTGCTGCACTTCACCGGCCACCGGGGCTCGGCAGTATCCGACGCATCGGCCACGATCTCCTCCTCCGCGTGCGCTCTTCCCGAGAGTATGAGCGACTCGTGAAGAGCGCCGCACGAGGGAGGCCGGCCGTTGCGCTACTCGCTGCCGCCAAGGGCTCGGAGGTCGGTGAGCTCCGTGATCGCGGAGTTGAGCAGCGAGCCCGTGCGGTTCTGCTCGCTGGCGAAGAATCCGGCGATGCGCTCGAACGTCTGGAGCACCGCCGTGCCGGCCAGGTGGGCGTCGTAGCTCGTCCGTTGCCGCCCGCTCTCGCGCTCGGGCGCGGGGAGGTCTGCGGCGGGGCGCCAGGTGACGGCGCCGGACGGCTTCGCCACCACGAAGGCGAGCTGATGTGTGCTCTGGTTGCGGGCCCAGCGGGCACCGTGTACGAGCGCCTGGCCGTACGAGTCGGCGTGCACCGTGAACGTCGGGTCGGACTTGCGTGCCGTCTCCTCGATTGCGCACGCCCAGTACAGGCACTCGGTCGCGGAGGTGAGGGCGGTCAGCCCGTCGTCGCCCTCGGGTGCTGCGGCTACGTCAGCGCGGAGCCGGATCAGCGCCCTGTGGAAGCCGGTGAGGGCGACGGAGACCAGCTCGGGGTCTATCTGGTTGACGGGGATAGTCACGGAGCACCTCTCAGCGCGGGGATTCGTCGCACGACAGCCTTCCGGGCCACACCTGGTGATGCAAACGATTATCAGTAGCGGTGCGGGCGCTGCGCTGCTGCTCAGGATGCGGGCCCCCTGGGGGCGACCCGATGCGGCGCGACGATGCCGAGAGCGGGCCCGACATCACCGCGTCGGTGTTCAGCGGCGACTTGCCGCGGCGCCGTCCGGCGGGCTCACCCGGACGTGCGGAAGTCACCCGGCCCGCGTGCGCCCTGTGATGCCGGCGCCCTGGCGGGCGGTCACGCTTGACCGTCGGGGGCGGCACTCCCCTGCTCCGCCCACGAAGTTGCTCCCTGCTCAGGCAGTTCACCCGCGTCCAGCAACTCGCCAAAATGCCCGAACACCCACTTGTCGACCATCTCCGGGTAAGCGTCGATCAGGTGCGTGGGCGCCGGCTCGCGGGGCTCGTCGGTCCCGAAGACCCATAGCGAGACGATGTTGTCTCCTTGGGCTAGGTCGGTTACAGCGTCCCGCAGGCGGGACACCTGAGCCAGGATGCGACGTGCGTCCGCGTAGCAGATGTCGCCCACATTGGCGCCTTCGTGGGCGATGAAGTTCCGGGCTTCGCGGGCTTTGTCGAGGACGTCGATGTCCCACGACCTCGCGTGCGACAGGCGGTTACCCAGATCGCGAAGTGTCGGACCGAGCATCTTGTCTGCCGGGAGCGTCGTGATCGCGTCCTGGAGGGCGAGCACCGGATCGGCCTCGAACGCCTCCACCAGGTTGCCGATTCGCAGAAGATACTTGCACTTCGATTCGAACGAGTTGGCCAGGTGCAGCGCCCGGCCGGCTGACATGAACAGCCCTCCCAGAAGCTCCGGTTCACGCGGTTTCAGGTATCCCAGCGACCAACCCATGCGCTCCACGGTAGCGGGGGTGTCCATCGACTTTCGGTGCTGCCGTGGGGCCTTCGAGCGGGCTCGCAAGGCCCTCGCCACCCGCTACGACAAACGAGTCCGCCACTACCAAGCCATGGTCACCATCGCCTGCCTCAAACTATGGCTCCCAGACCTTACGGACACGCCTTAGCCGATGTACGGCTGAGTCCTCGCCGGCTCCAAGCCGTGCTTGATCCGCAGTCGCATGGATGGGTGAATGTCCAGGCTGTCGAGGTCCGCTGGATCCACCCAGCGGACCTCCTTCGACTCGGAACTCGTCCGCAGGGCTCCGCCGACTGGCCGAGCCTTGAAGCAGATGGAGAACTGCTGCCGCACCTCCCCGTCGTCGTAGGCCATCACGTGTCTAGGGTCGGTATACAGGCCGACGACCGCAGCGACCTCAACGTCAATCCCGGTCTCTTCCCGCACCTCTCGCACCACCGTGTCGGCCACGGATTCGCCGATGTCATGCCCGCCGCCCGGGAGTGCCCACAGGTCGTTGTCCGTCTTGTGGATCAGCAACAGCCGCCCCTCAGCGTCCGTGACCACTGCGGTGACCGAGGGCACGACGGAGTTCGCCGGCGGGGCATCCGGATCATGGAAGTAGTCGACGCGGCTCACGCGGCAGCCTCACTTTCGAGTTGGTGCGAGGTGATGGTCCGAGAAGAATCCCAGATCCGCTCGATACTCGCCGCGTACGTGCTGAACAGCTCACCACCGGGCACCTGGGAGAAGTGCAGCACCGGGGCCAGGTAGGCGCCGACGCCGTAGACATGCCCGTTCACGAGCAGATCGTCGTCGGAACGGTAAAGCGAGTTGTAGAGCGTGGTCGAGTGGAGCCGGAACTCCACCCCCGGGACCCCGAACAGCGGCGCGTAGTTGGACAACGCGTTGCGAATCTTGCCCGCCATCGCAGGCCCAATCCCCTCGTCCTCGCCTCGCTGGGCCACGCCGGCGCAGTCGGGATCGCCCAGCATGAGTCGCACAGGCACGCCCGCATGCGCCTTCTCGCGGACGAGTCTGAAGAACAGCGGATCTTCCGAGAGCCAGAAGCCTGCGTAGGCCACCAGGTCGAAGTTCCGCGTGGCCTTGGCATAGAGGGAAGTCCAGACCTCCTTTGGCACGACTGCGCGGTGCGGGTACAGCTTCACTAGCTCCGCCCGACCTGCCTCGGCAGTCGCGTTGCTGGTCTGCTCGTCCGGCCAGAGGTCCGACAGGTCGCGCTGCAGGAGATTCGCCAACGCGTACTGAAAGCGCCGATACGGCCGACGCTCGTCCTTGGCCTCGACCCATCGCTCAACAGTCCGCGAGCTGACGCCTAGCCGGGTCGCGATCTCATCAACCGTCAACTTGCTCGCGAGGATCGCCCCTCGCAGCCTCTCGTTGGCCATCTCGCCCTCCCATGGACGAAGTTGCGGCGCTTGGACGATCCGGGACGACTTGACCGTAGCGAAGTCGAGCCGCAGCCGTCCAGGTGCGCCGTATCTCGACAGGGCCGGAAGGTCGAATCTACTGATGCGGCCGGAACTCCTCCGGCCGGACCGAAACGAAGGACTTGACGGAGCGTCTCCTTCTGGGCATCGTAAGAGACATGTTCAACATGTCTCGCATGCCGAGGCGGATGAACTGACGGCCCTTCTTTGGGCTGCCCTGAACGGCGCAAACGCGCAGTTCAGGGCGATGGCACCGCCCCTCGGGGCGGCGGCTATGAGCTGAGGCGGAGGACGCTGCAATCTCCGCAAAGGCCAGAGGACAGGGGCTTCGGCCCTGACTGGCGAGGTGGCCCGGTGACCGCGAGCAACGGCCGGAGAGTGGGGGCGTGGCCCCCCTTGCAGTGCGAATCCCTTGTCACTCGAACAGAAGGAGGTGGTCCCGATGGACCTGATCATCCGCGAGTCACATATGTCGCCTCGCTGTGCCGTTGGCCAGTGAGGCATCGACCAGCGCTCACGGTTCCCGGCGTGCACCGCTTCAGCGGCGGTACGTCGGGTCCGCGCGGACGCTCGTCGATCGTCCGGCCCCATCACGGCTGCGGTCCCGGTGCGGGAACACCGGGACCGCTCAGGGCCGTCCCGAGTGAAGGAACACGACCCATGAAACTGATTGTCGCAGGCCAGGAGGCCGCTACGGCCTCCGAATTCGCCGAGTTGGCCCTCGGTATCGACGTGGAGCTGTTCGCCGGCACGACGGACGAGTCGCCCGCCGACACGGTGGTGCGGCTCGCGGTGGCCCGGGAGGTTCTGCGTGAACTCGCTCCCGAGCCTGCCCGCTACGCCAAGGCGCTGCTGCGCACCGCCGAGCGGCGCCGGGCTCTGGCCTGGAAGGCGGCGGCGTAATGGCCAGGATCGTGCGCCGCGGACTGCGCGGCACCGCCCGACCGCACCTGACCGCCCGTCCGACCGGCTCGGTGGCCGTGGAGGTTATCCCGTCCTCGGCCGGCAACCTGCCCGGCGCGGCGTGCAAGGGCGTCGACCCGGACCTGTTCTTCGCCGAGGTCGACCCCGACGACACCGAGGCCGACCCGGACGCGGTCGACTTCGCGACCCGCCGCGCAAAGGCGGTGTGCGCCGGCTGCCCGGTCAAGGACCTGTGCCTGACGCTGGCGATGGTCCGCGTCGAGCCGCACGGCGTCTTCGGCAGCCTGACCGCCGGTGAGCGCCGAGCGCTGAAGAAGTCGCTGTCCGACGCGAAGCAGGCTCCGCACCACGGCGTGGTGGCCGGGGTGAGCGCCGGGGGTGCGGGGTGAGCGCCCACCGTCCCGGTGAGGGTGCTCACCGGGTGTTCACCGAGGTGCCCACCCCGGCCGAGATCCGCCGGACGAGCCGGGTGATCACCGGGTTCACGTGGGTGCTGACCGGGGCGGTGACCGCGGTGAGCATGTCCACCGCCGCACCGTTCATCGACGCCCACTCGCCGGGCTGGGGCACCGGCCCGGTGATGGCGGTCGCCACTGACGGCTGCTTCGTCCTCTCCCTCCAGTCCGACAGCACCCTGTCCCGCTACGGGGTGGCCGGAGGCGCCTGGCCGCGGGTGTTCCGCTGGGTGACCGGCCTGGCAACGGTGTGGCTGAACATCGGGGCCGCCGCGCTGACGAAAGACGTGGTCGGCGTGGTAGTCCACCTGATTCCGCCGCTACTTCTGCTGCTGGTCGCGGAGGCCGGACCGGCCTACCGCCGCTCGCTCGCCCATCTCGCCCGCCGCGCGGCTGAAGAGGCCACCCCACCCCCGTTCGACGACGGCTTCGGCCCGCTGTACACCGTCCCGGAGCCGGTGCTTACTCCGGTGCCCACCCCTGCGCCGACCATGCCCGCGGTGGCCCCGGTGACGCCGGGATCGGCCGCCCCGGCCATCGTGCCGGCGGTCTCGGGCGGCACGGTGAACAGCGCGACCGTTCACCCCGTGCTCACCCCGGCCACCTCCCTGCACACTCCCGCACCCGCAGCCCCGGCCGAGCCGGCGCCGGAAGCGCCCGCTGAGCCCGTCGGGACCGCACCGACCGACTCGGTGAACACCGACGCGGACGCGGTGAACACCCCTCTACTCACCGAGGGCGACACCGAGCAGGCCGCCGGCGCGGACGACTCCGAGGACGACGAGCCGGACGCCGGCGCGGTCCGGCTGTCGGAGGCGGACGCCGCGGCGGTGATCGAGAAGTGCTGGCGGCACCAGGTGGGCCAGCGTGAGGCCGCCCGCCGGGCGACCCGCTCCCCGTCGTTCGTCGCCAAGGTCTACAAGCGCCTCGACTCCCAGCACGACCAGCCCGTACCTGCCGCCGCCTGAGGCCGAGGAGGCCCCGCCATGAGCATCAAGTCCTTCCCGGCCGTGGAGCCGGAGTTCGAGCAGACCCGCGTCCTGGACGTCTTCCCGTTCCACGGCTTCACCTGCGCCCACACCACCAACGAGTCCGGCTCCGTCGAGTGGTGGCACGTCTTCGCCACCGACGGCCACTACCTCGGCTCCACCAGCCGCCCCGAGTACCTCGGCGCGGTCATCCACCACGCGCGCTGACCAGGGAGAACCCCGTGACCGACACTGCCGAGGCCACCGACTTCGCGTGGCTGCTCACCCTCCAGATCCCGATCCACAACGGCTTCCAGACCTTCACCGGCGGCGGCATCTACACCGCGCGGGCCGGTGCGACCCGGGACGCCGCCTACAAGCAGATCCGCGCCTGGATCACCGAGCAGAACCCCGCCATGGAGCGGGCCGACGTCCTGTTCTTCTCGCTGGAGCCCAACCGGCTCTGACCCGGAACGGAGGCCCGCCATGGGTCGGCGCGTCCGCACCACCAAGGTTCAGATACCCCGTCAGCGCGGACGCCGGCAGGCATCCGCGCACGTCATCAACCTCGGCCGCGGCACACAGCCCGTCGTCGTAGTCGTCCCCCACCGTCCATCCCCGGCCGGCAGGTTGGCGCTCGCGGTGGGCGGGGCGCTGTGGCGTCACCGTGCCGCCTGGGCGCCGTCCTGGGCCGGGGGTGGCATCTTCCTCACCACGGGCGTGCTGGCGGCGACCGCTCCGGCCGCCGGAATCGCGTTCGCCGCCCCGGCCCTGCTCGTCCCGGCCGGCTGGTTCACCGCGAAGCGCTGGCACCCGCGGTCGGCGGTGCGCCGTCGCGCCCGGGGCCTGCGCACCCACGTGCTCGCTGCCTCCGCCGCTCTCGCGTGGGTCGGGGCGGCGTGCCTGTTCGGCCCCGTGAACTGGCCGCTGTTCACGCTCTGGCTGCTCGGCACCGGCGCGGCCCAGGCCGCCTGGTGGCGTACGCGCCGCGCTCTCACCAGCAAGCCCATCCAGCCCTGAAACCGCAGGTAGGAGAGATCCGCATGGACAAGAACTTCTTCCCGCCCCCGCAGCGCGGCAACAACACCGGCAGCGCCGGCGGTGGGGGCCAGCGGCAGCAGCCGGGACAGGGTCGGACGACGAACCGGACGACCAACCGCAGCGGCCCGCAGTTCCACTTCAACTACCGCCCCGGCGGCGGTTCCGGCCCGGCCGGCGGCGGCATGGCGGGCGGCATCGGCGGCCAGCAGCGCGGTGCCCAGGGCGGCGGGCAGGGTGCGGGTGGTCGTACGCACTCGCCGCTGGCGGACCCGGAGTTCTTCACCAACGCCGACATCCGCAACTACTGCGAGCAGGGCCGATCGGCGTTCCTCCAGCTCTCGTTCGAGCTGGCGATGGCCGCGGAGGTGCTGCAGGCGGTGCTGAAGGAGGTCCCGGACGCGGACGGGCGGCCGTTCGGCTCGCAGTTCCGCGCCCGCCGGGTCGCCCGGCACCTGAAGAAGGCCGCCGACGACGCGAAGGACGCCGCGGCGAACGCCGCCCGCACCTACGCCGCGTTCCAGCGCGAGTACGACCCCGAGCTGTCCCGCACCGGCCGCCCGCGGGCCCCGCGCCGCTCGTTCGACTTCAACGGCTGACCAGCCACGATTCCCCGGAAGGGAGTGGATTCCCCGTGTCCGGCACCAACCACGCGGCGGCCCAGCCGCTGCAGCTCGACCCCAACGCACACAGCGGCGGGGTGGGCGAGTACCTGCTCCACCGCGCCAAGCCCTACCTGCCGCCGTGGCTGCTCGCCGGCGGTGTCGGCATCCTCTCCCTCCCGGCCCACCTGGCGTGGGGCGGCTCCGCCGCCGCCTCCGCCGGCCTCACCCTCGCCTCGGTCGGGCTGACCGCGGCGACGTGGTGGGCGGGCAAGCCCACCACCCAGCAGCGCCGGCTGCACTCGGCGATCACGGTCGCCGCCGGAACCGGCTGGTTCACGGCGGCGGCCCTCGCCGGCCCCGCCGCCGGCCCGCTCGGCAGCCTCTACTTCATAGGAGGCTCGGCGCTCGCGGCGACGTGGAACGTCCGGCAGCTCCTGCGGGTCAACCCCGAAGGTGGCGCGGGCTCCGCCGACAAGGGCCTGCTGGAGAAGGTCGGACTCGCGAAGACCATGGTGACCGGCGGGAGCGTCGCCCCGAACAAGGCGACGTTCGATCTCCAGCTCCCGCCCGGTGAGCTGACGCCGGACGACGTGGCGAAGGCGCTGCCGCGGCTCGCCGGGGCGTTCAAGGTCGCCAAGAACGCCGTGCGGATGACCCCGGACGCCGACGACTCCTCCCGCGCCACCCTCACGGTCGTGCCGAACGACCTGCTCAAGGCCGGGGCCCCGCACCCCGGACCGTCCCACCCGGGCGGCTCGATCGCCGACCCGGTCGTCGTCGGGATCTACGAGGACGGCACCCCGATGGTGCTGTTCTTCCCCGGCGACCCCGAAGAGGGCCGCAACGCGATGCACCTGCTCGGCATGGGGATGACCGGGTCGGGCAAGTCCGAGGGCTGCATCACCGCCCTGTCCGAGGTCATCACCCGCCGCGACGTGATCGTGTGGGCGTCCGACCCGGCCAAGGCCGAGCAGACCCTCGGCCCGCTCCTCCCGGCGATCGACTGGGCTGCCCTCGACATGACCTCCACCAAGGCCATGGTCGAAGCCCTGAAGGCGGTCATCCCCGCCCGGACCTCCTGGCTCGCCAAGTACGGCTACAAGCAGTGGGAACCCGCGTGCGCCGAGGTCCAGGCGGACGGCTCCCCGGGCATGCCCTACCTGATCGCCTGGTTCGAGGAGGCCGCCAAGACCATCCGCGAGACCGACGACGACGTCTTCACCGGCATCGCCCAGGAGGCCCGGTCGGCCGGCCTGTCGCTGGTCGTGTCCCTTCAGCGGGCCTCGGGGTCGCAGATGTCCACCGACACCCGCGCCTCCCTCGGCTCGTCCTGGGTGTTCGGCCTGCGCGATGAGCGCGACGCCGGCTTCGCCCTCCCGGACGAAGCCCTGGACGCCGGCGCCGCACCGCACGCCTGGAAGGACAAGAAGCCCGGCTACTCCTACCTGGTCGCCAACGGCGTCCCTGAGACCTTCTGGGCCACCCCGGGCCGCGCCTTCCTCACCCCGGCCGACTACACCGCCTGGGCCGTCACCGAGTTCGCCGACGTGCGGGCCGTGTGCGACCCCGTCACCGGCAACGCCGCCGCCCGCGCGATCGGCGGCGCCTTCCTCCAGCGCACCCGCTACCCGATCCCCGACCAGCCCGGCCACCAGGACGGCCCAGACGAGTGGGACGACGAGGACGAGCAGCCGCTCTACCTCGACCCCGACCAGGACGACGAGGACGGCGACGACGTCGGGTGGATCGACCCGCAGGCCGAACTCCCGCCCGTGCAGACGATTGTCCGGCTCGGTGCCCCGCCGCAGGGGCCGCCCGCCCGCAAGCTGAACCAGCACGAGGCCCGCCAGGCGATGACCGAGATCCTCGCCGAGTTCGAGTCCGAGGGCCGCACCGACGTCGGCCCGGCCGACTTCATGGAGCACTGCGACCGCTTCAACCGCTCCCGGCAGTGGGTCTCCGGACAGGTCGCCGACATGGTCCTGCTCGGCCGGCTCCGCGAGACCGACCGCGCCGGACGGTACGAGATCGTCCCGCAGGACCACGCCGCCGCGTAGGTGACAGGCGACAGTCAGCGACTGTCACCCACGGCCCATTTCCCCAGGTAACGCGTGCGCGCGAGGGGTGACAGTCGGCGACTGTCACCCCTCTGTCACCCCACCTGACAGCACCTCTAACACCCCTCTGCCGTCCCCGGAAGGACCCACTGCCGTGCTCGTCACGATCTCCACCGCCGTCCTGTTCGGCGTCATCACCGTGATCCTCATCCGCACCCAGCGCGTCAGCGCCGGCTCCGCCCTCGCCGTGTGGCTGTCCGGCTTCACCGTCGCCGGAACCGGCCTCGCCGACCCCGTCAACCAGGCCCTCGACGCCGCAGTCCACATGCTCTCCACCCTCCACTGACCCGCGTCTCGCACCAACTCGCCGACAGGAGAGACACCGTGGACCACAGCTACCCCTACGCGCAGCCCGTCGCCCCGGTGCTCCACGCCCCGGACGGCACCCCCTACTACGCCGCACCGCCCCAGGCCGCGCCCCTCGCCCTCCACCAGCCCACCGCGGCCACCCTCGTCCCCGTCCAGCAGCACGCCGCGCTGCCCGCCCACCCCGCGGCCGCGTACCTGCCCGCCGAACCGGGCCGCGACCCGTGGCCCGCCCGCCTGCTCGCCGGCGGGATTGGCGCCGGGGCCGCCGGCGTCGGCCTCGCCTTCCTCTTCCAGGCCATCGCCGCCGCGACCACCGGCATCGGCCTGCTCGCCGCCGTCCTCGCCCTGGTCTGGCTGCTGAAGAACACCGGCGGCGGGGGCGGCCGGGCCGGGGCGGTGAATCTCTCCGTCAACGTCTCCAACCGCAATCGCTGAAAGGGCCGCTCCATGTACGAGGACTACGACCCGTCCGAGCACGACTTCGACTACGAGCCGGAATGGCCGAGCCGCGAGGAGGAGAAGGCAGCGGAGATCGCCCTCGACCTCGCCGACGAGGCATGCTGGGCCACCGAAGACGCCACCAACCCGCAGCCCTCGCACACCGAGCTGTGCGAGGGCTGCCACGGCAGCGGCACCGGCTGCGAGCACGAGATCTGGGACGACGAGACCGGCACCATCGTGACCATCGACCACGACCGCTGCCCCGAGTGCGGCGGCTGCGGCTACTACAACTGCGACAACGCCTGCGAGTTCGCCCAGGACCCCGACGTGCACTGACCCGCCCCGCACCACTCCCCTCAGCTGGCGAGCGGGAAGCCCTCGAAGCCGTCCTTCGTGCGGAATACCAGAGCGATCTTCAGCTTGGCCAACAGGTCCCGAAGGTCCGCGCCCGGGTCGCCCGGCAACAGCACAGCAAGCCGCAGCCCCGGCGGTGCCTGCACGTGACGCTCGTAGTCGAGGAGCTGGCCAATCGCCATCCGAACGTCACTGCGACGGACGCTGCCCTTGGCCTCATAGAGCACGTTGTCCGTCACGTCGTACATGTCCGCCTTCAGCGGGCCGACAACGCCGGCCACGGTCATCAGAAACGACTTCACCGTGTGCCCCTCGGCCTGGAGGAACGACTTGTAGGCCGTGGTGAGCTGCCCTTCGCGGCGCTTGACGGTCCGCTGACCGCCGGGGATGTTCGCGACGGTCTCGTCGGTCGCATGGTTCTCCATCTCCACCTGCGTGGACGACGGCCCCGCCGGCGGTGTCGCGTTATCCTCCGCCGGCTCGACGTCCATCACGACGACCTTGGTCTCCGACGGGACGAGCATCGCGTCGGACGGCGTGAACACGGGCGCGTGCGGCGCTACCGCGTCGGGCCGGAGGCGGAAGACGATGACCTCCCGCTCCACGTCCTTGGTGTTCTTGGCGCGTAGCCACACGAAGTTCTCGTCCGGGTCCACGATCATCTGCCCGACATATCGCTGCTTCTTGGCGTCGCTGCGGGTGCCGTCCGGCTTCTTGCCGACCGTGCCGGCGGCCACGAACAGGTGGACTATCCGGCCGTCCTGGGCGTGCTGCCACAGCGACTTGTTGCGGTCCGTGAGGGTCTGATCGTCGTCGCCCTGCCCCGTGTACAGGTACAGAACACCCTTCTCGTCGTCCTCGACCTGCCCGTCGAAGGCGTAGCCGAACTTCTTCTTGGCCGCCGGGTCGGAGAACACAAACACCATCCCGGTCTTGTCAGAGACCTCGATCCCCTTGGCCGTGCCGCCGCCATACACGGCGGCCAACGCCTTGCGGGTCGTGATCAGTCCGGGCACCAGTTCAAGGTCATGCGTCGCCATGACCGGACTCTAACCAGAACCACCGACACCACCGCCCCCTTCAACTGCCCTTGGAGGCATGCCTTGTCCGTGGGAGAGACCTCGATCACCGTCGTCGGCAACCTGACCGACGACCCCGAACTGCGCTTCACTCCCGCCGGCGTGGCGATGGCCCGCTTCACCATCGCCTCCACCCCGCGCACCTACGACAAGACCACCGGCCAGTGGCGCGACGGCACCGCGCTGTTCCTGCGGGCCACCGCCTGGCGGGAGATCGCCGAGCACGCCGCTGACTCCCTGACCAAGGGCATGCGCGTGGTCGCCGTCGGCCGGCTCGTTCAGCACAACTGGCAGACCCCCGAGGGCGAGAACCGCTCCATGCTCGGCCTCGACCTCGACGACATCGGCCCGAGCATCAAGTTCGCCATTGCCAAGGTCACCAAGACCCAGCGCACCAATGCCGGCCCCGGCCCGGCCAGTGACCCGTGGGCCAGCGCCGGGCCGGCCCCGGCCGGCGTGGGCGGGCCGCGCTCCGGCGACGAGCCCCCGTTCTAGGACCGGTCTCGGTCCAAGCAGCACGAAAGCCCCGCAGCAGCCGCCGAATCCTGGCAGATGGGACGGCTGCTGCGGGGCCCAACCCAGTCCGTACGAGACGAACCAGGACACCAGCATGCCCGAATTCACCATCCGCACGCTCGCCATCGCCGACGACACCTACGACCGCGATCGCGCCTCCGACGGCCACTCCCGGTACGGCGCCTACCTCGACCGCAACGCCGGCCTCCTCCACGACGACGGCGCCCCGCTCACCGCCGCCGAGTTCGCGTTCTCCACGTGGCAGATCGCCACCAGCCCGGTCATGGCGCCCGGCTACGTCCGTATCCGCCCTGACCTCCACTCCCTCACCGTCGTCTCCGCCGGCGAGGACGGCCACGACGTCGCTCTGCGCGTCAGCGTGCCCCTGCGGCACCGCACCCTCGCCACCTGGCCCGCGCGCATGGTCGCCGACTGGCAGGCCGACCCCTGGGCGACCGACCACGGCTTCACCGCGCTCACCGAGCCCGAGCCCGCCGGCCGCACCGCCCTCCTGGTCACCGCCACCCTGCTCATCCCGGTGCCCGCGCACATCCTGCACGCCCCGACCGTCGCCACGCCGGGCCTGGAGATGACCAGGCAGGCCAAGCAGGCGGTCAAGGCCCTGACCGGATGGGCGAACGACCACGCGCACCTGGTCAACGAGCTGAACGGCGGCGCCCGATGACCACCACCGCCGAGCAGCTCACCGCGTTCTCGTTCGGCGGTGGCGTGCAGTCCATGGCCGCCCTGGTCCTCGCCGCCCAGGGGGCACTGGACTATCGCACGTTCCTGTTCGCGAACGTCGGCGACGACTCCGAAAACCCCGCCACCCTCACCTACCTCGACCGCTTCGCCCGGCCGTTCGCCGCCGCGCACGGCATCGAGCTGACCAGCCTGCACCGGGTGATGGTCCGTACGAAGGAGACCCGCACCCTCTACGGGGAGTTGACCCGCGAGGACTCCCGTTCCCTCGGCATCCCGGTGCGGATGGCGAACGGGGCCCCGGGCCGACGGTCCTGCACCCTCCACTACAAGATCAAGCTGATCGGGCGGGAACTCAAGCGACGTGGGGCTACTTCCGCGATGCCGGCCACCGTCGGGGTTGGCATCAGCGTGGACGAGATCGACCGGGCCAACAACCGTCGCTGCGAGCCGCACGAGCGCATCGACTACCCGCTGCTGACCCTCGGCCTGCGCCGCAGCGACTGCCGGCGCATCATCCGCTCCGCCGGTCTGCCCGTGCCGCCGAAGTCCTCCTGCTGGTTCTGTCCCTTCCGTACCCCCGAGAGCTGGCACGAGATGCGCCGCTCCGAACCCGAGCAGTTCGAGAAGGCCGGCCAGCTCGAAGACCTCCTTAACCGCCGCCGCGAGCGGCTTGGCAAGGACCACGTCTACCTCACCCGCTTCGGCCGGCCCCTGCGCGAAGCCATCCCCGACGGCGTCGACACCCTCTTCGACCTCGACACCGACGACGGTCTCTGCGACTCCGGGTGGTGCATGACATGACCAACCGCACACCGCCCCTCGGCGAGACCAGCGGCCTGTGGCTCGCGGTGCTCGCCGCGGCCTCCGGCTGCTGCCAGTGCCGCGGCGCCTGCGGAAAGAACCATGCCAAAGATGGCGGACGCTGCCCGCGCGAACACGGCGGCTACCAGCAACACCACGGCGGCGGGACCGTCCGCCTCATCGTCGCCCCCGTCGACCCCGCGCACCTTTTGCTGCCCGCGCACAGGGCCGCCGCGCTGCCCAAGCACGCCCTCGCCGCCTGGTGCCCGACCTGCCACGACGGCGCCCGCACCCTCGCCCGCCGCCACCAGCGCACGACCGCACCGGCCGTCGAGCCGGACACCCTCTTCGACCTCTGACA
Organism: Streptomyces sp. NRRL B-24484; assembly: GCF_000717715.1. Classification (GTDB taxonomy): domain Bacteria; phylum Actinomycetota; class Actinomycetes; order Streptomycetales; family Streptomycetaceae; genus Kitasatospora. The sequence continues at coordinate 52,712 of NZ_JOAI01000035.1, read as the reverse complement.
CCACCAGCCGCCGGCCACTCCCTGCACGGGGGTTGCCGGCGGCGTCTGGAAGGACCACAGGTGACCGCACGACCCGACCTGCTCGCCGCAGCGCTCGCATCCGCCCAACGCGGCTGGCCCGTCTTCCCCCTCCGCCCCGACGACAAGCGCCCCGCTCTCCACCACGCCACCCGCTGCCCCCGCACCGGCCCCTGCACCGCCGGCCACGCCAGCTGGGAACAGCGTGCCACCGTCGACCCCGACGCCATCCGGCGGGCGTGGGAGCACGGCCCGTACAACGTCGGCCTCGCCACCGGCCCCGCGCGGCTGGTGGTGGTCGACCTCGACGTCCCCAAGCACCCCGGCGACACCCCACCCCCGCGGTGGGCCGAACTCGGCGTCACCGACGGCGCCGACGTGCTCGCCGCGCTGTGCGAGCAGCACCACCAGCCCTACCCGGCCGACACCCGCACCGTCCGGACCTGCTCCGGCGGTACCCACCTGTACTTCACCGCCCCGCCCGGCCTGGTTCTGCGCAACACCCGGGGCGAGCAGGGCAACGGCCTCGGCTGGAAGGTCGACACCCGCGCCGCCGGCGGCTACGTCGTCGCTCCCGGCTCCCTGGTCGAGGGCCGGCCCTACACCGTCGAACACGACGCCGAGCCCGCCCCGCTGCCCACCTGGCTCGCCGCCCTGCTCACCCCGCCCCCGCCCCGCCCGCTCTGGCGGCCCGTCAATCCGTCGGCCGGCCGCGGAAGCGGCCACGGGTACGTGGCGGCTGCCCTGCTCAACGAGACCGCGAACGTGGCCGCCGCCGGCGAGGGCGCCAGGAACTGGACCCTCACCCGGGCCGCCCGGGCACTGGGCCGGTTCGTCGCCGACGGCCGCCTCACTCGGGCCGAGGTCGAAGACGCTCTTAAGGGAGCGGGCGAGGCGTGCGGCCTTCCCGCCCGGGACGTCACCGCGACCATCACCAACGCCCTGAACTGGTCCATCGCCAACAATCCGCGAGGAGAGGCCGCATGACCACCACCCCCGCCCGCCCTCCCCTTAAGAGCAATCCCGGCCCCGGCGCGGCCGAGGTCGAGGACGGCGCCGCCCTCCTCGACGCGGTCGAGGCCCACCACCGACGCTTCAACGTCTTCCCCAGCGAGGCCGCCTACGTCGCCGTGGTGCTGTGGGACGCCCACACCCACCTCCTCGACTGCTTCCCGTCCACGCCCCGGATCGCTTTCCTGTCTCCGGAGCCCGGGTCCGGCAAGACCCGCGCCCTGGAGATCATCGAGACCCTCACCCCGCGGCCGATCCTCACCACCGACGTGAGCCCGGCCGCGCTGTTCCGATCCGTCTCGGACCCAGAGGCCCGCCCGACCGTGCTGTTCGACGAGGTCGACACCACCTTCGGCCCCAAGGCCGCCGGCAACGAGGACCTGCGCGGACTCATCAACTCCGGCCACCGCCGCTCCGGCGTCGTCCTGCGTTGCGTCGGCGACGGCGGCACCCAGACCGTCCAGCGCTTCCCCGTCTACGCCGCCCTCGCCATGGGCGGTCTCGGCGACCTCCCGGACACCATCATGAGCCGCTCCATCATCATCCGGATGCGCCGCCGCGCCCCCAACGAGAAGGTCGAACCGTTCCGCGAGAGCACCAACGCGCCCGAGGGCCACGCCCTGCGAAAGCGCCTCGCCGCCTGGGCCGACACCCTCCGCGAGCAGCTCCAGGACGCCACCCCCGAATTCCCCGACGGCATCAACGACCGCCCCGCCGACGTGTGGGAACCCCTGCTCGCCATCGCAGAAGCCGCGGGCGGGCACTGGCCCGAGCGCGCCCGCGCCGCCTGCGTCCAGCTCGTCACCGCCGCCAGGGCCAACGACAAAGGCAGCGTCGGCATCCGCCTGCTCACCGACCTGCGGGACATCTTCAACGGCGCCGACCGCATGCTCAGCGCCGACCTGCTGGGCAAGCTCGCCGAGCTGGACGACGCCCCCTGGGCCGACCTCGACGGCAAGCCCATCACCGCCCGCGCCCTCGCCCGCATGCTCGGCGACTACGTCACCGCCGACAACGACCCCATCAAGCCCCGCAACATCAAGACCGGCTCCAAGAGCAGCGCCAAGGGCTACTACGCCAGCGACCTCGCCGACGCCTGGCTCCGGTACTGCCCGCCTCCTTCCCAGGAATCCGCTACTGCCGCTACCGCCGCTACCGCGCAGGTCAGAGCCCTGTTTCCGGTAGCGGATACGCCGGGGGTAGCGGATTCCAATCCGCTACCCACCCCCGAGACCACCAGGGCTGGCGCCTCCCCGCGCTGACCACCCCCTGCCGCTCCCGCCGCCCCGGCGGGAGCGGCACCAATCCGCTACCGCTACCCAATCCGCTACTTCGATCATGCCCATGACCTGCACGGTAGCGGCAGTAGCGGCAGTAGCGGACCTCAGAGGAATACCGCCCGGGCGACCGCTTCAGGAGGACCGCTCCATGACGTCCGCCGTACCCGAGGCCATGACCGTGAAAGAGGTCATGGCTGCCCTCCGACTCAGCCGCAGCAAGGTCTACGACCTTCTGCGCTCCAGGGAACTTCCGAGCTTCACCATCGGTCGCTTGCGGCGCTTCGACACGGCCGATGTGACCGCCTACATGCGCAAGCGAGTTGAGGAGAACTACTAGTGGCCAGGCGCGCCAACGGCGAAGGCACTATCACCCGACGCAAGGACGGGCGGTACGCCGCCGCTGCATACGTGTACAAGCCGGACGGCACCCGCGCCCGAAAGTGGGTCTATGGCAAGACCCGGGCCGAGGTCGCGAACAAGCTGACGGAGATGCAGGAGATGACCCGTCAGGGCATTCCGGCGATCACGTCCAGCATGCCGCTCGATAAGTACCTGGACTACTGGCTCGGGACGGTTGCACCCGAGCGGTACAAGCCGTCGACCATGTCGAGCTACGAGCCCATCACACGGGTCTACATCGTTCCCGCACTCGGTCGGAAGCCGCTCAACAGGCTGACGCCGGCCGACGTGCGCCGTTTCCTTTCCGACTTCCGCAATGGCTGCCTCTGCTGCCTGCGCCGGGTCGACCACAATCGAGCCGTTGACAAGCGTGAATGCTGCGCGGCGGGAAAGTGCTGCAAGCGGCAACCGTCGGCGCGCACGGTCCAGTACGCCCACGCCGTGCTCCGGTCATCGCTGCAAAACGCCGTACGCGAGGAACTGCTGGCCCGAAACGTGGCACGGCTGGTCGAACGCCCCTCGGTGCCACACAAGGAAGTCCAGCCGCTCAACGCCGCCGAGGTCCGCCTCCTCCTGCGGGCCGCGCGAGATCACCGGCTCTACCCGCTCTGGCTGCTGCTCGTCTCGACGGGCCTCCGTCGGGGCGAGGTACTCGCGTTGACCTGGGCGGACATCGACCTCAACGCCCGGCAGCTCAGGGTGCGCCGCAATCTCCAACGAGTGAAGGGCACCCTGGTGTTCGGCACCCCGAAGACCGCACGTTCCCTGCGGACCATCGCGCTGCCGGCGTCCTGCGTCGCGCAGCTGCGCCGGCGGCGGGAGGACCAGCTCCAGGAGCGCGCGGAGGCGGGCCTGGAGTGGCAGCCCCTCGACATCCAGCCTGACGGCCTTGTGTTCACCACGCTGACCGGCACGGCACTCGACCCGCGAAACCTGAACCGCAGCCTCGCCGCGCTCTGCACCTCGGCCAGCATCCGGCGGATCAGAGTGCACGACCTGCGACACACCTGTGCCTCGCTGATGCTCGCCGAAGGGGTCGGCGTGCGGACCATCATGGAGACGCTCGGGCACAGCACGATCACCATGACCCTGGACACCTACGCGCACGTCATGCAGTCGACCCTGCGGGAGGCCGCGGACCGAATGGACGACGCGCTCGGCGTGGTTGACGACGACGGGTCGGAGGACCGCGGGGACGACGACGGTCCGGCCGCTGCGGGGGTGCTCGTGAAGCGCTGAGCAAGGCGCTGATGTCAGTCGTGGATGTCGAAAGGGCCGGAGACTCATGTCTCCGGCCCTCTGACCACTGTCGGGACGACAGGATTTGAACCTGCGACCCCTTGACCCCCAGTCAAGTGCGCTACCAAGCTGCGCCACGTCCCGTGGTCCGACCGCCTCAGTTCTCCGACCTTGGTCGGTGATCTTCGGCTTCTTGACCTTGCCCCCGGTCTCCCGGCGACGTGGAAAACAATACAGCACGTGGAGGGGTGCTCGCTGCCAGGTTTCGGGTGGCGGGGCCGGGTGGTGTCGTGGCTGGTCAGGCGGGCGCGGCGCGCGGGGCGCCGCGGGGCTCAGGGGGTGGGGTTGCGGGAGTCGTAGCGGAGGAAGGCGGGGCGGCGGGCGGCCAGGAGAAGGACAGCGGCAACACAGGCCAGCCCGCCCGTGACGACGGAGATCGTGACGGAGGAGGTGAGGGCGGCGACGGTGCCGGATTCGAAGTCGCCGAGTCGGGGCCCGCCGGCGACCACCACGATGAAGATGCCCTGGAGGCGGCCCCGCATGTCGTCCGGCGCCGCGACCTGCATGATCGTGTTGCGGAAGATCATGCTGATGGTGTCGGCGCAGCCGGCCGCCGCCAGCAGCGCCAGCCCGAGCCACAGCTCGCGGACCACCCCGAAGGCGGCGATGGCGAGTCCCCAGGCGGCCACGGCGGCGAGGACGGCCGCGCCGTGCCGGTGCACCCGCCCGATCCACCCCGAGAACAACGCCCCCGCCAGTGCGCCCACGGCCGGCGCAGCGACGAGCAGGCCGACCGTCCCGGCGCCGCCCCCGTAGAAGCCGACCGCGATGGCCGGGAAGAGCGCCCTCGGGAGGCCGAAGATCATGGCGGCGAGGTCGGCGAGGAAACTGGTGCGCAGGTTCGGCCGGGTGGCGAGGAAGCGCAGCCCGTCGAGGACGGACGCCCGCCCCTTCCGTCCGCTGCCGTCGGCACCGGAGGTCTGCGGCTTCATCGCCGGCAGCCGCCACATCGCGTAGAGCGTCGCACTGAACGCGACCGCGTCGAAGAGGTACGCCGACTGGGCCCCGAACGCACCGATGAGCAGTCCGCCGAGCATCGGCCCGACGGTCATGCCGAGGTTCATGCTCACCGTGTTGAGGGCATTGGCGGCGGGCAACTGCTCTCGGGGCACCAGGCGCGGGATCATCGACGACCTCGCCGGCGAGGAGAGCGCGAAGAACCCTGCCTGGAGGGCCACCGCCGCGTACAGCAGGGCGACGGCATGCAGGCCGAGCAGGGCCTGGCCGGCGAGCAGCACGGAGACGGCGGCGAGGCCGGCCGAGCCGATCAGGCCGAGGCGGCGGCGGTCGACGGTGTCGGCGACGGCACCGCCCCAGAGGCCGAAGGTGACCAGCGGGACGAGCGAGAAGAGGCCGACCAGGCCGGTGGCGAAGCTGGACCGGGTGAGGTCCCAGACCTGGACGGCGACGGCCACGGCGGTCATCTGCTGGCCGACCGAGGACACGGTCTGGCCGAACCAGACCCGCCGGTAGTCGGGGATGTCGCGCAGCGGCCCGATGTCGGCGAGGGCGCCACGGACGATCCGTCCCAGCCGTCCCGGGGCCGCTGCGCCCGCCCCGGGGGCCGTGGTGCGAGCGGGGGTGGGCGGGGCTGCTTCGGGGGCCTGCGGCTGATCGGTCGACATGGTCAACCATGTTCGACCACGACGTTTCCTCCCTTCCCGCCGGGGTTGCCGTTACGGTGGCCGCCGTGGCGTCCTCCGATCGCGAACTGACCGCCCCCGTCGACCTCTGCCGGCCGGACGGGCGGCTCGATCCGGCGGCCGTCGGCTGGTCGCGCCGCCCGTTGCACCGGGCGAACCTGCACGGCTGGGGCCGTACCAAGCGCTGGGAGTACTGGTGCGTGGCCGCGCCGACGCACCTGGTGGCGCTGACCGTCAGTGACCTGGACTTCCTGGCGCTGAACAGCGTCCACGTACTGCGCTGGGACGGCCCCGCCGGCAGCACCCGCCCCTGGGAGACGGAGCGCACCTCCCTGGCGCCGTTCGGCCGCGGCGTCGCCCTCCCCGAAGCGATCGCAGGGTCGAAGGGGAGCCAGGGACTAGGCGAAAGCGGCACGGACGTCGTCGTCGGTCCGGAGCGGCCGACCGGTGGGCGGGTCCGGGTGGAGATCCTCGGTGAACCGGGCGGCACCCGCCTGCGGGCCCGCTGCGTGGCGCCGGACGGCCGGCCGGTGGAGGTCGACGTGTTCGCGGCGCTGCCGGACGGCCACGAGACGCTGAGCGTGGTCGTCCCCTGGGACGAGCGGCGCTTCCAGTACACCTCCAAGCACACCGCCCGCCCGGCCCGCGGCACGCTGCGGATCGGCGACGAGACGCTCGCGTTCGGGGAGGCGGACGACGCCTGGGCGGTGCTGGACCACGGCCGGGGGCGCTGGCCGCGGAAGGTGCACTGGAACTGGGGCGCCGCCTCCGGCCGGACCGACGGCCGGACCCTGGGCCTGCAGTTCGGCGGCCGCTGGACGGTCGGCACCGGCACCACCGAGAACGCACTCTGCGTGGACGGCCGGCTCACCCGGATCGGCGAGGAGCTCTCCTGGTCGTACGACCTCGCCGACCCGCTCGCACCGTGGACGGTCCGCACCCCGGACTCCGACCGGGTGGACCTGGTCTTCACCCCGTTCCACGACCGCCGCACCCGCACCGAGGCGGGCCTGCTGGCCAACCGCACCGACCAGTGCTTCGGCCACTACCGGGGCGGTGTCCGGGCGGAGGACGGCAGCCGGATCGCCGTCCACGACCTGTTCGGCTGGGCCGAGGACGTCCGGATGCGCTGGTGAGCCCCCCGAACGGCACCCAGCACCCCGGACGGCACCCCGGCAACCCGTGCGGGGTAGCCCCGGTCAGCCGGTGACCACGTGCCGCTCCCCCGCCTCGACGGCGACCGGCAGCCGGTTGCCGGGCGGCGGGAAGGGGCAGATGAAGTGGTCGGCGAAGGCGCACGGTGGCAGGTGGGCCCGGTTGAGGTCGAGCACGGTGCGGCCGTCGACGTCCGGCGCGGGCAGGGTGACGAACCGGAACCGGTAGGTCTCGTGGCCGCTGGTGGCGTCCGCGATGACACCGCTGAGCCGGCCGCCGGAGCGGCTGACGGTCAGGGCGTACTCCTCGCCGCACAGGGTGAAGGCGATCTGCCCGGTGACGGCGAGCGGCCGTTCCCTGCCGTCCGCGTTGGGGACGGTGAGCGCCCGCTCGCCGCTCTCGAACGGGGTGAAGTGGGCGGGCACGGCCCAGTCCGGCGCGTACGGGAAGGTGTCGATGCCCGCGAAGGCGGCGCGGGCCGGGGCGTTCGGGTCGAAGACCCGCAGGGCGAGCTCGCCCTCGCGCTCGATGGGGACGAGGCGCAGGGCGCCCAGGGTGGCGCGCTCGGGGGCCGGGTCGGTGTCGGGCCGCATCGACACTTCCCCGTCCAGGGCGCCGGCCGGGTCCGCCGATTCGAGCCGGATGCCGTACTCGGCCTTGGCGTCGAACCGGACGGCCCCGTCGGCGGCCCACCACTCCCCCGGCAGGCCGGGGATCTGCTCGGGGTCCGGGCCGAGCCAGTGCGTACCCGTCAGTGCGAGCGGCCCGTGCAAGGCGCTGACGGCGGCGGCGCGGGCCTCGGTCCAGCGCTGCCAGGATTCCGCGGCGGTCTCTGCGGCGGTCATCGGCGGTCCTTCCTGAGCGGTGCCCGGGCGGTCATCCGACGAACGGTCACGGGACGAGCGGAACGGGCGGGACGAACGGACGAGCGGGGCTGACGGGGACGGGACGGGGCGGGCGGGTGAGTGGGCGGCGGCCGGAGCGGACGGGCTGACACCTCACCGGATGCCCGCGCTCGGCCCGCCGAATCAGCGCGCGGTGAGGGGCCGGAAGAGTCCCTCCTGGACGACGGAGACGACGAGCCGTCCGCTGCGGTCGTAGATCTCGCCGCGGGCGAGCCCCCGGGCGCCGTGCGCGATCGGCGACTCCTGCTGGTAGAGCAGCCAGTCGTCGGCGCGGAACGGCCGGTGGAACCACATCGCGTGGTCGAGCGAGGCCATGTCGAAGTTCCGCTCGCCCCACAGGGGTTCGACGGGGACGCGGACCGCGTCGAGCAGCGTCATGTCGCTGGCGTAGGTGAGCGCGCAGACGTGGATCAGCGGGTCGTCGGGCAGTTCGCCGTTGGTCCGCAGCCAGACGCCGCTGCGCGGCTGCACGCCGGCCAGGTCCTCCTTGTTCCAGCGGAGCCGGTCGACGTAGCGGATGTCGAAGGGCTGGCGACGGCTGATGAACGGCGGCATCTCGCCGAGCTTGGAGCCGACCTCGTCCAGGGCGCTGGGCAGTTCCTCGGGGCCCGGGACCTGCGGCATGGCGTCCTGGTGCTCGATGCCGCCCTGCTCGGGGCGGTGGAAGTCGGCGGTCAGCGCGAAGATCGACCGGCCCTGCTGGATGCCGAGCACGCGGCGGGTGGTGAAGGACCGTCCGTCGCGGATCCGGTCGACCTGGTAGACGATCGGCACGCCGGGGACGCCGGGACGCAGGAAGTACGCGTGCAGCGAGTGGACCGGCCGGTCCCCGTCGACCGTGCGGCCGGCGGCCACCAGGGCCTGGCCGGCGACCTGGCCGCCGAAGGTCCGCTGCAGGGCCTCCTCCGGGCTGCGTCCCCGGAAGATGTTGAGTTCGATCTGTTCCAGATCGAGCAGGTCGACGAGCTGGTCGACGGGCGTGCCCATGTCCTGTGTCCTCTCCAGGCCGCCGGGCGCCTGCCCGGGATCTCCGGTGCGGCGCCGCCCGGCGTTCTACGTCTACCGAGAAGTCTCCTCCGGATCGGGGAATTCCCGCCGTCCGGATCGGAATCCGCGGTCGGTTCCGGCCCGGAACGACCGCCGGAACCGACCGCCGGAACCGGCCACCGGATTCGGCGCAAGGGCCCGGAACGGCCCGGCAGCGGCGGCCTCAGACGAGTCCGGACTGCCGGACGGTGATGTTCAGGCGCCCGACCAGGCCGAGCGCCGGGTCGGCGGTGCCGGGCAGCGTCCTCACCACGCCGTGGTACGCGAACCGGGCCGGGCCGCCGAAGACGAAGAGGTCGCCGCTGCGCAGCTCCAGGTCGGTCCAGGGGCGGGTGCGGGTCTCGGCGTTGCCGAGCCGGAAGACGCAGGTGTCGCCGAGCGAGAGGGAGACCACGGGAGCGTCGATCCGCTCCTCCTTGTCCTTGTGCAGCCCCATCTTCGCGCCGTGCGGGTAGTGGTTGACGACGGCGATGTCGGGCTCGTACCCGGCGGCGCCGGGCACGCGGGCAAGGCCGCCCGGCCCGTAGGCGGCGGCGAGGGCACCGCGGGCGAGCGCGCCGAGCTCGGGCGGGAAGGACTTGACCGGGGCGCCGTCGCCGTCGACGACCGTCCGCGCGTAGCCGTACGGGTACCAGTGCCAGCCCAGGCAGACGGTGCGCACGGACATCTGGCCGCCGGTGGGCATCCGGACGGTCCGCATCCCGGCCGGCGGCCGGGACCACGCGCGGCAGGCCTCGACGAGCGCGCGCTGCTCGGCGGCGTCCAGCCAGTCGGGGAGGTGGACGGCACCGGGGGCCGGCTCGGCGGGCTCCCGCGGGAACGGAAGGGGTTCGCCGGTCATACCGCCATCCTCGCAGCTGCCCGGACCCGCCCGGCGCGGGACTTCGACACACATGCGGACGGGCGGTACGGGCACGATCGGTGGCACCGCCGGCCGTGCGTGCGGCGCTTCGCACGGCGGACGCAGGCAGGGACCGACATGCGGTGCACCGGCCGGCGCCCCACGCTGGTCGGGGAGCCGACCCCGCCCCGCCCCGCCGCGGCGCACCGCCTGCGCCGCTCCGCGCCCCCGAAGGAGCCGGCATGAGCAGGCTGGACTTCGCCGTCGTCGACCTTCCCGAGTCGTCCATGCACAAGACGGCCGTGGTGATCGCCGGCCCGCACGGGACGATGCTGGTGGACACCGGGTTCACCCGTTCGGACGGGCGGAAGCTGGCGCAGCTGATCCGGGCGATGGAACGCCCGCTCACCACGGTGCTGGTCAGCCACGGCGACCCGGACTTCTACTTCGGCACCGAAGAGGTGCAGAACGCCTTCCCGGAGGCGACCTTCCTGGCGCATCCGCTGGTGATCGAGCACATCGCGCAGACGTACCCGACGAAGCTGTCGACCTGGGCGCACCTCGGGAGCGAGCTGCCGACCCGGCCGCCGCGGCTGCGGCCGCTGGACGGCGACGTGATCGAGTTCGAGGGGTACCGCTTCGAGGTGCGCGGCTTCGAACCGAAGCTGCCCGACCGGCACTTCCTGTGGGAGCACCGCAGCCGGGTGCTGCTCGGCGGGGTCGCGCTCTACCAGGGACTGCACGCCTGGACGGCGGACACCCCCGATCCCGGCCAACGGGAGGCCTGGATCGACCTGTTGGACGCGATGGAGGCGCTCGATCCGATGATGGTGGTGGCGGGGCACCGGATGGCCGCGGCCACCCCGGACGCGAGCGCGATCACCTTCACCCGGGACTACCTCAAGGCCTTCGAGCGGGAGGTGGGCAAGGCCGAGGACGCGTCGGACGCCGAGGAGGCGCTGCTGCGCCTGTACCCGGACGCCGGTCTGAAGCTCGCCGTCCGGCTGGGCACGCAGGTGGCGAAGGGCGAACTCGTCCTCGACTGAGCACGGGCACGGGCACGAGCACGAGCACGAGCAAATGCACAGGCACAGGCACAGGCACAGGCACAGGCACAGGCACAGGCACAGGCACGGACGCGGACGCGGACGCGGACGGCCACAGCAGTGAGCCGCCCGCCGGCGGCCGTCCGTCCGGGGGGTACGGGCGGCCACCGGCGGGCGGCGGCAGGGGGCGGGGGCGCGGCAGGGGCACCCCCGGAGGAGGGCGGCGACGCGGTGGTCACCGCCGCTCGGGGTGTCAGACGGACAGGACCTGGCCCGGGAAGATCAGGTTCGGGTTGCCGCCGATGACACCGGCGTTGTTCTTGTACAGGGACTTCCAGTCGACGCCCTTGGCGTTGGCGATCTTGCTCAGGGTGTCGCCGCCCTTGACGGTGTAGTTGCCGCCGTTGGTGGCCTGCTTCGCCGGGGCGGCCGGCTTCGGGGCGGCCGGCTTCGGGGCGTCCTGCTTGGGGGTGGTGTTCAGCTGGGCGCGGGCCTCGCTGCGGCTGGCCTTCTGGTCGTCGGCCTTCGGGGCGGCCGGGGCGGCGGCCTTGGGCGCCGGGGCGGCGGCCTTCGGGGCGGCAGCGGCGGCGGTGTCGACCTGCGGGGCGGCGCCGCCCTTGGTCAGGCCGGCCTTGACGGAGCAGACGGGCCAGGCGCCCGGGCCCTGCGAGGCGAGGACCTTCTCGGCGACGGAGATCTGCTGGTCCTTGGTGGCCAGGTCGGCGCGCGGGGCGAACGAGGTGCCACCGAAGGCGGCCCAGGTGCTGTTGGTGAACTGCAGGCCGCCGTAGAAGCCGTTGCCGGTGTTGATGTGCCAGTTGCCGGTGCTCTCGCACTGGGCGACGGCGTCCCAGGTGGAGACGGAGGCGGCGGAGGCGGAGGTGGCCGTGACGAGGCCCGCCACCGGCAGGACGGCCACAGCGGCGCCGCCCGCGATCGCCAGCCGGACGCGGTTGCGCTTGGTGGCGGTGGTGGTGGCAGCGGCAGTCTCGTTACGGAAGAGCATGGGATTCCTCTCGAAAGCCCCGGGCGGGCAGGCGGAACCAGAGCCGCATGGCTCTCGGTTCGCTCGCCGCGTCCGCAAGACGGCCGTTGCACGTGTTCGAACGTGCCGCGCCGCCCCGGCCACCCGTCGCGTCCGTGCGGTGGTCAGCCGCTCCGGCGGCACTCGCTCCCCCGGCCGGGGCCGGTGGGCGGTGCTCGGGTGAACCCGGGAAGTGCTCGGTGCACTGGGCAAAAACCTACGAGCCGTCCGGCCGGGCACCAAACAGTTTCGGGTCGTCCCAGCTCAGCGCGGCGTTACCGCGAGTATCGATCTAGCAAATGACGGCGATTTGCCCGATTTGCGATTATTTCCCATGGTCGATCCCCGCCCGATCGTGAGGCTGCTCACCGTTTCCGGTCTGTGACCTCAGGCACAGCGTCGACAGATTGCGACCACCTGTCCACCCATCGCAGTCAGATCCGCGGCAAATCCCGTCGGAGCCGGACGCACCCGTGACCCCGGCCACAACCGTCCGTTGGAAGTGGCGGCCAGGCGCGCCCGTGCCACCACTGAGACCGGAGGAGTCCCCCCTTGCCGCGCATGCTCGAAGTCAGCGACGAAGTACGAACCGAGATCGGCGACGACGAGGCCGACCGCCTGCTCGCCGGCGCCCACGCCCCGGACGCCTACGACTGCACCTCGTGCCGGGCTCCCGGCGACTCGCTGCGCGAGCCCACCAGCACGGTCCTGTTCATCGGCGACGAGACCGCCGTGCTGGCCTTCGCCCACGCCCGGTGCGTGCCCTCCCAGGTGGTCCCGGTGGACGAGGAGCAGCTGCTCGGCGCCGTCCGGTCGATCTCGCAGGCGCAGGGCGGGGTCGACGCGCCCGCCTCCGCACCGGCGCACGCCCCCTACGGCGCGCATGCCGCCCCCGGGCTGCCGGACGGCGCCTGGCCCGCCCCCGCCCGGGCCCCGCAGCCGCGGGCCCCGCAGTCACCGGCCGATCCCGGCGCCCAGCCGGCCGTGCTCGGCGTCACCTGCGGCCTGGTCCTCTGCGGGGACACCCCGTACGCGGCCCTCGTGGTGGAGCCCACCGGGCCGATCGCCCGCCCCGGCAGCGGCTCGGGCGAGGACGAGTTCCTCTCGCTGCTCACCGACCACGGGTTCCAGGTGGTCCAGTCGGTGGACCGGGCACCCGCCCGGCCGCTGACCGGCTGGTCGGTGCTGATGGCGATGGGCCAGCTGCACGCGATCCTGCAGCCCTCGGCGACCGGCGGCAGCGCCGCCTGGTGGCAGGCCCACCAGCCGCTGCAGGTCACCGAGGCCTGGCGGGCCGCCGTCGCCCGCCGCTCCGAGGTGATCATGTACGCGGTGCCGGTCGGGACGATCGGCCGCCAGCCCCGCGAGGACCTGCTGCGGATGGCCCTGGACCGGGCGTCCGGGCAGGGCGTCCTGGTGGCCGGGATGCTGCCGCTGGCCGGGACCTGACCGGTCCCCGGCGGGCGGCGCGCGGGCCCTCGACCGGCGCCCGACCGGCGCCCGACGGGTCCCCGCCAGGTCCCCGGCGGAGGCCTGACGGAAGCCTGACGGCCACTGGCCGAATGGCATAGGCCGGGCCGCGGAACCCCCGCATCCCCGGGCGTCCTCGCTCGTTGGCCCTCACGTGTACAGCTACGACGTCGCCCCGACCACCCGCCCGTCCGCCGGCCGCACCATCCCGGGCATGCGCCCCTCGTACGACGCGGACCTGCCCGTTTCACCGACCCCGATCTACGACGCGCTGTACTCCGAGTACCGGAGACTCTTCCGGGCCCTGCCGGGCGACCGGACGGACGAGGAGCAGCTCCGGTTCAAGGGCTTCGGCGGGTCGGGCGGGTTCGGCGGCTTCGGCGGGTCCTACCCGCAGCACCAGGTGTTCGAGACCTACGCGGGCCAGGCGCACGGCACTCCGCAGTTCCTCTCGGAGAGCCGGTCGGCGGGCAGCGGGCACGGCGGCCGGGCGCACGGCACCGAGCACCAGCAGGGCCGGCTGGCGACCCAGGCCGTCACCGTGGGCCACCAGGCCGGGCCGACCCCGGCGGGCCACGCCTCGGCCGGGCACGGTGCCACCGGGCACACCGCGGGGCACGCGGTCGGCGGCACCGGGCAGGGCTGGGTCGCCGCCGGGTACCTGGGGCAGCAGCCGACCACGGCGGGCGGCGGCGGGCGGCACCGGTCGCTGCTGTCGCTGCCGCCGGGCCGTTCCGGCGAGCAGTCGCTCTGAGCGGCCGGGGACGGACGACGGCCGGGGCCGGGCAGCGCGATCGCTGCCCGGCCCCGGCCGTCGTTCTCCTCGTTACTTCTTGCGGCGCTTCTCGCGCACCCGCACCGAGATCGAGATCGGCGTGCCCTCGAAGCCGAACTCCTCGCGCAGCCGGCGCTCGACGAAGCGGCGGTAGCCCGCCTCCAGGAAGCCGGAGGCGAACAGCACGAACCGCGGCGGGCGGGTGCCGGCCTGGGTGCCGAACAGGATGCGGGGCTGCTTGCCGCCGCGGATCGGGTGCGGGTGGGCCGCCACCAGCTCGCCCAGGAAGGCGTTCAGACGGGCCGTCGGGATGCGGGTCTCCCAGCCCTCCAGCGCGGTCTCGATCGCCGGGACGAGCTTCTCCATGTGGCGGCCGGTCTTCGCCGAGACGTTGACCCGCGGCGCCCACTGCACCTGGACGAGATCCCGCTCGATCTCGCGCTCCAGGTAATAGCGGCGCTCCTCGTCGAGCTGGTCCCACTTGTTGTAGGCGATCACGACGGCGCGGCCGGCCTCGACGGCCATCGAGATGATCCGGGTGTCCTGCTCGGCGAGGGTCTCGCTGGCGTCGATCAGGACGACCGCGACCTCGGCCTTCTCCAGCGCCGAGGAGGTGCGCAGCGAGGCGTAGAAGTCGGCGCCCGCGGTCAGGTGGACACGGCGGCGGATGCCGGCGGTGTCGACGAACTTCCAGGTCTTGCCGCCGAGCTCGATCATCTCGTCGACCGGGTCGCGGGTGGTGCCGGCCAGCTCGTTGACGACCACCCGCTCCTCGCCGGCGACCTTGTTGAGCAGGCTGGACTTGCCGACGTTCGGGCGGCCGATCAGCGCGACCCGGCGGGGGCCGCCGAGGGGGCCGTTGCCGAAGAGCTGCGGCGGGGCGTCGGGCAGCGCGGCCATGACGGCGTCCAGCAGGTCGCCGGAGCCACGGCCGTGCAGCGCGGAGACGGGGTACGGTTCGCCGAGGCCGAGCGACCACAGGTAGGCGGCCTCGGCCTCGGTGGACGGGCCGTCGACCTTGTTGGCGCACAGCACGACCGGCTTGCCGGCCCGGCGGATCAGCTTGACCAGCGCCTCGTCGGTGTCGGTCGCGCCGACGGTGGCGTCGACGACGAAGAGCACCGCGTCGGCGGACTCGATGCCGTACTCGGCCTGGGCGGCGACGGCGGCGTCGATACCGAGGACGTCGATCTCCCAGCCGCCGGTGTCGACGAGCTTGAAGCGGCGGCCGTTCCAGGTCGCCTCGTAGGTGACGCGGTCGCGGGTGACGCCGGGGCGGTCCTCGACGACCGCCTCGCGGCGGCCGATGATGCGGTTGACCAGGGTCGACTTGCCCACGTTCGGGCGGCCGACGACGGCCAGCACCGGCAGCGGGCCGTGCGAGGCGGCGTCGAGGTCGGCGTCCACCTCGTCGGTGTCGAAGCCCTCTTCGGCGGCCAGCGCCATGAACTCGGCGTACTCGGCGTCGCCGAGCTCACCGTGGTGCGCGGCGGTGTCGTTGCTCATGTGTGTGGTTTCCGTTTCCCGGCACGGCCCTTCCCAGGGGCGTGCCGTGCGTACCTGCCCGGTCGGGCAGCGCGAAACTACGTGTCCCGTAGTCGGAGGACGGGCCGGACGGCCCGAGGATGGTCAGACGGCGGACGGCTGCTGGGCCCGCTCCTCGACCAGGGCGGCGACCGTGTCGATCACCTGGTCGAGGGTGAGCTCGCTGGTGTCCACCAGGACGGCGTCCGGTGCCTGGGCCAGCGGCGCCGTCTCCCGGGAGGAGTCGGCGGCGTCCCGGCGGTCCAGGTCGGCGGCCATCGAGGCGATGGTGGCCTCGTCCACGCCCTTGGCACGGAGCTCGGCCGCACGGCGTGCGGCACGGGCGGCGCCCGAGGCGGTGAGGAAGACCTTGGCGGTGGCCTCCGGGAAGACCACGGTGCCCATGTCGCGGCCCTCGGCGACTATGCCGCGCGGCGCGACCTCGGCGCAGCCGCGCTGCAGCTCCACCAGCCGGGCCCGGACGGCCGGGACGGCGGAGACCGCGGAGACCTTGGCGGTCACCTCGGGGCCGCGGATCGGGCCGGAGACGTCATGGCCGTCGACCGTGATGGTCGGGCCGGCCGCGTCCGTACCGGAGACGATCACGGGCTTGCCGCAGGCGATCGCGACGGCCTCGGCGTCGTCCACGTCGACGTCGTTGGCGAGCATCCACCAGGTCATCGCGCGGTACATGGCGCCGGTGTCCAGGAAGCTGAGGCCGAGGCGGGCGGCGACCGCCCGCGAGACGGTCGACTTGCCCGATCCGGAGGGTCCGTCGATGGCGACGACGACCGGGGCGTGCGCTCGGTCGGCAGTGTCCACGGGGCGAACCTCTCTCTCGGTCCGGCGCGCTCGGGCCGGGATGACTATCTACAAGGTTAATGGACCGGCGGAGGCATCCCGTCCGGTCGGTCCCCGGTGCCGTGCGCGGCCCCCTCGGCGGCCCGCCGGTCAGTCGGCCGGCAGCCGCTCCTCCTCGTCGTACCGCACCCCGTGCCGGGCGGCGAAGGCCCGCAGCCGGTCCAGGTCGTCCTCCGGCACGACGGTGCGCGCCGTCCGCAGCCCGCCGGCGGTGCCGGGCACGGGTGCCGACGCGGGTTCCAGCACGAAGTCGGCCGTCGACCGGGTGCCGCGCGCACCGCGCTCGCCCCAGTGCGTGAGGCCGATCCGCCGGACCGCCGCCAACGGGACGATCTGCTCGGCCCCGCCGTGCAGCACGAACCGGGCGGTGCCCTGCGCCGGGCGCAGCTCGCACTCCACCACCAGCCGTCGCCGCCGGGTCCGCAGCACCCGCAGGCCGGCCAGCTGCCCGGCGAGCAGCGCCGCGCCGATCGCGCAGCCCCACCACCGCAGCACCGGCCAGAGCAGCAGCAGGAGCAGCACGGCACCGGCGTCCACGGCGCCGACCAGGGCCGCGGTGCGGTCGCCGTCCGGCGGACCCGGACGCCACACCAGTGCGTCCGCCGCCGCGTCCACCGGTCCGTCCACCGGCTCGTGTCCGTACATCAGCCCTCCCCCCAAGCCCGTCCGGTGCACCGACGCGGCCGGGACGACGGGCGGTTCCCGGAGCGGCGGGGAGCTCAGTCGCGGACGCTCCAGCCGCGGTCGCGCAGACCGCCGGTGAGCAGTCGGACGGCCGACGGGGCGACGTCCAGGTGCACGTGGCCGACCTGCTGGCCGTCGGAGTGCTCGATGGTGACGTCCTCGATGTTGACGCCGAGCGCACCGACCTCGCCGAAGAGCCGGCCGAGCTCGCCGGGCTGGTCGCCCAGGACGACGGTGACCGACTCGTACCGGGTCGGCGGGGCACCGTGCTTGCCGGGGATCCGGGCGTGGCCGGTGTTGCCGCGCCGCATCACCGCCTCGATGCCGGCCGCACCGGCGCGCCGCTCGCCCTCGTCGGCGGCCTGCAGGGCGCGCAGCGCCGTCACCGCCTCGCCGAGGTCCACGGCCACCTCCTGCAGGATGTCGGCGACCACCCCGGCGTTCGCGGAGAGGATGTCCACCCAGAGCGCCGGGTTGGACGCGGCGATCCGGGTCACGTCGCGGACGCCCTGCCCGGACAGCCGGACGGCGGTCTCGTCGGCGTGCTCCAGCCGGGCCGCCACGATCGAGGAGACCAGCTGGGGGGCGTGCGAGACCAGGGCGACGGCCCGGTCGTGGGCGGTCGCGTCCATCACGATCGGCATGGCCCCGCAGAGCGCGACCAGTTCCAGCGCGGCGTTCAGGGTGTCCGTGTCGGTGTCCCCGGTCGGGGTGAGCACCCACGGCCGGCCCTCGAAGAGGTCGGCGCGGGCGGCCAGCGGACCGGACCGCTCGCGGCCCGCCATCGGATGGCCGCCGATGTAGTGGACGGTGTCGCAGCCGAGCGCCGCCACCTCGGCCCGCGGGCCGGCCTTCACGCTCGCCACGTCGGTGTAGCAGCGGGCCAGGCCGCGGCGCTGGCAGTCCGCCAGCACCTTGCCGACCAGCGCTGGCGGCACCGCGACGATCGCCAGGTCGACCGGGCCGTCGGGCAGCTCGGTCGTACCCGCCCCGAGCGCGGCGGCGGTCCGGGCGGCGTCCGGGTCGGCGTCCTCCAGGTAGACGGCGACCCCGCGGCCGGTGAGCGCGAGGGCGGCGGAGGTGCCGATCAGTCCGGTGCCGATGACGGCGGCTGTGCGCATGACGGGGTTGGTCTCCTGGTACGGGCGGACTTCTGCTCCGCTCATCCTCCCGCAACCCCACCCCACCCGTCGAAGCCGTCCACCCACCGAACCCGCCGCACAGCGGCGGCCCCTACGGGAAGGGCGATTCCAGGGCCGCGGGAGGACAGGTGGCATGCACCCGGGGGCGCGGGGAACTGCGCGGGACGGAAGGTGTCACGCACTCTCCCGCCGCGCGCGGTCCTCCCCCGGTCTTCGGCCGGGAGGTGCCCCACGCGCCCCTTGTTCGCCTTGCCCCGCACCCGCGAAGTGGGCCGTGCCCGGACTGCGCGGGTCCCCCGTTCGCCCGGGTGGGTCTCCGTCCGCAACCGCGGTGGGCGGCGGGGTCGTCCCCTCAGCCGACGCGCAGCGGAAATCCGCGGCGGACGGCCGCCTGCCCGGGCAGACTGGCGGCCCGGACCGGGGACGGACGAAGGGCAGGGCGGGGTGGCAGCACAGACGGCGACGGCGGATCGGTGGGAGTCGGTACTCGACTCGGTGGTGGTGTACGCGAGCGGGGCGCTGTGCCGCAGGCGGGCCCGCGGCACGGTGCCCGCGGACGGCAGGGTCCGGCTGACCGGCCTGCCGCGCGTGGCGGACGCGGGTTCGCTGCGCGCCTCGGTGCTCTCCGGCGGGGCGCGGGTCACGGCGGCCCGTCTGGAGCCGGAGGCTGAGGTCCGCAGCCGCTCGGACCTCCCGGAGCTGCGCCGCCGGGTGGAGCGGGCGCGGGACGCCGCGGAGGCCCTGCGGCAGCGCGCCGCACGGCAGGAGGCGCGGATCGCGGAGATCTCCGCGGTACGGGCCGTCCCGCCGCCGCTGCAGGCGGACGAGCCGCACCGCCGCACGCCCGCCGACGCGTGGCTGCAGTTGGCGGACTTCGTGGACGAGCGGCTGGCCGACCTGCACGGCCGGGCCGCCGGCCTCGCCGAGGAGCTGCGGCTGGCCGAGCACGAACTGGTCCTCGCCGAGGACGCGTTGGCCCGGGCGTCGTCCGCGGTGGCGGTCGGTCCGGTGACACTGGGCAGCTCGGCCGTGGTGACCCTGGAGGGTGCGGCGGAGGGTGCCGAGGTCGAGCTGGAGGTGGAGTACGGGGTGCCGGGTGCGGTCTGGGTGCCGACGTACCGGCTGACCTACCGCCAGGGCGAGGGCAGCGGGACGCTGCTGCTGCGCGCCCAGCTCGCGCAGCGCACCGGCGAGGACTGGTCGGGCGTGCGGATCGGCCTGTCGACGGCGGACCTGCAGCGCCGGACGGACCTGCCGCAGCTGCGTTCGCTGCGGATCGGCCGGCGGCAGGCCGCACCGGCCGCGTCGGGCTGGCGGGAGCCCCCGGCGGGCCTGGGTGACCTGTTCACCGGGTACGACGCGGCGGGCCGGCCGCCGCAGCCGCGGGTGTCGCGGGGCCGTCCGGCGGGTGGTGGCCGGCCGGGCCGGTCGGCGCGGCCCGCTGCCGCCCCGGACGTGACGCTGGCCGGTGGTCTCACCGGCGCGGAGACCGCACTGCCGTTCGCGGCTCCTCCGCCGCCCCCGCCGCCCTCACCGGCTGCCGCGCCGCAGGGCTTCCCGATGCCGGCTCCGGCCGTCCAGGCGTACGGCACGGCGCCGCAGTCGCCCGGGGCGATGCCACCGGGCGCGATGCCTCCGCCGGCGCCGGTGGCGTCCGCCCGCGGGATGCGCGCGAGGGCCGGGGGCGGGGCACGCTCCGCGCCGGCCGCCGCCTTCGACGTGGCGCCGGAGCCGGTGGCGCCGCCGGTGCCGCCCGGTCCTTCGCAGGCGCAGCTGGACTACGCAGGCCTGGTGCTGGACGGCCCCGACCGGCCGGCGCACCGCCGCGGCCTGCTGTTCCCCGGGGCGGTGCACGACCCTGCGGCGACGGAGTCGCGGAACCTCGCCGAGTCGGTGGCGGGGCTGGCGCTGCCGGCGCACGCGGTGCGGCCGCGGGTGTCGGCGGGCTCGTTCGACCAGCGGTACGACGCGGCGGCGCGGGCCGACGTGCCCTCGGACGGCACCTGGCACACCGTCACCGTTGGGGAGGTGCCGGTGTCGCTGCGCACCGAGTACGTCTGCGTGCCGGCCGTCGAGGAGGCGGTGTACGGGACGCTGGTGCTGACCAACGCCACGGCCTCGGCGCTGCTGGCCGGTCCGGTGGAGGTGACGGTGGACGGCGACTTCCTGCTGACCGCGGCGCTGCCGACGCTGGCCGCGGGCGGCGCCCGCCGGGTCGGCCTCGGCCAGGCGGAGGCGGTGCGGGTGGCCCGCCGCACCGAGATGCGGGAGTCCACCGCGGGCATGCTCAACAACACGACGGTGCTGGACCACCGGATCCACGTGGAGCTGGCGAACCGGCTGCCGCACCCCGTCACCGTGGAGGTCCGCGAGCGGGTGCCGGTCTCCGCCGACCAGGACGTGCGGATCGAGGAGCGCGGCACCTGGAGCGCGCCCGACCGCCCGTCCGACGCCTACCCGCCGAGCACCAGGCGCTGGCGGGTGGAGCTGCCCGCCGACGGCACCGCCGAACTCGACGGCGGCTACGAGATCCGCATCCCGGCCGGCAAGGCCGTCGTCGGCGGCAACCGGAGGAGCTGACCATGACCGACACACCCATCGCCCCGCTCCCCGACGGGCCGCTGCCGCAGGCGCCGGCGGCGGACCACCCGCTGCCGGTGACGGCGGTGACCTGTCTGGAGGACCGCGCGCACGTCGAGCGCACCGCCGTGGTCGACCTGCCCGCCGGAGTCAGCCGGCTGCGGCTCGGCCCGGTCTCCGCGCTCGCCGTGGACCGCACCCTGCGCGCGGAGGCGCCCGGCAGCGGGGGCGTCCGGGTGCTGGACGCCCGGGTGGTGCGCAGCTGGGTGCCGCGCGCCCCGCTGCCGCCCACCGGCGAGGACTCGGAGCTGCGGCACCGGGTGCACGCCCTGGAGCAGGAGCAGCAGGCCGAGTCCCGGGTCCGGGAGCGGCTGGAGGCGCGGCTGGCGCTGCTCGCCCAGCTCGCCTCGGACCTGCTGCGGGAGATCGGCGAGGGCGCGGGCCGCGGCGAGCTGGAGCGCAGCCGCTGGGGCCGCGAGCTGGACCGGATCGACGGCGAGCGGGACGCGTACGGCGAGAAGCTGCGGGTGTCCGGGGCACGGCTGGAGGAGCTGGCCGAGGACCTGGCGGCGGCCCGCCGGGCGCTGGACGCGGCCGAGCAGGAGCCGGCCGAGCTGTTCGCCCACGTCGAGGTGACGGTGGAGGCGGAGGCCGCGGGCCGGGCCGAGCTGAGGGTGGGCCACCTGACGCCGTGCGCGCTGTGGCGGCCGGCCTACCGGGCCGCCCTGGCGGGTGGGCGGCTGGTGCTGGAGACCGAGGCGGTGGTCTGGCAGCGGACGGGCGAGGACTGGTCCGGGGCGCGGCTGACGTTCTCCACGGCCCGGTCGGCGCTGGCCTCCGAGCCGCCGCGGCTGACCGAGGACGTGCTGAGCCTGCGCGAGCGCACCGCGGAGGAACGCCGGACGGTCGAGGTGGAGCTGCGCGAGGAGGAGATCGGCACGACCGGCCCGTCCCCGGACGGACTGCCGGGCGTGGACGACGGCGGCGAGGTGCGGGTGCTGCGGGCGGCGTCGCCGGCCTCGGTGCCGGCCGACGGCCGGGCGCACCGGATCCCGCTGACCGTGTTCGACACCGCGGCGAGCAGCGAGTTCGCGGCGGTGCCGGAGCTGTCGCCGCTGGTCACCCGGGTGGTGCGGTTCCGCAACGACGCGGGCCACGCGCTGCTCGCCGGGCCGGTCGACCTGGTGCAGGGCAGCGGGTTCACCGGCCGCGGCGAGCTGCGGTTCACCGCCCCGGGTGCCACGGCGGAGCTGGCCTTCGGCAGTTCGGACGGCCACCGGGTGGTCCGGGAGACCGAGGAGGGCCGCGGCACGACGGGCATCACCGGCCGGACGGTGGTCACCCGGACGGTGCGGCTGCACCTGTCGCGGTTCTCCGCGCCGGAGGAGCGGGACGAGCAGGTGGTGACGGTCCGCGAGCGGATCCCGGTCTCCGAGGTGTCCTCGGTGGAGGTGAAGCTGCGCAAGGAGGCCTGCTCGCCCGCGCCGGACGAGCTGGACTCGGAGGGCGTCGTGCGCTGGGACGTTCCGCTGCCGCCCGGCGGCCGGCGCACCCTCACGCTCGTGTACGAGGTGTCGGCGGCGTCGAAGGTGGCGGGACTGTGAGCCCGGTCCAGCCGGATTTGTCCCGTCAACTCCGGTAGAAATGACCCATGATCTACCATCTCGCCCCGCTGGACGACTGGCTGCGCGACCCGGGGCGGCCGTACGCGGCCGCCTCGCTGCTCACCGACGGCTTCATCCACTGCTCGGCCGACGAGCGGACGGTGCTGGCCGTCGCCAACCTCTTCTTCGCCGACACGCCGGATCCGCTGATGGCGCTGCTGATCGAGGAGAAGCTGATCGAGCCGATGGTGAAGTGGGAGGCACCCTCCGGCCCGCCGCCGGACGGCGCCACGCCGGACGTGCTCTTCCCGCACATCTACGGCCGGCTGAACCGGACGGCGGTGATCGGCTTGGAGAAGGTCGAGCGCGGCGCGGACGGCCGCTGGGCCCGGCTGCTCCCCTGGAGCTGAGCCGGGCCCGTCCGGGCGGCGGCGGTCAGAGCCAGCCGCGCTCGCGGGCCGCCATGCCCGCCTGGAAGCGGGTGGTGGCGCCGAGCTGGCGCATCAGGCTCTGCAGCCGCCGCTGGGTGGTGCGGGCGCTCCAGCCGAGGGAGCGGGCGATCGACTCGTCGGTCAGGCCGGCGGCGAGCAGGCCGAGCAGCTTGCGGTGGTCGGCCTCGGGGCCGGTGTCGGCCTCGCCGTCGCCGATCGCCGCCTGCAGCGGCACGGCCCGCTCCCACTCGGCCTCGAACAGCGCGTCCAGGGCCTGCAGCAGCGCCGAGGGGTGGATGACGTAGGCGGCGTCGAGGACGCTGTCGCCGACGGTGATCGGGATGATCGCCATCTTGTCGTCCGACATCATCATCTTCATCGGCAGCACGGGGCGGACGCGGGCCTCCTCACCGTCCTCGACGCCGATGAGGATCTCCTTCTCCAGCCGGCCCGGCCAGGCCACCGCGTCCTTGTCGTACACGGTGCGGAAGCGCACGCCCGCCTTGAGCTTGGCCCGCTGGCGGGGCATCTGGGCGACCGGGTCCTGGATGTACGGCGGGCAGTCGAAGCCGCGCACCTGGTACTGGGTGCTGTCGACCAGGTGCTCCAGCCGCTGGGCGATCGCCTCGCCGCCGGTGAGCACCTCGACGGAGTGCGCCGGGTCGGTGTAGCGGGACGCCTCGCGGAAGGCGTCCATCAGCCGGTGCATCTCGGCGCGGGCGCTGCGCAGCTCCGCCTCGCGGTGGCCGATCAGGGTGCCGATGGCGACGTCGGGCGCGACCGCGAGGTAGCGTTCCCGGTCGACCGGGGCCCGGGTGGCCATGCCCTGGTCGGCCAACCGGTCGAGGGCGTCCTGGCTCTGCTGCAGTGTCAGGTCGCACTGCCCGGCCAGCTCCTCGGCGGTGGACTGCGGCGAGACCACCAGGGCCGCGTACACCTGTCCGTCCGGCCGTCCGAGGCCGAGCGCTCCGAATGCGTCGAGCACGCCGCTCCTTCCCCCATGCGGCCAGTGGCCCAGTGGCGCAGTTCCGCCACTCGTCGAGCCGCTGTCCGGTGGCCATCCTGCGCCACAGATCCACATCATGACAAGGCGGTGCGTCGAGGTTCACACGGGGTCCCCGCCGAAGAGCCGGAAGGCCTCCCCGCCGAACGGCGGGGAGGCCTTCGATTCGAAGGTTCGGCCACGGCCCGTCCTTACAGGCCGACCTCGTGCATCAGCTGTCCGACCTCGGGGTTCGTGAGGCGGCGCAGCCAGCCCGACTTCTGGTCGCCGAGGGCGATCGGGCCGAAGTGGGTGCGCACCAGCTTCTCCACCGGGAAGCCGACCTCGGAGAGCATCCGGCGGACGATGTGCTTGCGGCCCTCGTGCAGGGTCACCTCGACGAGGTAGTTCTTGCCGACGTTGGAGATCACCTTGAAGGAGTCCGCACGGGCCCAGCCGTCCTCCAGCTCGACGCCCTTGGCGAGCTGCTTGCCGAGGTCGCGCGGGATCGGGCCCTGGATGGCGGCCAGGTAGGTCTTGGTGACGCCGTACTTCGGGTGGGTGAGGCGGTGGGCCAGCTCGCCGTGGTTGGTGAGCAGGATGATGCCCTCGGTCTCGGTGTCGAGGCGGCCGACGTGGAAGAGCCGGGTCTCGCGGTTGGTGACGTAGTCGCCGAGGCACTGGCGGCCGTCCGGGTCCTCCATGGTGGAGACGACGCCGGCCGGCTTGTTCAGCGCGAAGAACAGGTAGGACTGGGTGGCGACGGTCAGGCCGTCGACCTTGATCTCGTCGCTGGCCGGGTCGACCCGCTTGCCCTGCTCGGTGACCCGCTTGCCGTTGACCTCGACCCGGCCCTGCTCGATGAGCTCCTCGCAGGCCCGGCGGCTGCCCATGCCGGCCCGCGCGAGCACCTTCTGCAGGCGCTCGCCCTCGGGCTCGCCGAAGGTCTTGGGGGTCTTCACGGCCGGCTTGTCGTGCCGGGCGAGCACCGCGTCCTCGATCTTGGCCTGGAGCTCGCGGGAGCGCTGCGGCTGGCGGCGCGGGTCGCCCGGGGCGCCCTGGCCCTCACGGCGCGGCTTCGGCGCGGCGCCCGGGCGGCGCGCTGCGAAGCTGCTGCGGCTGGGGGTGGCGTTCGGGCCGCCGCCGTACTCGGGGCGGTCGTAGCGCCGCTCCTCGGGCCGCAGCGGGCGGTCCGGGTAGCGCCGGTCGTCCCGCCGGTCGTCACGGCGGTCGTCCCGCCTGTCGTCACGACGGTCGTCGCGGCGGTCGCCCCGGGGGGACGAGCCGCCCCGGCCGCCGGAGGAGGAGCCGTACGACGAACCGCCGCGCGAACCGCCGTACGAGGACCCGCCGCCGTAGGACGAGCCGCCGCCGCTCCGGCCCCCGCCCTGTCCGCCGCGTCCCTGGCCTCCCCGGCCCTGTCCGCCGCTGTTGTTCCTGCCGTTGCCACTGCTGCGCATCAAATGTCCGTACGTCGTGTCCGTCGTGGGAGTGCGTGTCGTGCCGGCCGACCTCACCGCCCCCTCACCGATCGGACGCGGACGGTCAGGCGTTCTCGCCGTCGGCCGCGCGGGCGGCGGCCACCGCCTCCGCGATCATCGTGCCCTCCAGGGACTCCGCTTCCACGTCGTCGACCTCGGGCAGGAAGGGCGCGAGCTCGGGCAGCTCGTCCAGGCCTCGCAGCCCCGTCCGTTCCAGGAAGTAGTTCGTCGTCCGATACAGGATCGCACCTGTTTCGGGCTCGGAGCCGGTCTCTTCCACCAGTCCTCGCTGTACCAGGGTACGCATCACGCCGTCACAGTTCACACCCCGTACGGCGGAGACCCGGCTGCGCGACACCGGCTGCCGGTACGCGACGACCGCGAGCGTCTCCAGCGCGGCCTGGGTGAGGCGGGCCTGCTGGCCGTCCAGGACGAAGCGGTCGACGGCCGGCGCGCAGTCCGCGCGGGTGTAGAAGCGCCAGCCCCCGGCGACGTGCCGCAGGTCGAATCCGCGGCCCTGGGCGGTGTACTCGGCGGCGAGTTCGCGCAGCGCCGCGGCGACCTCGGCGCGCGGGCGCCCCAGGACGGCGGCGAGGTGCGCCTCGGTGGCGGGCTCGTCGACGACCGTGAGGATCGCCTCCAGCGCGGCCCGCAGCGGCACCCCGCGGACGCCGGACTCCTCGGGCCGCTCCGGTTCCGGTTCGGGCTCCGGCTCGGGGGCGGGCAGCGGCGCCGGGTCGGGCATCGGCTCGGGCTCGGAGGTGTCCGCGGCCGGCTCCGCCGCGGGGGCCGGGATGTGCGGCCGCTCCACGGCCCGTTCCGCCCGCCCTGCGGAGGACCCCGCGGAGGAGTCCCCGAGGGGCCGCACGGCGGGCTCCACGGCCGGCGCGGCCGCCGGGGCCGGTACGGGCGCCGCTGCGGGCCCGGGAGGGGCGGTCTCCGCCGGGGCGGCCCCGGCCCCGGCCACGGCCCCGTCCTGGGCCTCGTAGGCCGGTTCCAGCCACTCGTCGGGGCGGGTCTGGCCGGGGAGGCCGAGGGTGCGCCGGGAGGGGCGCGGCTGATCGGCGTTCACTGCGGTTCTCCGTCCTTGCCGCGACCGTCCGCGCCCTCGCCGGGCGGGCGGTCGAACTCGTCGGTCACCTCGACGCGCAGACCGGTGTCGGCGACCCAGTGCACCAGCAGCTCGCCCAGGGCGTCCGGCTGCTCGAAGTCGAGCACCTTCTCCCGGTAGAGCTCCAGCAGTGCGAGGAAGCGGGCCACCACGACCAGCGTGTCGTCGGCGTCCTCCACCAGCCTGCCGAAGGTGGCGCTGCCGAGCGCGGTGAGCCGGTCGACGACGACCCCGGCCTGCTCGCGGACGCTCACCGGCGGGGTGTGGATGTGGTCGACGTAGACCACCGGCTTCGGCTTGGGCGTCGTCGCCCGGGCGGCGAGCCGGGCCAGGCCCTCCGGGCCGACGGTGATCACCACCTCGGGCAGCAGCAGCGCGTGGTGCGGCTCCAGGCCGACCGTGCGGGGGCGCTGCAGCAGTTCGGCCGCCCAGCGCTCGGCGAACAGCGCGGCCGCCTGCTTGTAGGCGCGGTACTGCAGCAGCCGGGCGAAGAGCAGGTCGCGGGCCTCCAGGAGGGCGAGGTCCTCCTCGTCCTCGATCTCGGCGGCGGGCAGCAGCCGGGCCGCCTTGAGGTCGAGCAGGGTCGCGGCGACCACCAGGAACTCGGTCGCCGCGTCGAGGTCCCAATCCGGGCCCATCGCCCGGATGTGCGCGACGAACTCGTCGGTGACCCTGGAGAGCGCCACCTCGGTGACGTCCAGCCGGTGCTTGGCGATCAGGCTGAGCAGGAGGTCGAACGGGCCCTCGAAGTTGTCCAGCCGCACCCGGAAGCCGCCGCGCGCCTCACCCGGTCCGGCACCGGCCGGAGGGGCGGGGGCGGCGGGCTCGGGGGGCTCGGGCGCGCTCGTCATGACCGGACCATCTTCACCCCGGCCGGTCGCGGTGCCGCCCCGCGGGGCGCCCGACACGCCCGTTCCCGGGCCCGGCCGGCTGCCCCGGCGCGGCGGAGGGGGCCTCCGGCGGGCCTCAGCGGCCGCGCAGCCGCCGCACCAGGATGCTGGCCTCGCCCCGCTGCTCCAGGTCCGCCAGGACGACGGAGATGGCCTCCCGGACGACGCGGCCGCGGTCGACGGCGAGGCCGTGCTCGCCGCGCAGCACCAGCCGGGCGTGCTCCAGGTCCATCAGCTCCTCGGCGGAGACGTAGACCGTGATCTTCTCGTCGTGCCGCTCGCGGCCGGTGGGCCGGCGGGCGGCACGGCCGCGCGGGCGGGGCCGGCGGGCGGCCTCGGGCTGCTCCTCGGCGTGCCGGCGGGCCGCCTCGGCGGACGGCTGCGGCTGGACGGCCTCGGTGGCGGCCCCGTCGGCGGCGGTGTCGCCGGCCGCTGCGGGCTGCTCGGCGGGCCGGGCGGTCTCCTGTCTGGCGGCCTCGGCCGCCCGGCCCAGCGAGGGTGACAGGGCCATCCCCCCGGTGGTCCGGAACAGCTCGTCGGCTCCCGGGAGACTCACTCGGCGGGGCGGCACCGGTCGAGCACCTCCCTGGCGAGCTGGCGGTAGGCGGCGGCGCCGACCGAGTTGGTCGCGTACGTGGTGATCGGCTCGCCGGCCACGGTCGTCTCCGGGAACCTGACGGTGCGTCCGATGACGGTGTGGAAGACGTGGTCGCCGAAGGCCTCCACCACCCGGGCCAGCACCTCGCGGCTGTGCACCGTGCGGGAGTCGTACATGGTGGCCAGGATGCCGTCGAGGCGCAGCTCCGGGTTGAGCCGCTCGCAGACCTTCTCGATGGTCTCGGTGAGCAGCGCGACGCCGCGCAGCGCGAAGAACTCGCACTCCAGCGGGACGATGACGCTGTGAGCCGCCGTCAGGGCGTTGACGGTGAGCAGGCCGAGCGACGGCTGGCAGTCGATGATGACGTAGTCGTAGTCCGGCAGCAGCGGCTTGAGGGCCCGGGCGAGTGCGGACTCGCGGGCGACCTCGCTGACCAGCTGCACCTCGGCGGCCGACAGGTCGATGTTCGACGGCAGCAGGTCCATGCCGGGGACGGCGGTCTTCAGCAGGACCTCATCGGCCGTCAGGCCCCGCTCCATGAGCAGGTTGTAGACGGTGACGTCGAGTTCCATCGGGTTCACGCCGAGGCCGACGGAGAGGGCGCCCTGCGGGTCGAAGTCGACGAGCAGCACCCGGCGGCCGTACTCGGCCAGCGCCGCACCCAGGTTGATGGTCGACGTGGTCTTGCCGACGCCGCCCTTCTGGTTGCACATGGCGATGATCTGCGCGGGGCCGTGCTCGGCCACCGGCGCGGGGATCGGGAAGTACGGCAGCGGACGGCCGGTGGGGCCGACCCGCTCGCGGCGCTGCCGGGCGGCGTCGGGGGCCAGGGTGGCGGCGTACTCCGGGTCCGGCTCGTACTCGGCGTCCGGGTCGTCGTAGGGGCCGTAGCCCAGGTCGGCGTAGGAGAGGCCGTACGCGCCGAGCTCGGCGTCGTAGTCGGCGCCGGCGGCGGCGCCGCTCTGGCGCGCCTCGAAGGTGCGGACCGCGACCGAGCCGATCTCCGCCGTACCCACCGTCGCCGGCCGCGCGTACTCGTCGTGCGGCTGTCCGGCGGCGAGCTCCGCCAGTCCTGGCTGACCACCCCCGGGAGCAAATGTCGACTCATTCACAAGTCGTCTTACCTCCTTGGGCTTCCAGGACTCTATGTCGATACGTCAGCGTGGCAGCTTGCCGACGGTTTGCGACTCTAGGCCGTTCCAGGCGTTCGCAGCAACACAATCCACGGTAGTGGGCACGATGTGTCGGCTCCCCGACCGCCCGCTGTCAAGGCTTGCGCGGGCCGGGAACCCTCACGATTCCGGGGTCGCCGCACCCCGCGGCGGCGTAACCCGCGGTGACCGGGTCCGCAGCGCGGGTGACACGTTGCACATGAATTGACATCACCCGTCCACCGACCGGTCACCGACCCGTGGGCGTGCGGGCGCGCCGAAGCCCCCGGCCCGGGGGAGGGGGTCGGGGGCGTCGGAGGTGGCTGCGCGTCAGGCGAGCACGGTGTCCAGGGAGACGGACTCCAGGTCGAAGGCGTCGGCGACGGCCTTGTAGGTGATCTGGCCCTCGTGCACGTTCAGGCCCTTGGCCAGCGCGGCGTCGCGGCGCAGCGCGTCCTTCCAGCCACGGTTGGCCAGCTCGACGATGTAGGGCAGCGTCGCGTTGGTCAGCGCGTAGGTGGAGGTGTTCGGCACGGCGCCCGGCATGTTGGCCACGCAGTAGAAGACCGAGTTGTGGACCTGGAAGGTCGGCTCGGCGTGCGTGGTGGCGCGGGAGTCCTCGAAGCAGCCGCCCTGGTCGATGGCGATGTCGACGAGCACGGAGCCCGGCTTCATGCGGGAGACCAGCTCGTTGGTGACGAGCTTCGGGGCCTTGGCGCCCGGGATCAGCACGGCGCCGATGACGAGGTCGGCCTCCAGGACGGCCTTCTCCAGCTCGAAGGAGTTGGAGGCGATGGCCTTGACCTTGGTGCCGAAGACCTTGTCGGCCTCGCGCAGCTTGTTGATGTCGCGGTCGAGCAGGGTGACGTCGTAGCCCATGCCGATGGCGATGGTGGCCGCGTGCCAGCCGGAGACGCCGCCGCCGATGACCACGCACTTCGCCGGGTGGGTGCCGGGCACGCCGCCGGGGAGCACGCCGCGGCCGCCGGCCGGACGCATCAGGTGGTACGAGCCGACCTGCGGGGCCAGCCGGCCCGCGACCTCGGACATCGGGGCGAGCAGCGGGAGGGCGCCGTTGGCCAGCTGCACCGTCTCGTAGGCGATCGCGGTGGTGCCGGAGGCGACCAGCGCCTCGGTGCCGGCGCGGTCGGCCGCCAGGTGCAGGTAGGTGAAGAGGGTCTGGCCCTTGCGGAGGCGGTGGTACTCCTCCGCGATGGGCTCCTTGACCTTCAGCAGGAGGTCCGCGGTCTCCCACACCTCGTCTGCCGTGGGGAGGATGGTGGCGCCGGCGCCCACGTACTCCTCGTTGGGGATCGAGGAGCCGAGACCGGCGTTGTCCTCGATGAAGACCTCGTGTCCGTTGCGGACGAGCTCATGCACGCCGGCGGGCGTGATGGCCACGCGGTACTCGTGGTTCTTGACCTCGCGGGGGATGCCGACCTTCACGGCTAAACACGTCCCTCTTGCCTGGGGGGTCCCGGCCGGGGGAAGACCGGCGGGCGGCGCGCACGGGGAAGGCCTCCGGAGAACGCCGGGGCACGGATCGCTGCGCGACTGGTGTCGAGTGTAATGAAGCCCAGCGGATCCGTCAGCCTTCCAAACTGAATAAATTAGCTGGACTCATTGGCAGGTTCGTAGGCTTGCACCTCACTCTCATGAACAAAAGCCCATGACTGCCGCATATCAGACACTACTCCGCAATGGGGTGAATCCACTCGCCGGTCAGCTGCTGCTGGAGGCGGTCCAGGGCCTGTGCCACCAGGGCCGTGCCGTGCTCGTCGCCGAGCCGCCGGAAGATCCCGAACGCCGCCCGGTACTCCCGCAGCGCCTCCTCGAACCGGCGCTGCGCGGTGTGCGCCTCGGCGACCCGGGCGAGCAGCCTGGCCTCGGCCGCGGCATCGCCGGACTCCTGCCGCAGGGCCAGCGCGCGACCGTACGAATCTCCGGCGCGCACGGGGTCGCCGAGCGCCCTGTAGCACCCGCCCGCGCTCTCCAGTGCGCGGGCGCACCCCGCCTCGTCGCCCGCCGCCCGGGCCCGGTCCAGGGCCGCCCGGTACCGTTCGGCGGCCCGCCCCCAGCGGCCGGCTGCCGCCTGCAGGTCCCCGAGGTTCAGCAGTGCGGCGGCGGCCCGGCGGGGTGCACCGGCCCGTTCGGCGACCTCCAGCACCAGCTCGTGCAGCCGGTGCAGGTCGGCCGGGACGGTGGCCGGGGTGCGCGGCAGCGCCCGCAGCAGCGCGGAGACCAGCCGGCCCGCCGAACCGTCCAGGTCGCCCTGCCCGATCGCGTCGCCGACGGCGGTGAGCAGCTGGTCGCGCTCCTCGTCCAGCCAGCGGGCGGCCTGGTCCGCGGTGCGCAGCCGCAGCGGGCCGGGCAGCGGGTCCGGGGCCGGACCGGCCGCCGGGGCGAGCAGCGCCTGCGCGGAGTCGACCAGCCGGACCAGGCGCTCCAGCAGACGGGCGCGGGCGAGCTCGATCTCGGCGGGACGGTCGGCCTCGGCGCGGAGCTCGACCAGCCGCGGGTGCATCCAGCCGGGCACGCGGTAGCGCGCGGTGCCGTCGGCGGCCGGCGGCTCGACGGTCAGCAGCTCGCGCTCGGCGAGGTCGGCGAGCAGTCCGGCGGCCTCCGGCGCCGGGCAGCCGACCAGGGCGGAGGCGGTGCGCAGGTCGGCGAGCTGGGCGGGCGCCAGGGTGAGCATCCGCAGCATCCGGGCCCGCGCGGGGGTGAGCGTGCGGTAGAGCAGTTCGAAGGCACGGCCGAGCGGATCGCCCCCGGGTACGGGGACGGGCCCGTCGGCGGGCAGCAGGTCGCGGGCCCGCCGCCCCTCGCCGCCCTCCCCCTCCGACCGGTCGGCACGGCGACCGCCCTTGCCCGGCCCGTTCCGGGCGTCCTTCGCCGCGCCGCCCTCCGCGGCTCCGGCGGGCGGCGGTTCGGCGACCGCCGTCCGGCCGGTGGCGGCGGTGAGGTCGGCGGCCGCGTCGGTGACGGCCGCGCGGGCGTCCGCGCGCAGCCGGACGGCGGTGAGCCGCAGGGCGGCCGGACGGCAGGCGCACGCGTCGGCGAGGTCGGCGGCGCCGACCGGGTCGCAGCTGACCCTCGTGCCGCCGACGAGGTCCCCGAGCAGGCCCACGGCGGCGGCCTGGTCGAGCCCCCCGATGATCACCGGGTCGACGTCCCCGATGCCGGTCAACGGGCCGCCGGTGGTGGCGAGCAGCAGCACCCCCGGGCCCGCGCCGAGCAGCGGCCTCAGCTGGTCGGCGTCCTTGGCGTCGTCGAGCAGCAGCAGCGCCTCGCGGTCGGCGAGCACCTCGCGCAGTGCGGCGCAGGCCGGGTCGTCGCCGTCCGGGCCCTCCGGCGGCAGCAGCCCGGCCGGGACGGCGCCCAGGTGCTCCAGCAGCCGCCGGGCCGTCCGGCCGGGCGGCACCCGGCTGCCGTCGGGCGCGGAGAGCCGGGCGTACAGCACGCCGCCCGGGTACTGGGAGGCCACCGAACGGGCCCAGCGCAGGGCGAGCGCCGTCCGCCCCGAGCCGGGCCGTCCGGCCAGCACGACCAGCCGGGCCCTGCCGGCGCCCCGGCCCCCGGCCCGGGCGGCGGCGTTCAGGGCGGCGAGTTCGGTGCGGCGGCCGGCGAACGCGGCGGGCCCGGGCGGCAGGCCGTCCGCGGGGGCGGCCGCCCCGGGGCCGGCGGACCGCTCGTCGATGGTCGCCGTCTTCCTCGCCACCCGTGCCCACTCCCGTCGGTCGCCCGCAGCGGCCCGCTGCGGGCCCTGCCGCGAAGCGTAGTTCGAACGACCGCCCCCGCCGAGGCCAACCGCCCGCCCCGCCCGCGCCATCACCCCCGCGGGTCAAACCCCGACCGAAACCGCAGCCAACTGCGCACACGCGCAGGCGGCCGACCACCCAGGGGCGCGGGGAACCGCGCAACTCGGACGCGGCCGACCTCACGGATCAGGGGCCACCTCGAATCCGGCCGCACCAACCCCGGACCGCGCGGTTCCCCGCGCCCCTGAGGTGCCCCTAGGCGCCGCCTCTCAGCCGGGGCAGGTCCCGCCCACCAGTGGAAGGGGAAGGGGCGCGGGGAACTGCGCAATGCGGATGCGGGCCGCCGCACGGAACAGGGGCCGGCCCGAAGTGTCACCAGCACCAACCCCGGACCGCGCGGTTCCCCGCGCCCCTGAGGTCCGCCGGAAGCGCTGCCTCTCAGTCCTGGCGGAAGGGGCGGGCCGGCCAGGGCGAGTCCGCGGGGCGCAGGGCGTCCAGCCCCTCGCCGGTGAGGGCGGCGTGCAGGGCCAGGGTGCCGGTGATCAGCGTGGGGTTGTGCAGCCGGCCCGCGAAAACGAGCCCGATCAGTTCCTCCAGCGGGACGCGGGCGGTCTCGATCTCCAGCTCCTCGCCGTGGGCGGCGTACCGGTCCCCCTCGGCCTCGGACAGGTCGGTGGCGAGGAAGAGCCGCAGTGCCTCGTCGGTGCCACCGGGCGAGGTGTAGAAGTCGACCAGCACCCGCCACTCGCCGGCCTTGCAATGGGCCTCCTCGTAGAGCTCCCGCTGGGCGGCGTGCAGCGGGTTCTCGCCGGGCACGTCCAGCAGGCCGGCGGGCAGCTCCCACAGGCGCTGCCGGACGGGGTGGCGGTACTGCCGCAGGATCAGCACCCGCTGCCGGTCGTCCAGGGCGAGCACCGACACCGAGCCCGGGTGGGTCTGGTAGTCGCGGCGCGCCCAGGAGCCGTCGGGCATCTGCACCTCCTCGGTGCGCACCCCGGTGACCCGGCCCTTGAACGGCGTCTCGCCCGCGCGGACGGGCCACTGCTCGGCGGCGTCCCGGATCTGCTGCTGAAAGTCCATCGAACTCCCCTTTTCGTCAGTACGACACAATCTAACCCGACGCACCCTCAGCCTGCGGCCACAACCGTCCGCGAACAGCCGGACGGCGGCCGTGCGGGGGAATCCGCACGACCGCCGTCCGGTCACCGGGAGGACGCAGCGGCGTCCCGGGCCTACTGGGCCCCGGTCTTGATCTTGATGGCCGCGGCGACCAGGCCCGCGAACAGCGGGTGCGGGCGGGTCGGGCGGGACTTCAGCTCCGGGTGCGCCTGGGTGGCGACCAGGTAGGGGTGGACCTCGCGCGGGTACTCGACGTACTCGACCAGGTCGCCCTTGGGCGAGAGGCCGGAGAACTGCAGGCCGGTCTTCTCCAGGTCGGCGCGGAAGGCGTTGTTGACCTCGTAGCGGTGACGGTGGCGCTCCTCGACGTACTGCTCGCCGCCGTAGACCTCGCGGACGATCGAGCCCTCGGCGAGCTTCGCCGGGTAGAGGCCCAGGCGCATGGTGCCGCCCAGGTCGCCCTTGCCGTCGACGATGGCGAGCTGCTCGGCCATGGTCGAGATGACCGGGTACTTGGCGGCCGCGTCGAACTCGGTGGAGTTCGCCTCGGGCAGGCCGGCCAGGTTCCGGGCGGCCTCGATCACGACGCACTGCAGGCCCAGGCACAGGCCCAGCAGCGGGATGCCGTTCTCGCGACCGTAGGTGATCGCGGCGACCTTGCCGTCCACGCCGCGGTCGCCGAAGCCGCCGGGGATGCAGATCGCGTCCACGTCGCCGAGCTGCTCCTGCGCGCCCTCGGGCGTCAGGCAGTCGTCCGAGGTGACCCACTTGATCTCGACGCGGGCGTTGTTGGCGAAGCCGCCGGCGCGCAGCGCCTCGGTCACCGACAGGTACGCGTCGGGCAGGTCGATGTACTTGCCGACCAGCGCGACCTTGACGATGTGCTGCGGCTCGTGGACGCGGCGCAGCAGGTCGTCCCAGGTGGTCCAGTCGACGTCGCGGAACGGCAGGTCGAGGCGGCGCACCACGTAGGCGTCGAGGCCCTCGCCGTGCAGCACCTTCGGGATGTCGTAGATCGACTTGGCGTCGATGGCCGCGACCACGGCCTCCTCGTCCACGTCGCACATCAGCGAGATCTTGCGCTTGATGGCCTGCGGGACCTCGCGGTCGGCGCGCAGCACGATCGCGTCGGGCTGGATGCCGATGTTGCGCAGCGCGGCGACGGAGTGCTGGGTGGGCTTGGTCTTCAGCTCGCCCGAGGGGCCGATGTACGGCAGCAGCGAGACGTGCACGAAGAAGACGTTGTCCCGGCCGACCTCGTGGCGGACCTGGCGGACGGCCTCCAGGAACGGCAGCGACTCGATGTCGCCGACGGTGCCGCCGACCTCGGTGATGACGACGTCGACGTCCTCGGTCGCCATCCGGCGGATCCGGGACTTGATCTCGTTGGTGATGTGCGGGATGACCTGGACGGTGTCGCCCAGGTACTCGCCGCGGCGCTCCTTGGCGATGACGGTCGAGTACACCTGGCCGGTGGTGACGTTCGCCGAGCCGTGCAGGTTGGTGTCGAGGAACCGCTCGTAGTGGCCGATGTCGAGGTCGGTCTCGGCGCCGTCGTCGGTGACGAAGACCTCTCCGTGCTGGAACGGGTTCATCGTGCCCGGGTCGACGTTGAGGTACGGGTCGAGCTTCTGCATCGTCACGCGCAGGCCGCGCGCCTTGAGCAGCGCGCCCAGGCTGGAGGCGGTGAGGCCCTTGCCGAGCGAGGAGGCGACACCCCCGGTGACGAAGAGGTGCTTGGTCGTCACGGCGCGGCCGGCGGCCGACTTACCGGAATGGGGCTGTGCCAAGAGGGGGCTCCCGTGGGTCGCGGTGTCGAGGGTGACTCCCGGTGGCCGGACCTCCGCTCGTCCGCGCGTCGACGCATCTGCACGCCGGAGCACCGGCGGGGTCGTCGAATCGGCGGATCGGGGGTGGTCCTCAGCTGTGTGCTGCCCACCAGTCCACGGGATACCAGGGTATCAGCGCACCGGACGGGACGCGGTCCGGCCCGGGGCGGCGTGCCCCCGGCGGGCCCTCCGCGGGCCGTCCGAGGGCCTCCCGCGGGGACGCCGGCCGCGGTGGAAGGATCAGCTCCGGATGACTCGGACGGATCACCGGCGATCACCCGAGGGGACCAGCCGGGCTGGTCAATCCGGTGCGAGTCCGGCGCAGGACCGTCCCTGCGCGTGCCCCGGGGCGTACGGCCGACGTATTCTTCTCGGACGCATCGCCGACACCAGAGCACGCGGAGGGCGAGGGGGTCGGCCGACTCCGTTCGGTCCCCGGTGCGCGATCCGGAAGCCCCCCGTCCCGCCCCGCGCCCGGTCAGAGCCAGGGGCCCCACCGGCCCCGCCGGGCACCCACGAGCCCTCCCGCCACCCCAACGGACCTCGCGAGTGCCCCTGGCCCACCGGCGGGCGGCCCCGGCCCGCCCGTGCCCGCCGTCGGCGCAGCCACATCGCGAACTGGGAGACCCACGTGGCCGGCCGTATCGAGGACTACGCACTCATCGGGGACATGCAGACCGCCGCCCTGGTCAGCAGGGACGGGGCGGTGGACTGGCTGTGCCTGCCCCGCTTCGACTCGCCGGCCGTCTTCGCCGGTCTGCTGGGCACCGACGAGCACGGCTTCTGGCGGATCGGCCCCGCCGAGGCGGTGGCCGCCGCGCCGTCGCCCGAGGAGCACCGCGACCACACCTTCCACGCGGACCACTCCACCGCCGACACCGGTGACCTGCGCATCCCGCCGCCCACCGCCTCCGCCCCGGCCGTGCCCGCGGACCGCCGCACCTACCGCGGCGACTCGCTCGTTCTGGAGCAGGAGTGGGACACCAAGGGCGGCACCGTCCGGGTGATCGACTTCATGCCGCCCCGCCACCTGCTCGGCACCCCCGACGTGCCCCAGATGATCCGGATCGTCGAGGGCGTCACCGGCCGGGTCCGGATGCGCTCCGCCGTCCGGATGCGCTTCAGCTACGGCAAGGTCGTGCCCTGGGTGCACCGGGTGGAGCAGCCGGACGGCGGGCACCGCACGGTGGCCGTGGCCGGCCCGGACTCGGTCTGGCTCGACGGCGAGGCCGAGACGTACGGCCGCGACCTGACCACGTACGCCGACTTCACCGTCGGCGCGGGCGAGCGGATCGCCTTCGCCCTCACCTGGCAGGCCTCCCACCTGCCGGCGCCCGCTCCGGCCGACGCGGAGGCCGCGCTGGAGGCCACCGAGCGGTTCTGGGCGGAGTGGGTCGGCCACTGCACCCACCAGGGCCCGTACCGGGAGGCCGTGGTCCGCTCCCTGATCACCCTCAAGGCGCTCACCTACGCCCCCACCGGCGGCATCGTCGCCGCGCCCACCACCTCGCTGCCGGAGGACGTCGGCGGCGAGCGCAACTGGGACTACCGCTACACCTGGCTGCGCGACGCGGCCATCACGCTCTCCTCGCTGATGCGCACCGGCTACCGCGAGGAGGCCCGCGCCTGGCGCGAGTGGCTGCTGCGGGCCGTCGCCGGCGACCCGGAGAACCTGCAGATCATGTACGGCATCGCCGGCGAGCGCGAGCTCACCGAGTCCACCCTGGACTGGCTGCCCGGCTACGAGTCCTCGCTGCCCGTCCGGGTCGGCAACGGCGCCGCGGGCCAGCTGCAGCTCGACGTCTACGGCGAGGTCGTCGAGGCGCTGCACCTCGCCCACATGACCGGGCTCGTCCGCAACGACCACGCGCACCAGCTGCAGCTGAAGCTGATCAGCTACCTGGAGAAGCACTGGCGCGAGCCCGACGAGGGCATCTGGGAGGTCCGCGGGCCGCGCCGGCACTTCGTGCACTCCAAGGTGATGGCCTGGGTCGCCGTCGACCGGACGATCCGCCTGCTGGAGGACACCGGCACCGAGGGCCCGCTGGAGCGCTGGAAGGCGCTGCGCGAGGAGATCCACGCGGACGTCTGCGAGAAGGGCTACGACGAGCAGCGCAACACCTTCACCCAGTACTACGGCGGGCGGGAGCTCGACGCCTCGCTGCTGCTCATCCCCCAGGTCGGCTTCCTGCCGCCGGACGACAAGCGGGTGATCGGCACCATCGAGGCGATCCAGCGCGAACTGTCCACCGAGGACGGCTTCGTCCTGCGCTACCCCACCCACGACGCGCACGGCGACAACGTCGACGGGCTGTCCGGCCACGAGGGCGCGTTCCTGGCCTGCTCGTTCTGGCTCGCCGACGACCTGGCCATGATCGGCCGGGTCTCCGAGGCCCGCGAGCTCTTCGACCGGCTGCTGGCGCTGCGCAACGACGTCGGCCTGCTCGCCGAGGAGTGGGACCCGCGGGCCAAGCGCCAGGTCGGCAACTTCCCGCAGGCGTTCAGCCACGTGCCGCTGATCGACACCGCCCTGCGGCTCACCGCCTGCGGCGGCGCCTACGGCGCCGGTCAGCAGCACTGAGGCGCCGCCTGACGCGCTGTCGACAAACGGGTGGACGGGCCGTGACCGGCGCCGCAGACTGGCGCCCATGGCTTCTCTCGTACGACACATCACCATCGACTGCGCCGACGCCTACGGGCTGGGCAGCTTCTGGGCCGCGGCCCTGGACGCCTCCCTGCACGAGGACGACCACCCCGGGGACCCCGAGGCCCTGGTCGAGAGCAAGGCCGGCACGCTGCTGTTCGTCACAGTGCCGGACCGCAAGAGCGTGAAGAACCGCGTCCACCTCGACCTGCAGCCGCAGGACCGCACCCGGGACGAGGAGGTCGAGCGGCTGGTCGGCCTCGGCGCCGCCCTGGTCGCCGACCACCGCCGGCCGGACGGCACCGGCTGGGTCACCCTCGCCGACCCCGAGGGCAACGAGTTCTGCGTCGAGCGCAGCGCCGCCGAGCGCGACGCCGGCTGACGGCCGGGCGGCCGTCAGCCGCGCTGCACCAGTTCGTCGTAGGTGGAGAGCACCTGGGCGACCGTGTCGGACTCGTCCGGCCAGGTGAGCTGCTGCTGACGGCCGGCCTCGGCGAGGTCGGCGCACCGCTGCGGGTCGCCGATCAGCGTCCGGACGGCCCCGGCCAGCGCGGCGGCGTCGCCGTACGGGACCAGCACGGCCGCGTCGCCCACCAGCTCGGGCACCCCGCCGACCGCGGTGGAGACCACCGGCACCCCGGCCCGCATCGCCTCCTGGACGACCAGCGAGCGGGCCTCCCAGCGGCTGGAAAGGACGACCGCGTCGGCGGCGGCCAGCAGGTCGGGCACGTCGGTGCGGTGACCGAGCATCCGCACCGGCAGGCCCTCGGCGGCGACCCGCTCGCGCAGCGGCTGGCCGTCCGGGCCGTCGCCGGCGACCACCACCAGCGGGTCCAGGTCGCCGAGCCGGCCGACCGCGTCCAGCAGCAGGCCGAAGGACTTCTGCGGCACCAGCCGGCCGATCGCGAGCAGCAGCGGCCGGGCGGGCTCGTCCTTGCCGTCGAACAGCGCGGCCCGGGCGGCCTCCCGGTCCAGCGTCGCGGGCGGCAGCGGCGGTGCCGCGATCGGGCCGAGCCGGGCGTCGGTCGCGCCGAGCTCGCGGGCCCGGGCGACCAGGTCGGAGGAGGCGCCGAGCACCAGGTCGGCGGCGCGCGCCACCCGCCGCTCCATCAGCCGCTGCAGCCGGCGGTCGAGACCGGTGGCCAGCATCGCGTGGTGCGAGGTGACCACCAGCGGGGTCTCCGGGCGCAGACCGGGGAAGCGGCCGGCGGTCCGCAGCGCGAGGTCGGCGAGCAGGCCGGCCCGCAGACCGTGCGCGTGGACGACGTCCGCGCCGGTGAACGCACGGCGCAGCTCGCCGATCGCGGCGGCGTCGCTGCGCGCGCCCGCGGTCGGGGTGATGTCCACCGGGTGGAACCGCGCGCCGGTGCGGGAGAAGCCGAACCGGGTGTCCGCGCTCTCCGGCGCACAGACCGTCACGGTCACACCGTGTGCGACCAACCCCTGGGCGAGCGAACGCACATGGGCGCCGATGCCCCCCGTGCCCGCCGACAGGACGAGCACCGCCCGCAGCTGGCCGGGCTCTTCATGGGCCGCTGCGGCGCCCTTGGCGGCGGAATGGTCCACGTCGTCTCGCTCCGACTCGTTCAGGTGACGAGCACCGTCGCCGGACCCCCTGCCCCGGCCCGGGTCGGCCGACGACTGCCCTGCGCCCGCCGGTGGGCGGGGAAGGCGGGTTCCCGCGGACGGTCCTCGGGACTGGAAAGCCATTGTCCAGCCGCCACCATGCCAGGTCGGGCCGGGTCTTGGACAGTCGGCGCCGTGCGCGGGCGCGTCGGGGCCGCTCCCCCGGGCGGATGAACGGCCCCGCGACGGGCCGGCCGTCAGCGGCTGCGCGGCGCGCGGGCCGCGGCGAGCAGCTCCTCGGCGTGCGCGCGGCCGAGTTCGGAGTCCTCCAGACCGGCGAGCATCCGGGAGAGCTCGCGGACCCGCTCCTCGTCGGTCAGCGCCTTGACGCCGCTTCGGGTGACGGTGCCGTCGTTGGTCTTCTCCACCACCAGGTGCCGGTCGGCGAACGCGGCGACCTGCGGCAGGTGCGTCACCACGACGACCTGCGCCGACTCGGCGAGCTTCGCCAGCCGGCGGCCGATCTCCACCGCCGCCTTGCCGCCGACACCCGCGTCGACCTCGTCGAACAGGTACGTCGGCACCGGGTCGGCGCCGGCGAAGACCACCTCGACGGCGAGCATCACCCGGGACAGCTCACCGCCGGAGGCACCCTTGGCGATCGGCCGCGGCTGGGCACCCGGGTGCGGGGCGAGCAGCACCTCGACCTCGTCCACGCCGTGCGAGCCGTACGCGACGGTGCGCTCGCCGACCTCCAGGCCGGACGCGTCGTCGACCTGGCTGATGGCGAAGCTCACCCGGGCGTGCGGCATGGCGAGTTCGGCGAGTTCGGCGGAGACGGCGGCCGCGAACCGGTCGGCGGCGGCGTACCGGGCGGCCGACACCTCGGCCGCGAGCTCCGCCAACTCGGCCCGCAGCTCGGTCTCCTGGGCGCCGAGCTCGTCGATCCGCTCGTCGTCGCCGTCGAGTTCGGCGAGCCGCAGCGAACCGGCCTCGGCCCACTCCAGCACCTCGGCGAGGGTGCCCTCGGCACCGGCGTACTTGCGCAGCAGCTGCCCGAGGACGGCCCGGCGGTCCTCCACCGCGGCCAGCCGCACCGGGTCGGCGTCCAGGTCGTCGGCGTACCCGGCGAGGTCGCCGGCGACGTCGGCCAGCAGGTAGCCGACCTCGTTCAGCCGGTCGGCGAGGGCGGCGAGCCGCTCGTCGTGGTGGCGGACGGCGTCCAGCGCGCGGCGGGCCTGGGCGACCAGGGTGCCCGCGTCGACGGCGTCCGGGTCGGCCGGGTCGCCGGCCATCGCGGCGTGCGCCAGCGTCGCGGCGGAGGAGAGCGCATCCGCGTGGCCGAGCCGCTCGGCCTCGGCGCCGAGCTCCACGTCCTCGCCGGCGACCGGCTCGGCCGCGGCGACCTCCTCCAGGCCGAAGCGCAGCAGGTCGGCCTCCTGGGCGCGCTCCCGCGCCCGGGTGGTCAGCTCCTCCAGCGTGGCCGACACCTCGCGCAGCCGCCGGTACACCTCGCGGTAGCGGGCCAGCGGCCCGGCCACGGCCTCGCCGGCGTACCGGTCGAGCGCGCCGCGCTGCCGGGAGGGGCGCAGCAGCCGCTGCTGGTCGGTCTGGCCGTGCACCGCGACGAGGTCCTCGCCGAGCTCGGCCAGCAGGCCCACCGGGACGGCGCGGCCGCCGACGTGGGCGCGCGAGCGGCCCTCCGCCGAGACCGTACGGCTGATGAGCAGTTCGCCGTCGTCCAGCTCGGCCCCGGCCTCCAGGGCGCGGGCCACCACCGGGGATCCCTCGGGCAGGCTGAGCCGGCCCTCGACCACCGCACGGTCCGAGCCGTTGCGCACCAGCGCCAGGTCGGCCCGGCCGCCGAGCAGCAGGCCGAGGCTGGTCACCACCATGGTCTTGCCCGCGCCGGTCTCGCCCGTCACGGCCGTGAATCCCGGTGCCAGTTCGACCACGGCGTCGTCGATGACGCCAAGATCCCGTATCCGCATCTCGTCCAACACGGAGACGACCTTACGAGGTACCACCGTCGATGCGCGACGAGCCCGTCCCCCGCAGCGCCAAGTTCATCCCTTCCGGGCCGGTTCCCGCGATCCCCCGGACGCCCCGCCCCGGCCGTCCCCGACCGGGCCGCCACCGGTCGGGGACCCGTTCAGGCCGCGGACCCTCCGGGCACGGTGCACCAGCGCAGGAAGAA
This sequence comes from Streptomyces sp. NRRL B-24484, assembly GCF_000717715.1. Lineage (GTDB taxonomy): Bacteria > Actinomycetota > Actinomycetes > Streptomycetales > Streptomycetaceae > Kitasatospora. The sequence continues at coordinate 10,647 of NZ_JOAI01000035.1, read as the reverse complement.
CTGGGCGAGCGGCCCGATCGCCAGCGCGTAGGCGATCGTCCCGACGCCGAAGGTGCCGCCGAGCAGGATGCCGGCGGTGAGCACGGTCAGCTCGATGCCGGTGCGGATCAGCCGCAGCGAGCGGCCGGTGCGCCGGTGCAGGCCGGTCATCAGGCCGTCCCGCGGGCCGGGGCCGAGCCGGGCACCGATGTAGAGGCCGGTGGCGAGACCGTTCAGGACGATGCCGGCGACCAGCAGCGCGATCCGGGAGGGCAGCGCGTGCGGTCCCTCGACCAGCCGCAGGGTGGCGTCCATGGCCGCGCCCAGCACCAGCACGTTGCCGATCGTGCCGACCCCGGGCCGCTGCCGCAGCGGCACCCACAGCAGCAGGACGCAGGCGCCGACCAGCGTCACCCAGGTGCCCACGCTCAGCCCGAAGTGCCGGGCCAGGCCCTGGTGGAGGACGTCCCAGGGGTTGCCGCCCAGCGAGGCGCGCAGCATCAGGCCCATGCTCACGCCGTACAGCACCAGCCCGGCGGCGAGCTGGGGCACCCGGCGGCCCAGCCGGGACGGCGGGCGAGGGGCGTCGGCGGTCTTCTCGGCGGCGTCGGCAGCCGCGTCGGCGGCGGTCACGATGGCGGTCACGGCGGCCCCGGTGGTGGGCTCGGCGGTCGGTGGAACGGTCCCGGCGGTGGGCGCGGCGGCCATGGGGTCTCCCTTGCGGTGATGCGCGGACTGGCGCCATCATGGGCGGTCCGCACGACCGCCATCCAGGTCCAATTCGAATCAGGTGGACTGGAAAATCCGATGTCCGAGTGGCACACCACCATCACCCCGCCCGCCTTCGCCCGGCTATTGCGGACGGCCCGCGCACCCGACGGCGACGGCCGCCGCTCCGCGTACCGCACGCTCGCCGGACAGGTCCGGACGCTCCTCGCCGACGGCCGCCTCCCGGTCGGCACCCGGCTGCCCGCCGAACGCGAACTCGCCGCCGAACTGGCCCTCAGCCGTACCACCGTCGCCACCGCCTACGAGGCCCTGCGCACCGACGGCTACCTGCGAAGCCGCCGCGGCGCCGGCAGCTGGACGGTCCTCCCCGAGGGCACCCGGCCGCCCGCCGACGCCCTGCAGCCCGTCCCCCCGGACCAGCGCGACACCGTGATCGACCTGGGCGTCGCCGCCCTGCCCGCCCCGCAGCCCCACCTCGGCCGGGCCGCCGCCCGCGCCCTGGAACAGCTGCCCGCGTACGCCGCCGGGCACGGCCACTACCCGACCGGCGTCCCCGTGCTCCGCGAGGCGATCGCCCGCCGCTTCACCGCCCGCGGCCTGCCGACCTCCCCCGACCAGATCCTCGTCACCACCGGCGCGATGGGCGCACTGCAGCTCGCCCGGCGGGCGCTGCTCGGCCGCGGCGACCGGGTCGCCGTCGAGGCGCCCAGCTACGCCCACAGCCTGCAGCTGCTGCGCCGGGCCGGCGCCCGTCTCGTTCCCGTCCCGCTCGCCCGGCCGACCGGCCCGGCACCCCAGTGGGACCTCGCCGCCTGGCGCCGCGCCCTGCGCGACTCCGCGCCCAAGGTGGCGTACGTCGTCCCGGACTTCCACAACCCGACCGGCGCGCTCGTCCCGGAGGAGCAGCGCCGCGCCCTGCTGGCCGCGGCCCGCACGTCCGGCACGGTGCTGCTCGTCGACGAGACCACCGCCGAGCTCGGCTGGGGCACCGACGACGGCGCCCTGCCCCGGCCCACCGCGGCCCTCGACCGCACCGCCCAGGTGATCACCGTCGGCTCGGCCAGCAAGCTGCTCTGGGGCGGTCTGCGGATCGGCTGGCTGCGCGCCGCACCCGCCCTGGTACGGCAGTTGGCTTCGGACCGGGTGTTCGGCGACGTCGGCACGCCCGTCCTCGACCAGCTGATCGCCGCCGAGATGATCGCCGAACAGCTCGACGAGGTCCGCGCGCACCAGCTGCAGCGGCTGCGGGCGAGCGCCGACGCCTTCGCCGCGGAACTGCGACTGCGGCTCCCCCACTGGGAGTTCACCCTGCCGCCGGGCGGCCTCGCCCTCTGGCTCGGCACCGCCGGCACCTCCGGGACGGCACTCGCCCGGGCGGGCGAGCGGATCGGCGTCCGGCTCGCCGCGGGCGCCCGCTTCGGTGTGGACGGCGCCTTCGAGGACTACCTGCGCATCCCCCTCACCGTGCCTCCAGCGGCCGTACCGGCCGCCGTGGAACGGCTCGCCGAGGCCGCCGCCCGGGCCGCCCGCGGCAGCAACCGGCCGTCGGCGGCCGGAGATCCCCAGCCGCTCGCGGTCTGACCACCCGTCACTGCCACCTCCGGCCGACCGGCCGTCACCGACCGGTCGGCGGAGGGGGATCGGCCCGGCGGCCGAAGGTCGGTCAGTGGTGGTTGCCCGCCCGGCCGCGCCAACCCGTCACCGGCAGCGCGAACTTGGCCACCAGCCGGTCGGTGAACGGCGCCCGGTGCAGCCTGGCGAGCCGCACCGGAGTCTTGCCCCGGCGCACCTCCACCCGTGCACCGGCGGGGAGTTCGACCGAACGGCGGCCGTCCAGCCAGAGCACCCCGTGCGGGGTCTTCTGCTGCACCTCGACCGCCAGCACCGACTCGGGCGAGGTCACCAGCGGCCGCGCGAACAGCGCGTGCGCACTGATCGGCACCATCAGCAGCGCCTCCACCTCCGGCCACACCACCGGGCCGCCGCCCGAGAACGCGTAGGCCGTCGAGCCGGTCGGCGTCGCACAGACCACCCCGTCGCAGCCGAAGTTGGACACCGGCCGGCCGTCGACCTCGGTGACCACCTCCAGCATCCGCTCCCGGGCCGCCTTCTCGATCGACGCCTCGTTCAGCGCCCAGTCCTCGTGGATGACGTCACCGTTGGTGCGCACCAGGACGTCGATCGTCATCCGCTCCTCGACCTCGTAGTCGGCGTCGACCACCCGCTCGACCACCACCGCCAGGTCGTCCCGCTCGGCCTCCGCGAGGAAGCCCACCCGCCCCAGGTTGATCCCGAGCATCGGCAGCCCCGACTCGCGGGCCAGCTCCGCCCCCCGCAGCAGGGTGCCGTCGCCGCCCGCGACGAGGATCAGCTCGCAGCCGTCCGCCGCCCCGTGCCCGCCGGGCACCCGCTCGACACCCTCCGGCAGGTCGAGGCCGACCGCCTCGGACGCCAGCAGCCGGATTCTGATCCCCGCCTTCAGCAGGCCGTGCACCAGCCCTTCCACACTGCGCAGCGCCGCCTCGCGGCCGGTGTGCGCGATCAGGAAGACCGTACGTTCATCGCTCATGCCCGCTGCCCTCTCCCTAACGTCTGCCGGATCGTCGTCGACCCGCACGGCCTCCACCGCGCTGCGGCGGGGGCAGGACGTCCGTCGAGCACCCTATCGGGGGCCCTCCGCGACGGCCCGGTCCGCCTCGGCCGGGTCCAGCTGCGGCGCGTCACGCCGCAGCCACAGGAAGTACTCGACGTTGCCGGACGGCCCCGGCAACGGGCTGGCTGTGACCGCCCGCACTCCCAGGCCGAGCTGCCGAGCCTCTCCAGCTACCTGACGGATCGTCTCGGCCCTGAGTTCCGGGCTGCGCACCACACCGCCGCTGCCGAGCCGTTCCTTGCCGATCTCGAACTGTGGCTTGACCATCAGCACCAGGTCTGCATCCGGCGCGCTGCAGGCCGCCAGCGCCGGCAGCACCAGGCCGAGCGAGATGAACGAGAGGTCGCCCACCACCAGGTCGACCGGTGTCCCGCCGATCCCCTCCACGGTCAGCTCCCGCACGTTGGTGCGGTCCATCACGGTGACCCGCTCGTCGCTCTGCAGCGACCAGGCCAGCTGTCCGTAGCCCACGTCGACCGCCAGCACGTGCGCCGCCCCGGCCCGCAGCAGCACGTCGGTGAAGCCGCCGGTCGACGCACCGGCGTCCAGTGCCCGCCGCCCCTCGACCACCAGGCCCTGCGGCACGAACGCGGCGAACGCCCCCGCCAGCTTGTGGCCGCCGCGGGACACGTAGTCCGGGTCGCTGTCGTCCTTCGCCACCACGACCGCGGCCGAGGTCTCCACCTGGGTCGCCGGCTTGGTCGCGGTCGCACCGCCGACCGTCACCCGGCCGGCTGCGATCAGTTCGCTCGCGTGCTCCCGCGACCGGGCCAGCTTGCGGCGCACCAGCTCCGCGTCGAGTCGGCGTCGTGCCACTGCCACTGCTGTTCCATCTCCTACGCGCCCCTCCGGCCGGCACGGCCGGGGCGGGCGGTCATTCGTCGTCGAGCGCGGCCAGGATGTCGGTCAGCCGCTGGTGAACATCTTCGTACACCGCGGGGTGCGCCTCGGTCTCCGCCCCGTCCAGCGCCGCCAGCCGGTCCAGTGCGTCGTCCACCGGCGGGTGACCGGTGCGGGCGGACTCAGGCACCGCCGTCCCCCTTCTCCGGGGCCGCGCGGCGGGTCACGGTCTTCTTGACGACGGTCTTCTTCACCGCCGCCTTCTTCACCGCGGCGGGCTGGGCCGCGGTGCGCTTCGCGGTCGCCTTGCGGGTGGTCGTCCGCTTGGTGGTCGTCTTCTTCGCCGTGCTCTTCTCGGCCGTCGTCTTCTTCGCCGTGCTCTTCGCGTCCGCGGTCTTCTTCGCGGCGGCCTCCTTCGCCGCGGCGTCGTCGGCTGCGGCCGGCTGCGCGGCGGTCCGCTTCACCGGTGCACGCTTCGCGGGCGACTTCTTCGCGGCGGCGGACGGCGCGGCGGCGGGCTTCGCCGTGTCCGGGGCGGCCCCGGTCCCGGCCGTGGTCCCGGCCTCCGCCCCGGCCGCGGACTCCGCAGCAGGCTCCGGACGGGCGGGCTCGGTGCGGGCCGGCTCGGCCACCACCGGCTCGGGCTCCTCGTCGTCCCACCCGGCGTCGAACAGGCCGTCCGCCCGGTTCGCGGGCTTCGCGGCCGCCCGCGGCGCCGACACCGCGTCCTCGTCCTCGTCCACCGCCCGGAGCCTGCCCTCCAGGTAGCTCAGCACGACGCCGACCTTCACCATCTGGTCGCCGACCCGCTCGAAGGCCCGCTCCACCTCACCGCGGGCCACCCCGACCGCGAGGTCGACACCGGCCCGGCCGACCGTCACCGCCTCGGTCGCCAATATCTGCAGCGACCGCACCGAGGGCGGCAGCTGCTCTGTGACCCTCTTCTCCACCGCGGCGACGTCGACCCCGCTGCGCTCCAGCAGGTCGGACGCCGCCCCCACCACTCGGCGGCCCGCCTCCTCCGCGATCCCCGCCGCGACCACCACCACGCCCCGCACCGCATCACGCAGCATCCGAACGCCTCCTCCGCTTGCCCGGGTCCGCTCCGACGCTACCCCGTACCGCCCCTGCGCCGCTGCACCGCACGACCGGCCGGGTTCCCCCGCTGGGTTAGCGTGGGGGCGATCGGACGGCCGCCCGGCCCTCCGACCGCGGTCGACGGGAGCGGGACGGCGATGGCCAGCATCGAGGAGTGCCGCGCGGCACTGGAACAGCTCAGCCGCAACCTGGCCGGCTCCGAGGGCGACGTCCGCAAGGCCGCCGCCATGGACCGCTCACTGACCTGCCACCTCACCGACCTCGGCCTGACCTTCACCGGCCGCCTGCGCGACGGGCGGATCACGGACGTGACCGAGGCCCCCGGCAGGCCCGCCACCAAGGCCGACATCCGGCTCACGATGAGCGGCGACGACCTGGTGGCCCTCGTCGGCGGCCGACTCAACTTCGCGTCCGCCTGGGCCGCCGGCCGGGTCCGGCTGGAGGCCGGCTTCCGCGACCTCCTGCGGCTGCGCACCCTGCTCTGACCGCGATCCGACCGCCGCTCCGGCCGCACGGCGGAGCACCCCGGCGGCCAGGTCTCAGAAACCGAGTTCGGCCAGCGCCTTGCGCCCGTCCACGGGACCGCCGTCCGCGTCCAGCGCCGTCCAGGCCGCCGCACACACGGCCCGCAGACCGTCCCAACGGTCGCCGGAACCCCCGAGCACCAACGCACCGTCCACCGCCCGCGCCGTCCAACCGCCGCACGCGTACCCGCCGTCGACCGCGGAGACCTCCGGCTGGGGCGCCAGCAGGCCGCGCAGATCGGCGGCCAGGTACGTCGGCCGGTGCTCGGCCGGTGCGGCGAGCAGTTGGGCGGGCGTGGCGATGCCGGTGAACACCAGCAGGCTGTCGACCCCGCCGTTGAACGCGCCCTCGATGTCGGTGTCCAGGCGGTCGCCGACCACCAGCGGCCGCTTCGCTCCGGTGCGGATCACCGTCTCGCGGTGCATCGGCGGCAGCGGCTTGCCCGCCACCTCGGGCTCCTCGCCGGTCGCCGCCCGCACGGCCGCGACCAGCATCCCGTTCCCCGGCGCGATGCCGCGCCCGGTCGGCACCGTGAGGTCCGTGTTGGAGGCGATCCAGGGCAGCCCCGCGGCGACCGCGTACGAAGCCTCCGCGAGGTCCTTCCAGCCCAGCGACGGGTCGAAGCCCTGCACCACCGCGACCGGCTGCTCGTCCATCGACCGGACGGCGACCAGGCCGTGCTCGGCCAGCGCCTCGACCAGGCCGGCGCCACCGCACACCAGTACCTTCGAGCCGGCCGGCACCTTCGCCGCCACCAACCGGGCCGCCGCCTGCGCCGAGTTGATCACGTCCCCGGCCTCGGCCGGCACCCCGAGCTCGGTCAGGTGCTCGGCGACCACCCGCGGCGGCCGGGAGGCGTTGTTGGTGACGTAGGCCAGCCGCATCCCGGCGTCCCGGGCGGCCGCCAGCGACTCCACGGCGTGCTCGATCGCGTGCGGCCCCGCGTAGACGACCCCGTCCAGGTCCAGCAGCGCGGTGTCGTACGCCTCGACGAGCGGCCGGTCGGACCCGCCCGGGGCCGTCCGCCCCCGGCCCGCCGCGGCGGTCGCCGCCTCCCCGGTGTCCGTCTCCGCAGTGGTCCGGCTGCTCGCGGTGTCCGTCATCGTCTGCTCGTCCTCGTTCCCTCGTCGTACGTCACACGTCACGCGTCACGCGTCACGCGTCATGCGCCATCTGTCTTCGTGCGGCATGCGTCGTCGTCCGTCGTCGCGTGCCGGACGTCGGGCGGCGTCGCTCGGGGACGCGGCGCCGTTGCCGCACCTCACTGCCCGCCGTCGGACTCCTCGGGCGGCGCCAGCCGGCCCGGTGCCCCGGGCAGCAGCGGCCCGAAGGCCCCGGCCCGTGCGGCGAGCGTCGCCCTGGTCTGCCTCAGTGCAGCCCGGTAGTGGGCGTTCTCCGGCCGCATGGCCACCGCCAGCGCCAGGTGCTCGGCGGACGACTCGAAGTCGCCCAGCCGGGCCGCCGACACGCCCCACCCGAACTGAGCGTAGTCGTCGGACGGATCGGCCAGTGCAACGGCCCGGAAGCTCTCCAACGCCGCCGCGTACGAGCCGGTGTCGAACTGGGCGCGGGCCAGCGCCTCCCGGATCGACCGGGAGTCGGGCTCCGCCTCCGCCGCCCGCGCCAGCAGCTGCACGGCCGCCGCCGGATGCCGCTGGTCCAACAGCTGCACCCCGCGCCGGAACCAGTCGTACACGTCACCCCCGGGCGCGCCCGTCCCCTCGGTGCCGCCCACCCGCTCCTGGCCTCCGCTCATGCCGTCCCTCGCTCCCGGTCCCTGCCCGGCCCCGTCACCGGGCGCCCTGGCCTCTCCACCGATCTGGCAACACTCCCCGCCCGGTGAACATGCCCCGATCCGCACCCGTGATCACGTCCCCGGGGTGCCCCGCCCTGCGTGCACTGATACCGATACGGAGGGACGCCGCCGCCCCTGCTGCGATCCTGTACGTGAACACCGGCCCTCCCGATCGGAGGCAGGGGTTTCCACGCGAGGAGATTCGATGAGTGCACCCAGTGCGGACAGCGGAGCTGCGGCTCCGGCGGGCGGCCCCGGCGACCCCGGGCACGTCGCGACCGCAGGGCTGTCCCTGTCCCCCTTCCGCGGCCTGCGGTACGTCCCCGACCGGGTCGGTACGCTCGCCGCGGTCACGTCGCCGCCGTACGACGTGGTCGACCCCGGCCGCCGGCAGGACCTGGAGACCGCCGACCCGCACAACGTGGTCCGGCTGATCCTCCCCCGGCCCGAGCCGGAGGACGCCGGGGACCGCCCGGACCGCGACACCCGCTACCGGCACGCCGCCCGGCTCCTCGCCGAGTGGCAGCAGCAGGGCGTCCTCGCCGCCGACCCGGTGCCCGCGCTCTACGTCTACGAGCAGCGCACCCACGAGCCCGGCGGCGACACCCTGCAGCGCGGCCTGATCGGCGCCCTCGCCGTCAGCGGCCGCGAGGCCGGTGTCGTCCTGCCGCACGAGGACGTCATGCCGCGGCCGGTGGCCGACCGGGTCGGCCTGATGCGCACCACCCGCGCCAACCTCGAACCGCTGCTGCTCACCTACCGCGGCAGCGGCGGCGCCGCCGGCGTGATCGAGCGCGCGGCCCGCCGCGAACCGCTGCTCGCCACCACGACCAGCGACGGCACCGACCACCGCCTCTGGGCGGTCACCGACCCCGCCGACTTCGCCGAGGTCACCCGCGACCTCGCCACCTGCCGGGCCCTGATCGCCGACGGCCACCACCGCTGGGAGATGTACCTGCGGCTCCAGCGCGAGCACCGCCACCTGCCGCGCAGCCCCTGGGACCGCGGCCTGGTGCTGCTCGTCGACACCGCCCGCTACCCGCTCAACGTGCGGGCCATCCACCGGGTCCTCTACCGCCTGCCGGTCGCCGCCGCGGTCGCCGCGCTCGCCCCGCACTGGCAGGTCAAGGAGGTGCCCGGACCGCTGGACGCGGCCCTGCAGGCCCTCGCCGAGGCCAAGGAGCAGGGCGGCAACGCCTTCCTGCTGACCGGTGGCGACGGCGTGTACCGACTGGTCGGCGAGCCGGACGAGGAGCGGATCGCCGCCACCGTCCGCACCGACCGGCCCGAGGAGTGGCGGCGGCTGGACGCCACCGTCCTGCACGAGACGCTGCTGGACCACACCTGGCAGGTCCCGGACGCGCCCGACCACATCGGCTACCTGCACACCGCCCGCGCCGCCGAGCAGGAGGCCGCCCGCAGCGGCGGCACGGCCGTCCTGCTCCACCCGGTCGAGGAGCGGGTCGTCCGGCGGCTGGCCGAGCAGGGCGTCACCATGCCCCGCAAGTCGACCTCCTTCGGCCCCAAGCCGGCGACCGGACTGGTCCTGCGCTCGCTCGCCCTCGGCTGACACCGGCCGCACGGCACACGGAACACCGCACACGGCACACAACGACGGAGGGCCCCACCGCGGCTGCGGTGGGGCCCTCCGTCACTCCGGTCCCGGGGGACGCCGGATCAGTCGCGCCGGTGCGCGTCCTCGCCGCCGTCCTTCGCCTCGGACGCCCCGTCCTCGTCGGCCTCGTCGATCTCGAGGTCGTCCTCGTCGTAGTACTCCTCGACGTCTTCCTCGTCCTCGTAGATGACGCGGTCGTCGCCGATCTCGTCGTGCGCGATCCTGCGGGCGGGGGCCTCGGCCTGCTCGGCCTCCTCCTCCGCAGCCTCATCGTCCAGCGCGTCGACGAACTCCAGGCCGTCGATCTCGGCCAGCCGCTCCGAGGCGTTGGTGGAGCCGTCGGTGTCGGCCTCGGCGGCCTTCGCGAACCAGTCGCGGGCCTCCTCGCCGCGCCCGGCGGCGATCAGCGCCTCCGCGTAGGCGTACCGCAGACGGGCGGTCCACGGCTGGACGGAGCTGGACGCGAGCTCGGGGCTCTGCAGCGTCACCACGGCGGCGTCGAACTGCTCCATGTCGCTGCGGGCACCCGCCGCGACCAGGCGCATCTCGACCTGGCCGGCCTTGTCCAGCTGCTTCACCTCGGGCTCGCCGGCCATCGCCAGCGCGCGCTCCGGGCGGCCCAGACCGCGCTCGCAGTCCGCCATCACCGGCCACAGGTCGGCACGGCCGGTCATCCGGCGGGCGGCGCGGAACTCGGTCAGCGCCTCCGAGTAACGCTGCGTCATGTAGGAGGCGAAACCGGCCGCCTCACGGACGCTCGCGACGCGCGAGGCCAGCCGCAGCGCGACGCGGGAGTACTTGTAGGCCTCCTCCGGCTCGCCGTCGAGCAGGCGGGCGACCATCACCAGGTTGCGCGCCACGTCGTCGGCCAGGGTCTTCGGCAGGCTCTTCAGGTCCTGGCGCACATCGGCGTCGATCTCGAACCCGGTGACGTCCTCCGGGATCGGCAGCCGCTGGACGGGCTCCTGCGAGCCACGGCGGTCGTCGTAGTCCCGACGGTCGTCACGGCGGCCCTCGAAACGCCCGCCGCGGTCCCCACGGTCACCGTACGGCCGGCTGCCACCGCGGCCACCCCGGTCGCGGTCGTCACGGCCGCGGTAGCCACCGCCACCACCGGACGGACGGTCGCCGTACGACGGGCGGTCGTCCCGACGCGGGCGGTCGCCATAGGACGGACGGTCGTCCCGACGGAACTCGCCACGCGGACGGTCACCGTAGGAGGGGCGGTCGTCCCGACGCTCACGGTCACCGGAGGAGGGGCGGTCGTCACGCCGGAACTCGCCACGCGGACGGTCGTCCCGACGCTCACGGTCACCGTACGACGGACGGTCGTCACGACGCGGACGGTCACCGTACGACGGACGGTCGTCACGGCCACGGTAGCCACCGCCACCGCCACCACCGGACGGACGG
>NZ_JOAI01000034.1 GCF_000717715.1 Streptomyces sp. NRRL B-24484 | reverse complement strand
GGACCCCGCCCCCCGCCGTCCCGGAAGGACGCCATGCCGCACACCGCCGCACCCCCACCCGGCCCGTCCGTGCCCGCCGTGCCCGCCACACCTGCCGCGCCCGCCCGTACCGCGAGCCGGCGCCCCCGGCAGGGCTCGGTCCGCCGTACCGCCTTCGGGGCGGCCGCCACCCTCGCGCTCGCCGCCGGTGCCCTGCTGCCCCTGCACGCCGCGCCCGCCCGGGCCGCCGCCCCTGCGTTCAACTACGGTGAGGCGCTGCAGAAGTCGCTGCTCTTCTACGAGGCCCAGCAGTCCGGCAAGCTGCCCGCCACCAACCGGGTGGGCTGGCGCGGCGACTCCGCCCTCGACGACGGCAAGGACGTCGGACTCGACCTCACCGGCGGGTGGTACGACGCCGGCGACCACGTCAAGTTCGGTCTGCCGATGGCTGCTTCGACCACCATGCTGGCCTGGGGCGGGATCGCCGCGAAGCAGGGCTACACCGCCTCCGGGCAGCTGCCGTACCTCAAGAACAACCTGCGCTTCGTCGACGACTACCTGCTCAAGGCGCACGCCGCCCCGAACGTGCTCTACGGCCAGGTCGGCAACGGCTCGGCCGACCATGCCTGGTGGGGTCCGGCCGAGGTGCTGCCGATGGCCCGGCCCGCGTACCGGATCGACGCGAGCTGCCCCGGCTCCGACCTCGCCGGCGAGACCGCCGCCGCCCTCGCCTCCTCCTCGATGGTCTTCGCCGACAGCGACCCGGCGTACGCCGCCACCCTCGTCACCCACGCCAAGCAGCTGTACTCCTTCGCCGACACCTACCGCGGCAAGTACAGCGACTGCATCAAGGATGCCCAGGGCTACTACAACTCCTGGAGCGGCTACAACGACGAACTGGTCTGGGGCGCGATCTGGCTCTACAAGGCCACCGGCGACAGCAGCTACCTCGCCAAGGCCGAGACGTACTACGCCAACCTCTCCACCGAGCCGCAGACCAGCACCAAGTCCTACCGCTGGACGATCGCCTGGGACGACAAGTCCTACGGCGCCTACGTGCTGCTCGCCCAACTCACCGGCAAGCAGCAGTACATCGACGACGCCAACCGCTGGCTGGACTGGTGGACGGTCGGCGTCAACGGCAGCCAGGTGAAGTACTCGCCGGGCGGCGAGGCCGTGCTCGACTCCTGGGGATCGCTGCGCTACGCCGCCAACACCTCGTTCGCGGCCCTGGTCTACTCCGACTGGCTCACCGGCGACGCCGTCCGCAAGGCCCGCTACCACGACTTCGCCGTCCGCCAGATCGACTACGCGCTCGGCGACAACCCCCGCAAGTCCAGCTACCTCATCGGCTTCGGCGCCAACCCGCCGAAGAACCCGCACCACCGCACCGCCCACGGCTCCTGGACGGACCAGCTCACCAGCCCGGTCAACAGCCGGCACACCCTGATCGGCGCCCTCGTCGGCGGACCGAGCTCGCCCGACGACTCCTACACCGACGACCGGTCCAACTACGTCAACAACGAGGTCGCCACCGACTACAACGCCGCCTTCACGGGCGCCCTCGCCCGGCTCTACGGCGAGTACGGCGGCAGCCCGCTCGCCGCCTTCCCGCCCGCGGAGACCCCGGACGGGCCGGAGACGACCGTCCAGGCCTCGGTGAACGCCTCCGGCACCAACTTCACCGAGATCAAGGCCTACCTGGCCAACACCTCGGCCTGGCCCGCCCGTGCGCTGAAGAACGCCTCGCTGCGCTACTGGTTCACCCTGGAGCCGGGGGTGAGTCCCAGCCAGATCACCCTCACCACCAACTACAACCAGTGCGGGGCGATCAGCGGCCCGACCCCGTACTCCGGCTCCACCTACTACGTGACGGTCGACTGCTCGAACACCGTGATCGCGCCGGCCGGGCAGTCCGCCTACCGCAAGGAGGTCCAGTTCCGGATCGCCTCCTCCGGCGCCTGGGACCCGACCAACGACTGGTCGTACCAGGGCATTTCGCCGGTGCCGGGCTCGACGCCGGTGAACGCGCCGAACATCCGGCTGCTGGACGGGGGAGTTCCGCAGTGGGGCGCCGAACCGGACGGCACCACGCCCTCGCCGTTCCCCTCGCCGAGCCCGAGCCCCAGCCCGTCGCCGTCGCCGTCGCCGTCGCCGTCGCCCTCGCCGAGCGGGAGCCCGACCCAGCCGATCGCGGGCTGCACGGTCGGCTACACGGTCGGCAGCAACTGGGGCACCGGGTTCACCGCGGACGTGACCGTGCGCAACACCGGCAGCACGACCGTCTCGGGCTGGACGCTCGCCTGGACGTACCTGGGCAGTGAGAAGATCACCAATGCCTGGAACGCCCGCGTCACCCAGACCGGTACGGCCGTGACCGCCGCGGACTCCGGCTGGAACGGCACCCTGGCCCCGGGCGGCACCGCCTCCTTCGGCTTCCAGGCCACCGGCAGCCCGGCCGCCCTGCCCGCTTTCACGCTCAACGGCCGGGCCTGCACCACCTGATCCACCCTCCCGCCGCGGTCCGGCCCACCGAGGGGGCGGGCCGGACCGCGGACCCCCGTCCGAACGGAAGGGGACGGCCCCCACTCACCAGTCGCGGGTCGCGATCAACTCCTCGACGCCCGCGTCGGCGAAGCCGTAGGCGGCCGCGACGAAGGCGAAGTCCTCGGCGATCTCCTCCCGCGCGACCGTCTCGATCTCGCTGTCCGCGGCCTCGAAGGCCTCCTGCAGCACATTGAACTCCTCGGTCGCGGCGTGGGTGAGGGCGTACAACGCGGCCAGGTCGGACGGGTGTTCGGCCTCGATCCGCTCGCACAGCCGCAGCAGGATGCCGCGGCCGCGGTCGACCACCGCGTCGGGGTAGTAGGCGTCCGCGTAGAGCAGGCGCAGGAAGGAGTGCTCGGCGATCCGGTCATTGGCAATCGGCATGGTGCCGATCCTGCCGCGGGGCACCGACAGTCACCGGGCGCCGAGGGCCGTGCACGCCGCCGACAGGTCGGCCTCCCGGGCGCCGTGCGCCCGTAGGTAGTCGGCGACCGAGCCGTGGTGGCTGCGGATCCGGAGCATCGCCCGGCGCAGGTGGACGGCGGCGACCGGACGGGAGTTGTGGCCCGCGCCGGCCGTCTCCGCGGACAGGCCCAGCGAGGCGTTGGAGCGCAGGAAGTCCGCGGTGACCTCCGCCTCCGAGGCACCGAGCAGCGACTGCAGGACGGCGACGACCACCCCGGTGCGGTCCTTGCCGGAGGCGCAGTGGACGAGGACGGGCAGCGTCCCGGGCGCCGCCAGCCGGCGGACGAGGGCGGCCGCGGCAGGCCCCGCGTGCTCCGCCATCGCGGGGTAGAGCTCCGCCTGCTCGACGGGCCACCGCCGCTCGGTGAAGACCGGCAGGTGCACGTGGTCGACCGCGAACCCGCGGCAGTCGTCCGGCAGCTCCGCCACCTCGGGCACGCTCCGCAGGTCGACGACCGTCCGCACACCCAGCTCCGCCAGCCGGCGCGCGCCCTCGGGCCGCAGCCCGTGCAGCGCCCCCGACCGGTACAGCACACCGCGCCGCAGCCGGCCGATCCCGCCCGCGTCGCGAACGTTCCGCACCCCCGCCACCGCCACGTCCGTCCCCACCGGGCCGAGGCCGGTCCCCTCCGCGATCCCCACGCCGTGCCCCTCCCGTGCCGGTGCTCCGCAGGCCGACGATACCGGGGGCCGGCGCAGCGGAGATTTCGCGCGCCCGGCGGAGACGTGGGTCAGATACCGCGGTGACCACCGGCAACCGATCCGCGCGGCGAGGCCGTGCGAGGGCGACGAACCCAGCGCGGTTGACGGAGGTTGCGTGGCGGGGCCGCTGCTGATGCCAGGAGCAACTGTTCCTCGGCGCCGTCAGGAAGCGGCATGCCGCACGATCGGTGGAGCCAACACGCGCGCAGGGCAGCGTGGCGGGCGTCGTCCGCGCGGTGGGCGGCGCCGTACAGCCGGGTGAGACGCACGGCGGCGACCGCCTCGCCGGCCCGATCCGGTAGCACGGACCGGTGGAGGTTCACGGCGCGCTCGGCGGCGCCGATCCCTTCCGCGGTCGAACCCTGTTCGGCGAGGCAGAGCGACAGCGTGGCGAGCGCACGTCCGAGGGCCCTGCGGTCGTGGAACCGCTCCGCGGACGCGAGCGCCCCCTCCGCGAGTGCGGCAGCCGTCGCCGTGTCACCACGGTGCAGCGCGGTCTCGGCCTGGCCGAGCAGCGCCCACAGCACGCCGCGGTCGTCGTTCACACCGGTGAGCAGAGCCACAGCCCGACCGTAGTCGTCCTCGGCCATCGAGAGGGCGGACTCTCGGTGTACGGCGGAGATCGCGGGTTCGCGCCAGCGGAGCCCGCCGCACCAGTGCTGCGGGAGGGGGCACCCGTCGGTGGCTTCGCTCAGTTGCAGGTCGGCCCGGCTGCGTAGTGCCCAGCCCGTTCCGCGCGGGTCGTCGGTGGTCGCGAACAGGTCGAGGGCTTCGCGCAGGGACTCCGCGGCGCGGTCGCGGTCGCCGCGAAGCCGCGCGACCGCCGCGGTTCCGCGCAGGACCCAGGCGAGCCCGCGTTCAACCGGGAGGGCCCGGAGGATCTCTCCGGCGCGGTCGTATCCGGCCGCGGCTTCGCGAAGGCGGCCCTGGTGGCGGTGGAGGATGGCGAGGTGTCCGATGGCGTCACCCAGGCCGTGGAGGTCGTCGGCCGACCGGAACCGCGTGATCGCCTCTGCGAAGCACGCCTCCGCCGCCGCTTGGTCCGAACCGCTGTTGCGCAGTACTTCACCGAGATTTCGCAGCACCGCTGCGTGTGCCACCGTGTCGCCCACCCGCTCGGACGCTTCGAGCGCGAGGGCATGCGCCTCCATGCTCTCGGCCCAGCGGGATTGACGTTCGAGCCAGATGCTCATGGCGTCGGTCAGCTCCCAGCACAGCCGCCACCACCCGTGGGAATGAGCGCGGGCGACGGCCGCGAGCAGGACCTGGCGTTCCGTGTCGAACCAGCCGATCGGGTCGTCCCGGACCTTCTGCACGGCCTCGTCCGGAACGGGTTGCCGCGGCTCGTGCGAGCGTCCGTTGTGGCGCCGACCGGCATGACGGATCCCCTCCTCGGCCATCTCCGACGCGGCGAGGTACGTCTCGACGAGACGACGCACCCCGTCCTCCGGACGCTCCGTTCCGGCGGACTGCGGCTCCTCCTCGGCCTGCTCCCGGGCGAACAGTCTCGCCAGGTCGTGCAGGGCGATCCGTTCGCCGGCGCCGTCCGCGCCCGTGGGGACGACGAGTTGGGTGAGCATCAGATGCTCCATGCAGCGCGCGGCGGCGGCGTCGTCCACCCCGAGGAGCGGCGCGAGGACCCAACCCGGAAGGTCGGGTGCATCGATCGACGCGAGGAGGCGGAAGCCCCGGCGTTCCAGGAGCGAGCACGCCCTGTAGCTGTCGGTGAAGGCCGACCGCACCTCGATGTCCCCGAAGCTCAGGCGGCCCAGGCGGGTCCGCTCGTCCGCGAGGTCGCGTGCGAGACGTTCCACCGGGCGGTGCGGAGACGCCGTCAGCCGGGCTCCCGCGAGCCTGAGCGCCAGGGGAAGGCCGCCGCACAGCCCGACGATCCGGTCGGCCGCCTCGGCGTCCGCTGCGGCCGCGAACCGCTGCGGTCCGCACAGGCCGGCCAGCAGTTCCGCTCCCTCGTCGACGTTCAGCGGTTGCAGTCGCACGCGCGCCGTGGCTTCCAGGAGCGGGAGCGGGGACCGTGAGGTGATCAGCACGCCCGTGGACGTCGAGCCGGGCATCAGCGGCCGGACCTGTACTTCGTCCGCCGCGTTGTCAAGCACTACGAGGACGTTGCGGCCGCTCAGCTCGGACCGCAGGCGCGCGGCGAGTTGCTCCACGGTGTCAGGGACGGATCGCGGGGCCACACCCATCGCGCGCAGCCATTCGCTCAGCACGTCCCTGGGGTCGGCCGGACGGGAATCGAGTCCGCGCAGGTCGACGAAGAGCTGCCCGTCGATGAACCGGCCCGCCAGGCCGCCGGCCGCGGCCAGCGCGGTAGCCGTCTTCCCAACGCCTCCTGGGCCGTAGACCACACAGACACCCGCGTGTGAAGGCGGACCCAAGGTCTCCCGGATCAGCTCGATCTCCCGCGTTCGTCCGGTGAAGTCTCCCGGTGCCCGGGGGAGTTGCGCCACACCCAACGGTGTCGCCGTGCCCGGCCCGAGCAGGGGGCGGGGCGCCGGGCCGGTCGGGACCGCGCCGGGCGGGGCGGGCTCCGGGACATCGCCGATCCGCAGCACGCCGCTGACCAGCACGGCGTTCCGGGCGCCGGCCACGAGCCGCTCCAGCTCCCGTGCTGCCGCCGGGTCGGCCGCCAGTTCGCTTCTCAGACGGTCCCGCAGATGCCCGCGCGCGGATTCCGACCGGCCGATCCGGTCGATCGCCGTCCTGTCCTGGGTCGTGCGCAGCCGTCGTCGCACCCAGGTGCCGAGGCGCGACAGCCGATCGGCTGCCGCCTCCTCGGCCCGGTCCGCGGCTCTCTCGAACAGCCTGGTCCCCACGTGCCCGCCGGCCAGTGCCAGCAGGGACACGGCGGCAGCAGCCAGTTCCTCGATCATGGTTTGGTCCCCCGTCACCGTCACACCCGTGTTCCGGCCCATGGCTGCTTACCCCTTTGCCGAGCCTTGAGACTGCGGCTCGCGGTGCGGCCGAAGCGCAGCACCGCACGGACCCGCCACCGGCTCGCGCCGGGAGCGCGGCGTGCCGCCCTACGGCGCGCGGGGGTGCGGAGGCGGCCGGCCGCAGTAGCCCGGACGGGTGGTGCTCGGCACGCCGCGGGGGTGCCCGGGGTGCCCGGCGGCCGGTGCTCGGGGACGATCGTTCAGCCCAGCTACGACCGCCCTTAAGAATTCCTCGATGGACCGGACCTGCTCCGGCACGGCAGATTTCACTGTGCCCGGCGGGGCAGGGGTTGCAGCGCCGGGCTTCCGTTCCACCCTCCCTCAGGAGCGCTCGCCGTGAAGGCACTCGTCAAGCACCAGGCCGAGCCGGGTCTCTGGCTGATGGACGTCCCCATGCCGGAGATCGGCCCCGGGGACGTGCTGATCAAGGTGCTGCGCACCGGCATCTGCGGTACCGACCTGCACATCCGCTCCTGGGACGGCTGGGCGCAGCAGACCATCAAGACCCCGTTGACCATCGGCCACGAGTTCGTCGGCGAGGTCGCCGCGATCGGTGCGGCCGTCGCCGACATCGAGGTGGGCGACCTGGTCAGCGGTGAGGGCCACCTGGTCTGCGGCAAGTGCCGCAACTGTCTGGCCGGCCGCCGCCACCTCTGCCGCAACACGGTGGGGCTGGGTGTGGGCCGCGACGGCGCCTTCGCCGAGTACGTGGCACTGCCCGCCTCCAACGTGTGGGTGCACCGGGTGCCGGTGGACCTGGACGTGGCGGCGATCTTCGACCCGTTCGGCAACGCGGTGCACACCGCGCTGTCCTTCCCGCTGGTCGGCGAGGACGTGCTGATCACCGGTGCCGGCCCGATCGGCATCATGGCCGCCGCGGTCGCCCGGCACGCCGGCGCCCGCAACGTGATGATCACCGACGTCTCGCCGTACCGCCTGGACCTCGCCCGCAAGGTCGGCGTCACCCTGGCGCTGGACGTCTCGCAGCACAGCATCGAGGAGGGCCAGCAGCAGCTGGGCCTGCGCGAGGGCTTCGACGTCGGCCTGGAGATGTCCGGCCGCCCCGAGGCGATGCGCTCGATGATCGCCAACATGACGCACGGCGGCAAGATCGCCATGCTGGGCCTGCCCGCCGACGAGTTCCCGGTGGACTGGGCGTCGATCGTCACCTCGATGATCACCATCAAGGGCATCTACGGCCGCGAGATGTTCGAGACCTGGTACGCGATGTCCGTCCTGCTGGAGGGCGGCCTGGACCTCAGCCCGGTGATCACCGGCCGCTACGCCGCGACGGACTTCGCCGACGCCTTCGACGAGGCCGCGAGCGGCAACTGCGGCAAGATCATCCTCGACTGGACCGTCTGAGAACGCACCGCCCGCACCGTCCCGTGCCGGACGGCCCCGGCCGTCCGGCACCCCGTCAGCGAACCTCCATCCAGGGAGACACCACCCGTGTTCGACACCGTGCGCGAAGACCTCGCCGCCACCCTCGACGAGATCCGCGAGGCCGGCCTCTTCAAGCCCGAGCGGGTCATCGGCAGCCCGCAGAGCGCCGCCGTCACCGTCACCGCGGGCGGACGCCCCGGCGAGGTGCTGAACTTCTGCGCCAACAACTACCTCGGCCTCGCCGACCACCCCGCCGTGGTCGCCGCCGCCAAGGACGCCCTGGACCGCTGGGGCTACGGCATGGCCTCCGTCCGCTTCATCTGCGGCACCCAGGACGTGCACAAGCAGCTGGAGGAGCGCCTCTCGCACTTCCTCGGCCAGGAGGACACGATCCTCTACTCCTCCTGCTTCGACGCCAACGGCGGCGTCTTCGAGACCCTGCTGGACGAGCGCGACGCCGTCATCTCGGACGCCCTCAACCACGCCTCCATCATCGACGGCATCCGCCTCTCCAAGGCCCGCCGCCACCGCTACGCCAACCGCGACCTCGCCGACCTGGAGCAGCAGCTCAAGGCCACCCAGGACGCCCGCCGCCGCCTGATCGTCACCGACGGCGTGTTCTCCATGGACGGCTACATCGCCCCGCTGCGCGAGATCTGCGACCTCGCCGACCGCTACGACGCGATGGTCATGGTCGACGACTCGCACGCCGTCGGCTTCGTCGGCCCGACCGGCCGCGGCACCCCCGAGCTGCACGGCGTGATGGACCGCGTCGACATCGTCACCGGCACCCTCGGCAAGGCCCTCGGCGGCGCATCCGGCGGCTACGTCGCCGCCCGCCGCGAGATCGTCGCCCTGCTGCGCCAGCGCTCCCGCCCGTACCTGTTCTCCAACTCGCTCGCCCCGGTGATCGCGGCGGCCTCGCTGACCGTGCTCGACCTGCTGGAGCAGTCCGGCGACCTGCGCGAGCAGCTGAAGGCCAACACCCACCTGTTCCGCACCAAGATGACCGAGGCGGGCTTCGAGGTCCTGCCCGGCGAGCACGCCATCGCCCCGGTCATGATCGGCGACGCGGCCGAGGCCGGCCGCCTGGCCGAGCTGCTGCTGGAGCGCGGCGTGTACGTGATCGGCTTCTCCTACCCGGTCGTGCCGCACGGCCAGGCCCGCATCCGCGTGCAGCTGTCCGCCGCCCACTCGACCGAGGACGTCGAGCGCGCCGTCGCAGCCTTCGTCGACGCCCGCGCGGCGATGGGCGAGTAGCACCCCGGGGCCCCGGCCTCGAACCGACCACCACCGCGGGGCGCGGCCCTACCCTCACCGCGCCCCTGCGGGGCAACCCCCGGCCCCGCTCCGCCGTCGGCCCGGCCTTCCCCAGCCGGGCCGGCGGCGTTCCCCGCTCCCGGCGCCCCCGCCCCGTCCCGCGCACCCTCCGCCGCCACCCGGGCGGCACCCCAGCGGATGCGTAGCGACCGCCGCCGCTGGACAGTCGCAAGGGAGGACCGGCCACCGGACCGCAGCCACTCCCGCGGTACCGGCCGACGGCCGGCGCACGCGGCGAGAGGAGCAGGGATGCCACCGGTGCCCGCCCTGCCGCTGCCCCGGCCCCGCGTCCCCGCCGCCGCCCGCCTGGCCGCCGCCGCCACCACGCTGGTCGTGCTCGCCGTCTGCGCCCCGGTCACCTGGAACACCCTCGTCGAGCCCGTCGGCCGCCCCAGCCCCGTCGCCGACCTCGCCGCCACCGGCCTCGGCGGTTGGTACGCGATCGGCACCCGGGCCGTCCTGCTGGCCGCCGCGCTCGCCGCCGTCGTCGCCGTCGGCCTGCTGCTCGCCCGCGACCCGCCGCCCGGCCTGCCGTACCCCGGCGCGGTCGGCAGTGCCGCCGCCGGCGCCCTGCTGCTCAGCGCCGACCTGCGCGGCCGGCCCGTCGACGCCGTCCTCGGCCTGGCCGCCCTCGCGCTCGCACTCGCCGAGATGCTGCCGCGCACCCGCCCGCCCGAAGGGCTCGCCCTCGGCACGGCGATCGCCCTCGAACCGGCGCTCGCCCTCTTCGCCGTGCTGCTGGTCTGCCGGCGGCAGCGGCGGCGCGCCCTCAACGCCCTCGTCCTCGCCCTCGCCCTGAACACCGCCGCCTGGGCCGCCCGGCCGGAGGAGACCGCCCGCGGCTGGCGGCAACTGATCGACCCGCTGGTCGCCGTCGGGCCCGACAACCAGTCGGGGTACGGCCTGCTGCTCCGCCTCGGCCTGCGCGGGCCGCTGCTCGCCGCCGTCTGCCTGGCCGCCGCCGCGGCCGTCACCGTGCTGGCCCTGCGCCGCGGCCTGGCGTACACCGCGGACGGACAGCACCTGCTCGCCGCCGGTGCGGTCGGCTGCGCCGCCGTCGTCGTCTCCCCGCTGACCGGGCCCGCCGACTTCGGCTGGCTGCTCGCCGCCGCGGTCGGCCGCCTCGGGCACCGCCCCGAGGACCGGGCCCTGTGGCCGGTGGCCGCCGTCACCGTCGCCCTGCTGTCCAGCAGCATGCTCGACCCGCAGATCGAACCGGTGACCACCTTCCTGCTGCGCGGCGCCGCCCCGCTGACCGCCGCCGCGGCCGCCGCCCTGCTGCCCTTCCGCCGCACCACCGACCCGCTCTGGACGCTGCACCGCGCGCCCGCACCCACCCCGCAGCACCCCTTCGGCCTCCGCCGGCTGCCCCTGCTGCCCGCCGGGCTGCGCCCGGTCAGCCGGCCCAACCTGCTGATGGAGCTGCTGTTCATCCAGGTCGGCTACGGCATCTACACCAAGATCCGCAACGCCGCGCCGAACCGGATCGAGGCCGCCGTCGACCACGCCCGCGACGTCTACGGCGTTGAACGGTTCCTGCGGATCGACGTCGAGCGGGCGGTCAACGGCTGGGTGCTGCGCACCCGCGGCATGCTCGACCTCTCGTTGCAGTACTACAAGACCTTCCACCTGATCGCGCCGCTGGCCGTGCTCGGCTGGCTCTACCTGCGCCATCCGCGCCGCTACCGGACCAGCCGCACGGTGCTGTTCACCGCGACCGGCCTCGCCCTGCTCGGCTTCTGGGGCTACCCGCTGGCCCCGCCCCGGCTCACCCCCGGCCTCGGCCTGCGGGACAGCCCCTACGGCGGGCCCGACGGCTCGCCGCTCGGCGCGCTGACCGCCCTCACCAACCAGTTCGCCGCGATGCCCTCGCTGCACTGCGCCTGGGCGTTCTGGTGCGCGGGGGCGGTGATCGCCGCGACCCGGCGGCGCTGGGTGCGGGCCGTCGCGGTGCTCTACCCGCTGCTCACCCTGTTCGTGGTGGTCGGCACCGCCAACCACTGGCTGCTCGACGCGGTCGGCGGGGTCGCCGTCGTCCTCGCGGGCTGCCTGTTCCAGTACGTGCTCACCGGCAGGCGGATGTTCGACCGGTCGGCGGTGCTGGCGGCCCGGGTCCGAGCCTGGGCCGGCCGGCCTGGGCCCGCCGGTCACCCGGCACCGCCGCCGGTCGGCCCGGGCGCCCCGGTCGACCTGGACCGCGCCCGGGGCCCGGCACCGCCCGCCCCGAGCGCCGAGCACGTGGAACGCCGCCGGGACCCTTGACGTCCGGCAGGAGCGGGCGGGGCTGGGCGCTCAGGGGTGCGGAACGGCGGGCTCCGCGCCGCTGGCAGAATTGAGCCGTGATCGACGCACGACGGCTGCGGACCCTGCGGGCCGTGGCCGACCACCGCACCGTGACGGCCGCCGCGGCCGCGCTGTACCTCACCCCCTCCGCCGTCTCCCAGCAGCTCGCCGCGCTGGAGCAGGAGACCGGCCACCACCTGCTCGCCCGGGACGGCCGGGGCGTCCGGCTCACCGCGGCCGGCGAGATCCTGCTCGGCCACGCGGACGCGGTGCTCGCCCAGCTGGAGCGGGCCGAGGCCGACCTCGCCGCCTACAGCGCCGGGGTCGCCGGCGAGGTCACCGTCGCCGCGTTCGCCACCGGCATCGCGCTCGTGCTGGCCCCCGCGATCACCGAACTCGCCGCCACGGCACCCGGCGTCCGGCTGAAGGTCCTCGACGCCGAGGGCGACGCCAGTCTGCCGATGCTGCTGGACGGCCAGGCCGACATCGCCGTCGCCGTCGAGTACCGGGGTGCGCCGCGCGCCGACGACCAGCGGCTGACCCGCGTGCCGCTGTACGCCGAGCCCTTCCGCGCCGTCCTGCCGCTCGGCCACCCCCTGGCCGCGGGGGAGGGCCCGGTCGCGGTCGCCGACCTCGCCGCCGAGCCGTGGATCGGCCCCTACCCCGGCAACCCCTGCCACGACGTGGTGCTGCTCGCCTGCGAGCACGCCGGGTTCCAGCCCCGGCTGCTGCACTCCTCGGACGACTTCCGGGCCGTCGTCGCGCTCGCCTCCGCGGGCGCCGGGGTCGCCCTCGTGCCGCGCTCGGCCCTGCCCGGCGCGGACCTCTCCGCGGTGGCCGTCCGCCCGGTGGACACCGAGCTCGCCACCCGCAAGGTCTTCGCCGCCGTCCGCGCCGGCGCCGAGCATCACCCGCTGATCGCCCCGGTGCTGACCGCCCTCACCGACGTCGCCCGCGGCCTCGACAGCCAGTGACCCGCGGACGGCTCGGCCGAGGCCCACGGGAGCGGGGGTGAGCGGCTCGCCGGTCAGGGGCGGCCGGAGGTCCCACCACGGCTCGCCGTCCGCGGTCAGGTAGGGGTCGTACGTTCCGCGGACGCCGCCGCCGTGCCACAGGGCGCGGGACACCTCGTGCAGGTAGGCGACCGGGCCCGGCCGGGCGTCGGAGAAGTCGCCGCCGCCGGAGTGGCCGGCCAACCCCAGCCGACCCGAGCCGCGGCCGGGGCGCAGGTCGATGACCTGGAGGCCGCCGTCGGCGCCCTCGGCCCAGGGCACCCACAGCGGGTGCCACCAGGGCTCGTCGTCCCAGCGGCGCACTGCCGGGCCGTCGTTCCGGGCCGCGGTCTCCAGGCGCATCCGCCCGTGCTCGGCGATGTCCGCAGCCCCGAGCGGCGAGTGCTGCGGGAACAGGCCTGTCCACCCGGTCGCGCCGTCGTGGCAGCCCAGCGACTCGCGCAGCTCGGCGGGGAACGGCGCACCGAGCGCGCGCTCGGCCGCCGCCACCGCGCTCGCGCCGGCCGGCGGCCGGAGCGCGGCCGCCGTGGCCGGGGCCTGCACCGCCAGCCAGGCGTCGATGCGCCGCCAGGCGGAGGTCACGGTCCCCTCCGGGTGCTCCGTCATGATGCCGTCCTCCCAGCAGTCCTCCCAGCCGTCCTCTCAAGTCAAGCGGGCGCTACTGCTCCGGGACGATGCGGTCCACCGCGGCTGCGACCAGCTCGTCGCGCTCCTCCGGGGTGAGCACGTCGGGCAGGGTGAGCTGTTCGACGATCAGCCAGTTCAGAGCCAGGTGGAGCAGTTTGACGGCGGTCGCGTCGCCGGGCAGGCCGGAGGCCCGGTGGTAGGCCAGGTTGGCGTCGAGGTCGGCGCGGACGCGCTCGGTGAGGACCTCGCGCAGCGCGGGGCGGCGGGTGGCCTCCAACCGGAGTTCGAGCAGGGCCAGGTAGCCGGTGCGGAAGGACGAGACCCGGGCGACCAGTTCGCGCATCAGCTCGGCGTAGGTCCCGCGGTCGCGGGCGGCCGTGCTGTGGCGGGCGACGGTGGCCTCGTCGGGCTGGAGCCGCTCGTACACCCGGGCGCCGGCCTGGGTGAGCAGGTCGTCGCGGTTGGCGAAGTAGTTGGAGGCGGTGCCCGCGGGCACCTCGGCCGCCGCGTCGACCGCGCGGAACGTCAGACCCCGCGCACCGTCCCTCGCCAGGACCTCGATCGCGCCGTCGACGAGGGCCGCGCGCCGTTGGTCGTTCCGTCTCGCCATTGACACCACTCCAGTCGTAGTACTAAGTTTCAAACCACTTCAAACAGAGTACTACGACTGGAGTCATCAGAGTGCGAAAGCTCGTGTACTACGTCGCCGTCACCCTCGACGGACGCATCGCCGGCCCCGGTGGCGAGTACGACTTCTTCCCCCAGGGGGACGAGGAGCAGGCCGCCGCCTACTCCGCCTGGACGAACACGCTGTACCCGGAGACCGTGCCGACCGTCGTCCGGGCCGCCCTCGGCCTGGCCGACGCGCCCAACCGGCGCTTCGACACCGTCCTCATGGGCCTCGGCGCCTACCGCCCCGCCCTCGACGCGGGGATCACCAGCCCCTACGCCCACCTGCGGCAGTACGTGGTGTCCAGCACCCTCCGCCCGGACACCGACCCGGCCGTCACCGTCGTCCCGGGCGACCCGGTCGCCCTCGTCCGGCAGCTCAAGAAGGACGGGAGCAGCGGCCTCGACATCTGGCTCTGCGGCGGAGGCAGGCTCGCGGGCGCGCTGCTGGGCGAGGTCGACGAACTGCTGATCAAGAACTACCCGGTGGTCGCCGGCGCCGGCATCCCGGCCTTCGACGGCGCCTTCGACCCGACCGTCTTCGACGTCGCCGAGCGCACCGCCTTCCCCAACGGCGTCACCCTCACCCGCCTCGTCCGCCGGTAGTGCTCCGGCCGGGCCCGGGTGCTCGCCCGGCGGGGCGTTCCCCCGGGGCGGTGTGCGGGGCGGTGTGGGCGAGGACGGCGGGGACGACCGTCGGCCAGTCGGCGCGGTCGACACCGTGTCCGGCGTCGGTCAGGACGAGCAGCCGCGCGCCGGGGATCCGCTCCGCGAGGGCCTCGCCGTGCGCCAACGGGAACATCGGGTCGGCCGTCCCGTGGACCACCAGCACGGGCACGGCGACGGCGGAGAGGTCGGCCCGGGCGGGCGTGCCCTCCGCGAGCAGGTCGTGGTTGCCGGCCGCCGCCGGGTCGCGGGCCCGCTCGGTCTCGCGTCGGACGAGGCTGCGGGCGGCGGCCTCGTCGAACGGCCGCCGACCCCCGGCGAGCAGGCGCGCGTACGCGACCCGGTGGTCCGTCCCCGCGTCGGTGCCCGGCCGGTCGTCGGCCGCGGCCGAGGCGAAGCGCAGGAACTCCTCGGTCGGCGGGGGCAGCTCCCGACCGCCGGACACGGCGGAGGAGGTGCTGATCAGGACGAGGGACAGGACCCGGCCCGGCTGCCCGAGCGCGAGCAGCTGCGCGAGCGCCCCGCCCGCCGAGACGCCCACGACGTGCGCGGCCGCGATCCCGTGGCCGTCGAGCACCCGCGCGGCGTCGTCGACCAGGTCCGATCCGGTGTAGCCGGGGCGGCCCGGCGGCCAGCCGGTCGAACGGCCGGTGTCGCGGTGGTCGTAGCGGATCACGTGGCGCCCGCCCGCGGCGAGCAGCCGGCAGAAGTCCTCGTCCCACCAGAGCATCGAGGCACCGGTGCCCATGACGAGCAGGACGGGCGGATCCGCCGGGTCGCCGAAGGACTCCGTGCACAGTTCGACGCCGTCCGCGCCGACCGGGCCGACCATGCGCTCGACCATCGCCCCGCTCCTCCCGTGTCCGGTGTCCCGTCCATGCTGCCCGCGGCGTCCGCGCGGCGCCGGAATCTGACGGTCCGTCGGATCCGATCTCCGGCATCCGCACTGCTCAACGGCATGACTGGCATATGCTGCTGGGCGGCCCGGCCCCCGACCACCCAGCAGGGGGCCACCACACCCTCAGCAGGAGAGTCCGTGAGCCACGACCACGACATCGATCCCGCCCCCCTGCCGGTGGCGGTGATCGGCCTCGGCGACATCGCGCAGAAGGCCTACCTCCCGGTGCTCACCGCCCAGCCCGGCCTCGACCTGCGGCTGATGACCCGCGACCGCGCCAAGCTGGACCGGCTCGGCGACGCCCACCGCATCCCGCACCGCTACACCGACCTCGGCGAGGTCATCGACAGCGGCATCCGCGCGGCCTTCGTGCACGCCTCCACCAGCCAGCACGTCCCGATCGTCGAGCAGCTGCTGACCGCCGGCGTCGACGTCTACGTGGACAAGCCGCTGGACCACACCCTGGACGGCGCCCGCCGCCTGGTCGACCTCGCCGAGCAGGCCGGCCGCTCGCTGCTGGTCGGCTTCAACCGCCGGCACGCCCCCGGCTACCTGCTCGCCCAGGAGCGGCCGCGGGACCTGATCGTCCTTCAGAAGCACCGCGAGGGGCTGCCGGAGGCCGCCCGCTCCGCCGTCTTCGACGACTTCATCCACGTCGTCGACACCCTGCGCTTCCTGGTGCCGGGCGAGATCGAGCACGTGGACGTCCGCTCCCGCAGCCGCGACGGCCTGATGGAGCACGTCGTCCTCACCCTGGCCGGCCAGGGCTTCACCGCCCTCGGCATCATGAACCGGATGAGCGGCGCCACCGAAGAGGTGCTGGAGGTCTCCGGCGGCGACTCCAAGCGGAGCGTCATCAACCTCGCCGAGGTGGTCGACTTCCGTGGCCAGCCGACCGTCCGGCGCCGCGGCGACTGGGTCTCCGTCGCCCGCCAGCGCGGCATCGAGCAGATCGTGCTGTCCTTCCTGGAGTCCGTCCGCGCCGGCAAGGTGCTCTCCGCGCGGGACGCGCTGCGCACCCACGAGCTGTGCGAGCACGTCGTCGAGCAGATCGAGGCCCAGGTCTGACGGACCGCCACCCGTCCGGGGCGGTGCGCGGCGGCGCCCCCGGCCGGCCCGTGGAGCGGGCCGCGCCGGGGGCACCCGTGCGCGAGGCTCAGCTGTTGGTGCAGACGTTGCCGGCCGTCGGGTTCAGCAGCCCGATCAGGTTGATGCTGTTCCCGCAGATGTTGACGGGAATGTGGATCGGAATCTGAACCACGTTGCCGGACAGCACGCCCGGGGAGCCGATGGCCGTGCCGACGGCGCTCGCGTCGGCGTTGGCCACGCCGGCCGTGCCCAGCACGAGCGCACCGGCGGCGGCGGTCAGCGCGAGAGCCTTGCGGATGTCCTTCACGGTCTTCTCCAATTCGGGAGGGGACGTTCCTGGGTGGAACCATGGGCGCCGGGCCGACGGCCTGCCGGCCGGGCGGCGCCCGCCACCCAGTCTTGGCACGGGGAGACGGAACGGTCCTCCGGGCGCGCGCGAGGTTCGTCCGCCCGGGTGGGAATCTCCACGACCACTGGGCCATCGGCGGTACTGCGGACCCCACTTCTGATTACGGGCTGTGACGGGGCATCGGATTCGGACCCGCACCACCCCCGTACGGCCCCGTCCCTCGCCGGACGAACCGTTCCGCCGGGCCGTCACGCGCGAGGTGTCCCGGGGCGGCCGCGGCGAGGTCCATGAGGCGTTCCGCACGGCATTCGGGGGTGGTCGGGAGAGGTTCCGGAGCAAAACAAGCATGCATGCTTGATTTATCCGCGGGCCGCTGCCAGGCTGCTGCACGACCAGCGCAGGGGAGGCGGGCATGCTGCGGATCGGCAATGCGTCCGGGTTCTACGGCGACCGATTCGCCGCGTTCGAGGAAATGCTCACCGGCGGACCGCTGGACGTGCTGACCGGCGACTACCTCGCCGAACTCACCATGCTCATCCTCGCCAGGGACCGGCTGAAGGACCCGGGCCTCGGCTACGCCAAGACCTTCCTCCGGCAGGCCGGGCAGTGCCTCGCCCTCGCCGCCGAACGCGGCGTCAAGCTCGTCGTCAACGCCGGCGGACTCAACCCCGCCCGGCTCGCCGAGGCGGTCGCCGACCTCGCCGCCAAGCAGGGCCTCGCGCTGCGCACCGGCCACGTCCTCGGCGACGACCTGCTCGCCCGCGCCGCCGAGTTCGGCCCCCGGCCCGGCCTGCTCGCCGCCAACGCCTACCTCGGCGGCGCCGGCATCGCCGCCTGCCTGCGCGGCGGCGCCGACATCGTCGTCACCGGCCGGGTCACCGACGCCGCCCTCGTCACCGGCCCCGCCATGGCCCACTTCGGCTGGGGCCCCGACGACCTCGACGCGCTCGCCGGCGCCGTCGTCGCCGGCCACGTCCTCGAATGCGGCGCCCAGGCCACCGGCGGCAACTACGCCTTCTTCCAGGAGCACCTCGGCCCCGGCCGCGACCCCCGCCCCGGCTTCCCGCTCGCCGAGATCCACGCCGACGGCAGCAGCGTCATCACCAAGCACCCCGGCACCGGCGGCGCCGTCACCGTCGGGACCGTCACCGCCCAGCTGCTCTACGAGACCGCCGGACCGCGCTACGCCGGACCGGATGTGACGGCCCGCCTGGACACCGTCCGGCTCGCCCAGCAGGGGCCCGACCGGGTGCTCGTCGAGGGCGTCCGCGGCGAGGCACCGCCGCCCGCGCTCAAGGTCGGCCTCAACCGGCTCGGCGGCTACCGCAACGAGGTCGTCTTCGTCCTCACCGGCCTCGACGTCGAGGCCAAGGCCGACCTGGTGCGCCGCCAGTTCGAGCAGGCGCTCACCCGCCGGCCCGCCGAACTCCGCTGGACCCTCGCCCGCACCGACCACCCCGACGCCGACACCGAGGAGGCGGCCTCCGCGCTGCTGCGCCTCACCGTCCGCGACCCCGACGAGCGGGCCGTCGGCCGGGCGGTCGGCGCCGCCGCCGTCGAACTCGGCCTCGCCGGCTACCCCGGCTTCCACCTCACCGCACCGCCCGGACCCGGCACCCCGTACGGCGTCTTCGAGACCGCGTACACCGACCGGCGCGGCGTCCCGCACACCGCGGTGCTGCCCGACGGCACCGCCCGGCCCGTCCCCGCGCCCGAGCGCACCCGGCCGCTCGAACCGCTCGCCGAGCCGCCGCTGCCGGAGCCGCTGCCCGCCGGGCCGACCCGCCGTGCCCCGCTCGGCCTCGTCGCCGGCGCCCGCAGCGGCGACAAGGGCGGCGACGCCAACCTCGGCGTCTGGGCCCGCACCGAGGACGGCTGGCGCTGGCTCGCCCACACCCTCACCACCGACCTGCTGCGCCGACTGCTCCCCGAGACCGCCGGACTGACGGTGGAACGGCACCTGCTGCCCAACCTGCGGGCCGTCAACTTCACCGTCGCCGGACTGCTCGGCGAGGGAGTCGCGGCGCAGGCCCGCTTCGACCCGCAGGCCAAGGCGCTGGGGGAGTGGCTGCGCTCCCGGCACCTCGACATCCCGGAGGCACTCCTGTGACCGTCCTCCCCACCCGACTCGACCCCGGCGGCGCCGAGCACTCCGCCCACCGGGCCGCGATGCTGGAGAAGCTCGCCGGCCTGGAGGCCGAACACGCCAAGGCGCTGGCCGGCGGCGGACCCCGGTACGTCGAGCGGCACCGCACCCGCGGCAAGCTGCTCGCCCGCGAGCGGATCGAACTCCTCCTCGACCAGGACTCGCCGTTCCTTGAGCTCTCCCCGCTCGCCGCCTGGGGCAGCGACTACCCGGTCGGCGCCGCGCTGGTCACCGGCATCGGGGTGATCGAGGGCACGGTCTGCGTGATCACCGCCAACGACCCGACCGTGCGCGGCGGCGCCAGCAACCCGTGGACGCTGAAGAAGGCGCTGCGGGCCAACGAGGTCGCCCTGCACAACCGGCTGCCGCTGGTGAACCTGGTCGAGTCGGGCGGCGCCGACCTGCCCAGCCAGAAGGAGATCTTCATCCCCGGCGGGGCGCTCTTCCGCGACCTCACCCGGCTCTCCGCCGCCGGCATCCCGACGATCGCCGTCGTCTTCGGCAACTCCACCGCCGGCGGCGCCTACGTGCCCGGCATGTCCGACCACACCGTGCTGGTGCGGGAGCGCGCCAAGGTCTTCCTCGGCGGCCCGCCGCTGGTGAAGATGGCCACCGGCGAGGAGGCCGACGAGGAACGGCTCGGCGGCGCCGACATGCACGCCCGCACCTCCGGCCTCGCCGACCACGTCGCCGAGGACGAGCCGGACGCCTGCCGGATCGCCCGCCGGATCGTCAAACGGCTGCACTGGCAGCGCAGCGGCCCGCTGCCGGACGTCGCCGCCGAGCCGCCGAAGTACGACGAGGAGGAGCTGCTCGGCATCGTCCCCGGCGACCTGCGGGTGCCCTTCGACCCGCGCGAGGTCGTCGCCCGGATCGTCGACGGCTCCGACTTCGACGAGTTCAAGCCGCTGTACGGGCCGAGCCTGGCCACCGGCTGGGCCACCGTGCACGGCTACCCCGTCGGCATCCTCGCCAACGCCCAGGGTGTGCTGTTCAGCGCCGAGTCGCAGAAGGCCGCCCAGTTCATCCAGCTCGCCAACCAGCGCGACATCCCGCTGCTCTTCCTGCACAACACCACCGGCTACATGGTCGGCGAGGCGTACGAGCAGGGCGGCATCATCAAGCACGGCGCGATGATGATCAACGCGGTGGCGAATTCGAAGGTGCCGCACCTGTCCGTGCTCATGGGCGCCTCCTACGGCGCCGGGCACTACGGCATGTGCGGGCGGGCCTACGAGCCGCGGTTCCTGTTCGCCTGGCCGAGCGCCAAGTCCGCCGTGATGGGCCCGCAGCAGCTCGCCGGCGTGCTGTCCATCGTCGCCCGGCAGTCCGCCGCCGCCAAGGGCACCCCGTACGACGAGGACGCCGACGCGGCGATCCGCGCCATGGTCGAGCAGCAGATCGAGGCCGAGTCGCTGCCCGCCTTCCTCTCCGGACGGCTCTACGACGACGGCGTCATCGACCCGCGGGACACCAGGACCGTGCTCGGACTCTGCCTCTCCGCCGTGCACAGCGGGCCCGTCGAGGGCGCCCGCGGCTACGGCGTCTTCCGGATGTAGCTTCTCGTGGAGGAACGACCCAAGTGATCACCTCTCTGCTGGTCGCCAACCGCGGCGAGATCGCCCGGCGGATCTTCCGCACCTGCCGCGACCTCGGCATCGCCACCGTCGCCGTGCACTCCGACCCGGACGCCGGCGCCCCGCACGTCCGGGAGGCCGACACCGCCGTCCGCCTCCCCGGCGCCGCCCCCGCCGACACCTACCTCCGGGCCGACCTGCTGATCGCGGCCGCCCGGGCCGCCGGCGCGGACGCCGTCCACCCCGGCTACGGCTTCCTCTCCGAGAACGCCGACTTCGCGCAGGCCGTCCTCGACGCCGGACTCGCCTGGATCGGGCCGCCGCCCGCCGCGATCGCCGCCATGGGCTCCAAGACCGCCGCCAAACGGCTGATGGCCGGGGCCGGCGTGCCCGTCCTCACCGTCGGCGCCGAACCCGCCGAGGCCGACCTGCCGCTGCTCGTCAAGGCCGCGGCCGGCGGCGGCGGACGCGGCATGCGGATCGTCCGCGACCTCGCCGCACTGCCGGCCGCGCTGGCCGCAGCCCGTGCCGAAGCCCTCTCCGCGTTCGGCTCCGACGAGGTCTTCTGCGAGCCGTACCTGCCCACCGGCCGGCACGTCGAGGTCCAGCTGATGGCCGACACCCACGGCACCGTCTGGGCCGTCGGCGACCGCGACTGCTCGCTGCAGCGCCGCCACCAGAAGGTGATCGAGGAGGCCCCCGCCCCGGGACTCACCGCACGGCAGCGCACCGACCTCCACCGCGCCGCCGTCGACGCCGCCCGGGCCATCGGCTACGTCGGCGCCGGCACCGCCGAGTTCCTGCTCGCCCCCGACGGCCGGCTCGCCTTCCTGGAGATGAACACCCGCCTCCAGGTCGAACACCCCGTCACCGAATGCGTCACCGGCCTCGACCTCGTCGCCCTGCAGATCGCCGTCGCCGAGGGCGAAGCCCTGCCCGCCGAACCGCCCGCCACCACCGGCCACGCCGTCGAGGCCCGCCTCTACGCCGAGGATCCGGCCCGCGACTGGCAGCCGCAGACCGGCACCCTGCACCGCCTCGCCCTCGCCCACCCGCACACCGACTTCACCGCCGCCGCTGCCCCCGCCGGCCTGCGCCTGGACTCCGGCGTCGACGACGGCTCCGCCGTCACCGTCCACTACGACGCCATGCTCGCCAAGGTCGTCGCCTGGGCACCGACCCGCGCCGCCGCCGCCCGCCGGCTCGCCGACGCACTCGCCCGGGCCCGGATCCACGGCCCCGCCACCAACCGCGACCTGCTCGTCCGCGCCCTGCGCCACCCCGCCTTCCTGGACGCCCGGCTGCACACCGGCTTCCTCACCGAGCACGCCGCCGACCTCACCGCCCCCGACGGCAAGGACACCCCGCTCGCCGCGCTCGCCGCCGCCCTCGCGGACGCCGCCTCCCGCCGCACCGCGCTGCCCTCCGGCTGGCGCAACCTCCCCTCCCAGCCGCAGGTGAAGCGGTACCGCGCCGCCGACGGCGGCGAGTGGGAGGTCCGCTACCGGCTCGGCCGCAACGGGCTCGACGCCGAGGGCCACCCCGGCACCCGGCTCGTCGACTCCGCGCCCGGCCGGGTCGTCCTGGAGACGGACACCCTGCGGCAGACCTTCCACGTCGCCGCCCACGGCACCGGCGTCTGGGTCGACGGACCGCACGGCGCCACCGCCCTCACCGCCCTCGACCGCTTCCCCGACCCGGCGCAGCGCACCGACCCCGGCGCCCTGCTCGCCCCCATGCCCGGCACCGTCGTCCGCACCGCCGCGGCGGTCGGGGACACCGTCACCGCCGGACAGCCGCTGCTCTGGCTGGAGGCCATGAAGATGGAGCACAAGGTCACCGCGCCCGCCGACGGACTGCTCACCGAACTGCGCGTCGCCCCCGGCCAGCAGGTCGAGCCCGGCGCCGTCCTCGCCGTCGTCCAGCCCGCCTGAGCCCCGCACACCCCGTACGGCACCCACCCTCACCGCCCGGAAGGACGCCGCATGTCCGCACCGCGCACCACCGCAGGCACCCTCGTCGAGACCCCCGAACAGCAGGCCCTGCGCCGGGCCGTCGCCGACCTCGCCGCCCGCTTCGGCCCCGCCTGGTTCCAGGCCAAGGCCCGCGCCGGCGAGTACGCCGACGAACTGTGGGCCGAAGCCGGCAAGCTCGGCTACCTCGGCGTCAACCTGCCCGCCGAGTACGGCGGCGGGGGCGCCGGCATCACCGAACTCGCCATCGTCCTCGAAGAGCTCGGCGCCGGCGGCTGCCCGCTGCTGATGCTCGTCGTCTCACCCGCCATCTGCGGCACCGTCATCGCCCGCTACGGCACCGAGGAACAGCGCCGCCGCTGGCTGCCCGGACTCGCCGACGGCACCCGCCGGATGGCCTTCGGCATCACCGAACCCGACGCCGGCTCCAACTCCCACCGGATATCCACCGTCGCCCGCCGCGACGGCGAGGACTGGCTCCTCACCGGCCGCAAGGTCTTCATCTCCGGCATCGACCACGCCGACGCCGTGCTCTTCGTCGCCCGCACCGAGGACGCCCGCACCGGGCGGCTGCGGCCCTCGCTCTTCGTCGTCCCCCGCGACACCCCCGGCTTCGAGTACCGGGCCATCCCGATGGAGCTGGTCGCCGCCGAGAAGCAGTTCCAGGTCTTCCTGGACGACGTCCGGCTGCCCGCCGACGCCCTGGTCGGCGACGAGGACGCGGGCCTGCTGCAGCTCTTCGCCGGCCTCAACCCCGAACGGATCATGACCGCGGCGTTCTCCATCGGCGCCGCCCGCCGTGCGCTCGACACCGCCGTCGACTACGCCCGCACCCGCACCGTCTGGGACACCCCGATCGGCGCCCACCAGGGGATCGCCCACCCGCTCGCCCAGTGCGCCATCGAGGTCGAACTCGCCCGGCTGATGACCCAGAAGGCCGCCCACCTGTACGACGCCGGGGACGACCCGGGCGCGGGCGAGGCCGCCAACATGGCCAAGTACGCCGCGGCGGAGGCCGCCTGCCGGGCCGTCGACCAGGCCGTCCAGACCCTCGGGGGCAACGGCCTCACCCAGGAGTACGGCCTCGCCGCCCTCCTCACCGTCACCCGCGTCGGCCGGGTCGCCCCGGTCAGCCGCGAGATGGTCCTCAACTACGTCGCCCAACACACCCTCGGCCTGCCCCGCTCGTACTAGTGCTCCAGCTGTGTTCCACCCGGCTCTTCGGGCTTCCGGGTCGTCGCGGCCCGGAAGTCCGAAGAGCCGGCTGCCGGCGGGTCATTCGCAGTTGGTGCCGCCCGGCCCGCCGAAGAAGAAGTACTCGTTCCACGGCGCCGCCGCGTGGCCGACCGCGGTGGTGAAGCACTTCGGCGACGGCTGCGACGCGGTCAGCGACGCCGACTGGGCGCCTCCGCCCGTGCCGAAGTAGTAGACGTCGCGCTGGTAGGCCGCGAACTGCCAGCCGCTGCTGGCGAACGCGCCGCTGCCCATCGGCGGCCACGCCGTGGTGTCCACGACCTCACCGCCGTAGTCGATGTCCACGGCGTTCCTGGAGAGCTGGCCGCCGCCGAACAGCGAACCCCGGTAGTAACCCACCGCATTGCTCGCGGTGGTGCCGCCGAGATAGAGCCACCAATTCCCACCGGAGAAGTACCAGGTCACCTCGACCTCGTACTGCGCGCCGCCCCAGACGCTCGACGGGCTCAGTGTCCCGCCGATCGCCCAGGCGGAATTCGTCTGGGTGAACGCCGAACAGTCGAGGTTGTAACACCCGGTGTTCTGGTAGCCGTCCGCGGTCCAGTAGATGAACAGGACCGGCTGGGTGGTGCCGTATTTGCCCGGATAGATCTGGGAACCGCATTCGACGGTCTGGACCGGCGAACCGCCGGCGTACCACTGCTGCGAGAGCGAGAATACCTGCGACCCGATGTTGGGGTCCCAGATGTTGACGAAGCTGTGGCCGCCCAGATTGTCGACGACCTGGAACGCGTGCGCGTACTTGTGGACATTCGCCTCGATGGCGGCCGGGCTCAGTCGGGGGTGGCGTCCCGTCCCCTCGGGGACTTTGTGAAAGAAGTCCCTGAGGGTGCGTCCGCGGGCCAGTTCCTCCAAGGTGACCCGGCGCACGGGGATCGTGCCGGGCGGACACGACATCGGGTTCCCGAACTTGTCCAGCCGGTCCGAGCGCAGTTGCGGCTGCACCGACAGGGCCGGTGCCTCACCGCGTCGGTCGGGCCGGGGTGGCGCGTCGGGCGGGACGGCCGGGCCCTCGTCGCCGCCCCTGAGCGAGGGCTGATCCCCGATGGGGACGCAGTCGAAGATCTGCCCGTTGTCGTCGACGAAGCTGTGCGGGACGTCGACACCTGAATAGAGGCCGAGAATGTGCTGCCGCATCGCGGCGAATTCGTCCGCCTCGGCCGTCGCCGAACGCGACCTGCGGGTGAATTCATCATGCCGGGCCGAGGCGACGTCGTCGATGAACTGGGCGAAGCTCGGGAAATTCGTACCGTCCTGGGGTGCCATGACCGAATGCTCCTCCGCGGCCGTGCGCGGTGCCGGTCACGGCGCGTGGCGCACGGACGCCACTGGACTCGGTGGGTTTTTCGTGACGGCCGGTAGCGGCCGTCGCTATCGGTGAAGTCGTTCTTGAAGATTCCACGACGGTGATCCCGAACGGTCGCCGGATCACACGTCGAGGTGCCTTTCGGGGATATCCTGCCTCCCTTGGCCTCACCCTCGGCTATACCATAACTCCGGCCCGTACCGCTTTCCTGTCGGGCCTTCAGATCGTGGAACGTACAACCGTTTCCCGGGAGGTGGAGTCCGGTGTGCGGTTCCGCCCCGGTCTCCGGCCGGGAGGTGCCCCCGGCGCCCCCGAGTGGTTGCCCGCTTCCCCTGGTGAGGGGCCTGCCCGCGTGAAGGATTGCCGTACGCCCTCTGGGCTGGGGGGCGGAAAGGGGGCAGGCTGTGACCCGGCAACCTGGCAGCACCGCGAGCTCCCCACCAACGCCGTCGGAGGTATGCATGGTGTTCCGCAGCGACCACCCCGAGATCGAGCCCGTCGACGTGCCCATCCACGACGCCGTCCTCGGCGACCTGAACGGCCGGGCCGACCTGCCGGCGCTGGTCGACGGCATCACCGGTCGCACCCTGACCTACGCCGAGCTCGACTTCGCCGTCCGCCGCACCGCGGCCGGCCTCGCCGAGGCGGGCGTCCGCCAGGGCGACGTGGTGGCGCTGTTCAGTCCCAACACCATCGCCTGGCCGGTCGCCTTCTACGGCGCCACCCGCACCGGCGCCACCGTCACCACGGTCAGCTCGCTGGCCACCGCCGGCGAGCTGACCGGCCAGCTGCGCGACAGCGGCGCCCGCTGGATCGTCACCGTCTCCGCCTTCCTGCCGGTCGCGACCGGGGCCGCCGCCGCGCTCGCCGCCGAGGGCCGGCCGATCGCCGAGGTCTTCGTCTGCGACGAGGCCCCCGGCCACCGCTCGCTCACCGACCTCGCCGGCAGCACGGCCCCCGAGCCGGCCCCGCGGATCGACGCCGACGACCTCGCCGTGCTGCCCTACTCCAGCGGCACCACCGGGCTGCCCAAGGGCGTGATGCTCACCCACCGCTCGATCGGCTCCAACCTGGCGCAGACCGACTCGGTGCACGCCACCGCCGCCGGCGAGCGGATCATCGCGGTGCTGCCCTTCTTCCACATCTACGGCCTGACCGCGCTGCTCAACCACCCGCTGCGCTGCGGCTCCACCGTCGTGGTGCTGCCCCGGTTCGACCTGGAGCAGTTCCTGCGCACCATCCAGGAGCAGCGGATCCAGGGCGTCTTCGCCGCCCCGCCGATGGTGCTGGCGCTCGCCAAGCACCCGCTGGTCGACCGCTACGACCTCTCCTCGGTCGGCTACGTGCTCAGCGCCGCCGCCCCGCTGGACGCCGAACTCGCCGACGCCGCCGCCCGCCGGCTCGGCCTGCCCCGCATCCACCAGGGCTACGGCATGACCGAGCTCTCCCCGGTCACCCACGTCGTCCCGCTGGACGACCCGGCGCCGCCGCCCGGCACGGTCGGGAAGATGGTGGCCTCCACCGAGCTGAGGATCGTCTCCCTCGACGACCCAGACACCGACCTGCCCGTCGGTCAGCGCGGCGAGCTGCTCTTCCGCGGCCCACAGGTGATGAAGGGCTACTTCGGCCGCCAGTCCGAGACCGACGCGATGCTCGACGCCGAGGGCTGGCTGCACACCGGCGACGTCGGCTACGTCGACGAGGACGGCTACCTCTTCGTCGTCGACCGGGTCAAGGAGCTGATCAAGTACAAGGGGTACCAGGTCGCCCCCGCCGAGCTGGAGGCGCTGCTGCTCACCCACCCCGAGATCGCCGACGCCGCGGTGGTCGGCGTCACCGGCGAGGACGGCACCGAACGCCCGAAGGCCTTCGTGGTGCGGGCCCCCGGCAGCGAGCTGACCGGGGCTCAGGTCGAGGAGTACGTGGCGGCGCAGGTCGCCCCGTACAAGAAGGTGCGGGCGGTGGAGTTCCTCGACGCGGTGCCCAAGTCCGCGAGCGGCAAGATCCTCCGCCGGGAGCTGCGGGCCCGCCCGTCCGCCACCGGCGCCCCGGCGATCTGAGAGGATCGGGCCCACCCGCCGTACACCGCCACCGGAAAGCCAGGCCATGACCACCCACGCCGCCGCCCTGCGCACCCCGCAGCAGGACCGAAGCCGCGCCACCCGCCGCCGCCTGCTGGAGGCCGCGGTGGAGTGCCTGGCCGAGGTGGGCTGGCAGGGTTCGACGGTCTCCGTGGTCGCCGAACGGGCCGGAGTGACGCGGGGCGCCGCCCAGCACCACTTCCCGACCCGCGAGGACCTCTTCACGGCGGCCGTCGAGCACGTCGCCGACGAGCGGCTCGCCCAGGTCCGCGCCAGCGCCGAGCAGCTGCCGCCGGTCGGGCCGGGCCGCACGGAGGCCGTGGTCTCCATGATCGTGCGGCTCTACACCGGTCCGCTGTTCCGCGCCGCGCTGCACCTGTGGGTGGCCGCCGCGACCGAGGACGCGCTGCGCGAGCGGATCGTCGCACTGGAGAACCACGTCGGCCGGGAGTCGCACCGGGCCGCCGTGGAGTTCCTCGGCGCGGACGAGTCCCGGCCCGGGGTGCGGGAGACCGTGCAGGCGACGATGGACATGGCCCGCGGCCTCGGCCTGGCCAACCTGCTGACCGACGACGGGGCCCGCCGGGCCGGCATCGTCCACCAGTGGGCCGGTCTGCTGGAGGCGGCACTGGCCGGCGGGGGACCGGCCGAGGACGGCCCGGCCGGCGGGAGACCGGCGTGCTGAGCACGAACAGACCGCGCCCGACCGGGCGGCGACCCGCAGTCGCCGACCGGCCGGGCTTTGTGCAGTCTGGTGGGGACCGGATTGGCCGGCCTCCCACCGGGAAGGTACCGGGCAGGTGAACTCCTGAAGATGCACGGATTCGACTGGACCGCCACCGACGGCGCCGGCCGCGGTGAGGCGGGCGCCGCTTCGGCGCGCCTGGCCGGCCACCGGCTGGTGCCGCTCGCCACCGCCCTCCTCCAGGAGGACGGCTGCATCCTGCACTGGAGCGAGGAGGCCGCGGCGCTCTCCGGCCACCCCGCCGAGGAGGCCGTCGGCTCCTACGCGGCCGACCTGCTCGTCCCCGACAGCCGGCGGCAGCAGGCCAACGAGCTGTTCAAGCAGATCATGGCGGGCTCCGGCTGGTCCGGCATCCACCCGATCCGGCACCGGGACGGCTCCGACGTCGAGATCGAGTTCCACACCTACCCGATCGCCGGGCCGGCCGGGCAGCGCCTGCTGCTGGTCACCGGCTCCGACGTCCGAGCGCTGCGCCAGGTGGAGGCCGACCTCGCCGTCCTCGACGGCATCTTCAACCAGTCGCCGATCGGCATGGCGGTCTACGACACCGACCTGCGCTTCGTCCGTCTCAACCACGCCCTCGCCAAGATCAACGGCGTGCCGGTGGACGAGCACATCGGCCGCCGGGTCTCCGGCGTGCTGCCCGGCCTCAACAGCGCCGAGATCGAGGCCGTGATGCGCCAGGTGCTCACCACCGGCCGCCCGATCGTCGACGCCCGCTCGCACGGCCGCACCCCCGGCGAACCGCGCCGCGACCGCGCCTGGTCCGCCTCCTACTTCCGGCTGGAGGACTCCACCGGCCGGGTGCTCGGCGTCAGCTCCTCGCTGATCGACGTCACCGAGCGCTTCCAGGCCGAGGCGCGCGCCGCCCGCGCCCAGGAGCGCCTCGCCCTGCTCGCCGAGGCCACCGCCCGCATCGGCACCACCCTCGACCTGCAGCGCACCGCCGAGGAACTGATCGAGGCGGTCATCCCGCGGTTCGCCGACTTCGCCACCGTCGACCTGCTGGAGCCGGTGCTGCGCGGCGAGGAACCCGCCCCCATCCAGCCCGACAAGCCGATCCTGGTGCGCGCCGTCGCGGTCGGCGAGGCCTACGAGGCCGGGCTCACCCGGGCCGCCGACGCGGTCGGCGCGATCAGCGAGTACGACGCCCAGCGCGTCTACACCCAGTGCCTGCGCAGCGGCCGGCCGCTGCTGCGCTCGCACGTCGACGAGGAGGTGCTGCGCGGCCTGGTGCCCACCTCCGACCGGGTCGGCCCCGGCGTCGCCGCGGGCGTCCACTCGTACCTGATGGTGCCGGTGCTGGCCCGCGGCATGGTGCTCGGCGGCGCCGAGTTCGTCCGCACCCGCAACCCCGAACCGTTCACCGCCGCCGACGTGGCGCTCGCCGAGGAGCTCGTCGCCCGCGCCGCCCTCGCCATCGACAACGCCCGGCTGTACCGGCGCGAGCGCGAGACCGCCCTCACCCTGCAGCGCAGCCTGCTGCCGCAGGAGATCCACCGCACCCTCGGCCTGGAGATCGCCCACCGGTACCTGCCGAGCAGCCTGGTCTCCGAGGTGGGGGGCGACTGGTTCGACGTGGTGCCGCTCTCCTGCGGCCGGGTCGCGCTGGTCGTCGGCGACGTGATGGGCCACGGCATCCGGGCCGCCGCCACCATGGGCCAGCTGCGCACCGTCGCCCGCACCCTGGCCACCCTCGACCTGCCGCCCGAGCAGGTGCTGACCCGCCTCGACGAGACCGCCAACGCCATAGGCGAGGGCCAGTTCGCCACCTGCATCTGCCTGGTCTACGACCCCGTCGACCGCACCTGCACGGCCGCCTCGGCCGGGCACCTGCCGCCCGTCCGGATCGCCCCGGACGGCACCGCCAGCACGGTCGACCTGCCGCCCGGCGTCCCGCTCGGCATCGGCGGGGCCGGCTTCGAGAGCGTCGAGTTCACCCTGCCGGTCGGCGCGACCGTCGCCCTCTACACCGACGGGCTGATCGAACGCCGGGGCCAGGACATCGACGAGGGCATCGCGCTGCTCGCCCGCACCCTCGCCGGCCGCCCGCGGACCCTGGAGGAGAGCGCCGACGCGGTGCTCGCCGCGCTGGTCGCCGAGGGCACCGACGACGACATCGCCATGATCCTCGCCCGCGCCCTGCCCGTCCCGGCCGAACGCATCGCCACCCTCGACCTGCCGGGCGAGGGCCCGCTGCCCGCGCAGGCCCGCCGCTTCACCCGGGCCACCCTGCAGGCCTGGAGCCTGGCCGGGCACTCCGACTTCGCCGAGCTGATGGTGAGTGAACTCGTCACCAACGCCCTGCTGCACGCGGACGCGCCGCGCCGGCTGCGGCTCTACCGCGACGACCGGACGCTGACCGTCGAGGTCTCCGACGCCGGCGGCCAGTCGCCGCGGCTGCGCTCCTCGGCCGAGGAGGACGAGGGAGGCCGCGGGATGCACCTGGTCAGCGAGCTCGCCCACCGCTGGGGCACCCGCCCCACCAAGGAGGGCAAGGTCGTCTGGGCCGAGGTCGAACTGCCGTACCGAGCCGGATAGTTGTGCGGGGAATTCGCGGATTCCCCGCACAGCGCCCGCTGCCGTGCCCGACGATGGAGATCCACGCACCGAGCAGCGCGCGGCCGACCGGCCCCGCGGCGGCAGAAGGAGATCCGAGCGCATGCCCGTGCACCTGGGGGAGCGGTACACGCTGTCCTTCGCATGCCTGGCCGAGGTGAGGTCGGCCGGCGCCGTGGTCACCACCCGGTGGAAGGTCAGCCAGCTGTCCTCGCCGGAGTACCTCCGCCCGCAGGACGGCGCCGCCACGACCCTCTTCCGCTGCCCGACCTGCCGGACGGACTTCACCGTCCGGGTGGAGAGCCTGGCCAAGGCCCGGGCGAAGCGGCTCGCGAACCTGGTGGTCGGCGCGGTGCTGCTGGCCCTGCTGCTGCTCTGGGTGCCGATGCTGGTGCACTACGGCGGGCAGACGGTGGACGAGTCCCGGGCCGACGCGACGGTCACCACCATCGGCCTGCTCGTCCTGGCGACGGCCGTCTCGTTCATCGGCGGCCTGACCGCCTTCAAGGTGGGCCGCGCCTACACCGGGATCAACAAGCTGCGCCGGACCACCGGCGAGGGCCGGCCCTCCGTCCGGGTGCGGGGCCACAAGTTCTGGCCGTAGCGGGCGTCAGCCGCCCTCGCCGCCGCGGGGCCTGACGCCGGGCCAGTCGAGGCGGAGCTGCTGGGCGCGGGGCAGCGAGGCGACCACCAGGTCGTACGAGTCCTCCACCATGTCCAGCACCAGCCGGTCGGGCACCGAGCCGTCCAGCAGCACGGTGTTCCAGTGGCGCTTGTTGAGGTGCCAGCCGCCGGTGATCGCCGGGTGCTCGGCCCGCAGCCGGACGGCCAGCTCGGGGTCGCACTTGAGGCTCACCGACAGCGGCGAGCCCTCCAGCGCGCTGAGCGCGAACATCTTCCCGCCGATCTTGAACACCGAGGTCTCGGCGTTGAACGGGAAGGTCTCCTCGGCGCCGTTCAGTGCCAGGCAGGCCGTCTTGAGGGCTTCGGGCGTCATGCCCCCAGTCTGCCCCGCCGCACCGACAGCCCGTCCGACGGGCCGCCGGTGCGGCGGAGGGGCGCGGTCACGCGGTGTCCGCACCCCGCGCGCCCGCCGGCACCAGCAGGCGCAGCGCACCCGGAACCACCTCGACCTCGACCGGCAGCGGGCCGATGTACTCGCCGTCGGCGTAGGCGGTGATCCCGGGGGACTCGATGCGCAGCGAGGAGGTCCGGTGGATCTCGACCTCCTCGTGCTGCACGTGGGTGCCCTTGAAGACGGTCGGGAAGAACCGGGCCACCTTGAGCCGCGGCATCGCCCGGACGACCGTCAGGTCGAACAGCCCGTCGGCCGGATCGGCCTGCGGGCACATCTGCATCCCGCCGCCGTAGCTGCGGGTGTTGCCCACCGCGGCGAGCACGAGGTCGCGCTCGATCACCGTGCCGTCCGCCAGCACCAGGCGGAACGGCAGCGGCCGCAGGTTGGCGAACTCGACCAGGATGGCCAGGTTGTAGCGCATCCGGCCGCGCGGCCAGCGCAGCCGGTTGGTGCGGTCGCTCACCAGCGAGTCGAAGCCGGTGGCCAGCACCGAGCCGAACCAGCGCTCGGTGCCGTCCGCGGTGGTGGCGCGGCCCAGGTCGACGGTGGCGGTGCGACCGGCGGCGATCACGTCGGCGGCCGCCTCCGGGTCGCCGAGCGGCAGCCCGTACGCGCGGGCGTGGTCGTTGCCGGTGCCGGCCGGGACGATGCCCAGCGGTGTGCCGGTGCCCGCCAGCGCCTGCAGCGCGAGGCTGATCATGCCGTCGCCGCCGGCGGTCACCAGGGCGTCCACCCCGCGGCCGACCGCCTCCCGGGCGAGCCGGACGGCGTCCTCGGGGTCGGCGCCCGCGGTGTTCAGCACCTCGACGCCGTGCTCCCGCAGCCGTGCCGTCGCCCGGCGGGCGGCCTTCTCGGCGTGCCCGCCGCCCGCAGCGGGGTTGGTCAGCACCATGACGCTGCGCGGCGGACGGCCGGTCGCCCCGGCGGTCACGGGATCAGCTTGCCCGGGTTGAGGATGCCGACCGGGTCGACGGCGTCCTTGACGGCCCGGAGGATCTTCACGCCGAGCGCGCCGATCTCCTGCTCCATCCAGGGGCGGTGGTCGGCGCCGACCGCGTGGTGGTGGGTGATGGTGCCGCCGTTCGCCATGATGGCGTCGCAGGCGGCGCGCTTGGCCGTGTCCCACTGGGCGATCGGGTCGCCCTGCTGGGCGCCGACCACGGTGAAGTAGAGCGAGGCGCCCGTCGGGTAGACGTGCGAGATGTGGCAGAGCACCAGGCTGTTGGCGCCGAGCCCGGCCTGCAGGGCGGCGGTGACGGCCGCCCGGAGCGCGTCCAGGTTCGCCCAGTCGGTGGCGGTCTCCAGGGTCTCGCAGAGCGCGCCGCTGTCGAGCAGTGCGTCGCGCAGGTACGGGGCGGAGAACCGGCCGTGCTCCCAGCCGACGGCCGGCTCGGCGCCCAGCGAGGTGCCGCCGGCGGCGAGCATGACGGCCCGGGTCCGCTCGTGGCGGGCCTCGGCCTGCTCCTCGGTGCCCTCGAAGACGGTGACGGCCAGGCAGCCGCCGGTGACCTGGGTGCCGCCGATCTTCTCGGTCATCGCCAGGTTGACGGCGGTCTCGGCCTCGTCCGACAGCCGGATCACCGTCGGGCCGGTGCCCTGCTGCTCGACGGCGCGCAGGGCGGCGGCGCCGGTGGCGAAGTCGGGGAAGCTCCAGGCCTCGTGGACCTTGGCGGCGGGCAGCGGATGGATCCGCACCCGCACCCGGGTGATCACGCCGAAGACGCCCTCGGAGCCGAGGAACAGCTCGCGCAGGTCCGGGCCGGCGGCCGAGGCGGGGGCGCGGCCCAGGTCCAGCACCCCGGCCGGGGTGACCACGCGCAGACCGCGGACCATCTCGTCGAAGCGGCCGTGACCGGCGGAGTCCTGACCGGAGGAGCGGGTCGCGGCGAAGCCGCCGATGGTCGCGTACCGGAAGCTCTGCGGGTAGTGGCCGAGCTCCCAGCCGCGCTCGGCGAGCAGTTCCTCGGCGCGCGGGCCGGTCAGGCCGGCGCCGAGCACCGCCTCGCCGGAGACCTCGTCGAGCGCGTGCAGGGCGTCCAGGCGGCGCAGGTCGAGCGAGACGACGGCGGCGAAGGAGCCGCGGACGGGGTCGAGGCCGCCGACCACGCTGGTGCCGCCGCCGAACGGCACCACGGCGATCCGGCGTTCGGCGCAGACCGCGAGGACGGCGGCGATCTCCTCCTCGCTGCCGGGCAGCAGCACCGCGTCCGGGGCGTCCTGCGGACCGCGGCTGCGGCGGCGCAGCAGGTCCGGGGTGGACTTGCCGCCGGCCCGGGGCAGCCGGTCCGCGTCGGCCGTGCTGAGGTGTGCCTCGCCGACCACGGCGGCCAGCGCGGCCACGTCCGCGGCGGTGAGGGCGGAGGGCCGCAGCCGCACGTCCGCGGCGGCGAGCGGTGCGGCCGCGGCGTCCGCCGAGACGCCGAGGGCGGCGGCCAGCAGGCCCTTGACGTCCTCGGGGAGCGGCTT
Source organism: Streptomyces sp. NRRL B-24484 (assembly GCF_000717715.1). GTDB lineage: Bacteria > Actinomycetota > Actinomycetes > Streptomycetales > Streptomycetaceae > Kitasatospora. The sequence continues at coordinate 62,313 of NZ_JOAI01000034.1, read as the reverse complement.
GGCGAGGGCCGGGTCGCCCCAGGCGTCCCACTTCATCGGGGGGAGGGGCAGGGCGGCGCCGCCGTCCTGACCTGCTTGCGTCTCAGATGCCATGCGTTACAGTATTACGCATTATGTCAAGCAGTAACGAAACCGGGCCGACAGGCCCCGCCGCACCGGCGACCAGCACCGACGACGCGATCCTCGACGCCGCCGCCCACCTGGTCGTCCACCTCGGCGTCCAGCGCACCCAGCTGGCGGAGATCGCGCGCCGCGCCGGGGTCAGCCGGCCGACCGTCTACCGCCGCTGGCCGGACGTCCGCGCCGTCATCGGCGCCCTGCTCACCCGCGAGATCCGCCGCACCCAGGAGCAGGTCGTCCTCGCCGGCGAGGACCGCGAGGCCTTCGTGGACGCCGTCGTCGAGGTCGCCGTCCGACTGCGCGACGACCCCGTGATCGGCGCCCTGCTGCACTCCGAGACGATCGTCGAGTACGTCGTCGAACGCCTCGGCACCAGCCAGCTAGGCCTGCTCGACGCGATCGGCGCCGCCGTCGTCCAGGGCCAGCAGCACGGCTCCATCCGCGCCGGCGAACCCTCCGAGATGGCCGCGATGGTGCTGCTCATCGCCCAGTCCACCGTCCAGTCGCACCGCATGGTCGCGCAACTGCTGCCCGAGCAGGCCTGGCGCCGCGAACTGGCCCGTGCCCTGAACGGCTACCTCGCGCCCTGACCGCCGCCCCCGCCCGACGCCACCAGCCGACGTCCTCGCTCGACGCCCCTGCCCGGGCCACCCCCTGACGCCGCCCCTGCCGCTGCCGACCCGAACGGATACCCGCGCCGTGACCTCTGCCGCTGCCGCCTCCGCGGCCGGATTCGCCGGAACCAGCGCCCTCAACGCCCGCCGCCGGACGGCCGAGCTCGCCGCCCTCGGCGACGCCCCGGACGTCGACCTGCTGGTCGTCGGCGGCGGCGTGACCGGCGTCGGCATCGCCCTCGACGCGGCCGCCCGCGGGCTGCGCACCGTCCTGGTCGAGTCCCGCGACCTCGCCTTCGGCACCAGCCGCTGGAGCTCCAAGCTCGTCCACGGCGGGCTGCGCTACCTCGCCTCCGGCCGGGTCGGCGTCGCCCGGGAGAGCGCCGTCGAGCGCGGCATCCTGATGACCCGCACCGCCCCGCACCTGGTGCGCGCACTGCCGCAGCTCGTCCCGCTGCTGCCCTCCGTCGGCCGCTCCCAGGCCGCGCTCGTCCGGGTCGGCTTCCTGGCCGGCGACGCCCTGCGGGCCGTGGCCGGCACGCCCGCCGCCGTGCTGCCCCGGGTGCGGCGGATCGGCGCCGACGAGACCGTCCGGCTGGTGCCCGGCGTCCGCACCGCCGGGCTGACCGGCGCACTCGTCGCCCACGACGGCCAACTCGTCGACGACGCACGGCTGGTGGTCGCCGTCGCACGGACGGCCGCGCACCACGGCGCGACCGTGCTCACCCGGGTCCGCGCCGACCTGGTCACCGGTACCTCCGCCCGGCTCACCGACACGCTCACCGGCGAGACCCTCACCGTCGCCGCCCGCGCCGTCGTCAACGCCGCCGGCGTCTGGGCGGGCGAGGTCGACGACGCCGTCCGGCTGCGGCCCAGCCGCGGCACCCACCTGGTGCTGGACGCCGCCGCCCTCGGCCACCCGAGCGCCGCCCTCACGGTGCCGGTGCCCGGCTCCACCAGCCGCTTCGTCTTCGCCCTGCCGCAGCAGCTCGGCCGGATCGCCGTCGGCCTCACCGACGAGGACGCCCCCGGGCCGATCCCGGACGAGCCGCAGCCGACCGCGACGGAGATCGACTTCCTGCTCGACACCGTGAACACCGCGCTGCGGACCGCCCTCACCCGCGAGGACGTCCGCGGCGCCTTCGCCGGCCTGCGCCCGCTCATCGACACCGGCGGCGGCGCCACCGCCGACCTCTCGCGCAAGCACGCCGTGCTCGACTCGCCGAACGGCGTCATCACCGTCGTCGGCGGCAAACTGACCACCTACCGGCGGATGGCCGAGGACGCCGTCGACGCCGCCGTCCGCCTCCGCGGGCTCTCCGCCGGGCCGTGCCTGACCCGCCGCCTGCCCCTGGTCGGCGCCCCCGGCCGCAGCGACAGCCGCCCCACGGCCGGACTCCCCGCCTCCCTCGTGGCCCGGCACGGCGGACTCTCCGCGGAGGTGGCCGCCGTCGCCGTCGCCCGGCCCCTGGAGGCCGTCGCCGAAGGCATCGACGTCACCCGCGCCGAGATCGCCTACGCCCTCACCCACGAGGGCGCCCTCGACGCCGAGGACGTCCTGCACCGCCGCACCCGCATCGGCCTCGTCCCCGCCGACGCCGACCTGGCCCGCCCCGCGGTCGAGGAGATCGCGGCGGGCTGAGGCGCTATCACATCACCTGCCAGCTTCGCCAAGTGCCGACGGCGCCGGCTGTTCGACGGCTAGCCTGACGGCCAGTCGAACGGGCGCGGGGTGCGCCCGCGCAGCCGTGGGGGTGGGGTATGGAGATCGGTCTGGCCGACGCCGTGGACGCCGTGCGCATGGAACTCCTGGAGGCGGCCTCCCGGGGAGCGGGCCAACCCCTCTCCTTCGAGGTCGGCCCGATCGAGATGGAGTTCGAGATCGAACTCCGCGCCGAGGCCAAGGGGGGCGGCAAGTTCAAGGCCTGGGTCGTCTCCGCCGAGACCGAGGCCGGAGTGTCCCGAGGCCGCACCCACCGGGTGGCGTTCACGCTGACCCCGCGCACCGGCGAGCCTGCCGCCCCCCTGCCGGACACCGACGGATCGACACCGCGGAGCAGCTGGATCATCGACCAGCACGTGGACGGCGGCGACGACGAGGACGTCTCGGACCGCATCGCGCACTGACCCGCTCTCGGCGCGTACGCCGCAGCACGACCGAGCACACGAGGGGGACCGATGGACGAGTCACGTCTGGTCGCGGTGCAGAACGGGAAGAGCAGGAGCAGCGGGTACGCGATCGGTCCGCGCCTCGTGCTCGCCTCCGCCCACGGCGTTGGACCGGTGGGACAGACCGTGCGGGTGTGGCGACCGGGCCACCAACCGCACCACGACGCGCACGTCGTGTGGCGCGGCACGCCCGAGGGCCGTGACGACGCGGCCCTGCTGCGCATCGAGGACCCCACATGGCAGGAGCCCCCGGCCCGGGCCGAGTCGTGGGGGCGGATGGCGACCATGCGTCCCGGGCAGCGGTGCGAGACCTGGGGCGTCCCGCGCGCCATCCAGATCCCGGGACGGCCGAAGCAGCGCCGCGTTCCCGTCGAGACCATGCAACTGGTGGGCACCGTCAACCCGGGTACCGGCTACGTGAGCAACCGGTACTTCCTCGCCCTCGCCGATCATCCGTTGCTCCCCGCCGGCGATGACGCCGAACTGCCGTGGGCCGGACTGTCCGGCGCGGCCGTGACGAGTGGCGGACTGCTGATCGGCGTCATCAAGGCGGAAGCGCCCGAGTTCGGCCACGGCCTGCTGGAGATCGTCCCGGCCTACGTGCTGCACGCCGACAAGAGCTTCCTGAAGGCCTTGGAGGATCACGGGGCCGACTCCTCCACCCTCGGCCAGGCGGAGTTCGACCGGCTGCGCCGTACTGACGCCCCCGGACCGTCGATCGGGCCGCTGCCGCCCGCCGGCCTGTTGAGGGCCAGCCGGGAGGTCGTGGGCTTCCACGGTCGAGAGGAGATCCTCGAACACCTCCGGACGTGGTGCGAACCTCCGGGCTTCGGCGTCCGTCTGATCCACGGCCCGGGCGGCCAGGGCAAGACCAGGCTGGCCGCCCGCCTGGAGGAACTCCTGTCGAAGGACGACCCGAACTGGACGGTTCTGTGGCCGAACCCGACCGCCCGGTCCGAAGACCTGTCGGCCGAGCTGCAGCACACGGTGAAGCCCATGCTGGTGGTCCTCGACTACGCCGAGGCGAGGCGGGACCAACTGTCGGGCCTGTTGGAGGCCGGGTGGCTCCACCGCGGCCACGTGCCCCTCAAGGTGCTGCTCCTCGCCCGAACGGCGGGCAGCTGGTGGGGATCGGCGAAGGACGCGCGTGACGGCGCCGCGCTGCGCCAGGCCCGGGTCGACGAACTACCGGTGCTGGCGTCCGACCGGGCGACGCGCGAACTCCTCTACCGGCAGGCGCTGACCGCCTTCGCCGGGCGCCTGGTCGACCCGGAGGGAACGCCGGCGGACGAGACCTGGACGGCACGCGCGAACGCCCTTCCCACACCATCGCCGTCGGCGCTCACGTCGGGCAACGTGCTGACACTGCACATGACGGCACTGGCCGACCTCCTGGACACCGGTACCGGCGCCGTGGACCGCGCCGAGCGGGATGCCGACGAGGAGGGGAAGGACGCCGAGGACCGTATCCTCGACCACGAGCAACTCTACTGGTCCCAGGTCGAGCAGGAGCGACCACTTCCGTTCCGGCTGGGCGAGAGCAGCGCGCCCGAGGACGCCATCGCCGCTGTTGCCCTCCTGGGAGGTACCTCCCTCGGTGGGAAGGAGCGGGACGCGCTGCTGCGCCGGGTGCCGGTCCTGGCGGAGCTGCGTGCGCACGAGATGCGGCCGGTCCGGGACTGGGTCAACACCGTCTACCCAGTGGCTTTCACGGACCCCTGGGAGGTCCTGCAGCCCGACCGGCTGGCCGAGCGCTTCGTGGGCCGGCACGTCCTCTCCGACCCCGAGTTCGTCGACAGTCTGCTCGCCGAGGTGGAGCCCGGCCGGATGTCGGTCCGGGCGCTCACGGTGCTCGCCCGTGCTGCCGCACACCCGCCGCTGCTCGGCACGCTCGACGACCTGATCACCGATCTGTGTGTCCGTCACGTCGGACGGCTCGGGACGGCCACCATGGACGTGGCCACCCAGGTGGAGCGGCCGCAGCCGCTGGTGGACGCCCTGCAGCAGCGGGTCGATTCCCCGGAGACCCCACTGGCGGTACTGGAGGTGCTGGCGGCCCACCTGCCGCGCAGTTCGCACGTGCTCGTTCCGTGGGCGGTCAACCTGACCGAGCGTATGATCCGGCTGCGTACGGCTGCCGGGAACGGGAGTGCCGAGGACGGAATCGCCCTGGGCGTCGAGCACCGGCGCCTGGCCGGCCGGCTCATCGATGCGGGCAGGCCCGCGGACGCGCTGGCGGCCGCGGCGAAGGCCGTGGAACTGCTCGAACCGTTGCTGGCGAGCCACCCGGAGGCCGTCCGGGTGCCCCTGGCGGCCGCACTGACCAACAAGTCGGGCTGCCTCGGCGCCGTGGGGAGGCGCAGCGAGGCACTGGGGCCGGCCGGCGAGGCGGTCGCCCACTACCGTTCCGTGGTGGCGGGCGATCCCGGCCCTGACAGTGCCCACAACCAACTGGCCGTCGCCCTTGGCGTCCTGTCGTCGGCCCAGAGCGACCTCGGCCTGCACGCGGAGGCGCTGGAGAGCATGGCCGAGGCGGTGGCCGTCCAGCGCAGGCTCGTCCTGGCCGAGGTGCCCGGCGCCGCCGGTGATCTCGTGCTGCGCCTGAACAACCTCGCCATCCGGCTGAACGCCGTCGGCCACTTCCGCGAGGCCCTCGATGCGGCTGCCGAGGCCGTTGCGGTGTGCGAGCCGCTCGCCGAGCGGCACCCGGACGGCTACGACCCCGATCTGGCCATGGCATTGGGGACCCTGGCCGACTGTCACGGCCGGATGCGCGACCGGCGCAAGGCGGTGCTGCTGACCCGGAGGGTGATCGGGATCCGCGAGCGCCTGTACCGGGAACTTCCCGAGATGTACCGGCCCTCACTCGCCCGGTCCCGGAACTCCCTCGCGACCGACCTCGGCGAACTCGGGCAGAGCGAGGAGGCGGTGGAGGCCGCTGCTAGGTCCGTCGCGCTCTTCCGGGAGGTCGTCGCGCAGCGGGACGGTCACCGCGACGAGCTGGCCATGTCGCTCAACACCCTGGCGAACCAGTGCGGGGACTGCGGAGACACTGCAGGAGCACTGGCGGCGGCCGGCGAAGCCGCACGCATCTACACCGAGCTGTACGACGAGCACCCGGCCGTCTTCGCGTCGTCCCGGGCGATGGGCCTCGCCACACTGGCTTCCTGGTCCGCCGCGGACGGCCGGGCGGAGGCCGCGATCACCGCCGCCGTGGAAGCGGCGGGCGCCTACCACGATCTCACCAGGACACAGCCCCGCACGATCGCCCGGAACTTCGCCGGTCTGCTGCGGAACCTTCGCTGCATGCTGGTCACTGCGGATCGGGCAGGCGAGGCGCTGGAGCTCCTCGACACGGTGCTCGCGTGCTACGCCGGCGCCACCGAGGCGCTCTACCCGGTGGTGATCGAGCTGCTGATCGGCCGTGCCATGTGCCTCGATGCGCTCGGCCGCCCCGACGAGGCCGTCGCGCCGCTGCGGAGGGCTGTGCGCCTGGCCCGTCGGAACGCCGGGTCGCCGTCGTCGACGGGGCCGTCCGAGCTGGTCGACATGCTCGAGTTGCTCGGCGCCTTCGCCTTCTGCGCCGGGAGGCGGCGCGAGGCGGCCGAGGCCGCCGCGGAGGCCGCGGACGTGCTGCGGGACCTCGCACAGGACGACCCGGAACGCTACGGCGACCGGTTGGCGGCCGCGCTGGCCCAGGTGAGGAACCTGCTGCCGAGGCTGGCGCGGTACGGCGAGGCCGAGGCGGCGGCGCGTGAGGCCGTCACCGTCCGCCGTCGGCTGGCCGAGCGCGGGGGCGTCGTCGAGCAGGTGGCCGTCGTCACCGAGTCGGGCTCGCTGGCCGAGGTCCTGCTGACCCGGCTGCGTCCGGCCGAGGCGCTGGCAGTCCTGGATCAGGCCGAGGACTGTCGAGGGCGCCTGACGGCCGAGGAGGCGGCTCCCCACGAGCCCGTCCTGGACCTGGCCCGCCGCACCCGCGGGTTCCTCCTGCTCATGCTGGGCCGCCCGGACGAGGCCGAGGCGTTCGTCACCGCATCGGTCGCTGGAGCGGAACGCCTGCCCGAGACCGTCCCGTTCCGGACCGTGGCACGGGTACTGGCCGGGCTGGCCGCCGGCTCGGTGCTGGCCGACCTGGAACGGCGCGACGAGGCGCTGCCCCACCTGGAGCGCGCGGTGGCGCTGTGCCGCCCGCTCGCCGAAGCGGGTGAGGCGGGGTACGGGGCGCTGCTCGCCGCCTGCCTGGCCACGACCGGCGTCTGTCTGGCCGTGGAACCCGCGGATCCCGACCGGGCCCTGGAGGCCGCCACCGAGGCCCTCGCCATCAGTGGCCGGCTCGCCGAAGCCGACTCCGAGGCGGTGAGCAGCGGCCTGGGTCTTACGACGGCCCAGCAGGGCCTGCGGCTCGCCGAGGTGGGCCGCTTCGAGGAAGGGCTGCGGGTGACGGCCAAGGCGGTGCCGATCGCCCGGAGGTTCGTCGCGCTCGACGCGCGGGCCCACGCGCTGGAACTCGTCGACGTCCTGTACTGCTTCGCCGTCGCCCGGGTACTGGCCGGGACGGAGGTGGAGTCGGCCGACGCCCTGGCCGCCCTCGACGAGGCGGTCGTGCTGCTCCGCGATCTCGCCGAGGACGTCCCGTGGCCCGTCGAACGGGGTCTCCGCAAGGCCGAGGCACTCCGCGAACGGCTGCTCGGCTGACAGGCCCGCCGCCGTCCCCGCCCCGTCCACTACGCTCCTGACCCGGTGTCAACCGGACGGGGGAGTGGCGGGTGCCGGCGTACGAGGAGCTGGGTGAGGCGGAGCGGCGGCTGTGGGAGGCGTTCCCGCGCGGGGAGGAACTGGACCTGCGGGGTGCGGCGGACACGGTCGTCCGGGCCGAGGTGGTGGCCGCGCTGCTGCTGGGCGGGGGACCGGCCGCCGTCCGCGGGCGGGTCGGCGGGCTGCGGCTCGTCGGTGCCACCGTCGCCGGGCAGCTGGATCTCACCGGGGCCGCCGTCGAGCTGCCGGTGCAGCTGCGGGGGTGCACCTTCGAGCAGCAGGTCCTGCTGCGCGGGGCCACCATGCGTTCGGCCTCCTTCCTCGACTGCCGGCTGCCGGGCCTGGACGGCTGGCTGCTGCGGGTGGACGGCAACCTGTTCTTCGAGGACTCGGTGATCGAGGGCCGGCTCACCCTGACCCGCGCCCACGTCACCGGTGAACTCCGGCTGAGCGGAGTCCGGTTGACCGCCTCGGAACTGCTGGAGCCCGCGGAGTCGGGGGAGCCCGGGGCGCCGTCCGCCGCCCCGGCCTGGTCGCTGTGGGCCGGGGGACTGGTGATGGAGGGCGGCTGCTTCGCCCGGAAGGGCTTCCGCTCCCGAGGCGGACTGCGCCTGGTCGGTGCGAACTTCGGCGGCGGGCTGTTCATGGAGGGCGCCGAGATCGACAACCCCGGCGGCGAGGCCTTCTCCGGGGACGACCTCACCGCCTCCACCATGATCCTCACCGAGGGGTTCACCGCCCGCGGCGTGCTGAAGCTGCCCGGAGCGACCGTCCGAAGCCGGCTCTCGCTGGACGGCGCCCGCCTGCACGGCGACGGCACCACCGCCCTGGACGCCACCCGCCTCACCGCCGGCGACCTGCACCTCACCCCGGCCGCAGCCCCCGAGGGCACCGTCGACCTGAGCGCCGCCCAGGTCGCCGTCCTGCACGACAACGCGCACGCCCGCAGCGCCGACGCCCGGCTCGACGGCCTCGGCTACACCTCGCTGCAGGGCGCCACCGGCCTCGCCGACCGCCTCGCCTGGCTGGAGCACACCCCCGGCTACACCCCGCAGCCGTACGAGCAACTCGCCGCCTGGTACCGGCGGATCGGCCACGACGACGACGCCCGCCGGGTGCTGCTGGCCAAGCAGCGCCGCCGCCGGCGCACCCTGGGACCGCTCGGCCGCACCTGGGGCCGGCTGCTCGACGCGACGGTCGGTTACGGCTACCGCCCGTGGCAGGCCGCGGTCTGGCTGGCCGCGCTGATAGCCGCCGGCACCGCGGCGTTCCGGCACGGCTCGCCCACCCCCGTCCAGGCCGGGCAGGGGGCGCCGTTCAACGCGCTGATCTACACGATCGACCTGCTGGTACCGATCGGCGGCTTCGGGCAGCGCACCGCCTGGTACTGGACGGGCCTCCACCAGTGGCTCGGCTACGCCCTGATCGCCGCGGGCTGGCTGCTCACCACCGCCACCCTGGCCGGCGTCACCCGTTCGCTGAACCGCAGTTGAGCACGGTGTCGGACCAACCGCACGCATCCGAAAGGCAGTTCACGTGACCCTCCCGGCCGATGCCCTCCGCCGTGACCGGAACGGCACCCCGACCGCCCTGCGCGCACCGCACGCCGGCCTCACCCGCTGGCCCGCCGACCTCGCCTCGTAGGAGGGACTGCGGCTGATCGACCTGGACGGCAACCGGCTCACCGACCTGCCGGCGGCGGTCGCGGCCCTGCCCGCGCTGCACACCCTGCTGCTGTACGGCAACCGGATCGGCGCCGTACCGCCCGAACTCGGCGACGCACCGGCCCTGCGCCACCTGAGCCTCGGCGGCAACGGCATCGCCGACGTCCCCGACACCCTCTGGCGGCTGACCGGCCTGCACTCGCTCAACCTGGCCGAGAACGAGCTCACCGGCGTGCCCGACCGCATCGGGGCCTTCACCGGACTGCGGATGCTCGACCTCGGGCACAACCGCCTCGACCACATCCCCGCGGCCATCGGCGAACTGACCGGGCTCACCGACTGCCTCTACCTCAGCGACAACGGGTTCACCGCCGTCCCCGAGAGCCTCGGCCGCCTGCACCGGCTCGGCTACCTCAACCTCACCGACAACCGGCTCACCGAACTGCCCGACGCCCTCGGCGGTATCGCGAACCTGCGCGAACTGCGCCTCTACCGGAACCGGTTGACGGCGCTGCCGGAGGGCATCGGCCGGCTGCGGGCGCTGTGCGAGCTGCACCTCGCCGACAACCGCCTCACCGAACTGCCGGACGGGATCGGCCGGCTGGCCGAACTCCGCGTCCTCGACCTGCGGAACAACCCGCTGCGGCGGCTGCCGGAGTCGCTGGCCGGGCTGACCCGGCTGCGGCACCTCGACCTGCGGGCGACCCGGATCACCGAGCTGCCCGCCGCGCTCGCCGGCCTGCCCGCCCTGGAGAAGCTCGACCTGCGCTGGACGAAGCCCGAGGTCCTGCCGGACTGGCTGCCGGGCCTCCGCGACCGCGGCTGCACCGTGCTGCTCTGACAGCCGCGAAGGACGGTCACGGCACCGTCAGGGCGTCGGCGCGGCCCGGTCGGAGTCGCTGCGCAGGACGCAGAACTCGTTGCCCTCGGGATCGGCCGGGACCGCCCGGCCCGAGCCGTCGGGGTTCCGGCGGTCGGCGACGAGGGCGGCGCCGAGGCCCGGCAGCCGTTCCACCTCCCGGTCGCGCGAGGTCTCCGGACGCAGACACAGGTGGACCCGGTTCCTGACCGTCTTCGGCTCGGGCACCTGGTTGAAGTACAGGAAGGTGCCGGCGGCCAGTTCCACCTGGACCTCCGGATCACCCGGTCGGTCGTCCGGATGCAGCGGCCGGCCGGTCACCGCGCTCCAGAACCGGGCCAGCCCGTAGGCATCCGCACAGTCGATCGCCAGTTCTGCACCACCGAGACCATGCGGACCGGCCTTCCCGCCCCGGACACCACCGGGTCGCGCCCGGTTCTTCGCCCACCCCGTTCGGGCCGGGACGCCGGCCGGTGCCCGGGCCGGTGCTCCGGGCGGCGGTTCCGCCCGGGCCGCAGCAGAGTGGGTCGGGGCACCTGCGGCCCTGTCCACCCTGCTTCCCCCCGGGAGTTCCGATGTCCGAAGCGATCACCTTCTCCGAGTACGGCGCGCCCGAGGTGCTGCAGCTGTCGGAGGTCACCCCGCCGGAGCCCGGACCGGGCCAGGTCCGGATCCGGGTGCGCGCCGCCTCCGTGAACCCGCTCGACCTGAAGATCCGGTCCGGCCTGATGGCCGCCGTCGCCCCCGCGAGCTTCCCCGTGGTGCCCGGCCTGGACGCGGCCGGGGTCGTCGACGCCGTCGGCGAGCGGGCGGGTGCGGCGGTGGGGGACGAGGTCCTCGGGTCCACCACGGGCGGCAGCTACGCCGAGTACGCCCTGCTGGACCGGCCCGTGGCCAAGCCCCCCGCGCTGTCCTGGGAGGCCGCCGCCTCGCTGGTCACGGTCGGCCGGACGGCGCACCGGGTGCTGGACCAGCTCGGCGTCGAGCAGGGGCAGACCCTGCTCGTCCACGGCGCCGGCGGCAGCGTCGGGGTGCTCGCCGTGCAGCTGGCGGTCGCCCGCGGCGTCACCGTCGTGGGCACGGCCGGCGAGCACGACCTCGAACGCGTCACCGCCCTGGGCGCCACCGCCGTCCGCTACGGCGACGGCTGGGTGGAGCGGGTCCGGGCCGCGGCCCCGCAGGGGGTCGACGCCGTCCTCGACGCCTCCGGCGCCGGGGTGCTCGCCGACTCCGTCGCCCTGGTCGGCGACGCCGACCACGTCCTCACCATCGCCGACAGGGCCGCCGCCCGGTACGGCGTCCGCTTCAGCGCCGGCACCTCGGGCCAGGGCGAGGAGTCCGTGCCGGAGCTGGTGCACCTGGCCGCCGAGGGCAGGCTCACCGTCCCGATCTGGCGCACCTACCCGCTGGCGCAGGCCGCACAGGCCCACGCCGACCTGGAGGCCCACCGCAACCGTGGCAAGGCCGTCCTCCTGCCCTGACGCCGCCCCGGCCTGTCCGGCACGGTCAGCGGCCGCCAGCACGCCCGAGGTGGCCTCAAAGCCCACCGGCCGAGGGCCTAGCGTGGACGCATGGTTCATCTCGAGCAGCCGCACCTGTCGGGGCTGTCGCGGAATCCGGCCGCTCCGGTGCAGGTCCTCGTGCGGCTGGCCGCGCACCCGGCGGGCCGGCACGGTCTGGCGACGCGTCCGGGGCGGCTGCCGGACGCGGTGGCCGAGGCGCTGCTGACGCACGGCGGCAGCAGGGCGGCGGTGTCCCTGCACGGGCCGCGGGTCTCCGCGGCGATGCGCCGCCGGATCGCAGAGCACCCCGACCCGGCGATCCGCACCGCCCGTGCGGACCTCCTCCGGGAGTGGGTGGAGCTCGGGCTGCCGATGGACATCGACGACCTCGTCGAGGTGTACGGCCGGCCGCCGGAGCGCCTGGCGGCCGCCCCGGACCCGAAGCTGCGGGCAGCCGTCGCGCGGGCCTGGTCGGACCGGCCGGTGCCCGTGCACCTGGCGCTGCTCACCGACCCGGACCCCGGGGTGCGGGCCGCCGCTGCCGGGGCCCAGCAGCCGGGCGTCCCCGCGGAGTACCACGAACGCTGCCTCGCCGACCCGGCCGTCCGGGCCCTGGTCGCGGGTCGTCTCCCCCTGACACCCGACCGGTTCGCCGAACTGCTGGCGACCGGGGACCGCACCGTGTTGCGGGCGGTGGCCGGCAACCCCCACCTGACCGCCGGCATGGCGGCCCGACTGCAGGACGACCCCGACCCGGCCGTGTGCGTCGCGGTCGCGTACGGCCGGCCCGTCACCCCCGAACTCCGGGACCGGCTGCTCGCCCGGGTCGAGGCCGAGAAGGCGGCCGGCAGCATCGAGGCCCGGGTCGCCCTCGACGGGTCCTCGTACGAGCCCGGCTGGCTGCGCGACGCGCCGCTGGCGGAGCGGCTGACCTACCTCGACTGCCCGCACGCGGTGTTCCGGCGGGTCCTCGCGGCCGGCCGGGACCTGCCGGACGAGGCCTGGCGGCGGCTGGACGCCGACCCGGACCTGTCGGTGCGCATCGCGGCCGCCCACCGGCCCGAAGCGCCGCCGCGGGTCGTCCTGCGGCTGCTCCGCGCCCACGGCGAGGTCTCCGGCACCCCGCCGTACCTGGCGGACCACCCCAACCTCCCGCTCCAGGAGCTGCGGGGCTTCACGGACGCGTCGGACCCGCGGGTGCGCCTCCTCGCCCTGAAGGTCCCCGACCTGCCCGTCGGGCAGCTGCGGCGGCTCGCCGGCGAGGAGCCGTCCCTCCGCGCCGCCGTGGCCCGGCATCCCCGCACGGACGCGGAGCTGCTGGAGCGCCTGCTGGCGGACCGGGACCCCGAGGTCGCGGACGCGGCGGCGGCCAACCCCGTGCTGCCACGGGCCCGGATGGAGGCCGTGCTCGCCGCGGCAGGCGTCTGACGACTCGGCTCCGGTCGGCGCTCCCGTCCGAATCAGACTGAACGGTCGGTCCTGGTGAAGCGGAACTCCACCCACCTCGCCGTTTCGGCAGATCATCGTACTTCCAGTGCGAACCATTGGCGGTCCGTCAACTCCTCCGTGCCGGAACGAGGCCGGTCGGGCGGCGTCGATGGCGGCGATCCGGTCCGGGTTGCGCGCGTTCCCGTGCTGCGACGTGCGTGAATCGGCGGTGGGTGCGCGCGGATCCGCCGCGGCTGCCTCTGGCGGGCACTGGCGCCCCATGCGTACACCGCGCGCCGGTCCGGCGCGCCTTGCGGGAAGTCCGCCGAGTCATCACAATTCCCGATGAGATTTGATACCGGCGCGAAGGTTTTATTTCATGGAGGGCGAGGCACTCAGCCCACGCCCTCTCCCGGGTGCTCCGATACCCCTCTGGAGTGCACACCCATGACCCCAGCCAGCAGCACCGCCCTCGGGCCGGAAGCCGTCCCGCAGGCCGCGTCGGAGCTCGGCCCCCCGGAGCCGAGCGCCACCCCGCTCGCCGATGCCGTCCTGCGCGTGGCCAGACGTGACATCGCGTCCTTCCACGCCCTGCCGCTCTCGCACGGCCGGTCCATCCTCAACTCCCGGACCAAGGCCGTGTACGAGGCCCTGTTCGGGCAGGCGCAGCTGGCCGCCGACGTGTCCTACAGCGGCACCATGCTCGACTCGTTCTTCCGCCCGCACGGGCCCCTGCGCGAGGCCCAGCGGCTCGCCGCCCGGACCTTCGGCGCCGACACCACGCTCTTCCTCTCCGCCGGCACCTCGACCGCCAACCGGGTCGCGCTCGCCGCGCTCACCCGCCCCGGCGGCCGGGTGCTCGCGGACCGCAGCTGCCACCAGTCCGTGCACTTCGCCCTCGGCTCGCTCACCGTGGACGTCGAGTACGCCCCCATGCGGCGCTGCTGCGACACCTGCCCGCGCACCTTCGCCGACCTGCCGCTGCTGCTGCGCAGCTTCGCCGAGGCCGCCGCCGAGGGCCGCCCCTTCGACACCGTCGTGCTCTCCGCCGTCTCCTACGACGGCGTCCGCTACGACCTGCCGACGCTGCTCGGCGAGATGTCCCGGATCCACCCGACCGTCAACGTCCTGGTCGACGAGGCGTGGGGCGCCATCCACCGCTTCCACCCGCACCTGCGGCCGCTCACCGCGCTCGCCGCCGTCGAGCAGCTGCGGGCCGAGAACCCGTCACTGCCCATGACGGTCGCCGTCACGCACTCCGCGCACAAGTCGATGTCCGCGCTGCGGCAGGGCTCGTACCTGCACCTCGTGGGCGATCGGGAGGCGCAGGAGCGCACCGCTCAGGCGCTCTTCCAGCACCACACCACCTCACCGAGCTTCCCCGTGCTGGCCAGCCTCGACCTCGCCCGGCTGCAGGCCGAGCACGAGGGCGAGGCGCTGCTGGACCGGTCGCTGATGCTCGCCCGCACGCTGCGGACCGAGATAGCCACCGACCCCCGGCTCTCCGCCTACCGCACCCTCGGCCCCGAGGGCCACCTCACCGACCCGGCGATGCTCGTCTCCGACGACCCGACCCGCGTCCTGGTCGACATCCGGGCCCTCGGCATCACCGCCGCCGACTTCCGCCGCATCCTCTTCGACGAGTACGCCCTGTACGTGGCCCGGGAGAGCGGCGGCGCCGTCCTCTTCCACGTCCACATCGGGGTCGACGAGGGCACCCTGCTGCGGCTGCTGGAGGCGCTGCGGGTCATCCAGCGCACCTACCGCACCACCTCGGCCGCCCTCCACGAGGACAGCGCCGACCACTTCATCATCGCCTACCCGCCCGGCATCCCGATCACCGTGCCCGGCGAGAAGCTCTGCGACGCGACCCGCGCCGAGATCCGGGCGCTGCGCGCCAGCGGCAGCGAGATCTACACGCTCTACCAGCCGCAACCCGCCGCCGCCCCGGCCCCCGAGACGGCATCCGCCACCACCGCAGCATCGGAGTAACGCATGATCAAGCTCGACGACATCCGCAAGCACGCCGCGCGGCGCCCCGACCACGTGGCCGTGGTGGACCGCGACTTCCGCCTCACCTGGACCGAACTCGCCGAGCAGGTCGCCCGGGTGGCCACCGGCCTGGCCCACCACCTGCCCGCCGAGCGCCCCGCCCGCGCCGCCTTCATGTCCTGCAACAGCTGGGAGCTGGTGGTCGTGATGGCCGCCTGCGCCACCCTCGGCGTGCCCTGCATAGGCCTCGACTACACGACCACCCCCGAGGCCACCGCCGGCGCCCTGGAGCAGCTGCAGCCGACCGTGCTCATCAGCACCCCGCTGCGCCGCCCGCTGCTGGAGCGGTCCGGCTGGCCGGGCGCGCGCGACGTCCTGAGCATCCACCTGGCCGGCCCGGAGACGGACGACTACGACACCGGCCCGGCCGCGCCCGGCGCCGTCTGCTTCCAGGCGCTCGCCGCCTTCGAGCCGGCCCCGACCACACCCGTCGAGCAGCCGTTCACCGCCTTCTCCTTCACCTCCGGCACCAGCGGCATCCCGAAGCTGGTGATCCGCAACTCCTCGTTCGAGGCCCGCCGGCTCTCCGACCTGGTGGACCAGTACTCCTTCGACGAGGACGACGTCCACATGGTCACCGTCCCGCTCTACCACTCCTCCGGCCCCGGCTGGGCCCGGATCTTCCTCTCGCTCGGCGGCTCGGTCGTGCTCAGCCCGTACGAGGACGCCGAGAAGATGGCCGAGCTCATCGTCGCCGAGGGCGTCTCCACGACCCTCATGGTGCCCCCGGTGCTCAACCGGCTGATCTCGCACCCGGCCTCCGAGCACCTGCACAAGACCTCCCGGCTGCGCTTCCTGCTCTCCGGCGGCCGCCACCTCAACCGCTGGGTCATCAACCAGACCTGGGACCGCCTCGGCCCCGTCCTGCACCTGTACTACGGCACCACCGAGACCGGCCTCAACACCATGATCGGCCCCGAGGAGCTGCACGTCGCCCCGGCCCGCTCCGGCCGTCCGATGCCCGGCAGCACCATCCTCGTCCTCGACCCGGAGCACCGCCCGGTGCCGAAGGGGCAGCTCGGCCGGATCGCCATCGCCAGCTACCAGCTGATGGACAGCTACGCCTCCGCCGAGCCCGAGTTCCTGATGATCGAGCACGCCGGCCGCACCCAGAAGTACCTGCTCACCGGCGACAGCGGCGTCATGGACGAGGGCGGCCGGATCGAGCTCAGCGCCCGCAACGACGGCGTCACCAAGGCCGAGGGCCGGCACCCGCTGGACGTCAACATCTTCGCCCTGGAGGACGAGCTCACCGGCCTCCCGTGCGTCCGGGAGACCGCCGTCCTCAAGGTCGACCTCCCCGACGAGGGCCCGACGCTGGTCGCGGCCTTCGCCCCCATCTCCCCCGAGCGCGAGGCGAGCGGCTCCCGTGCCGTCCTCGCCGCGTGCCTGCGCCGCGCACCCCAGCTGCCCGCGCGCGTCGTGACCGTCCCCGAGATCCCGTACAGCCCGACCGGCAAGGTGCGCACCGCGCAGCTGCTGTCGACCGTCCTCGACCTGATCGGGCAGGAGAACGCGGCCTCGGAGGCCGACCGCATGGAGCTGACGACGGCATGACCGCCGTCCTGCGTGCCGCCCCACCTCACCCCGACTCCCTGACAGGAGAACTGTGAACGACCAGAAGAAGTACGCCCGAGGGGTCCTGCTGTGCCTCGCGGCCACGCTCTCGTGGGGGGCCATGTTCCCCCTCATGGACGTGACGCTGAAGTACATCGACCCCTTCACCTTCACCTGCCTGCGCTACGGGATCGCCGGCCTCATCTTCGTGGTCGTCCTGCGCGCCCGGGAGGGCGCCGCCGGGCTGCGCCTCAAGGGCGAGCGGGTCGGCCTCGCCTGGCTCTTCGGCACCGCCGGATTCGCCGGCTTCCAGTTCCTGGTCTTCTTCGGCCAGGACCTGATCGGCGAGCAGGGCGCGCTGATCGCCTCGATCATGATGGCCACCATGCCGATGATGGGCTTCCTGGTGAACTGGGTGCTGCGCAAGGTCGTGCCGCCCAAGTGGTCCTTCGCCTTCATCGCGCTGTCCTTCGTCGGCGTGATCCTCGTCGTCACCAAGGGCGACCTGGCTTCGCTGGTGAACACCCCGCAGAACTTCGGCGCCGACGCCCTGCTGCTCTTCGCCGCGCTCTGCTGGGTGATCTACACCTCCGGTGCGACCTACTTCCCGAGCTGGTCGCCCATCAAGTACACGACCGTCACCACCGTGCTCGGCCTCGGCAGCGCCGTGGTCATCACCGCGGTGCTGCTCGCCACCGGCGCCGTCGCGGTGCCGACCGGCCACGCGGTCGTCACGATCCTGCCCGAACTCGCCTACATGAGCCTGATCGCCGGCTTCGGCGGCGTGCTCGCCTGGAACATCGGCAACCGCAACCTGGGCCCGCTCAACGGCGTGCTGTTCATGGACGTCGTCCCGATCACCGCCTTCACCATCTCCGCGCTGACCGGGGTGATCCCGGCCGGCATGCAGGTGGTCGGCGCGCTGTTCACCGCGTCCGCCCTCGTCCTCAACAACCTCTACCTGCGGCGCCGGGCCGCGGCCGCGGCCCCTGCCCCGGCCGCCGTCCCGACACCCGCCGCGGCGTCCGCACCGGCCGAGCGCAGTCCGGCCGGACAGTCGGCGGGCGTCGGCCGCTGAGCCGTACCGGAGCACCACCCCGGGCACCGTCCCCGCCGGCCCTCGCGGCCCGCGGCGGGCGGTGCCCGTCAGCCGTCCCCGGACGCGGTACCCGCCAGCGGGGCCGCGTCCGCGGGGTCCGCACCACCCGGCCCCCGCCGCCACGACCGCACGACCGCTCCAGCGCACGGCCGCACCACTGCACCACCGCACGGCCAGGAACGACCCTGCACGACCCTGCACGACCAGGACCGCACCACCCGGACCGAAGCAGCCGGTCCGCACCGAGGAGTCGCCCCATGTCCGACCTCACCGCTCCCGACCCCACCGCCCCGGCGCCCGACCTCACCGAACTGATCGGCCGTCACACCTTCGACGAGGTCTGGGGGATCCTCGTCGACGGCAGACCCTGGCCCGGACTCGGCCCGGGCGAGCCGCTCACCCTGCCCGTCCGCCACGGCGACGTCCGGGTGGACACCCAGAACTCACTCGCCGGCCTCGGCCCCGCCTGGGGACTCGGCCCGCTGCACGACATCGGCGACGAACAGGCCCGGGAGGACCTCGAACGCGCCACCATCGCCACCCACACCTTCGTCGCCCAGTCCGTCCGCGGCCTGCACCTGCCCGCCGTGCCCCACTGGGCGATCGAGGCCGGCAGCAGCGCCGCCGAACGCTTCCTGCTGCGCTGGCGCGGCACCGCCGAACCGCAGCACGTCCGCGCCGTCGACGCGTACTGGTGCTCCGTCGCCGTCCACCCCGTCGACACCGCCACCACCACGGCCCGGCTGATCGCCTCCACCGGTGCCGACGTCGCCACCTGCCTCTCCACCGCGGTCGCCGCGATGGCCGGACCGCGGCACCGCACCGTCCCGGCGGCCGTGCTCCGGCTGGTCGCCGAGGCCGAACACGGCGCGGACGCCCGCGCGGTGGTCCGGGCCGCCCTGGTGAGCGGGGAGGCACGGCCGCTCTTCGCCGCCCCCGCCGCCGGACCGGCCGCCCAACGGGCCAGGGCCCTGCGCGCGGCCGTGGTGCGGGCGGCCGCCCCGCGCTACGAGGCCGCGGCCCGCCTGGAGGCGGCCGCCGCCGAACTCCTCGCCGAGGTCGGTGACACCCCCGCCACCGGCACCGCCGGCCCCGAGTACTGGGCCGCCGTCCTGCTCGACTCCGCCGACGTGCCCGTCCACCTCTTCACCGCCCTGGCCATCTGCGGCCGCACCGCCGACTGGTCCGCCCACATCCTCGACCAGAAACGCACCCGCCGCCCCGTCCCGATCGCCGCCTGACGGCCCGCCGGCCGGTCTCAGAGCGCGATCGGCCGGTACGCCAGTGCCTCGTCCACCACGTCCTCCGCAGCCGCCGCGTGCCCGGCGGGGGACTGGAACAGCAGGTCGAGCAGCCGCGGGTGCGGCAGGGCCGCCCGCAGCACCCGGAGGTACCAGTCGGCATCAGGTCCGGCGGCCCACACCCGCCGGACCAGCTCGACGGTCTCCGCCCGGCTCGTGCCCCGGACCTCCGGGCGGGCCGGACGGGCCGCCTCCAGCGCGAGCGCCTGCGCACCGCGCCCGCCCTCGCACGCGGCGAAGTCGGCGACGGTGAAACCGTGCCCGGTCTCCCTGCCGAAGGCCTCGACCGCCGCCTGCGCGGCCGCCGGGCCGGAGGTCAGGACGAGATCGGCGATCACGTCGACCGCCGCCCTCAGCTCGGCCAGACGCTCCGCGGGCACGGGCGGCGGCAACAACTCGGCGCGCAGATCCATGCGGGCAGGATGCCCCACCGGGCCGACGCCGGGCCGACGCCGGCCTGAACGGGCCGAGAGCGGGCGGGCACCGGGCAGGCGGCGGAAAACCGATTGCCCCCGGAGGACGGCGCCCGACATGATCGGCCGCATGTGCGACCACGACCGGAAGGGCGGCTGCCGCCCCGTCCGATGAGCGCCGCCGTGCCGCCGCCCCGTGGGGCGCGAGGCACCGTGCCCGGCGCGCCGTCGTGTCCGCGTTCCCCCGTGACCCCGGCGGGACGCGGATGCCCGCCCGTTTCCTCCGGAGCTGATGCATGACCACCGAACTGACCGAGGCCAGCGACCTGTTCGAGTCGGGTGACCCGCAGGGCGCGATGCGCACCCTCCGGCGCGCCGCCGACTCGCTGGCGCCCGCCGACTGCGCACCGCTCGTCCGCCGACTCGCCGAAGGCGCCGGCTTCGAGGACCTCGCCGAGGCCTCGGCCGCCCTCGCCGCGCACCCGGACCGGCCGGACGCCCTCTACGACTACGGGTACGCCTGCATCGAACGCGGGGTGTCCGCCCTCGCCGTGCCCGCCCTGCGCGAAGCACTCCGGGGAGCGCTGGCGCCGCGCCGCGGCGGCCTGTTCCGCCGCGCACCCGAGACGCGCACCCACCCGCAGCAGATCCTGCTGGAACTCGCGGTCGCCCTGGAGGACGAGCAGCGGCACGCGGCCGCCGTCGAGCTGCTGACCGAACACGACGGCCTGCTGACCGACTGGCCCGGCCGCTACCTGCTCGTCCACAACGCCCTGATGGACGGTCGGCTCGACGCCGCGGGCCGGGTCCTCGCGGGGCTCGGCGAGCCCTCGGACACCTGGCGCCCGGCGGCGGACCGCGCCCGCCGCACGCTGCGCCGGTCCGCCGACGCCACGCCGACCGACCGCCGGGACCTGCGCGGCTGGCACTACACCCTGACCGGCGGCCTGCTGGCCACCCTCTCGCCGTACGGCTTCGACGCCGGCATGACCGGCCGCTGGGCCTTCTACCAGGACGGCTTCGACTCGTGCCGCCGCGGCCTCGACCGGCTCGCCGTGGTGCTGGAGGCGACCGGCCGCCGCCCGGCCTCGGTGGCGCTGCTGCCCGACCGCGGCAGCCGGGCCCTCGGCCTCGCCGCCGCCCGCCTGCTCGGCCTGCCCGCCGCCCCCTACCGGCCGGGTACCCCGGACACCCTGGTGGTGGCGTACGACCTCAACGCGTGCGAGCCGGAGGTGGCCGCCGCCCTGCGGGACCGGGCCGACGGCGAGGTGCTGTTCGAGCACGCCACCTGCTGGACGGACCCGCCGGCGGTCTCGGCGGACGTCTCCACCCTGCTGGTGCAGCACGTGGTCGCCCCCTGGGAACCGTCGCTGCGGATCGGCGACTCGGGCGAGCCCGAGCGCACCCCGGGCGACGACCGGTCCGCCGAGGAACTGGCGGAGGAGATCTGCGCCGCCGAGCCCGAGCCCGACGAGGGCGACGGCACCACCCCGGCCGACCCCGACGACCTCCTCGCGGCCTTCGCCGCACGGGTGCGCAGCAGCTGGCTGACCGGCCCGCGCGACCGCGTCCGCTCGGCCGGCCCGGTCCCGAGCTCGAAGTTCGCCTGACACCGGCGGGGCCGGGGCCGGTTCGGCGGTACAGGCAGTCGAACGTGTCGGGCACCCGTCGGAGAGCCGGCGGGCTGTCGGGACTGTTGCCGGGATCGGCGGTCAGAGGGCTTGGCCTGCCGGGCCCGGTGGCAAGCCGGACTCGGTGGGGCCGCGCCGCACGAGCGGTCGGCCGACCGGCCCGCACGACCGGGGGTTCGGCCGCTCGTGCCCAAGGTTGCGGTGGTCCGTGTCCGGTCGGGCCGCCGCCCCGCGAGCGGTGGACCGGGCTCGGCGGGGCGGGGTGGTCAGCCGACCTTCTGCGCTGCCCGTGTCTCGGGGTGTGCGGCGGTGGCTCCGGGCTCGCCGGCCGTCCGGTCGTGGCGGGTACGGAGCAGCCACCAGCCGGTGGCCGCGGCGGCCAGCAGCAGGGCGCCGGCGAGCCAGGCCGCCACGTTGACGCCGTGGACGAAGGCGAGCTGGGCGTCGTCGAGCAGTCGGGCGCCGAGCGGGCCGGGCAGGGTGGCGGCGGTCTCGACCGCGCCGCCGATCGACTCGCGGGCCTGGTCGCCCGCGGCCGCGCCCACCCCGGCCGGGACGGTCACCGCGCCGGCGTAGATGGCGGTGACCACCGAGCCGACCAGGGCGATGCCGAGCGCGGTGCCCAGCTCGTACGCGGTCTCCGAGACGGCCGAGGCCGCGCCGGACTTCTCCGCCGGGGCGGCGCCGAGCACCAGGTCGGAGGAGAGGGTGTAGACGACGCCCTCGGCGGTGCCGACGGCCAGGAAGGACGCGCCGAGCAGCAGGTAGGTGCTGTCGCGGTGCATCAGGCCGAGGACGGCGATGCCCGCGCCCATGGCGAGCAGACCGGCGGTCAGCGTGGCACGGGTGCCGAAGCGGCGGGCCGCGCGGGCGGTCAGCAGGCCGCCGACCACGGCGCCGGCGAAGGCCGGCAGCTCGGCGATGCCGGCCGACAGCGGGGACAGCCCGCGGACCAGCTGCAGGTACTGCGACATGAAGAAGATCACGCCGGAGAGCCCGATCAGCGAGGTCAGGGTGGCGACCACGGCCGCGGTGAACCGCCGGTCGGCGAACAGCCGGACGTCCAGCAGCGGCGTCTCCAGCCGCAGCTGGCGGCGGACGAAGAGGACCAGTGCGGTGGCCCCGAGGACGAACGCGGCGGGCACCGTCCAGTGGTCGAACGGGCCGTGCGCCGCGGCCTCCTTGACCGCGTAGACGACGCCGATCACACCGGCCATCGACAGGGCGACGGAGGCGACGTCCCAGCGGCCGGGCCGCGGGTCGCGGGACTCCGGCAGCAGCCAGGCGCCGAGCACCAGCAGCAGGACCAGCACCGGCAGGTTGAGCAGGAAGACCGAGCCCCACCAGAAGTGCTCCAGCAGCACGCCGCCGACCAGCGGGCCGAGCGCGGCGCCGGCGGTGGCGCCCGCGCCCCAGATGCCGATGGCGGTGGCGCGTTCCCGGGCGTCCGGGAACAGCGCGCGGATCAGCGACAGGGTGGACGGCATGATGGTGGCGCCGGCCACGCCGAGCAGCGCGCGGGCGGTGATCAGCCAGCCGGGGCTCGGCGCGTAGGCGGCGAGCAGCGAGGCCGTGCCGAAGGCGGTGGAACCGAGCAGCAGCAGCCGCTTGCGGCCGATCCGGTCGCTGAGCGCGCCCATGCTGACGAGCAGTCCGGCGAGGACGAAGGAGTACGCGTCGCCGATCCACAGCAGCTGGGTGCCGCTGGGGCGGAGCGTCTCGCTGATGGAGGGGATGGCGAGGGAGAGCACGGTCGCGTCGAGGGCGACCAGGGTGACGGCCAGGACGAGGACGCCCAGGCCGGCCCAGCGGTGCTGCGCGCGGTCCTGGACGCTGGTGCCGGTCATGAAGGTTCCTTTTCGGATACCCCCGGCTCCGGCCGGGGGTGGGGGTGCCTCCCGCGGATGGCCGCGGGGAGGGTGTCAGGAGGGTTCCGGTCTCCTGAGGGCTCCGCCGAGGAAGAGCTCGGTGAGCGAGAAGGCGCCGTCGCGGGGGGCGAGCCGTCCGTCCTGGACGGCCCAGCCGACGCCGGCGACGAGGTCGAAGAAGGCTTCGCTGAGCCACCCGGCCGCGAGTTCGATCCGGAAGACGCCCTGCTGCTGGCCGCGGAGGAAGAGCGCGCGGACGCGGGCGTCCTGGGCCTCCCACAGGTCGTTGATCTCGGGGTCGTCGTAGAGCTGGTTCTCGCCGGCGAGGAAGGCGCAGAGCGCGGCGTCGGGGACGACCGCGTCGACCAGCCGGCGCAGGGCGGCGTCCGCCGGGCCGTCCTCGATCCCCGCGGTGTCGCAGGCGTCCGCGAACTTCCGCAGGCTGAGCATGCCGACCTCGCGGATCAGCGCCTCGCGGCCCGGGAAGATCCGGTGCAGCGTGGCGCGGCTGATCCCGGCGGCGCGCGCGATCTCGTCGAGGTGGGCGGTGGGGCGGCGGGAGAGCACGCCCACGGCTGCCTCGAGGACGGAGTCGCGATCGGTGGCCATGAGCCGAGTGTAGAGCATGTGAGACATGAATGTCTCAAACGGGAGCAGGGAATCGCGGACGCGACGGATTCGTGGCGCGGCGCGTCCGGTTCCGGGCAACAGAAAACCGGGGACGGCGGGTGCCGCCCCCGGTCGGGGAGGGGTGGATCAGCTCTGGTTGTAGAAGCCGCTGTTGTCGATCGGCCGGTCGATCACCGTCACCTCGACGTCCGGCGGGGTGAGCAGGAAGACCCGGCGGGCGATCCGCTCGATGCCGCCGCGGGTGCCGAAGACCAGGCCGGAGGCGAAGTCGATCATGCGCTTGGCCTCGGGGTCCTCCATCTCGCTGAGGTCCATCACGACCGGCGTGCCGGTGCGCAGGTGCTCACCGACGGTGCGGGCCGCCTCGAAGCCGGTCGGCTTCAGCGACACGATCTTCGCCGCGGGCGCCGGCACGGACGGCAGGGTGTCCTCGGCGTCCCACGCGTCGTCGTACACCGCAGCGGGGTAGTTGCCGGAGGGCATCAGCCACCCGTTGTGGTGCTCGTCGCGAAGTGCTCCCATTTGCCGCGCCTCCCTCTCCCGACCCGTACGCGCCCCCCGTGGGCGTGTCTTTTTGACACGTCATCCACTTGTTGGAACTGTCCGAGTATCGCACTGATCACCGGTTCGGTGCCCGCACGTGACCGCCGTCCGGGTCGTGGCGCGCCCGATCGCCGGGAGATCCCGACACCGGGTGCGACGCCGCAGGTCGCCGGACGGTTCCGCGTGTAGACCATATGGGGGTGCAGCGTCGGGAAGTTGACGATCCGTCAACGAAGCTGTAACGGCGTCAGCCCCGGCTCACTCCCCGGTGGCACCGTCGATCCGCTCGCGGATCAGATCGGCGTGTCCGTTGTGCCGCGCGTACTCCTCGATCATGTGGACGAGGATCCAGCGCAGCGTGACCTCCTCGCCGCGGCGCCGCAGCTTGCCGACCGTCTCCGGCGGCAGCCCGGCGGCGGCCGCCCGGGCCAGCTCGACCTGGGTGCGGTAGGTCGCGAAGTCGGCGTCCACGTCGGCGGTGTCGACCTGGTTGAAGTCGCCGTCCTCGTCCTCCTCGGTCCAGAAGATGCCCTCCTCGAACTCCTGGCCCTGGAGGATCGTGAGGAACCAGTACCGCTCCACCTCGGCCATGTGCCGGACGAGGCCGAGCAGGCTGAGCGAGGACGGTGCCACCGAACGCTCGCGGAGCCGGTCCTGGTCGAGGCCCTCGGTCTTCAGCAGCAGGGTGGCGCGGTGGTAGTCCAGCCAGGCGGTGAGCATGGCGGTCTCGTCGGCGGCGAAGGGCGGTTCGATGCGTTCGGTCGTCATGCCGGACATCCTGAGGCAGCGTCGGGAACGGCTGCCACCGATTATCGGTCGTGTCCGCGCCGGTGCCCCCTCCCGGCGGCTCCCCGGCGTGTCCGGCCGGAAGCCCGCCCCCTGCGGGGCCGACCCGCCGGCGGATCAGCCCGCGGTGGCCGCGCGGCGGGCGCGGAGCAGCGAGACACCGCTGACCGCGGTCATCAGCACGACCGCCCCGGTGGACAGCAGGAAGGCCGGCGAGGTCGGCGAGGAGGCGTTCGCTCCCGCCACCACCGAGGCCGCCGTGCCCGGAAGCACACCGAGGGCCGTCGCGACGAGGTAGGGCGCGGTGCGCACACCGGAGAGCGCACAGGCGTAGTTGGCGGGCTGGAACGGCACGCCCGGGACCAGCCGCAGCAGCAGCACGCTGCGGAACCCCTGCTCGGTCAGCCGGCGGTCGACCGCGACGGCCGCGCGGGCGCGCAGCAGCGGGCGGAGCGCGTCCCGGCCGAGGGTGCGGCCGAGCCAGAACGCCGCGGCCGCGCCCAGGGTCGTCCCGGCGACGGCGAGCGGCAGGCCCACCGCCGTGCCGAGCAGCAGCCCCGCGGCCGCGTTGAGCGCGGGTTTCGGGACGAAGGCCAGCGTGCCCAGGGTGTACACCGCCAGCGCGATCGGCAGCCGCCACGGCCCGTGCCCGCCGCCCAGTGCGTCGACCGGGCTCCACAGCAGCAGCGAGGCGGCCGCCGCCGCGAGCAGCAGCACCAGCAGCACCGGCCGCACCGGCCGCAGCCGGTCCGCCCGGGAACGCCGGCGGTCCTGTCCGTCCCGCTGCCCGTCCCGCTCGTCGCGCCGCTCGTCCTGCTCGTCGCGCCGCTCGTCCTGAGCGGCTGCCCGCCCCGAGTCGCTCATGCCGGTGCGCCCGTGAGGGCCGGTGCGCCCGCGGCCGTGCGCAGCTCCTTGAGCCGGCGGATGTCCTGGCCGTGCCGGGCGCCCTCGACCCGGTCGGGGTCGTGCCGGCCGTCCGGGGTCTCGATGATCAGCGGGACCCCGGCGGTGTCCGGGTGCGCGAGCAGCTCGCCGAAGGCGGCCGCCCCGATGTGGCCGGCCCCGATGTTGGCGTGCCGGTCCTTGCGGGCGCCGAGCACGTCCTCGGAGTCGTTGGCGTGGACGAGCTTCAGCCGGCCCGGCCCCACCGCGTCGGTCAGCTCGGCCAGCATGGCGGCCGTCCCGCCCGGGGCGGCCAGGTCGTGCCCGGCGGCGAAGGCGTGGCAGGTGTCCAGGCAGACGCCGAGCAGCGGGTGGCCGTCCAGCGCGTCGGCGTAGTCCGCGAGGTCGGACATCCGCCCGCACAGCGAGCTGCCCTGTCCGGCGGTGGGCTCCAGCAGCAGCTGCGGGGCGCCCGCGCCGAGGCCGTCGAGTTCGTCGAGCAGCGGCAGCACGGACGAGCGGACGTGCGCCAGCGCCGCGGCCCGCGGACCGCAGAGCGCCGAACCGGTGTGCACCACCACGCCCAGCGCGCCGATCGCGTGCGCGCGGTGCAGCGAGTGCCGCAGCGACTCGGCCGAGCGCTCCCGGGTGACGGCCGACTCCGAGCCGAAGTTGATCAGGTAGGGGGCGTGCACGTACGCCGGGACGCCGAGCTCCGCGCAGGCGGTGCGGAAGGCCTCGTCGTGCCGTGGATTGCCGGGCGGGGTGGCCCAGCCGCGCGGGTTGGCCACGAACACCTGCACGGCCTCGGCGCCGACCCGGGCCGCGTACGCCAGCCCCGTGCCGACCAGCCCGCGCCCCGCCACCGGCACGTGGGCGCCGACCGGGTTGCGCTGCGCGGGGACGGCGACGGGGAGGTCCATGGCGGCGAGCATGCCCGATCCGGGCCCGCAGGCGGAAATCCGCCGACCGGGCCCGGCCCGCTGCCAGCTCTGCGATCATGCTGCCGTCGCACGTCGCCCCGTCGGCGGTGTGCCGTGCCGAGACCGAGGAGACCGCGGTGCCGCCGCCCGCCGACGCACCCGTCCCGCTGGACGGGGACTTCCTGACCGACCCCCACGGTGCCTGCGCGGCCCTGAACCGCCGCGGGCCGGTGCACCGGGCGATCGCCCCCGACGCCGCACCGGTCTGGCTGATCACCGGGTACGAGGAGGTCCGCGAGGCGGCCGCCGACCCCCGGTTCGCCCTCGACAAGCGGCACGCCCGGAGCCGGGGCGCGTCCGGCGACTCCCTGCCGCCCGAACTCGACGCCCACCTGCTCAACCGGGACGGCGCCGACCACGCCCGGCTGCGCGGCCTCGTCGGCCGGGCCCTCGGCCCGCGCCGCACCGAACGGCTGCGCGAGCCGATCCGCCGGGCGGCGGAGGACCTGCTCGACGGGATCGAGGCCCGCGGCCGCGGGGACGTCGTCGCCGACCTGGCCGCCCCGCTGTCCGTCGCCGTCATCTGCGACCTGCTGGGCGTCCCCGCCGGCCACCGGGTCGACTTCCGGGCCTGGACGGACACCCTGCTCTCGCCCGACCCAGGCGCCCCCGGCCGCTCGCGCGAGGCGATGCGGGCCATGCACGGCTTCCTCGGCGACCTCGTCGCCCGCAAACGGGCGGAGCCCGGCGACGACCTGCTCTCCGAGCTGATCGACTCCGTGCACGAGCCGTCGCAGCCGGGGGACGGCAGGGCGGGGGAGTGCCGGGCGGGCGAGGGGACGCTGACCGAGCGGGAGCTCCTCGCGATGGCCTTCCTGCTGCTCTTCGCCGGGTACCACAACACGGTCGGCCTGATCTGCGGCACCGTGCTGGCGCTGCTGACCAGGCCGGAGCAGCTGGCGGCCGTCCGCGCCGGCCGGCTGGGCCTCCCCGCCGTGACCGAGGAGGTGCTGCGGTGGGACCCGCCCGCCATGCTGGCCGTCCGCCGCTTCCCCACCGAGGACCTCACCGTCGCGGGCACCCGGATCGCCGCGGGCGACCGCGTCTGGCTGTCCTGGGCCGCGGCCAACCGCGACCCCGCCCACGTCCCCGGTCCGGACGCCTTCGACCCGCAGCGGCAGGGCCCGCCGCACCTGGCCTTCGGCCGCGGGCCGCACTTCTGCGCCGGCGCGGCGCTGGCCCGGGCCGAGAACGAGATCGCCGTCGGGGCGCTGCTGCGCCGCTTCCCGCGGCTGGCCCTCGACGCCGACCCCGCGGCCCTCACCTGGCGGCGGTCGCTGCGCAGCCGCTGCCCGACCGCGCTGCCGGTGCGGGTGTGAGGGCCGCGGGGCGGGCGGTCAGGCCAGGGTCTGGACGAGCTCCCGGCGGTCGGCGGTGTGGACGACCCGGCCGAGGGCGCCGTTGACGATCGGCAGGTACGGCGGGACGTGGCCGCACTCGACGTCCGCGAGGATCGGCACGCCGAGCGGCCCGAGGGCGTCCAGCACCGCCTGGTGCTGGGTCAGCGACCGGCCGTCCGGCGCCGAGGTGCGGCCGACCAGCACGGCGTCGGCCGCGTCGAAGAACCCGGCGAGCCGCATCCCGTGCAGGTTGCGGCAGATCGTGTAGGCGTCGTCGCCGGACGCCTCGACGTACACCAGCAGGCCCTCGGGGGCGTGCTCGCGGGCGAAGGCCGGGACGTCGCCGAAGGGCGTCCCCGCGATGTTGCACAGGGTCTCGACGCAGCCGCCGACGAGCCGGCCCTCGACGTCCAGGTCGCCGTCGCCGTCGCCGTCCAGCCGGGTCCAGGTGCCCCGGCCGTCGAGGACGAGCTCGCGGACCTCCGGGAACTCGGCGTAGTCGACCCAGCCGTTCACCCGGTGGCGGTCGGGCGGGGTCTGGGCGAAGCGGGCGCCCGCCGGCAGCGAGACGATGTCCAGCCAGGAGAGCAGGCCCTCGGGGACGTCGTACGGGGTGTCCATCAGGTTGTTGCCGTGCAGGGTCGCGAGCCCGGTCCGCAGGGTGATCGGGGTCATCACGGTCGACAGGTCGGAGAAGCCGACCAGCCAGGTCGGCTCGGCGGCGCGGATCCGGTCCCAGTCGAGCAGCGGCAGCAGGTCGATCGCCGTCTCGCCGCCCCACGGCGGCACCACGGCCCGTACGGCCGGGTCCGTGAGCATGTCGGTCAGTTCGGCCGCGCGCTCCGCCGCCGGGGCGCTGACGTGCCCGGACCCGTCCATGCAGCGGCCGAGGACGACCTCGAAGCCGCGGTCCTCGACCGTGCGGACAGCCGCGTCCAGGCGCTTGCGGAGGTTGTCGGGGACGCCGCTGGAGGGGGAGGTCACGGCGATCCGGTCGCCGGGGTGCAGGGGCTGCGGGAAACGTATCGGCATGCCGGTGATCATGGCATCCGCAGCGGTGCGAGGGTGGGCCGATTCGGAGGGCGACGATGTCAGGGGCAGGGGGAGCTGCGCAGTCCGGGGGCGGCGCTCCTGACGAATCCGGGTCACCCCTGGTCCGTACAGCGGCCCACATCCGAATTGCGCAGTTCCCCGCGCCCCTGGTGGTGCACCCACCTGGTGGTGCACCCGGGTCGGTCAGTCCACGTGGGCGGGGACGCGGGGCGGGGTGCGGTCCGTGGTCGGCCTGCGGCGCAGGGCGCCGGCCGACGGGATCAGTGCCGCGGCCAGCACCGTCACCACCGCGAAGGAGACGGTGAGCGAGGTCGCCTGGGCGATGCCGCCGACGATCGCCGGGGCGACCAGACCGGAGGTGTAGGTGACGGTGGCGACGCCCGCGATGGCCTGGCTGGCGTTGCCGCCGGACTTGCCGGCGGCGGCGAAGGCGAGCGGGACGACGACGGCGATGCCGATGCCGATCAGCGCGAAGCCCGGGATGGCCAGCCACGGGCCGTCCGAGAGGACGACCAGCAGGCCGCCGGCGGTGGCGACCGTGCCGCCGATCCGGACGCTGCGCACCGGGCCGAGCCGCTCCACCACGGTGTCGCCGGCCAGGCGGGCCGCCGCCATGGTGGCGGCGAACGCCGAGTAGCAGGCGGCCGCGGTGCCGGCCGAGGCTCCGGTGACGTCCCGCAGGTAGACGCCGCCCCAGTCCATGCTGGCGCCCTCCGCGAAGACCGCGCAGAAACCGACCAGGCCGATCAGCAGGGCCGAGCGCGGCGGCAGTGCGAACCGCGGCGGCGCCTCCTCCTCCGGTTCCGGGCGGACGTCGAGCAGCGGCCGGGTGACGACCACGGCGAGGGCGGTGAGCACGGCCGCGGCGATCCCGAACTGCACCCGGGCGTCGAGGCCGCGGTGGGCGGCGAGCACGCCGAAGCCGGAGGCGACCAGGCCGCCGACGCACCACATGCCGTGCAGCCCGGACATGACGGACCGGCCGAGCCGCTCCTCGACCGCCACGCCCTGGGCGTTCATGGCCACGTCGGACATGCCGGCGCTGGCGCCGTACACGAAGAGGGCGAGCCAGAGCACGGCCAGGTTCGGGGCGAGCGCGGGCAGGGCGAGGGCGAGCGTCCATGCCGTCAGCAGGGCGCGGACGGCGGCGCGTTCGCCGTAGCGGTGCACGATCCGTCCGGCCAGCGGCATGGCCAGGAAGGAGCCGACCGCGGGCGCGATCAGGGCGAGACCCAGCTCGCCGGGACCGAGGTCCAGGTGGTCCTGGAGCCAGGGGATGCGGGTGGCGAAGGTGCCCGTCACCGCGCCGTGCACGGCGAAGACCAGGGCGATGCCCACTCTGGCGCGCCGTACGCCGTGCAGTTCGTCCGCCATGCGATCGTCCTCTCCGGTCTGTCCAGCATGACTCCGATAAACTATCAGGAAGGGACCCTGATAAAAACCTCTGGAAAGATGCGCTTCCATGACGACCGTGCGCACGGCGACGCCCAGCACCGCCCGGGCCATCAACGACCGGCTGGCGCTCGACCTCCTGCTGGAGAGCGGCCCGCTCACCGCAACCGAGCTGCGCGGCCTCACCGGACTCTCCCGCCCCACCGTCGCCGACCTGCTCGAACGGCTGCAGCGGGCCGGCCTGGTCGCCGTCGTCGGCGAGAGCGGTGAGCAGCGCCGCGGACCCAACGCCCGGCTCTACGCCCTGGTCGCCGACCGCGCCTTCCTCGCCGGCCTCGACGTCCGCACCACCGGCGTCGACCTGGTGGTCGCCGACCTCACCGGCCGCACCCGGGCCACCGCCACCGTCGCCGGCGCCGACGAGCAGCTCGCCGAACGCACCCTGGAGGCCCTCGCCCGGGCCGCCCGCGAGGCCGGCGCCGAACGCCTGCACACGGTCGCCGTCGGCGCCCCCGGACTCTTCGACCCGGCCACCGGCGAACACCAGAACTCCGGCGCCCTCTCCCGCCACCAGACCGACCTCCTCACCGCCCTGCGCGCCGATCCGCGCACCGAGGTCACCGTCGACAACGAGGTCAACCTCGCCGGCATCGCCGAGCACCGGCTCGGCGCCGCCCGCGACCGCGACACCTTCGTGCTGATCTGGCTCAGCCACGGCGTCGGCGCCTCCGTCGTCCTCGACGGCCGGCTGCGCCGCGGCGCCACCGGCGGCACCGGCGAGATCGGCTACCTCCCCGTGCACGGCTCCGGACTGCCGAGCGGTGACGGCGGCTGCGACTCCGGCGGCTTCCACTCGCTGGTCTCCTCCGCCGCGGTCTGCGACCTCGCCCGCGCGCACGGCCTGCCCGTCCCCGAACCCGGCCCGCCCGCCAGCGCTCCGCTCGGCGAGGAGGTGGTGCGGCACGCCGCCGCGGCCGGCGGTCCCGCGGCCGACGCCTTCCTCGACGCGTACGCCCGCCGGATCGCGCTCGGCGCGGCCTCGGTCTGCGCGGTGCTCGACCCCGGCTGCGTGGTGCTCGGCGGCGAGATCGGACGGGCCGGCGGCGCCCGGCTCGCGAGCCGCGTCGAACGCGAGATCGCCCGGCTCGTCCCCCTGCGCACCGAGGTCCGCGCCGGCACGGCCGGCGGCGGCGCCGTCCTCGCCGGGGCCGTGCTCACCGCGGGCGACGCCGTCCGCCGCGACCTCTTCGGCGGCGCCTGACCGGCCGGGGTGCCCGGCCGGCCGATCCGGTCCCGGGCGGTCGGTCCGACCGTCGGCCGGGAGGCGCCCCCACGTGCCCCGTGGTGTCGCCCGCTCGCCCCCGTGGGCGGTTACCCGCAGGACCTCGGGGTAGGGCAGGATGGCCCGCGGACACCCGGCGCGTACTCCCGTACCGGTGTCACCACCCGAACCGAGCGCCAGGAGAGCCCCATGGCCCAGCCCGACCGGCCGGTCCACTCGTACCGCATCGGCGAGGCCGCCGCGATGCTCGGCGTCAGCGCCGACACCATGCGGCGCTGGGTCGACGCGGGCCGGCTCGACGCGACGCGGGACGACCACGGCCACCGGATCGTCCCCGGCGACCGGCTCGCCGCCTTCGCCCGCGAACTCGCCAGGCCCGAGAACGCGGAGTCCGAGGGCCGGCCCTCGTCCGCCCGCAACCGCTTCCCCGGGATCGTCACCGACGTGGTGCTCGGCGACGTCGCCGCCCAGGTCGAGATCCAGGCCGGCCCGTTCCGGGTGGTCTCGCTGATCAGCCGGGAGTCGGCCGAGGAGCTCGCCCTGGTGCCCGGCGCGCCCGCCACGGCCGTCATCAAGTCCACCAACGTGGTCATCGAACGGCGCTGACGCGGCGCCGCCCCGTCCGAGGAGACGCCCCACCCCATGAGCCGCCCGACCGTGCTCGCCGTCGCCCACCGCGGTGACCCCTACCGGTACCGCGAGAACACCCTGCGCTCCGTCGAGTCGGCCGCCGCGGCCGGCGCCGACGCCGTCGAGGTGGACGTCCGGCTGACCCGTGACGGCGTGCCCGTCCTGCTGCACGACCCCACCCTCGAACGGCTGTGGGACGACCCCCGGCGGGTCGACCGGCTCACCCTCGACGAGCTCGCCGGGATCGGCGACCCCGCCGGCCCCCGGGTGCCCACCCTCACCGAGGCGCTCAAGGCGGTCGCCGAGACGCCCGCCACCCGCCTGCTGATCGACCTCGACGAGCCCGGCCCGGCCGCCGCCGCGCACCGCGCCGTCGCCGACCTCGGCGCCGCGCACCGGGTCGCCTACTGCGGGCCGGCCGCCGCGATGCTGGCCGTCCGCGCCCTCGACCCGGACGCCGAGATCGCCCTGACCTGGCGCCAGCCCCGGCTGCCCGGCCGTCCGCTCCTCGACGACCTGCGGCCGCGCTACCTCAACCCGCCGTTCGGCATGGTCGAGCCCCGGCTCGTCGACGCCGCCCACGACGCCGGCCTGCTCCTCTCCACCTGGACGGTCGACCTGCGCCGCACCGTCCGCCGGATGCTGCGGACCGGCGTCGACTCGGTCACCAGCAACCGCATCGACATGCTCCGCCGGGAGCTCGGCGCGTGACCGCGCCGCTGACCGCCCGCACCCTCGGCCGGGCACTGCTGGCCCGTCAGCACCTGCTGGAGCGCAGCACCCTGGACGCCGCGGCGATGGTCCGCCACCTGGTCGGCCTGCAGGCCCAGGCCGCCCCCGAACCGCCCTACCTCGGCCTGCTCAGCCGGACCGAGGGCTTCCGCCCCGAGCAGCTGACCACCCTGCTGGAGGAGCGCGCCGCCGTCCGGATCGCCCTGCAGCGCGGCACCATCCACCTGGTCACCGCCGAGGACTGCCTGACGCTGCGTCCGCTGCTCCAGCCGGTGCACGACCGCTGGCTGCGCACCTCGTACGCCAAGCGGCTGCCCGACCTCGACCTCGCCGACCCGGCCGGCGACCTCGCCGGACTCGCCGACCGGGCCCGGACGCTCGTCGACGCCGAACCGCTGACCTTCCAGCAGCTCGGCCCGCTGCTCGCCGCCGCGTACCCGGCCAGCGAGCCGGCCGCCCTCGCCCAGGCCGCCCGGTGCGCGCTGCCGCTCGTCCAGGTGCCGCCGCGCGGCCTGTGGGGGCGCGGCGGCCCGGCCGCGCACACCACCGCCGAGCACTGGCTCGGCCGCCCGCTCGACCCGGCGCCCGCCCTGGACGGGCTGGTGCTCCGCTACCTCGCCGCCTTCGGCCCGGCCACCGCCGCCGACGTGCAGAAGTGGTCCGGCCTCACCCGGATCGGCCCGGTGCTGACCCGGCTCGGCGACCGACTGGTGCGGCTGCGCGACGACCGGGGCCGCACCCTGTACGACCTGCCGGAGGCCCCCCGCCCGGACGCCTCGGTGCCCGCCCCCGTCCGGCTGCTCGCCCCCTTCGACAACCTGCTGCTCTCGCACGCCGACCGCAGCCGGATCCTGCCGGAGGAGTACCGCACCCGGGTGATGACGGTCAACGGGATCGTGCTCGGCACCGTGCTGGTGGACGGCCTGGTGGCCGGCAGCTGGAAGGCCGAGGACGGGGTGCTGACCGTCCGCCCGTTCGCGCCGCTGCCGCGCGGCGCGCGGGCCGGCGTCGAGGAGGAGGCCGCCCGGGTGCTGGCCTTCGCCGGGGCCGCGGACGGCCGGACGCTGATCGCACCCGTCGAGTAGGCCCCGAGGGCCCTTTGGCGGTGCCCGCCGGACTCCGCGCCGGGCGCGGCCCGTATGGTGCGACGGTGCACGATCCGAATGACGGTCCGGGGACGCCGGACATCCGCAGCGCCGCCCGCTACCTCTGCTGGCTGACCGCCCGGCAGAAGGGCCGGGTGACCGCCGGGGCGGTCCTGAGCATCGTGTGGATGCTCATGCTGACCCTGCAGCCGTACCTGCTGTCCCGCGCCGTGGACGACGGGCTCCGGGCCGGGGACCGGCGCGCGCTGATCGGCTGGGCCGCCGCCATCCTGGTGGCCGGCCTGCTCAACGCCGCGATCAGCATGCTGCGCCACCGCACCATGACCAGGCTCAGGATGGACGCCAGCTTCCGCACCGTCCGGGTGGTGCTCGGCCAGTCCGTCCGGCTCGGCGCGGCCCTGCCGCGGCTGGTCACCGCCGGCGAGGTGGTCACCATCGGCATCGGCGACGTCGGCCAGATCGCCCGGACGCTGACCTTCGTCGGCCCCGGCGTCGGCTCGCTGATCGCGATCGGCACGGTGGCCGTCCTGCTCTGCTCGGTGTCCCTGCTGCTGGCCGCCGTCGTGCTGCTCGGAGTGCTGCTGATGGCCGTGCTGGTGGGGCCGCTGCTCGGCCGGCTGCGCGGCGCGGAGACCCGCTACCGCGAACGGCAGGGCCGGCTCGCCTCCCGGTTCGAGGACATGGCGGTGGGGCTGCGGGTGCTCAACGGCCTCGGCGGCAAGGAGACCTATGCCGGGCGCTACCGGCGCGACTCGCAGGAGCTGTGCGCCGACGGCTACCGGGTCGGCGCCGTCACCAGCTGGCTGCAGTCCTTCGGCGTCGGCCTGCCCACGCTGTTCCTCGCCGCGGTGACCTGGCCGGCCGCCCGTCTCGCCGCGGCCGGCGACATCACGGTGGGTCAACTGATCGCGGTCTACGGCTACGTGGCGGTGCTGGTCTTCCCCGTCCAGTTCCTGGTCGAGAGCGGGCAGGACATCAGCCGCGGCCTGGTCGCCGCCGCCCGGGTGGTCCGCTTCCTCGCGCTGGACCCGGGCACCCGCCCGGACGGTGCCGACGCACCCGACGCGCCCACCGTGCTGCGCGACCCGGACTCCGGCGTCGAGCTGCTCCCCGGCCGGCTGACCGTCCTGGCCTGCGCCCGGCCGCAGGACGCCGCCGCCGTGGTCGACCGGCTCGGCCGGTTCGCCGGGACCGCCGCGGAGTGGGGCACCGACCGGCTCGACTCCCTCGCCCTGTCCGCCGTCCGGGAGCGGATCCTGGTCGCGGACAACGAGGCCGCGCTCTTCGCGGGCCCGCTGCGCGAGGTCCTCTCCGGCCGCCGCCGGCCGGACGACCCGGCCCTGCTGGCCGCCCTGGAGGCCGCCGCCGCCCTCGACGTCCTCCGCGGCCTGCCGGACGGCCTGGACTCCCCGATCGAGTCCGACGGCCGCAACCTGTCCGGCGGCCAGCGCCAGCGCCTGCGGCTGGCCCGGGCGCTCGCCGCGGACCCCGAGGTCCTGCTCGCCGTCGAACCGACCTCCGCCGTCGACGCGCACACCGAGGCCGCGATGGCCGACGGCCTGCGCCGCGCCCGCACCGGACGGACCACCCT
Organism: Streptomyces sp. NRRL B-24484; assembly: GCF_000717715.1. Taxonomy (GTDB): domain Bacteria; phylum Actinomycetota; class Actinomycetes; order Streptomycetales; family Streptomycetaceae; genus Kitasatospora. The sequence goes on along the minus strand of NZ_JOAI01000034.1, from coordinate 26,331 downwards.
GGTCACCGGCGTCTCGCCGCTCCTGCTGGACCGGGCCGACACCGTGCAGTACCTGGTCGACGGCCGGGTCGCCGCCACCGGCCGCCACCGCGACCTGCTCCGCGACCACCCCGGGTACCGCGCCCTGGTCTCCCGCGGCGAGGCGGCGGAGACCGCCGTACCGACCCCCCGGCCCACCGAGGAGACCGCCCGATGAGCACGAGCCTCCCCGTCGCCGGACCCGCCGCCGTGCGCCGGGCCACCCGGGCGCTCGTCCGCGGCGACCTCCGCGGATTCACCGCCCTGCTCGCACTCAACGCACTGGCCGCGCTCGCCGGACTGGCGGGCCCCTGGCTGCTCGGCCGGATCGTCGACGAGGTGTCGGCCGGCGCCGGCACCCGCACCGTCGACCTGCTGGCCCTCGCCATCGTGGGCGGTGCGCTCGCCCAGCTGCTGCTGTCCCGGCAGGCGCGGTACGTCGCCCACCGGTTCGGCGAACGCACCTCGGCGCGGGTCCGCGAGCAGTTCGCCGACCGGGTGCTGGCGCTGCCCCCGGCGACCGTCGAACGCGCGGGGACGGGCGACCTGGCCACCCGCGGCACCACCGACGTCGCCGCCGTCGGCACCGCACTGCGGGACGCCGCCCCGGACGTGTTCGTCGCCCTGATGCAGATCGTCTTCGTCGTCGGCGCGATCATCGCCGTCCAGCCGCTGCTCGGCGCCTGCGGAACCCTCGGAATGGCCGGCACCTGGTGGGGCGCCCGCTGGTACCTGCGCCGGGCCCGCTCCGGCTACCTGGACGAGGGCGCCGCCAACTCCGCGCTGGCCGAGGTGCTCGCCGCCACCGCCTCCGGCGCCCGCACGGTGGAGGCGCTCGGCCTGCAGGAGCGCCGGACCGCGGCGGGCGAGGCCGCCGTCGAGGAGTGCCGCCGGACCCGCGAGCGGACCCTCTTCCTGCGCAACGTCTTCTTCCCGATCGTCAGCGCCTCGTACACCGTGCCGGTGGTGGTGGTCCTGCTGACCGGCGGCCTGCTGCACGCGCACGGCATGGTCAGCCTCGGCTCGGCGGTCGCCGCCGCGCTCTTCGTCCGCCAGCTGGAGCCGCCGCTCGACACCATCGTGGTCTGGATCGACCAGCTGCAGAGCAGCGGCGCCGCCTTCGCCCGCGTCGAAGGGCTCGCCGACGTCCCGCAGGTCCCGGCTGCCCGCTCGGCGGAACCGGCCGACGACCGGATCGAGATGACCGACGTCCGCTACGCCTACGAAGGCCGGGACGACGTCCTGCACGGGGTCGGCCTGACCATCCGTCCGGGCGAGCGGCTGGCCGTGGTCGGCCCGTCCGGCTCGGGCAAGACCACCCTCGGCCGGCTGCTGGCGGGGATGGACGAACCGCGCACCGGCACCGTGACCGTCGGCGACGTCCCGATCGCCGGCCTCGACCCCGACCGGCTGCGGCGCCAGGTCGTCCTGGTCACCCAGGAGCACCACGTCTTCCTCGGCACCCTGCGCGACAACCTGCAGATCGCCGCGCCGGACGCCGACGACGCCGACCTGCTCGCCGCCCTGGCCGCCGTCGGCTGGACGCACGACCTGCCGGACGGCCTCGACACCGAACTGGGCCCCGCCGGGCACCGGCCCGACGGCGCCCGGGCCCAGCAACTCGCCCTGGCCCGGGTGGTACTGGCCGACCCGCACACGGTGATCCTGGACGAGGCCACCGCCCTGCTCGACCCGACCGCGGCCCGCCGGACCGAACGCGCCCTGGCCGCCGTCCTGGAGGGCCGCACCGTCATCGCGATCGCCCACCGCCTGCACACCGCCCACGACGCCGACCGCGTCGCCGTGATGGAGGACGGCCGGCTCACCGAGCTGGGCCCGCACGAGGACCTGGTCGCCAACGACGGTCCCTACGCCGCCCTCTGGCAGTCGTGGAACCGGTCCGGGGTGTGAAGCACTGAGCCCGTGCACGGGGCACCGCGGCGGGCCTCCCGGGTCCGGCCGGCGGGGGCGCGCCGGTCGCCGCACGGACCGACCGAACCGCCGGCCCGTGTGCTGATATGGAGCGAGCGGAGGGTGACCGTCGACCCCGGAGGTGCCATGCCGGCCCAGCCCCCGGAGGACGGCCGACCGGCCGCACTGCCCCGCCCGGTGCGCCTCGCCGCCGCCTGGTCGGCCGCGACCCTGCTGGTCGTCGCGGTCGCCGCCCTGCTGGTCTGGATCCTGATCGAACTGCAGTCGGCCACCGTGCCCGTGATCGTGGCACTGCTCGGCACCGCCCTGCTCGAACCCGTGATGCCCTGGCTGGTCCGCCGCGGCCTGGGCCGGGGCGTCGCGGCCGGCCTCACCTGCACCGTCCTGGTGCTCGCCGTCGGCGGGGCGCTCGCCCTGCTGGTCAACTCGCTGGTGCACAGCGCACCCGACATCGCCGCCGCGCTCACCGAGGCCGGCCACCGGATCGCCGACCGGCTCGGCCCGCTCGGCGGGAGACTCCAGTACGCCCTCCAGCAGAGCTCCGGCGCCGGCAGCGACCTGGTCAACTCGCTCGCCAACGGCGTGCTCTCCGGCCTCGGCCTGGCCACCCAGCTGCTCACCGGCGCGGTCCTCACCCTCGCCCTGGTCTTCTTCTTCCTCCGGGACGGCCACCGCACCGCCGACGCCGTCCGCGCCTGGCTGCCGCCCGGCCCCGCCGGGACCGTGATCGCCTGCGCCCGGCAGGCCTTCGCCGCCACGGCCGGTTTCATGCGCGGCACCACCCTGATCGCCCTGATCGACGCCCTCTTCATCACCGTCGGACTGGTGGTGCTCGGCGTCCCCGGCGCCGCCGGCCTCGGCGCCCTGGTCTTCATGGGCGCCTACATCCCGTTCGTCGGCGCCTTCCTCTCCGGCACCGTGGCCGTGCTGGTCGCGCTCGCCGACGGCGGCCTCGCCAAGGCGCTCTGGGTGCTCGGCGTGGTGCTGGCCGTGCAGGCGGTCGAGGGCAACGTGCTGCAGCCCTTCATCCAGAGCCGCACCGTCGAGCTCCACCCGGCCACCATCATGGTCGCGGTGGTGGCCGGGGCCGGCGTGGCCGGGATCATGGGCGCGCTGCTCGCAGTCCCGCTCTGCGCGGCCGGCCTCGGCGTGGTCACCGTCCTGCGCCGGCCGCCCGGGCCGGACGCGGCACCGGCCGCCGACGCGGGGGACGCGCCGGACACCGCCCCGCCGTGACCCCCGGCCCGCCGGCCGTCACTCCACCAGCGCCTGGTCCTGCCAGTAGGCGAACTGCTGCACCGCGTCGCCGTCCAGCCCCCACGGCCAGATGGTGACCACCCCGTCCAGCGCGACGAACACCCCCGCCGCCTCGCCGATCCGGCCCGCCTGCCCGAGCGCGTACGCCAGCACGTTCAGGTCCGACAGCGCCCCCGCGTGCCGCAGGAAGCCCGGCTCCGGCCAGTCCGCCACCGCCCGGGCCAGCGCCGCCTCGGCGTCCGGCATCGCCCAGCGGCGCCGCGCGCCCAGCGCCGTCACCCCGCCCGCCGCCAGCGCCGCCCGGTAGCGGTCCGTCAGCATCGCCAGCTCCAGCCCGGCCACCGGCGACCCCGGCGGAGCCGCGTCCCGCACCGCCGCCACGAAGTCCAGCACCTGCCCGTGCGAACCGCACTCCTCCGGCGACAGGTACCGCAGCATCTCCAGGTGCGCGACCCGGTTCCAGGCGTCCCGCGCACCGATCTCCCGGCACAGCGGGTACATCTCCTGCTCCGGACGCCGCATCAGCCGGTGCGCCGCCAGCAGCGCCACCCACGGCGCCGGATCCTCCGGCCGCATCTCGGCCGCCCGGCGGCACCGGTCCACGGTGCCCTGCGGATCCTCCAACGCACCCGCCAACCGCGCCTGCGCCACGTCCACCCAGGCGTGCAGCACCAGAGCGTCCGCCTCCTGCGGCCGCTGCCGCCGCCACACCCGGGCCAGCGCCGGCGACGCCACCTGGGCCAGCACCGCCAGCCGGTGCGTACGCCGGTCCCAGTCCCGGCCGGCGTCCCGCAGCACCTGCTCCACCAGCCCCGCCGACAGGTCCAACTGCCCCTGCAACTGCGGCCCCGCCAGCTGCCGCCGGACCCGGCCGAGTTCGCCGTCGTCGAGCTCAGGAGCCAAGCGCGGTGCGGTACTTCGGCGTCGTCCAAAGATCGGCATGCCCCCGGAGGCTAGCGAACCCGGCCCCCCGCCCACAAAAGCCCGACGGCACCCCCGGGGCCGCTCCGTGCCACGCCCGGCTGCTCGGTGTACACCCTGATCAGAGCCGGTGCACGGCCCGTCCGGCGGGCTGCCCGCCCACCGGAGGCTACCGGGCGGTATGGTCGGGCTCGGAGACCGACCACGAGGGGAACGGGGAAGCGGCATGGACTTCCGGACGGACATCCTGGGCGAGCCGTACGAGGCCGTCGAGCTGCCGCTCGCCGACGACGAGGAGGGCGCCGTCAGCGCCACCCTGGTGCGCCGCCTGGTGCCCGGGTCGAAGCGCGCGGTGCTCTACGTGCACGGCTACGTCGACTACTTCTTCCAGACCCACCTCGCCGACCACTACACCGCGGCCGGCTACTCCTTCTACGCCCTCGACCTGCGCAAGTACGGCCGGTCGCTGCGCCCCCACCAGTCGCCCAACTTCGTCCGCGACCTCCGCGCCTACGACGAGGAGCTCGACGAGGCGGTCCGCGTGATCCGCGAGGCCGACGGCCACACCCAGCTGCTCGTCAACGGCCACTCCACCGGCGGCCTGGTCACCGCGCTCTGGGCGGACCGCCGCGCAGGCCGCGGCCTGGTCGACGCGCTCTTCCTCAACAGCCCGTTCCTGTCCATGCCCGCCGCGGCCGCCGTCCGCACCCTCGGCGCCCCCGCCGTCGAGGCGCTCGGCCGCGTCGCCGGCCTGCGCAAGCTGCCCGCCCCGCTCAACCCGCACTACGTGCACAGCCTGCACCGCGCCCACAAGGGCAGCTGGGAGTTCGACCTCTCCCTCAAGCCCGCCGAGGGCTTCCCGCTCTACGCCGGCTGGCTCGCCGCCATCCAGCGCGGCCACCGCACCGTCCGCCGCGGCCTCGCCGTCGACTGCCCCGTGCTGCTGATGGCCTCCACCGCCTCCACCGTCACCAACCGCTGGGACGACGCCCTGCGCACCACCGACGGCGTGCTGCGCGCCGACGACATCGCCGCGCTCGGCCCCCGCATCGGCCGCAACGTCACCGTCCTGCGGATCGAGGGCGGCGTGCACGACCTCGTCCTCTCCGGCGAGCAGGCCCGCACCCAGGTCTTCACCGAACTCGACCGCTGGCTCGCCGCCTACCTGCCCGAGCAGGTCACCGCCGCATGACCCACCACGAGCAGCCGGGCCCGCCCGAGGACGAACCCCTCCCCGTCCACCGGGAGACCGCCCTCGGCACCGCCCGGCTCCTGCCCGACATCGACCGGCCGCAGGCCTGGCTGCTCACCCTCGACGGCACCCCGCAGTCCTACGTCGACCTCGCCGACCCCACCCACCTCGAATTCGAGTACACCCGGCGGATCGGCCACCTCGCCGACACGATCGCCCCCGCCGGGCGGCCGCTCGACGCCCTGCACCTCGGCGGCGGCGCCCTCACGCTGCCCCGCTACCTCGCCGCCACCCGCCCCGGCTCCCGGCAGCACGTCGTCGAGGCCGACGGCCCGCTCGTCGACCTCGTCGCCGACCACCTGCCCTGGCCGGACGGCATCGAGGTGACCGTCGGCGACGCCCGCACCGCCCTCGCCGCGGCCCCGCCCGCCGCCGCCGACCTCGTCGTCGCCGACGTCTTCCACGGCTCCCGCACCCCCGCCCACCTCACCTCCGTCGAGTTCGTCGCCCTCGCCGCCGCGGCCCTGCGCCCCGGCGGCTGCTACGCCGCCAACCTCGCCGACGGCCCGCCGCTCGCCTTCGCCGCCGCCCAGGCCGCCACCCTGCGCGCCGTCTTCCCGCACACCTGCCTCGCCGCCGAACCCGCCGTGCTCCGCGGCCGGCGCTACGGCAACATCCTGCTGATCGGCTCCACCGCCCCGCTGCCCGCCGCCGAACTCGCCCGGCGCCTGGCCGGCGACCCCTTCCCCGCCCGGCTCGCCGACGGACCCGACCTCGACGCCCTCGCCGGCGCCGCCAGCCCCGTCCACGACGCCGACGCCGTCGACTCCCCACCGCCCCCCGACGGTGCCTTCAGCGTCGGCTGACCACCGGCCGCCGAGCACCGGTAGCCGAGGACCGTCCGACGAGCGCCGTCCGCGGCCCGACCCCGTGGCCCGCCCACGGCGCGTTCAGCACCGGACGGACCACCGGGCGGGGCAGAATGCCAAGCCGGGTCCGGCGACCGCCGCCGGACCGCCGGAGGGAGCCAGACGATGACGGGCCAGCAGCCGCAGAAGATCGGCGCCGCTCTGGGCGCCGTCCCCGAGACCGCCCTGTGGACGCTCTACCACCGGGCCGTCGAGGCCCGCCGGTGGGACACCGTGCTGCCGGACCCGCGGGCCGTCGAGCTCGTCGAGCGGATCGACTACCCCTTCGAGGAGCGCTTCGGCCCCGACGGCGGCATCATCGGCCAGATCCAGGCCCTCCGGGTCCGCGCCTTCGACCGCGAGGTCGCCGACTTCCTCGTCCGCTGCCCCCGCGGCACCGTCGTCTGCCTCGGCGAGGGCCTGGAGACCCAGTACTGGCGGGTCGACAACGGCCGCGCCCAGTGGCTCTCCGTCGACCTCCCCGAAGCCGTCGCCCTCCGCGAACGCCTGCTGCCCCCCGCACCCCGGCAGCGGCTGCTCGCCTGCTCCGCCACCGACCCGGCCTGGACCGACGAGGTCGACGCCGGCCACGGCGTGCTCATCACCGCCCAGGGCCTGCTGATGTACCTGCGCCCCACCGAGGTCCGCGACCTCATCGCCCGCTGCGCCGAACGCTTCCCCGACGGCACCTTCGTCTTCGACGCCGTGCCGCGCTGGTTCAGCCGCGCCGCCTCGCAGGGCAAGCTGCACGACCGCGGCTACACGGCCCCGCCGATGCCCTGGGGCATGGACGCCGACGAGCAGTGGAAGCTCGCCACCGCGCACCCCGCGGTGGCCGAGATCCGCGACGTGCTGCCGACCGGCGGCCGCGGCCCGGTCGGCGCGCTGCTGCCCTACGCGGCCCGGCTGCCCGTCCTGGGCGCCCACCGGCCCTCCGTGGTGGCGCTGCGCTTCTCCGCCCGGGCCGGTCGCGGGGCGGCCGCGGGAACTGTCGTCCGATGACCGGCGTATAAGGTAAAGGCCGGGTCAACCCGTTACCCTGCCCTGAGGCGCCGGGCCTGCCCGCGGCCCAGCCAGTCCGGCCGAGACGCGGTCTCGTCCCGCCACGGAGGTACCCGACTTGCACATCGACCAGTGGATCGAGAGCGTCCCACCGACCTCGGTGTACGCCCTCGTCGCCCTGATCATCGGCCTGGAGAGCCTGGGCATCCCGCTGCCCGGCGAGATCGCGCTCGTCTCGGCCTCGCTGCTGTCGGCCCGCGGCGTGGTCAGCCCCTGGTGGGTGGCGGCCTGTGCGATCGCCGGTGCGGTGATCGGCGACTCGATCGGGTACTCCATCGGCCGGCGCGGCGGCAAACCGCTGTTCGAGAAGCTCGGCCGACGCTTCCCCAAGCACTTCGGGCCCGAGCACCTGGCCACCGCCGAGCGGTCCTTCCAGAAGTGGGGCATGTGGGCGGTCTTCTTCGGCCGGTTCATCGCCCTGCTGCGGATCTTCGCCGGCCCGCTCGCGGGCGCCCTGCGGATGCCGTACTGGAAGTTCCTGATCGCCAACGTGCTCGGCGGCATCGCCTGGGCCGGCGGCACCACGCTGCTGGTCTACCAGGTCGGCAAGGTCGCCGAGCACTGGCTGAAGAGCTTCTCCTGGGCCGGCCTGGTGGTGGCCGCGCTGGCCGGCGCCGGCTCCGCCTGGCTGGTCAAGCGCCGCGCCGCGAAGGCGCGGGCCGAGCACCCCGAGCAGTCCGGCGGCAAGAGCGTCCCGGAGGGCGCGGCGGGCGTTGTCGAGCCCGTCGCCGAGCCCGTCGCCGACTGACCGTCAGGTCCGTGGGCTAGGCTCGGTGCGCGTACTACGGACGTGTACGACGGGACGCGTACGACGGACTGGGAGGCGGGCGTGAGCCAGCAGCAGTGGACGGCGGTCGACGACTACTTCACCGAGGTCCTGATCGGGGCCGATCCGGTGCTGGACGCGGCCCAGCAGGCCGCCGACGCGGCCGGGCTGCCCCGGATCGCCGTCTCCGCGCCGCAGGGCAAGCAGCTGCAGCTGCTCGCCGAGACGCTCGGCGCCCGCCGCATCCTGGAGGTCGGCACCCTCGGCGGCTACAGCGCGATCTGGATGGCCCGCGCCCTGCCCGCCGACGGCCGGCTGGTCACCCTGGAGATCGACCCGGTGCACGCCGAGGTCGCCCGCGGCAACCTCAAGCACGCCGGCTTCGCCGAGGTCGCCGAGGTCCGCCTCGGCCCCGCCGCGGAGACCCTGCAGGAGCTCGCCGACGAGGGCGCCGACCCCTTCGACCTGGTCTTCATCGACGCCGACAAGCCCGGCAACCCGGTCTACTTCGCCTGGGCGCTGCGGCTCACCCGGCCCGGCTCGCTGATCGTCGTCGACAACACCGTCCGCGGGGGCAAGGTCGCCGAGGCCGGCTCCACCGACCCCGCCGTGGTCGGCGTCCGCCGTCTGCACGACGCGATCGCCGCCGAGCCGCGGGTCACCGCCACCTCGATCCAGACCGTCGGCTCCAAGGGCTACGACGGTTTCACCCTGATCCGCGTCCGCTCCTGACCGGCCGGACCTCGAAGCCCCGAACCGACCCACGCACCGGAAAGCACCAGGGAACAGCATGCGGATAGGACTGCTCGGCACCGGCCCCTGGGCGCGCGGCGTCCACGCGCCCGCACTCGCCGGCCACTCCGGCGTCGAGTTCGCGGGCGTCTGGGGCCGCCGGCCGGAGGCCGCGGCCGAGCTCGCCGCCGCGCACGGCGTCCCGGCCTACGCGGACGCCGACAAGCTGATCGCCGACGTCGACGCGGTCGCCGTCGCGCTCGCCCCGCAGGCCCAGGCCGAGCTGGCGCTGCGGGCCGCCGAGGCCGGTCGGCACCTGCTGCTCGACAAGCCCGTCGCGCTCACCGTGCCGCAGGCCCGCCGGATCGCCGACACCGTCGCCGCCCGCCGGCTCGCCTCGGTCGTCTTCTTCACCCTCCGGTTCGGCGGCGAGCGGGTCGGCTGGCTCGCCGAGCAGGCCGGCCGGGACGGCTGGTTCACCGCCCGCTGCGACTGGCTCGGTGCCGTCTTCACCACCGACAGCCCGTACGCCGCCTCGCCCTGGCGGCGCGAGAAGGGCGCACTGTGGGACATCGGCCCGCACGCCCTGTCGCTGCTGCTGCCCGTCCTCGGCGACGCCGCCACGGTGACCGCGGCCGCCGGGCCCGCGGACACCGTCCACCTGGTGATCGGCCACACCGGTGGCGCCTCCAGCAGTACGACGGTCGGCCTGACCGCACCCCCGCAGGCCGCGGGTGTGGTCCTGGAACTGCGCGGCGAGACCGGGGTGCACCGGCTCCCGGAGGCGGGCGTCCCGCCCGTCGAGGCCTTCGGCCACGCCGTCGACGGCCTGCTCGCCGCCGCGCGGACCGGCACGCCGCACCCCTGCGACGCCGCCTTCGGCCTGCGCGTGGTCGAGATCCTCGCGGCGGCCGAACAGTCCCTCACCGAGCGCGCCACCGTCCCGTTGACGCCCCTCCCCGCCACCCCGTAGCCCCCGGGGCCCGACCACCGGCCGTGCGGGCTCAGCGCAGGGTGGCGGCGAGGTAGGCGTTCCGGCGGTGGGTCAGCCGAGGGCCAGGGCCTTCAGGCGGTCGTAGGCGCCGTTGAAGCGGTTCTGGTCGCCGGGGAGGGTGCCGGAGTCGGCGTACTGCCAGATGGTCTGGTAGCTCCAGCCGGCCGGCAGGGTGCCGACGGCGGAGGCGTAGCGGGCGATCCACAGCGGGTTGGTGGCGCCGAAGCCGCTGTAGTTGCCGGTGCACTGCTGCCACCAGTTGGTGGTGGTGTAGATCGTCGGGTACCGCCCGGTGCGGGTGTGCACGGTGGTGCTGAAGGAGCGGATCCACGACACCATCGCGCTCTGGCTCAGGCCGTAGCAGGTGGCGCCGTACGGGTTGTACTCGATGTCGAGGGCGGGCGGCAGGGTCCTGCCGTCGGCGGACCAGCCGCCGCCGTGGTTGACGAACCAGGTTGCCTGGGCGGAGCCGGAGGAGTTGTCCGGCAGCGCGAAGTGGTAGGCGCCGCGGATCAGTCCGGCCTGGTAGGAGCCGTTGTACTGCTGGGCGAAGTACGGGTTGGTGTAGGTGGTGCCCTCGGTGGCCTTCACGTACGAGAACCGGGCGCCGTTGGCGGCCGCGGTGCTCCAGGCGACGTTCCCCTGCCAGCCGGAGACGTCGTTGCCGAGGGTCTGGGTGACGGCCAGGGTGCGGGCGGGGCCGCCGGTGCCGCGGCCCTCGTGGGCGGGGACGGTGGAGCCGGCGTAGTCGCGGTCGAAGTGGTGCGCGGGGCGTGGTCCGGCGGCCAGTGCGGGGGCGGACGCGCCGAGGACCAGCGCCACCGAGGCGGCCGCGGTGGCGCAGCGGCGCAGCCGGGCGCCGGGGCGGGTGCGCCGGCGCGGTCCGGCGGGGGCGGCGAGGGGTCTTGCGGAGTGCGGGGCGGTGGGGGGCACGAGCTACTCCTTCGCATACGTGGGGCCGCGGGATGCCAAGGGGCTACCCGCGTAGCCCCGAGGTTAGGGGTGAACCCGCGCCCGTCGGGAGGTTGTTGATGCACCATCAGGCTGCGCTCGGGAGCGCCGAGTCCCCGGACGGGTGCGCCCGCCGGCCGCCGGCGCACCACCCGCGCACCCCGAGGCCCTTTCCGTGCGCACACCCGTGCATGGCACGATGGCAGGGCCAGCCCGCCGCCGCCGACCCCGGAGCAGCCCGTGCAGCCCGTGCAGTCCGAACCCGCCTTCCGCGCCGCCGGACCGGCCGACGTGCCCGCCGTCGTCGCCCTGGTCGAGTCCGCCTACCGCGGGGAGGCCAGCCGGGCCGGCTGGACCACCGAGGCCGACCTGCTGGACGGGCAGCGCACCGACGAGGCGGGTGTCGCCGAGGTCGTCGCCCGCCAGGGGTCCGTGGTGCTGCTCGCCGAGGCGGACGGAGCCCTGCTCGCCTGCTGCCACCTGGAGCGCCGCACCGGCGCGGCCTACTTCGGCATGTTCTCCGTCCGCCCGGCCCTGCAGGGCGGCGGCATCGGCCGCTCCGTCCTGGAGCGCGCGGAGCGGCACGCCCGCGAGGAGTGGGGCATCGACCGGATGGAGATGACCGTCATCGAGCAGCGCGCCGACCTGATCGCCTGGTACGAGCGGCGCGGCTACGTGCGCACCGGCGAGTTCGAGCCCTTCCCGTACGGCGACGAGCGCTTCGGCGTGCCGCTCCGCCCCGACCTGCGCTTCGAGCGGCTGGTCAAGGCGCTCTGAGACGGCTGCCGGCCGGGGTCAGTCGGCGCGGACCTGCTGCTGCGACCACTCCAGGTAGCGGCCGGACTCCCGGGTGAGGCCGGCCAGGAACCACACCAGCACGGCGGTGTCGTCCGTCCAGCCGACGAACGGGATGATGTCCGGCACCGCGTCGATCGGGCTCAGCAGGTAGACCGCGCACAGCACGGCGAGCGCCGCCAGCTTGCCCGGGCCGACGCCCGGGTAGCGGCCGGTGAGCACGTCGCGCACCAGCCGGGGCGTGGCCGCGACCCGGGCGCCCAGCCCCGGCGCCCCCGGCCGCTGGGTCTCCCGGTACAGGCCCCACGCCGACCGCGACACCGCGGCCCGGTCGATCCCCTGCAACCGCTTCGGTACGGGCTTGGCCACGGCGTCCTCCTCACTGTCCGGTGGGACGCGCCTGCCGCGCCCGCCGGTCCACGGTACGGGACGCCGCCCGTCCCGCCGTAGGGTCTTGTGCCCCGTGTGAGCCAGGACAACGGGGGAGTGCGGCCGGTTCCACCGTTCGCGCCCCGCCGGGGCTCAGCCGCCGTAGAGGTCGCGGCAGATCCGGGCCTGTTCGGAGCCGGGTGCCCACTGGCCCTGGCGTTCGGCCTCCGCGCACACCTTGATCGCGGTCGGGTGCGGCACGGCGGCCGTCGCCCGGGGGCGGGTGCCCGGACGCAGGTGCAGCGGTGAGCGGGCCGGCCCCGGGCGGGCCGTCCGGCTCGGCGCGTCGGCGGCCGCGGCGGTGTCCTCCGGGGCCCCCGAGGGGCTCGTGTCGGGGTCGTCGGCGGTCGGGTCGGTGGCCGGGCCGCTGCTGACGGTCGGGGCAGCGTCCGCGGGCGGGGCCGGCAACCGCGGGGCCGGGGTGGAGGGCGGCGCCGCACTGGCCAGCACCCCGGTGAGCTCGCCGGAGCCGCCGGCGCCGCCGGGGCCGCAGGTGGCCAGCATCCCGCCGAGCAGAGCGGCCCCGCCCAGCACGGCGGCCGCCGCGCCGACCGCCGCCCGCGGCCGGCGCGGCGCGGGCGCCGGGGGAGCGGCCGGGGGTGGGCCGGCCGGGGGTGGGCCGGTCGGCGGTGGCGGGCCGGGCGGCCGGTCCGCGGTCTCCCAGCCGTACGTCCACGGCGCCTTCCACTGCTCGTCCATCCCGGTCTCCCGTCCGTGCGGCGGGCCGCCCCCGCGGGTCGCGGCGGAGCCCGCCGTGCCCAACGAGCCGGGACACCCCCGTGGAACGGCACCGGGCGGCGGACACGGTGGTGCGGTGCGGGTGCGCGCCCCCGGGCCCCGGACGATGCTGGGGGGCATGAACAGCAACAGCACCACCGAACCCCTCGTCGAGGTCGCCGAGTTCCGCACCGACAGCCGCTACCGGCTGGTGCACTTCAAGGGCAGCGGCTGGAAGCCGCTCGCCCCCGAGGAGTTCGAGCCCGAGGTCAAGCACGCCTTCCCCGAGCTCGACCCGCACGACCCCGTCCTCGTGCACTGGGTCGACCGCCCCTGGGAGTGGCCCGCCTGGCACCCCGGCGAGGCCTGACCGACCGTCGGCCCCCGGCGGTCGGCGGTCGGCGGTCAGAGCGGGCGGCCGAGCAGCCTCCCGGCGTCCGCCAGCACCCCCGACAGGTAGTCGGCGGCCGCACCGCCGACCGCGAGCCCGGCGGCCTGCCCGGACCACAGGTTGACCAGATCCGACCTGCCCCGGGCGGCCGCCTCCGCGCGCAGCGGCAGCATCAGCGCGTTCTGCACCGGATAGGGCGGGACGGTCTCCTCGTGCACGGCCATCTCGCGGACGAAGCGGTTGACGATGCCGCGCGCCGTCCGGCCGGAGAACAGCCGGGTGAGCACGGTCGTCCGGGCCTCCGGGGAGAGCAGCGCCCGGCGGTGCACCTCGCTCGCCGCGGACTCCGCACAGGCCAGGAAACCGGTGCCGATCTGCACCGCGTCCGCCCCGAGCACCAGGGCGGCGGCCAGGCCCCGCCCGTCGGCGATCCCGCCCGCCGCCACCACCGGCACCCGCACCGCGTCCACCACCTGCGGGACCAGCGAGAAGGTGCCGACCAGCGACTCGCGCACCGGCGCGAGGAAGGCACCGCGGTGGCCGCCCGCGTCGCTGCCGGACGCCACCACCACGTCGACGCCCGCCCGCTCCAGCGCCTCCGCCTCGGCGACGGTGGTCGCGGTGCCGACCAGCAGGATGCCGCGGCGGCGCGCCCCCGCCACCAGCCGCTCCGGCGGCAGCCCCATCACCAGGCTGATCACCGGCGGAGCCGCCTCCAGCAGGGCGTCGACCTGCTCGTCGAAGTCCGGCCGGTGCAGCTCGGCCGACGGATCGGGCAGGCCCAGTTCGGCGTAGTACGGGTGCAGCCGCTCGACGTCCGCCGCGGTGGCGCCGGTCGCGCCCTCGCCCGGCTGCGGCACCCACAGGTTGACCGCGAACGGCCGGGAGGTCGCGGCGCGCAGGTCCTCCACCAGTCGGGTCAGTGCGTCGGGCCGCAGCTGGTGCGCCCCGAACGAGCCGAGTCCGCCCGCCTCCGAGACGGCCGCGGCCAGGGCCACCGACGACGCCCCGCCGCCGAACGGGCCCTGCACCACCGGGTGCTCCAGGCCCACCAGCTCGCAGAACCGGCCCACCGCGCGTGTGTTCATGACTGTGCGCTCCCTCGCTGTCGACGTTCCCGCCATGCTAGACGACCGGTCAACTATTCGCATCGAACGCCCCGCCCCCGGCCGTGTCGGAGGCTGGCCCTACCGTTGCGGCCCATGGGACTCTCGATCACCGTCGGCCTGCTCGACGACCTCGACCGCCACGACCCGGAGGGCGCCGCCCACCACGCCCGTGAGCTCGCCGTGCTCGCCGAAGCGCTGCAGGCCAAGGGGATCCACTGGAGCGAGCCCGCGCCCGCGGGCACCGGCCGCGCCGCCCGCACCGGCGGCTTCCCCTACGGGTACCTGCACCACCTGCGCCGGGTGTTCGTGCTGCGCCGCCGCGGCCCCGTCACCCCCGCCGCCACCACCGACCCGGAGCAGTACGACTGCGACCGCGGCGACGTCGAGGAGGAGACCCTGATGTTCTCCTCGCACCTGCTCTGCCACTCCGACTGCGCCGGCTACTACGTGCCCGCCGACTTCGACGACCCGGTGTTCCTGCCGGAGGAGGCCGGCGTCGCGGGCGGCGGAACGGTCGGCTCCACCGGGCAGCTGCTCGCCGAACTCCGGCGCCTGGCACCGGCGATCGGCATCTGCCCGGAGACCGCGGCCGCCACCGCGGACCCCGTCGTCGCTGCGGACGACCCGTACGAGGCGGAGAAGCACGCCTGGTACGTGCTGCACGGCGCCTGCCGGGAGAGCCTGGCCACCGGCCGCGCGATCGTCTTCCACTGAGGACGGCCCGACGGCCCGGCCCGGGATGCAGGTCCGGGCCGTCGCCGGGGCCGCCGTCGGAGTGACACTCCGTCGAGTCGTGACGGAGTGTCGTCAAAGTCGTGCCTAGCGTGACAGGCATGACTGCAGATCGTTCCCTCGGCGCCCCGGGCGGGCCGGGTCTCGCCGGGGCGACCCGGCGCGGCGGGCTCGCGGCGCTCTTCGTCCTGGTCCTGGCCCTGTTCACCGTCGCCGCGGCGATCACCCCGGCCGCGGCCGCGCGCCGGGCGGGCGGCACCGTGTCCGTGCAGTTCGAGAACAAGAGCGACCGCGACCTGACGGGCTTCGCCATCAACGTGCCCGAGGGGTGCCTGATCCCCTTCGCGCCGGCGACGATCCCGGCCGGCACCACCGCGACCTGGTCGGTGGGGCCGTGCAACTCCGCGTACGGCACCCGGGGGACGGTCGACTACACCGTGCAGGGGGAGAACGGCGCCACCCTGCGGATCGGCTGGGACGTGCCCTTCACCGGGGCCAACGCCTACACCGAGTCGGCGCCCACCGGCTACGTGATCGGCCACACCGGCGGCACCGACCCGCAGACCCCCGTCCGCTGGACCTTCGACTGCAACTCCAAGACCTGCGACGGCATCCCGGACGCGTGGAAGCTGAACGGCGTCACCCTCGACCCCGGTGACGGCAGCGGCGCCAAGTTCATCGACCTCAAGGCGATGGGCGCCGACGTCAACCGGCCCGACGTATTCGTCCAGCTCGACTGGATGGCCGGCACCGCGCACAGTCACGCGCTCGACCCCGCCGCGATCAAGAAGGTCGTGGACGCCTTCAAGAACGCGCCGTACAGCAAGCGGGGGCAGACCGGCACCGGCATCAACCTGCACATCGACGCCGGGCCCACCAGCATCATGAACTTCGCCACCAACACCACCTGGGGCACCTTCAGCCGGGCCAGGCAGCTCACCGAGACGGCCAACCTCGGCACCACCGTCAACGGCCTCTACCAGTGGGACGCCTTCACCACGCTGAAGAACGCCACCGGCGGCTTCCGCAGCACCGCACGGGGGCCGATCTTCCACTACGCGATCTCCGCCCACAACCTGGAGTCCGGCTCCTCCTCCAGCGGGATCTCGGCCGGCACGCCCGGCAGCGACCTCATCGTCAGCCTGGGCAGCTTCACCAACAACGTCGGCACCGTCGACGAGCAGGCCGGCACGCTGATGCACGAGCTCGGCCACAACCTCGGCCTGCGGCACAGCGGCGACTCCGACATCCCGAACCACGAGCCGCAGTACTTCAGCGTGATGAACTACAGCTACCAGTTCGGCCTGACGGTGGGGACGACGAAGGGCCTCGTCGACTTCTCGCGGCAGAACCTGTCGCTGAACGAGACCGCCCTCGACGAGCGGGTCTACCCGCCGACCAGCCCGCTCTACGACGTCAGCCACTTCTGCCCCGGCATCGACGGGACGGTCGGCAAGTTCGTCACCGTCCAGTCGAACAAGGCCGCCGTGGACTGGAACTGCGACGGCCGGATCTCCGACACCGAGGTCGGCGTCGACGTCAACGGCGACGGCACCCGGACCGCGCTCGCCGGACACGACGACTGGAACGCCCTGGTGCTGCGCGGCGGCGCCGTCGGCCACTCCGGGGCCGAGGCCGCCGGCGTCCCGGCGCCGACCCTCGAGAACGAGGCGACGCCCCAGGACGAGGCGATGGACCTGCCGGTGGACGTCACCCCGCCGGTCACCACCGCCCGGACGAGCGCGCACCCGCACAAGGACGGCGGCGGACACCCGGGCGAGGGCGGCCACCAGGGCCAGGTGCGGGTCGTCCTCACCGCCACCGACGACCTCTCCGGGGTCGCCATGACCGAGTACAACCTCGACAGCAGGGGCTGGCAGACCTACACCGGGCCGATCGTGGTGACCGGCGAGGGCAAGCACCGGCTGCTCTACCGGTCCGTCGACCACGCGCAGAACCAGGAGACGGACGAGTTCCTCGTCCTGAGGGTCGACCGGAACTCCGAGTGGCACCAGGAGCCGAACACCGGCCACTGAGCGTGCACGCCGGTGCCCCGGCCGAGACCTCCCGGCCGGGGCACCGGCACGCCCGGGACGTAGTTGACCGACCGTATACTCGCCGCATGGGACGGAGCAGCACGGCACAGGAGCGACTGCTCGACGCCGCCTGCGACCTGCTGCACAGCAGCGGCTACTCGGCCGTCGGCGTCGCCGAGATCTGCGCCCGGGCCGAGGTCAAGAAGGGCAGTTTCTACCACTTCTTCGCCTCCAAGCAGGCGCTGACCCTCGCCGCCGTCGACGCGCACTGGACGCAGCAGCGGCCGGTCTGGGAGGCCCTGCTGGGCGCCGCCGGACAGCCGCCGCTGGAACGCCTGCGGCGTCTGCTGGACGCCCAGGCCGCGGCGCAGCGGGCCGACAAGGCCGGTGGCGGCAGCGTCCGCGGCTGCCTGCTCGGCAACCTGGCCCTCGAACTCAGCGGCCGCGAGCCGGAGATCCAGGCCCGGCTCGCCGAGATCTTCGACGAGCAGGCCGCGCTGGTGCAGGGCGTCCTCGCCGAGGCGGCCGCCACTGCCCCGGTTGTTGCGGCGCCGGTCGCCGCCGGCCCGGTTGCTGCGGCGCAGGTCGCCGCCGACCTCGCGACCGCCCGGGCGGTGGTGGCACAGCTGGAGGGCGCGGTGCTGCTCGCCAAGCTCGCCGACGACCCGGGCCGGCTGGACAGCCTGTGGCCCGCCGTGCAGCGCCTCGTCCGGGCCGACTGAGCACCGGACGACCGTCCCGCGGGCTCCCGGGATGACCGGCTCCACCAGGGGTGCTTTCGTCCGAACGCACCGCGGGCGGCCCGCCGTGACCGTACGCTCACCCGATGGGGAGACAGCCGACGGACGCGGCGCAGTGGCAGCAGGCCTGGACGGACGGCGGGCGACGGGCCGTGCACATCGGCGACGTCGCCGACTTCAACGCCCAGTTCGTCCCGCAGAGTCCGGCCGCCCGCCGGCAGGCGCACCACTACTCCTGCCTCGCCGCGTTCTACACCCCCGACCCGGCCGCGCTGCTGCTGCCCGGCGAACCCGACGCGGAGTGGACGGCGTGGCTGGTACGGGAGTTGGCCTGGGGGCCGGTCGAGCTGCACACCGGACTCGCCGACGAGCACGGCACCGTCCGCGGCACGCTCGCCGTCCGCCCGGCCCTGCGCGAGGGCATCGAGCGGCTCGGCCTGCCCGTCCGCCCCTGGGGACGCACCGCCGGGCCGGGCCTAGAGGCCGTCCACCACTACGAGTCCAAGGCCGCCTCGCACGAGCTCTTCACCCGCACCGCGGCCGGGCACCCGGGCATCCAGGTGCCCCGTCAGCGACCCGCCCGCTCCGCCCGGCAGGCCGCCCGGATGCTCGCCGCCCTGGCCCGCCGCGGCGAGACCGCCGTCCTCAAGGCCCACCACGGCGTCGGCGGGTACGGCACCGCCGTCGTCACCCCGCAGGAGACCGCCGCGGCGGGCGGCGCCCGGGCGCTGTTGCGCGGTCTCACCGCCGGGGGCGTCCTGCCGGCCGGCGGCAGGCTGCTGGTCGAGGAGTACGTCCCCGGGCGGGGCCGGCTGCGGAACCTGACCTTCGACGCGGTGATCGCCGGCGACGGCACCGTGCACCCGGTCGGCACCGCCGTGATGCACGTCGACGGCACCAGCTACCGGGGCGCCACCGCCGGCCCCGGCGCGGTGCCGCCGCGGGCGGCCGCCACCGCGGAGGCGTTCGGCCTCGCCGTCGGCGCCGAACTCGCCCGCGCGGGCCACCGCGGCTGGTACGACGTCGACTTCGTCACCGACCCGGCCGGACGGCTCGCCCCGACCGAGACCAACCTGCGGCTCACCGGCCCCGCCGTCGCCTTCGTGCTCGCCGCCCGGCTCGACGCGGTGCACGGCCCCGGCCACCGGGTCCGCACCCTGGACCGGCTGCCGCTCGGCGCCCGCCTGCCGCAGCAGGCGCTGTTCGCGCACCTGGCCCGACTCGCCGAGCGCTGCGAGCGGTTCGGCGTGCGCCTGCTGCCGACCATCCCCACCGCGAGCTGGGAGGAGCTGCCCACCGTGGGGGTGGCCCTGGCCGCCCGCGCCGAGGACACGGTGACGGCGCTGGACGCACTGGACGCGGCGGAGGCGGTCGTCCGGGCGGCCGGTGAGGCCCTCGCCGACCCCTTCGACGCGCTCGCTCCCGACACGCTCGCCCCCGACGCGCCCGGCGTCAGCGCCCGACCTCCGAGGGGCCGCGCCGCTCGGTGACCGTCCGCCCGGCCGTCGACCGCCCGGCCGCCGTCCCCGCGGCCGTCGACCCCCGTGCGAACATGAACGCCCCGACGACCGCCGCGGCGGCGATCAGCGTGACGTTGAACGTGTAGACCATGAACGCCTGCCGTCCCCAGTCGGTCGGCCTCGTCAGCCGGTACATGTTGTCCTGCGGCCACCAGGCGACGAGCAGCCAGACGATCGCGAGATGGGTGAGCCGGGTGAGGACCGGCCCGCGGCCGAGGCGTGTGACCGCGGGGTGCCCGAAGAAGAGGAACGCCGTCCCCAGGGCGAAGCCCAGCCACTCCGCCGCGTACAGCACCTCGAACGCGAGGGTGTAGCTGCCCGGCACCGCCGAGAGGTCGGTGGAGCCCGGCCAGAAGGTGTCGGTGAGGGACGCACTGCCGAAGAAGGCGAAGAACAGGACCAGCACGACCAGGCACCCCCGGGTGAACCCGTCCGCCTCGACCCGTCCGCCACCGCCCTTGGCGGAGCCCGCGGTCTTGCCCGAGGCCCTGCCCGCGCCGTCCACGTGGGCGCGCGGCGCGGGCAGCGGCAGCGCCGCGCGGTCCAGCTTCCCGGCGCGGGTGCGCGGCAGCGCTGGCACGGGGACGACGGCCTCCGGGACGAGCTCCGGGGGCAGCAGATCGGCGAGGTACTCCCGGACGGCGGAGGCCTCCGGCCCGGCGCCCTCCGCCGTCACCACGTAGGCCACCAACGGCCGCTTCGCCGTGCCGTCCTCGGGACCGAGGGCGGTCACCGCGCACTCCCGCACCTCCGGGTGGCCGCGCAGGACGGCCTCCGCCTCGGCGGCGTTCGCGGTGCCCGCCCCGGAGTCCCGGCCGATGTACTCCAGCAGCCCGTCCTGGCGCCGCCGCGCCAGATCGCCGGTGCGGTACGCGCGGTCGTCGACGCCCGGCAGGAAGGCGAACCGGGACGCGGTCAGGTCGCCCAGACGCGGGTAGCCGCGGCCGACGCCCGGCCCGGTGAGGCAGATCTCGCCGATGTCGCCGTCCGGGACGGGGCGGTCGTCCGGGCCGATCAGGTGGACCCCGTTGCCGGGGAACGGCCGGCCGATCAGCGAGATCCGCTCGGGCTCCGCCACGTCCCCGCCGAGCTCGGCCGGGTCGAACCAGGTGCTGTCCACGCCCGCCTCGGCGACGCCGTACACGTTGATCACCCGGACCCCGGGGCCGAGGTAGCGCTGCATCCTCAACTGCTCGTCCAGGTACCACTTCTCGGCGCCGACCGTGAGCAGCCGCAGCGCACCGAGCTCCAGGCCGCGCGGCTGCAGGTGGTCCAGCAGCCGGCGCGCGGTGTGGACGTTGGTCTCCATCACGGTGATCCGCTCGTCGACCACCAGCCGGTGCAGCTCGGAGAGTTCGGCCGTCCGGTCGAGCGTGAAGTTGCGCTTGGCCATCACCAGGGTGCCGCCGGTGCACAGGGCGCGGATCCAGTCCGCGGTGAAGACGTCGAACTCCAGGGTCGCCGTCTGCAGGAACCGGTCCGCCGGTGTCAGCCCGTACACCTCGCGCCAACCCCGGTACGAGTGCAGCAGGTTGCGGTGCTCGACCAGGGCGCCCTTGGGCAGGCCGGTGGAGCCGGAGGTGTAGAAGACGCAGACCGGCTGGTCGCCGGCGACGTCGACGGCGAGCGGCCCGTCCGCCTCGGCGGCGACCGCGGCGGCCGAGGTGTCCAGGCAGAGCACCACGGCCTCCCCGGAGTCCGCCAGCCGCACCCGGTGCACCTCCTCGGTCACCACCACGGCCGGTGCGGCGTCCGCCAGCACGTGCCGGATCGTCCGGTCCGGGCCGGTCGGCTCCAACGGCACGTACGCCGCGCCGGTCTTGAGCACCGCCAGCAGCGCCGTGATCAGCTCCGTGCTGCGGCCGAGCGCGACCGCAGCGCAGCCGCCCGGGCCGAGCCCGAGCCCGGCCAGGTGCCGGGCCAGCCGGTTCGCCCGCCGGTCCAACTCCCCGTACGTCAGCCGGACCTCCCCGCAGACCACGGCCGATGCGTCCGGTGCGCGCAACGCCTGCTCCTCGAACAGGCCGTGCACGGTCCGAGCCTCCCCCTGCATGCTCCAACCCCTCCCTCGTCGGCGTGCCGCCCTGAGCCTGCCCGCCCCCACTGACAGTGTGCAGCCAGTACGCCTGGGTGACCGGCCGGACGTGCGAGGTAGTTGCGGGTCCGTCACCGGATCGGGACGTCCCGCGGACGCGCATCGGCTAGGAGTTGTCCTCAGAGGAGACCCGGGAGATCGATTCTGGGGCGTGTGGGGGCACCTCCCGCCCGAAGGCCCGGGGATAACTGCGCAGTCCGGGATCGGTGCTCGTGGCCGATCCGGCTCACCCCTGGTCCGCACGGTGGCCCGCATCCGCATCGCGCAGTTCCCCGCGCCCCTGTGCGTACCCGTCGACTTCGAAGATCGTGCCACGGCCGGCCCGATTGAGCACCGGTTGCCCGCGCGTCGGCCGGTTGCTCGCCGGTCGCCCGCGCCGCGGGGAACGGCATCGCGGGGAAAGGGGCGACCGCCCGGGCGCGTCCTCCCCGGTCCAGGGGGAGCCGCCCCGGTCGGCGGGGCGGGCGGGGGAGGGGATCGTCGTGGCCGCAGCAGAGTTCGCCGCGTGGGAACGGCACTTCGAGGCCGAGCGGGACCACCGTGCCGCCGGACCCGACATCGGTTGGGAGTCGGGTGCGCGTCTGTCGCCGGCGGTGCGGGCGAGCATCCGGCGCTTCCGGCTCGGCGAGGACGGCGACGGCGCGGACCTGTTCGCCAAGGCGGACGCCGCCGGCGACCCGTACTATGCCGCAGCCGTGCGGCTGTTCGAGGACGAGGAGCACAACCACGCCCGGCTGCTCGCCCGGCTGCTGGAGGCGGGTGGGGCGACGGCCTCGGCCGGGCACTGGAGCGACACGGTGTTCGCGCGCATGCGCCGCTCGGCGGGGCTCCGCGGCGAGCTGCTGCTCCTGATGGTCGCGGAGGTCGTGGCCCTGCGCTACTACCGGGCGCTGCGCGACGGCTCCGGCGATCCGCTGACCGCCGAGGTCGCCCGGCGCATCCTGGCGGACGAGGAGCGGCACGTCCCCTTCCACTGCGCCCGGTTGCGCGCGTTCGTCGCGGAACTGCCCTGCGCGGCCCGGCGGCCGTTCCTGGCGGGCTAGGGGGTGCTGCTCCTCGGCGCGGGTCTGGTGGTGGCCGCCGACCACGGCCGGGCACTGCGCGAACTCGGGATCGGGCGAGGGCTTTTCGTGGCGGACGTGGCCCGGTCGGCCGGGCCGGTGGCCGCTGCGATCCTCGGAGCCGACCCGCTGCCGGTGCCGATCGTGCCCACCGAGCCGACGGAGCCCGCCGTCGCGGCAGCTTCGGTGGCACGGCTCCCCGGGTGACCGATGAATGACCGATGCGGCGTCAACTCCCCTTGTCTACGGTGGAGTCAACGGGCGGCCGACCGGCGGGCCCGGCACCGCACCAGAGGGGGACCACCCATGACCGCCTTCGCCATCGCCCGGATGCGCGCCATCGACTTCGGCCCGGACATCGTCGAGTACCTGCGCCGGATCGACGCCACCCTGGAGCCCTACGGCGGCCACTTCGTCGTCCACGGCGGCGCCTACCGGGTGCTGGAGGGGGAGTGGTCCGGCGACACCATCGTCATCGCCTTCCCGGACGGCGAGCGCGCCCACGCCTGGTACGACTCGCCCGTCTACCGGGAGATCATCGCCCTGCGCACCGACCACTCCACCGCCGACCTGATCATCGTCGAGGGGGTGGGGGAGGGGTACCGCGGCGAGGACGCACTGGCCAAACTGCTGCCCGCCCACGAGGGCAACGGCGGCGCCTGACCCCGGCCCGGACGGGCCGCTGCTGACCGTCCATCAGATCGTAGCGGGGGCGTGTACGCCCGGTGTGCACGCCCGCCGCAAAGAATTAACCTCCGCGGTCTACTCGCGTAAACCCCAGGAGCAGCAAGCTTGTTGAGCGCCCGGAACCAGTCCGTCCGGGTGCTCTTCGCGCTTCCCGTCCCCTGGAGTCACGCATGCGCTCGATACGTCCGCTGCGCCGCACCGCCGCCGCGCTCGGCGCCGCCGCCCTCGCCGCCACGGCCCTGATGACCAGTGCCGGCACCGCCGAGGCCGCACTGCCCACCCCCGTCTCCACCAGCACCGCGAAGACCTACCTGGCGAGCCTCACGGTCGCCGCCGAGTCCCACGAGTCCACCTACGACCGGAACCTCTTCCCGCACTGGATCACCATCTCCGGCACCTGCAACACCCGCGAGACGGTGCTGAAGAGGGACGGCGTCGGCGTCACCACCGACTCCGCCTGCGCCGCCACCGGCGGCACCTGGACCTCCGCCTACGACAACGTGGTGACCACCAGCGCGTCCAGCTTCGACATCGACCACCTGGTGCCGCTCGCCGAGGCCTGGCGCTCCGGTGCGTGGGCCTGGACGACCGCCCAGCGCCAGAACCTCGCCAACGACCTCACCCGCCCCCAGCTGATCGCCGTCTCCGCGAGCTCCAACCGCTCCAAGGGCGACCAGGACCCGTCGACCTGGCTGCCGCAGGCCTCCTACCGCTGCACCTACGTCCGCGCCTGGGTGCAGGTGAAGTACTACTACGGCCTGTCCGTCGACAGCGCCGAGAAGTCGGCGCTCACCTCGGTGCTCAACGGCTGCTGAGCCGTCCCGACCGCCCGCCGGTCGCTCCTGCGGCCGGAACGACGGACGCCCGGGCGCTCCCCTCGGGGGTGGGAGCGGCCGGGCGTCCGGTGAACGGCCGTGCGCGTCAGGCGGGCAGCTGCGCCTCGATGGCGGCCACGACCTCGTCCGCCTCGGGCGCGGTGCGGGGACGGAACCGGCCGACCACCGCGCCGTCCGCGGACAGCAGGAACTTCTCGAAGTTCCACTGCACGTCGCCGGCGGTTCCCTCGGCGTCCGCCACCTCGGTCAGGCGGGCGAAGAGCGGGTGCCGGTCCTCGCCGTTCACGTCGATCTTCTCGAACAGCGGGAAGGAGACCCCATAAGTGGTCGAGCAGAAGGTCTGGATCTCCTCGGCGCTGCCCGGCTCCTGGCCCAGGAACTGGTTGCACGGGAAGCCGAGCACCGTGAAGCCGCGGTCGGCGTAGCGCTGCTGCAGCCGCTCCAGCCCGGCGTACTGCGGGGTCAGGCCGCACTTCGAGGCGACGTTGACCAGCAGCAGCGCCTTGCCCTTGTGGTCGGCGAGCGAGGTCGGCTCACCGGCGAGGGTGCGCAGGGGGATGTCGTACAGGCTCAACGGAGGGTCCCTTCGGGGCGTTCTGTCGTACGGCTTCGGTACCGCGGCGCACAGTGTGCACCAGAGCGCACAACCGCGCGCGGACCGGATCTGTTCCCGGGCCGGCCGGCGCGCGGCCCGGGCGACGCGCCCCGCCACCCGGACGGCGGAGGGTGCTCGGCCGGTCGCTGCGCGTGTGCTCTGCTGACCGCCATGACCAACTCCGACGGCGTCGCCCACTACGAGGACCTGCGGGCCCTCTTCGTGAACTGCACCCTCAAGCGCTCCCCGGAGCGCAGCCACACCCAGGGTCTGATCGACATCAGCCGCGGGATCATGGAACGCCAGGGCGTGACGACCGAGCTGCTGCGCGCCGTCGACCACGACATCGCCACCGGCGTCTGGCCGGACATGACCGAGCACGGCTGGGAGACCGACCAGTGGCCGGTGCTCTACTCCCAGGTGATGTCCGCCGACATCCTGGTGCTGTGCGGCCCGGTGTGGCTCGGCGACAACTCCTCCGTCATGAAGAAGGTCATCGAGCGGCTGTACGCCTGCTCGTCGCTGCTGAACGACCGGGGCCAGTACGCGTACTACGGGCGGGTCGGCGGCTGCCTGATCACCGGGAACGAGGACGGCGCCAAGCACTGCGCGATGAACGTCCTCTACAGCCTGCAGCACCTCGGCTACGCGCTCCCGCCGCAGGCCGACGCCGGCTGGGTCGGCCCGGCCGGCCCCGGCCCGTCCTACCTCGACGAGGGCTCCGGCGGGCCGGAGAACGACTTCACCAACCGGAACACCACCTTCATGACCTGGAACCTGATGCACCTGGCCCGGATGCTCAAGGACGCCGGCGGCATCCCGGCCCACGGCAACCAGCGCTCCGAGTGGGACGCCGGCTGCCGCTCCGGCTTCGAGAACCCCGAGCACCGCTGAGAGCAGTGGATCCGGGGACGGGGAACCGAGCCGGCCGAGGGCGGACTTGGCCACCCTGGGCCCCGACCACCGGAGGGTCTGTACGGTCTGGTGGGGAGTGAAGTGGACCTGCTGAGGAGCGGGTTCGCAACGCTCTTCACCACGCGCTTCGTTTCCGGAGTTCACGGTGGCGTCCCTGGACGGCCGGATGATGATGAACACCACCGTCTGGGGCAATGGCACCGTCAGCACTATCGCCATTTGCCCAAGCTCTCACCGGGCGAAAGTCCGCCACAAGATCAACTGTCAGGGGCGGTCTCGACGTGGTCCGACACCGGATTCGTGACGAACACGCTCAGCCGGTAGGTGGTCGGCTGCATCAGTCGTCCACAGAAGGTGTCCAGGCGGGCCAACGTCCGGTCGATGCACTTGTCCGTCGCCCGGAGGCGGTCGATGTGAGCGCGCCATTCCAACTCGTCCTGAGTCTCGTAGACCGTCTCCCGGCGGCCCATGTCGGGGGCGAGGCGAGCAGCATCCCGCTGTCTCTTGAGCTGCACTGATCTTCGTGGAGTCCTTGAAGCCTGGGTTACGATCCGGGCGCAAGGAGAACCACCTGCAGTGCCAGCACCACGTAAGTGCCTTGATGAACTCCACGGGCGCGCCGTCCGCGAGGTCCGTTCCACCGGCCGCCCGGTGGCGCATGTCGCCCGGGACCTCGGTATCCACAAGGAGGCCCTGCGGTCGTGGGTCCGCCAGGCCGAGGCCGAGGCCGACGCCGGCGAGCGCGACGACCGCCTGACCGGCTCCGAGCTGGATGAGCTGAAGCAACTCCGGAAAGAGAATGCCGAGTTGAGGCGGGCCAACGAGATCCTCAGGGCCGCCGGGGTGAACTCAACCCGTCAGCGCAACATCCCAGGTGACGGAGGATGTGGCGCATGGCGAGGTTGGGTCGTCCGGGCATGTCGGACACACAGAAGCGAGA
>NZ_JOAI01000033.1 GCF_000717715.1 Streptomyces sp. NRRL B-24484 | reverse complement strand
CGTCCGAGTAGTCCTTCATCGCCATCGGCGCTGTTCTCGCTTCCTCCGGATCAAGCAGATCCAGTATCAGCGTGTCCACCTCTCAGGGCGAAGGCCCTCTCTCGGTTCGCAGTACGTTCAGCAGGCCCAGACGTGGTCGACAGCGTGTGGTCCACGATTGCTTACGAGCGTCAGCCGTGACTACGGATTCCCGATCGCTCACTGATGTTCTCCGGCCAGCCAGGCACATTCTGCTCGATTTCAACGGTCCACTCTGATCGATCTTCGCTGGATTTCCCGCCCCGGAAGTGGCCCGACGCCTATTCAATGACCTACTTGCCGAAGGCGAGCTGCTGCCCAGCAGACTCGAAACCGAGACCGATCCGCTAGCCCTATTTGCTCAAATCGCCAGCGCCCGGCCTGAAATCACTGCAAAAGTTGACGCCACATTGGCCAACCTTGAAAAGCAAGCTGCACTCATGGGCAAGCCGAACCCCCACGGAGATATGCTCATTCATGCCTGCATCCGAACAGGGCGCCAGGTCTCGATTGTTAGCAATAATTCCGGCATCGCAATCGAGGCATACCTATCAGCCCGGGGCCTCACCCGGCAGGTAGATGGCGTATTCGGCCGCGTGCCGGGTGAGCCCTCTTCCATGAAGCCTAGTCCGCGCCTCCTACTTGACGCCATGGAGGCCGCACCCAGCATTCCCGCTGACTCCATTTTTATTGGTGACTCTGCGCGCGATGTCGAGGCTGGCCGTGCCGCAGGGGTCGAAACTATCAGTTACGCCAACAAGCCGGGCAAGGAAAATAGATTGGCCGATGCCGGCGCAGTCATCGTAGCGCATTCCATGAAGCAGATAACTACAGCACTTGAATAAGAGGTGACAGGTTTATAATTTCTATCCTTCGCTACTGGGAGGCGTGACATACCCTCCCACTTTTTCTACGAATTCGGGCGCGTCGTACCATGCAACCGGAGGGTCGGCATGATTTTCCGGAAGCACAAACCTATGCGCCTCTAGATTCTGATGTTCATATCCTTGGTAGACGTTTTGGAACGCGTCGCGAATCTGCTGAATATTAGCACTCGCCCTATCGCGAGGCATTTTGTGATGGAAGGATGAGTTTGGCTGCAAGAGGACAAATATCCAGTCATTAATGCCGTGAGTATAGCGACTGTGCGTGTATCCATAGCAGGGCGAGAATACGTTAATAAAGAAATCTTCATTGTCAAACGAGAAATGCCAGCCTTCACTAGTGGCCTCGTCGCGAGAGAAGGGGCGAGGGCCGGCCGGATCGTTTGCCATCAAGAATACCACTAGCGTCTTGATCAACCTGGACAGTGAAGGTATGTCGCCCAGAAATACACCTACTGGAAAGGCGAAAAGGAATCCATCCAAGTGCTCCCTTTGCGCAACCCGGACAAAAGATGTAAGGAATGGGAGAGACGAGCTTAGGTTTTCCTGGAGAGACTCAGTCGGCACGTAGGTCGGCGCACCCCAGATGCGCGACTGGGATGCAAAAATGCATTGAGACCTGTCCTTAATTCTCAGGAAAGCGTCGAGGCAGGGAGCCGTACCCGGGTCGAAGTAGCGATCGAACCTCTGAGAATCAGTTGCATTATCTAGCTTCTTAAAAAAAGCCTGCTCGAATGGCATATCAATCTTGGTGAATGACTGTATTATTGCGGCGTGGAGCACCGGGATCGCATCGGCCAGGGAGCGGAATTTACCTGGATTTGTCGGAAGTCTGTCAAGTTCATAGAAAGTGATAATTCGAGCCACTTCCGACGTGAGTCGCTTAACTTCCTTGATGGCTCCGGCAAGATCAATATCGGGTCCATTTTTGCGCTGCTCGAACTCTGCTTCAATGCTTGCATTCATCCCCGAGGCCCTGTATGCGCCATTTAGCGCAACGCTGTATTGATCTGCAATGCAGATGCTTGTGACGAAGATCTCGATTAAATGCTCGGCGAGATCATCGCCGTCTGGCGAATCACCCGATATGTCGTCAAGTTCCACCGCATGCTCATAGAGATAGAAAGCGGCAGATGTCGGCTTCCAGTATCCCTGAGATATAGCCTGAACCATTCGCCGGACGGTGACTTGAGCGTGGCCAATATTCATTTCACACGCCCTATCTTATGGGGCCTTGCGGGTTCAATTTTCGTTCCGCTGCCGCAGGTCTGCAACCGCGCAGGGAGCTAGCCGGGGGAGGGGCACCACATGTTCTGGTGACATGGGGTTATGGGTGACCAGTCTTCTAGCGTGGCAGTCCTGAAAGATAGCCACAACTCCTGCCACGTGCCGAATCGGTTTGTACTGTGCGTGACGATAGGAGGCTGGTTCAATAATTGGCAAAGACTCCACGAGGAGATTAGCCTTCCCGTGTCTGCTCGGGTGATCGATCCACTCTCCGCTGGGGAACGCCAGCTCGATCTCCGTGGCGCGTTCGTCCCGCCTACCTGCAGCCTCATCTGCTGGAGATAGCCCAGGAGATCATTCTGACTGCCGCTCGCCGATTCACCTAGATGGGTAGCCGCGACGGTCGGCAGGCTGCGTGGAAGAATAGATCCCGGAGTTCGAGCGATGAGGAGTCCGACTGTGCCCGTTGACTCCGGTGCTGACAAGCAGGCTCGTGCGATCGAGTCGCAGATGACGAACGCTGAGCGACTGTCCTTAGTAGTCAGCGTGATCGGCGTGACGACGGAGATGCCCACGCATGACAAGCGCATCCCGCCGGACATGGCGATGAGCGTGGGCTATGTGCCCGGCGTTCCGCGCTTGGGGGTGCCAGCGTTGCGGATGTCGGACGCAAGCCTAGGCATCACCAATCCCGGCTACCGCCCGGGGGACACAGCCACCGCGTTGCCTGCGGCTTTGGCTACCGGTGCGAGCTTCAATCCTGTCCTGGCACGCGAGGCCGGCAGGATGCTGGGACGCGAGGCCCGAGAACGCGGCTTCAACGTGCTCCTGGGCGGCGGCATGAACCTGGTGCGCGACCCGCGCAACGGCCGCAACTTCGAGTACCTGTCCGAGGATCCCTGGCACAGCGCCGTCCTCGCCGCCGAGGCCGTGGCGGGTACACAGGCCGAAGGCGTGATCTCGACGGTCAAGCACTTCTCGCTCAACTGCAACGAGACCAACCGGCACTGGCTGGACGCAGTCATCGACCCGGACGCTCACCGCGAGTCGGACCTGCTCGCCTTCCAGATCGCGATCGAGCGCGCGCAGCCGGGGGCGGTCATGTCCGGCTACAACAAGATCAACGGTGTCTACGCCGGCGACAACCAACTCCTGCTCAACGACATCCTCAAGGACGCCTGGGGGTATGCGGGCTGGGTGATGTCCGACTGGGGCGGCACCACCGGCTGGGAATGCGCGCTGCACGGCCTGGACCAGGAGTCCGGAGCCCAGATCGACACCATGATGTGGGGGCAGGAGTGGTTCACCCATACCCTCCAGACCGCCTACCAGGAGGGCCGACTTCCCAGGGAACGGCTGTCGGACATGGTCCGCCGCATTCTGCGCTCGATCTACGCGGTCGGCGCCGACACCTGGGGGCCGACGCCCGCAGTCGACATGGACCTCCACCATCACATCGCCCTGGAGACCGCCCGCCAGGGCATCGTCCTGCTCAAGAACAACGGCATCCTGCCGATTCCCGCCGAATCCGCCGCGCGCATCGCCGTGATCGGCGGCTACGCCCACCTCGGTGTGCTCACCGGCACCGGCTCCAGCGCCGTCGTCCCACCCGGCGGCTACGCAGCCAGCATCAACCTCGGCGGCCCCGGCATCATGGGCAGCGCCCGCAGCCTGTTCCTGCTGCCGTCCTCCCCGCTGGACGAACTGCGCAAGCTGCTGCCCGACGCGACCATCGAATATGACCCCGGCACGAACCCCGCCGACGCCGCCGCCCTGGCCCGCCGTAGTGACATCGTCGTCGTCTTCGGCATCCGCGTCGAGAGCGAAGGCTTCGACCTACCCGACCTCGCCCTACCGTGGGGGCAGGACTCAGTCATCGAGGCGATTGCCGCGGCCAACCCCGAGACTGTCGTCGTACTGGAGAATGGCTCACCCATTGCGATGCCGTGGCTGGATGAGGTCGCGGGCGTCGTCGAAGCGTGGTACCCGGGCCAAGCCGGCGGCCTAGCCATAGCAGAAATGCTCACTGGCGTGATCAACCCCTCGGGTCGCCTTCCGATCACTTTCCCCGCCGACCTGAGAGACACCCCCCGCCCTGACCTTTCTGGCCTGGGAGCTCCTTGGGGCACGCCCACCACCATCAGCTACCGCGAGGGATCCGATGTCGGCTACCGCTGGTACGCCAAGACCGGCGCCAAGCCGCTGTTCCCCTTTGGATATGGCCTGACATACACCAGCTTCGCCTACACCGATGCCGAGGTCAGCGGCGGCGACACCGTCACCATGAACGTCACCGTCACCAACACTGGTGCCAGGGAGGGCGCGGACGTTCCCCAGCTCTACCTCACCGGCGTCGCCGAGAAGGCTCTGTTTCGGCTGATGGGCTTCGCACGGGTCCAGCTCGCCCCCGGGCAGTCGCAGCGCGTAGAGCTGACGGCGGACCCCCGTCTGCTCGCTCACTTCGACGGTGGCGCCGGCCAGTGGCGCATCGCTGACGGCGCTTACCGTGTCGCCCTCGGTCGAAGCACGACCGACCTGGAAGCCCACGCCCAAGTTCAGGTCAGAGGAAGGTTATTCGGCGACTGACCGATCCCATCGGCACAGCCGGCCATGTGATCGTGTTAGGAGAGCTGCGTGCAATGAACCGGTGTCAACGAACCTAACCCCCATGGACCAGCTGTGGGCCAGACCCATTGGGACTGGCTGCAGCTTTGACACCTGGATGGCCAACAACGACACGGCTCGCGACCAGCAGGAGGAGGGGAAGGTGTACCTCTAGCCGTGTCTCAGCAGGTACGACAGCGCCACCACGGCGCCCTGCGCCTTACGCATATCCGTCGATTCGGCCTCAAGAACCCATTGGATCAAGATGCCCTTAGCCTGCTCCGGGTCGAACACCAGAACCGTACGGTTCTGGTCGGCGGGAATCGTGGACGGTAGGTGCCGCAGGCCATACCTGTGGAGGAGGTTGGAGATCTTCTCGGCGACCTGCCGGCTGGTACGCCCAGCACCGACCAGGTCCCGCAGCTCCCCCACGGTGTAGGAGGCAGATCCCCCCTCTGCGGCCACCTCGCGAACAACCTGCTCCACGTCTCACCCCTTCGCTCCGCAGCAGGCTACCGGCAGCAC
Organism: Streptomyces sp. NRRL B-24484; assembly: GCF_000717715.1. Taxonomy (GTDB): domain Bacteria; phylum Actinomycetota; class Actinomycetes; order Streptomycetales; family Streptomycetaceae; genus Kitasatospora. Next base: position 92,379 of record NZ_JOAI01000033.1, on the reverse strand, counting down.
CGACGCCACCTCTCGTGTGGTTGACAACCACCAAGGGACCGGCCTCCAATGCGGATCGGCCGTCTCACTGGGCGTTTCGTCCCTGACTTTGGACGTCAGGTGCCGCGCCAGGTCGGGGTGGTCTCGCCGGTGAGGCGGCGGGTCATGAGGTTGATCATGGCGACGTGGACCATGGCTTCGGAGCGGGCCGGGAGTGCTTCGTAGTCGCGGGCGAGGCGGCGGTGGTTCATGAGCCAGCCGAAGGTGCGCTCGACGACCCAGTGGCGGGGTTGGACGACGAATCCCCTGGTCGTGGGGTCGCGGCGGACGATCTCGAGGTCGATGCCCAGGGTGGCGGCGTGTTCGACGACGGCGTTCTTGTAGCCCATGTCGGCCCAGGCCTTGCCGATGGTGGAGTGCTCGGCCGCGACCGCGGTCAGCAGCTGTCGGCCGGCGGCGTTGTCCTGGACGCTCGCGGCGGTGACCAGCACCACGAGCAGCAGGCCGATCGTGTCGACCACGATGTTGCGTTTCCTGCCGACGATCCGCTTCCCGACATCGGCGCCCTGGCCTGCGAGGGGGACGTTCGTGGAGGTCTTGATGCTCTGCGAGTCGATGATGCAGGCCGTCGGCTCGGGATCGCGGCCCTCGGCGGTGCGGACAAGGCGTCGGAGTAGGCCGTTGAGCTGCTCGAATACTCCCTCCTTCTGCCATCGGGCGAAGTAGGCGTAGACGGTTTCCCAGGGCGGGTAGTCGTGCGGGAGGTAGCGCCAGGGGATGCCGGTGCGGTCGACGTAGAGGATGGCGTCCAGCAGGTCGCGCAGGTCGTGCTCGGGTGGTCGGCCGAACGCGAGGGCGCGTTCGGTCCGGGCCCGGCGCCAGGCGGTGAGGGTGGGCTCGACCAGGGCCCAGCGGGCATCGGACAGGTCGCTCGGATACGGTCGACGTTCCGTCATGACGACGGCATACTGCGGGATCGTCGCTCTGCCCAGGGCTCGCGGTAATCGAGAGACAACACACTCAGGCCCGGCATCCAGGGATGAGACAGGAGGAAGCGCACAGTTCCGGCGGACATTCGTGCAACGGCGCCCCTCCCGCCACACAGAGCCCCAAGCGTCACCGAACGCCAGCAGCCCAGGAGCCCCGGAAACCGGGATCAATTGACCCGCCTACGGGTGAAACACCCAGTCAGTTTCCGTCTCGTTCGTCGCTGTCCACCCACGGTCGAGTCGGCGGGGAGAACGCTCCGAACACCGCAGGTCAGGGCGCGAATGGACAGGTGCAGACACCGCACCGGAGAATTGGAAAGCGTGTTGGGGGCAACCCCTCACGAGTTCGAATCTCGTATCCTCCGCCTTCTCGAAGGCCCGGACCGCACCATGCGGTCCGGGCCTTCGTCGTCCCGTGACCACAGCTTCACGGAGTCGAGAACGGGTACCGGAACACGGGGTGGCCCGGATGAACTCCGGGGCCGCTCCCGTGGCGGGCGGCCCCGGGGAAGAGCGCCGCGGAGTACGGTGGAAGCCAACCAAGGACATTCCGCACACCGGCATCAGCGCCGACGTCGCCCTGGGTCAAGAATTGGTCCTTCGCGGACCGGACGGGCGGCCCCTCGTGATGCCGATCCCCCTCCCTGTGTCCCCCGAGCCGTGGTCGGTGCCCGATGCCCCGCTGCTGCCGCGCCTGGCACTGGAACCGACCATGTCGCGGGAGGGTGTCTTCGACGGGGCCTGGTGGCCCCGCTCGGACAACGTCCTCGCCGAGCTGCCGGACCTGATCACCGCGCTCGGCGCCCACCTCGGACGCATCGTCCGGGTCGGCCTCGACATCTCCGCCTGGAACGGCGTGCCCGGGTCTGTCACGGTGAACGGCCTGGCGATCAGGATCAACTGGTTCACCGGCAGCGACGCGACGATCAGCGTCACGCGGGGCTTCCAGGACCACTTCCTGCTCCTGGTGGTGCCGCCCGGCTCCCTTCCGGCCATGGCCACCTCGGCGATGGCCAGAGCCTCAGCGACCGGAAACCACACCCCGGCAGTCGAACTCCTGATCGGATGAGAGCGGCCCGGCACCTCGAAAGCCGCGGTGGGGTGCCGGTGTCTCAGCGCCACTCGATCAGGAACAGGGTGGCGTCATCACTCGTGAACCCGCCCCGCTTCTCCTTCAGAACATGGGAGAGTGCCCGCACCACGGCCCGCACCCCGTCCTGCGAACGCTCGACGCGGTTGACCCACTCGATGAGCTGTTCCTCCCCGAACTGCTCCCCGCCGGCCTCACGCTCCTCGACCAGGCCGTCGGTGAAGCACAGGACCCGGTCACCGTGCCGCAGCAGCCGCTCGCTGATCACCGGTTCCTCGCCGCCGAACCCCACCGGCAGGGTGGTCGCGCTCTCCAGCCGCTCGACGACGACGTGATCGCGGATCAGCAACGGCATGGGATGGCCGGCGTTGACCCACTGCAGGTGGCCGGTGGCGGTGTCCAGCCGCATCATCTGCGCGGTGACGAAGTGGTCCGGCCCGAACTGCTCGGCGATGGCCCGGTCCATGAACGCGTAGATCTCGGCCAGCCCGATGTCGGCGCGTCTGGCGTGCCGGTACGCACCGATGGCAACAGTCGCCATCGTGGCGGCGTCCAGCCCGTGACCCATGGCATCGATCGTGGCCACGTGCAGGAGGTCGTCGTTGAGCGCGTAGTCGAAGCTGTCCCCGGCCACCTGGTACGCAGGTTCGAGGATGCCCGCCACCGCGACCCGGGGAACGGTCATCGCCAGCGGCGGCAGCAAGGACCACTGGATCTCCGCCGCCACACTCATCGGTTCCAGACGCCGGGCCTGGAAGATCCGGTCGGTGTAGCCGCTCTTGGTGATCAGCAGATCCGCGACCAGGGCAGCGAAACGCCGCAGCAGCCGCCGGTCGTCCTCATCGACGGTGTCCAGCGTGAGGGCCAGCACCCCGACCTCGTCACCGCCGTCCAGCAACGGCAGGCACATCCGCACCCCGTCGGCCCGCGGCTCCTCGACCGGGACACCGCGCAGGAAAGCCGCCCCTTCAGGAGAGCCGTCGATCGGCACCGGCTCCCCGACGGCCAGCCCCGGCAGCGGCACCAGCACCAGCTGGCCGTAGTCCTGCAGCAGGATCGCCGGACCACGGCCACCGAACCCGTTCACCGCATCGGCGACCAGCGGTGCGATCGACCGGGGCGGAAGCTCGCGGGCCTGATCGAGCAGCGCGCCCAGCGCACGCGCGCCGAACCCCGCCGACCGCTCCGGCCTTGCCATGGCGGGCCTCCGCTCACCGTCCCTGCCCACCGCCGTCGCGTGCAACCGCACGGGCTGGATCACCCCTGGCACTCCGGTCCGATTCACCGGTCCGGTCCTTCCATTACGCCCGACCGCGGCGCTTTACGCCTCCGGTCACGTACCTCCCTGCAAGTCGACATCACCAAGAAGTCGGCCCTGCAGAGCGTCGGCGCATCCCAGCCGCCGCGGAGCACGGTCGGGCCCGGTCTCGGTCCTGGTCTCATTCACCCCGGTTCAACCACGTCCGACACCCTGGCCGCGAACCGCACTGCCCCAGGTCAGAACCTGTACGGACCTCGTCGGACAACGTCCGGGAGAATTGGAAAGCGTGTTGGGGGCAGCCCCTCACGAGTTCGAATCTCGTATCCTCCGCCTCTGCCCGCCAGGGCGGACGAAAGGCCCCGACCGGTTCCCGGTCGGGGCCTTCGTCGTTGTGGGCGCTCAGCCGGTGGATCGGCTGCGGGTGCGGGTGGCGGCGGGTGGGACGAGGTAGCCGGCGAGTGCGGCGGCGGTGATCAGGCCGGCGGTCGCGGCGGTGAGGGACGCCCAGGGGACGACGAGGGCGGTGCCCTTCGGCCAGAGCTGGGCGCCGGCCAGGACGAGGCCGGTGAGGAGTCCGCAGCCGAGCGAGAGCGAGGTGATCGCGGTGGCCTGCGTCGCGGAGACCAGCCGCTGGGTGCGGCCACCGAAGCCGATGACGTGGAGCAGTCGCAGCCGGGGCCGCAGTTCCTGGGTGGAGGCGGAGACCGCGAGCAGGGTCGCGACCAGGACGGCCGCACCCGCGATCGCCGTCATGACGTTCCACCGGGCCGGGACGGACCGGGTGTGCGGCGGTTCGATCCGGAGGGCGGTGGCGGGGATCCCGAGGGGTTCGAGGGCCGTGCCGAGCCGGCGCTCGATGCCCGGGGGCAGCGCCTCCTCCGGGGTGACCAGGTAGGTCGTCGTGACGGGGAACAGGCCGAGGCCCCGGGCGGCCGCGCCGGTGAGGACACCCGCGGCACGGTTGCGCGTGGTCCGGTCCACGGCCGCGCCCGGGCGGGCCGCGACGGTGAGCGGCGGCCGGCCCGCCGCACCCGGCGTCGGTTCGAAGGCCAGCACGGCGCTCCCGTCCCGGACGAAGCCGGGGTCGAACACCACGACCTTCCCCGCCGTCAGGGCGGCCGCCTCGTCGGCCGTCCGGTCCCGCAGGGCGAGCGCACGGAAGTCGGCCTCCGTCTCCACGATCTGCAGGGTGCCGTGGGGATTCGCGGCCTGCGCCGACCGCGCGAGGAGGGCGACCTTCGGCAGGGCGAGTCGTGACGGCGCGTCGGCGGCGGGTCGGTCCGCGGCGTACACGCCCCGGACCTGGACGACGGAGGCCCGGGCGCCGACGGTCCGGCGCACCGCGGCCTCGACGGCGTCGGACGGCGGGGCGTCCCGCAGCACCACCTCGATCTGCCCGGGGTGCCGCGAACCGGCGTACTCGCGGGCGTCCCTGGCCGTGTTGCTGCCGACGAAGACGGCGGTGGAGGCGGCGAAGGCGACGGTGACCACGCCGAAGACGACCGCCGCGGCCGGGCGCCGCCGGTCCCTGGCGAGGTCGCGGAGGCCGAACCGCGGGCCCGGTCCGAGCGGTGCGGCGGCCCGGCCGAGCAGCACCAGGAGGTCGGGCACCACCAGCAGGGTCGCCGCGAGGAGGGCGAGGCCGCCGGCCACGCCGGGGGTGCTGGACCCGGCGACCGCCCCGCCGGTGATCGCGACTGCCGCCAGCGCGCCGCAGACCGCCGCAGACCGCCGGCGGCGCCGGCCCGCGGTGTCGACGGGGACACGGCTGAGCCGGCGGCGGACGGTGTGCCCGGCCGCGAGCCGCGCGGGCAGCCAGACGCCGAGCGCACCGCACAGCACGGTCGCCACCAGCAGGAGCAGCGGGCGCAGTGACGTGAGGTCGACCGGTGCCAGGTCGCGGTGGACGGCCGCGCGGACCGTCGGTCGGAGGGCCGCGCCGAGGGCCGTTCCGAGGAGGACGCCGAGGGATCCCCCGACGGCGGCCGCCAGCAGGCCCGCGGCCCGGGCCAGCCGGACGAGCCGCGCACCGTCGAAGCCGACGGCGGACAGCAGGCCGAACTGCCGCTGGAGGCGGCGCATCCGGATGCCGAAGGCCGCGGCGGAGCCGGCCAGCACGAGGAGGAGCCCGGGGAGGGCGACGAGTCCGGGCTGGGCCGCGAGCAGGGTCCGGGCGGCCGAGGCGACCTGCGGCCTGGTCCGGACGGCGAGGTGCAGCTGCGCCGCCCGCGGGCCGATCAGGCGTGCCGCGTCGGGGCCGGTCACCAGCCAGCCGCGGGTGACGCCGGATTCCGCGGGGTGGGCCGGGTCGGACCAGGTCTCGAACAGGCCGGGCCCGCCCGCGACGAACTCGGCGTCGTGGGCGGTCGGGTCCTCGACCAGGCCGACCACGACGGCCGGGGTGGCCGAGCCGCGGAAGCGCAGGGTGTCGCCGATGCCCAGGTGGTGCCCGGCGGCGAGACGGCCGGAGAGGGCGGCCTCGGCCGGGCCGGCCGGCAGCCGCCCGGCCGTGGCCCGCAGCCAGCCGCGCGTGGCCGCCGCCGTCCAGTCGCTCTCCCGGTAGGCGGCGTACCCGGTGAGACCGCCGAGGACGACCGGGACCTCGGGTGCCCGGTAGTAGGGGACGGCGGCGGTGCCGGTGGGCAGCGGCCCGACGAGGGCGGCCAGGTCGGCGGGGGCCGGGCCCGGCTCCGTCCGGTCGACCTGGAGGTCGGCCCGGGCCATGGCCGCGGTCGCGAGCTGCTGCGGCGAGAGGTTGAGCGTGTCCACCACGGACGCGGCGGCGGTGGCGAGCAGGACGGGGACGGCGAAGAGCAGGAGGAGCATCGCGCGCCGGCGGCCCGTGCCGATGACGACCGACCGGGCGAGCCGGAGGTCGACCGGGAGGTGACGGTGGTTCACCGGGCGTCCTCGCGGCCCGTGGGCGCGGCCCGTTCCTCGATCCGGTCGAGCGCACCGTCCCGCAGGTGCACGACGCGGTCCGCGAAGTCGGCGTTGGCCGGGTTGTGCGTGCTGAGCAGGACGGTGGTGCCGTTGTCGCAGAGCTCCCGCAGGAGTTTCATGATCTCGACGCCGGTCTCCGAGTCCAGCGACCCGGTGGGCTCGTCCGCCAGCACGAGGCGCCGGTCGCCGACGACGGCGCGGGCGATCGCCACCCGCTGCTGCTGGCCGCCGGAGACCTGGTCGGGGAACCGTCCGCCGGTGCCGTCGAGGCCGACCCGGGCCAGGGCCGCCCGGGCGGCGGAGCGGGCGGCCTGCCGGCCGGCCCCCGCGCCCTCCAGCGGGAGCGCGACGTTCTCCTCCAGCGTCAGCTCGGCCAGCAGGTTGAGCTCCTGGAAGACGAAGCCGACGGCGGTCAGCCGCATCCGGGCCAACTGCCGTTCGGAGCACCGTGTCAGGTCCTGGCCGAGGACGCGGACGGTGCCGCTGTCGGCGCGGTCGAGACCGCCGGCGATGCTCAGCAGCGTCGTCTTGCCGGAGCCGCTGGCACCCATGACGGCGACCAGTTCGCCCCGCGCCGCCCGCAGGTCGACGCCGGCGAGGGCGCGGACCTCGGCGCCGCCCGAGCGGAAGGTCCGGCCGACGGCCTCGAACTGCACTACGGACACGCTGTGTTCCCCTCGGGGTTCAGTCGGCCGCGGTCCGGATCCCGCGGCGGTGCAGGATCCGGACCGCCAGGTGCGGGCAGGTCAGCAGGCGAGGTCGTCGGTGTAGACGCGGACGGAACTGGCCTCGTCGTTGTTGTACCAACCGACGTATCCGTTACTGGAGTTGGGGTTCATGCACTCGCTGCCGCCGGTGGCGTTCGCACCCCAGAACCACTTGGCGTCCCTGGTCCAGGAGTTGTTGATCCACGAGGAGGTGCGGTCGTTGAAGCCGGTGAGGTTGTACGTCCCCGCGTTGGCGCCGTGGATCCAGCTGCCGCCGTTGAAGTACGAGTCGTCGTAGAGGCAGACGTTGCCGACGTCGCAGCTGGTCGACACGGCTGCCGCCGGGCCGGCGAAGCCGACGAGGCCGACACCGGCCGCCATGACCGCCGCGGCGGTCAGGCCGGCCACCCGCTGTCCTGCGCCCATTTCCACTCCCCCTTGCACACGAACCGATGAACCGGCGGGCGCCGGTACCGGGCGGACACTAACCAGGGTGCGGGCGCCGTGGCGGCGGAAACCGGAGGACGCCCCTCAACACCTGACGCGTTCACGCCGAATTTGGCGGGGTGCACGGTGGTGGGCCGCCGACGCGGCGCACGACTCCGGACGGACTGCGGTGCACCCGTTCCGCCGGAGCCGGGACGGCCGAGTCGCCCGGCAGGTCGTCGGCGGTGGACGTGGATCGGCCATGGGGGCCGCACCGCGCGACGGGCGGACGTTCGCGCCCGTCGTCACGGCCGTCGGCCGGGATCCCCGGGGCCGCCACCGGGCGGTTCCGGGCCGCCCGGACGCCGGACCGGCACCGGTCCCGCATCGGGAATCTCCGGCCCCGGGTCTCCGGCGGCCGGCCCGGCGCCGCATTCCCGCCGGTGGGAGCCGTGGGCCGGTCCGATCGGCCGCGGCCGCTCCCGAACGGGCTGGGCCGGCTGTGATTGGCCGGAAAGCAGTGGTTCAGGCGACGGCCGGGGCAGGGGTGGCGGCCGGGGCGAAGCCGCGCGTCACCAGGCAGGTGGCGAGGGAGAGCTCCCAGGCGAAGACCGGGACGGCGGCGAGGGCGCCCCAGGTGGAGACCTGGGTGTAGGCGCCGAAGAGCACGGCGACGGCGGAGGCGAAGATCAGCGGGCCGCCGATCAGGCCGAGCACGGCGACGAAGCGCGGCACCAGGCGGGAGCGGTACATGAGGTACGCCGCCAGCAGGGTGTTGGCGCCGCAGACGAAGTTGGGGCCCAGCAGGAACGTCCAGTCGTGGACGGCCACCAGGGCCCGGGCGGTGGTGGCGAGTGCGGCCGGGTCGGCGCCGTCCGCACCGTGCCGGCGCAGGGTCACCACGGCGAGCAGGCCGACGATGCCGACCGCGATGACGGCGGCCTCCAGGACGCGCAGGCCCACGTAGCCGGCGGCGACGGCCTCGTTGTGGCGCCGGGTCACCGGGTACAGCGTGACGGCGGTGCCGACGATGCCGAGGGCCAGCAGCACTTCGAGCAGGGCGCCGAGCAGCACCCGGCCGTCCGGGCCCGCGCCGAGGACGTAGCCGGGGTCGTTCAGGACGGGCCCGTAGAGGGCGAGTGCGCCGATCGAGGTGATGTGGGTGGCGAAGTAGCAGAGGCCTGCCGCCCTCGCGAGCGTTCTCGACGGTTCCACCGGGGCTCCTTGGTCGACGAACGGCCGGGTCCGCGGCAGCGCGGCACCGACGGAGGTGTACGGCGTACACCTCTGCTGGGAACGGTAGGGTGTACGCCGTACACCGGTCAAGGGGTGTCCGGCCCCGGACGCCCGGAGGAGAGGCGGTCGGAGATGAGCCGGCAGACGGACGGCGGTCGGCGGACCCCGCTCAACAGGGACCGGGTGCTGCGCACCGCCGTCGCGCTGGCGGACCGGGCCGGCATCGAGGCGCTGAGCATGCGCAGCCTCGCCCAGGAGCTCGGGGTCGTCCCGATGGCGCTCTACAAGCACGTGGCCAACAAGGAGCAGCTGCTCGACGGCATGGTCGACGTCGTCGTCGGCGAGGTCGGGGCCCCGGCCGAGGACGCCGACTGGAAGTCCGCCGTCCGCGGGCGGGTCCTCGCCACCCGGCAGGCGCTGCTGCGCCACCCGTGGGCCGCGCGGGTGGTGGAGTCACGGCCCGGGCCGACGCCCGGCACGCTCGGCCACCTCGACTCGGTCATCGGGATGTTCCTGGCCGGCGGCCTCTCGGCCGACCTCACCCACCACGCGATGCACGCCCTGGGCGGCCGGGTGTGGGGCTTCACCCAGGAGCTGTTCCCCGCTCCCCCGCCCTCGGCCGACCCGGAGGTGCAGGCGGCGGTGCTGCGCGAGGCGGCCGCCCGCTACCCGCACGTCGTGGCGATCGCCACGGCGGGCGCCGCGCACGACGGGGGGTCGGTGGTCGGCGCCGGCTGCGACGACCTCTTCGAGTTCGAGTTCGCCCTCGACCTGCTGCTGGACGGCATCGAGCGGCTGCACCGGCGGGGTTGGACCTCCGTCCGGCCCGGCTGACGATCCCCGGGCCGGACGCCGGGGGTCATCAGGCCGGGGTGCCGACGTCCAGGGTCCACAGCAGGCCGCCGGCCGGGTCGGGGGCGGTGCCGACGCCGGCGTCGAGGTAGCGGCAGTCGAGCATGTTCTGCTGGTGGTAGTCGTCGTCCATCCAGTCGTCGAAGACGTCGGCGGGGGCCTTGCGCCGCTGGTCGATGTTCTCGCCCCAGGCCCGCCACTGGTAGCCGGCCGCGTCGATCCGGCTCTGCGGGCCGCGGCCGGAGGGGTCGTCGTGGTCGAAGTAGCGGCGGGCCGACATGTCCTCGGAGTGCCGCTGGGCGGCGCTGTGCAGCTTGGCGTCGACGCGCAGCGCACGGCAGCCGCGCTTGGCCCGCTCGGCGTTGATCAGGTCGACGAGCTGCCGTTCCGGGCTGCGCGGCGTGGGGCTCGGGCTCGCCGAGGGCGACGGGGAGGGGCTGGGCGGGGCCGTGGTCGGCGACGGCGAGGGCGCCGGCACGTCGAGGACGACGGTCTGCGGCCCCGCGGCGGAGACCGAGGGGACGGGCGGCGGCGGGGCGGCCTCGCCGGGGAGACCGCGGACGACACCGAGGACGGCGGCGGTGACGGCGACCGCCCCGGCGGCCTGGAGGGCGCGGCGGGCCCGGCGCCGGGCGGCCCGGCGCAGGCTCCGCGTCCCGCGCGGCCCGACCAGGTCGAGCACCCGGCCGCCCACCCCGGACGGCGCCGGCGGCACGGCCGCGGAGCCGGCGTGGGACAGCGCGGAGGAGACCGCCGCTCCCGGCCCGGGCAGGGCGGCGAACTTGGCCGCGAAGAACTCCGGGCCGAGCGTGAAGCCGTGCATCGGCACCACCAGGACGAGGCCGGCGAGCAGTCCCTCGGCGGGGACGAGGCCGCGGCCCGCACCCTCGCAGATTCGGCAGGCCCGCAGGTGGCGGGCTATTCGCTTGCGCCAGAGCGCGCTTGGGCGGCCGTCCCAGGCGGCGGTGAGCTCGCCGAGGGAGGGGCAGGGCGGCTCGGCGGAGAGCGCCCGGACGACGGTGCGGCCGACCTCCAGCTGCTCCTTCATCCGCTGCACCCGGACGGCGGTGTGCTGCGGGGAGAGTTCCAGCGCCTCGGCGAGCTCGGTGCGGGTGATCCGGCCTGCGGCCTCCAGCCACCAGAGCGAGAGCAGGTCACGGTCCCGGTCGTCCAGCCAGCGGGTCGCCTCGGTGACCTCGCGGCGCTGGCCGGACAGACCCAGGCGCAGCACGGTGAGGTCGACGAAGTCGCCGGCCGGGTCGGCGACCTGGGCCATGCCCTCGATGTCGGGGACGGGCCCGGTCTGCCGGGCGTTGCGGCTGCGGCGCACCTCGTTCATGGCGACGGCGACCAGCCAGGAGCGGAAGGCGCCGGTGTCGCGCAGGCCGGACAGGCCGCCGACCATGCGGATCATGGTCTCCTGGACGACGTCGTCCACGTCGGGATGGCCGTTCATGGCCCGGCCGACGATGTTGTAGACGAGCGGCAGGCAGTCGGCGACCAGCCGGTCGCGGGCCGCCCCGTCGCCGGCCTGCGCCGCCTCGACCACCTCGGTGTCCATTGCGCCGTCGTTGCCCATGTGCCCTGTCCTCGCTCGTCCTCAAGCCACGGCCCCCACTGGACGGAGACCCGGGCGGCCGGACCGGATAACGGGAATCCGGGTGTGTGATCCGCCGCGGTTCTTTTCCGTTATGACGCCCCCGTGGCGTGGTCTCCCAGGGCGTCGGCACGAACACCGGCGCGAATCGGCCCAGGGAGCAGCCCAGTATGAACGACCACCCGACGACCCCGTTCCACCTCCCTCCCCACCCCGTGGACGGGGACGGCTCGGGCGGTCGCGGTCCGGCCGCGGCGGCCGGCGGCCGGGCGGCGCGCCGCCGTTCCCGGCGGCGGGCGGGCGGCAGCCGGCGGGTGGCGGCGGCGGCCGGGGCGGCCGCGCTGGTGCTGGCCTGCTCGGCGGCGTACACGCTGGCCTCCTCGGGCGGCCCGGACGGGACGGGCGCCACGGCAGCGGCCTCGGTGCAGTTGGCGCCGACGCCCGCGTCCTCCGCGTCCGGGCCGGCCCCGGTGTCCGCCTCGCCCTCGACGGGATCGGCCTCGCCGTCGACGTCGCCCTCCGTCTCGGCCCCGGCCTCGCCGAGCGCGTCCGCGTCGGCCTCGAAGAGCGCCAAGGCGTCGAAGGCCCCGGCGGCGCCCGCGAAGCAGCCGGCCGGTTCGGCGCCGACCGGGAAGGCCGCGCAGTTCGCCGAGGAGGTAACGGCGCTGACCAACGCGGAGCGGGCGAAGGCGGGCTGCGGCCCGGTCGCCCTGGACGCCAAGGTGTCGGCGGCGGCGATGGCGCACTCGGACGACATGGTGGCGCGGCACTACTTCGAGCACGCGGACCCGGAGGGCCGGCACGCCGACAGCCGGCTGCGCGCCGCGGGCTACACGCCGGGGTGGTGGGGCGAGAACATCGCGTACGGCCAGCCGGACCCGGCGGCGGTGATGGACGCCTGGATGCACAGCGAGGGCCACCGCGCGAACATCCTCAACTGCCACTTCACCGTGATCGGGGTCGGCGTGAACTTCGGGGCGGGCGGGCCCTGGTGGACGCAGGTGTTCGCCTCCCCGGCGTGAGCGGCGGGCACGGGCGCGGACCGGGTACGGGCAGGCACCCGGGCGTGGACCGGCCCCGCCGGGGCCCGGGCGGGGCCGGCCGGCGGGGCCGGGTGGAGCGGGAGGCCGCGGCGTCAGACCACGTCCGTCATGGCGGGCATCTCGCCCGCGGTGCGGGCCGTGTCGATCACGGCGAAGGCCGCGTTCTGCGGGTCGACGAGGGAGGCGAAGCGGCCGAACGGGCTGTCCATCGGCCCGAAGACGAGCTTGCCGCCGAGCTCGGTGGCCCTGGCCGCGGCGGCGTCGCAGTCGTCGACGCCGAAGTAGACGCTGATGAACGGCGGCAGCTCGGCGGGGAAGTCGGAGCCCATCTCCATCCGGCCGAGCACCGGGTTCTCACCGATGGTGAAGACCCGGTAGTCGATCTCGTTCCCGCCGTCCATCTGCTGGGCGTGGTACGGGAACACCTCCATCAGGAAGGAGTCGGCGCGGGCGGTGTCGCGGGTGCAGAGCTCGGCCCAGGCGTAGGCGCCGGGCTCGCCGACCTTCTCGAAGCCCTGGTGGGCGGCGCCCTGCCAGACGCCGAAGACCGCCCCGCCCGGTTCGCGGGCGAGGGCCATGGTGCCGAGGTCGCCGACCTGCACGGGTTCCGTCATGAGCTCGCCGCCGGCGGCGCGGATCCGCCCGGCGGTGGCGGCGGCGTCCGGCGAGGCGAAGTAGAGGCACCAGGCGGTGGGCATCTCCTCGCCCGGCATCGGCGGGACGAGCCCGGCGACCGCCCTGCCGTCCTTGTGGGCCTGGGTGTAGCCGCCGAACTCGGCGGAGGGCTCGTCGAAGGTCCAGCCGAGGACGGCGCCGTAGAAGCTCTTGGCACCCTCCACGTCGTGGAACATCGCGTCGACCCAGCAGGGGGTGCCCTCGGGTTGCACGGCCATTCTGTCTCCTCGTGTCGTGAGCGGGCGGGCGGGCGGGGCCGGGTCAGCCCATGGTCCGGGCCCCGTCCAGGGATTCGCGGATGATGTCGGCGTGCCCGGCGTGCTGGGAGGTCTCGGCGATGACGTGCAGCAGCACCCGCCGGACGGACCAGGTGGCGCCCGGTTCGAACCAGGGCGCCTCGGGCAGCGCGTGCGCCGCGTCCAGGTCCAGGTCGGCGACCAGCCGGTCGGTCTCGGCCGCCGTCCGCTCGTAGGCGTCCAGCAACCCGGCCAGGGTCTCGCCCTCGCCCATCCGGAACTGGCCCTCCCAGTCGACGGGTTCGCTGCGCATGGCGGCCGCGCCGCCGACCGCGAAGCGCATCCAGCGCGCCTCGACGCCGGTGACGTGCTTGATCAGGCCGCCGAGGCAGAGCTCGCTGGCGGTGGTGCGCCGTGCGGCCTGGTCGTCGGTGAGGTTGCGGACGGTGAAGCGGAGGAAGCCGCGGTGCTTGTCGAGGGTCTCCAGCAGGTCGGCGCGCTCCCGGGAGAGCTCCCGGTCGGCTGCGCCTGCGGACGGGTCGGTCATGTCGGTCCTCCGTGTCAGGCGGGCACGGTCCAGCGCTGGGCGCCGGTGCCGTTGCAGTCCCACAGTTGCAGCCGGGTGCCGCTCGTGGTGTTGCTGCCGGGCAGGTCCAGGCAGCGGCCGGAGGGCGGGTTGAGCAGTGAGCCGTCGGCGCGCGGCCACCACTGCTGGGCGCCGGTGCCGTTGCAGTCCCAGAGCTGGACGGCTGCCCCGTTGAAGACCGAACTGCCGTCCACATCGAGGCACTTGCCGAGGGCGCGGAGGGTGCCGTCGGCGGCGGTGGTCCACTGCTGGGCGGCGGCGCCGGTGCACTCGGACAGCTGGACGGGGGTGCCGTCCTCGGTCGAACTGCCCCGCACGTCCACGCACTTGGCGCCGAGACCGGTGACCGCGCCGGTGGCCGGGCGGGCCGGGCCGACGTCGAAGGACGGCGGCGCGTCCGCGCGGGCGCTGCCCCAGGCCGGGTCGGGCGTGTCGGCGAGGGTGTAGGCCAGCGTGCCGCCGCGGCGGACGAGGTCCTCGCTCAGCCAGGGCCGGTTGCTCGCGGTGCCGTCCACGGCGAGCGCGTGCACGTAGCGGACGTCGGCGGAGGCGCCCGGAGCGCCCACGTCGATCACCGCGCCGTTGCCGCGGCGGATCGTGATCCCCGGGAACAGCGGGCTGGCCAGCACGAGTTCGGACCGGCCGGGGGCCTGCGGGTACATCCCGAGCGCCGCCCAGACCACCCAGGAGGACATCTGCCCGAGGTCGTCGTTGCCCGGCTCGCCGTCCGGCGCGTCGGCGAACAGCGTGGTCAGCGCCCGGCGCACCACGTCCTGGGTGCGGTAGGGGCGGCCGGCGTAGGCGTAGGCCCAGGGGGCGTTCGCGGAGGGCTCGTTGCCGAGGTAGGCGTGCTCGGAGTCGGGTCCGGCGTTGAGCTCGCCGAAGAAGTCGTCCAGGCGGGCGGCCGCGGCCGCGTCGCCGCCCATCGCGTCGAACAGCCCGCGGTGGTTGTAGGGGACCATCCAGGCGTACTGCGCGGCGCTGCCCTCGACGAACTGGTCCTGCTGGGCGGGCCGGAAGTCCGGCCAGGAGTGGTCGGTGTCCCGGGGCTGGATCCAGCCGCTGCCGCTGTTGATCAGGTTGCGCCAGTTCGCGGAGCGGTGCATCAGGGCGTCGCGGGCGGCGGTGTCGCCGATCCGGTCGGCGAGTTGGGCGAGCGCGAAGTCCGCGCTGGTGTACTCCAGCGTGGTGGCGGCGGAGCCCCAGACCCCGCCGGCGTCGGCCGGGACGAAGCCGATGGTGTCGTACGGGCCGTGGCCGGGCCGCTGGCGGTTGTCGCGGCTGCCGGCGGTGGCGGTCCGCAGCAGGCCGGCCGCGTCGAAGTCGGTGCCGCCGAAGGCCTGGATCGAACTGGCGATGATCGGCAGCGGGTCGCCGACCATCACGCCGGTACCGCCGTTGGCGAGGGTCCAGCGGTCGAAGTAGCCGGCGCTCGCGCCCTGGTCGGCGACGGACTGGGCGACGTCGGCGGCCCGGGCCGGGTCGAGCAGCGCGAGCAGTTGGACCTGCGAGCGGTAGACGTCCCAGCCGGAGAAGTCGGCGTACTGGGTGTGGCCGGGCCGCGCGGTGCGGACCTTCCCGTCGAAGCCGGGGTAGCGGCCGTCGGTGTCGCTGATCGCGCTGGGGTGCAGCAGTGCGTGGTACAGCGCGGTGTAGAGGATGCGCCGCTGGGTGGTGGTGCCGCCGTCGACGGCGATCCGGCCGAGCAGGTCGTTCCAGGTGGCGCGGGCGGCGGTGCGGACCTCGTCGAAGGCGGCGGCGCGCTGCTCGGCGAGCAGGTTGGCGCGGGCGCCGTCGGCGCTGACGAAGGAGAGGCCGACCCGGGCGGTGACGGTGCGGTCCTGGCCGGTGTCGAAGGAGACCAGGGCCTGCGCGCCGGAGGCGGCCCGCTCCCGGTCGGGGTGCGGGTCGCCGCCCTGGCCGGAGCGGCGTTCGCGGTCCTCCTCGGTGCGGGCGGGCTGCGGGGCGATGCCCTCGCTCGCGCCGGTGGCACTGCGCCGGGAGGTGTCCACCCCGCCCTGCTCGGCGCCGCCGGTGCGGACGATCCCGGCGCTGCTGAACGGCCGGTCGAACTGGGCGTGGAAGTAGACCCGGTAGCGGTTGCCGGTGCCGCAGAAGCCGCCGCTCTCCGTCCAGCCGGTGAGGGTGTCGGTGCCGATGGTGATCGAGCCGGTGGCGCTGTTGAAGGCCTTGCCGGCGTCGACGGTGAGCGAGGCGGTGTGGCCCGCCGGGTAGGTGAAGCGGGCGATGCCGGAGCGCTGGGTGGCCGCGAGTTCGGTCCTCAGCCCGTTGGCGAAGGTGACGGCGTAGGAGCCGGGGGCGGTGGTCTCGTCGGCGTGCGAGAAGTCGGAGTGGGCGACCGGCCGGCCGTCCAGGACGGGCATGAACGGCGTGGTGCCGTAGTCGCCGCAGCCCGCGCCGGAGATGTGGGTGAGGCTGAACCCGCTGATCCGGTGGTCGTCGTAGGAGTAGCCGCCGTGCTGGTAGGTGGCGGTGTCGGGGCTCCACTGCACCATGCCGAGCGGGGCGGACGCGCCGGGGAAGGTGTTGCCGGCGCCGCCGCCGTTGCCGAAGTCCGGAGCGCCCTGTCTGGTGCCGACGTGGGCGTTCACGTACTGGGCCGGGTCGGCGACGGTCACCAGGCCCGGTGGCGCGGCGCCGGCGGGGGCGGCCGCGGCGCCGGCCAGCAGCACCGCCGAGGCGCCCAGGGCGAGCGCGGACGAGAGGAATCTGGAACGGTGCACGGAGCCTCCTGCGACCCGCCGTCAGCCTGCGATGCGCGTGGCGCGCGGTCCGGCGGCCGCGGTCGGCGGCGCGGCGGGACCGCACGGACGAGCAGGTCGGCCCCGACCGGTACGGGGAGTACCGGCCGGGGCCGACCATCTGCTCGTCGGTTCATCGTGCGGTCCGCGCGGGAGCTCCTGCGGCGGCGACAGGCCGCCTGTCGCCCGCCCGGCGCAATCGCGGAAGTGTTCGATGGACCGTCAGGAGGACGTGTCAACCGCCGCCTTGCGGCGGTGCACCACCTGTGCGGCGACCAGCGCCACCGCGGCGGCGACCAGCGACAGCACCATCTGCATCCGACCGTCGTGGGTGGTGAACATGTACGCCACCACGAAGGCGATCATTCCGATCGTGGCCCAGGTGAGGTACGGGAAGAGCCACATCCGGACGGTGAGCTTCTCCGGGGATTCCCGCTCGATGATCCTCCGCATACGGAGCTGGGAGACGCTGATCACGAGCCAGACGAAGAGCGCGACGGCACCGGAGGAATTCAGCAGGAACTTGAAGACGGTGTCCGGGAACTCGTAGTTGAAGAACACCGCGACGAATCCGAAGACCACCGAGGCGAGGATCGCGGTGAGCGGCACGCCTCGGCCGGTGACCTTGGCGAAGGCCTTCGGCGCGTCACCGCGCTGCCCGAGCGAGAACGCCATCCGGGACGCCGTGTAGAGGCCGGAGTTCAGGCAGGACAGCACCGCGGTGAGCACGATGAGGTCCATCAGCGGGGCGGCCCCGGGGATGCCGACGTGCTTGAGCACCGCCACGTACGGGCTGTCCAGGACCTCCGCGGAGTCCCAGGGCAGCAGGGTGACGACGATGGCGATGGAGCCCAGGTAGAAGACGCCGATGCGCCAGATCACGCTGTTGGTGGCCCTGGTCACGGCGCGGGCCGGGTCGGGCGACTCGCCGGCGGCCAGGGTGACGATCTCGCTGCCCATGAAGGCGAAGACGACGGTCAGCATGCCGCTGAAGACGGCGCCGATGCCGTTCGGCAGGAAGCCGCCGTGGTCGAGCAGGTTGGACGTGCCGACCGCGGTGGTGTCCGGCAGCACGCCGAAGACCGCGAGGCCGCCGACCACCAGGAAGGCCGCGATGGCGACCACCTTGATGCCGGCGAACCAGAACTCGAACTCGCCGTAGGACGAGACCGAGAACAGGTTGGTGGCGGTCAGCACGGCCATCACCAGCAGGGCGAAGCCCCACTGCGGCACGCCCGGGACCCAGTTGTGCAGGATCTTCGCGCCGGCGGTGGCCTCCACGGCCAGCACGACGACCCAGAAGAACCAGTACAGCCAGCCGATGGTGAAGCCGGCCCAGCGGCCGAGCGCGCGGTCCGCGTACGCGGAGAAGGACCCGCTCTGCGGGTCGGCCGCGGCCATCTCGCCGAGCATCCGCATCACCATGACGACCAGCGCGCCGGCCAGGGTGTACGAGAGCAGGATGCCGGGTCCGGTGGCGGCGATGCCGGCGCCGGAGCCGACGAACAGGCCGGCTCCGATGACACCGCCGATGGCGATCATCGACAGGTGGCGGTTCTTCAGTCCGGCCTTCAGGTGGCCGTCCCCGGCGGCACCCGGTGGGGTGGCGGGGGCGGCCCCGGCGGGCCGGCTCGAGCGCGTCGTGGTGTCCGGGCTCATCGTCGTTGCTGCCTCTCCGGTGCGGCGGGGGTCGGCCGCACACCCGCAGGAAGGTAGCCCGGAAATCCTGATTCCGTAACCCCGGGCCTGAATTCGGCACGATTCTCTGAGCATTATTTGAGGTTCGCGGAATGAATTATGACACCGGCTGACATCTCTACTCGGTGGTCATCGGAAATCCCGATCCGCCGTCAGCCGCGACGCCGCCCCGGTGCGCCGCCCCCTCCTGCGCGGTGGCGTGTTGCGGACGGCGGCCGCGGCGGGGCTGCGACGATGAGGGGCCCGACCGTCCCTCCGCACATCCCTGGGGCCGCCCCGATGAGCACCACCGTCCACCTCGCGCAGCAGCCGGAGGCCGACGAGCTGCTCGGCCGCAGCCCGCTCGCCGCGCTCACCGGCATGCTGCTGGACCAGCAGATCCCGATGGAGTGGGCGTTCACCGGCCCGTGGACGATCGCGCAGCGGCTCGGCGCCGACGACCTGGACGCGCACCGGATCGCCGCCGCCGACCCGGAGGAGTTCGCCGCCCTGCTGTCCGAGAAGCCCGCCGTGCACCGCTACCCGGGCTCGATGGCCAACCGGGTGCAGCAGCTCTGCCAGTACCTGGTCGAGCACTACGACGGCGACGCCGAGGCGGTCTGGCGGGACGCACCGAACGGCCGCGAGCTGCTGAAGCGGCTGAACGAGCTGCCCGGCTTCGGCAAGCAGAAGGCGCAGATCTTCCTCGCCCTGCTCGGCAAGCAGTACGGGGTCGCCCCCGAGGGCTGGCGCGAGGCGGCCGGCGCATACGGCGAGGAGGGGTCCTTCCGCTCGGTCGCGGACATCACCGGGCCGGAGTCGCTGGTGAAGGTGCGCGCGTTCAAGCAGGAGGCGAAGAAGGCCGCCAAGGCGGCGCAGTCCGCGAAGCAGGCGCAGGGCTGACCCGGCGGTACGGGTAGCGGTTGCGGATCTCCCGGTTGAAGAACCGGCCGAGGCTGTCCGCCGCGAGCAGCCCGGCGACCGCCTCCGCGGGGACGCCGCGGTACTGGTAAACCGTCCCGGCCGCGAACTCGATCTCCAGCACCCGCCGGTCGGCGTCGTGGCCGACCGAGCGCAGGCAGCTGGAGTCCACCGCGGCGCGGTCCATGCCTCCACGGTGCGCCCGTAAGGCGCCGGGCACAAACGCACGGCCGGACCGCTCCCTCCGCGGGGGCGGCCCGGCCGGACGGCGGCTCAGCTGCTCGCGTACTCCACGGTCAGCAGCGCGCGGGCCACGGTGTGGAAGGTGATGTTGAAGCCGACCGCGGCGGCCGTGGTGTCCGGGGTGAGCCCGAGCGAGGGCACGTCCAGCGCGTGCACGGCGAAGACGTAGCGGTGCGCCGGGCCGGGCGGCGGGGCGGCGCCGTCGTACTTGTGGCCGGGGAAGTCGTTGCGGGCGTGGAAGGCGTCGCCGGGCAGCGCGGCGTCGGAGGCGCCGGCGCCGCGGGCCAGCTCGGTGGTGCCGACGGGCAGGTCGAGGGCCAGCCAGTGCCACCAGCCGCTGCCGGTGGGCGCGTCCGGGTCGTAGCAGGTGACCGCGAAGCCGCGGGTCTCGGCGGGGAAGCCGGACCAGGCGAGCTGCGGCGACTCGTTGCCGAGCGCGTGCACGTGCGCGTCCGGCATCACGGCGCCCTCGGTGAGGTCACGGCTGGTCAGCTCGAAGGCCGGGACCTTCGGCAGGAATTCGTAGGGCAGCGGCGGACGGTTCGTCATGGGCCGGGCACCTTCTCCTTCGTCGCACTGCGGGTGGCGGTACGACGGAAGTCTAGGCAGCCGACTGCGCCGCCACCGCCGCGCCGAGCGGGGTGTCGGCGCGGCCCAGGTCGAGCGGCAGGTCGAAGTGGTTGCGTCCGGCGGCGACCGCCGTCTCCACCGCGGCCCCGGCCAGGCGGGCGGCGGCCGCGAACTCCTCCTGCTGGCGTCCGAACTCGGCGGTCTCGTGCTCGCCGCGGACGAGCAGCAGCGGCGGCAGGGCCGGGCGGTCGGCGAGCAGGTGCAGCGGGCTGTTGCGGCGGGCCGCCGCGGCGTCCAGGCCGAGCGCGTCGTTGACGTAGGTGAGGGCGATCGGCTCCAGGTCGTAGATGCCGCTGAGCAGCACCGCGCCGGAGACCCGGCGGCCGCTCGGGGCGGCCGGTCCGAGCAGGGCCATGGCGGCCAGGTGCGCACCGGCCGAGCTGCCGCTGAGCTGGACGCGGCCCGGGTCGACGCCGAGCTCCTCGGCGTGGTCGAGCAGCCAGTGCACCGCCCGGCGGACCTGGTCGACGATCGCGTCCAGCGGCCAGTGCGGGGCCAGCCCGTAGCCGACGGCGGCGTAGGCGGTACCGCGCGCGGTGAAGCCGGGTGCGGCGAACACGGAGTCGGCCTTG
Organism: Streptomyces sp. NRRL B-24484; assembly: GCF_000717715.1. GTDB lineage: Bacteria > Actinomycetota > Actinomycetes > Streptomycetales > Streptomycetaceae > Kitasatospora. Next base: position 71,954 of record NZ_JOAI01000033.1, on the reverse strand, counting down.
TCCAGCTCCTGCCAGTACCCGCCGTGCACGAAGACGTGCAGCGGGGCCCCGCCGTCCGGGACGGGGCAACGGGGCGGGAAGAAGTCGAGCAGCTCGGGCTCCGCCGGGCCGTACCGCAGGTCGCGGCGGACCTCCAGCGCCCCGTACGCGTCCCGGCTGAGCGCCGTGTAGGCGGCCAGCTCGACCGCGATGTCCTCGACGCAGCTGCTCGGCGAGTACTCGCGCGCGAGCTCGTCGTGGTCGTAGTCCCGGTACACCGGCGCCATTGCCGTCCTCGCCCGCTCTCGCTCGCCGGGTCCGCCACGACCCATCAGGTATAGACCAATGCCGGGTGCCGGGCTAGCGTGGAGGACGCACCCGCCGCACCCGCACAGCCTGCCCCGGAGCCGCCCCGTGGAGTCGTCCGTCCTCGCCTTCGCCACCGACCTGCTGGACGAGGGCGCCGACACCTTCTTCGGCCACCTTACCGACCGGGCCGGCGTGGGCGGCCTGACCCTCGCCTCGGTCTACCACGAGGCCCGCGACGTCTTCCCGCACAACCCCCGCCGGGTGGTCCGCTACCTCGAACCGGGCGCCGCGTACTTCCGTCCCGACCCGGCGCGCTGGGCCGGCCGGCGCCTCGTCCCGGCGCCGTCCACCGCGATCGGCGACCGCGACCCGTTCGCCGAGGCCGCCGCCGAGGCGGGCCGGCGCGGCCTCAGGCTGCACGCCTGGACGGTCTTCTGCCACAACGACCGGCTCGGCTTCCAGCACCCGGACTGCTCCCCCGCCAACGCCTTCGGCGACCGCCACCTCACCGAGCTCTGCCCGGCCAACCCCGAGGTCCGCGAGTACGCCCGCACCCTGGTCGAGGACCTCGGCCGGTACGGCGTGGACGCGGTCCGCGCCGAGTCCCTGCACTTCCACGGCCTGCGCCACGGCTACCACCACGAGCGCTACTTCGAGGACCTCGGGCCCGTCGCGGAGGCCCTGCTCGGCATCTGCTTCTGCCCGCACTGCCTGGCCGCGGCCTCCGCCGCCGGCGTCCCCGCCGAGGAGGTCCGCGCCGCCGTCCGGGACGAGCTGCGCGCCCGGCTCGCCGACGAGAAGCGGGCCGCCGCACCGGCCGCCCTGGACGAGTTCGCCGGCGGCGCCCTCGCCGCCTACCTGGACGCGGCCACCGGCACCGTCACCACGCTCGCCGCCGAACTCGCCGCGACGGCCGCCGCCGGCGGCATGCGGCTGACCTTCATGGACGGCGCCGGGCCCGGCAGGGGCTGGCTCTCCGGCATCGACCTCCCGTCACTGGCGGGCGCCACCCACCAGATCGAGACCCTCGGCTACGCCCGCACCCCGGAGGCCGTCCGCGAGAAGGTCGCCGCCTTCGCCCTGCACGGCGTCCGCCCGGAGGCGATGGCGGTGATCCTCCGCCCGATGGCCGAGGACTGCGACGGCCCGGCGAACCTGGCCGCCAAGATCGCCGTCCTGCGCGAGCTGGGCGTGCCCGAGGTCGAGTTCTACCACTACGGCCTGATGCGCCTCTCCTCGCTGGACCGCATCGGCGCCGCACTCCTCCCGTGAGGGACGGTCAGGGGCGCACGGCGGCACCCGTCACCGCCGGAGGAACGCCCTACCGGCGGCGCCGCGAGGTGCCGAAGATGCTCCGGGTGATCTCGCGGCCGAGCTGGGTGCCGGCCGAGCGGGCGAAGGACTTCAGCGCCGGGCTGCGCAGCAGCGACCCGATCAGCCCGCCCTCCTCCTGGTCCGCCGCCTCCGGCCGGTGCCGCTCCGCCGGTGCGGGCCGCTCGCGGGCCTCCGGCCGGGCCGGCTCCTCCGTGCGGACGGCCGGCCGGGCGGCGAGCTTCTCGTACGCGGACTCCCGGTCGATCGCATCGCGGTAGCGCGGCGCCAGCGACGAGCCGTCCACCGCGGCCCGCAGGGCGGCCGGCTCCAGCGGCCCCATCAGCGACTGCGGCGCCCGCAGCCGGGTCGGCGCGACCGGTGTCGGCGCGCCCCGCTCGGACAGCACCGTGACCACCGCCTCGCCGGTGCCCAGCCCGGTGAGCACCTCGGCGAGGTCGTACGGGGACCGCGGGAAGGTCGAGACGGTGGCCTTGAGCGCCTTGGCGTCGTCCGGGGTGAAGGCCCGCAGCGCGTGCTGCACCCGGTTGCCGAGCTGGGCCAGCACGTCGGCGGGGACGTCCTTCGGCGTCTGGGTGACGAAGAAGATGCCGACGCCCTTCGAGCGGATCAGCCGGACGGTCCGGGTGATGGCCTCCAGGAAGGCCTTGGAGGCGTCCTCGAAGAGCAGGTGCGCCTCGTCGAAGAAGAAGACCAGCTTGGGCCGGTCGAGGTCGCCGACCTCCGGCAGCTCCTGGTACAGGTCGGCGAGCAGCCACATCAGGAAGGTGGAGAAGAGCCGCGGCCGGTCCTGCACCGCGGGGAGCTCCAGCACGGAGACCGTCCCCCGCCCGTCCGCCGTGGTGCGCAGCAGGTCGGCGGTGTCGAACTCGGGCTCGCCGAAGAACGCCCCGGCGCCCTCGTTGTCGAGCACGGTCAGCGAACGGAGGATCACCCCGGCGGTGGCGGCGGACAGCCCGCCGATGCCCTTGAGCTCCTCCTTGCCCTCCGGGGAGGTGAGGAAGCCGATGACGGCCGAGAGGTCCTTGAGGTCGTAGAGCTCCAGGCCCGCGCGGTCGGCGTAGTGGAAGACCAGGCCGAGCGAGGCCTCCTGGGTCTCGTTGAGCTCCAGCACCTTGGCGAGCAGCAGCGGGCCGAAGCTGGTGAGGGTGGCCCGGACGGGGATGCCGGTGCCCTGCCCGCCGAGGGCGTAGAACTCCGCCGGGCAGCCCTGCGGCGTCCACGGCTGGCCGACCTCGGCGGCGCGCGCGGCGATCCGCTCGCCCGGCGTGCCGGGGGCGGCGATGCCGGAGACGTCGCCCTTGACGTCGGCGAGGAAGACCGGGACGCCCTGGGCGGAGAGCTGTTCGGCGATCAGCTGGAGGGTCTTGGTCTTGCCGGTGCCGGTGGCGCCGGCGACGAGTCCGTGCCGGTTGAGCACGCCGAGCGGGACGCGCACCTGCGCCCCGGGGTACGCGGTGGCGCCGTCGACCGCGGCGCCGAGGTCGAGTGCGGGTCCGGTGAAGGCGTAGCCGTCGGCGATCGCCCGAACGGACGCGGGCAGCGCCGCGGCGTCGGGGGTGGCGGGGTCGGTCATCTCGGCGGGCTCCCGGGCAGAGCGGGCAAAGCGGATGTTCTCCATCAAACCGCCGTACTCGGAGCCGGACCGGTAACGCCGCGCTTGCTGCGCCCCCCGTCCGCATGACGGTAGGCTTTCCGTGTGATCTTCAAGCGCATCGGCAACGGGCGGCCGTACCCGGATCACGGCCGGACCAGCACCCGCCAGTGGGCGGACGTCGCGCCGCGTCCGGTGCGGCTGGACCAGCTGGTCACCACCAAGGGTCAGCTCGACCTGGAGACGCTCCTCGCGGAGGACTCCACGTTCTACGGCGACCTCTTCGCGCATGTCGTGAAGTGGCACGGCGACCTCTACCTGGAGGACGGCCTGCACCGCGCGGTGCGGGCCGCGCTGCAGCAGCGCCAGGTGCTGCACGCGCGCGTCCTGGAGATGGACTGACCGGCCGCCGGCCGGGCACGAACCACCTCTCGGACACCCCCGCGAACGCCCCGGAGGGGCGCCGGTACATCCTTTCGGGTGCCGGGGTACTCCAGATGATGATCATTTAGTACCTTCACAGCAGCTGTAGCACTAATCTGCTGACCAACGGCCGATTTCCCGGCGCACGCCCCTTTGGCCGCACCCGAGACCGAGCCTGTCCTGGCACGAGGGGGACACCGACGTGAGCATGCTGACCCCCCAGGGACTGAAGGGGAAGCAGTACCGGATCACCGGTAACTCCTACCCCCGCCTGGGCCGCCCTCCCCGCAGGAGCCGCAAGGTGCTGGCCGCCATCGGCGTCCTGCTCGCCCTGTCGCTGGTCGCCGTCGGCGGCGTCCAGCTCTACGACGTCTTCCGCGGCCGGCACGCCTCCGCGCAGGCGTGCCCGGTCCCCGGTGCTTCCGGCAAGCCGCTGGCCGCCCCGGCCTCGGACGGCGCCGCCGCCGGGGCCTCTCCGGCCCCGGGCGCCACCAGCACCGCCGTCCCGCAGCCGCAGGCGGTGACGGTCAACGTCTTCAACGCCACCGACAAGTCCGGCCTCGCCGCGCGGACCGCGGAGGAGCTGAAGAAGCGCGGCTTCACCGTCGGCCAGGTGGGCAACGCGCCGGCCGCGCTGGACAAGAAGGTGCCCGGCACCGTGCAGGTGATCAGCGGTCCGGCCGGCCTCGGCGCGGCCACGCTGCTCGGCTCGCAGGTGGCGAGCGCCACCAGGACCGCCGACGCCCGGACGGACGGCACGGTCGACTTCGTCATCGGGGACAGCTTCGCCGCCCTGCTCGACCCGACCCAGGCGGCCGCGGCCCTGGCCGAGGCCACCAAGCCGTCCCCGACCCCCTCGCCGCAGCCCGGCTCCTGCTGACCGCTCCGGCGGCCGGACCGCCACGCGAAGGGCCCCGCTCCTCCGGGAGGAGCGGGGCCCTTCGCGCTGTCCGGCTCGTACCGTCCGGCAGCGGTGGGATCAGCCGGCGGTGCCGTAGAGGCGGTCGCCCGCGTCGCCGAGGCCGGGGACGATGTAACCGTGCTCGTTGAGGCGCTCGTCCAGCGCGGCGGTGACGATCTCGACGGGCTGGCCGGCCAGCTCCTTCTCGACCACCGCGACGCCCTCCGGCGCGGCCAGCAGCACCACGCAGGTGACGTCCGTGGCACCGCGTTCGAGCAGCATCCGGACGGCGGCGATCAGGGTGCCGCCGGTGGCCAGCATCGGGTCGAGGACGAAGACCTGGCGGCCGGAGAGGTCGTCGGGCATCCGCGTCGCGTAGGTGGACGCCTCCAGCGTCTCCTCGTTGCGGACCATGCCCAGGAAGCCGACCTCGGCGGTCGGCAGCAGCCGGGTCATGCCGTCCAGCATGCCGAGGCCGGCCCGCAGGATCGGGACGACCAGCGGCCGCGGGTGGCTCAGCCGGGTGCCGGTGGTGACGGCGACCGGGGTGGTGACCTCCACCGGCTCGGTCCGGACGTTCCGGGTGGCCTCGTAGGCGAGCAGGGTGACCAGCTCGTCCGTCAGCCGGCGGAAGGTCGGCGAGTCGGTGCGCTCGTCGCGCAGGGTGGAGAGCTTGTGGGCGACCAGGGGGTGGTCGACGACGTGGAGACGCATGTCTCGACCATAACGGGCACGGGCACGTGCGTACGACTCGCCGGGACCGGCCGGAAACGAGGTGTGGACGGGCCGGAACCGGGGAAGCCGAACCGAGACCTTCGCCGTGGTATCAAGCGGACACTTCTGGGAAAGTCGGACCGTATGAAGAGCAACCCGGACCCCGGGGCCGGCTCGACAGACGAGTCGGGGCCCGACGCCCCCGAGACCGAGGCGCAGCGCCGCAAGCGCCGCGCCCTGTTCCTCCGCGAGCTCGCCGAGGCGCGCGAGCTGCGGGCCCGGGTGCAGCCGAGGCGCACCAAGGAGCGGCGGATGCGCGAGGCCTTGCGGATGCGAACCTTCCGCATCTGACGGCGGAGTCCGCGACTCGTCGGCCGTCGACCAGCCATTCCGACACGACCTGCAAAGACGCGCTGCAGAACACCCCCCGCAGCGCCGGGCTTTCTGTCACGATGCCGGAGGGACGGTCCGAACAGCGGACCGCCTCTGGCGCGGGGGCGGCCAGACCGCGTTCGCCCGAGATCGCCTACAGCCGAGACCAATCTTGGGAGTGTCCCTGGTGGCGTACTTCGCTGCAGTGCTTGCTCGCACCGATGGCGGGTGGGATGTGAGCGAGACGGAGCTCGACGACGTCGAAACCCTGGCCGACCTGGCCGACCTGGCCCGCGAGGCTGCCCAGGACGACGACAGCGTCCTGGTCTTCATCGAACAGGAGGACGCCTGGTTCGCCGTCGTCCGCGTGGACGGCGAGGACGACCCGCGCATCTTCGTCTCCGACGGCGCCGCCGCGGCGCGCAGCTCGTACGGCTCCGTACTGACCGACGAGCTGATCGAGGCCGAGGACTTCGACGACATCGACGCCCTGGTCGCGGACGTCGAGGACGACGAGGAGGCCGCGCTGGAGGCCGCGGACGACACGGACGAGGACGAGGACGCCGCCGGTCCGGCCGGTGCCCAGGCGGGGCCGCTCGGCGACTCCGACCTGCTCGCCGACTTCGGGCTGTCCGCCAAGGAGCTGCTGGGACTGGCCGGTGAGGGTGCGGTGCCCGGCGACGCGCTCGCCGAGATCGCCGACGCGCTCGGCGCGGGCGAGGTCCTGGAGGCCGTTCGGTAGCGCCCGAGCCGGTGCCCGACACTGGTGCCATGCCGTCCGCACCTGCCCCGCAGATCCGGCCCCTGCCGGCCCCCGTCCGCCCCGACCCGGTGCGCGACCGGTGGAAGGACCTGATGCGCCTCGCCATGGTCGAGGCGGAACTGGCGACCTCCACCGGGGACGTACCGGTCGGGGCGCTCGTGCTCGGGCCCGACGGCACGGTGATCGGCCGGGGCCACAACGTGCGCGAGGCGGACGGGGACCCCACCGGGCACGCCGAGGTCGTGGCGCTCCGGCAGGCGGCCGCGGCCGTCGGCGAGTGGCGCCTCAGCGGCTGCACCCTGGTCGTCACCCTGGAGCCGTGCACCATGTGCGCCGGGGCGCTGGTGCTGTCCCGGATCGACCGGGTCGTCTACGGCGCCCTCGACCCGAAGGCCGGCGCGGCGGGCTCGCTCTTCGACGTGATGCGCGACCGGCGGCTCAACCACCGCCCCGAAATCATCCCCGGCGTCCTGGCCGAGGAGTGCTCCGCCCAACTGCTGGCCTTCTTCGAGACCCAGCGCTGAATACGGATTTCGTGACCGCCCGACCTGTCCGGTAGAGTCTCCCTCGGTAGCGTGTCCGAGCGGCCAAAGGAGCACGCCTCGAAAGCGTGTGTGGGGGCAACTCCACCGTGGGTTCGAATCCCACCGCTACCGCTTCACGAAGGGCCCCGACCGAACCGGTCGGGGCCCTTCGACGCGTCTGCGGCCCGCAGGGGCCCGCAGGGGTCCGTGGCGGTCCGTCCGGGCCGACGTGCGGGCGTCGGGAGGCCGTTGGCGGGGTGTCAGGGGACGCCGAAGGCCACCGCGCCGGGGGCGTGGTGGCGTTCGGGGAGATCAGGAGGGGACGCGGCCTCGGGGGATGGGGCCGCGCCCCCGTCGGGGCTCCCACCACCGGCGCCGCATCAGGGGGAAGCTGCGGCGCGCGGTCCCACAGCGGGGAGTCCCGGTTCCCTGCACCGGGGATTCCTGCCAGATCCCGCGGCACTCCTCCATCGTGCGCCACCGTCCGCGGGCGGGCACCCGTACAAAGCCCCCACTCGCGGGGACCTTCGTCCCGGGGAGTGAACGCCGCTCTCACCCGATGGGCCGTCCGGTGGATAAGCTGCGCAGCAGCAGGAGGGCGCCCGGGGAGAGCGACGGCGGCCCGCGGCAGGGAGGCAGGCCCGTTCGATGGCTCAGGCGAAGAAGATCGGCACGTATCTCCTGCTCATCTTCGTGATCTACACGATCATCACGTCCCCCACCAGGGCGGCGGAGCTGGTGCAGTCCGGCTTCGTGGGCATCTCGGACGCCGCGAAGGCGGTCGGGACGTTCATGACGGGCCTGGTGAACTGAGGGCGGCCGGTCAGCGGCTACCGTGGCGGGGTTCGTCCACCCTTCCAGCGAGGAGCGGCATCGTGATCCGGCACCTGGTCCTGTTCAAGCTCAACGACGGCGTCCTGCGGGACGACGAGCGGGCGACCGCCGGCGCGAAGGCGTTCGAGGAGCTCGGCCCGCAGATCCCCGAGCTGCGCGAGTGGGAGTGCGGCTGGAACACCACCGAGCGCGACATCGCCTACGACTACGCGATCAACAGCCTGGTCGAGGACCGGGACGCACTGCAGGCCTACCTGACCCACCCGGCCCACCAGGCCGCCGCGGGTCAGTGGCGGGAGTTCGCCACCTGGGTGATCGCCGACATCGAGGTCTGACCCCCCGAAAGTCGCATCGCACACGCACCACCATGCGGCCCTCCGCCCCCGGACCGGGGCGGAGGGCCGCAGCACACTTCGGCCGACGGCGCACTGTCAGCCAACACGCCTAGAGGCGGTGCTTGCCGCCGATGTGGACGACTTGTGATGCTATGACCGGTTTTGCCGGATCTGGCGAGGTGGTGAGCACGACCGGGCCGCCCAGGCGGCGGCCGGACCGCAGATGTCGACTCTGGGAGGGGTGACGTGTCCGTGCGGACACAGGACAGCACGCGGGGCACGGACGGGGAGCGGTCCGCCCCGCCGCAGCCCGCGGAGAACCTCGTCGCGGAGCTGAAGGCCGCCGGGCTGAGGGACCGCCAGAACGGCACCCGCACGCCCGTGGACGTCCGCACGCTCACCAGGGTCCTCTTCGAGCGGCTCGCCGAGCTGCCCCCGGAGGCCCCGGAGCGCGAGCGCGTCCGGGCCGCCCTGATCGAGATCAACATCCCGCTGGTCCGCTACGCGGCCACGCGCTTCCGCAGCCGCAGCGAGCCGATGGAGGACATCGTCCAGGTCGGCACGATCGGCCTGATCAACGCCATCGACCGGTTCGACCCGAGCCGCGGCGTGCAGTTCCCGACGTACGCGCTGCCGACCATCCTCGGCGAGATCAAGCGCTACTTCCGGGACAACGTCCGCACCATGCACGTGCCGCGCCGGCTGCAGGAGCTGTGGGTGCAGGTCAGCGGGGCGATGGAGGAGCTGACCGTCACCCACGGACGGGCGCCCAAGGTGCCGGAGATCGCCGCCTGCCTGCGCATCCCCGAGGAGGACGTCCGGGCCTGCCTGGACGCCGGCCGGGCGTACAACGCCGCCTCGCTGGAGGCCGCGCAGGAGCACGAGGGCGGACTCGCCCTGCTGGACCGGCTCGGCTACGAGGACTCCGCGCTCGCCGACGTGGAGCACCGCGACATGGTCCGCCACCTGCTGGTGCAGCTGCCCGAGCGGGAGCGCCGGATCATCATGCTGCGCTTCTTCGCCAACCTGACGCAGTCGCAGATCTCCACCGAGCTGGGGATGTCCCAGATGCACGTCTCCCGGCTGCTGTCGCGCATCCTCAGCCGGCTGCGGACCGGCAACTCCTGGGAGGAGTGACCCCGCCGGGGATCGCGCCGCGTTACCGCCGTGTGACATCTCGCGACGGCCGGGTTTGCCGGGGCCGGTGGGCCGGTATGGGGGGTGGAGGGGAGGGTCCTGCACGGGAACCACGCTGTGCTGGTGCCCGTTGAACAGTCAGTCACGAGGGGGTGGGGCGCGTGTCCGGAGAGCCGGTCGGTGCGGTCGTCGAGGAGATCCCTGGAGAGCGGGCGTCCGGGGTGCGGACGGTGCTGCGGGCGTTCCCGCAGCAGCAGGGCGGGGAGCAGGAGCCGGTGGGGGCGCCGCCGCCCGGGGACGCCCCGGTGGCCGTTCCGGAGCCCGTGGTCGGTGAGCGTCCGCTGGACACCCGGACGCTCTCGCGGTCGCTCTTCCGCCGGCTGGCGGCGCTGGAGCCGGGCGGCGCGGAGCACACCTACGTCCGCGACACCCTGATCGAGCTGAACCTGCCGCTGGTGCGCTACGCCTCGGCCCGGTTCCGCAGCCGCAACGAGCCGATGGAGGACATCGTCCAGGTCGGCACGATCGGCCTGATCAAGGCGATCGACCGGTTCGACCCGGACCGGGGGGTGGAGTTCCCGACCTTCGCGATGCCGACCGTGGTCGGCGAGATCAAGCGCTTCTTCCGGGACACCAGCTGGTCGGTGCGGGTGCCGCGGCGCCTGCAGGAGCTGCGGCTCGCCCTCACCAAGGCGGGCGACGAGCTCTCGCAGAAGCTCGACCGCTCCCCCACCGTCGCCGAGCTCGCGGTCTGCCTCGGCGTCAGTGAGGAGGACGTCGTCGAGGGCCTCGCCGTCGGCAACGCGTACACCGCCAGCTCGCTCGACTCCGCGCCCGGCGAGGACGACGGCGAGGGCCCGCTGGCCGACCGGCTCGGCTACGACGACCTGGCGCTGGAGGGCGTCGAGTACCGCGAGTCGCTGAAGCCGCTGCTGGCCAAGCTGCCGCCGCGCGAGCGGCGGATCATCATGCTGCGCTTCTTCGGCAACCTGACGCAGTCGCAGATCGGCGACGAGATCGGCATCTCCCAGATGCACGTCTCCCGGCTGCTCACCAAGACCCTGGCCCAGCTCCGGGCCGGGCTGACCTCGGAGGGCTGACGCGGGCCGGGCGCAACGGCGGGAGCGGCCGGGGCCGGGCGGGTCAGGCGAGCAGGTTGGCGCGCAGCCCGTCCAGCACGGTGTCGTCCAGGCCCAGGCCGTCCCGCCAGAAGTCCTCGAAGGACGGCCAGCCGGCGGCCACCTCCTCGTACGCCGCGTCGAGGTAGGTGCGGTCCGCGCGGAAGATCGGCAGCAGCAGGGCGGGCTCCTTCATCAGGCCGCGGGTGCCGAAGCTGTCCACCACGTGCTCGACGATGGCCGCCGAGCGCTCGTTGGTGAGCAGGTAGTCCTCGTAGACGGTGTCGCGGTCGACGCCGAGGGCGGTCAGCACCAGGGCGGCCGTCCAGCCCGTGCGGTCCTTGCCGGCCGAGCAGTGGAAGAGCAGCGGCGTGCCCCCGGGCTCGGCGAGCAGCCGGACCACGGTCGCGAAGCGCTCGCGGGCGACGGCGTCCGTGACGAACCAGCGGTAGAGGCCGATCATCATGCCCTCGGCCCGGCCGTCGCCGAGCAGGGCGCGCTGCTTGTCGGCGTCCCGGTCGGCGAGCGCGTTGCGCAGCGCGACGTAGATGTCGAACTCGCGGGCGAAGACCGGCAGGTGGTGCAGGGTGATGCCGTCGTCGGTGGTGCGCTCGACGGTCACCGGGGTGGCGGAGAGCTCCGCGGCGGCGATCTCGGCGGTGGGCAGCCCGCGGACGATGTCCGGGCCGGCCTCGCGGACCTCGTCGAGGCTGCGCAGGTCGACGATCTGGCGCAGCCCGTGGTCGGCGAGCAGGGCGAGGTCGTCCTCGCCGAGCCGGTTGAGCGCGTCCGCGCGCAGGGCGGCACCCGGCTTGACGACCCGGCCGTCGGCGGTGCGGTAGCCGCCCAGGTCGCGGGCGTTCACCGCACCCCTGAGGCCCAGACTGCGCGCGGTCTCGGTGGGCTGGGTCACGGGAGGCCTCCTGGGTGCGCGGGGGACGGCGGGCGCGGGCCCGATCAGTCTAGGGACCGCGCCGCACCCCCGGGCCCGCGCTCCGGGCCGCCCGCTCGGAGCCCTTACTTGACGGCGAGCCAGACCACGCCGCCGACGACGAGGAGGGCGATCACCACCACGGCGGCGATCACACCGCCCCGGCCGGAGCTGCTGCTGCCGTAGGTGTTGACGGAGCCGGGCGCCTGCGGGGCCGGGGTCTCGTCGACGAACGCCCGGAACATCTGGGTGCTGCCGGCGGGGTCGTAGTCGTTGTCAGCCATGGCGAGGACTCTAGCCAACGCGGCTGCCCGCGGAACACCCCGGACCCCTCGCCGGGGTGATCTCCACACGCTTCCCCCACCTGCACGTGCAACGCCCGTGCGACGGGACCGTGAACTCCGGGCCGGCCCCGGAACAGCCGGCCCGCGGATCGGGTTGACCCACGGCATGACCGACTACCGCAACGACGCCCGCCGGGTGACCCTCGGCGCCTCCGACCTGGCCGTCTCGCCGCTCTGCCTCGGCGGCAACGTCTTCGGCTGGACGGCGGACGAGGCCCAGTCCTTCGCCGTCCTCGACGCCTACGCGGAGGCCGGCGGCAACTTCGTCGACACCGCGGACATGTACGCGTCCTGGGTGCCCGGCAACACCGGCGGCGAGTCCGAGACGGTGATCGGCAACTGGCTGCGCAGCCGCGGCAACCGCGAAGCGATCGTGGTCGCCACCAAGGTCGGCATGCACCCGGACGCGCCGGGCCTGCGGGCGGCGAACGTCAAGCGGGGCGCGGAGGAGTCGCTCGTCCGGCTGGGCGTCGAGCGGATCGACCTCTTCTACACCCACCGGGACGACCCGGCGACGCCGGTGGAGGAGATCCTCACGGCCCTGGACGAGCTGGTGCGGGAGGGCAAGGTCCGCGCGATCGCCGCCTCCAACATCGGCGCGGAGCGGCTCGCCGAGTCGCTGGCCTTCTCCGACCGCGAGGGCCTGGCCCGGTACGTCGCGGTGCAGCCGCACTACAACCTGGTCTCCCGCGGCACCTACGAGGGCCGCCCGGCCGGGGTGGCGGCGGCGAACGGGCTGTCCGCCGTCCCGTACTACGCGCTGGCCTCGGGCTTCCTGACCGGCAAGTATCGGCCGGGCGGCGGTGAGGTGCCGAGCGCCCGCGCCCAGGGGGCGGCCAGGTACCTGGCGGAGCCGCGGGGGCCGCTGGTGCTGGAGGCGTTGGACAAGGTGGCCGGTGCCCGCGGGGTGGAGCCCGCCACGGTCGCCCTGGCCTGGCTGGCCGCGCGGCCGACGGTGGCCTCGCCGATCGCCTCGGCCCGCACCGTCGAACAGTTGCCGCCGCTGCTGGCCGCGATCGACCTGCGGCTGGCGGAGGAGGAGATCGCCCTGCTGGACGCGGCCTCCGCCTGAGGCCGGGGCCCGGGCGGGACGGGCGCGCCCCAGCGGCGGTGCCGCGCGAGGTCCACCTGCGCCGTCGGCCCGCCGCGTCCGTCCACAGGCTGTGGACGGACGCGGCGGGCGCTCCGGGCGAGGACGGTCACGCCGGGCGGCCCTCCTTGCGTCCGGCGGACTCCTTGCGGTGCGGCCGGACTGCCGGCGCGGGCACCGGGGCGCTGAACCCGGCCGGGGCGACGAAGGCCACCAGCAGTTGTTCCATCAGCGCGCTGCGGGCGGTCTCGTCGAGCTGGTGGGCGGTGGCGCGTTCGAGGCGGCGGACGGCGAGCGCGGCCGCCTCGACGGCGTCGTCGACGAGGACGGTGCGCAGGCCCGCGTCCAGGTCGGCGAGGCGGCGGCGGCGCATCGACTCGGCGACCTCGGGTGCGTAGTCGAGGGCGATCGGCTGGACCGAGTAGACCTCCAGGCCGGCCGGGTGGGCCTCGGCGGCGAGGGCACGGCTGAGCTCGTCGGCGAACCACTGGCCGTCCCGGAGCGCCGGGCCGGGGCCCGCGTTGGAGTCGCAGGGCAGCCGGCTGGCGGTGCGGCTGAGCACGGCGTGGATCTGCTCGCGCAGGTACGCCTCGTGCTCGGCCACCGACAGCACCGCACGGGCGGTGTCCCGGACCCGCCAGACCACCAGCAGCCGGACGACGATCGGGGTGCCGGTGCGGTCGGTGACCGTCACCGGGTCGCTCCGCCAGTGGCGCAGCCGTACGTCGACGCGGCGGCGGCGGACCAGCGGGTTGACCCACAGCAGGCCGGCCCGGCGGACGGTGCCGCGGTAGCGGCCCCAGCGGGTGAGCACCCGGGCCTCGCCGCCGGGGTTGGAGAGCAGCCCGGCCAGCACGACCACCAGCAGCAGGCCGACGGCAGCGACGGCGACGATCTCCGGGCCCGTCAGCCCGGAGGGCCCGCCGCGCCGTACCGCCCCGGTCCGGATGTCCGGCAGCGCCTCGAACTCGGGCAGCACCCCGGCCCGGACGAGGATCACCAGCAGGCCGGCGGCGCCCAGCAGCAGGACGAGCAGCGCCAGCCAGCCGGGCAGTGCGGAGGCGTGCCGCTCGCGCAGTGCCTGGTCGACGCGGGGCGGCCGGCGGGTCGCGGGGGTCTCGGTGTCCGGGTCGGGGCGGACGGGTGTCAGCTGCCGGGTGGGGGTGTCGTCCGGCGCCGCGGTCCGGGCGGCCCTGCCGGGGCCCGGGGCCGTCAGGCCGCCGCTTTCGGCGCGGACGGGCTGGGCCTTGCCGGTCGCGGCGGTGGATCCGGCCGCGCCGGCCGTTCCGGGGCCGCCCGCCGCGGGGTCGGGCAGCCCGGCGGGCCGGGGGGCGGGTCGTGGCGATGAGTCGCGGGTGACATCCATGCACGGTCCTCGGGTTCGGGTGCGGCAAGGCGGGGCGGCTGCCGGATCGGACGGGGGCGGCCTGCACCGGATTTCAGGCTAGGTCGACAAGTCATCAAATGCGACATTCGGGACGCATCGGGCGTGTCGCCGATCGACACCGATTCCGTTGCAGCCGAAACGAACTGACGATGCATCAGTACCTGCGGCGGCTGCCCGGTCCACGGGCGAACACCCGCCGCAGCAGCAGCCCGGCGGCCGCCAGGCACGCCACGCCGGCGAGGCCGGGGAGCAGGCTGCCGTGGGCCCCGAGGGCCCGGCCGTCGGCGAACGCCGACCGCCGGGCCGCGGGGTGGCCGGCCTGCGGAGGCACCGCACGCACCCGCCCGGACGGCTCCGGACCGTCCCCGGCGGAGGGCGCCCCGGGGTCGGCCGAAGGCGGATCACCGGCTGCCGGGCCGGCGGCGGACGGCGAAGGACCCGTCGGCTCCGCGGCGACGGGCGGCGAAGCGGCCGCGGAGCTCCCCGGCTGCGGCGACACCGCCGCCGCGGACGGCGAGGTCTCCGCCGCGACCTGCACCGCCACCGGCTCGCCCGCGGTGCTGTTCCCGGCCCGGTCGGTGGCGGTGGCGACCAGCACCCGTTCGCCGGCCGGCGCCGGGCGTTCGGCGGTGCAGGACCAGACGCCGTCGGCCCCTGCGACGCCGCTGCACAGGGCGGTCCGCTCGCCGCCGCCCGTCTTCGGGCCGGCGGCAACGGTGACGGTGGCCGCGGCCTCCGCCCGTCCGGCGAGCCGGGGGCGGGCGTCGACAGCAGCCCCGGCCTTCGGCGTCTCCAGGACGGGGCGGGCGGGCGCGGCCGTGTCCACGGTGAGCGCGGTCTCGGTGCCGCGGGCGGTGTTCCCGGCCGCGTCCGCCGCGGTGGCGGTCAGCCGGTGGACGCCGTCGTCGAAGCTCTCCACCGGCAGGCAGGACCAGGCGCCGTCCGGTCCGATGCCGGTGCTGCAGAGCTCGCCGGCGGCGCGCGGGGTCCCGCCCGCCTCGGTCACCGAGACGGTGCTGCCCGGTTCGCCGGTGCCGGTGACGAGCAGACCTGGATCGTTGGTGTACTCGGGCAGGGTGAGCGCGGGCGCCGCCGGCGGAGCGGTCTTGACGGTCAGTCGGACGGGCTCGCTGCGCAGTGCCGCGCCGCTGCGGGCGGTCGCCACCGCGGTCAGGGCGTGCTCGCCGTCGGCCAGTGCCTCGCCGGGGCGGCAGGTCCATGCGCCGTCCTGGGCGGCCGCGGCCGTACAGAGGGTGCGGTCGCCGTCGGCCACGACCACGCTCGCGCCGGCGGGTGCCGCCCCGGCGACCTGCGGCCGGACCTCGGCGGTCACGGTGCCGTCGACCGGCGCGGAGACCTCCGGACGGGCCGACCCTGCGGCGAGCCGGATGCGCTGGTCGAGGACCTGGCCGGAGTCGGCGAAGCCGCCCGGGGTGACGAGCTGTGAGGCGTCCCGGGCGAGCCGCAGCCGGGCCCAGGTCTCGCCGGCCACCACCTTGCCGGTGACCGCCCACTCCAGCCGGGCGGTGGTGGCGCCCTGCGGGACCTCGGTCTGCACCCGCTCCAGCGGGTCGAAGCGGCCGTTGCGGTCGAAGTCGACCCAGCCCGCGAGCACCGCCGGGCCGGAGCCGGGGGCGACGGGCACGTCGACCCGGTAGTAGTCGCCGGTCGCGGCCTCGGCCGGGAAGGCGAGGGTCGGGTCGGCGCCCGGGTACTCGCCGCGGCCGGGGCCGGTGCGCGGTGCAACGGGGCTGGCCCAGAGGCTGCGCGGGAGCGAGGGGACGAGTTCCACCAGGGGGCGGGTGGGCGCCGCCGGCTGCTCGGTGTCGCCCGACGCCACGGCTCCCGGCAGCCCCGCCCCCGGTGCGGCGTCCCCCGAGGTCGCACCGGCCGCCGCCGTGCCGCCCGGGCCGGCCACCAGCGGCCGGACGGCGGTCGCGGCGGCGGACCGCTCGCGGTGCCGGTCGTCGGTGGCGTCCCGGCCGAGGTAGAGGTCGGAGAGCAGGTGCGAGGCGTTGCCGTACCCCTGGGGGGCGGTGCCGAGCGACTCGTCGAGGGTGACCGTCCAGGAGGTGCGCAGGGCGGGCGGCGGGGTGGTCGAGCCGTCCCGGGCGGTGGTCCGCTGCTCCAGCCGGAGCGTGACGGTGCCGACGGTGCCGGTCAGTTCGAGGGTGCCGGTGCCGGTGCCGTCGCCCGCGGTGTCGGCCGGGGTGTCGGCGGGCGGGGCGAGTTCGCCGCCCGCCGCCGTCCAGCCCGTCCAGGGGGTGCGCCCGGTCAGGGTCGGGGTGCTCGGGGTGCCGCCGGTGGCGGTGAGCCGGACGGCGGTCGCGGTGGTGCCGGTGGCCGCGGCGGCGCGTGCGGCGAGCCCGCCGACGTGCAGCCGGGGGTTGCGCACCGGACGGGAGAAGGCGAGCCGCAGCGTGCCGAGGGTGCGCCAGGAGCCGTCCGCGGCGGCGCGGTCGGCGCCGATGTCGACGGTCTCGGCCGGATCGCCGGGGCGCATCCCGTCCGCGTACACCGTGCTGCTCCCGGCCGGGCCGGCGAGCGTGCCGGGGGCCGCGGTGGCGGTGATCCCGGGCAGCGGGGAGAAGTCCAGCCGGACGGTGAGGCCGGAGGGCAGCACGGCGGTGCGGTCCTGGTTCCAGGCGGCGGGGCTCTGCTGGGCCCCGGCCGGGCCGGTGAGCACGGCGGGCAGCAGAAGTCCGGCGGCCGCCGCGGCCGCCAGGACCCGGCGGGCGGGGGACGTCGGGCGGAACCGTCGGTTCATCCGGCGCTCCTTCGCTGCCGTGGCCGGGCCGCAGCCGGAGATGACGCGGCCATAACATCCGACAAGAGCGAAGCACGGCCGACGGGCCGTCACGTTCCGACACCCGTGCACGCGTCCCGAGGTGCACCCGATTGGTCGCCGCTCCCCGCGGCCGCCGCACCGGCGGTTTCCGGCCGGATCGCGATCCGGCCGCCCGGGGCTCTCCGATCACGTCCCGAGGCACCCTGTTCGACATGACGGACCGTCAGTAGAGTCGGCCCACGTGAGCATCGACCCCATACTCGTGAAGAGCAGTTTCGCCGCCGTCGAGCCCCACGGCACCGAGGTGACGGCCTGGTTCTACCAACACCTCTTCGAACACCACCCGGCCGTCCGGCCGCTGTTCGCCGAACACCTGGACGACCAGCAGGACCGACTGTTCGCCGCGCTCGGCGCGCTGGTCGAGCACCTGGAGGACACCGACACCCTGGTCGGCATCCTCACCGACCTCGGCCGGCGGCACGCCGGCTACGGCGCCCTGCCGGAGCACTTCCCGGCGGTGGGCGTCAGCCTGCTCGCCACCCTGCGGCACTTCGCCGGCGACGCCTGGTCGCCGCAGGCGGAGGCGGCCTGGGCGGCGGTCTACGGCGTGGTCGCGGACACCATGGGACGGGCGCTGGTGGCCGCCGGCCCGGCCGGGGCGGACGGGTGAGGACGCGCAGGTGGCCTTCGACCCCGCGGTCCTGCGGGCCGGCCTCGCGGTGGTCGAACGCCGCGCCGACCAGCTGACCGCCTACTTCTACGCCCACCTGTTCGCCCACAACCCGGGTGTCCGCGCGCTCTTCCCCGAGCGGATGGAGGAGCAGCGCGACCGGCTGCTCGCCGCGATCACCCATCTGGTGCAGCGCCTGGACGAGCCCGAGCGGCTCGCCGGCTACCTCGCCGCCCTCGGCCGCGACCACCGCAAGTTCGGTGCCGGGCCCGAGCACTACCCGGCCGTGGGGGCGAGCCTGCTCGCCGCCCTGCGGCGGTTCGCCGGCTCCGCCTGGAGCGAGGAGCAGGAGAAGGCCTGGACGGAGGCGTGGACTGTGATCTCCCAGGCGATGATCGACGCCGCCGAGGCCGTCCCCGCCGGCACCCCGGCCTGTTGGCAGGCGGAGGTGGTGCGGCGGTGGCCCGCCGCCCCGGACGTGACGGTGCTCACCCTGGCGCCCGACCGCCCCTACCCCTTCGCCCCCGGCCAGTACCTCACCCTCTGTTCGCCGCGGGTGCCGCAGGTCTGGCGCCCGTACTCGATCGGCTGCGCGCCGCGCGCCGACGGCACCCTCGACGTGCACGTCCGCCGGGTGCCCGACGGCCTGCTGTCGCCCGTCCTGGTCGACGCGGTGCGGCCGGGCGAGCAGTTGCGCCTCGGGCCGCCGCTCGGCGCCGCGGTCCTCGACCCGGTCTCCCGCCGGCCGCTGCTGGCCGTGGCCGGGGGCACCGGCTGGGCCCAGGTCAAGGCGGTGGTCGAGGCGCTCGCCCGGGAGGGCACCCGGCCGGCCACCGTCCTGCTCGGCGCCCGGTGCGACGCCGACCACTACGACCTGGACGCGGTGCGCGACCTCGTCGAGCGGTACGTCCGGCTGGAGGTGGTGCTCGCCGCCCCCGCGGACGGGGCCGGTCGGGCCGAGGCGGTGGCGCTGCTGCACGCGGGACTCGACCGGCTCGGCGACTGCGCCGGACGGGACGTGCTGCTGAGCGGCCCGCCCGACCTGGCGCCGGCGGTCGCCGCCCGGCTGACCGCGCTCGGCGCGGACCCGTCGCTCGTCCGCCACGACCCGGTGCCGCGGACGCTGGACCGCAGCCGTCCGGCCAGCGCGGCGGAGCGCTTCCTGCAGCCGCGGGACATCGCCTGGATCAACCGCACCGAACTGGCCTGAGCCGCCCCGGAACGGGCGGCGACGACAACGACGAAGGCCCCGGACGATGTCCGGGGCCTTCGGGTGGTGCGCTCAGCAGGATTCGAACCTGCAACCTCTTGATCCGTAGTCAAGTGCTCTATCCGTTGAGCTATGAGCGCCTGGGCGATCCCCTGGAGGACCGCTGCGGCGGGTTGTGGTGCGCTCAGCAGGATTCGAACCTGCAACCTCTTGATCCGTAGTCAAGTGCTCTATCCGTTGAGCTATGAGCGCTCGCCCTGGCGGCTGGCCTCCGGGGCGGTGCGGGGACAACATTACATGACCGTCGACCGGGGGTGAAATCGATTGATCCCGGGCGCCCGCGGCGCCTCCCCGGGCACCTCCGGAGCCACCCCCGGGCACCCTCCGGACGCGCTCGGGGGCCGCGCCCGGGACGTGCTCTGCGGTGTGCCCGGGACGCACTCGGCGGTGCGCCGGGAAAAGCGAGAGCCCCGTCGACAGTGTCGACGGGGCTCTCCACGAGGCGGAGGCTGAGGGATTTGAACCCTCGATGGGCTTGAAGGCCCAAACCGCATTAGCAGTGCGGCGCCATAGACCGGACTAGGCGAAGCCTCCTCCACCCGGACCGCGACCGGAACCCCGGAAGCACTCCGTGCGCAAGTGATGATGCCACAGCCCACGGGCCCGACACCAACCACCGACAACGTTACTAGGCGGGTCGTCCACAGCGCAAAGAACAATGAGATACTGCCGGGGCCCGAGGAGAGCGCGAGCCGCGAGCGCCCGCCGTGACAACCAGCCGGCGAGCCCCGCCGACGTGGCCCAAGCCGTGAGGAGACCTGTCGACGTGAGCAGCAGGCCGACCCGAGGCGCTGCTCGCCTCGCCGCGATACTCGATGCGCTGCCCGACGCGCTGCTGCTGGTGAACAGCAACGGCACCGTGGTGGACGCGAACAAGGCCGCCGTGGAGGCCCTGCAGGCCCCCGGCACCTCGTTGGTCGGGCGGGGCGTGCTGGACCTCCTGCCCGAGTTCGACCCCAGCCGGATCCCCGGCTCGATGCGCCCGGCCACGACCGAGGCGGAGGGGCTGGACAAGCCGGTCCGGATGACCGCCCGGCGCACCGACGGCGGGACCTTCCCGGTCGAGGTGTCCGGCAACGACTTCACCGACGACGGCGCCGCCGGCGAGGGCCGCGGCTACGTCCCCTACGACCCGTACCGCGAGGGCTCGGGCCAGGACCTGCTGCTGCTGCTCGTCCGCGACCTGTCCGGCCGGCTCGGCGTCGAGGCGGAGCTGCGCCGGCAGCACAAGCAGACCGAGATGATCCTGCGGGCGGCGGCCGAGGGCGTGCTGGGCGTCGACCTCGACGGCCGGGTGGTCCTGGTCAACCCGGCGGCGGCGCACATACTCGACTACCGGGCCAGCGAGCTCGGCGGCCGGGAGCTGCACCCGCTGGTCCTGCACTCCCAGGCGGACGGCACTCCGGTCGCCGCGGAGAGCTCCGCCCTGATGGACACCCTGCTGTCCGGGCGCAAGCACCGGGTGCGCGGCGCCGTGCTGTGGCGCAAGGACGGCACCCCGGTCACCGTCGACCTCACCACCGCCCCCGTCCGGGACGGCGACCAGCTGGTCGGCGCGGTGATGACGTTCACCGACCGGACGAAGGAGCTCGCGCTCGTCGCCCGCAACGAGCACCTCACCGCCGTCCTGGAGACGGAGCTCGGCGACGCCCTCACCGCACTGCACCGCCGGATCGACGCGCTCGCCGCGGACCCGGCCGGGCAGCTGTGGCCGGAGGCCAACTGGACGCTGCGCCGGCTCGCCGACGAGTGCCGCCGGTTCGGCACCCTGATCGAGGGCGTGCTCGCCCACCAGGCCTTCGAGACCGCCGCGGAGAGCGGGCGGCAGCAGCTCAAGCGCAAGCCGGTCGGGCTGGACGCGGTCGTCCAGCGTGCGGTGGAGCACGCCGGCGAGCTGGTCGGCCCCGGGCGGGTGCGCTACTCGGTGCACGCGGCCGCCGTCGACGTGACCGCCGACCGCGAGCGGCTGGCCCGCGCGCTCGCCCACCTGGTCGCGGACGTCAGCGGCATCACGCCGTCGCTGGACGCGCCCGGGACGGGTGCGTCGCCGACCCTCGGCGTGCCGGCCCTGCCCCCGGTCGGCGGCGAGGCCCCGATGGTGGTGGTCGCGGCCGCGCAGCGCGGCGAGGTCGCCCGGATCGAGGTCCGCGGTCCGGCCCGGCGTTCCAGCCCCGTCCACCTGCCGATCGCGCGCGGCACGGTCGAGCGCCACGGCGGCGTGCTGCAGCGGCACGAGCTGCCCGGCGGCGCGGGGACGACCTACGTGGTCGAGCTGCCGCTCGACCCGGCGGCGGCGCGCGCGGCGGACCGGCCGAGCGTGCCCAAGGAGACCGACACCGCGATGCTGCCGGACCTCCCCGAGGTCCGGTCGGCCGAGCCGCGGGAGAACGGCCCGGCCGAGCCGGCCGGACGCAACCGGCAGGAGCCCGCCGACCACGACCGCAGCGGACCGGTCCCGCTCGGGCCGATGGCGGTCGCCCCGGTCGAGCAGGCACCGGAGCGCCGTGCCGCGGCCGCCGAGGGGGACACCCCGCCGGGCGGCGTGCCTGTGGACGCGGCCGCCCGCCCGGCGGCTGACGGCCCGTCGGAGCCGGCGTCCGGCGAGGAGTCCCGGCCGTCCCGGCGCCGC
This sequence comes from Streptomyces sp. NRRL B-24484, assembly GCF_000717715.1. GTDB lineage: Bacteria > Actinomycetota > Actinomycetes > Streptomycetales > Streptomycetaceae > Kitasatospora. The sequence continues at coordinate 50,510 of NZ_JOAI01000033.1, read as the reverse complement.
CGCCGGGCCGCGGCCGACGAGACCCCGGCCGGCGCCATCGCCCTGCCGGGGGTGCCGGAGCCCGGCCTGCCGGTCTACCCGGGTCTGGAGAACGCGCTGCCGGCCGGTCCGCCCGCCGTGGCCGCGCCGCCCGTGCAGCCGACCGGCCGCCGCCGCCGGCTGGCGGTGCCGGCCGAGCCGGAGCCGGCCGCGTCCGACGCCGCGCCGCAGCAGCCCGCCCCGGACGCCCTGCCGGTGCCGGCCGCCGCCGCACCGACGCCGGGTGCCGAACTCGAACCGGCCCGGCCCGCCGTGCCCGAGCCCGCCGTGCCCGTCCCGGCGCAGCCGCAGCCGGTCGGCAGCGGCCTCGGCGAGCTGAGCCCGCCGCGGCCGCTGCAGAACGCCTTCGCCGCGGCCTTCCCGAGTGCCTTCCCGCAGCCGGAGGCCGTCGCGAACGGCAACCGGCCCGGGGCCCCGGAGCTGCCGGCGCTGCCCGCGCCGACCCGGCCCGCGGAGCCGGCCGCCGCGAGCGCGCCGGAGCCGCGGACACCTCCCCGACCGCTGTCCGAGCTGGCCCCGGCCGGGGCGGCGCCCGTCCCCACCGACGAGCCGACCGTGCTGGTGCCGGCGATCGACGGCGGGCCGCGGCGGCTGCTGGTGTGGCCCGAGCCGGACGCCTCCACCAGGCAGGCACTGCAGGACCGCGGCTACCGGCCGGTGATCGTGCGCTCCCGGGAGGAGGTCGACGCGCAGGTGTCGGGCTTCCCCGCGGCGCTGTTCGTCGACCCGCTGACCGGGCCGATCACCCGCACCGCGCTGGAGTCGCTGCGCACCGCCGCGCTGAACCGGCGGGTGCCGGTGCTGGTCACGGCCGGTCTCGGGCAGGCCGCCCGGGACGCGGCGTACGGTGCCGACCCGGCGGTGCTGCTGCGGGCGCTGGCTCCGCGGGACAGCGAGAACCACGCCCCGCGGGTGCTGCTGGTGGAGTCCGACCCGGACGTCGCCGGTGCGATGATCGCCAGTCTGGAGCGGCGCGGCATGCACGTCGAGCACGCCCCGGACGAGAACGAGGCGGTGGCCCGGGCCAGCAGCGTCCAGCCGAACCTGGTGGTGATGGACCTGCAGCGGATCGAGCGCCGCCAGCTGGGGCTGCTGGACTGGCTGCGCGCCAACGACCGGCTGCACCGCACCCCGCTGGTCGTCTACACCACGGACGGCCTGGACCGGGAGGCCCTGCCGCGGCTGCGGACGGGCGAGGCCGTGCTGTTCCTCGCCGAGCGGTCGACGACCGAGGACGTGCAGTCCCGGATCGTCGACCTGCTCGGCCGGATCGGCTCCCTCTCGGAGGCCGGTACGGTCGCCGGCGGCTGACGCCGGCTCAGTGGTGGGCGTGGGCCGCCGCGTGGCCCCGCCCGCGGGAGATCAGCCAGTGGTTGACCGGCACGGTGAGGGCGAAGGCGATCACCAGGGAGAGCAGCAGGGACGCCCAGAACAGCGGCCTGCCGAGTCCGGCGTCCATGGCGCCGGGGACGGTGACCATGACGGTGTTGTCGATCAGTTCCATGACCAGGATCGACACGGTGTCGGCGGCGAGCGCGACCTTCAGGGCCGCGCCGAGCGGCAGCCCGGCCCGGCGCACGCCGTACATGGTGAGGGCGTAGCCGAGGACGAAGGCCAGCGCGACCGAGAGCACGACGGTGGCGCCGTTGTGCAGGCCGAGGGCGGTGCCGACGACCATGCCGAGGATCTCGCCGGCGGCACAGCCGGTGAGGCAGTGCAGGGTGGCCCGGACGGCGGTGGACCAGCCGGATCCGCGGTCGGCGGCCTGCTGTCCGTGCCCGTGGTGCGGGTGTTCCCGGTGCTCGTGGTACTCGGTGGAATGGTGCTCGGCGGTGTGGTGCGGGTGGTGCTCCATGGTGCGGGCTCCTCTCCCCTCGCGGGTTCCACCGGGAGGAACGACATACCCCCCGGGGGTATTCCCGCGAGGGGAGAGGAGCCCGTCCGTCACTCCTTGCCGAGCGTCGTGACGGCGAGGCGGTCCGCGGCGTAGTCGGCCCGGATCACCTTCTTGTCGAACTTGCCGACCGAGGTCTTCGGGACGGCCTCGACGATCGACCAGCGCTCCGGCAGCTGCCAGGAGGCGACCCGCCCGGCCAGGAAGGCGCGCAGTTCGCGCAGGTCTGCGGTGGCGCCGGGGCGCAGCACCACGGTGGCCAGCGGGCGCTCGCCCCACTTCTCGTCCGGCACGGCGACCACGGCGGCCTCGGCGACCTGCGGGTGGGCCATCAGGTGGTTCTCCAGCTCGACCGAGGAGATCCACTCACCGCCGGACTTGATGACGTCCTTGGCGCGGTCGGTGAGGGTGAGGTAGCCGTCCGGGGTGATGGTGCCGACGTCGCCGGTGCGCAGCCAGCCGTCCTCGCTGAACTTGTCCTCGGGGCGTTCCGGCTCGTGTCCGGCGCCGCCGAAGTAGGCGCCGGCGATCCACGGGCCGCGGACCTCCAGCTCGCCGGCGGCCCGGCCGTCGTGCGGCATCCGCTCGCCGCCGGGGCCGATCAGCCGGGCCTCGACGGAGGCCGGGAAGAGGCCCTGGGTGAGCCGGTAGGGCCACTCCTCCTCGGCGGTGAGGCCGCCCGGCGGCAGCGAGAAGGTGCCGAGCGGGGAGGTCTCGGTCATCCCCCAGGCGTGCACCACGTTGATGCCGTGGCGGTCCTCGAAGGCCTTCATCAGGGCGGGCGGGCAGGCGGAGCCGCCGATGACCACCATGCGCAGGCTGGAGGTGTCGTACGAGCCGGCGTCGAGCTCGTCGAGCAGGCCGGTCCAGATGGTCGGGACGGCGGCGCTGACGGTGGGCCGTACCCGGTCGATCATCTCGGCGAGCGGCCTGGGCTGCAGGTGGCGGTCGGGCATCAGCAGGTTCGCGCCGGACATGAAGGCGGTGTGCGGCACGCCCCAGGCGTTGACGTGGAACATCGGCACGACCGGCAGGGCGGTGTCCCGGGCGGTGAGGCCGAAGCTGTCGGCGGCCATGACCTGGAGGCAGTGCAGGTAGACCGAGCGGTGGCTGTAGACGACGCCCTTGGGGTCGCCGGTGGTGCCGGAGGTGTAGCAGAGGGCGGCGGCCCGCTGCTCGTCGAGCTCGGGCCAGGGGTAGTCGGTCGGGCGGCCGGCGATCAGGTCCTCGTACTCGTGGACGGTGCCGGCGAAGCCGTCGAGCAGCGAGCGGTCGCCCTCGCCGCTGACCACGATGTGCCGGAGGGTGTCGGCGAGCTGTCCGAGCACGCCGGCGAGCAGCGGCAGCACGCTGCCGTTGACGACGATCACGTGGTCGGCGGCGTGGTTGACGATGTAGGCCAGCTGCTGGGCGGGCAGCCGGAGGTTGAGGGTGTGCAGCACGGCACCCATCGACGGGACCGCGAGGTAGGCCTCCAGGTGCTCCGCGTTGTTCCACATCAGGGTGGCCACCCGCTGGTCGCCGGTGACGCCGAGCTCGTCGCGCAGGGCGTGGGCGAGCTGGGCGGCGCGGGCGCCGACCTCGGCGTAGCTGCGGACCACCGGGCCGGTGCCGTCCCAGGTGGTCACGGTGGAGCGGCCGTGGACGGTCGACCCGTGCGCCAGGATCCGGGCGACGGTGAGCGGTACGTCCTGCATGGTGCTGAACACGCGGGTCCTCCTTGACCGGTGGTGGGTCTCGCGGGCGCCGACTCGCAAGTAGTCGCCGCTGACGTGCCGATTCTTTCCCCGGCCGGGGCCCGGTGTCAGCATCCGTGGCGGAGTTGAGACCAGCGTCTCCGGGGCCGGCCGGACGGCGGCGCGGTTGCCCCGTGCGGCGGGCCGCGCTTCAGTCGTGCCATGACCGTCGAGTACATCCGGTACCGGCTCGCCGGGCCGCAGCACCGTGCCGCCTTCGAGGCCGCCTGCCGCCGGGCGGTGGCCGGCCTCGGCGGCGCCGGGGAGTGCGTCGACTACGCGCTGGAGCGCTCGGCCGGCGATCCGGACGGCTACCGGCTGCGGATCCGCTGGACCTCCGACGAGGGACGCCGGGCGTTCTGGGAGGGCCGGGAGGGCGAGGCCCTCGTCGAGGCGGTCGCGCCGTACGCGGAGCCGGCCGGGATGTCGGTGGAGGAGGCGACGCCGGTGGCCGGGCGCGGCGGCTCGACCCCGACGCTCTACGCCTGGGCGGGCGGCGCGCCCGCACTGGAGCGGCTGTTCACCCGCTTCTACGAGCGGGTGGACGAGGACGCGCTGCTGGCGCCGGTCTTCGCCGGCAAGGACCCGGCCCACGCGCAGCACGTCGCGGCCTGGCTGGGCGAGGTGTTCGGCGGGCCGCCGCGGTACAGCACGGAGCACGGCGGGCACCGCCGCATGGCCTCCCGGCACCTCGGCCGGGGGATCACCGAGGAGCAGCGCCGCAGGTGGATCGCGCTGCTGACCGACACCGCGGACGAGGTCGGGCTGCCGGACGACCCGGAGTTCCGCGCGGTGCTGGCGCACTACCTGGAGTGGGGCACCCGGATGGCGGTGCTCTACTCCGGGCCGAATCCGCCGCCGCTGCCCGAGGCTCCGGTGCCGCACTGGGACTGGGGGATCACCCCGCCGTACCGGGGCTGAGCCGGGCGGGACGGCGTCCTCAGCCGACGAACGAGTCGAGCTCGTCGCGGTCGACGGTGAGGGCGTTGCCGCCGTAGGACTCCTGGACGTTCCCGCGGTGCTGGTGGATCCGGCCGTGGTCGGTCCAGAGGTCGGGGTTGAGGGCGCCGGCCCCGTCGGTGGTGTTGGCGTGGTCGTCCCAGCGGGCGTACCAGACGGCGTCCGGCAGCGGGGAGCTGCCGGCCCGGGCCGCGGCGGCCAGGTCGGCGATGCCGGACTCGGCGGAGGAGTAGAAGCCGGCCAGGTGGCCCGCGGCGTGCAGGGCCTGCGTCCATCCGACGGCGAAGTCGGTCACGGCCTGGCTGCAGCGGCTGTCGCCGCCCGGGTAGGCCTCGATGTCGAGGTAGACCGGGCTGCCGTCGCCGAAGCCCAGGGCGCGCATCGCGGTGACGGCCTCGGCCGCCTCCTGCTGCCCCTGGGCGACCGCCCGCGCGGGGTCGATGTGCCGGGGCTTGCTGCCGTTGGTGCTGCACGGCGCCTGCAGGCCGACGTGGGTGGGGACGAAGCGCCAGCCCATCTCGCGGGACTGCGCCACCCAGTCGGCGGTCAGCCGGGACTGGGCGCAGCCGCGCTGGGAGCCGCTCACGTAGATGCCGACCGCGCCGTACGGCGAGTCGTCCCACCAGGTCTGCATGGTGGCGAGCGACGGTGCGGTGCACGCGTCGAAGCCCGGGCCCTGGTAGAGCTCGCCGGCAGGCAGCCGGGCGCCGGAGGCGGGGTCGGCGGCCGGGTCGGCGAGGACGGTGCGGGTCAGCCGCGGCGCGGCCGGGAGCGGTGCGGTCGGGGCCGCCGGGGCGGGCGCGGCGGAGGCCGCGGGGGCGCCGACGGTGCCGAGCAGCAGGACGGAGGTGGCCGCGGCCAGCGCGGCGGTTCCCAAGGAGCGCACTTCACAGTCGTACTGACGGATCGTCGGACCCGTCCGTCAGGCGCGCGCCGCCCGGCCGCCGATTCACCCGACCGGTGGGCCCGTCCCGCATAGTGGTAACGGGTTTGCACCCTTGTCACTCCTTACGTCAGACTCGGCGGCATGTCCGCTGCCAACACCTTCGAGCCGCTCCGCGCGGCTCCCACCGGCGACGCCGTCGCCGACGCCTTCGCCATGCCGCCCTCCCCCAAGGGCGAGCCCGCCGGCGAGCGCGGTGGTTGGCGACGACGCGGCCCCGCCGCCGCTGCACCCCCGGACGGGGGCACGGGCACCACCCGGGCCGAACGGCACCGGCCACCGGCCGGCCGTCCCGGACGGACCACCACCCCGCAGCGGCGCCTGGGATCGATCCCGGCGCCGCTGCTCTGTGTGGCGGCCATGGTCACCTGCCAGCTCGGCATCGCCTCCTCCAAGTCGCTGTTCGGCGTGCTCGGCGTCGGCGGGGCCACCTTCCTGCGGCTGGCCGTGGCCGCGGTGGTCCTGCTCGCCGCCACCCGGCCCCGGCTCCGCGGCCGCAGCCGGCGCGACCTGGCCTCGGCCGTGCTGCTCGGCTTCGCCTCCGCCGGGATGACCCTGCTGTTCGCGGGCGCGACCGACCGGCTGCCGATGGGCACCGCCTCGACCATCGAGTTCCTCGGCCCGCTCGCCGTGGCCATCGCCCTCTCCCGCCGGGCGAGCCACCTGCTGTGGGCGCTGCTCGCGGCGGGAGGCGTGGTGCTGCTCACCCTGCTCGGCGAGGGCTCCGGCGGCGCGGCCCTCGACCCGGTCGGCCTCGGCTACGCCTTCGGCGCGGCCGCCTGCTACGCCGGGTACATCCTGTTCACCGACAAGGTGGGCGCGGTGTTCAAGGGCTTCGAGGGGCTGGCCGTCTCCTTCACGGTCGCCGCGCTGGCCGTCGCGCCCTTCGGTGCGGCTCCGGCCTGGCACGGGCTCGCCGCCGCTCCGTCGCCCGCCCTGGTGCTGCTCGCGGTCGGCGGGGTGGCACTGCTCTTCCCGGTGGTTCCGTACGCGCTGGAGATGACCGCCCTGCGGCGGATGCCGCAGCGGGTGTTCAGCGTGCTGGTGAGCCTGGACCCGGCGGTCAGCGCCCTGGTCGGGCTGGTCGTGCTGGGGCAGCTGCTCGGCGGGGTGCAGCTGGCCGGCATCGGCTGCGTGGTCGCGGCCAGTGTGGGGGCCACGCTGACGGTGCGGCGCTGACGGCGCGGCCGTCGGCGGATCGAGGGGCGGGCGGTGCCGTGTCGGCACCGCCCTCCCGTCGGGCTGCGGAGACCCTTTCCGTGCCCTGGTGTCCGTGCCCCCGGCCGCCTGTCGGCCGCTCACCGCTCGGCGCCCCCGCCGGCGGATGGTGCGGCCGTTGTTCTCGGGCCGTCCGGGGTGTCGGCTCAGTCCGCGGCGGCCGCCGGGGTGCAGGTCCGGTGCGGCGCGGTGAAGCTCTCCATGCATGTCCTCCGTGGCCTTGATCGTCGGCGGGGCCCGCCGGAGAGAAGACTCCCGCAACAAGTCGACAAAGGCATAGCTCGACGTACCCTTTTCGCCCTTTAGCGTGATGTCGGGTCGGACTTCCGCAGCTAGGCCGTGCGCTGCCGCCTCCGCCGGGGGCGCACGGGACCGTCCGCACGCCCCTGCCGGGCGGGGTTCAGAGCGCCTTGCCCGGGTTGAGGATGCCGAGCGGGTCGAAGACCGCCTTGATCTGCCGCTGGAGCTCCAGCCCGACCGGACCGATCTCGCGGGCCAGCCACTCCCGCTTGAGCAGGCCGATGCCGTGCTCGCCGGTGACCGTGCCGCCGAGCTCCAGTCCGAGCGCCATGATCTCGTCGAAGGAGGCCCGGGCCCGGACGGTCTCGTCCGGGTCGGCGGAGTCGAAGATCACCACCGGGTGGGTGTTGCCGTCCCCCGCGTGGCTGACCACTCCGATCGTCAGCCGGTGGCGTTCGGCGATCGCGGCGACGCCGTCCAGCATCTCGCCCAGCCGGGAGCGCGGCACCGCCACGTCGTCGATCATCGTGGTGCCGAGCCGCTCCATCGCGGGCAGCGACAGCCGGCGGGCCTCCAGCAGCATGTCCGACTCGGCCTGGTCCTCGGCCGGGACGACCTCGCTCGCGCCGGCCTCCCGGCACAGCCGGGCCACCTCGGCCAGCTCGGCCTCCTTCGCCGGGCCGTCGAAGGCGACCAGCAGCAGTGCCCGGGTCGACTCCGGCAGCCCCATCCGGGCCATCGCGTTGACCGCGCGGACGGTCGTCGCGTCCATCAGCTCCATCAGCGAGGGCACGTGGCCCCCCGCCATCACCGCGCAGACGGCGGCGCTCGCCGACCCGGTGCTGGGGAACTCCGCCGCCAGCGCGAGCTGCGGGGCGGGGGCGGGCCGCAGCGCCACCACTGCGCGCACCACCACCCCGAGGGTGCCCTCGGAGCCGACCAGCAGCCGGGTCAGGTCGTAGCCGGCGACGCCCTTGGCCGTCCGGCGGCCGGTGCTCAGCAGCCGGCCGTCCGCCAGCACCACGTCGAGGCCGAGCACGTACTCGGCGGTCACGCCGTACTTCACGCAGCAGAGGCCGCCGGCGCCGGTGCCGATGTTGCCGCCGATGGTGCAGGACTCCCAGCTGGACGGGTCCGGCGGATAGGCGAGGCCGTGACCGGCGGCGGCCCGCGAGAGCTCGGCGTTCACCACGCCCGGCTCGACGACGGCGAGCCGGTCGACCGGGTCGATCTCCAGGATCCGGTTCATCTTCACCATCGACAGCACGATGCAGCCGTCCACGGCGTTCGCCCCGCCGGACAGGCCGGTGCGGGCGCCCTGCGGGACCACCGGTACCCGCAGTTCGGTGGCGGTGCGGAGCACGTGCTGCACCTGCTCGACGGTCTCCGGGAAGACCACCACGGCCGGCGACCCGGCCTCGCAGAACCCGGCCATGTCGCGGGCGTACGCGGCGACCACGTCCGGATCGACGGCGACCGCCGCCTCCGGGAGCCCCGACACCAGCCGGTCGACCAGATCACCCACGGCAGCCTCCGCCTCTCGCGCGTCCCGTCCGCTCTGCACTCTGCCCCCGTCGGGCGGGCGCGGCAAGGACGGTGCGCAAAGACCGATCGGCACCCCTGACGGACGGTCAGGGGTGCCGGAGCGGCGGAGCCGCCCGGCGCGGCGGCGGGTCTCTTCGCCGGTCGGACTCAGCCGTGGTCGGCGGGCCGGTCCAGGAGGACCACCTCGAACTCCTCCAGGCTGCGGACGCTGACGCCGGCCGCCGGGGCGTTCGCGGCCCGCAGGGCGGCCTGCGGGCCGCGCGAGGCGTCCAGGGCGGCGCGGTCGCGGAAGATCGTGCCGACCGAGGCGCGGCCCTCCGTGCGGTTCACCAGCAGGGTGGCCGAGACGAAGCCGTCCAGCTGCCCCATCCCGGGCAGCATCGTGGCGCGGAACCGCTCGACCAGGCCGTCGATCCGGGCCGGGTCGACGTCAGCACGCACCATCCGGAACCCGGCGCCGGGCGAGGCCGGGGCGGGCGGGCTGAAGGCCGCCGCCTCCCAGACGTCCACGGCGACCGTGCCCGCGAACGGCGCCAGCAGGGCGGCCCGGCGGGCCTTCAGCGCCTCGTCGCTGTCGCGCTGGGCCTGCTCGCTCTCCCACCAGGACCCCATGGCGATCTTCCCGACCGTCCGGTCGGCGAACAGGCCGTAGCCGCGGTAGCCGGGGCGGCCGGTGAGCAGGCCCAGGGCCTCGGCGCGCAGCGCGTCGAGCGCCTCGTCGATCCGGGCGGGGTCACCGGTGGCGTAGAGGGTGCGGACGTACATGGAGGTCTTCCTGTCGTCGGCCCGGCACCCGGCACGGCGCCGGGTACGGGCACGGCATACGTCCATCGGACGGCGCCGGCCCGCTCCGGGCAACGCGGGAGACCCGTCCGGGGGCGGGACCCGCCCCTTCCCGGGGTCGGTGCTCCGGCCCGGGCGCCGAGGCTCCCGGCCGGCGGCGCCGGGCACGACGGGCGCGCGACCGCCGCGATACCTCCACGCACCACGATGGCGTCCAGGGCGAGGGCTCACCCGGCGGCCCCCTGCCAACGGACCGGAAGAGGACGCGGGACGAGATGCGGATGATGTGCAAGCAGCTGGCCACGGGTCCGACGGTGACCGCGATCGGGGCTGTCCGCGTATGAGTTCCGCCGTGCATCAGCGATCGACCGGCAGGGGTGTGCGGGTGGGGCTGGCCGGGCTGGCCGGGCTCATGTGCCTCGCGCTGGCCGGTTGTTCGTCGTCCGGGCGGCCGGCCGCAGCGGCGGTGCCGACCACGCGGTCGCCGTCCGCGCTCCCGGCCGGTGCTGATCTGCATCTTCCCGTCGAGCCGTATCTGTTCTCCGAGGCGGAGGCGGAGAAGCTGACCAGGGCGGGAGCCGTGCTGCGCAAGGCGTGCATGCGGCGGTTCGGTCTCGACTACGCCGTCGGCCCCGCCGGCCCGCCGACCGGACCGCGCACGTTCATGGACCGCCGGTACGGCGTGACGGACCGGGCCGAGGTGGCGGCGAACGGCTACCACCTCGGCGACCGCGACCCGCACGCCCACCCGAGCCGCCCGCCGCAGTTCTCCGCCGAGCAGCAGCAGGTGCTCACCGGGCAGCTCCCGGGGAAGACCGCTGCGGACGAAACGAACCTCCGGGTCAACGGCGTACCGGTGCCACCCGGCGGCTGCTACGAGGAGGCGAGGCGCGGCCTGGCCGGCGCGGGGGAACTGGGCCCGAGCAGCGTGGCCCAGCAGGCCAACTTCCAGACCTTCAAGGCCAGCATGTCGGCGGCGCAGGTCACGAAGGCGTTCGAGGCGTGGTCCGGCTGCATGAAGAACAGGGGTTACTCCTACCCCAATCCGATGGATGCCATCGGCGACCGGCGCTTCCTGGGGGACTCACCCACGCCGCTGGAGCTCCAGGTGGCGACGGCCGACGTGATCTGCAAGCAGCAAGTGGATCTGATCGGCACCTGGTTCACGGTCGAGGCTTCCCTGCAGAAGGAACTGATCGCACGGCAGCAGGCGGAATTCACGGCGGCGCTCGCAGCGAAGACCGAGCAACTCGCCAAGGCCGACGCCGTGCTGCGCGATCGGTGAACCCAGTGGGCTGACACATTTTCACGTCCGGGCGCGCCCACCCTTCCCCAGGCACGCCGGGGGACTGCACCCACGCCCGGAACGTCCATGAAGAGAGGATCAAAAGAAGTGAAGCGTTCCCTCAAGCTCTCCGCAGTGGCCCTGGGCGCTGCCCTGCTCGTCCCCGGCCTCGCCACCGCCGCGCAGGCCGACACCCGCGACTGCCCGGAAGTCGAATTCTGCCTCTTCTACAACTCGAACCAGCAGGGCTCCCACATGGTGGTGCAGGACAGCACTCCCGACCTCGCCGGGTACACCTTCACCAGCCCCGGCAACGGCCGGGGCCAGCGCGTCAAGAACAACGCCGCATCGGCCGTCTCCAACGTGTGCGTGACGGTCACGGTGTTCTACAACTCGAACTACAGCGGCCCGAGCGACATGTTCAACTACCGCAATGCCAAGAACCTGGTCAACACGTACAACGAGAACGCCTCGGTGAAGTTCGCCCGCGACTGCTGAGCCCACCGGCGCGGCCCGGCTCGTCGGACGCCGGATCCGTTCCACGGGTGCTCCGCACGCCCTGACAGGAGGGGTGTCCGAGCGGGACGGTCCGGGACGGGAAACGCAGAGGGCGGGTACCGACTGGTGTCGGTACCCGCCCTCTGCCGGTACTCCGTACCTCACACGCGGAGGGTGTGGGATTTGAACCCACGGTGACCAGAGGCCACGACAGTTTTCAAGACTGTTCCCTTAGGCCGCTCGGGCAACCCTCCTGGCGGAGGCCAGCCTAACGGGTCGGAGCGGGTTCGGTGCACTCCGTTCACAGGGACGGGGTGCCCGGGGCCGGGTGACCCCGGGTCGGGTCAGTTGTCGCCCTTGCGCTCGCCGAGGACGACGACGGTCTTGGCGGTCTTGCCGTCGCGGGTGTACTCGACGTCGACCTTCTCGCCCGGCTTGTGCGTCCAGATCTCGGAGACCAGGGTCGGGCCGCTGTCGATCGGGATGCCGCCGAGCTTGGTGATGACGTCGCCGGGCTTGAGGCCGGCCTGGTCGGCGGGGCCGCCGGGGGTGACGGCCGGGGTGCCCTGGACGGCGTTGGTCTGGATCTGGGCGCCGTCGCCCTTGTAGTCGTCGTTGCGGAGCACGCCGAGGATGGCGTAGACCGGCTGGCCGTCCTTGATCAGCGTCTCGGCGACCCACTTGGCCTGGTTGATCGGGATCGCGAAGCCGAGGCCGATGGAGCCGGCCCGGCCGTTGCCGCTGGTGTTGGACTGGATCGCCGAGTTGATGCCGATCACCGCGCCGGAGGCGTTGAGCAGCGGGCCGCCGGAGTTGCCGGGGTTGATCGAGGCGTCGGTCTGCAGGGCGTTCATGTAGGACGCCTGCGCCCCCGTCTCGTCGCCGGAGGCGACCGGGCGGTCCTTGGCGCTGATGATGCCGGTGGTGACGGTGCCCTCGAGGCCGTACGGGGCGCCGATGGCGATGGTGGCGTCGCCGACCGCGACCTTGTCGGAGTCGCCGAGCGGCAGCGGGTTGAGCTTGTCCTTCGGCGGGTTGTCGAGCTTGATCACCGCGACGTCGTAGCCCTGGGCGCGGCCGACCACCGAGGCGGTGTAGGACGAGCCGTCGGAGAACTTCACCGTGAGCTTGCCGCCCGAGGCCGCCGGGGCGACCACGTGGTTGTTGGTGAGGATGTGGCCCTCGGTGTCGAAGACGAAGCCGGTGCCCGTGCCGGACTCCTGCGAGCCCTGCGCCTTGATGGTGACGGTGCTCGGCAGCGCCTTGGCGGCGATGCCGGCGACCGAGTCGGGGGCGCGGTCGGTGACCTTGCGGCTGTCGCTGACGCTGACCGTGGTGCTCGTCCGGCTGGTGCCGCCGGAGCTGTCGTCACCGGCGACCGCGGCGCCGATGGCACCGCCGGCCACGCCGGCGACCAGGGCGACCGCGGCGATCAGAGCGACCAGGCCGCCGCGCTTGCGACGCGGCGGCTGGCCGCCGACGGACGGGTACGGGTACCCGGGACCGCCGGGCTCACCCGGATTGCCGGGACCGCCGGGACCGCCCGCCGGGTGGCCCCAGCCGCCGACGGGGTGGCCGGCGCCGAACGGGTGGTGCACCTCGCCGGGCGGCATCGGCCCGGCCGGCGGCGGGGCCGCCGGGGTGCCGTACGGGTCGGTGGCCGCGGCGGGCGCCGCGTACGGGTTGGCCGGCTGCGGCTGCGGCTGCTCCGGGGCGGAGGCCACCGCGGGCGGCGGCGCGTCGACGTACCCGGAGCCGGCGGGGACGGCCGGCGGCGGCGCGTCCAGGTAGGACGGTGCCGCGGGGACGGCCGGCGGCGGCGCGTCGACGTACGGGGGTGCGGCCGGGGCCGGCTCGCTCAGCTTGGAGAGAGCGAGCGTGGGCGCGGACTCGACGACCGGCGACGGCCCGTCGGCCGCCGCGGTGTCAGGAGCCGGACCCACCGTGCGGGGCCCGCCGGAGGACAGCTGCTCCTCCTGCGGCCCGGTGGACCCACTCGCGTGCTCGTTGCTCACGGACGACCTCCATAGCTGACAGATCCTTGGCCCATAGTGTTTCGCATGGCTGATTCGGTTGCCGTAAGGAGCCTCCTGAAGAACGGCTAAGAATCCTTAGCCGTCCCTGACAGGATGCGTCCGACCTGCGGCGGAACGCGGAAGGCGGGGCGCGGCACGCGGTCGGCGGCCGGCGGTCCCGCGATGCGGAACGAAAACCTCCGGCCCTTGGCGTGCGCGGCCGGGTTCGTTAGCCTGTCGTCCTCATCTGAACACGCGGGAGCTTGGACCTTCCAGGCTGAGAGTGCGCCGATCGACCGGCCGGGCGGAGTCCGGGGCCGGACGAGGGGGCGCTGACCGCCTGAACCTGTCCGGGTAATGCCGGCGTAGGGAGTACCGGCCATGACGGCTGTTTCGCCTGCCCCTGTTCCCGATGTCGAGGCCGGCCGGCGCGTCGAGGCGCCGCTCGTGCTGGACACCGCCCCGCCGAGGACGCTCGACTTCCGCGCCCAGTTCGCCCTCTGGGCCAACCTCGGGGTCAGTCTGATCGGCTTCCAGAGCGCCGCCACCGTGCTCGGCGCCGCCGGCCACGAGCTGTCCTTCGCCGCGGCGGTCACCGCGATCGTCACCGGCACGGTGATCGGCACCGCGATGCTGGGCGTGGCCGCGCTGATCGGCGCCCGCACCGGCGCGCCGGCGATGGCGGTGCTGCGCGGCCTGTTCGGCACCCGGCTGTCGTACCTGCCCACGGTGCTGAACATCCTGCAGTGCATCGGCTGGGGCGTCTTCGAGCTGATCGTGATCGCGGGCGGCGCCCAGACGGTGGCGGGCACCCAGGGCTGGCGCTGGCTCTTCGTGCTGCTGGCCGGCACGCTCACCACGGCGCTCACCATCTGGCCGCTCGGCTCGATCGCGGTGCTGCGCAAGTACGTGGCGGTCGCGGTCGGCGTGGCGATGGTCTACTTCACCGTCCAGCTGGGCCGGCAGGGCTTCCCCGACCCGGGGGCGGGCAACTGGGACGGCTTCCTCTCGGCGACCGACGCGATCGTCGCGGTGTCGATCTCCTTCGTGCCGCTGGCCGCGGACTACACCCGGCACGCGCGCACGCCCGGCTCGGCGTACTGGGGCACCTTCACCGGCTACTCGCTGGCGCAGGTCTGGTGCTACGTGCTCGGCCTGATCGCGCTGCTGCAGTCCGGCGGCGACACCTCGAAGATCTTCTCCTCCTTCACCGGCGTCGCGGCCGGCTGGGCCTTCCTGCTGGTGCTGGTCGTCCGCGAGACCGACCAGTCCTTCGCGAACGTGTACTCGACCGCGATGTCGGTGCACAACCTGCTGCCGAAGGTGGACCGCCGGCTGCTCACCGGCGGCATCGGCGTCCTGGTGACGCTGCTGGCGCTGCGGGTCCAGGAGGGCGAGTTCAACGACACCTACGCGAGCTTCCTGTACCTGATCGGCGCGGTCTTCGTGCCGCTGCTGGCGGTGCTGGCGGTGGACTACTTCCTCGGGGCCGGCCGCAACGGCTGGGACACCGGCCAGGACGCCCCGGCCCGCTGGCTGATGCTGCTGCCGTGGGCGCTGGGCTTCGCGACGTACCAGTTCCTGGCGCCGACCGCGGTGGCCGGCTGGTGGACGGACTTCTGGCAGGGGCTGCAGTCGGCGGTGGGCTTCACCCCGCAGCCGTGGACCTCGGCCTCGCTGTTCGGCTTCCTGGTGCCGGCGCTGGCGACCTGGGCGCTGACCCCGCTGACCTCGCGCCGCCCGGCCCGCAGCGAGGGCTGAACCCCGCAGCGGGCACCCGGCCGGGTGCCCGCCGGCCTCCGTCCGGTGCCGCCGACCGCCGGACGGAGGTGTTCACCACGGGTTTCCCGTGCCGAATCCGATCGGACATCCGCGCACTCGTAGGGTGTTGATGTGGACACTCAGAAGATCCGCCGCACCGCGCCGGCGACCCCCGCCGTCCCGGCGCCCGACCGCACGGCCGTCCGGGTGATCGCGCACCGCGGCTCCTCCGCGGCCCTGCCCGAGCACACCCTGGAGGCGTACGCCCGGGCGATCGAGGAGGGTGCGGACGGGCTGGAGTGCGACGTCCGGCTGACCGCCGACGGCCGGCTGGTGTGCGTGCACGACCGCACCGTGCGGCGCACCTCGGACGGCCGGGGCGCGGTGTCCGCGATGACGCTCGCCCAGCTCTCCGAGCTCGACTTCGGCTCCTGGCACTCGCCCGGGACCTCGCAGCCGAGCTCGATCCTGACCCTGGCCGGCCTGCTCGAACTGGTCGCCGACGCCGGCCGCCGGGTGGAGCTGGCCATCGAGACCAAGCACCCCACCCGGTACGCGGGCCGGACGGAGGCCGAGCTGGTGCGGCTGCTGGACCACTACGGGCTGCTGCCGCGCAGCCCGGAGGAGTCCAGCGTGCGGATCATGAGCTTCTCCGAGCTGTCGCTGCACCGGGTGCGCCGGGCGGTGCCCGCGGTGCCGACGGTGTACCTGCTGGAGCGCCGGCTGCCCGTGCTCGGGCGGACCCGGTCGCTGCCGGGCGGCGCCGCCATCGCCGGGCCCGGGATCGAGCTGGTGCGCCGGGACCCCGGACTGGTGACGGCGCTGCGCCGGGCCGGGCACCGGGTGCACGTCTGGACGGTCGACGAGCCCGAGGACGTCGAGCTCTGCCTGGAGCTGGGCGTGGAGGCGCTGATCACCAACCGGCCGCGCGAGGTGCTGGACCGGCTCGGCCGCTGAGCGCACCACCCGGGCTCGCCGATGTGCGAAGGGCGCACGGCGGGGCGCGGAGTTCTGACAGAAGCTCAGGGAACGCTCAATTCCTCGGACTTTCACAACAGACCGTAAGCGGTTTATCGGTGGTTGAATACGGTGGGTCGCTGCCCTCCGGAATGTCCGTGCGCGATCGCCGAACGGTCGTTTCCGACGCATTCCCAGGGGGCATCCATCCCTCGGCAGACGCTGAAGGAGGTCCCGGGGGTGGCGTTGATGGTGGCGCGTGCTGTGCCCGAAAAGACAGGGCCGACTTCGTCGACCATGGCGGTGCCGCACGGTCCGGCCGGCGTCGGAGCGGCACGTCGGAGGATGCGCCGGGAGCTCGGCGAACGGGCGGTACCGGAGCCGGTCGTCGACGACGCGGTGCTGATCCTCTCCGAACTGCTCAGCAATTCCTGTCGTTACGCCCGGCCGCTCGGAAACCTCTCGGAACTGGTCGGGCGGACGACCGCCGACATGGTGGACGCGGTCCTCGTCCGGGCGGTGACGGCGTCCCGGCAGAGCGGTGCGGACGCGGCGGAGGAATGCGATCCGGGCGGGATCCTGGTCCGCTGGTGGACGCACGCGGACGGCATCGTCGTGGAGGTCACCGACGGCGGTGCGCCGACCCGGCCGCGGCCGGCCAGCCCTTCGCTGACCGCGCGCGGCGGCCGGGGGCTGAGCATCGTCGGCAAGCTCGCCGACGCCTGGGGCGTCCGCGACGCGCCGGGCGAGGTGACGGTCTGGGCCGCCCTGCCCGTCCGGCCGGAGCGGCGCGACGACCCGGCGGCGTAGGCCGGGTACGGGGCGCGCGGGCACCACCGGGGCGACCCCGCGGGGGTGCGTCCGGACCGGTCGCCGGCGGGAACCTCAGTAGGCTGCGGGTGCACTGTCGCCGTTCCCGGGAGCCCCGCCATGGCCAAGAAGGCCGCAAAGTCCTCGTCGCAGCCCAGCACCGCCACCGCCACCGGCGAGATCCCGGTCGTCGGTGCCCGCGAGAAGTGCCCGTGCGGCTCCGGCCGCCGGTACAAGGCCTGCCACGGCCGGGAGGCCGCGCACGCCGTGCAGGAGCTGGTGCACCGCCCGTTCGAGGGCCTGCCGGGCGAGGCCGACTGGGTCGCCCTGCGCGAGCTGGTCCCGGCCGCGACCGTGCCGCTGGCGCTGGCCGCCGGGGTGGCGGACGGTGCCGTCGGCGAGGTGCCGTCGGTGACCCTGGCCACCGTGCTGCCGCTGGCCTGGCCCGCGCTGCGCCGGGCGGACGGCTCGATCCTGCTGGGCCTGCAGACCCAGTCGAGCTCGGGCGACCTGAGCCGCGACCTGGCCGACGCGCTGGAGCTGGCGCTCGCCACCGAGCCGGGCACCCCGGTGCCGTCCCGCCGGACCGTGCCGGGCGGCCGCCGCCTGCAGGACCTGCTGGACACCTCGGCCGGCTTCGTCCCCGCCGTGCACACCGGCTTCGAGTTCTGGCTGGAGGACGCCGAGTCCGCCACCGGCGAGGTCGCCGCCTCGCTGGAGCGGGCCAACGCCTCGGCCATCCCGACCGAGAAGGTCGTCTCCGTGGACGCCGCCTACTGGTGCGGCACCCCGGACAAGAACCACCTGCGCTGGGTCATGACCGTGCCCGAGGAGGAGCTGCTCGACGCGCTGGCGCGGCTGTCCGCGGCCGACCGCGCCTCGCTGGGCGAGGACACCAAGCTGGTCGGCTCGTTCCGTGCGCACGGCCTGACCGTGCCGGTGTGGGACCTGCCGGTGGAGTTCTCCGCGAAGGACTGCGAGCAGCCCGCCGCCGAGTTCGCCGAGCGACTGGCCGGTGCGCTCGCCGAGACCGCGCCGCTGACCGCGGAGGAGCGCCGCGCCCGGGCCAACCTGGTGAGCCGTCAGATCACCCTGAACTGACGGGGAATGTGACTCCGGTCACATTTCCTCCGGTGGGACGAAAATGCCAGGTCGGCCATGGGCGGACAAATTGGCTCCCCGCCGGATCTTTGTTACTGTTTAAACAGTCCGGTCGCTGGTGCATCCCCCGTCGCCAGCGACCGGATTTTCCATTCCCGGGGAACGCCCGGTGACGACCGGCGGAGCCCCTCGCGAGGCCGCCGAGGACCACTCAGTACGCCAGCCGGCTGCCGTCCGGCTCGGCCACGCTCGCCACGATCAACCCCTCCAGCAGGGTGCCGACCTGAGGCAGCCACAGCCCGCCGCCCACCGGCGGTGACACCCAGTGCACCCCGCCGGCGCCGGTCTGCGTGGGCGGCAGCAGCACGTAGCCGCCGGGCCCGTGGTAGCGCAGCGAACCGGGCACCCAGGGCCGCTCCGCCAGCAGCCCGCCCAGCTCCTCCAGCGTGAACGGCGCGACCAGCAGCACGTACCGCCCGGGCACGGCCAGCACCGGACCGACCGGCACGCCCAGGTCCGCGAAGTACCGCAGCACCCGCTCGCCCGCCGCGGCGGGCAGGCTCACCCCGCACACCGACCGGCCGGTGGCGACCAGCACCGGCGCGCCGGGCGCCCGGTGCTCCCACCACCACTGCACCATCCGGCCGTCCGTGCTGGCGGCCGCGAGCGGCGGGTCGTGCGGATGGGCCCCGGCCAGCGGACAGCGCTGCTCCCCGCAGCTGCACGGGCCGAACGCCCCGCGGACGGCGCGTGCACCCGGCACCACCGGCCAGCCGCGGTCCGCCGCCTCCAGCGCCGCCAACAGCAGCGCGCCCTGCTCCCGCCGGCGGCTCCCCGGCCACCGCAACTGCATCCGACGCATGGGTGCTCGTTCCTCTCCGCGACCGTGGGGACCAGGACGACCGCCGGCGCCGGGCGCGGGCGGTGTGAGACGAGGGAGGGGGAGGCACCCGGAGGCTCCCGGCCGCACGGCCCCTGGAACGAGAATCCCTCATACGGCCGGATGGACGCGCGCTGCGGGCCGCCGGTTCCACCGTACGAGTGAGTCGGCCGTCGCCCGGGGAGCGGCCGCGAGGCGGAAGCATACGATCCGGACCGCAGATTGACCGAGCGTCAGCCCGAGCAGCCGCACGGCGCAGCCGCGGGCCCGCCGCCGCGCGCCCCGGCACCGTCCGCCGGCGGCGAGCGCGGCGGCCCGGAGAGACCTCGTCACGCTTATGGACATGCCCCGATCGGCCTGTGTACAAGTGGTGGATTGCTGCCGAACAGTGAGATAGCACTCGTTCTGTCCGGTCTCGGGAGTCCTGCGTGACACGTACCAGTATGTGGGGAGTTGCGACATGACCGACGCCCAGCCGAGCGGACTGGCCGTGAGCGGTGCGGCGCTGCCCGGCACGGCAGCGTGCGGAGCGGCCCCGGCACCCTGCGGCACGGCCCCCGCGGCGGCCGTCCTGACGCCGGTGCACCCGCTGTCGGAGCTCTTCGGCGACGAGTTCGCCGACCAGGCCGACGGCGGACTGCAGGACCGTTTGGCCGGATGGCTGTCCGATTTCACCAGCCTCCACGAACACACCGAGCTGCTCGCCCGCGCCCGGGGGCTGGACGCGGCGCTGGCCGCCGTCCTGGAGTCCGGCGCGGCCCTGCTCGGCGCCCGGCGCGGCCTGATCACCACCACCGCCCGCGGCAGCGGCCGCACCGTCGGCCTCGGCCTCGACCGCTCCGGCATCGGCGCGCTGGAGACCGTGCCGGCCGAGCACGGCCCGTTCGCCGGGCTGCTCAGCCGGGCCGGCGGCGGCGGACAGCTGCTGGTCGCCGACCTCGCCGACGACCGCTCGGTCGGCCCCCGGTTCCGCGAGGTCGCCGCCCAGCTCGGCCTCGGCGCCTGCTTCTCCGTCCCGCTCGGCACCCCCGAGGACGGTCCGCTCGGCGCCGCCGCCTGGTTCTACGACGAGCCCGCCGACCCGGGCGACCGCCGCCGCCACCTCCTGCACCGCTACTGCGAGTTCGCCGGGCCGGTGCTGGCCGGCCAGCTCGCCGCCGACCGGTCCCGGCGGGCCACCGACGCCCTGCGCCGCGGCCTGCTGCCGGACCGGCTGCCCGTGCTGGACGGCGTCCGGCTGGCCGCCCGCTGCGTCACCGCCGGGCTGGAGCAGGCCACCGGCAGCGACTGGTACGACGCGGTGGAGCTGCCCGACGGCACCCTCGCCCTGACCGTCGGCAGCGTCTTCGGCGACGGACCGGGCGCGGGGCCGGCCTCCGCCCCCGGTGCGGCCGCCGCGATGGGCCGGATCCGGGCCGCGCTGCGCGCCTACGCCGTGCTGGAGGGCGAGGACCCGGTCTCCGTCCTCGGCGACCTCGAACTGCTGCTCAAGACCACCGAGCCCGCCCGCACCGCCACGGCCGTCTACGCCTGGGTGCAGCCCGCCGAGCGGCGGGTCACGCTGGCCGGCGCCGGGCACTGCCCGCCGATCCTGGTCACCCGCGACGAGGCCCGCTTCGTCGAGACCTCGCTCTCCGCCCCGCTCGGCGTGCTCAGCTGCTGGGAGGCGCCCGGCGTCGAGCTCGCCGCCGACCGCGGCGACCTGCTGCTGCTCTACACCGAGGGGCTCGCCCGCCGCTGCGGCCCGAGCCTGCACGCCGGGCAGGCCGCGCTGCGCCGGGCCGCCGCCGACGCCCCGCGGGACGTCCGGCTCGACCCCGACCGGCTCTGCGCGCACCTGCTGGAGGCCACCGGCGGCGCCGACGCCGGCACCGACGACCTGGTGCTGCTGGCCCTGCGCTTCTGCTGACCGGCCCGGACGGCCGTTCGGTCCGTCCTCGTACCATGGTGGGCACGGCCGCCCGACCACGTCGCGATCCGACGTGCCCCGGGCGGGGAGACGCGCGCAAGGAGGCGACGTACGTGACCGAGGACCGCACCCCGGCAGTGTCCGACAACCCCGAGGGCCTGGCCGCCGAGGAGGAGGACCAGCCGATCAAGGGCCGCAAGAACGGCCTGTACGGGGAGGTCTCCGACGAGCTGGCCGCGTCCATGAAGTCGGGCTGGGCCGACACCGAGCTGCACGGGCTGCAGCCGGTCGCGCAGGCCCCCTACGCCGCCGTGCGCCGGGCGGCGCTGTCCGCCGCGTTCCCGGGCGAGCGGCTGGTCGTCCCGGCCGGCCGGCTGCGGGTGCGCGCCAACGACACCGACTACCCGTTCCGCGCCGCCAGCGAGTACGTGCACCTGACCGGCGACCAGACCGAGGACGCCGTCCTGGTGGGCGAGCCCACCGGGGACGGCCACGACTTCGCGCTGTACCTGCTGCCGCGCTCGGACCGTGAGAACGGCGAGTTCTGGCTGGACGGCCAGGGCGAGCTGTGGGTCGGCCGCCGGCACAGCCTGGAGGAGGCGCAGGCCCTGCTCGGCCTGCCCGCCCGCGACGTCCGCAAGGCCGCCGAGGAGCTCGCCGCCGTCGAGGGCGTGCCCACCCGGATCGTCCGCGGCTACGACGCCGCCCTGGAGGAGGCGCTCGCCGGTGTGCTCGACGAGGAGCGCGACGACGAGCTGAAGGTCTTCCTGTCCGGGCTGCGCCTGGTCAAGGACGCGTGGGAGGTCGGCGAGCTGCGGGCCGCCTGCGACGCCACGGTGAAGGGCTTCACCGATGTCGTCCGCGAGCTGGGCCAGGCGGTCGCCACCTCCGAGCGCTGGATCGAGGGCACCTTCTGGCGCCGCGCCCGGGTCGAGGGCAACGACGTGGGCTACGGCTCCATCTGCGCCGCCGGCCCGCACGCCACCACCCTGCACTGGGTGCGCAACGACGGCGACGTCCGCCCCGGCGAGCTGCTGCTGCTCGACGCCGGCGTGGAGACGAACACCCTGTACACCGCCGACGTCACCCGGACGCTGCCGATCAACGGCCGGTTCAACGAGCTGCAGCGCAAGATCTACGACGCGGTGTACGACGCGCAGGAGGCCGGCATCGCCGCGGTGCGGCCGGGCGGCCGGTTCCGCGACTTCCACGACGCGGCGCAGCGGGTGCTGGCCGAGCGCCTGCTGGCCTGGGGCCTGCTCGACCCGTCGGTGTACGACGTCGAGAAGGTGCTGGAGCTGGGCCTGCAGCGCCGATGGACGCTGCACGGCACCGGCCACATGCTCGGCCTCGACGTGCACGACTGCGCGCACGCCCGCCGCGAGGAGTACGTGGACGCGGAGCTGGTGCCGGGCATGGTGCTCACCGTCGAGCCCGGCCTGTACTTCCAGCTGGACGACCTGACCGTGCCGGAGGAGTACCGCGGTATCGGCGTCCGGATCGAGGACGACATCCTCGTCACCGGGGACGGCAACGAGAACCTCTCGGCCGGCCTGCCCCGCAGCGCCGACGACGTCGAGTCCTGGATGACCGGCCTGGCCGGCTGATCCCGCGGCACGCACGGCGGCCGGGCACCCGCACGGGGCGTCCGGCCGTCGCCGTCCCGGGCGCGGCTCCCCGGGCCGCCGGGACGGCTGCGGGACGGGGCGCCCGGCGGCGCTGCCGGACACCCCGCGGGCGGATCAGCGGCGGGCGCCGCGGCGGCCCCAGCCGGACATCCGGATCGGGGCAGGGACGTTCTTCGTGAATCGGGAGACAACGGGCGCGCTCATGGCATGACCCCCCAGAGAGATCGCTGCGGATGTGGTGGTGGTGGATGTGTGGCGAGGCCCGCCGGTGGGCTCTGCCGCACCGGCCCCGTCCCCCGGGCCCTCGTCCTGACGAATCAGCATCCTCCCCGACGGACGGGGCGGGCTCCCACTGCTTTTTTCACTGCCCCGCCCCGAAACCGCCGCCGGTCTCGGACACATCTTCAGATTAGGCCCGGGCACTGACAATCCGGCCGTGCCAAGGCCTCCACCGCTGCCCCGTTCCGCGGGCGGTCAGCAGACCAGCCCGAGGTCGGCGGGGCCGGCCGTGCGCGGGTCGATCGGGCGGCGGCCCTCGGTGGGCCAGCCCTCGCGGACCCAGTACTCCAGGCCGCCGATCATCTCCTTGACCTCGCGGCCGAGCGCGGCGAGCCGCATCGCGCCCTTGGTGGAGCCGTTGCAGGCGGGCCCCCAGCAGTAGACGACCAGCAGTCCGGCGGGGAGGGCGGCGACCCGCTCGGCGGTGATCTCCGAGACCGGGAGGCTGATCGCACCGGGCAGGTGGGCCTTGCGGTGGGCCCCCTCGGCGCGGACGTCGACCAGGGTGAAGTCCTGCTGCCCGTCGCGCATCGCGTAGTGGACGTCGGCCGGGTCGGCCTGGCAGCCGAGGCGCTCGGCGAAGAAGGCGAAGGCGCGCTCGGGGGCGGGGGCGGGGATCTCGGTCACGGGCGAGGCGGCGGCGGTCATCTGCGGGCTCCTGTCGGTCCGGTCGGCGGTCTGCTGCGACGGGATCGATCCTCGCGGTGTGCCGGGCGGCCCGACAGTGGCGTGGACGACTACACTCGCCAAGATCCCGCCAGCCCGGACGAAGGGGGCCGCCGTGCCCGTCCACCCGCCGAGCGGCCCGGTGCCGGTGACCGTCGGCCGCCGCCCGGAGCCGGTGCACACCGTCGCCGTCTACGCCTTCGACGGCATGGCGCCGTTCGAACTGGGGGTGGTGGTCGAGGTGTTCGGCCTCGCCCGGCCCGAGCTGGGCGGCCTGCTGGCCGCGCCCTGGTACGACGTCGCGGTCTGCGCCGACGAGCCCGGCACGCCGCTGAACGCGGTCGGCGGGTTCTCGCTCACCGCCCGGCACGGGCTCGACGACCTGGCCGCCGCGGACACGGTGATGGTGGTCGCCGTCCCGAACCCGTTCGGCGGCGCGGTCTCGCCCGGCCTGGTCGACGCGCTGCGCACCGCGCACGAGCGCGGCGCCCGGATCGTGTCGATCTGCTCGGGGGCCTTCGCGCTCGCCGCGGCCGGCCTGCTGGACGGCCTGGAGGCGACCACCCACTGGCGGTACGCCGACCTGCTGCAGCAGCGCCACCCGGCGGTGCGGGTCAACCCGGACGTGCTGTACGTGGACAACGGCACGGTGCTGACCAGCGCGGGCAGCGCCGCGGGCATCGACCTCTGCCTGTACCTGGTGCGGCGCGACCACGGCGCCCGGGTGGCCAACACGGTGGCCCGCCGCTTCGTCGTGCCGCCGCACCGGGACGGCGGGCAGGCCCAGTTCATCGAGGCCGCGGTGACACCGGTCGCGGCCGAGGACGACGGCGTCGCGCGCTCCATGCAGTGGGCGCTCGACCAGCTCGCCGGACCGCTCACCGTGCCGCTGCTCGCCCGTGCGGCGCGGATGTCCGAGCGCTCGTACCTGCGGCACTTCACCGCCCGCAACGGCACGAGTCCGATGCGCTGGGTGACGGCGCAGCGGATCGCCGCCAGCCTGCCGCTGCTGGAGTCCCCGGAGGGGACGGTGGAGGAGATCGCCGCGGCGGTCGGCTTCGAGAGCGCCGCGACGTTCCGGCACCACTTCGGCCGCACCATGCGGGTCTCCCCCACCGCCTACCGCCGCACCTTCGGCCGCGGCGCGGCCTGACGGCCGGGCCGCGGGCCGCTCACGCCTCCCGGCGGTCGGCGTTGGCGACGATGGCGTCGCGCAGCCACCGGGCGAGGCCGGGGGCGATCTTCTCGTAGGTGGCGGTGAACCGGGGGTCGGCGAGGTACATCTCGCCGAGGCCGCGGTGGATGGCGTAGGTGCACTCGTAGAAGTTGCCGGTGATGTGCTGCCGGTGCTCCTCGGCGAGGGCGGAGCCCTCCTCGGAGTCGGCCGCGGTGCCGGCGGCCAGGGCCTCGGCGAGGCGGGTGTTGAGCACGTCGGCCTCGGCCTTGATCCGCAGCCAGTCCTCCTTGGCGTAGCCGCCGGTGCGCCGCTGGGACTCCTTCCAGGCGTCGGTGCCGCCCCAGCGCTGCTCGGCCTCGTCCTCCCAGCTCTCCTGGTAGTCCTTCCCGAACACCTCGAACTTCTCCTCCGGTGTCAGCCGAATGCCCATCTTCTGTGCCTCCATTGCTCGTTCGACGGCCGCGGCGAGTTCCTGGAGGTGCCGGATCCGGTCGCCGAGGAGCCGGTGCTGCCGGCGCAGGTGTTCGTTCGGCGAGACGGAGCGGTCGTCCAGGATGTCCGCGATCTGGTCGAGGGGGAAGCCGAGTTCGCGGTAGAACAGCACCTGCTGCAGCCGGTCGAGGTCCTCGTCCCGGTAGCGGCGGTAGCCGGCGGGGGTGCGGCCGCTGGGCGACAGCAGGCCGATCTCGTCGTAGTGGTGCAGGGTGCGGACGGTGACCCCGGCCGTACCGGCCACCTGGCCGACCGAGTAGCTGTTCATCGCGGGTGCTCCCTCCTCGTTGCCTCCAGCCTCCGGCCTCACGGTGCGTGAGGGTCAAGCCGGTTCCCGCGGGACGGTCCGTGCGAGTCTCCGAGCGGATGCCGGCCGGGCCGGGGCGCGGCCTGGCGCACCGGACAATTGTCGCCGCCCGGCCGCCCGGACACGATGGCGGGATGAGGACGAGTGCCCTGTTCAGGCGGCTGGCCGCGGAGGCGGTCGGCACGGCGGTGCTGGCCGCGGTGCTGATCGGTTCGGGGCTGCGGGCGGCGCAGCCGGCGCCCGGCGGCTCGGCCGCGGTGGGCGCGGTGCTGGCTCCGGCGCTGGCGCTGGGGGTGCTGCTCACGGTGCTGGCGCCGGTCTCCGGGGCGCACCTGAATCCGCTGGTCACCGCCGCCGTGTGGTGGACGGGGCGGCGCGGCGGCGGCCCGCCCGGGCGGGAGCTGGCCTGCTATCCGGTGGCGCAGCTCTGCGGTGCGGTGGCGGGTGCGGCCGTGGCGAACGCGATGTTCGGCCGTCCGCTGCTGGAGGTCTCCGGGCGGCGGCTGGCCGCGGGGCCGCTCTGGCTGGCGGAGGCGGTGGCGACGGGGGTGCTGCTGCTGGTGGTGTGCGGGCTGCGGCACGTCGGGCGGGGCCGCTGGGCGCCGGTGGCGGTGGCAGGGTGGGCGGTCGCGGCCTGCTGGGGGACGTCGTCGGGGGCGTTCGCCAATCCGGCGGTGACCGCGGGCCGGGCGCTGTCCGACGGGGCGGCCGGGATCGCGCCCGGCTCGGTGCCGGGGTTCGTGCTGGCGCAGTGCGCGGGCGCGGCCGCGGGTCTGCTGCTGGTGGCGCTGCTGTTCGGCCCGCGGGCGACCACGCCGGACGGCGCTGCCGGTCCGGTCGGTCCGGTCGGTCCGGTCGCCGCGGCGGGCCGGGGTGGTCAGGGTACGGCGAGGAAGGACTTGGCGGCGAGCAGTGCGTCCTCGTCGGCGAGCACGTCGCCGGGCCGGCTGCCGGAGCCGAGGAGCAGGCCGCCCCAGTGCATCGACAGGTAGTCGGCACTGCGGCGGAGCATGCCGGCGAGCGGGTCGGCGTCGGAGGGGTCGGTGCCGGCGTAGGCGCTGACGGCCCGGAGGGTGCGGCCGGCCATCCGCGCCTTGAAGTCGGTGCCGGGGGCGCGCATCCAGCCGGTCCAGTGGTCGAGGTAGTGCTTGACGGGCGTGCTGACGCTGTACCAGTACAGCGGGGAGACGATCACCAGGTCGGTGGCGTCGAGGGTGGCGTCGAGCAGGGTGCGGGCGTGGCCGGTCGGCGGCGGGTAGCTGCCGTCGTGGCGCTGGTCGGCGAACGTGGGCAGCGGCAGGTCGGTGAGGGTGAGCCAGCGCTGCTCGGTGCCGTCGGGGAGGTGGTCGGCGGCACGGCGGGCGAGCAGTTCGGCGTTGCCGCCGGTGCGGGTGGAGCCGAGCAGGAACAGGAAGCGGCGCGGGGCCTGGTCGGCCATCGGGTCTCCGGGTGTCGTCGTGCGGCGCGGGCCGGCGGTGGCCGGCCGAGGCGTGCAACAACGCGGCGCGCGGCGGTTCTTCCCGCCGCGCGCCGGGGCGCCGGGTGCTGCGGCCGCGGTCTCAGGCTGAGGTGGCGCCCTGGGCGTCGACCTTCTCGATCCTGAGGCGGACGAGGAGTTCGCCGGGGACGCCGTTGCGGGCGGCGAACTCCTCGGCGCGGTCCTCGCCCATGTAGCGGGCGGCGATCCGGCCGGCCCAGTGGCGCAGTTCGGCCGGGTCCTCGGAGAGTTCGGCGCGGCCCTGCACCAGGACGAAGGAGTAGGGCGGCTGCTGGTCGTCGACGCAGAGCATGGCGCGGGGGTCGCGGGCGAGG
The DNA here is from genome assembly GCF_000717715.1 of Streptomyces sp. NRRL B-24484. Lineage (GTDB taxonomy): Bacteria > Actinomycetota > Actinomycetes > Streptomycetales > Streptomycetaceae > Kitasatospora. The sequence goes on along the minus strand of NZ_JOAI01000033.1, from coordinate 23,575 downwards.
TTGCGTCCCTTGACGGTGCTCGCGCCGGTGTTGAGCACGATGTCGCCGCCGTCGAGCACGAACCAGACGGGTGTGACGTGCGGTCGTCCGTCCGCGCGGGTGGTGGCGAGCTTGCCGGTGCGGGTGCCGTGGGAGAGGAAGGCGCGCCATTCGGGCTCGGTCATCCGTGTCATGGCGCCATCCTGTCGGCTGCGGCCGGGCGGCCCGGGGCGGCACGCCGTCGTCCGGGCGGCCCGGTGGGGGCCGGGTGTGCCCGGGGCGGGGCGTCAGTCCCCGGCGCCGTACCGGGTGAGGTAGCCGGCGAACCGCTCGATGTCGGCGTCCGTCCAGTCGGTGAAGCGGTCGCGGAAGGCGAGGCGGCGGCGCTCGGCGGCGTCGGCGAGCAGCCGCAGGCCGTCCTCGGAGGGGCGCAGCAGCTGGCCGCGCTGGTCCTCCGGGTCGGGTTCGCGGGTGATCAGGCCGAGCTTCTCGAGGGCGGTGACCTGTCGGCTGACGGTGGACTTGTCGAGCATGAAGTGGGCGGCCAGGTCGGCGGCGCGGCAGCTGCCGCGCTCCTTGACCAGGTCGAGCATGCTGTAGGTGACCAGCGACAGGTCGGGGTGCATCTGCGCGGCCTTGTGGCGGGCCCGGCGGGCGAACGCGGTGAGCTCGCGCTGGATGGCGTCCAGGGCGGCGTCGCGGTCGGGCATGCGTGCTCCTTCGGTGGGGGACGGCGGGGACCACCGTACGGCGCGCGGACGCGGTGTCCGGAACCGGCCACCAGGTTGCACTTTACAACCGAAGCCCGGAGGAGTACGTTCCGGTACGGACGGGTTCGCGGGCGGCGGCCCTGGACAAGCCGCCGCCCACCTCCCCCGTTCCTCGCGCCCCCTCCCCCGGCACCGGGGACGGACGTGGCGCCTCGGAGCACGTCGCTTCAGAACACCTCGCCTCGGAGCTCGTCGCTTCAGAGCACGTCGGCGAGCTCGCGCAGCAGCCGGGCCTTCGCGCGGGCACCGACCAGGCTCTTCACCGGCTCGCCGCCGCGGAAGACCATCAGGGTCGGCATCGAGAGCACGCCGTAGCGGGCCTGCGTCTCCGGGTTGGTGTCCACGTCGAGCTGGACGACCCGCAGCCGGTCGGCCTCCTCCCGGGCGACGTCGGCCAGCACGGGGGCGATCATGCGGCAGGGCGGGCACCAGGCGGCGGTGAAGTCCACCAGCACCGGGCCGTCGGCCGCGAGCACCTCGGCGGCGAAGGTGTCGTCCGTGACCTCGTCGATTCCTGCGAACGCCATGGGGTTCCTCTCTAGGTCGGGTCGGGGCGGCCCGGGCGGGGGCCGGGGTGCGGAGCCAGCTCGCAGCGCGGTTCGGGCCCGCCGGGCAGTTCGGCGGCGGCTTCGAGCTCGGCGCGGGCGAGCTGGGCGGCGACCTCGTCGCGGACGGCCTGCAACCGGGCGACGACGGCGTCGAGTTCGGCGAGCTTGGCCCGGTAGACGTCCAGCGAGGCCGGGCAGGAGTCGCCCGCGGGATGTCCGGCCTGCAGGCACTCGACGAAGGGCCGGGTCTCCTCCAGTCCGAAGCCGAAGTCCTGCAGGATGCGGATCTGCCGGAGCAGCCGGAGGTCCTCCTCGTCGTACTCGCGGTAGCCGTTGCCGGTGCGCCGGGCGGGCAGCAGTCCGCGCGACTCGTAGTACCGCAGGGTCCGTGTGGTGGTGCCCGCGCGCCGGGCCAGCTCGCCGATCCGCATGCCCTCGACGGTAGACCTTGCCGCGGACGTCAACGCCAGCCCGTCGGGCCGGGAATCAGCCGGCGGCGTCCCGGAGGTCGGCGACCGTCCGGTCGGAGCGGCGCACGGCGTACCGGACGTGCAGCAGCGCGCCGCCCGCCCACCGCTCGTCGACGGCGACCAGCGCGAGCCCGCCGGCCGTGCCCGCGGGGCGGGCCGTCCAGGCGTCCGGGGCGGCGGCCGCGCGGAAGACCGGATCGGCGCCGGGGTGGCCGGCCTGCCAGTCGTCGAGGCGGGCGTTCAGCTCGGGCTCCAGCCACTCGGCGCGCACCCCGGAGGGGGTCCGGCCGGGGCCGGCGCCGCGCACGGCGTCCGCGTACGCGGCCAGGAAGTCGCGCACCAGTGCCGCATCGGCGCCGACCGGAGCGGGGGCGGGGGCGGGGGCGGCCGCCAGGGCCAGGTAGGCCGTGGCGGCGAGGCCCGCGAGCAGGGTGCGCACGGCGCCCAGCCGACCACGGGCCCGGGGCGCCGCGGCGGCGACACACGGGCCGTCACCCGGACGGGCCGGGCCGAACCAGGCCGGGCCGGGCCGGCTCAGAGCGTGGCGGCGGCCTCGTCCAGGGCGGTGGTGATCCGGCCGAGCAGCTGCTGCAGCCGGGCGAGCTCCTCGACGGTGACCGAGGAGGAGCGCAGGATGCGGCGGGGCACGGCCTCCAGGGCCTGCTCGCGGAGGGCGGCGCCCTCCTCGGTGAGGCGGACGGTGACCGAGCGCTCGTCCTCGGCGCTGCGCTCGCGGCGGACCCGGCCGGCCGCCTCCAGCCGCTTGATCAGCGGGGAGAGCGTGCCGGAGTCGAGCCGCAGCCGTTCGCCGATCTTCTTCACCGGCAGGTCGCCGTGCTCCCAGAGCACCAGCATCACCAGGTACTGCGGGTAGGTGAGGCCGAGGTCCTTGAGGACGATCCGGTACACGCTGTCGAAGGCGCGCGAGGCCGCGTGCAGCGAGAAGCAGATGTGGCGGTCGAGGCGGAGCAGGTCCCCCTCGGGCACCGCTGGCAGTGCGGTCATGGCTCCCAGGATAGCCGGGTCGCCGGCATTTAAGTTGTGCGCAATTTAGTTGTGTGCTCTACTTGTGGTCGCAGGGCAGCCGGGACCTCCGGCCGCCGCTCCGATGTGGGAAGAGGACGGGTCCATGGACGCGCTGTACACCGCTGTCGCCACCGCCAACGGCCGCGAGGGTCGGGCCGTGAGCTCCGACGGGCAGATCGACCTCCCGCTGGCCATGCCCCCGGCGCTCGGCGGCAACGGTCAGGGCACCAACCCCGAGCAGCTCTTCGCGGCGGGCTACGCGGCCTGCTTCGCCAGCGCCCTCGGCCTGGTCGGCCGGCAGTCCAAGGTCGACACCGGCGACGTCTCGGTGACCGCCGAGGTCAACATCGGCAAGGACGGGACCGGCTTCGGCCTCTCGGTGGTGCTGCGCGTCGAGGTGCCCGAGGCGATCGCCGGCGAGACCGCCGAGCTGCTGGTCAAGCAGGCGCACGAGGTCTGCCCGTACTCCAAGGCCACCCGCGGCAACATCCGGGTCGAGCTGGTCGTCGAGTAACCGGCACGGCGCGGGAACGGGGGAACGGGAACGGCGGACCGCCGGGGCAGGGAGAGTGCCCCGGCGGTCCGCCGTTCGTCGTTGCGGGTGCCGCTACAGCGCGGCGCGGATCCAGCCGTCCACCACGGACGTCAGGTCCTGCTGGGCCGCCGCGTGGTCGAGGTGGTGCGTGCGCACCGAGTCGCCGCCGTGCAGGAAGCCGCGCTTGTCGAACTCCAGGACCACCTCGACGCCGTACGCGTCGGCGATGAAGGTCACCTCGATCTCGTTGCAGCGGTGCGCGTACTGCGGCGCCGCCCGGAACTCGATCTCCTGGTAGAAGGGCAGCGTCTGCCGGGTACCGCGGATGTGGCCGGCCTCCAGGTCGGCCCGGGTGAAGCGGAAGCCGAGCGCGAGCAGGGCGTCCAGCACCCGCTGCTGCACCGGCAGGGCCTCGACCGCCAGCGGGTCGGCGTCGCCCTTGTCGAGCTGGCCGGCGATGTCCACCTCGGTGCGCACGCCGAGCGCCATGCCCGACAGGTGCTGGCCGGCGATGGAGGTCGCCGGGGTCTCGAACGGCACCGGGAGGGCGAACGGCACCGCGCGGTGCTCGCCGGCCGCCAGCCGCAGCGGACCGCTGACCACCGCGGAGGCGAAGGTCTTGTTGGTGTGCCCCTCGTGGTCCTCGTACTCGACCTCGACCCGGGCGACCAGGCCGAGGGTGATGCCGTTGATCTCCGCGTCGCGCTCGCCGCCGACCAGGTTCACCTGGCCGTGGATCGTGCCGCCGGGGTGCACGGTCGGCGTGGACAGGACCGTGTCCACGGTGGGTCCGCCGACGCCCAGCGCGCCGAGAAGCCGCTTGAACACCATCGGTGCTCTCCTTACCGAATCGGGGTGGTGAGGTGGCCGATCGTACTTTGCCCGCCCTTGACCCGGACGGCCCCGACCCGGCACGCCGTCACAGCGGCGTGGCGGCCTTCAGCACCAGGAGCAGCGCGGTGGCCGCGTTCAGCGCGGAGAGCGCGGAGACGGCGGTGCCCGCCGCGGCCAGCATCGCGGCCGGGCCGGCCGGGCTGTCCGCGGGCGGCCAGGCGCGACCGGACGGCACCGGTCCGAGCAGCGCCGCGACCCGGCGCGGCACCGGACCGGGCGCGGGGTCGGCGAAGGCGGGCAGCCCCGGCAGGCCCGACTCGTGGGCCACCAGGGCCGCCCGGGCGACCGCCCGGGCCGTCGTCCGCCGGTCGCCGACCGCGCCCGCGGCCTCCTCGTCGGCCCACCGCTCGGTGGAGTACGCCACCGCCCGGTGCAGCGGCCGCAGGAACGGGTTCACGCAGGCGGCCAGCCGGGTGGCCAGCAGGTAGCGGTGGTGGCGGTGCGTCAGATGGGCCTGTTCGTGGGCGAGCAGGGCAGCCCGCTCGTCCTCGGCCAAGTGCCCCAGCATGCCGGTGGAGACCACGATCCGGCCGGGGCCGCCGGGCAGCGCGTAGGCGTACGGGCGGTCGTCGGGCAGCACCGCGGGCCCGTCCCCCGCCGGGAGGTCGGCGACGGCGCGGCGCGCCCGGGCGGCGACCCGCAGCCGGCCCGCGAGCGTGCGGGCGACCGCACCGAGCACCACCGCGAGCATCGCGATCGAGGCCGCGCCCACCTCCACGTGGAAGGGCACCATGTCGCGCACCTCGGGGTCGGACCAGCTGTCCGGCAGCGGGTTGCCGGGGATCTGAGCCGTCCCCAGCACCCCGAGCAGGCCGAGGCAGAGCGCGCTGCACCCGGCCATCGCCAGGCCGAACCCGGTCAGCAGCCGGGTCGCGGCACGCGGGTGCAGGTGCTGCTCGGCGAGCCGGGAGATCGGCAGGGCGGTCAGCGGCAGCACCAGCGGCAGGAAGAGGAAGACGAGGACGGCCACGGCTCAGCCCTCGCGGTGGGCCGGCCCGTCGCGCTCCGGGTCGCCGCCGGCGGGCTGCGCCGCGCCGTCCGAGGCGCTGTCCAGCAGGGTCCGCAGCAGCACCTCGTCGTGCGGGAGCAGCGCGGAGACGAAGCTGGCGAGCACCGCGTCGCGGTCGGCCTCGCTGTCGAGCACCCGGCGCATCTTCAGGGCGGCGAGTCCGGCCGCGTCGGCGGCCGCCTGCCAGTGGTACGAGCGGCCGGAACGGGTGCGCGAGACGGCGTTCTTGGCGTGCAGCCGGGAGAGGATGGTGACGACCGTGGTGTAGGCGAGTCCGCCGTCCAGCCGCTGCTGGACCCAGCCCGCGGTGGCCGGTCCCGGTGCCTCCCGCAGCACCTCCAGCACCTGGGCCTCCAGCTCGCCCTGACCGCGGCGGCGGGCCCGGAACCCGCCGGCGGAGGGCTCGCGCTCCTGGACCATCCCGGCGCCTCCCGTGCGTCCCGGCAGGGCTGCGCCCGCCCGCTGCTGCGCGCCGCGGGTGCGACGGCGGCGCCATCCTACTGAGCGGTTCGGCCGGGGCCCTCCGGCGAGTGCGCACCGGGCTGCGGGGAAGGGCCCGTCCGGCCTCTACAGTGCTGTAGATTCATGGCTCACAGTGATCGGATCGGCCGGGCGGACGGGCCCGGTGCGGCACTCCGGGAGGGGAAGCCATGGGAGTCTCGCTGGCCAAGGGCGGCAACGTCTCGCTGAGCAAGGAGGCCCCGGGGCTGACGTCGGTCATCGTCGGTCTCGGCTGGGACGTCCGCTCGACCACGGGCGCCGACTTCGACCTCGACGCCAGCGCCCTGCTGTGCGGCGAGAACGGCCGGGTGATGACCGACCAGCACTTCGTCTTCTACAACAACCTGGCCAGCCCGGACGGTTCGGTCGAGCACAGCGGCGACAACCTGACCGGCGGCGGAGACGGCGACGACGAGCAGATCAAGGTCGACCTGGTCGGCGTGCCGCTCGCCGTCTCGAAGATCGTCTTCCCGGTGTCGATCTACGACGCCGAGAGCCGGCTGCAGAACTTCGGCCAGGTCCGCAACGCCTTCATCCGCGTGGTCGACCAGGCCACCGGCCGCGAGGTCGCCCGCTACGACCTCTCCGAGGACGCCTCCAGCGAGACCGCGATGGTCTTCGGCGAGCTCTACCGGTACGGCGCGGACTGGAAGTTCCGCGCGATCGGCCAGGGCTACGCCTCGGGCCTGCGCGGCATCGCGCTGGACTACGGCGTCAACGTCTGACCGACCGGTCCCGCCCGGGGACCGTCACAGGTCCAGCCGGTAGTGGCAGAGGCGGCGCGTCGGACGGTAGCCGAGGGCTTCGTTGGCGCGCCGCATCGGCGTGTTCTCCTCCGCGGTGTCGGTCTTCAGCCCCTCCAGCGCCGGGTGCCGGCGCCGGGCGGTGCCGATCGACGCCGCCTTCATCCAGCCGGTCAGTCCGCGGCCGCGGTGGGCGGGCAGCACGCCCGTGCCGTAGTGCCGGCCGGCGCCGGTGCCGTCGCCCGGCACCACCAGTTCGGTGAAGGCCACCAGGGCGCCGTCCTCCTCGGACAGCACCGCGACGGTGTGCAGCAGGTCGCCGCGGGCCGCGACCGCTTCGGCCGCGGCCCGCAGCCGCTCCGCCGTCCAGCGGACCGGGCGGTGGCCCGTCCCGCCGAGCGGCATGTCGTCCATCGCCGGGCGGGCGGCGAGGTAGCGCTCCAGCAGCTCGTCCGGGACGGCACCGTCCCAGTCCACCAACCGGTAGCCGGGGTGCGGCCGTTCGACGCGGGCGGCGAGCGCGGCCCCGTCCGCGTCGGCCAGCGGCAGCCGGGTCTCGATCAGGACGAGCACCCGGCGCAGCCCGCGGGCGGCGAGGAAGGCCTCGCCGGGCCCGCCCTCCTCGGCGACGGCGAGCAGGACCTCCCGGCCGTCCGCCCTGGCCGCGGCGGCGGCGGCCTCCAGCAGCAGGGCGCCGGTGCCGCGGCGGCGCCCGGCCGGGTGCACGGCGATCTCCGCCTCGGCCAGGTGGGCCTGTTCCTCGCGGTCGGAGAGCGTCAGGAAGGCCGTTCCCACCGGTGACCCGTCGTCGTCGGCGGCGAGCCAGGCGGCGCGGCGCCGGTGCGGGCCGGCGGAGGGGTCGGTGAGGGCGGTGAGGCGGATCGGCACGGCGGCTCCAGGCACTCCGGGCGGACGGCGGGCCCGGCGACCGTAGGCAGCACCGGCCCCGCGCCGCAAAGCAATTACGGCTCCGCCCCCGCCCCGGGCGCAGGCCCGCCCCACGGGCCGTAGGGGCGCCGCAGCTCCTAGGCGCCGTCGCGGTGTCGGCGGGAGCCGGTGGTGACGACCAGGACGGCGGCGAGCAGCACCAGGTTCTTCACCACGAACTCGCCGACCAGGGTGAGCAGCAGCGGGTTGCCGTCGTCGAAGGCCGAGCCGGGCATGAACAGCAGGACGCCGAAGGTGCCGCACAGGTGGGCGCCGAGCACCGGCAGGGCGAGCAGCAGACCGCGGCCGGAGAGCAGCCAGAGGCCGAGCAGCACCTCGACCCAGCCGAGGGCGGGGACGACCCAGCCGCCGGGGTGGCCCGGGATGGTGCCGGTCACCAGGACGCCGGCCGGGCTGCGCTCGATGATCTTCAATATGCCGAACCACACGTACAGCACGCCGAGTCCGGCCCGCAGCAGGGTCAGGCCCCAGCGGTGGAGTCCGGGGAGCAGACGGGCGGTCACGGTCCGCGGCGCGGGCGCGGCGGTCAGCAGCGGGCCGGGCGGCTTGAGCTCGGGGGTCACGGTCACGGCGGATTGCCTCCAGAACACGGCGGATGACGGGTCGGGACGGGTCGACGCGGGCAGGGCGCAGCGGCGCGGGGAGCGGTGCGCGGACCGGTCCCGGCAGGTGTCTTCGAAGGGCGCTCGGACGGTCGTTCAGGGGCGCGCGGGGGCACCTCCCGGCCGGAGGCCGGGGGGACCGCGCGATGCGGATGCGGCCCACCGCGCGGACCGGGGGTGACTCGGACTCGCCACGAGCACCGTTCCCGGACCGCGCGGTCGCCCGAGCCCTGCGGGCACACGTCGCCCGTCGAGGACGGTCCTAGGGGGCGTCGTGGCGGCCCGTGGCCGGCCGGTGCAGGCTTCGCAGGCTGCGGACGCCCTTGTCGCCGCCGTCGTGCGGCCCGCCGGGCCGGCCGCCCGTGTCTCGGGCCGCCGGCTCGCGGCCGCCGAGCTCCCGCCGGAGCAGTTCCCGGTAGGTGGCCCGGTAGGTGGTGGCGGCGATCCGGTTGCCGGCCGCCAGGTAGGCGGCGACCAGCGTCTCGTGCGCGCTCTCGCGCAGGTTGTCGGCGTGGATGGCGATCAGGGCGGCGTCCACCGCGGCGCCCACCCAGCCGGCCTGGACGAGCCGGAAGGAGAGTGCCTCCAGGGTGTGCAGGCGCTGTTCGCGCCAGCGCATCCGGTGGTGGTCGAGCCAGTCCTCCTCCCAGTCGGGCAGCAGGTCGTTTCCGAAGTCGCAGGCGGCGGCCCGGCCGAGTTCCTCGGCGTCCAGCGGGAGCGCGAGGTTGAGCACCCGGGTGGCGGTGGTGCGCAGTTCGCCGAGGTCGGTGGTGACGTCCGGGGCGAGCCGGAGCCGTTCCCGGCCTTCGTGGAGCAGGTCGGCGCGGCAGCCGGGGAGCCGGTGCAGCGCGGTGCGCAGGGCCGCTCCGGCGCGGGCGGGTTCCAGGCCCGGCCAGAGGACGGCGGCGGCCCTGGAGCGGGTGAGACCGCCCTGTTCGACGGCGAGCAGGGCGAGCAGGCGGCGGGCGCCGATGCCCGGCTGGACCTCCTCGCCGTCGAGGTGCAGGGCGAAGCCGCCCAGCAGGTCGATCCGCACGCCCGTCGCGGGGCACGGACGGTGGCCGTCCGGGCCGTCGGCGGCCCGCAGGGCGCGCGGGCGCGGTGGTGGTGGAGAGGGGTCGGTCGCGGCGCTCCGGCGCGCCTGACCGCCCCTGGCGGTGGTGACGCCGCGGATGCCGACGCCTCCCGGAAGTGCTTGGATCATGGCTTGCCCCCGTGTTCGCACCGTAGGTCCGCCCGGGGGCGGTCCGTGGCGTCGCGGCGCCGGGGGCGGGCACCTCGCCGCGGTGTCGTCCGCGCTGCGGTGCCGTGCCCGGTGCCGCTCGCCGGTCCCGCTCCCTGGTGTCGGGCGGCCTGTTTTCCACGCTAACCACCGCGGGTCGGCGGCAGCGAGCGCCATCGCCGCATTGCATGGGAGCCATAGAAGAAGCCGATCGACGTCCGGACGGGCACCGCTCGTCTGAGCAGCATCGATTCCGGCCCGCACAAATGTTTGACGAGACACCGTCAGCTCCCGTGCAACACGGTGCAATGCGGCTGCAACGTTCATGCCACGAACCGTCACATACCTTCCGCACAAAGCCGCTTCCCCGGCCGTCGGCCCGAACGCGAGAAGGAACGACACCGATGACCCTTCCCCTCCCCACCCGAAACACCACCCGCCGCCGGGTCATCGCCGCCGGACTCGGCGTGGCCGGCGCGCTGGCCCTGCCCGCCACCGCGTGGGCCTCCGAGACCCGCACCGGCCGCCGCGCGGCGGGCGCGCACCAGGTCAGCGTCATCGTGCGCTGGAACCAGGCCGTGATGGACGCCATCCTCGCCGAGTACAAGCTCGCCGGCACGGTGTTCGGCCCGGCGACCATCAACGCCCGGGCGCTGGCCGTCATCCACAACGCGATATACGACGCCTGGGCCTGCTACGACTCCTGCGCGGTCGGCACCCGGTTCGGCGGCTCGCTGCGCCGCCCGCGCCGCGAGCGCACCCTCGCCAACAAGAGCGAGGCGGTCAGCTACGCGGCCCACCTCGCGATGCGCGACCTCTTCCCGAACCAGGCGGCCGCCGCCGACTCCTTCATGCTCAGCCTCGGCTACGACCCCAACGCCCAGGCCGGCCCGAACACCCCGGCCGGGATCGGCCGCCGCACCGCCCAGGCGGTGCTCGACTTCCGCCACCAGGACGGCGCCAACCAGGGCGGCGGCTACGTCGACACCACCGGCTACACCGCGGTGAACCAGCCGCAGTCGATCGCCGCCTTCGACCCGGCCCTGGTCACCGCGCCCGAGCACTGGACCCCGCTGATCGTCGGCGGCAAGGCGCAGAAGTTCCTCACCCCGCAGTTCTCGGTGATGACGCCGTTCGCGCTGACCCGGCCGGACCAGTTCACCGTGGCGGCCCCGCCGGCCTACCCGTCCACCCGGATGTCGGACGCGATCGAGGAGCTGGTGGACATCAGCGCCGGTCTCACCGACGAGCACAAGGCGATCGCCGAGTTCTGGCTGGACAACGACGTCACCCCGCCCGGCGCGCAGCAGTCCTGGGCCCGGTTCGTGTCGGCCCGCGACGGCTACGGCATCGACGAGGACGCGCCACTGTTCTTCGGCCTCAACATGGCCGAGTGCGACGCCGCGATCGGTTCCTGGGCGGTCAAGCGGCAGTACGACTTCGCCCGCCCGTCGACGCTGGTCCCCTACGACCGCCGCGGCCAGCAGATCCGCGCCTGGGGCGGCCCCGGCCAGGGCACCGTCACCATGGACGGCGTGCACTGGCGGGCGTACGTGGCGGTGCCGGGCTTCCCCGCCACCGTCTCCGGCCACTCGACCTTCTCCGGCGCCGCGGCCGAGTTCCTCCGCCGCTTCACCGGCACCGACTCGTTCGGCGACTCCTACCTGTTCAAGGCCGGCACCTCGACCGTCGAGCCCGGGCTGACCCCGGCCGTGGACGTGACCCTGCAGTGGCCCACCTTCACCGCCGCCGCCGAGCAGGCCGGCATCTCCCGGATCTACGGCGGCATGCACTGGAGCTTCGACAACGGTCCCGGCCTGGAGATGGGCCACAAGATCGGTGTGGTTGTGCACCGCAAGGCCATGGACCTCCTCCATGGCTCGCACAACTGACGCCGTCACCACGGGAGCTGACACACCATGACGAACCAGACCGCCAATCGGCCGGCCTCCGCGGCCGGTCCGGCCGCCGGGACGGGCGGGGGCCTCGGCGGCCGCGCGCCGGCCTTCGCAGGCACCCGGGCCACCGTCGCCGGCACGCTCGCGACCATCGTGTCGCTGCTGGTGCTGGCCGTGATCGGCAAGGCGACCGACTCGCTGCTGCTGATCGCGCCGCTCGCCGCGACCGCGATGATCATCTGCGCCAGTCCGGCCCTGCCGCCGGCCCAGCCGCGCAACGTGCTGCTCGGGCAGATCGGCTCCGCGGTGATCGGCTACGCGGCCGCCGCGGTCGCCGGCCACTCGCTGTGGACGGCCTCGGTCGCGGCCGGCCTCTCGGTCGCCCTGATGGGCGTGCTGCGGGCCGTCCACGCGCCGGCCGCCGCCACCGCGGTGCTGGTGGTCGTCCAGCACCCGGCCCCCGCACGGTTCCTGCTGCTGCTCGCGGCGGGCAGCGTGCTGCTGATCCTGGTCGGCCTGCTGGCCTCCAGGATCGGCGCGATCGGCAAGTACCCCACCTACTGGTGGTGACCGCACCCGGCGGACCGGCGGCCCTCGGCCGCCGGTCCGGCCGGCCCAGCGATCCGAAGGGAGAAACGATGGACCGCGAGAGCGTCCTGGTCGACTGCGACTGGGTCCGGACCCACGGCTCCGACGGGGGCGTCGTCCTCGTCGAGATCACCGACGGCGGCCCGAACCCGGGCGGCCGGATACCCGGGGCGGTCAGCCTCGACTGGACGACCGACCTGCAGGACCGCGTCCGCCGTGACCTGATCGGCCCGGAGGCGTTCGCCGCCCTCCTCGGCCGGCACGGCATCGGCCCGGACGACACGGTCGTGTTCTACAGCGGCAACAGCAACTGGTGGGCCGCGGCCGGCTACTGGCAGTTCCGGCTGCACGGCCACCGCGAACTGCGGCTGCTGGACGGCGGCCGCGCCCGCTGGGAGGCGCTCGGCGGCGACCTGACCGTCGAGGCGCCCGTCCGGACGCCGGTGGAGTACCCCGTCCGCCCGCTCGACGCGTCGCTGCGCGCCCACCGGGACACCGTCCTCGGCGGCATCGGCGCGATCAACCTGGTGGACTGCCGCTCGCTGGAGGAGTACCTCGGCCAGCGCACGGCCCCGCCCGGGGTCCCGGACGACCAGGGTGTGCGGCCCGGCCACGCCGAGTCCGCGCAGCACATCCCGTGGAGCGCGACCGTCCGCCCGGACGGCACCTTCCGCGACGCGGAGGAGCTGGAGGCGCTCTACAGCCAGCTCGACAAGGACGCGCCGACCGTCGTCTACTGCCGGATCGGCTGGCGGTCCGCGCACAGCTGGTTCGTGCTGAGCGAGCTGCTCGGACGCCCCGGCGTCGCCAACTACGACGGCGCCTGGCGGGAGTTCGGCTCCCTGATGGGCGCCCCGATCGTCTCCGGGCCGCTGCCCTGGGGCGTCGTCCGCACCTCGGAGGTGGCCCGTGCCTGACGTGACGGTGATGCGCGACGTCCTGCGCAACGGCTTCGACCAGACCGACCTGCCCTGGGTGCCGTGGACCGAACCCGGCCGCGTGGGCGTCGAGTTCGTCGTCCTGTGGGGGCCGGACGCGGAGCGGGGCGAGGACTCCGCGGCGCTGCTGCTGCGCTTCCCGCCCGGCGCGCACGGCGACTTCCACGAGCACCTGGGCCACGAGCTGATGCTCGTCCTCGACGGGGTCCTCGACCACAGCGACGGCCGCAGCTTCGTCCGCGGCGACCTCGTCGTGGAGGAGCCCGGCACCCGGCACCAGATGTCCAGCGCCGAGGGCTGCACGGTGCTCGCCGTCCGGGCCCGCCCGGCCTCGGCCCGCACGCCCGAGGCGGACGAGATCACCACCGGGGTCGGCGCCGACGCCTGACCCGTCGTCCGAACCGCTGCCGGGTACCGGAGCCGCGCCCACCACGGCGCCCCGGTACCCGGCCGCCGCACGACGGGCGCCCGCCACCCGCGGCAGCGCCCGTACCCGCCCGGCACAGCCCCGTCGCCACCCGAGGAGTAGCCATGTCGCCCACCCGAACCCTGACGCCGTACCCGCTGCGCCCCGCCGCTGCCGCGCCGGAGCCAGCCGAGAGCCGCCGCGTGCTGCTCACCACCGGGTCCTCCGACGCGCACACCTGGAACCTCGTGCACCTGCAGCTGCTGTTGGAGGAGAACGGCCACTCGGTGCTCAACCTGGGCCCGTGCGTGCCGGAGCAGCTGCTCGTCGACACCGCGCAGCTGACCCGCCCGGACCTGGTGGTGTTCAGCTCCGTCAACGGCCACGGCCACCTGGACGGCCTGCGGGCGGCCAGGGCGCTGCGTGCCGAGCGCAGCACCGGCGACATCCCGCTGGTGATCGGCGGCCTGCTGGGCATCTCGCCGGAGGGCGCCGAGCAGCGCACCGCCGAGCTCCTCGCGGCCGGTTTCGACCAGGTGCACAGCGACGGCACCAAGCCCGACGTGCTGCTGGCGTACCTGGCCCAGCTGCCCGCCACCTGTACCGAGCGGGCCGCCGCGTGACCCGCTCACCCGCCTCCCCACCGGACCTCGGCGCCTACGTCCGCGCCGCCGCCGGCGCCGGCGAGCTCGTCGTCCAGCCCCGCATGGGCATGGCCGTCCCCAGCGAGATGGCCGCCGGCCTGACCGCGGTGGCCGGGCTCTCAGAGCGCACCGTCGGCACCATCACCCTCGACAGCTACACCCGGGTCGGCGACCACAGCGCCGCCGTCGCGGCCGTCCGGGCCGGCAAGCCGCTGAACGGCTTCCCGCTGGTCGGGCACGGCCCCCGGACCACCGCCAAGGTCGCCGCCGCGGCCGGCCGGCACACGCCGGTGCAGGTGCGGCACGGCTCCGCCGACCCGCGGGCGATCTTCCGCACGATGGCCGCCGCGGGTCTGGGCACCAGTGAGGGCGGCCCGGTCTCGTACTGCCTGCCGTACGGGCGCACGCCGCTCGCCGAGTCGGTCGCCGCCTGGCGGGAGGCCACCCGCTTCCTCGCCGAGGAGAGCCGCGCCAACGGGATCCGCGCGCACCTGGAGTCCTTCGGCGGCTGTCTGCTGGGGCAGCTCTGCCCGCCGTCGCTGCTGGTCGCGATGTCGGTGCTGGAGTGCCTGTTCTTCGCCCAGAACGGCATGACCAGCGTCTCGCTCAGCTACGCGCAGCAGACCAGCCCGCAGCAGGACGTCGAGGCGCTCGCCGCCCTCCGCCTGCTCGCCGAGGAACTGCTGCCGCCGACCGTCGACCGGCACGTCGTCCTCTACACGTACATGGGCGTCTTCCCGCGGAGTGTGGCCGGGGCGGGCCTGCTGCTCAAGCGCAGCGCGGACCTCGCCGTCCGCGGCGGCGCCGAGCGCCTCATCGTCAAGACCGAGACCGAGGCGCACCGGATCCCGACCGTGGCCGAGAACCTGACCGCGCTGCGGGCCGCCGCCGCGCAGGCCCGGCGCACCCGCCGGGAGCTCGCCGAGGCACCGCGCGAGGTCTCCGGCGAGGCCGGCGAGGTGCTGCTGGAGGCGCGGGCGCTGATCACGGCGGTGCTGTCGCTCTCCGACGACGTCGGCACCGCGCTGCTGCGGGCGTTCCACCGCGGCGTCCTCGACATCCCGTACTGCCTGCACCCGGACAACCGGGGCGCGGCCCGCGGCACCATCGGCGACGACGGCCGGCTGCGCTGGTCCGAGGTCGGCGCGATGCCGCTGCTGGCCACCGTGGGCCGTTCCGGGGCGATGACCTCGAACCGGCTGTCGCTGATGCTCCGCCGGGTCGCCGAGCAGCACGACCGGGAGGCCGCCCGCGAGGCCCCGGAGCCGGTGGCCGCGCCGGCCGCGCCGACGCCGCTGCGGATCGGTCTGATCGGCGGCGGGCCGCGCGGCCTGTCGATCCTGGAGCGGCTGGTCGCCCGGTGCGCCGAGCGGCCGCCGGCCCGGCCGGTGGAGGTCACCGCGGTGGACCCGTACTGCATCGGGGCCGGCCGGATCTGGCGGCCGGAGCAGTCGCCGTGGTTCCTGATGAACACCCCGGCGCGCGAGGTGACGATGTTCTCGGGGCCGTCCGACGGCGGCCCGGCGAGACCGGGCGCCGGCCCGACCCTCGCCGAGTGGTGGGCCGTCGCCGACCCGGAGAACGCCGACCCGGAGGGCTACGCGCCGCGCGTCGTCTACGGGCGGTACCTGCGGTTCGTGCTGGGCCTGGTGCTGGACGCCCGGGTGCCGGGGCTGACGATCCGTCCGGTGAAGGCCAGGGCGCTGACCACCGACCGCGGCCCGGCCGGGGACGGTACGGGCGAGCCGGTGCACCGGGTGCGGCTGGACCGCGGCGACGTGATCACCGTGGACCGGCTGGTGCTGGCCTCCGGCCACCCCACCAACGAGCTGGACGAGCAGCAGCGCGAGTGGCTGAACTTCGCCGAGGAGCACCCGCCGCTGCGGTACGTGGTCGGCGACTCGGCGGCCGAGATGCCGCTGGACGCCGTGCCGCCGGGCGCCACCGTCGGTGTCCTGGGCATGGGGCTGACCTTCTACGACGTGGTCTCGGCGCTGACGCTGGGCCGCGGCGGCCGGTTCCTGCCCGCGGAGGGCGGCGGCCTGCGCTACCTGCCCAGCGGCCGCGAGCCGCGGATCGTCCCGGCCTCCCGCAGCGGGATCCCGCTGCTGACCCGCGGCCGGAACCAGAAGACCGCCGAATTCCGTTATCGGGCGAGGCTGTTCACCCCGGAGCGGATGGCCGCGATGCGTGCCGCGGGGCCGCTGGACTTCCAGTCCCAGGTGCTGCCCTGGCTGCTCGCGGAGATGAACATCGTGCTGCTCGGCACCCGGCTGCGGCACGCCGTCGGGCCGGACGCCGAGCGGGAGTTCGGCGAGCTGGCGGCGGCCGTCCACCGGGAGGAGCCGCCGAGCCCGGCGGCGCTGGCCGTGCTGGCGGAGGGCTTCGGGCCGGCCGGCGAGCCGCTGGACGCGCTGTGGCGCCTCGCCCGGCCGTTCGCCGGACGCCGGTTCGCCTCGCCCGCCGAGTACCGGCAGGAGCTGGCCGACTGGCTGCGCGAGGACCTCGCGGACGCCGTCCTGGGCAACTACGAGGGCCCGGTGAAGGCCGCGAGCGACGTGCTGCGGGACGTCCGGGCGACCATCCGCTCGGTGGTCGACTTCGGTGGGCTGACGCCCGACTCGCACCGCCGCTTCCTGGCGGACTTCAACCCGGTCGCCGCGGTGATCTCCACCGGCCCGCCGGCGCAGCGCTCGGAGCAGTTCCTGGCGCTGCTGGCGGCGGGGGTGGTGGAGCCGGTCGGTCCGGCGGCCCGATTCCGGGCCGACCGCGACCTGGGCTGCTTCACCGTCGAGTCCGGCCAGGTGGAGGACTCCCGGGTGCGGCTGGACGCGCTGGTCGACGCCCGGGTGCCCAGCACCGACCTGCGCTCGGACCGCGACCCGCTGATCCGCGGCCTGCTCGCCGACGGGGTGATCCGCACCTTCGTCAACTCCTGGGCGGGCGGCGCGTTCGACACCGGCGGGCTGGCCACCACGGACACCCCGTTCCACCCGGTGCGGGCGGACGGCGGGATCGAGCGGACGATGTTCGTCCTCGGCATCCCGAGCGAGCACACCCGCTGGTTCACCCAGGTCGGCAGCGGTCGGCCGGGCCCGTGGGGCGCCTTCACCCGGGACGCCGACGCGATCGCCGAGGCCCTGCTGACCGAGGCGGCGCCGCGGGCCCGGCAGACCGCTGCCGAGCCTGCCGGGGCACTCGCCGGGCGGGCCGCCCGGTGAGCGGGCGGCCCGCGGCCTGGTGGACGCACCGCCGGACGGCCGCGCACGAGGAGTACCGGGCCGCCCGCGACCTGCTGCTGGAGCTGCGCGGCGACCGGGTGGCGGCCTGCGCCGCGTTCCGGTCTCCGCGGGCGGCGGAGTTCAACTGGGCGCTGGAGTGGTTCGACGTGGTCGCCGCGGACAATCCGCGGCCGGCGCTGCGGCTGCTCTCCCGGCCGGACGCCGCGGGCCGCACGACCGTGGCCGAGGAGCTGTCCTACGACGGGCTGTCGGCCCGCTCGGACACCCTCGCGGTGGCGCTGGCCGGCCTCGGGGTGCGCCGCGGCGACCGCGTCCTGCTGCTGCTCGGCACCCGCGCCGAGCTGTGGGAGAGCCTGCTCGGCTGTCTGAAGCTGGGTGCGGTGGTGGTCCCCTCGTACCAGGACGTGACCCGGGAGGAGGCCGCGGACCGGATCGGGCGCGGCCGGATCCGGCACGTGCTGTGCTCCGAGGAGGCGGCCGGGCTGCTGGACGGCCTGCCGGTGCCGGGGCTGCGGATCGCGCTCACCGACCGGCCGGCGGCCGGCTGGACGCGCTACCCGGACACCCGCTCCGCACCGGTGCCGTTCCTGCCGGACGGCCCGACGCGCTCCGCCGATCCGGCGTTCTGCTACTTCACCTCGGGCACCACCTCGCTGCCGAAACTGGTCGAGCACACCCATGCCAGCTATCCGGTCGGGCACCTGTCGAGCCTGTACTGGAACGGGCTGCGGCCGGGCGACCGGCACCTCAACCTGTCCGCCCCGGGCTGGGCGAAGCACTCCTGGAGCAGCTTCTTCGTCCCGTGGACGGCCGAGGCCGTGGTGCTGGCGCCGCCGGACGGTGGTCTGCCGCCGGAGGTGCTGCCCGGGGTGCTGGCGGACCACGGCGCGGACAGCTTCTGCGCCCCGCCGAGCGCCTGGCGGGCGATGCTGCCGCACCTGCACCGCACCCGGTCGGCCGTGCGGCTGCGCGAGGCCACCGCGGCGGGCGAGCAGTTGACCGCGGAGGTGTCGGCGGCGGTGGCCGCGGCCTGGCAGGTGCAGGTGCGGGACGGCTACGGACAGACCGAGGCCACCGCGCTGATCGGCCGCACCCCGGACGATCCGGCGCCGATCTCGCCGCTGGGGCACCCGCTGCCCGGCTGGACGGTGGTGCTGCGGGACCCGGCGACCGGTGCCCCGGGCGAGGCGGGCGAGGTCTGCCTCGACCTCTCCGAGCGCCCGGCCGGCCTGATGGCCGGCTACGCGGACGACCCGGAACGCACCGCCGCCGCACTGGCCGGCGGCCTGTACCGGACGGGCGACGTCGGCGAGCGCTGCGCGGACGGCTCGATCCGGCTGCTCGGCCGGCTGGACGAGGTGTTCAAGTCGTTCGGGCACCGGGTGTCGCCGGTGGAGATCGAGGCGGTGCTGCGCGCGCACCCGGAGGTCGCGGACGCGGCCGTGGTGCCGCGTCCGGACCCGGCCGGCGGGCTGGTGCCGTACGCGGTGGTGACGACCCGCCACGAGCCGCCGCACGGGGCCGGGGCGGCCCGGTTGCGCGGTGAGCTGCTGGCGCGGGCCGCGGAGCGGCTGGCGCCCGTGTTCGTGCCGCGCGGGCTGGAGTTCGCGGCCGAGCTGCCGCGGACCCGGTCCGGCAAGGTGCGCCGCGCGGAGCTGGCCGCGCGGTTCGCGGACGGCTGACCGGGATGCCCCGGTCGGCCGGCCGCGTTCAGCAGTCGGGCAGCGGCAGGTGCTCCTCGCGCTCGGCGGTGGCGAGCAGCGCCTCGGCGACGGCCCTGGCGCGCGGCGCGGCGTCGGTGGTGCGCTCGCGGAGCGCGGCGACGATCGCGCCGTCGCCCAGCAGGGCGAGCTGGCCGGCCAGGGTGCGGTGGCCGCGGTACCCGGCGGCGGCGAGCAGGCCGTCCAGGTACTCGATGACCTTCTCCTTGTGCTCGGCGGCGACCCGGTGCGCGGGGCTGGCCGGGTCGGCCTCCTCGACCATCGTGTTGATGAACGCGCAGCCGCGGAAGTCGGCCGCGGCGAAGCGCTCGGCGAGTCCGTCGAAGAGCGCGAGCGCGAGGTCGTCGGTGCCGCGCGGGCTGGCTTCGACGGTGTCGGTCAGCCAGCTGCGCCAGGCGGCGTCGCGGCGCTGGAGCACCTCGACGACCAGGTCGTCCTTGCTGGGGAAGTGCCGGTAGAAGGAGGCGCGGCCGACGCCGGACTCGCTCAGGATCCGCTCGACCCCGACCGCGCGGATGCCCTCCTCGTAGAACAGCCGCTCAGCGGCGGTGAGGAGTCGTTCTCTCGCATTGCTCGGCATCCGCAAACGGTACCACTCGGTTCTGATTTTTCGATGGACGTTGACGAAAGTCGGTACCGATCGGTACCGTCCTAGCTGTTTGGTACCGATCGGTTCCATCTCCGCCGCAACCGAGGAGACACCATGTCCCGTCTGCCCCTGCTGACCACCGAGACCGCCAACGAGGAGCAGCGCGAACTGCTGGAGAGCACGCTCAAGCAGCTCGGCAAGGTCCCGAACCTGTACGCGGCGCTCGCCAACGGCCCGGCCGCCCTGCGCGGCTACCTGGCTATGCGCGAGGCCCTGGTCGGCGGCACCTTCAGCACCAAGCAGCGCGAGCAGCTCGCCCTGTTCATCGCCCAGCGCAACAGCTGCACCTACTGCGTCTCCGCGCACACCATGCGCGGCGGCAAGGTCGGCCTGAGCCAGGAGCAGCTGCTCGACACCCGCCGCGGCACCGACACCGACCCGCACATGGACCAGGTGCTCAAGCTGACCGGCGAGGTCATGGCGAGCGGTGGCCGGGTCTCCGACACCGTGCTGGCCGAGGCCCGTGCGGCCGGCGTCACCGACGCGGAGATCGCCGAGATCGTCGGCCACGTCGCGCTGAACGTGCTGTCCAACTTCTTCAACCACGTCGCCGAGCCGGAGCTCGACTTCCCGCTGGTCGACGCCCACGACCTGGCCTGACGGCCCCGGCGGTCGCGGGGCGCCCGGAGTCGGCACTCCGGCGCCCCCGCCGCCCGCCGGCGGCCGCCTCCACCACCACACCGGCACCACCCGGGCGGCATGCGGGAGCAGCAGCAGTGGACATCGACGTCAAGACCCTGAGAACGTTCTGCGAGGTCATCAGAACCGGCTCGTTCACCAGCGCCGCCCACCGGCTGGGCTACTCCCAGTCGAGCGTGACGGCCCAGATGCGCGCCCTGGAGCGGCAGGTGGGCGCTCCGGTCTTCCACCGACTGCCCAACGGGGTGCGGCTCACCCCGGCGGGCTCCACCCTCCGCGGCTACGCCGGCCAACTGCTCACCCTGGTGGGCGAGATGGAGGAGGCACTGCGGGGGCCCTCGGCCACCGCGCCGCGGCTGCGGGTCGGCCTGGTGCCGGCCCTGGCCTACGGCGAACAGCTGGCCAGGATCGCCCAGTTCGGCCGTCGCCTGCTGCCCGGCGTGCAGCTGGCGCTGCGGGTGATGGGCACCGCGGAGATCCATGCGGCACTGCGGACCGGCGGTCTGGACGGTGCCTTCCTGCTGACCGGCCGCGAGCACCGGCCGGCACCCGCGGCACCCGTCCCGGTGCTCAGCGGAGCCCCGGGGCGGGCCGCCGACCGGGCCCGCACCGCGGTGCTCGCCGAGCGCGCCTCGGCCGTCCGCGAGCGGCCCGAGGCACCGACCGAGATCCCCGTCCAGGACCTGGAGTTCACCCCCAGCACCAGCGTCGGGGCGCGGCCGCCCGCCTGCCACCAGGTCGTGGTGGCCGACCCGGACTGCCCCTCGCAGCGCTGGCTGCCGGAGTTCCTCCGGCTGCGCGGCGGCGAACCGCCGGAGAGCCTCGAACTCGGCTCGATGGACGGGGTGCACGCCACCGTGACGGCCGGGCTCGGCTGCGCGATGCTGCCGACCGGGCTGGCCGCCCAGCCGTACGGCGGTGGCCTGGCGCCGATCCCCGGTGTGCCGCGGATGCAGTGGACGGTCTCCCTGCTGGCCTCCCGCACCAAGGAGTTCCGCGAGGGCCACCGCCAGGGACTGGCGGACGCCATCCGGCTCGCGCTGACCTGCCCGGCCTGACGGACCGGAACCGGACGGGCCGCGGCGCGCGGCCCGACGGCCGGCCGGTCAGCCCTGCGGCGACAGGTCGTGGCGGTGCACCTCGTGCACGCGGTACGGCACACCGGGCACTCCGATGCCGAGCGCCCGCATCCGCTCCGCGAAACGGTTCATCGACTCCGCGGAGTCCCACAGGTCGACGACCCGGACGCCGTCGCCGGTCACGGCCGCGACGTGGGCCGGGCAGCCGGCGAAGATGCCGTCCTCCCGGGCGAGCCGCTCCCGGAACTCCTCGTACTGCTCCGTGGTCGCCCCGGGCAGGTCGACCTCCACGAGAACCGCCATCCCATCCAGCCTCTCCTCGGTCCGGCGCCGCCACGTCCGCCACGTCCGCCGCGTCCGCCGCGTCCGCCGCGGCAGGGTGCGCCCCCCCGATCTCGGGCCGGCCGGAGGGTGCCGCAAGCAGGGCCGTCCGGCCCTGTCGGCGGCCGTGGGCGGCCGGGGAGAATGCGGTGGCCCCTCCGCGGCGGACCGGGCCGGGAAGCATCGGAAGGAGAGGTGCCATGCTCGACGGCACGGTACGGACGGGTGCCGAGGGGCCGGTACGGGTCTTCCTGCTCGACGACCACGAGGTGGTGCGCCGGGGCGTACAGGACCTCCTCGACTCCGATCCCGGGCTGACCATCGTGGGGGAGGCCGCCACCGCCGAACAGGCCCTCGCCCGGGTGCCGGCGCTGCGGCCGGACGTGGCGGTCCTCGACGTCCGGCTGCCGGACGGCGACGGCGTGACCGTCTGCCGCGAACTGCGCTCCCGGATGCCGGAGCTGGCCTGCCTGATGCTGACCAGCTTCGACGACGAGGAGGCGCTGCTCGACGCCATCATGGCGGGTGCCTCCGGGTACGTGCTGAAGCAGATCTCCGGCACCGACCTGGTCTCCGCCGTGCGCACGGTGGCCGCCGGGCAGTCGCTGCTCGACCCGGGGGCCACCGGCCGGCTGATGGCCCGGCTGCGCCGCCGGGCGGACGCCCCGCAGCCGTCGCCGCTGCCGGCGCTCACCGAGCGCGAGACGCAGATCCTCCAGCTGGTCGGCGAGGGGCTGACCAACCGGCAGATCGGCGAGCGGCTCTACCTGGCCGAGAAGACCGTCAAGAACCACGTCTCCCGGCTGCTGGCGAAGCTGGGCGTGGAGCGCCGGGTGCAGGCCGCAGTCCTCGCCACGCAGGTGGCCGCCGACCGGGCTCCCGACCGCCACTGATCCTCCGCCGGGGGATTGGCCCTCCGCCCGGGGACGGCCGAGGCCCCGCCCGCCATGGGTTCGCATACGCAGCATTGGGCCGGACGGCGGAGCCGAACGTCACCGGGCCGGGGACGGTGGACCCCGCGGCCCGGGGACCAACGGCCCTGGGGCGCCCGCCCGGGCGCGTCGGAGCATGGAGCGCCGCCGGCCGGAGCGGACCCGGATGCCCCTGCACCCGCTCGTCCCGACTCCGAACCGCCGTGCGGCGGTCCGGGGTTCGGCGAGCAAGCGAAGGAGAGCGTCCGGTGGCTGCCATCGAGGCGACGGAGGGGACGGCCGGCGGGCCCGCCCGCGGACGACGGCCGGGGGCCGCAGTGGTGCGGTGGTTGACCACCACCGACCACAAGGCCATCGGCACGCTGTACCTGTGGTCCGCGTTCGGCTTCTTCCTGATCGGCGGCGTGCTCGCGCTCGTCATGCGGGCCGAACTGGCCAGGCCGGGGACGCAGATCCTCTCGAACGAGCAGTTCAACCAGGCGTTCACCATGCACGGCTCGATCATGCTGCTGCTGTTCGCGATGCCGCTGTTCACCGGCTTCGCGAACTGGATCATGCCGCTGCAGATCGGCGCCCCGGACGTGGCCTTCCCCCGGCTCAACATGCTGTCTTACTGGCTGTTCATGTTCGGCTCGCTGATAGCCGCGGCCGGTTTCGCCACCCCGCAGGGCGCCGCCGACTTCGGCTGGTTCCTCTACGCTCCGCTCTCCGACGCGGTGCACTCCCCCGGCGTCGGCGCCGACATGTGGATCATGGGCGTCACGCTGTCCGGCTTCGGCAGCATCCTCGGCGCCGTCAACTTCATCACCACAATCATCTGCATGCGCGCACCCGGCATGACGATGTTCCGGATGTCGATCTTCTGCTGGAACGTGCTGCTGACGGCCGTCCTGGTGCTGATCGTCTTCCCGGTGCTGGCTGCCGCGCTGCTCGGGCTGGAGGCGGACCGCAAGTTCGGGGCGCACGTCTTCGACCCGGCCAACGGCGGCGCCATGCTGTGGCAGCACCTGTTCTGGTTCTTCGGCCACCCTGAGGTCTACATCCTGGCGCTGCCGTTCTTCGGGATCGTCTCGGAGATCGTCCCGGTCTTCAGCCGCAAGCCGATGTTCGGCTACTCCGGCCTGATCGCGGCCACCATCGCGATCGCCGGCCTGTCGGTCACCGTCTGGGCGCACCACATGTACGTCACCGGCCAGGTGCTGCTGCCGTTCTTCTCCTTCATGACCTTCCTGATCGCCGTCCCGACCGGTGTGAAGTTCTTCAACTGGGTC
>NZ_JOAI01000032.1 GCF_000717715.1 Streptomyces sp. NRRL B-24484 | reverse complement strand
GCGGACGGCCACCGGCGTCTCCATCGTCGCCGTGCTCCGCCGCACCGGCGCGGTGCCCTCCCCCGGCCCGGACTTCCGGCTGGCCGGCGGGGACACCCTCATCGTCATCGGCACCCGCGAGGGCGTGGACGCCGCCGCCGCGATCCTGGGACGGGAGTGATCGGGTGCACACCGCCACCGTCTTCATCGAACTCGGCACCGTCGTCCTCGTCCTCGGCCTGCTCGGCCGGCTCGCGAGCCGGTACGGGCAGTCCCCGATACCCCTCTACCTGCTCGGCGGCCTGGCCTTCGGCCACGGCGGCCTGCTGCCGCTCAGCTCCAGCGAGGAGTTCGTGGCGACCGGCGCCGAAATCGGCGTCGTCCTGCTGCTGCTCATGCTCGGCCTGGAGTACACCGCGGCCGACCTGGTGACCAACCTCAAGCAGCAGTACCCGGCCGGCGCCGTCGACTTCGCCTTCAACGCGCTGCCCGGCGCGGCCGCCGGACTGCTGCTCGGCTGGGGCCCGGTGGCCGCCGTGGTGCTGGCCGGCGTCACCTGGATCTCCTCCTCCGGAGTGATCGCCAAGGTGCTCGGCGACCTCGGCCGGCTCGGCAACCGGGAGACCCCGGTGATCCTGAAGTTCGTCTCGCACGACGACCCGGAGAAGCTGCTGCTGGTGGTCTTCGGCCTCACCCTGCTGGTGGCCGGCATCGCCCAGAAGCTGCAGGTGTCGGCCGCAGTGGGCGCCTTCCTGGTCGGCATCGCCCTCTCCGGCGAGGCCGCCGAGGGTGCGCACACCCTGCTCAGCCCGCTGCGGGACCTCTTCGCCGCGGTGTTCTTCGTCTTCTTCGGCCTGAGCACCGACCCGACCTCGATCCCGCCGGTGCTGCCGTCATCGCCGGGCTGGCGGTGACCGCCGGCATCGAACCGGACCTCGGCCCGCTGGCCACCGCCTACGTGCTGATCCTGGTGATCGTCGGCCCGCTCGCGGCCCGCTGGACGGAGCCCGCGGCCGGCCGCCTCGCCGCACTGCGCACCCGCCGGTGGGTGCCGGCCCGGCAGCGCGGGACGGCCCAGCCGGCACCGGACGAGGCGACCCCAAAAGCAGCGGCGGACGGCGGGTCGGCCACGGCCGGAGGCGAAGCCGTGGCAGCCGACGGCACCATCGGGTAGCAAGCGATTGGGGACCGGCCTCCGCACCGAGGCGGGCGCCGGTCCTCGTGCGCCGGCGTCCGCTCCGGTCCGGGCGTTCAGACCCCGGGCAGGACCCCCGACGAGGCAGATGCGCGGCGAAGGGAGCCATGGCCCGAGCGATCTATGTGGATCACGGGGAGAAGCTCAGGCGAAGGCACTGGCTGGTGTTTCTTGTCCACGCCGATGACGCGGCACAGCGGCACGGTCTACAGTCCTCTCACACCGTCGAGAGAAGGGCCCGGCCATGGACCGCCATCCGCAGCGCGACACTCACTGGGGCGGATGCGCCGATTCCTGGTGGGGAGCCTGACAGGCCCGGCTTACGCCTTGTCTGCGCCGCTTCGGCTGGCTGGGCAGCAGCCGACGCAAGCCCGGGGCCCGGTGCAGCGTTACGCGTCGGCAGAGCCGGCTCACCCGGCGGTCAGCAGGACGGCCCGCTGTCGGCGTCGAGATGGCCGGCGATCAGGTGCAGGGTGTCAGTGAAGACCATCAACCGATCAAGATCGGCGGTGGAAGCAGCCAGCCCGAGTGGGTGACCGGACATCCTGGCGTGCTCGCAGGCCCGCCCCAGCGCCGCCACCCCGGCGGCATCGCACTCCTCGACACCCCGCAGGTCCAGCGCCAGGCCGTCCGGACACGCCCGTGCCGCCGCGAGCAGTACCTCCGGCAGTTCCGGGGCGCAGCGGGAGTCCAGGGTGCCGGAGAGCAGCAGGACTGCGACCGGGCGCCCGGCCGTGAGGCGGAGCCGGAGTGCCCCGCCGCCGAGCGTGCGAACGCCCAGTGGCTCGTCCGGCTGGGCGGGGCCGGACGGACTGCGGTCGTCTCCCAGGAGCATCGGAGCACCTCCCGCCGAACTGCGAAGCCGCTTCTGCCAGAGTGCGCTGGTCGACGCCCGGCCGCCCGGTCGAGGGGATGGTCCAGAGGGAGATTCCATGTCCCCCTCATACAGTTCCCTGCAGCCGGTGGTCTGGATCTCGGAGTGGCGGACGAACCAGGTCACGACGTCACCGCCAGGAAGCCTGCCCCGAGCAGGATCGTGCTGTCGCGGGCCCGCCGGGCCGTCCAGGCCTGCAGGCCGCGGCGGCCTCCCCCTCTCGGAGCACAGAGTGCTGGCGACCGTCGAAGCAGGCGTCCCCGGACGCCACCGACGACATCGCCATCCTCACCCTGCAGATCCCCGCC
Organism: Streptomyces sp. NRRL B-24484; assembly: GCF_000717715.1. Lineage (GTDB taxonomy): Bacteria > Actinomycetota > Actinomycetes > Streptomycetales > Streptomycetaceae > Kitasatospora. The sequence goes on along the minus strand of NZ_JOAI01000032.1, from coordinate 99,636 downwards.
GCCAATACCAGCCGCACCGCAGGCACGCACCACACCCCGCCCGGGAGCCAGCGGGCGTGATCACGGATGTCCGGCCGTCCGGATCGTCCCCGCGAGCCTATGGTGGGGGTGTCGGCGCCGGTCGACGGCAGGGCGGCCGGCTGGTCCCCGCAGTGCAGCGCGCCGACGGCAGCAGACGGAGCAGCCCCGGGAAGCGGGCCGCTCCCGAAAGGCGCGCCGCCATGACGAGCGAGTCGGGCGAGCTGAAGGCCAGCGTGAGGCAGGTCGGCCAGGCCGTGGTCTGCACGTTCGCGGGCGACCTCCACCAGGGCACAGCCCTGCAGGCGCAGCAGGCGCTGGACGAGGCGCTCGGCGAGCTCCCCGAGGTGCTGGCGGTCGATCTGAGCGGGGTGGAGCTGCTCGCCTCCGGCGGGCTGAACGCCCTCCTGGCGGCGCGGACCGAGGCGGCCGACCGGACGGTGCCGATGGTGCTCGTCGCGCCGAGCTCTGGGGCGCGCCGGGTCCTGGAGATCACCGACACTGCGGGACTGTTCCCCGTGTACGGCACGGCGGAGGAAGCGGGACGGCACGGACGGGATCCGGCCGCCCGGGGTGCGTAGAGCGGGCCGGGGCGGGCAGGCGCCGAATCCGGAGAACTTCGGCCATCGACGGAAACCCGTCATGTGCCCCACCCCCATCCCGCGGCCGCAGACCTGCGCCGACCGGACTTCCTTCCCAGCAGTGAGAACGCGTGCGTGAGCGAGGGCCTGGCCTCCATCCGCGCCGCCCTCGCCGACTGGCACCTTCTCGCCACCGCCGGCCAAGTCGCCGCCGACGCTACCCTCGTCGCCGCCGAACTCCTCGCCAGCGCCGCCCAGCACGCCGACGGCCAGGTATCCATGCCGCCGCAAGTGGTTGCACATTTCAACTATCGGGCAGAATAGGGCCTCGTGCGGGGAAGCCGGGGTCCTCTCCCTGGTAGTACCCCTCCGGGTCTGGGAAAGCAGCCCGGCCGCCAGCGGGAGTCCCTCGGAGTCGGGCACGGCACGTGTGGCGCAGCCTGTTGCTACGCTCACGCACAGCTGATGGTCCGTCGGGGGAGTAGCGAGTGATGGCGCACACAGGTGTGCGAAGGACAACGGGGGCCCTGGTTCTCCTGGGGGCCATCATGGCCGGTTGCGCGCCTTCCGGCGGCGCCCAGCAGGCCCTGGACCGTCCGGCCAGTACGACCGGGGCTCCTCCGGCGGCTCTGGCGCTGACGGAGTCCCAGGCCCGCGACATCTTCGAGCGGTTCGCTCGCGAAAGCGCCTCCGCGCAGGAAAGGGACGACCTTGCGGCCCTTGCCGCGGTCGAGGGCGGACAGCTGCTGAAGGAGAGCCAGGCCGAGGAGCGGCTGCGCAAGGCCCGGGGCAGCAGCGAGGCACCGCGCCGCTACACCCGCCCGACCTACCTGATCCCGCAGGCCGTGCAGGGGCAGGCTGTTCCTCAGGCCTTCGCCGTGCTGAGCAAGATCGAGGGGCAGGAGACGGACCGGGGCTCCTATCTGATCCATTTCGCGCGGTCTGCCGACGACGGGGCGTGGAAGGCGGTCGCGTCCGCATGGGTGGTGACCGAAGTGCCGTCGGGGGCGGCGAGTGCCGCGCCGTCGTCCTCCCCGAAGCCCGGGGTGATCACCGTGCAGCCTCAGGTCATGCCGCCCCTGGCGCGGGAGGCGTCCGGAGCAGTGGAACTGGCCCCAGCCGTGGCCGGCAGCGTATGCGGCCGCTACGCGCAGTACCTGAGCTTCACCGTCCCGGACGGAAAGCCCGACAGCCCCGACTTCGAACGAGGAGACTTCTCGAGCAAGCTGGTGGACTACTTCAACGGCTGGTACGACAACCGCCTGCAGCGCAGCTTTTCCTACCGCACAGTGGGAGACAACCTCCCGGCGTTCCGACTCGGCAACGGGCACTCCCTCGTCAGCTGCACCCTCGAGGGCACCCACCAGGTCCGCGGCGCCACCCCGGCCAACTGGATCAACCTGGGTACCGGGAACGACTCCGAAGCCCTGTTGGGTGGGGGCGCCCGCAAGTGGGCCAGTCTCGACGAGGTATGGGCCGTCACGGCCGTCATCGAAGTGCCCCAGGCGGGCCGCCCGGCAACAGTGCTGGCCACCAACGCCTACGGTGCCACCAGGCTGTCGGTCAACGGCGTGGAATGGAAGTAGCCACCTGCCTGGCTGGCAAGAGGGTTCCCGGCGCCGGAGGTTCGACAGTTCCGCTGGTCAGCTGCGCTCAATGGCCACGACACTGCCCAGGATTCGTCGGCAGGTCCGATCGCTGGGCGTAGAGCGCCCGCCAAGTTCGCGAAACCGTCTTCGATCTCACCAGCTGACCAGGCCCACGGCGTCGTCCGCCTCCACGCGCCCGACGGGGGGCGGGCCCGGTGCACGGCAATTGCGGCACAACCACGGTCCGCCGCTCCCCACCAGCTACCGGGAAGGGGCCCGGCTCCCCCCTGCGACTTCCGTCGGCCGCACCTACCGGTGTGCCGATCATGCGCCGTGCCAGAGTCAGATTCCCAGTCCGGCGGCGCGGACGACGGCTCGGCGGGTTCGCTGGAGCACCCCTCGCGGCGTCAGTTCCTCTTCGACCCTCAGCAGGTATCCGACGGGCGACGAGGCCATCAGGGTGTCGCGTTGCCTGGCAGCTGTCTGCCGCGCGGCCACCGTGGTGCAGGCGAGGCCGGCGCCCACTGCTGTCGCGGTTCCCCCACCCAGGAGCCCGAGTGCGGCGCCCCCTGCGGTTGCCTCGGCCTTGAGGGTCAGCGCGGTGTACATGGTCTCCAGCTTCAGGCCCTTCATCGCCTTGCGCAGGGACTCCAGTGGCTGGGCGATGCTGCGGTCGAAGGTGTCCTTGAGATGGATCCCGAGGGCGACTGCGTCGTCGACCCCGCTGGTGGTCTCCCTCAGTTCGCCCGCCGCCGTGTCGATCGCGGCAGCGAAGGCGTCGAACTCGTCGGCGTAGTCGGTGCGCAGCCTGATGATCTTTTCGACCGGGACCGCGTGGAGATCGGCCGGCAGGACGCAGCGCACCGCCATGAGCGCGAGGCGTGTCTCCTCGTCGTCCGTGATGGTGCGCGCGCCGCCAAGCAGTACTTCAGCGATGCGCTCGCTCGACCAGCCGCCCCGTGCAGCGTGGGCGTCGACCTGGTCGGTGACCGGCACGAACGCGGTCCGGCGTGCCAGTTCCTCTGTCAGGGCGCATTTGTAGGCCCAGGCCAGGGCCGGGTCGATCACCAGCCAGAACATCTCGCGGCCGTTCTCCCTGTAGCGTCCGCCTCGGCGTGCGAGCCCGGCCGCCCGCAGCACGGCCGTCAGTTCCTGAGGAACCTCCTGCGGGTACAGGCCGGCCAGATCATCGATGTGGCAGGCACGGGACCGCCCCGGCTCGGCGGGATTGCCTGCCCTGAACCGCCGGTGCTCGGTCCCGTAGCGGACCCGCAGCGCCTCGGCGTTCTCCTCCACCGCCGCGATGAACGCCGGCGCCACCGCAGCGGCGGCCGCCGCCGGGTCGACGTTGACCAGGAACTCCGCCTGCTGCAGCTCCTTGAGGAGGTGCCCGTCCCGCACGGGGAAGCCTTCGGGAACTACCCGGGCCAGCCGCTTCCAGTACAGCGCCGCCGCCTTCGCCCACTGCTCGTCGCGCAGGTGGACATACGGGTAGTAGAGCCCGGTGTTCCGCACCGTTGAACCGCCTTCTCGCCCCCGGCCCCGCCCTTGATGGTCGAGGCCCCACCGCATGCTAGGTGATCGAACCGCCCTGCCGTGGAGACCTGGTGGGAAGCGGTGGAACTGCCGCGTGCCGCACGCGCGGCCGGCCCGACCGCGGCGGCGGTCGGGCCGGCCGAGAAGAACGGCGAGGTGCCCTGCAGTCCGCCGTGGAGGCCGGACTTCTCCAGGCCGCCACGTGGCCGGCCGGGCCGGGCTACTCGCTTCCCGACCCGGCCGGCCTGACTCACACCGCGGCGCGCCGGGTGGCTCGCTTGGCCGGCGTCGCCTTCTTCGCCGCCTTCGGTGCAGTCGCCTTGGCCGTGTCGGGCTTCGTCGCGGGCGCCGTCGACTTCTTCGCTGCCGCACCGGCCTTCCGGGCAGCGGTCTTCTTCGTCGTGTTGGCCGGTGCCGCGGCGGCCGGCTTCGGCTTCGCCGCGGTCCGCTTGCCCGCGGGTACGGCGGCGGTGGCGGACTTCCCGGCGGTGAGCGAGCCCTTCGGGGCCTTGGCCGTCGCCGAGCCGGACTTCGGCAGCTTCTTCGCACCGGACACCAGGTCCTTGAAACCCTGGCCCGGACGGAAGCGCGCCACGCTCGTCTTCTTGACCCGCACGCGCTCGCCGGTCTGCGGGTTGCGGGCGTAGCGGCCAGCGCGCTCCACCTTCTCCAGCGTGCCGAAGCCGGTGACCTGCACCCGCTCCCCGGCCACCACCGCACGCACCATCACGTCGAAGACGGCGTCCACCGCGTCCTCAGCAGCGGTGCGGCTGCCGAGCTGACCGGCCACCGCCTCGACGAGCTGTCCCTTGTTCATGCCACGCCTCCAGTGGAAGGATTAATTTGTCCTATTTCCTCCCAACATAGAAGCTGCCGCGGTCGCTGCACTCAGACACACCGTCAGCTTCAGGCCGGTCGCCAGCGGCCGGAGGGCGACGCACCGGCTGCAGGCCCGCGCATGCATACTTCTAGGCCGCCCCACTCCGAACGCCCCACGCACTTTTCCAAGATCTTTAGCGATGTCCCGGCGAAGCATGGATGCCGGCACTTCGGGTGCGAGCGGACCGACGCGCTGTCCAGTGGCTACCGAGACTCCTTACAGGGCTCGGACCCTGGGCGCGGAGTGCCGTTGGCCGGGCGCGGGCAGCCGGTCGGCACCGGCCGGCACGGGAGCGACGCGGCCGTGCGCGTCCGGCAGCAGCAGCTCGGCGGTCCGGCCGACACCGGGCAGGCCACGGCCGGCGGCGTGCACGCGGACCTGCCGGGAGATCAGCTGGCCGTGACCGTCGCCCAGGCCGGACCAGCGGCCGGCCTGGACCTGCAGCTGCAGCGAGGCCCCCGGCCACGGCCCGGTGGTGAGCAGCACGGCGCCGCGCTGGCGCAGCCGGGCGCCGATCCGGTGGGCGACGGCGGGTGTGGGGGCGACGGGGCCGAGCAGGACAACGTCCGCAGCGGGCAGCAGGGCGGAGAGCACCTCGGGCCACTGCTCGCCGGGGGTGTCGGCGAGCAGGAGGCGGTGCAGGTCGATGCCGTGGCCGGCGGCCGCGGCGAGGCCGAGGTCGGGCAGGGCGACGGCGGCCGCGAAGCTGCTCGGGTTGGCGAGCAGGGGGCCAGCAGTGAGGGCCAGCAGCAGCGCAGTGTCGGCGACGACGGTGGCGGTGCCGCGCTGCAGCCCGCGGTAGGGGAGCAGTGCGGCGAGCTCTTCGAGGACGGGCAGGGTCTGGGTGGCCTCACGGTCGGCGCGGGCCTTGGGGGAGGTGTGCTCCAGCAGCTCGGCCAGGCCCGGGCGGGGCCGGGGTTCGGCCGGGGCGGTCATCGGCCCGTCCCCGCGGGCGCCCCGGTGGGGTCGCCGACCTGCGGCATCACCGGGGCGATGGCGACGCCCTTGTAGTGGACCCAGACCGAGGGCTCGTCGCGGGCACCGGCCTGCAGGCGGGCCGCCCAGTAGCCGGGGCGGATCTGGCGCCAGCCGGTGACCACCGCCGGCCACCAGGTGCCGCCGCGGCGGACCCACACCGCGAGGACGTCCAGGACGACCTCCCCGGCGGCTGCCGCGAGGTCCTCCTCGCTCACCAGGACGGCGTCGCGCCAGTCGCGGGGGCCGATGGGAGCGGCGGTGAACGGGGACGGGGGACGAACCGGGCGCATGTCGCCAGTCTCTCGTACTAATGTTCGAATATCTAGCACCGGCCCCCGGCCTCACGCCCAGCCTGTGCGGGACGGCCGTGCTGCCGGCGGGGTGCGGTCGTTGATCGGTGCGTGACGGATGCTGCGGGCGAGGGGCCGATGCTGTGGGCGTTGGCCGTGCGGGAGACCGACGACGGCGACGTGCTGGCGGAGGTGGTCGTCGAGGTCGGCGAGGACCACTACCCCTCGCTCGCGGTCGACGCGTGGGAGAGCGGCTTCGTGTCCGCGGCCGCCGACGCGCCGGTCACCACCGGCGTGGTCGAGGTCCGCGCCGGCCGATTCGAACGCCTCGTCCTGGCTGGCGGCCGGCAGGTGTGGGAACCGCACCCCGCGCTCGCCGCCTCGCCCGGCTGGCTGTCAGCCGCGGCCGAACGCGGGGTCCTGGTGACCGTCGTCCCGCCGGGCACCTGGCCGACCGACCTCGGCACCCTCGCCCCCGAGCACCGCGTGGACGCCTTCGAGACCAGCCTCGCAGCCGCCCGAGACGGCGGGGAAGCCCTTCAAGGAGTCGCCGCCGTCGACATCGCCTGAGCGCCCACCCGACCGAGTCGGCCAACAACCGCGGTCCCGGCCCGAAGCCGCCGCCGGGCCTTCCCGGTGCCGGCCTGAGCGGGTGTTACGGGCCGCCCTCGGCCCAGGGTTCACGGTCAGCCCATGACGCCAAGATGCCGTCCAACCGGGAGCCGCACCGGGCAGGTTCGGCCAGTCCACCGGCGATGGGGGTACTCACTGTTCCACCCCGGCCCCAGTCGCGTCCGCGGCGGCCCGTTTGTCGGCGCGTTCGGCGTCCTGGCGGGCCTCCTCGGCGAGGCAACGCTGCTCCTGTGCAGCGTCCACGTAGAAGACGGGGCGCCAGCGCTCGTGGTCGTAGACGGGGTCGGGGTACCAGGGGCCGACGGCCTCCCACAGGTGGAGCCAGGCCGTCTTCAGCTCGTCCAGCGCGGCCGTGCGCTCAGGGCTGTCCGCGGGCGTGGCAGCGAGTCGCTCCAGCGCTTTGGTAGCCAGGTAGACGTCGGTGTTCACCCGCATGGCCAGCGAGTGCGCGGTGAGCCGCTCCGGGCTGTACCGCGGGTGCGTCCGCATCTGTGCGGTCGTGCGGGCCGACAGAAACTCGCCGACGGCGGTGACGTCCGCCGCCGTGATGTCGGGGATGTAGCGCAGCCGGCGGTCGCTGCTCACGGCTGCTCCGGGTGCTGGGCGACCAGCAGGGCCTCGGCGTTGTGGACGGCGTCGATCGCGGCCATGGTGCGCGGGGCCTGGTCGCGCACGGCGGCACAGATCAGGTGCTCGGCGAGCACCGCGGGGTGCTCGTAGGTGGCCGGGTCCTCCTCGTCCAGCTCCAGTAGCTCCCCGGCGTCGGCGTAGTAGGCGGCGAAGTAGGCGTGCTCGCCCGGCACCAGCCAGCGATCACTGCGGTCCTGGCCGGCGGCGGCCTCGCGCAGCGCGGCCACCGCGGCCACCGCGCGCGGATGCCGGGCGCAGGTGCCGGCGAGGTCCAGGGTGCGCAGCACGGCGAACACCCAGTCCGCCTTCAGCAGCACGTGCTCGTCGTAGGGGGCCAGTGGGGCGGGCATCATGACGGCCTTTCCGGTCGGGTGGCGGGCGGCTCGATCTGGTCGAGCTGGTGCAGCAGGTCGTCCATGGCCTGGTGCAGGCGCCCGATGCGGTAGGCCTTCTGCAGGGAGGGGCTTGCCGGGTAGAGGTCGGCGGCGGCCTGCGGGACCTCGTCCAGGCGCACTAGGGTCTGGTCGATCAGGTGACGGGCGCGAACGATCGGGGCGTCCTGGTCAGCCACGGGAGGGCTCCGCGGCCGGGGCTGCGGCGTAGGGCTCCAGCTGGTCCAGGAGCTGGCGCAGGGCCTGCTCGATGCGGTCGGCCCGGTAGGCGAACTGGCGCTCGGTGTCGTCGGGGTGGGCTCGCAGCGCGGCGGCCTGGGCGCCCTCCAGGCCTGCGCGGGCCCAGTCGAGGTGCAGACGCAGCATGTGTTCGCTCTCCTGGTCGGCGGGGATGTAGGCGAGGGGGCGCCAGCGCTGGGTGTCGAAGCCGGGTTGGTCCTGCCAGGGGCCGACGAGCTCCATGAGGCGGTTCCAGCGGTCCACGAGGCCGGCCCCCAGCGGCGTGGTGGCGGCGGGGGTGCTGGCGTGTCGGGCGAGGTCGGCGAGCAGCGGCTCGGCGACGGAGGCGACGGCGTCCTGCAGGCCGTCGGCCAGTCGGTGTGCCTCGGGAGTGGCGATGCGGGCAACGCGCTCGGCGCGGTCGGCCAGGAACGCGCGGACGGCCTGGACGTCGGCGGTGGTGATGCGCTCGGTGAGCGGCCGGGCGTTCACCGGCGTACTCGCCGGGTGGCGGTGGCCTGGCCGTCGCGGTCGACGACGTACCGCGGGTGTTCCTCGATGACCTCGATGATCAGGTCGCTGAAGTTGTGGTCGGCGATCTCCGGGTAGTCCGGGTGGGAGCGCCAGATACGGGCCATCTCTGCCAGGACGTCCCAGCCGGTGCCGGCCAGGCCGGTGTTGACGGCCGCTCGGGTGGGGTCGGCATCGTCCGCCAGATTGGTCACTGCGGTGGTGGCGGCGGCGCCGGTGCAGATCGCGGCGGCCAGCGCGTCGGTGAGCGGGCCGGTGCCGTGCTCGGCCCGTTCCTCCCTCAGCCGGGCCTCGAGGAACTCGGTCACGGCGTTGACCTGGTCACGGGTGACGTACACAGCGGCCTCCCGGTATCGGGCCGGCCCTGGTCGGGCGCGGCGCAGCGCGGCCGGGCCGCCGGGAGCGATGGTCGGTCCGCGTAGCAGGGGAGCCTATCTTGCAGGGCGGGGGATCAGCTCCCCGTCGGGCTTCGCAGGCACCGCCACCCGCGCGCCGCAGCCGACCGACCTCAGGACGTCCTGCGCCCGGCCAGGAGCGCAGGACGCCGCCTGGGGTCGGTGAGGCAGTCGCGGTGCCAACCGGATGGAGTGGGCTGCCGGCCGCTCGGGGGCAGCGGGAACACCGGCGACCCGCGCGCGACCGCGGCCATTGACGGGGCCGCGGTGCATCAGCATTCGCAATGGTGCTAGTGATCGGCGCCGCAGCCGTGACAGGCGATCCGTCGTCTTCCGGCTCTTCCACCCTCCCCTAGTAGTCGATCCATCCGTCGGCGCGGCAGCCGTCGCAGAGCAGGTCGTCGAGGGCGTATCCGCCGCAGGAGCGGCAGACCCCGTCGCCGTCGGGATGGCGCTGCGCGGCGCTGTCGAAATCGGGGAAGCTCGGGTGCCGAACCCCGTCGTAGACCAGCGTCGTTGCCCCGCCGTTTGCGTTCGGCCGGTGCCGGCCCCACGGGATCTCGGGGAGCTCGACATCTTGCTCGGTGGGCGCACCGCACCCGCTGCACTGGTACTCGTCGCACCAGGTCGTCACGCCCCACATTGAGCCCGGGTAGCGGTCGGTGTGAACGAGCCGACCGTCGCACGGGGCCTTGGTGCCGTCTTCGTACTCTCTGGCCTCCGGGCAGCCGGCGCCGTGGTGGCACTGGCCGGAGCAGCGACACCGCTGGTCGGGCTGGGCGGTGCGGAACACCGCCTCGGCGCGAGCACGGTGGGCGGGGCTGGCGTCGGCGGCCAGGGCGCGGACGCCGAGCTCCTCGACCTTGACGCCGGCCTCGGCCTCGGCGGCGGTGGGCTGCACGGCGAAGGCCATCGCGAACAGCTCGGCGGCGGTGGGCTCGACATCGTCCTCCGCCGGGTCGCGGAGCCGGACGCCCTCGAACTCGACGACGTCCGGGGCGCCGCCGTTGGTCGGGCGGAGCTCGCCCCACGGGATCTCGGGGAGCTCGACCTCGCCCGAGCCGGTGTGGCCGCACTCGGCGCACCGGGTGCGGTCCCACCAGGCGGTGACGGCCGGCGCGTCAGCGGGGCGGCGGTCGAGGTGAACCAGCCGACCTGGACACTCCCCGCGGTGAGCGTCGCCGCAGGGGGCGCCATGGTGGCAACCGATGCCAGAACAGCGGCACGGCTGGTCGGTCTCGTCGTCGTGCCGCGGTCGCCACACGGCCTCGGCGCGGGCGCGATGCGCTGGCGTGGCGGTATCTGGCAAAGCGCGGACGCCGAGCTCCTCGGCGGTGATGCCTTCCTCGGCCTCGGCAGGGGTGGGCTGGAGGACGTAGGCGATCGCGACGAGCTGCTCGAGGCCGCCCGGCGTGGTGGCGGCCACAGCGCGAGCCCGGTTGAGCGCGTCGTGGTAGCCGATTCCCTCGGCGGCCTGCAACTGGCGGGCGCGGCGCTGCATGGCGGTGCGCTTGGTCACGATTCCTCCCGGCCCGGGCGCATCGGTTCCCACGCAACCCGCCCGGCGGAACGGATCGTCAACACAGAGGTTCAAAGGGCCGGATCGCTCCCGCGACCTCCTACCGTCAGCCGCCGACGGCGTGGGCGCCGGGAACGGTGTGGGCGTCGACTCCGCCCTCGGGACGACCGTACCGGATTCCACCGACAGCAGGCGCCGCCCGCACGCGCCCACATCCACGGCTGGTGTGCCCGGTTCCGAGACGGCGTTCGTCTCGTACCCCGCTCACGGACGGCCGGGTGGACAGCCCACGCGCACGTGGCCCAAGAAAAGTCTCGGACGGGTGAGCCTCGGTGTCCCGATAATGGCGCGATGACGCGACACCCGAGAGTGCCAGCGGCAGCCGGACCTGGGTGGCCCTCCGCCCCGGCGCCGAGCCGTGCGCTTGTCATCCGCAACCGGACGGACGAGAAGTTCATCGCCATCAAGCAACAGCACGAGCGGGTCCAGGCGCACTGTGCACTCGTCGGTGAACTCACCCTCCTCGGGATGGGAGCCAACCAGCACGCCCGCGGACTGGCCGACGTGGACCTCTATCTGACGTCCGTCCGACGCATGCTCCGCATCATCGAACTGATCCGACGCAGTCGGCTTCCCACAGCGGGCCTCCGCCAGCCCTTCCGCGACTTCGAGGAAGCCGTCAGCGCGGTCCCCACGATTCGTAACGCCCTGGAGCACCTCGACAGCGCCACCGTGGACGGCCGCATGAGTCTCGGCTTCGGAATTGCCGCCGACCGAATGACCGTCAGCCTGGGCAGTGTCATGGTCGACACTTTCGCGCTCTACGAGGCCTCGACCGTGCTGCACCGGGCAATCCGTGCCGTCGTCGACCCCATCGCGGCTCAAGAGGTCCACCAGCAGGCGCCCCTGCTCAGCCTGCTGGAAAACAACTCATAGCGGCCCGGTCTCCCCGGCCATCGGGGGCGGCCAAGAAGCCAGGGTGTCAGCGCCATCGCTGGCCTGGCGGCGATCAGCGACGGGCGCCGGCCTTCGATGCGTATCACTGTGATTCTCAGCAACAGTGATACGCCTCGAGGGCCGGCGTCCTGATGCCCGTCCGACAGGAAGGCATGAGGGCGGAGAGGTTCGGCCAGCTCAGAGAGGCTGTTACTCAGTAAAACAGTGATACGCAGGCTCCGCAGCCCTGGTCGCTGGTGATCCGTACGCGGGCGCCGCCGGGCAGCAGAGCGGGGTGCTTGTGATGGTGGTGGCCGGTCACGGGGTCGCCACCCGGCCGTCTTCGTCCGTGGCCCGTTCGGCGGGCAGGGGCGGGGTGTCGGGGCCGGGCTCGACGGGTGTGATGTGCAGCGGGATCCGAGCTGCACCGGCGGCGCCGGTCCCGAAGAGGTGGTCCAGGTAGGCGTCGTCGGTGTAGTCGACGGGCATGAGGGTGCCGGACAGCGGACCGGCGACGACCTGCACGCCGAGGGGGTGTAGCCGGGCCGCGGTCAGCCAGATCGGCGGCAGCGCGACGGGCGCGTCGAACAGCGTGGTCCTGGTAGTCGGGTTGTGGACATGTACGCGAGCGAGGGCGGACGGCCGTTCGGTGACCGGGTACAGGTCGATGCGCCAGTCGGGCAGGTAGGTGTCCGGGTCGTAGTGCCAGCCCTGCTCGTGGAGCAGGATGTCCAGCGCCGCCCACCACAGTCCAGGTACGCGCCGCTCGGCGCCCTCACGGATGGCGACCGCCTCGATGGCAAGCGCCGCCTGGCCGCTGTCGCCGAACGGCACCGGCCGGCAGACCATCCCCAACACACCGTCCGGCCCAGCCGGGGCGGGACCGGCGGTGACCGGGTCCGGCACCGCGAGGGCGTAGTCGCCCCGCGGCTCACCCCAGCCGCCCATCAGCTCTGCCGGAATAGTCCCCGTGGTCATGGCCGTGTAGGTCAGCGGATCCCAGGAGCGCATCTGCTGCTCGGCATCGGCGAAGTCCTCGTCGGTCGGCGGGGTGTGCCGCTCGAGAGCGGTCAGCGCCTGGGTGTATCGGATGCCGAAGGTGTCGGCCAGGTCGCGGGCGGCCTGCTTGCGGTCTGCGTGACGGGTCATCGGGCACTCGGCTCTCTCGGCGGGGCCCACGCACACCCGCCGTGGCACGACGCACCAGGGCAGGGAAGAAGGTCGAATGAATGCGGATCCGCTGGGGACCTTCGCACGGGCCACCTGCCGCGTGGGAGGCATAACGGTGGCCGGCTGGGCTGCGCAACAGCCGATGCTGGACACCCTAGCGGGGAGCACCGACACCACGCAGTCACCCACGTGGGTCGGACAGCAGCGGGTCCTGGACGCCGGCCATGCGGGCCATGGTGGCCGGAGGTCTCTACGTGGTGGCCAGCAGCACGCGGCGGCAGTACTCGTCGGCCATGCTGCCGGGCCAGCGGTCGGGGGCCTCGGGCATCCTCGCGAGCAGCCACGCCCACCCGCGGGCCTCGACGTCGGCGGCGGCCTCCTTCTGGTCCGCGCGGGCCTCCAGAACCTCGTAGGCGACCCCCGGGCTCATTCCCACTGCGATGGTGTACTGCTGGCGGTGCAGGTCGATCTCCACGCTCCAGCCGTTGCCGTGCCATACCGCGAAGTCGCGGTCGACCCCGGTCTGGCTGCTGTTGCGCAGCATGGAGGCGGCGGTGTCCCTGCACCATGCGGCGGCGGTCGTCGGACCGGGGAACCGAGTCCACTGGTTCAGGGTCTGCGGCCGGATGTCCAGGTAGCAGCCCAGGACGTCGTGCCTGCCGAAGACTCCGTAGTTGGTGGCGACGATCTGGTGACGGTTGCCGCGGTAGCGGAGCTCGAGGAGGACGGTGCCGGCCGCGAGGGCCTCGGCCAGGGCGCTGTCGGAGGGCCGTGGGTTGAAGGAGCTGATGGCGGTCTCGGGGTGGGCGGGACTGAGTTCGTGACGGTTCATTGGGATGGCCTTTCTGCGCCGCTCGGCGCATGCTCTGGGTTGTTGTGCGGCCCTCGGTGGCCTGCTGGAAGGCGGAGCTGGACACGGCCCGGGTGCCGGGCCGTGGGCTGTGGTCGTGGGCTGCGCCGGCTATCTGCGGCGTGTCCCCTTGCGGGTGGACTGCGGTCAGGGGATCGCGGTGGCGCTTGCGGTATGCAGGTGCACTTCGTCGAAGCCCTCATCGGTCAGACCGGGCAGGGCTTCGGCGACGAGCTGGTGTTGCCAGCGCAGGACGTCGTCCGGCACGCGGCGCGAGGCGGGGCGCTCGGCGTTGCGCCGCAGGCACTCCTCGAGCGGGGTGACGAAGACGACCGCTCGTGTGCGTCGGCCGTAGAGGCGGGCCTGCTGGAGCAGGTGGGCGCGGACGCGAGCCTCTGCGTTCGTCGAGTCGATCACCAGCGGGTTCGCCCGCACCAGCCGGGCGGTGACCACGATGTCTTGGATCTTGACGGCTTCGGCGGTGGCACCCTGGTCTCCAGCGTCACCGCCGGTGACGAGCGCCCGGAGGCTGTCCAGTTCCACGACGTGGTCGCTGGGCTGGCTGCTGGCGAAGGTCGACTTGCCCGAGCCGGCCGGGCCGATCAACACGATCATTGGGTCCGGCTCGACCAGGCGGGCGGTTCGTGGCGTCACGAGTACAGCCCGGTGAGCAGGAGGCCGATCGTCTCGTACAGGTCGGTGTGCTCGGTGATGGTCGGCTCGAGGACGTCCAGGTGCCCGAGCTGGCGGCGGCGGTGGATGAGCCGGGCGGAGTTGAATCGGAAGCCGTAGGGGTGCTTCTCCCAGCCAGCGGGGTCCGGGTCGTAGGTGAAGGTGGCGAGGATGTCGAAGCTGCGGCGCTGGTGCTCGGTACGGGCCTCGACGGTGAAGCTGATTCGGTCGCGGCTCTCACCGTGGGCGCGGCCACTGGAGTGAGTGAAGCCCGGCAGGCTGGTGAGCTCCTCGATGAACAGGCCGGCCTCGCCGGTGACGTACTCGCGCACCTCGTCGTCCTGATAGCGGATGGAGAGCGTGCTCTCCCCCTTGGGCATCTCCTCGGTCAGCAGGCCGGGGAAGATGAACTCCCGGTGGCTATAGGCGTGCCACTCGGGCCTGGCGTCCTCGACCGTGCTGTTCTCGCGGGCGCACCGGTTGCACATGGCGTCGATGCGCTCGATGAGCACGGAGCTGAACGGGCCGCCGCAGCCGCAGCAGAGGAAGCCGTGGATGTCCCGGGTCCAGTAGCTGATCGGCTGGGTGTTGAGGACCAGGTTGTCCCAGGAGCCGACCGGCTCGGTAACGGTGTGCTGGCGCTGGCGGGCGTACTCGGTGTAGACGGAGGCGGCCCTGTTGCGGCCGTGAACGGCGATCAGGGCGCGGGCCCAGGCCCTCTGCAGGTCCTTGGCCTGCTGAGTGAGGTCAGGGCGACCGTTGTACTTCACCAGGACGCCCAGGCCCGCGTCGTCGGCGAACAGGCGCTCCATCTCGGCCAGCAGGCGTGTACGGGTACTCGGCGTGGTGGAGGTGAGCATGTGTCTCTCCTTGCTCTGAGGTTTGGGCGGTAGCGCGCTCGGGATTGCCCCGGAGCGGCGCAGCGGTGGGGCTGCGCCGCTCCGGAGGGCGGTGTGGATGGCGGCGGCGGGAGGCAGCGTGCCGGGGCCGTCCGGTGCCGACGGTGCGGGCGCTCAGCTGGCGCCGGTGAGGATGGCGGCCGCGCTGGTGGCGATGATGGCGAGGAGGCTGAGGCGGCTGGCCCACACGAGGTGGGTCATTTTCCCCTCGCAGATCTTGCTGAGGTTGTGGAGGCGCTGCGGGCGGGGGTCGGCCGTTACGGCGTTGGGGATCTCCTCGGGGCGCAGGTCGGCCCAGCGGGTGAACCCGGTGGAGCGGGTCTTGTCCGTGCGGGGCATGACGACCAGGATGCTCAGGGCCGCGGAGCCGATCATGGCGGTGGTGCCGACTGCGGCCACCCCGAGGGCGACGGGCGGCATCTTGCCCAGGAGGGCGATGCCGCCCACCATCAGCGTGCTCAGGGTCAGGATCAGCGAACTCTTGGAGTCGGTCCGGGCGATGTCCGCGGTGACCGCAGCCAGCTCGATGTCGAGACCGTGGCTGGCGGTGTAGGCCAGCATGGTCTCGCTGGCGTTCGGGCCCGGGTCGGTGGTGCTCATCGTCGGTACTCCCCTCAGTACGTTGTGGACGACCGTGCGGCGGCGTCGGCCGTGGTCGCCATGGTGTTGGAAGGCAAGGAAGCCGACTGCCCAGCGGTGGGCAGCCGGCCTGTCCTGTGGGTCACGTGGTGCTCGCGCGCGGGCCGACGGCCAACTGCTTTGATCAGCTCCGGCGGGCCGGGAGCCGATCCGTGTCCGGGCAGGTGGCGACCGCGGCCTCGCGAAGCGCGACCTCGGCCTGGCCGAGGAGGAACGCCGCCCAGTCGAGCGCCTCCTGTACCCGGCCGCTGTCGGACGATTCGGGAAGGCCGGTGCGGGCGGCCAGGGCGAGGCCGTGGACGTCGGCGATGACCTGGGTATGCGCGTGGTACAGCTCGGCGAGTGGCGCCTGGAAGTCCGCCGGGTTGTTCATCTCGGTCCGCCGACGCGCAGCGCGGGGCTGGCGCCAGTCGTTCCTGGCCCGCCGCAGTGACTTGTTGAGCAGCAGAGTCATGTCGACGGTGGTGAGGGTCTTCCGGCGGCGGCGAAGGCGGTTGAACAACTGGCGGTCTCCTCTGTGGGATCGGGCCGGCTGCTGCGCGCAGACCGGCGGAGCCGGCGCTCGAGGTGACCGCCGCAGAGCCGTGCGTACAGATTCTTGTTGCCGCACGGTCCCGCTGTCCCCGGAATCGGGGCTCTGCCCTCCGGGGAGGCTGTTCCGGTGCGGTCCGCCGGTCAGGGCAGGTCACGCGCCGTAGAGCAGGATTCCGGCGGCCGCCAGGGCGTAGGCCGCAACGGCGAGGAGCGGGTTGTCGGCCTGCGTGAAGCAGGCAAGGCCGACCAGGGCGATGACCGCACCGAGCGCCCGGCGGACCCGCAAGGGCGAGCCCCTCTTCCCCAGCGGGGGAAGCCAGGGCGCCACCGTGGCGCGCAGAGCCCGGACAGCGCGGGAGTTCCGGGTGATGGGCAGCATCAGGAGGATCAGGAGAACGGCGAGGAGCAGGAGCGGGAGGACCCGCAGGGCGGTGTCCGGGGTCAGCGACATGAACGTCTCGCTTCTTCGGGCGCCACCAGGAAGGTGGCGGAGAGAACGGAAGGGCCGGGCGGCCCAGCGGCGCCGAACGCCAGCAGGACCGCCCGGCGTGGGCGTCGAGCAGTGCGTCACCGCCGGCAGACGGCTCCCGGGTCGGGGCCCTCGGCCGGCTCCAGCTCGGCGTCGGGCCTGGACCGAGTGCGCAGCCGGTGCAGTTCCTCCTCGAGTTCCAGCAGGCGCTGGAGGAGGTACGGTGCCCGCTGCCCGAGATGGCCGACGAGGTTCTCGCAGAACACGTCGTCCGGCTCGTGGTCGTGCTGCCTCATCTCCACGACGATCCTGACGCTGGCGGAGACGGTGGCAGGGCTGGCCGCGTTGAGGGCGATGCTGGCCCCGGTTGGTGTCCGCAAGGCCTCGATCAGGTCAGCGCGGACGTCCGGCTGCAACAGCTTCAGCCGCTCGGGTCCGCTCATTCCCGGCCTCCGATGGTCAGGACGTCGTCCGGGGAGTAGGGCAGCGCGGCCAGGGCCGTGCTCCAGCCGCCGTTCCTCGGGTTGAAGTGGATGGCGTTGTCGTCGATGTAGGCGAGGGCGCCGCACTTCACGTTGGTCACCAGGACCTTGGGGCCGTGCCAGTAGGCGTGCCGCTTCTCGCACACCACCGTCTCGAGTCCGGCGTGCTTCTCCAACCAGCGTGCGACGTCGTGGTGCAGGTCGTGGTGGCGGGCGGTGACGACGGCGATCGACCAGCCGCCGGCGATCCGGTTCTGCAGTTCCTCGATGGCGCCGGGAATCGGCGGGCCGTAGACCGCGCCGTCACGCCAGCCGTCGTTCTGGTCGTGGATCACCCCGTCGTAGTCGATCACGAGCGTCTTCCTCGAGGGCGAGTTCGCCAGGGCGAGCGTCCTCGCTCGTTCAAGTAGCCAGGTGGACATGGTTCTCCGATCGGATTGCGGGCCTCGGCCGCGTGCTCCCCCGCCGGCGCAGACAGACGTCGGGAGGGGCGCGGCAGTGCAGCTGCTGCGCCCCTCCCGGGGCCGGTAGGCCGGCGGTAGGTCCGGTAAGGCTTTCGATATTTGTGCAGGTCAAGCAGTGGTAGGGGTGTCGGCCGGGCGGCCGCGCCGCCCACCACTGCGCCCCACCGCCGCGTCTGGTGGGCGCGGTCGGGTGGGGCGCGGTGGTGGGCGGCGTCAGCGTCCGAAAGACCAGGGCTGACGCCTCATCAGTCGCCTTGGGGTGAGGCAAGGGGTGTGGGCAGGGCGAGACAGTCGTCGGCGTGCTCCACGGCCTGGGCGCGCATCTTCTCCAGGTCCTGGGCATCGGTCCCGCTGGTGGCTCGACAGCCCGTGCAGCGCCACCAGGCGGGGCCGGGGGCCACCTGGTGAGTGTCGGGCCAGGGGTCGGCGCCGACGATCTCGACCTCGGCGCCGCGACGGTTCTGCAGGCGGATCCAGGTGTGCTCGGGCCCGCCGTCGCTGGGGGCGTCGGTGCGCAGCAGGATGTGGCCAGCGGCGGTGATGCGGATCTGGTGGTGGCTGGCGGCCTCGCGGAGCAGGATGTGCAGGACGCGGCGTCCGCCGAAGGCGTTGCGGGTGTCGATGCTGGCGATGGCGGCGTGGAGCCCGTCCGGGGTGGTGCGGTCGAAACCGAGGGCGCGGAACGCGGCGAGGAGCAGGACCAGCACCTCGTAGGCGTCGTCGTCGCTGAGGCGACCGGTGCGGCGGTCGGGTGTCAGACCGGAGAGATGGGCGGCGAGCGCCGGGTTCATGATGGGCCCTTCGTGTTTGGTGAGGTGCTGTCCGGGGTGACGGGTATCCAGGTGTGATCTTCTGCTCGAGTTACGGCGAGGAAAATCAGCAGGCTGCCCAGCGGCACAGCGTGGTAGTCGGGACGGGGTCCGGCCGTGCCGCCCACCGGACCTCGGCGCCCGTCGGGGCGGGCCCGGGATGGCACGGGTGCCGACCCGGGGTGGGCCGAAGGGTCATTCAGGCGGTGGTCGCGGCCTGGTCCAGGACCAGGCGGGCCGCTCGCAGGTCGGCCAGCCAGCGGGTCAGGTCCTCGCTTCCGCTCGTGGCCGTCAGCGCGGTGTCCCGTCGCAGCAGCGGGGTCAGGACCGCCTCGGCGTTGCGGTGCGCCTCGCCCGGGTAGACGGGCTGCGTCTCCAGCAGGTCCTCGGCGATGGTGCGGATCTCGTCGGCGATGTCCTCGGCGAGCTGCTCGCGCAGCCCCTTCCCCGGTTCGCTCTCCTGCCGGTCCTGGAGGCAGTCGGCGAGGGTGACGGTCAGACGCAGGCGGGCCGCTTCGGTGAACTGTTCGCCGAGGACGGTGAGGTCGGCGCGGGCCTGGGTGTCGGCGAGGTGTTGGCGGCTGCGCACGGTCTGTTCGGCGCTCGCGCCGGTGTTGGGCTGCTCGCAGCGGCGGGTGCGGCGTTCCTGTTCGGCGGCGTCGGTCTGCCGGGCCAGGCGGGTGGTGTGCCAGGTGAGGCGGCGGGCGGGGTCGTGCAGCCACTGGCGGAGTGCGTGCAGTTCGTGCAGGTCGCGGGCGGCGAGCGTGGTCATGGCCGGGTGGGTCCTTCCGGTCGAAGCAGGTCGTGGGAGCGGGGCGGGTCAGGCCGTGGCCTGGTAGAGGAAGTCGAAGCTCCCGGGGGCCCAGGTCAGGTAGGTGGAGGCGAGGATCAGGGCGCCGTCCCAGCCGGCGCCGGTGACGGGCAGCTGAGCGGGGCCGTCCCAGCCGTGGACATCCAGCAGCACGGCGGTGCAGTCGGGCAGTGCGGCGAGCACCTCGCGCAGGTCACCGATGTCCAGCCCGCACTCGCCCGCCCGGTCGGCACGCTTGGTGCGGTCGGTGGTGCCCGCGGGGGCGGCGGGGACGGGGAACAGCGCCTCGGCCTGCGGGACGGGGCGGAGGGTGGTCAGGAGCAGGGCGCCGTCCCAGTGGGCGGCGGCCACCGGCTGCTCCGCGCAGTGGTCCAGGTCGGGGACGGCGATCAGCACCGGCGCGGTGTCGGGCAGGTCGGCCAGCACGTCCAGCAGCCGCCCGGCAGTACAGCGGGTGGTGCGCTCGCTGACACCGGGCGCGGTGAGCAGCTGGGCGAGCGGGGAGGCGGTGGGTGCGGTCATGGCAGGTACCTCCGGCAGGGATTCGGTGGCGGCCGGTCGGCCGGTCCCGTCCCCGGACAGCGGCCCGCCCGCCCCGGCCGGAAGGTGGCTGGGTTGGGCGGGTGCGGGCCGGGGGCGAGACCGGGCAGCCGGCGGTCAGCCGGTGTGGTTGGTGATGCCGCCGCGGCCCCAGGCGGTCTGCCTGCCGATGTTGGTGGTGCGGTGCTCAGGCCGGTAGGACCAGGCGAGGATGGTGTTGGCCGCGGTGGACCCGTCGCCGTTGGCGGTCGCGGACGCCCCGGCGGTGCTGCCGCGGGTGAAGACCCGGAGCTTGCCGAGCAGCAGTGCGGTGCCGACCGCGACGGCGGTGACCGTGATGGTGACCCACATCAGGACCTCGCCGATCTTGTCCGCGTGGGCCGCTGCCAGGCCGAGGCCGGCGCCGGCCATCAGCACCAGGGCGCCGGCCGAAACGGCCCCGACCGAGCCGAGCAGGACACTTTGGCGGACCGCGAGCGGCAGACCCGGGTCGGCAACGGCTGCGGCGGCGGGCGCAGCAGCGGGCTGGACGGCGGGGGTGGCGAGCGGGTTGTGCACGGGGACTGCGGCGACCTGGCCGTCGATGAGGGCCGGCACGTAGATCTCGTCGGTGGTGGTGGGCCGCAGCGGGACGGCGAGGATCTGGCCGTCGAGGATGACGGGGCTGTAGCTGTCGGCAAGGAGGGTGATCTGCGGTTCGGCCGGAGTCGGGTTGGTGGTGCGGCGGGTGGCCTGGGTGATGTCCACGGCGGACTCCTTCGAGGCTGTGGGGTGGGCGGGGAAGCGGTTGGTGTGCGGCGCCGGGCGCCTTCTGGGGCCGCCGGAGCGACTGGTCGGGCTGGTGGTCGGTCCGGCGGTCCTCGGAGAGGCCGGGAGCAGGACGTAGCGGTGGGAGCTGGCTGTGTGGACGGCCAGTCAGGTCGGCTGGCCGGCTCAGGAGACCAGGGCGGAAGCGAGGGATGCGACGCTGCGGAGGAACTCGCTGATGGCGGGGGCCATGGAGGTCTGGGCCAGGAAGAACCCGGACCCCACGAGCGGGATCGCCACCGGGACGCGCACCTGCTTGCGCCAGAGCAGCAGGCCGGAGACGGCGGCGGAGATGGCCAGAAGGGATGCGGTCACGACCACGGGGGACTCCTCGGTGACATGCAGGCGGGTTGGAGGGGTGTGCGCGGGGCAGCCCGGCCGGACAGGTCCGGTGCGTGGCAGCGGAGGCCGGGTCAGTAGGGAATGACTCGCCGACCGGTGGGCTCAGCAGCCCTGGTCGGCGGCCGGAGAGCCGCGACGGTGGCGGGTCCTGCAGCCGGAGGTCACCTCAGTGAGCGCAGGGCCGCCAAGGCGTCCTTCGGGTTGGTGATGTTGCTGCGGTCGGCCATCCCGCCGTGGCCCTTGCTCCCCTTGCTGGTGCGGGGCTTGGGCTCGTCGTCGAAGTCGTCGAGGTTGTCCTCGTCGTCCTCGCCGTCGAACTCGCCCGGCTGCGGCGGCAGGGTCCAGTCGAACCACAGGCCCAGTAGCTCCAGCTGTTCGATCTCGTGGGCGGTGAGCCCGTGAATCGTGTCGGGGAACAAGGGGGCGATGGGCTGGTCGAAGTCCATGTAGAGCGTGCGCAGGACCTCAGGCTTGGCGATCGGGACGATCCAGCCGGCGCCGCCCGTGTTCGAGTCGACGGGAGGCTCGGCCTCGCCCTGCATGATCCGCTCGATCCGGCCACCCTCAGCCTTGGCAAACGACCTCGGCAGCGGGTCGGGGATGTCGTCGGCCGCGACCGCCAGAGCCTTGAACGTCTCCGTGACCTTCTTCGGCCCCGGGTCCAGGACGACCGGGATGCAGTTCGCGCGGAGGTTCTGCAGCAGCAGCGACGGGAAACCGTCCTGCACGTAGCAGCTCTGCCCGGCCGGCGTCTCCCCGATGCCGTACTTGCGGCCCTTCACCGAGAGCGTCACGGAATGATCCATGATCTCGGTGCCGTACTCGGCGCCGGTCGCCGCGGACAGGAACTCGTCCCAGAAGGCCGCGAGCGGCCGGTACGGGCAGCCGGGCTTCCCCGCCTCCCAGTCGTGGATCTTTCCGTCGGCCCACGGCATCCGGCCGCGGATGTCCATCAGCGCGACTGCCGCCCGCATCGCACGCACCATGTAGAGCGCGCCGATCCCGTACTTGTCGCAGTGCACGCCCAGAGCCGCGGTCTTCTCGTCGGGGGCCTCGGTCACCAGCCACACCACGGCGCCCCAGTGCGCGTTCGCGGCCACCTGAAGTGCCATCACCTGGGTCTTGCCGCCGCCGGAGGGGGCGACGAGCAGGCCGTGCGCGGCGCCGCGGTCGGTGTGCACCCGGTTGCGGGCCGGCTGGCCGTTGGCCAGGAACCCGGTGGTGTACCAGCCCTGGGCGTCCGGCTTGAGGAGCTCGACGGTGGCCGGGTAGATCTTCGCGAGCGGAGAGACGTCCCAGTGCGTCACCAGCAGGTCGTTCCCGTCGACGACAACGAACACCTCGCCGGCGTCGTAGGTGGTGCCCAGGGCCTTGCACAGGGCGACCATGTCGATGCGGGGCTCCCCCACGCTCTGGGGCAGCCGCGCCGTCCAGTAGGTCACCTGCCGCTCGTCGTTGCGGATGCGGTCGTTCAGCTTGGAGCCGGGGATCGCAGTCCTGCCGATCCCGTCCTCCCACCACTCGGCCAGGGTCGGGCGCTCCCGCCGGCGCTTCCTTTCGTCCGGGATCACCTGCGCCTCGAGCCAGCCCGGACCGCTCTGCCGCCCGGCCATCCGGGTGGTCGCGACGAAGACGACGTCGTCCTCCTGGACGCCGAACGCGGCGGCAACGTGTGCCTCCTTCAATCCGGAGATCGGCCGTCCCGGCTCGCTGGAGCGCAGGAGCAGCGTCAGGTCGTGAGGCTTGCCCGGGTGCGGCTTGGCAACGACCACGTGGGTGCGGGAAGGGTTCTCGGCCCGCTCCCAGAGCTTGCGCGCCTGGCGGGTCAGGTCGTCGGCGCCGTCATCGGGCACCGCTGCGGCGGCCGGCCGCGGCGCGGCGGGCAGGGCCTGCGGCACCGGCACGGCCGCGGCGGCCAGCGCGCGGCGGCGGTGGCGCCGCGATGTGTAGGTGAGCGGTGCCACCGTGCAGCACAGCAGCGCCCAGCCGCCGGCCATCGCCCAGTCCCAGCCGGCGCCCGGCACCTTGTGGGCGGCGACGTCGACGGCGGCGGCCAGGAACACAGGCGACAGCCGAGCCAACCAGCGGCCCGTGTTCTTGTCCGCCTCCTTACTGCTGATGTTGGCCGCGATCGCGCAGACCGCGGCGGTAGCACCGGTGCCCACGGTCCAGTTGACGGTGTCGGCGACGGGGCTTCCGGCGGGGAGGTTCGCGGCAACTCCGAGGAAGGGCGCAGCCGCCAGGTAGAGAGTGCGTTCGAGGACCACGGAAGCGGAGGCGCCCACGGAGCGAGGTTCCTTTCATCAGGGCGAACAGGTCCGGGGTGGGCCCCGCCGTCTCAGCGGGGCCCACCCCGGCGGGGCGAGGAAGCGAACGAAGGGGTCAGCCGGAGAAGAAGCCCGGCTTGGGGGTGCGGTACCGGCGGCCGCGCCGGACGCGGTCCAGCGCCCCGTACATCCGGCGGTGGGCGTGCTTCGCCGCGATCGCGGCGTTCTTGGCCTCGCGCGCGGCTTCCAGCACCCGGCGCGCGGCGTTTGCCGCCTCCTGCTGCGCCTTGCCGACCTCCTGGGTCAGCTCGACGAACACGGTGTCGAGGTCGGCGTGGGCGATGTCGTCGGCCACCTTCCCGGTCTCCACCGCGGTCTGACGCAGCCTCTTGTCGATCTGGGTCAGGTTCCTGGTCGCGGTGGACATGGCCTTCGCGACCTCGTCGAGCTTGCGCTGGACGTCTCCGTAGCCGTGCTCGCCGTCGGCCAGGACCGGCACGCGGGTCCTGCGGCGACGGCGAGCGGGCGCCGCCGGTGACGGGGCCGGGGCCGCCGCTTCGGTGCTCGCGGCGGGGGCCGGCAGGTTGCCGGTCTGCGGTTCCACGGGGCTGCTCCTTGTCTCTAGGTGTGGTGGACGGCCGCGGACGCCTGCTCCAGGCCGCCGTCCTTCATGGCCTCCTTGTCCTCGCCGTAGACCTGGGCGACGGAGTGCGCCGCCAGCTCGGCCGCGTCGGCCGCCTTCTGCGACATCTCGGAAAGGATCCGGGCCTGCGCGGCGCACTCGTCGGCGAGCTTGGACAGGCTCTCCACCAGGCGGGTCACCTTGGGGCTGATGTTGTGGTCGCCCAGCAGGTCCTGGCACATCTCCCGCAGCTGCATGGCCAGGGCGTTCAAGGTCTCCACGGCCGCCGTCACCGACTCGTGGTCGGTGATCGAGTTCCTGGCGCTGTTCACCATCGCGACCAGGTACTCGTCCATCGTGATGTTGGTGCTGTGCTGCTTGGCCATCCGCTGTCCGGGGACAGCGGGCGAGGCGGGGGTGCGGGTCATGGGCGGCTCCGTCGTGCTCGGGTCCGGCCGTGTGGTTCCCGGCCTCTTGAATCGCTGCTCCCGCTCGATCGCGGGTCCGAGGGCCTGCAGCGGCCCGGTGCGCGGGGCGGGGGCCTCGTCCTGCACGATCTCGGCGTCGACGATGCCGTCGTCGCCGGGTTCGGCCTCACGTGCCGGCTGTTCGGCCCGGCCGAACGTGACGGTCTCCGGCTCCGGGTCCGGGTTCCACTGCGGGGTGGTGTCGTACAGGTTCTTCAGGAAGGCGAGCCACTCCGGCGACCACGGGTCCGAGGTGCTCGATCCACCGAACACCCAGGAGGCCTCGGTGTCCTCGGGCGGGGGCTCGGCGGCCGCGCCGTCCTGGCCGTCCTGGCCGACGTTCTTGTCGAGGAAGTCCTTGAGGCCCTTGATCCAGCTGCCGTCCTCGTCCTCGCCTTCCTCGGTGGCCTGCTTGTCGACGAGGTCCTTGAGGCCCTTGAGCCAGCCCTGGACGTCCGGCTCCTTCTCCCCTCCTTCCTCCTCGCCGGCGTCAGCGTCCTTCGCGTCCTGGGCGGCCTGCTTGTCGAGAAAGTCCTTGAGGCCCCTGATCCAGCCGTCGGCCTCCGGCCCCCTGCTGTCCTTCTCGTCCTCCTTGTCGTCCTCCTTGTCGTTCTCCGCGTCCCGCTTGGCCCGCTGCTCGAGGAACTCCTTGAACCCCTTGATCCAGCTGCCAGCCTCCGGGGCCCGGTCCTTCGACGCCGGGTCGTCGGCCTTCGAGTCGGCAGCGCCGTCCTTCGACGCCTTGTCGCCAACCTTCAACGCCGGGTCGCCGACCTTCGAGTCGGCCTTGTCCGGCTTCGAAGCCGACCCGGCCGAGCCGTTGTCGCCTTCAGCAGAGCCCCGGCTGCGCTTCAACTTCCGGCGGATCGCGCCGACGACCGTCGTGTCCCCGGTGTCGGCCCCGCTCTCCCGCCGGGCGCGCTTCTCATCGCGGCGCCGCTTGCGCTCCTCGAACGTGTCGTCGGCCTCCCGCTGCCGGTTCTGCCGCTTCTGGTCCCGGTCCTTGGCGCGGTCGCCCAGATCCGCGGCCTGCCGGGCGGCGCGGCGCTCGTTGCGGGCCCGGGCACGTTCGGAGGCCGAACTGGCGGGGGCGTTGCCGCCGCCCCCCAGCCCCCCGGAGCCCTTGGAACCACCAGAGCCCGAACCGGCACCGGAGCGGCCGTTCGGCGCCCCGGAGCGATCCGAGCCCCGGCTTCCACCCCCCAGGCCGCCAGACGGGCCGCCAGAGCCCCTGCCGGGCCCGTTCGTTCGACTGCCACGGTCGGTTCCGCTGCCCTGCGGGCCGCCCGACTTCCCGCCGGCACCCGCACCGCCGCCGGTGCCGCCGCCCAGGCCGCCGGGCCTGCCGTTGCGACCCGACCCGGCCGGACTCTGCTGCGAGCCCTTCCCGAGCCCCTTGCCCGACTCGCCGCCCTTGCCCCGCCCGGCGAGCTGGGCACCGCGCGCGTCCACCTCCGCCATGCGCAGCTTGTTCTGCTGCGCCAGAAGGCTCGTTTCCCTTTCGGTCTGCGCATTCAGGCGGGCGACTCTGTCCGCGACCATCGCTTCGCGATAGGGCGCTTCCTCGTCACTCTGCGCCCGGATGCGGTCGACGACGGACTGCAGGTATTGGGAGATGATTTCGGCGAGGGAGAGTCTTTCGCGGTACTCGTATTCGCCGCTTTCCTCATATTCGGCTTCCCCGGCGGATTCCTCCTCAGGAACGGAGGGCCGGGCGGGAATTCCCTCGGACCGGAGAAACGACTCCGGGGGTGCGGGCTGGGGGATGGCCGGGATTTCCGGCGCTTCGCGCGGCGGCTCGGGCCGGCGCGCGGTGTCCGCGTGGCGCGGGATGGTCGGCGTGCTGGTGCCCGGGAAGGGCAGCACCCGGCCGTCGGGGTTGTCGGTCACGACTCACTCCCTCCAGGGGTTGACAGAGCGTGGGGTCCTCGTGCACGCGTGCACGCGGGCACGGGTGCACGCGTTTCGCGCGCGAGGCCCCGCCGGACTGCCGACGGGGCCTCGCGGTGACGCGTCGTCACTGGGGCGGGAACTGCTCGGTGACCTCCTGCGCGTACCGCTGGAGGTCGTCCCAGAGCCTGGGCTCGCCGGCCGCCCGCCGCTGCATCGCGGTCAGGAAGAGCCGACACACCATCGCGAATCCGAGTCTCGCGTCGGCGAACCCGGCCCGCTCCTGCTTGACGATCTCGGATCGCGTCGTGCGGAGCCAGTTCTCCGCGACGCCTTTCTCTCCACGCATTTTCACGGCTTCGGACTCGCCCTTGAGGCGAAATTCCTGCACGTTCGCCGCAGTACGCTCAACGCCCACCAGGGGCCGCGGCCACGTCATGCCGACCGCTTCATGTCAAAAATCGACGTGGGCCCACTGTAGCCGGAATTTCCAGCCGGAGGAACCTCGGGACTTGCTCCGTTTACCGGGTGGTTCTGCGGAGCCTTTTTGTTCGCCTTGTTCAGCGCCTTGAGCGCGCGCTGCGCGGGCAGCGACTTCACCAGGTCGTCGTGGACGCGGCGCCGGTAGACGGCCCGCCCGATACCCTCGGTCGCGCTCTCCAGGTCCTTGATCGCGGCCCGCAGCCGGCGCTCGACCGGCAAGACCCGCAGCGGCGCGTGGTAGCGCCGGTCGCCCGCCACGTGCGTGGCGCGCAGTTCGGCGCGGGTCTCCTCCAGCAGCAGCTCCAGCGAGCCGTGCAGGCCCCGCAGGTGCTGCTGCATGTCCGCCAGGTAGGCGGCGAACGACACGGGGTCGCGCGCGACGCCGCGCATGGCCAGGCGGCGCTCGTCGTCGGTCATGGTTCCTCCCGAGATACGGGCCAGCGGCCGGGGAAGGGCTCGTGGCCTTGGCTGTGGCGGTCGGGACCCGGGCTCCGGCCGGATGTCCGGGTCGTTCGGTGGTGCTCGGCGATCGGCGCCTTCGGCGGCCACCGGGGCGCTGTGCCCCGGTGGCCCCAGGAGGAGCCGACGAGTGGTGAACCGGCCGCGACGCGGCCGGGGGTGGCAGGTCAGAGCGCCCGACGGGTCTGCTCGAACAGGGCCCGCAGGGGGCTGTCGACGTCGTCCAGGTGCATGCGGGCGGTGGCCCGGCGGGTGGATGCAGTGCCGGTGGAGAACCCCATCTGACCTGCGATGACTTCATTGGTCACGGCGGTCTCGTCCTCGGCGTCCACCAGCATCGACATGATCCGCAGCACGTCCCAGTCGGCCTGGGTCAGCCGCTCGCGGGCAGCCGCCTCGTTGAGCTTCGCCCGGACTTCAACCGCGCGAGCCTCCGCTTCAACGGCGCGCTGCGCGAGTTCCGCCTTCGTGGCCCGCAGCGCCTCCGTCTCGGCCGCCTCCTCCTCGCGCCGGCGCTCGGCTTCAGCCTCACGCCGCAGAGCTTCAGCAGCCTGCGCCCGATCTTCAGCCGCCTGCTTCTCGGCCTTCGCCGCCTCCGCCTCCTGCGCCTTCGCGGCCAGCAGCTCCTCGGACTCCGCCAGCCGCTCCAGCCCCGCCATCCGCGCCTCATGGGCCGCGGCTTCAAGGTCGATCTGCCGGGTCTGCTGCTCGGTCTCAAGCTCCAGACGCTTCTGGTCGACCATGGCCTTGGCCTGCTGCTTCTTGCGCTCCAGGTCGGCCAGGAACCGGCGGTGCTCCGTGTCGTCCTTGATCGCGGCGATGTCGGCCTCGGCCTGGTCCTGAAGGCGCTGTAGCTCGGCTTGACGCTCGGCCACGCGCTTCTGAAGCTCCGCCTCCCGGCCTTGAACCTCGTTGTCGATCTCGGCCTCGGTCTCGATCCGCGCGAGCCTCAAGCGGCCCTCGGCCCGGGTCTGGTCGGCCTCGGCCTGAAGGTGCGCCTCGCGGATCTGAAGGTCCGCCTGGATCTTCTGAACCTCCGCCTTCGCCTGCTGAAGGGCGGCCCGTC
The DNA here is from genome assembly GCF_000717715.1 of Streptomyces sp. NRRL B-24484. GTDB lineage: Bacteria > Actinomycetota > Actinomycetes > Streptomycetales > Streptomycetaceae > Kitasatospora. The sequence goes on along the minus strand of NZ_JOAI01000032.1, from coordinate 71,767 downwards.
CCTCCCGATCCAGGACCTTCAGCTGCTCCTCCCAGGGAAGGCTCAGAGCCTTGTCGACGCTGAGGCCGGACTTCGCCATCTTGAAGGGCAGCAGCTGGTCCGGGGTCGCCACCTTCTTCCAGTCGGGGCCGAGGTCCTGGGCCAGGCGCTGCTCGTAGACCTCAAGGTCCAGACCCAGCTGCACGACCTCCGCGTACGGGATGTTCCACAGCGACATCCGGCGCGCCGCCCGGCTCGTCTTGATGGGAGCGAGGAGCCAGTTGCTCAGCGGCGGCGCCCCGAGGTCGGCACGACCGTGCAAAAGTGCGGCCCGGCGGCCGATGTAGTGCCGGCCCGCCTCGGCCAGCGCCACGTAGAGGACGGGGATGACGCCGTGCATCGCGGCGCCGACCGGGTCCTGAAAGACCGGCCCGTCGGCGGCCGCCGCGTTGAAGGCGATGGTGGCCAGGGTGAGGCCCATCGCCAGCCAGCGCACCAGGGGGAACTTGATCCCCTTGTGAACGAGGAACAGGTCGATCGACTGGAGAGCGATGATGCCCGCGTCGATGCCGATCGGGAAGGCGTAGGAGAAGAGGCCGAAGCCCTTCGACAAGGCCAGGTCGCGCAGGGCTCCGTAGGAGCCGGCGAAGCCGATCGCGGCCACCACGGCTCCCGTGATCAGGGCACCGCCGGCCACGACCGCCAGCAGTTGGCTCTCCTCCGGCTTCTCGATCCGGACGGTGTCGGGGCCGTACACGCTGTCGTGCGGGTCGGCGGGTGGGGTGGGCTGTCCGTTGGTGGTGATCTTCTGGATGGGAAGGCGGCGCTCGGCCTGGCCGCTCGCCTGTTCCATGGTGACGGTCACGCCGTCGGCTCCTCTCCGGGGAATGCGCGGGCGGTCACCTCTGTGGCGCTCGCTTGGGGCCGGGACGTCACCCGGCTTCAGCCGGCCCGTCCGGGCCAGGCTTGTTCGTCATGTGCTGATCGGAGGTCAGTTGGCCTTGGCGCGCTTGCGGGCGGCCCGGCGCTTCATTGCGCGTCGCTCGTCCTCGCTCATGCCGCCCCAGACGCCGGCGTCCTGGCCGGTGTCCATCGCCCAGGTCAGGCACTGGTCCATCACGGGGCACCGCTACACGGCCTTGGCCTCCTCGATCTGCAGCAGGGCCGGGCCGGTGTTGCCGATCGGGAAGAGCAGCTCTGGGTCCTCGTCACGCCGAGCGCATCCGCCAGTCGGTCTCGGCGGCGGTGGTGAGCATGATCTTGGGCATGGTGGGGCTCCTCTCGGTCAGCTGATCCGGGCGGTGTGGGCGAGCTGCCGGAACGCGGCGGTGCTCACCGGGTGGGCGATCTCGTCGAGGACGTGCTGCCAGGCCGGGCTGTCCGCCTCGCGCGGCGTCCACGGGTCCGGGTCGTGGGTCAGCTGCCAGGCCGCCCAGGCCTGGGCGAAGGTCTCGTCCTCGGGCTGCTTGATGACGACGTCGCGCTCGTGGTCCCACTCGGCGCAGTGCCGGCGGATCCGGTCCTCGCCGAGAGTGCGGACGGTGATCTGCCAGGTCGGCCAGCCCTCGCGCGGTCCCGGGTCGATCGCCAGGACCTCGTAGGGGATGTCGCTGGCGTAGGCGCCTCGGTAGATGCCGCCGACGCGGCGCGGGCCGATCACTCGCGCAATCCAGCGGCGGGTGCTGGCCGCCTCGTAGTACGCGCGGCGGGCAGGAGTAGCGATGCGGGCGCGGTGCTTCATGGTGGCCTCCGGCCGGAAGTCGTGGACGCCGCTGCGCCCCGGGCCGAGGTCCGGGGCGCAGGGGGGTGGGGAAGAACGGTTGGGCGCCGCCGCTGAACGTGCGGCCGTCTGGTCGGGGGGCAGGCAACTACGGGTCCGGCCGCCGTCGGCTGCAGGGCGCGGCCGACGGCGGCACAGATCGATCAGCGGTCGTACGGCTCGGTCGGAGTACCTGGCGGCATGGTCAGCGGACGGATCGGGCCGTGCGCACCAGCCAGCGGCTCGGCACGGAGCCGGTCGGCACGCTCGACCGACTCCTGCGCGCCCTGCCACTGCTGGGCACGGACCTGCGCGGCGTCCCGCGACTGCGACTTCTGCTGTGCCGCCACCCACGCCGGGCCGGCGACGTCGGCGAGCAGCTCGCGGTTGCGGGTCTTCCGGCGTTCCTTCGTTCCGACCGCGGCGTAGGCCAGCGCCAGGGCCCGGCCGTCCGGGCAGGACCCGGAGCACGCGGAGCACCGGGCGGTGTGACTGGCGTACCGGCCCTTGGCCGCCGCCAGGGCCGCCTCGTCTCCCGACTCGCTCCTCCTGCACGCTTCGGCCAGGCGTCGGCCGTCCGCACAGGAAGCCTGGCACGCGGCGCACCGGGCGCGGTGACCGAGGTAGCGGCCCTCGGCCGCCTTCGCCGACGCCTCGGACCCGAGCTGGTGGAGTGCAGGGGGCTTCGGTGTCGACACCTTCCGCAGGACCGTCGTCGGCCTGCGTGACGCGGCCTCCGCCGTGGCTTCCGCCAGCAGCTCCCGCCAGCGGTCCACGCTCACGTCGACCAGCACCCGCCGGTTCGAGCTCTTGCACCGCATGGCCTCGCCGGAGCCGGCCCGCTGGGTGTGGTGGGGCACCAATTTCGGTTGGGCGCCGCCCGTGCCGGTGATCGGGCACCAGGTGCCGCAGGTCGGGCACGCCAGCTGCTCGGAACCGGTGTGAAGGTCGTAGTGGTTCGGCGTCAGCGTGGAGAGCTTGACCGGCGGGAGGCTGGAGGTGTTCTTGGTCCGGGTCCGGCGCCGCCGCTCGGCGGCCACCGGCGTGTTGGAAGAAGAGATCATCGAAGGCTCCTCAGCAGAAGAGACGAAGGTGAGAGGCCCCTTGGGGCCGCACCGTGGTGCGCCCTCCACCTGGCAGGCAGCCGGTAGTCCCCGGCGGCCTGGCGGGTGGGCAGCGCACCAGCGCTGCATGGCCACAGAACGTGGCTGACCTGGGGATTTGGTGGTGCTATCAACCCAGGCCTGCAAAGCTACGTACCGAGAGGGACGGCGCGATGCCGTCATCCGCGCCGCCGCCCCGAGGGGCCGCACGAGCGGAAGGTGCAGGAGAGCTGGTCCTAGCCAGGTCCCTGTCCACCACGACCAACCCGCCAGGTCGTTCGTGGTGGACAGGCAGAAGCCAGAACTGCTGCTGATGGTGCCGGGCTCAGCCCTTGCTGCCAGCGGCCTTCGCCGCCTCGACGCGTTCCTGCGCCGCGCGCGCCTGGCGCAGTGCCTCTTCGGCCTGCTGGCGCGCCTGCTCCTGAGGTGTCATCACTTCGAACCCCCCGCCTGCTTCGCGTCCTTCAGTGCCTTGAGAGCGGCCCGGGCCGCGGCCTTAGCGAGGCCGGAGGTCGCCTTTGCAACCAGCAGGTCGAGCCTTGCATCGGCGCTCATGCCGCTACCTGCCCGTCGTGCTCGATCCGGAGCGTCACGGCGAGCTCTCCCACGGGCGTGGCGCCGGTGATGGTAGCGATGTCGCCCAGGTAGGTGACCCTCTCGGTGTCCAGGGCGGAGGCGATGACCTCGGCGCCGTTGGCCGGGACGGCCCCCAGGTCGATACGGGACGCCCCGACGGCGACCGCGAGGACCAGGAGCTCGATGATGTCGACGAGGCGGTCCTCGGCGACCTCGTCCGCGGCCGGCTCGTCCGCGATGATCTGGGCGATCCGGCCGGCGGTCGGCGAGTTGCGCATCGTCAGCGCCGGCGCGAGGGCCGAGGAGATGTTCGTGGGGTCGGTGCAGGCGGGCAGGGCGCCCTGCGGCATGATGCTCACGGCGAGTTACTCCCTCAGGTTCGTTGAGGTCGAGGCGATCGCCACTGGGTGCGGCCGCGAACCGCACCAGCTGCGGGTCCAGGAGTGCGAATCCTGGGCCCGCAGTGTCGTTTTGTGGAGGTGCGAACCCCAGTCCCGACACAGCGATCTGGTCTGTCACCAGCGGCTTTCGGGGTGCGAACCCGCTCCGCTCGGCGACGGGACAACAATGACACACCATCAGCGACATAGTCAACTCTATGTCGGCACAGATGCCGTTCAGAGTTGCTGTGTCGGCATGGGTTGAGATGTGGTTCACTACTGCGTACGACCGTGACCACAACGAGTACAAGGAAGGGGGATCTGGAGTGGCCCTGAAGTGGGAGCAGCTCGCGAAAGATCTGGCCCGGACCTGCGCCAGCCTCCCAGCAGGTGCCCTTCTCCCGAGCGTGAAGCAGCTGATCGCGGAGGGGCGAGGTTCGAGGACCACAGTCGGGGAGGCCTTCAACGAGCTGACCCGCCGAGGCCTCGTCAAGGGCATTCCCGGCAAGGGCTACGTCGTACTTCCGCGGCGCCAGTCCAAGATTCTCCTGACTCGACATGGAGGTAGCGGGATCGGCCCCTTCGGCCTGGACGGGGACGGCCGTCTGGTCTTCATCAGCCAGACGTTCAGGGAACCGCTGGCGGGCGTGGCAGTGAAGTTGGCTTTGCCTGAGGACGATCTCCAGGTTCTGGAGCGACTCCACCACTGCACTCGAACCGAGGATGGTGAGGGCGATGTTGAGGGCCAGGTCATCCTGATTCAGCACAGCTGGTACCCGGCCGCTGTCGCCAATGCTGTCGGCCTTGACGACGACACCTCCCCCGAAGCTGCCCTCGCGGTACTCGGTGCGGCTGGACTGGTTAACTCGGCCAGCGAACGTGTCGGCTTCCGGCCCGCGGCCGACGATGAGGCCGAGACCCTGGGTCTCGGGCCGGCCCAGCCCGTGGTGCAGATCGAGCGGCTGCTGGTGGACAAAGCCGGCCGCCGAGTTGCGTTGAGCAGGCTGGTGGCGCCAGCCGAACGTACCGAGATCATCTACAGCGATCTCAACGTCCTCTCGGCCTCCGGCAACGGCTAACACCCTGTTCTCCCTTGACGTCGTTCAACATCCAAAGCTCGGCAACCGTGACGCGAAACGACTACTGCAGGAAGTGACATGACGGGGTGACAAATGAGATGTCACCGGCTTCTGTCACCTCCGAAGCGCAGCTCCCTGGTGCCAAACTCGCCCCACACGACGCCGTTAGGAGGACCTGGAATGTCCGACGACCGTCCCAGCTGGGCCCGCCGAATGATCGAAGAGAGGGCCGCCCGAGGCTGGTCTCAGATCAACGCGGTTCGCGTGATGATCGCCTGCCTTCCTCCGGATATCGAGATGTCGGAGCAGGACCTGCTGCGCCAGTGGAAGCGCTGGGAGGCCGGGGAGGTTGAACCGAAGAAGTACAAGGCTGAGATCGCTCGGACTTTCGGGACCACCACGGGCGCGTTCTTCCCTCAGCGTGGCCGCCGAGACGGGCGTACCGAGATAGTGCAGGTCAGCGGACTGGACACCATCGAAATCATCGCCCGTCTACGGTCGAGTGATGTCGACAACGCGACCCTGGACGCACTCCGGATCACCGCGGACCGGCTCTGCTGTGAATACGCCTACATGCCCGCCGACCAGCTCCTGGTGGAGGGCCGTGCCTGGCTGAGCAGGGTCGTTGGTCTCCAGCATCAACGGGTCAATCTCGCCCAGCACCGTGAGCTCATCGCGCTCGCTGGGAAGTTGTCGCTCTTGGTTGGCTGCGTGGAGTACGACTCGGGCCAGCCGCGCCACGCGGAGGCCACCCGGCAGGCGGCTCTCATGCTCGGCGAGGAAGCCGGTGAGCGCAGTGTTCAGGGCTGGGCCCATGAGATGCGGGCCTGGTTTGCATTGACCCGTGGAGACTTCCGCGGCGTCATCGCGGCAGCCGAGGCCGGCATCGCGGTGGCACCGAACGAGTCTGTTGCTGCTCAGCTCTACGCACAGCAGGCGAAGGCATGGGCCCGACTGGGAGACCGTCAACAGACCGAGGTCGCCTTGAGCAAGGGACGAGAGCTGCTCGAGCGGCTCCCCTACCCCGTCAACATCGAAAACCACTTCGTCGTGGACCCCGCCAAGTTCGACTTCTACCGAATGGACGCCTACCGCAAGGTCGGCGAGGACCGCCTCGCTGAACAGTTGGCCACCGAGGTGATCCGGGCCAGCACCGACTTCGACGGGGAAGAACGAGCCCCAATGCGGATCGCCGAGGCCCGCGTCACCCTTGGCGTCGTCGCCGCCCGCGACGGAGACCTGGACACCGCGCTCGCCTTCGGAGAGAAGGCCTTGCAGGGCACCCGCCAGTCCTTGCCCTCGTTGGCCATGGTTGCGGGTGACCTCGGGCAGGTTCTCCAGAGCCGCTTCGGGCACGCGACGGATGCGGTCGAGTTCGTCAACCACCTGCGCGAGCTGCGTGGTGGCCAATGAGTCGACGTCGTCGCTCAGCCCGCCACGGTCCCGCTTCGATGCTCGACCGAGTACTCTCGGTGATCTGCGGCGCCTGTGCCGACACACAGCTGTCTGTGTTGAATGGCGTGGCCTCAGGGGCCCGCTGTGGGTTTAGGATCAGGTGCTGACCGTAACGGTCTGGCGGGAGGTGGAAGCCCCGCCGGACGGTGAGGGTCGTGAAAAATTAACGGCCCCGCCGCAACCGCGGCGGGTGGAAGATCCCGCCGGACTCGGTTGCCCGGGGCCGGTGAGCCAGGAGCTGTGTGAAGGCGGCTCGACTGGCTCGATAGCAGTACACCTTTAAGGCAAAGGAGGTGTGCGCTGTGGTTCAGCGTACCCGTTGGACGGCCCGGCTGCGCAATAGCGCCTGGTCGATGTCGCGCGGCGTTGTGACGCGCCCGGCCGTGGTGGGTCCGTGGTCCGAGATTTCCCTGCCCAGCGGCGGTTTCCGCCGGGTGGGGTTCGCCCGTTCGCGTGTCGCCCGTGTTGAGGGCTTGATCCGATCGGGCTCCGCTGCGCTCCGCGTCTTCAGGAGCGTGGTGTCCGCCGTGGCTGCCTCAGGCGGTCGGCGTGCGGGGGTGGGGATGACCTAGGCCTTCTGGGGCGGCGCCCCTTCCGCTCGTCCTCCTTTCGCAGGGGAGGTCTTGCAGTAGCGCCGCCCGGGAGCTCAACCGGATTCGCAGCCCGGTCTTGCGCCCAGATCGTCCTCGTGAGGGACCGCCCTGCCAGGGGCCTGTCGCCTCGCTCTTTCTTTCGGTTCGCCAGAACCGCTTCCAGCCCGGTGAGGGGCCTTCGCGCGCCTTCCCACGTAAGCAGGAGAGCAAGGTCATGATGCAGCATCGTGCTGCCCAAATCCACTCCGGCGTGCCCACACGCCGTCGAAACCACCTGATTCCGGCCGTTACTGCGGTACGAGCAGGGCGTGTTGTGTCGCAGGCGTCCTCGAGGGGCGGCCGGTGAACGCGACCGCGGTGACACTGCCAGGCCGGCGTTCTGCCGAGCCAGGGTCGACGCGCGGCCGTCGGTGGCTTCGTGCTGTCCCGAATCAGGGGGTGCCGCCGGGGGCATTTCTGCTGGGCGAGCACCCGCAGGTGTCCCGGGAGTCGGTTTCGCGACTGATGTCGGCAGCACTCACTGACAGCCGTAGCTGTCAGTGGCGTGCTTCCGCTGATGCGCGTCGGTCAGTCCACGGGGGCCGGCGCCTTCTGGCCCAGGAAGGTCCATTGACCTCCTGGTGTGGCTTGGGGGGTACCGGGCGGGACGGTCACCCACAGGGATCCGTCGTCAGCGACAAGAAGCAGGCCCTGAGAGTGCAGGGAGTGCAGCGATGCACGGACCTCATCCGGCGCGGATCCGACGTACTCGCGCAGCCCGGCCACCAGGTCGGTGTCTCGCAGGATCACGTCGAGGTGCCCGGCAGCAGCGAAGGGGACGCGCGGTCCGTAGATCGTTCGGTACTCCAGCATGAGGCGCATGGTGGTGGCTTCGTCGGAGTCGGCTCCGTATGCCTCGGTGACCTTGCTCATCACCTCCTCGTCCGTGCCCTTGGGGGTGTGCCACTCCTTGTAGTACAGCCCCGGCGGGTTGAGGGCGTGCAGGGTTTGCGGGCGGGGCGCCATCACGGGACGGGGGCCAATGCGCGCGGTTGCGGCTGTGCGGCGCGCGGCTTCGCGGGCGCGACGCTCGGCGTGGTTCTTCTTGGCTGCCATGCATGTCAAAACGAGCAGCGTATTGGCAGGTTCCCCATGCCCCCCGCGGGTCGTTCGGTCCTTGGGGAGGTCCTGTGATGGTCGCGTCTGCTGCCCAGTACCCGGCACCGCGTTCCCACCGGATGTTCCTCGGACCGGTGCCAGGTCCGCGCTCGGCCGAGCCCCGGCCGGGGCGTGGTCGCCGGTGGCTTCGTGCTGTCCCGAACCAGGCCATCTCGCCGGAGCCACTGCTGCTGGGCGAGCCGATGCGGCTGCGCCTGCAGGCGGCGGTGCATGCGCTCCTGGCGGACGAGTCGGTCGCCGGGCTGCCGGATGCTGCACGCCTGGCAGCCGTGGTGGTCTACGCGAAGGGCGCGGTGGAGACCGGTTCGACGGTGCTCTGGTCCGGAGAGCTCGCCCGCTGGCTCGGCGTGAGCATCTCCATGGTCAGCCACAAGGTCCTCCCGCCGCTGCGTGTCCGGGGTGCCCTGCGAACCCTGGTGGTCACCAACGAGAACGGCGAGCCGATCGCCCTCGACCTCCGACTGGAGCCGGTGGCGCGCGTCCGGCGAACCCGCGACATCCGGCACCCGCTCGCCCTCACCCGCGCAGAACTGACCACGCTGATGCGGCTGTGCGAGGCTCTGTTCGGCCCGGGCTGGGCGCCAAAGGACAAGGCGCCGACCCCGCCCGGCGTGCTCGCCCTGCGCGAGCGGGAGCAGCGGCACGGTGCGGCGACCGACCGGCTTGCGCTGCTGTTGCTGGTGCTGTCGTGCCGGGAGAACGGCCGGCTGAAGCTGTGCTCCGGCTCGCTGAAGGTGCCGGAGCTCGGTCGTGGTGCGGCCACCCTCGCGCTGCTGCTGCATGGTGGTGCGAAGCCGCTCACGCCCGTGGCCGCCGACCGGGTGCTGGCCCGTCTGGAGGGCTATGGGGCGGCCCACGTGGAGCGGGGAGAGGACGGTGTGCCGACGGGCAGGGTGACGCTGGTGCCGGTGGCCGAGAGCTTCGCGGCGGTGCGCCCCAAGAAGAAGCCGGCCGTCGCACTTCCAGCGGCCAGGCCGGAGAGCCCGAGGGTCGAAACGTCACAGGCAACGTCGCCGGCGGCTGCTCCAGCGTGCCCGGACGCGGAGGCTGGCGAGGAAGCCAGGAAGGCTTTCTCGTTGCCGTCGGTGAGTACCGAAGGAGATCTTGAAAGCATGGAGCGCGTGGATGGGGCGCCGGCATGCCTTGGACCTGCGGAAACGCCGAGGGATGAGCCGCCGGCGGCGGGTTCGACGAGTGCCGAGTTCCACACTCCCCACGCTCTTGTGGTTACTCCTGGTGGTCTTGCTGACGTTGTGGATGGCTTTTCCGGCGCTCGCGCCGTTGGGGTGACCCACCGTCAGCGGTGGCGCGGGGGCACGCGCGAGGAGGTGCCCGACTTCGGTCTGCCCGGGCTGCGGCTCGTCGGGGCCGGGGACGGCCCGCTTCGCGGGGAACAGCACACCCCCACTCCCAGTCAGCACCCCCAGCAGGCAATCAACCAAGTCCGCCGGACGCCGCCCGTCCGCCTGCCCCGGGACGCCTACCTCGCCCGTGCCCTCGCCCCCGTCGAGGAGGTCTGGTCGCGGTTGGAGAACTCGTCTACGAGGCGTTTCGTGCTCAAGCACGTCCGTGCGGCCTTGGACGGCGTCGCTCGATGGACCGGCTTCGATGATGCCCCCGAAGCGCTGGCCGACCGGCTGTCCTACCGGCTTGAGCGTCAGCGGCACCAGGGCAACCCGTACGTCTCGGACCCGGTCGGGTGGCTTCTGACGCGTGGTCTGCCGCAGGAGCGACAGTGCTCGGCGCAGGCCTGCGACAACAGCGTCCGCCTGGACACTGGGGCCGACTGCATCACCTGTGACCTGCGGGTCGAGGATCGCCGCTCCACCCGGCAGGCTCTGATCCGCCAGATTGTCGAGCGGACGCCCGACCTGTCGTTCGAAGAGCGGCAGCAGGCCATCGGGGAGGGCCTGCAAAGCCACGCCATGGCCCGTGCCGAGGCTCAGGCCGACCGCGTCCGCCGAGAGGCCGCGGCCCGGGAACGCTGGGAGCAGCAGCGGCCGGAGCGGGAGGCGCGGGCAGCGGAGGCCGAGCGCGCCCGGCTGGCGGTGCCGTGTGCAGACTGCGGGGTGGAGCAGGCGGAGGGGCTGTGCGTGCGGTGCGCGTGGAAGTGGGACGTCGCCTCGAGTGTCCACGCGGCCATCGACCTGCGGCTGGCGGCCCGGGCCGACCTGAGTTCTCGAACCTCGTTCCGGGAGGTGTGGCAGGCGGTCCGCGGCGAGCTGCAGGAGCGTCGGGACCACGCCCGTACCGGTCTGGAGGACCAGGACGGCGTGATCGCCCGCGGGGTGGTGCTGTTGACGATGCAGCATGCCGTGGACGAGTTCCGGCAGGAGGCGCTCGACCGCTTCGCCGCCTCCGAGGCTGCGGTGCTGGAGGCCGAGGCCGCGTATGACGCGGTGATGCGGGCGCGGCACCGGTACACGAGTACGGAGGAGGCTGAGGAGACCGCAGTGCGCCGGGCGGAGCAGGCGCGGGGTCGGGCGGCTGAGTGGCTGCTGCAGCAGCGGCTGGCCCGGGTGTCGGACCTGCGGGTCAAGATGGGCGCTCGGACCGTCGCAGTCGCTCAGCCCGGGCGAGACCGCGCGCTCGAGGGCCGTGGGCAGAACGGTGGGACTGCATCGGTCGCGGAGGTCGAAGGGAGTTGCGTATGACCGCCAACCATCAGGCCGGTCCGCAGGGCCAGTACCCTGCGGTGTGGGTCGCCGGCGCCTACCCGTCGGTGCTGCTGGCGGTCCTGGGTCAGCACGGCGGGATCCCACAGGCTATGCGAGAGAGCATCCTCCGGCAGCTCCACGAGGGCCACCGCTCCCCCGCCGAGCTTCGGGAGAGGATCGAGCGGCGGTGGTGGTCCACGTACAGCCACCTACCCGCGGGCGACATCGCCGAGCGCGCCGACGAGATCGCGCTCGCCCTGGTTGCCGCACCGCCCTGCAGCATTGCGCGCTGCGAGGACGGCTGGCACCTCGACGCCGACCGAGGCTGCCCCCAATGCCGTCAGCGGCACATCGACACCGACGCCCTGCCCGCCACCGGGCCGGCCGCGTCCAGCGAGCACATCGCGGCGACAGCCGCCGCGATCCGTCGCACCATCCGGGCCAGCCGCACCAGCGCCCATCACCGCCAGTCCCGCCTGGACGAGCGTCTGCAGCAGGGCAGAAGCACGACGCGCGGCTAGATCCCTACGCTCGGCCGCTCCGCCAAGCTGTCCCCTCAACCGCTGTCGCCCATCGCGCCGCTGGCCGGTGCCGTCCCGGGGCGCCAATGACCGGAACCTGGCGTGCAGGTTTGACCCCTGGGCCGGACGGCACCCTTGCTGGTCAGCCAGCGGATGGTGGCGGCAGGTAGCCGAGTTGCAGCGCTGCGCCGTGTACGGCCTGGCGCCAGGTGAGGTCAGCGTGGGCGTCGTACAGCCTGTGGGCCTGCTGGACCAGCTCCTGGGGCCGGTCGCCCAGCTGCCGGGCAGCCGCCTCCACCGCTTCGGCTCGGGTCAGGTCGGGAGACCCTTCGTAGAGGAGCTCAGCCCGCTCGGCAATCTCGTCGGCCAGAACGCGCTGCGTGGGTGTCAGGTCGCGCGTCCCTTTGCGGAACTGGGGCTGGTCGGGGGTCGAATCGTCTGTCACAGCGCTCACGTTTCCAGCGCACGTGCCTCCGCGACCGCCGGTTGGACTGGATTTGCGCCACATCTCGTATGGCACCGCCGGTCTCGGACTGCACCGGGACTGGGGCCGCTCACGACCGGCAGTACGTGCCGACGGGGTGCCCGGACAGGGCACCGTCGGTGACCCGAACAGCGGGCGCGCGTTGGATCCGGTGTGTCTCAGACTGCATCCACCTTCACCAGGGCCGATGTCGCCTCGGCCCTCCCGCCCCAACGCACCCCGTATCTCCTGACCCCAGCCCAAGGCGAGGCAGCTCGTACCCTGCTGAGCTACGTACTCGAGCTGCCCTTGCCGGGCCCCGACACCCAGCTCCTCGCCGTGGTGGTGGCCATCCGCGCCGCGCGCGGCGGAGTCGCCAACCTCACGGGTACCGACCTTGCCGCCCTCCGACTGGGCGACCCGGCCGCCGCCGTAGCCGCGCTCCGTACGCTCGGCTGGCAGATCGACCCCGCCCTCCTCGATGGCGACCCCGCAGTCCCGGTATCCGTGTCAGTCCCCGACCTCGGGCGCGGGGCGGACCGCCCGCTGCCGTTCGGGAAGCTCATGCGCACCCGCGTCTCCGGCTGGACCATGCGGACCCTGAACGCGAAGCCGGTCAAGAAGCTGCCGCCCGCCGCACGGCTTGCCGCCCTGCTGCTTGCGGCGCACAGCACGGCCGAGCGGCTCGGCCAGGTCCCGGCCAGCTTCCCGGGCGCCTGCCGAGCTGCCATGGCGGATCTCGAGAGCAAGGGATTCATCGTCGACGTGACCGGAGACCGCTTCCGACTGGCCACCCAGGTCGGCCACCTCGCGGGCATGCGACCTCTCACGGAGGACGAGCGCGCGATGCTGCCTCCCGACGCCCTGACCGAACCGCAGAAGCCCGTCAGCTCCCGGTTTCACATCGAGGACCACGACTGGAGCCGATGGAAGGACTCCGTCACGCCCGCGCTGCGCCGCCACGTCGAGGCCGTCGAAAATTGCCCCCTGTGCTCACTGGCACGAGACCGGGTCGCGCAGGCCTTCCTCCTTCCCCCGTGTCCGCCGCCGCGCCTGTACCCCAGGACCATGGAGGCCTACGGCCCTTGGAAGGCGGCCCATCCCGATCGCGGTCCCCAGGCGGCCGCGTTCACCGTGTCGTTCCGGGAGAAGCACGGCCACGGGCCGTCGTTCCATCAGCTGCGGGAAGGTCTGGGCTGGGAGCTGCCGCGCGGGCTACAGGTCTTCGTTGTCCGGCGTCTGCTGGCGAACCAGTGGCTCACCAGCACCGGGCAGGTGCCGTGGACGCTGCGCCCTGGGCCGGCGGCTGAGGCGCAGGGCATTGCGCTGCCCTCTGTGAGGGGCCAGGTGCAGTTCAGTCACCGCTGACCGCCTTCGCGCCGACAGGCCGGTCCGGGGCTCTGGCGGTGGGTTCTCGGGCCGGGCCCCGCAGGCCCCGTGGGGGCGCTACCGTCATCTGTAGAGGGCCCGGCCCGGGCCGGGTAAGCCGACAGGGAGAGGGTGGTGGAGGGGATGAGCGCCCAGGCCGCCGAACACGGTGGAGGCAGCCGCTTCGGTCTACCGCCGATGGACACCGTCCAGGAACTTCGGGCCGCGCTGCGGGCTGGCCACGGATTCCCCGGCGACGCCGAGCGCCTGGACGGCGAGCTCGCTGCCCAGCTGCTTACCCGAGTGCAGGTCGACGAGGTCGCCGCAGTCGACGAGCTGGGCACGGTAGTCGACTTGGCCACCGTCGCGGAGATCGTCGCGGCCTACCGCGGTCGGGTGCTGCTCGCCGCCGACCGGGACGCAGTCGAGGCGGTCGACCAGGTGGTGACCGACATGCTGGCCCGGCGGGGAGCCGAGTGAACCACCCGGTGTTGATTGCCACGTTGGATGAGCACGGCCAGGGCTGGATTTGCCGTTCAGCGTGATGATGAGCGGTTCGCCGTTCATGCCCAGGGTGCCGGGCGGCACCGTGACCATCCCCGGGCCCGGTAGCTGGTTGCTGCTGGTCGGTCGCCGATCGGCGGGGAAGACCGGTCGTGCCGGTCGTCTTCACGGTGCCGTTCCGGTGACTTCCGGCGCCGATCTTGTGCGTCGGCCCGGCAGTACGGCAGCGTGCAACACGAGTTCCCCCTTCCCGGCGGCCGGTGTCGACGGGGACGCTGGCCGGATGAGGCAGGTGAGCAGGCGTGATCTGGGTGCTGGACCCGGTGGCGGCCAGGCGCGCACTGTCCGCGCGCCTGCTGCGCTGCCCCGGCTGCGGCGAGCGTCTGCGCCCCTGGGGCCGCGCCCGGGTTCGGCGGGTCCGGGACACGGACGGGGTGGTCGAGCTGGCGCCCGACCGGGCCCGGTGCACGGGCTGCGCGGCCACGCACGTGCTGATGGCGGCCACCGTCGTGCCCCGGAGCGGCTATGGCGCCCGGATCGTGGCGGCGGCTCTGCTCGCCGCAGCCGGCGGAGTCGGGCATCGGAGGATCGCGGCCGACCTGGCGCTCCCGGTCGGGACCGCCAGGGACTGGTGCCGGCGCGCCCACCGCGGTGCCGCCACGCTGACCGCGAGCGTCGCCCGGATCGCCCAGCAGCTCGGTGCCGCCGTCCGCCCCGAGGACGCCCCTATGCCGACCGCGCTCGCCGAGGCCCTGAACGTGGCAGGCGCCGTCGCCGCGGCCCTGGCCGACGTGCTGGAGGCCGCCGCACGACCGCAGGCCACCGTGGGTGCCAGCGGCGTCGGCTACCTGCGCGAGCTCGCCACCGCGCACCTCCACGGCCTGGCACGCCACCTCCGGCTGGCTGCCATCCCCGCCGACGCGGCGGATGCCGCCACCCCGCTGGGCCTGCTGACCGTCGTCACCGGAGGCCTTCTGCCTGCCCCAGCACGCTGACCACTGCCCTGGCGCACTCTCGCACGTTCCGAACCAGGATTTGCCGGAGCTCTGACCCACCGATCACCGCCATGCGCGGCACGCTGAGCATCCCAATGACACGATGAAGATCAAACTCATGGCGAGCGCCCGAAATGTCCGCGCTTCCGTGCTCATCGTAAGTGGCAACACCATCACCATCCTGAGTGGCACTCAACACCCGGACGGCCGGGACGGCGAGGTGGTTGCGGTCGTCACCGATCGCGCCGCCCAGCGGGCCAAGGAACTCCACGCCGAGGACGTGCTGGAAGGCCTGCGCCGCGAACTGGCGCACCAGCCCCGACTAGGCCAGCTCATCCGCACTGTCACTGAGGGCGGACAGCAGGTCGAGCTCTACTCAACCCGGATCGAGGGCGACGTCGCCGCCGGTCGCCCGGCCATCAACGCGGTGCACGCCTACTCCCCCGCACCGCCCTGGCCGCCGACCGTGCGGATCGCAGCCCTCGTCCCCGAGGACCCGCCGCGCCCCGAGCTCTAGCCGGCCATCCGCCTCATGCCGCTGGCAGAGACCGAACCCCTGGGCACCATGGCAGCGGACGGCGGGATCGGGCTTCGGCAGTCCGTACCGGTAGCGGATCAGGGGCCGGCCGCGCTCGGGGGTCCACGGCCGGCCCACTTTCACCAGCGTCTCCCGTGAGGGGAGGAAGCGCGCATCAGGTGCGCTGCTCGGGCCACGCAGGATCGATCTATCGGCCCAACCGCCCATCACCTCGGACCTCCTGGCGCCGACCAGTGCCGCATACCGACGGTATACGGCGACTGGTCGGCGTCCTCGTGGCGGCAGCATGCGGGTCAGTTCAGTGTCCGGGTGCTGCCGGGGTGTCCGGCCATTCCCGCCCGCAGCCGCGCCACTGTTCCGCACGTCCCCACCGGGGTCTTCGGCCGGGTTGGGTGCGGCGCCTTTGTGCGCTGCGGGCCGGGACCGTCCCGCCCCGCTGTGCCGGAAGCTCTCGCAAATCAGGCGGTTCGGCTGGTGTGGTCGAGGCGGTCGTACGTGTAGAAGAACAAGTCGTTCACGTACTCGCGGAACAGCTGCGGGTTGGCACAGCACACGTCGGCCAGCGAGGGCTTCCCGTCGCTGGTCGTCGGGTACCTTCCCTGATCGCCTTTCGGGTCGCGGCGGTGCAGGTCTCGGATGAACTCGACGAGCAGCTGTTGGCGGGAGCCGCCAGCGAGCAGGTCGTCGCCCTTTTCCTCGAGCGCCGTCAGCAGCTTCCCCAGGTCGTGACCGTGCCTCTGCCCCGGCCCAAGGAGGGTCTTCAGCGCGAGCTCGGCCAACTGCCTGACAAGGAAGAACGCTGGCTGCGGAGTCCCGAGGTCGATCAGGGCGGTGGCCCCCTCGAAGAACTCGCGGAGCGTCTCCTCGGATGCGTCCGAGCAGTGGGTGCGGGACAGGCAGAGCGCGTCGGGCCACTCGTGCTCGGTGTCCATGGCGCCGAACGGGCTCGTATAGGTCATGCCCGACATTCTGGATCGCTGTACGTCGGGAGCGGAGCGGTTTTCGCAGCAGCGGGCGCCAGCCTGCGGAGATCCGGCTGTGGTGTCGCAGTCGCACCCTGCGGCGGGCTGCGACTGCGACACCGGGGACGCCCGTCGCAGTCGCACCTCAGCGGTGCGCAGGTCGGCTCGGTCTTGAGGTGCGACTGCTACTGCGCCCCGCGCGAGGCCACGTCACAGGGGCCCGGCTGGATCCCGTATACCGACGGCATGCGCGACCGGTCGTGGCCCGGATCGCGGCAGGTCTGGCCGACCTGCCGGTGCAACTGCTACAGGGGACGGCACCTGACACTGGCCCCGTCGGTCCCATATACCGACGGTATACAGGGGGTCGTTCGAGTCTCACGGTCGCACGTTCACGTAGAAGTGCGCCGTGGTGGGGCCGGGGTCGGGCAACCCTCGCAGCCATGCCTTCGGCGCCCAGGCTTGCAGCAGCGGACTGCGCCTGTGCCCTGCGGTCGCTCGATCAGGACGCTCGGCCCGCAGCAATGCCGCCAGCTGCGACTGCGACCTCCCGATGAGCAGCTCAGTGCTGCGACCGGGGCCGACCTGGCCGCTGTACTGTGCGAGCCGCTCGATATGCCGCGACCGGATCGTGCGACGGTCCGGGGACCGGCTGCCACCCGCCGGCCAGGCCGACTGCGAATGGGTACCAGCGGCCGTCCGGGCCGAGTCGCAGTTGCACCCCGGCGCTCTCGTTGGTGATCCGGTTGCCGCTTGCCTGCAGCGCGCCGCGGGCAGTCGGCTGCGCGGAGATGATGGCAGCCTCCGCGCGCTCGACCGTTTCGTCGGCGGCCGCCCATGGCGCCGCCGCGACTCGGATGCCGACCGGACCGCCGTGCCGGTACGCCAGGACCAGCGAGCGCACCTCGGCGGGACTGCGGCCCAGCCGGGTGGCGACGGTCTCCAGCCGTGACGCCCCTGCCGGCGTCGCGAGGTGACGGACGGCGTCCTCGAGGGCGTCCAGCTCCTCGACCGCTTCGCCCTGCAGGAGGCCCTTCGCGTACTCGGCTGCGGCGGAGATCATGCTGGCGATGCCGGGGCTCACCTCCGGCGGTGCCGCCGGCAGCCGGTACCTCGGGGTCGGCACGGCCGAGTCCAACGGTACGGAGGCAAGCTGGCCAGCCGTCGCCTGCCACAGGCTGTAGGCGTCGTCGGCACGCACCGCGCCGCTGCCGACCGGCGGCAGGGCAGGTGCAGGCGGAGGTGTGTCACCGGAGGCCGGCCCGGGGGTGTAGCTCAAGGCGGTGCGGAGCTTGGCCGCGAGCCGTCCCAGGGAACAGCCGCGGATCGCGAGCAGGGCGGAGGGCTGGGTTCGCAGGCGGCTCACCAGGGCGTGGGCGAGGATGGCGGCGTGCTCGCACAGTCGGCCTTCGGGATGGAGGCCGGTGGGAGGGTGCGCGGTGCACTCGAAGCCGATGTTCGCGGGGACGACTGCGTGGCCCGCAGTGTTCTCGGGGTCGAGAAGGTCGGGGTGGACCCGGCCGGACATGAGGGCGGCCAGGGCGTCGGGCCGGGTGACGAGGACGCGACCTGCTTCGTCCCACTGCTCTTCCGTCAAGAACCCCAGGTAGAGGGAAGTGCGGGCCCGGGTGGAGTCCGGCGCTGAGACGGTGGCACGGACACGGGCGGTCACCGTGGTGTTGAGCTGGCCGGTGTAGGCGGTGTGGGGGAGCGCCCGGGTGGCGTCGAGGAGCTCGCGCCGCCTCCCGGCGGACGCGTCGACGGCCTGCATGAGGGCGTCGGCGAACAGGTCGCCGGTGGCCGGGGCCACGGTGGTGTCGGTGGTCATCAGCCCTGTCCTCCGAGGGTCACGAGTGCGGTCAGGTCCATCTCGTCCATGTCGGCGAAGGCGTTCTCCCCAGCGGGGAGGACCGCGTCGGCGAGGGTGCCCTTGTGGGTGACGACCTTCTCGATCCGTTCCTCGACGGTGCCCCGGGCCACCAGGTAGCGGACGTGAACGGTCCGGGTCTGGCCGATCCGGAACGCGCGGTCGCTCGCCTGGTCGCGGGCGGTGCTCGTCCAGGGGGAGTCGAAGTGGATGACCTCGGTTGCGGCCGTCAGCGTCAGCCCGGTGCCGCCGGCCCGGACCGACAGCACCAGCACGGGCAGGAGGCCGGACTGGAAGTCCTCGACCATGCGCGTGCGGGCCTTCGGCGGAGTCGATCCCTGGAAGAACTCCGCCCGGTGCCCGGCGGCGCTCAGACATGCCGCCAGCAGGTTCCCGATCGGCAGGTAGTTGACGCAGACGATGACCTGCTCGCCGACGGCGCGGGCCTCGGCGACCAAATCCAGCAGCACGTCCAGCTTCGCCGACCGCGAGCGGGCCACCGGCAGGTTGGCCGCCACGTCCTCCACCTGCTCGCCCAGGTAGAGCGCCGGGTCGTTGACGATCTTCCTCAGGTCCTGCAGAAGCGCCAGCACCCGTCCCTGGCGGGCCGCCCGCGGCCGGCTCCGCAGATCCTCCACCGTCTCCCGCACCAAGGCCTCGTACAGTGCCGCCTGCTCCGTGCTCAACGCGACCGGGTGCAGCGCCTGCACCTTGGCCGGCAGATCCGGAGCGATCTCGGGGTCCGTCTTGAGGCGCCTCAGCACGAACGGGCCGCAGATCCTCTTCAACAGGTGCGCCGCCTCGCCGTCGGCATCCCGCGCCGTGTGCCGGCCGATCCGCGCCCGGAACGCCTTGCGGCTACCGAGCAGGCCCGGGTTCAACCAGTCCTGGAGCGCCCACATCTCCTCGCTGCGGTTCTCCACCGGCGTCCCGGTCACCCCGAGCCGGGCATCAGCCAGCAGCGCACGGATCGCAACCGACGCCTGGCTGGTCCCCGAGTTGATCGTGTGGGCCTCATCGGCAACGACCAGGTCCCAGCGGTACCGACCGAGCTGCTCACCGTCGCGCACCAAGGTGCCGTACGTGGTGACCACCAACGTGCCCGCCGACAGGTCCGCAGGCAGCGACCGCCCCTGGCCGTGGTAGCGCAGCACCCGCAGCGACGGCGCGAACGCTGCGGCCTGCTGCTCCCAGACATCCAGCAGCGAGGTGGGGCAGACCACCAGGACCGGACGCGAGGTGGCCTGCTGCCGGTGCAGCACCGCGGCCAGCGTGACCAGGGTCTTGCCCAGACCCATGTCGTCGGCCAGGAGAGGGCTCAGGTGCAGACCGAAGAGCTGGACCAGCCACTGGAACCCGCGCTGCTGGTAAGGGCGCAGCGTGGCCGTCAGTCCCGGCGGGGGAGGGACGGCCGGGCTGGCGGTGTCGCCCGACTGCAGCGCGGTGACGATGGAGGCCAGGCCGCCGGACGGGCGGCACGCCACGAGGGTCCCGTCGACGAGCAGCGAGCCGGCCAGGGCCGAGGTCAGGGCTTCGCGGGTGGGCAGCTGTCCCAGGCGCCGGTGTCGGGCACGGGCGAGCAGTAGAGGGTTGGCGAGGATCCAGCGGTCCCGTAGGCGGATCAGGGGGCGGGCCGCCTCCGCCAGCTCGTCCATCTCCGCCTCCGTCAGATCGGAGCCGTCGATGGTGAGCTGCCAGCGCCAGTCCAGCATCGCCTCCATCGTCAGGCCGCGGCCGTCGGCGGCCGCCGAACCCGATCCGACGATGGTGTAGGAGCCAAGTGCGTCGGCCAGCTCCGGCGGCCAGCGCAGGTGAATCCCGGCATCCTCCAACTGCTCGCCGACTGCGCCGAGCAGCTCGGCGGCCTCGCTGACGCTGAGCTCGAGGATCTCCGGCACCGCGGCCTGGGCCAGGCGGATCAGCGGCGGCCAGGCGGCCGCGCCGCGGCGCAGGACCCGCCGCGCACCGCGGCCCTGCACGAGCGTGCCGGGCGCGGAATCGTCGCGCACCGAGAGCCGGGCGAGCAGAACGGGCTCGCCGTCGCGCTGCACTGGACCGCCCGGCCCCGGCGCCTGGACGGCCAGCACCAGCTCCGGCTCGGGCCGCGGATCGAGGTCCCGCTCCACCTCGTCGGCCCACCGCTGGACCTCCGGGCTCTGCAGATGGGCCGCGGAGGCGAAGGCACCGTCGCCATGGAGGAGGGCGGCACCAGGGCCGCGCACCAGAATCTCGATCAGGCCCTCGAGCACGGACTCCGCGGCTGGCAGCGCGGGGTGGATGCGCAGCGGGCCGGTCGCGGCGGTCGCGGCGTGGGCGAAGGGTGGCAGCGCGGCCGCTGCCCGGCGCAGCTCGGCGTCCAGGGCGGCGCTGGGCGCGGGTCGCCAGGCGTCGCGGCCCGTGGCGTCGATCGACGGGATGACCGCGCCGGCGGCCACCACCTGGAGGGCCAGGCGCACCACGCCGCTCCAGCCGACGACTGCCGGATGTGCTGAGGGGGACGGTGCGGTCAGGAACGGCAGCAGCGCCGGCAGGGGCGCGGCCCATGCCTGCACGCTGGTCCGCCACGGCTTGCCGGTCGGCCCCAGGAGGACGACGTCGGCCACGGCGGGGTCCAGCGGAGCGGGCGGGAGGTCACCGTGCACGGGGGAGCCGTCGGCGCGGTACACGAGCAGCCGGCCGGGGAACGACGGGTGGAACAGCACCGCACACCCGTCGGCCAGGGCCCAGCCAATGGCGTCTCGACTGGTTGCCCACTCTGGCGGAGAGGTCGCCGACCCGGCCCGAGGAGCGGGGACTCCCGACGCCACACTCCCCGGCGCGGGCGCGGCTGGCACAGCCACCTCGGCGACGGGGACCGCAGACTCGGGATCCAGGTACGCAGTCCGAAGGCGCCCCAGCAACCGGGTCACGGCCGCCGTCTTCGCGTCCTTCTTCGTGCCCGCGCTCGCGACGGCTTCCACCACCCGGCCGTCCATGAGCGTCCGAACCCGGCAGCGGTGCCTCCCCTGCACGGTGTCCACGTCGTACACCGGCGTGGAAGCGAGCCCCGCCACCACGATCCCGTTCAGGGTCACCAGCGGGTTGGTCCCGGCCGGGCGCTGCAGCGCCTTCGGCAGTTCTTCGAGCCGCTGGTCCCCTGCGTGCGGATCGCGTGCTCCCGCGATCACCGCCAGAAGAGAGGTGACGGCACGGTCCTGCGCCGTCTTCTTCGTGTTGGCCCGTTGGGGCCGACCGCTGACCGGCCCGCTGTCGGTGGCCATGGACGCGGCGACCTCGAACTCCAAGCGGTGCGCGGGGCCGGTGCGCTGCTCGCTGAATTCGACGGCAGGCCCGCCGGTCTGCTGCCGGAGCAGGTTCATGATGTGCGCGGCCAGGCCCGGGACCTCGTAGGTGTTGCGCAGTGCCAGCTCCTTGGCGCTCTGCCACTGGGGTCCGCCTTGAGTCAGGATGACCAGCCAGTCTCTGGGCGACACCCGCCCGGCGGCCGCACGGTCCTCCAACTCCTCCAGCAGGTCCGGCTCCGGCGCGGCTGAGGCCGCGAGTCCCCGAAGCGCGTTGGAGAACTGGTCGCGGCCCATGTCGGTCCACCGGCTCACCGCCAGCGGGCCGCGGGGGATCGCGTCCGCGATCCGCTTCGGCGCCTGATCGGGCACCGGCTGCTGCTCACGGGCGGGCAGGTCCATCTCGGCGAGCTGAGCGAGCAGCGCCAGCATCGCCTGCTGCCGCGTGCCCTTCCGGTTCGGCCCATGCCTCATGGGGCCCTCCACAGTGCCGTCCGGGAGGTCGACCGCGGCCCGGCAGTAGAAGCCGCTGGGCCCCGGTCCCTCCTCGAGAGCCCGTGCCGGGGGCATCATCACCAACTGGGTGTGCGTGGCCAAGACCGCCGACGCGAACTCCGGCCGGCCTGTCAGCCACCGCAGGACGGCCTCCCGTGCCGCCTGCCATGCCCTGTCGCTCGTGCACAGCAGCAGAGCCTGTGCGTCCCGAATCGGCACTCTCCCGGCCTCGGCCCGCCGGACGGCCTCCTGCACCATCGCGACGTCTCGGAGGCCGGTCTCCATACTCTTCTGCAATGCCGCCGAGAATGCCTTCTCGGGCATCGCCTCCCACCTACTCGCACCCGGCAGATCTAGAGACGAGACCTTCGCAGCCGGGTGGGGAACAGAGTGTCGGGAGTCGACCGGCACAGCACACTCCAAGGGCTGGGCGAACAGTGGTACACGGCATTCTCCCGCCCGGGACTGTCACGAGGACCTCATCGCGCCCCCCACGCCGCTCGTGGCGGGCAGTGCGTGATAGGTCGTCAATGGCGGAATGTGGCAAATCCCCACAAGGTGGACTCCGAGCTGAAGCAGGGGCCACGCGGGCTGCCGTCCTGCGCACGCCACCCGGCCGGTATACCGACGGTATACGGGCCGTGAGGGGCGCGATTCCGACGTGGCGGCTCGGTGCCCGAACTGCTGTGGCTTCCACCACGGCGTAGCCGAGTGCAGGCTCGCCGAGGGTGATTGCCGAGCAATCACCCTTCTCGGAAGGAGGACACGGTGGCGACAGTGTCTCGGGGGAGGACTCGCCTGACAGAATGTGGGGCGCCGATTCGGGCCTGGCCGTGTACCCCCGGTGCGCGTTCCCTCCGGCACGTCGACCCCTCAGGCCCGGTTCTCCGGCGGGGCGTCCGGCAGCGGCCCGTCGGGGTGATTGCGCGGCAATCACCTCCCCGGCTGTCGGAGTGCCGTTCCGCGACAGCTAAGCTCAGCGACCGAGACCCGCAGACCCCCCGGAGACACCCATGGCAAGCAACCCGCGAGGTCTCGGCTCCCGAGACCTCGGAGCGGCCCGTCAGCAGGCGGCCCAGACCCGGATCATCCAGAACCCGCCCTCGAGCGCAGAGCTGAGCGAACTCCTGCCCAGCCCCGAGAACGGTCGCGACGTCCAGCAGGAGAAGCTCGACCCGCGGGCATGGCAGAAGGTTGTCGACCTGGCCGAGGCCTTCAAGGTCGACGGTGTCAGCACCGCGCTCACCGTGGTGCCGGCTGAGGTGTACATCAAGCACTACCCGCAGCACACGGACCACGTTCGGGAGTCCGGTCGCCCCTACGTCGTGATTCACGGGCACCGCCGCCTGGCCGCCGCGCACGTCGCGGGCCTGACCTCCGTGCCGATCCTCCTGAAGATGCAGGTCGTCAGTATTCGCATCGCGGCGATTCAGGAGAACTCCCTCCGGGAGCCCCTGGACCCGATTGCCGAAGGCATCCAGTACCGGGAGGCGATGCAGGAGGAAAAGCTGTCGCAGCGAGAGTTGGCGAGCCGGCTCGGGAACGTCTCGCAGACTACGGTGTCCCACCGCATCGCCATCCTCGACACGATCCCCGAAGTTCAGGCGAAGATCCTCGACGAGCACTACACCCCGGGAACCGGCATTGGCGTCTCCTTCGCCGCGAAGAACCTGGCCCGCGTCCGGCCGTCTCTCCAGAAGCAGTTCGTCGACGGCGTCCTGCAGCCCTTTGACATCGTCGCGCTGAGCAACGCGGTGGCGGATGTGCAGGAGAAGGCGGAGAAGGGCCACCTCGACCTGCGCTTCGTGATCGACCACCTGTCGAAGCTCCGGCGGGACCTGCAGGAGCTGTTCCTCGAGGGCAGCATCGACGAGGCTGGCGTGGTCGAGCTGAGTCGATCCCTTCCCAAGGAGCAGAGGTGGCCGCTGCCTGCAGCCGTTGCCGCGGATCTTCCCGAGGCCGAGGTGATTGCCGAGCAATCACCTGCTGGCGCGACCGGTCGCGAACTTGCCGAGGTTCCCACCCCGCGTACAGAGGCCCTTCTCGAGCAGGCCCCCTCAGAGGTGATTGCCGAGCAATCAGCACCGCCGGCCTCTGCGGCGAACAACGTCGCAGCTGGCCCCGCCACGTCGGCCGCCTCGGTGATTGCCGAGCAATCAACCGCCGCCGTTCCGGCCCCCGTGGCCCCGGTTGCCGTCATCGACAAGCCGACGCCTGTGCCTGCCGCGGAGAAGCGCATCATCCTCGTCGAGTCCGCGAGCGCCGAGGAGATCGCGCAGGCGTTGATTGACAATCTCACGCCTGAGGTGCTCGCCGCCGTCCGCGAGTACCTTGCCTGATTGAGTGACAGATCCGGCGTGGTGTTCCATTGCCGGAGGAGCCGCTGTAGCGTGCCCTCGTACTGGAGGGCACGCTGTCCCCACCTCCCTGTGACCCCTGTCTTCCCGGGGCCGTTTTCTCTGCCGCGCGTGCGGCCCACCCTGACCACATCCAGGACCCGACGCGAAGCACCACCGTGATTGCTCGGCAATCACTCCCTATCCAGGAGCGCCCATGCCGCCCACGCTGCCTTCCACTCGCGTCCTCGCCTTCACGAACCAGTCCGGCGGTGCGGGGAAGTCGACAGGAGCAGTCACTGTCGGCGCATGGTTGGCCAAGTACAAGCTCAAGGTCCTGGTCGTCGACCTCGACGCGCAGTGCGACGCTGCTGCGGCGCTCGGCTACGACCAGCCCGACCTGCTGGACAACCAGCCGACGCTCTATGACCTCCTGATCGGCGTCAAGGGCGTCACCGTCCAGGACGCCATTGTCCCGGCCATGGCTGGGCCGGTAGAGGACCCGGCCTCCAAGACGATCGACGGCCTGGACCTGCTCCTGCCTTCCGTTGAGCTTGAGTCCGTCGAGCAGTTGCTGACCGGCCGCCTGATCGGCCGAGAGATGTGGCTCCGCGAGACCCTTGCCCCGGTCCTCGACGACTACGACGTCGTTCTGCTGGACTGCCCCGGTAACCTCGGGCTCGTGGTCGTCAATGCCCTTGTACTGGCCACCGAGGTCGTCGCCTGCGTCAAGCCGGGCTGGAAGGAACTGCGCGCGCTTACGCGGATCGAGCAGACCATCGACCGCGTGAACGAGTCGTTCGGGCCGAACGGCGCGGCGCCCCAGTTCGCGTGGATCCTCATGTCCGACGCGCCGACCAAGCGGACCGCCGGCGTCGTCTACGCGGAGGCGCAGGAGCAGGCTCGTAAGGCGTACGGAGACATCGTCCTGCCCGCCGTCCGCAGGTCCACTCGGGTGCCCGAGTCCTATGCCGCGCAGCAGGCACTGCCCTTCTTCGACCTGACCGCCGAGGTGACAGCGGACTACGCTGCGGTGGTGAAGGCGATGGGCTTCCGCCGCCAGAAGTGATTGCTCGGCAATCACCCCACCAGCCGCTTCACCGCCGGCGCCATGGACCTGACCCGGTCAGCTGTCCTCTGCCACTAAAACGGAGATTGACCCGGTGACGGCAGGCCGGGCCCGTCGCAGTGAAGCCGCTCAGGCTGGCGAGAAGCGGCAGCCCGGCTCGCAGCACGGCCCTCGCTCGGACAAGCAGGCTGCGACGGTGGCGGCCTTTCGCACGACCCAGGTGCGACCGGGGCTGTGCAACTGCGAATCCAGGGTGCAGTGCTGCGACTGCTACAGCGGCCCTCTTCGCAGGCTGCTCAGCATCAATTCGAACACTTCGCAGTAGGACAAGTGCCCCATAGCGGTTGATCTCAGGCGCAGTGCCGCTGATGTCCCGTGCGCACCACCGAGGCCCCATGAAATGGTGGACCGGCTCAGCCATCGGGAGGACAGCTTGACCAGGCCCACGATCAACCGCGGCCACAAGGCGCTCATCTTCGTCGTCATCATCGGCGTCATCGCGATCGCCGGCATCGGCTTCGCCGGCTCGTACAAGGCGGTCTGGGCCCTCGCCGATCAAGAAGGCTTCGGTTGGTTCGCCCGGTGGCTGCCCATCGGCGTCGACGCGGGCATCGTCGTCCTGTACGCCTTCGAGCTGCTGCTGACCTGGCTCCGCATGCCCTTCCCGCTGCTGCGCCAGACCGCGTGGGTGCTGACCGTCGCCACCATCGTGATGAACAGCGCCACCGCCTGGGGTCGGCCGCTCGCGATGGGGATGCACGCGGTCGTCCCGGTGCTGTTCATCATCGTTGTCGAGGCAGCACGGCACGCGGTCGCCCGCTGGGCCAGCCTGGCGGCCGGCAAGCCCGTCCGGGAGGGCTTCACCCTCGGACGTTGGGCGAACTCCCCGTTCGGAACCTTCGCGATGTGGCGCCGCAAGCACATCTGGGGCATCAACTCCAACGAGGAGCTCATCGGCCTGGAGAAGCGCCGCAAGATCCTCATCCGGCTGCTGAAGAAGAAGTACGGCTGGCGTTGGCGCAAGCAGGCCTCCGAGCTGGCCCAGCTGCTGCTGAGCATGTCCCAGTTCGGGGAAGGTGATCCCCGCCTTTATGACGACGCTCTGGCCGAACTCGGGGTGTCCCTCCGTCCTCGCGAGGTCGAATCTGCTCACCGTGCGCCCCTGGCCGAGGCGCACCAGGTAGAGATGATCCAGCCTGTTGCAATCCCCTCGAGCCGGCCAGCCGTCGAGGCTGGTTCCTCTCCGTCGGGAGAGCCGGCCCCGTCCTCGGAGAGTGCGATAGAGAGTTCCGGGTTCAGGCAGGAAGCGCTGGACGCTGACGCCGAGACGGCGCTTCCCCCCAGCAGCCCGCGCCCGAACCCGGTTGTGCCCGTACCTGCGGTCTCGGCGGTCACTGCGACCGCCGAGACCGCAGGGCCGGCTGACGGTCCGGCCGTGCAGCCTGTTGTCGCGGTCGCCGCGCCGGTCCGCTCTGTGGTCGGGTTTGCGGAGGCCCAGTCCGACCTGCTGGATGAGCTGGAGGCTGCCCCGGATGCGGCCGCCGATCCGATCGGCTCCATCGAGGTGAACCTGGACACCGCCCGCGCGAAGGTCCTCTACGGCTACTACGTGGCCTACGTCGAGCGGTGGGGCAACCACCCGACGAAGGAGCAGTTCGTCCAGTGGGCCTTCGACGAGTACGGCGAGGTCGGCCAGGACAACGGCCCGCTGAAGACCGACAGCGTGAAGCGGTACTGGAAGAAGCTGACGGACGCCTACCGGAGCCAGTACGAGACGCCCCAGTCCGATCTCCTGCAGATGGCCAGTGCCGGTAGCTGACACCACGTCGCAGAGAGGCAAACACGCTGATGCCCCCACAGCTGTGGGGGCATCAGCATTTCCGGACGTGGGGTCTCGGGGGTCGGCCGACGAGCTCGTGGCACAGAACCCTCGAAATCGGCCAAACTGGCATGAATGGGGCAAAAGTCGAGCCACAGAAAGGGGCCACAGGCGGCCGAACTCGCAGGTCCCGGTGTGACCGGATCGCGCAGACCATGATCGGCGCCTGAAGGCCCCATAGAAGCGATTTCGCCAGGCTGTTGCGCGAATCCGGACCCGAACAAGCACTCTCGGACACCTCAACAGCACCCCGCCCCGGAGCAATGCCCCATGCCGACCCCGCCCAGAAATGCCGAACGCAATCCGAGGTGGCCGACCCCTAGGAGAACGCAACCGAGGCCAGGAGCGACCCCGCGATCAGCGCCGGCCCCACCGCGACCTTCGTCCCCTTGAGCGGCCTGCGCTGAGCCACCAACACCACACCGAGCTGCACGACAGCCAGTGCCCATGCGGTCAGTCCGCCGAGCACACCGACACCCGTTCCGCGGGCGACTGCGACGCCCCCCGCCACCGCGAGCCCCAGGCCCGTGACGGCGAGCACCGGCCGGAGCGCCCGCCGGGCCGGCCGGCGCACGACTACGAGACCGACCAGCACCAGCAACGGCGCGAGGAAGACGCTCATCAGGAGCCCGGCCGCCACCGCCTGCCAGCTCGACCAGGCCAACAGCGCCCCGAGCGCGGGGCTCAACTTGAGGTCCCCGAACGCCACCGCGCCAGCGAGCACCGCGACGAAGAACAGCGTCCCGACGGCGGCCGCGCCCGCGAGGGCCCGGCCCACGACGACCCAGGGCTGCCCCGCGATCGTGGCACCGCCCAGCAGCAACGCCACGCCGGCCGCAGCAGCCGCGGTGAGATGGTCCGGAAGGCGCCGCACCGCGGCATCAATCAGGACCAACGCGGCCCCGACGAAGGCAAACCACAACTGCGCGGCCATCAGCCAACCACCGGCGCCGCCGACGACCACCAACCCAAAGACCAACCCGGTCAGCACCTCGGCAGCTCCCGGTGGAGCACCGACCCGCTCCCCGCACGCACCGCAGCGGCCTCGAGCCAGAGCCGTCGCCCAACCAGCGGCACCGCCCAGAACCCGACTGCCGCAGGACGCACACACCGCGGCCGGCGGCGCCGGAGCCGGCCGGGCGTAGACAGCGACGACCGGCCGTACCACCCCACCGCCCAGCACCGCCCCGACCAGGCCGGCCGCCACCACAGGGACCCCGTTCATGCCCGCTGCCCCAGCAGCTCACTGATCAGGCGCTTCGTCGTCGGCTCCAGGTCGCTGTCGAGCTGCGCCATCGCGGACTTCGCGGCGTCGATCACGCGGAACAGACCCTGCCGGCTGCCGCTCGCAGCCTCGACCCGCAGCCAGTCGCGGTACAGCTGCTCGTCCTCCTGAACCTCGAGCCCGATTGCGATCGCGCGCCGCGCGGCGTCCAGATCGAACGCCGCGTCCTGCAGCCGCAGGCAGGCCACGGTGTGCGCGAGGTCCAGCACCCGGCAGACCATCTGCTGCGCCAGCGGCGTCGCCCAGTCGTGGTCGCCGTCGTTGCCGAAGGGGCGGCCCCGCACCAGCGACAGCGCCTGCTCGAGGTCGTCGAGGCCGTCGATCCCGCGGGGAAGGCCTCGCTCCGCCAGGTATTCCAGCCAGGTCCAGTCGCAGTGGATCTGACCCAGCCGGTAGGTGTCCCCGGACTTGCGCGGGACGTACAGCGAGCCGTCCGGTGCGTGGCCGAGCTGGCTGCGCAGCTCGTAGATCCGGGTCTGCAGGGTCCGCGGTTCCCACGGCGACACCGGGTCCATCGCGTTCGCGATCGAGCCGTAGTCGCGCCCGGGCCGGAAGTACAGGTAGGCGGCCAGCGCGGCCAGGCGGGGCGGGTGAGCAGTCTCCGAGCCCTGGCTGTTCGCGATGGCGATCGGGCCGAGCACCAGGAGCTGAGGCTGGTCGGGGCTGGGAGCCACCGGCACCCGGTCCCGGGAGGTGACCGGCTTGGTCAGCGCCACGGGCACCTGGCCACCGCTGTCTTCGCCGGCCTCGGGAGGCGTCTGGTCCTCGACGTCCTCGGCCGGGGCCAGGCCGTCCCCGCCTTCGACCTCGTCCTCGTCCTCGTCTCCGGCCGCGTCCTCCAAGGCCGCGGCACTGTGGCGGGTGAGGACGTCCGGGGGCACGTGGTCGCCGAAGGTGACGGGGGAGGGGATCGACGCGGGACCGAACCGAGGCGGGACCTGGTCCGGGTCCGGTACGAACTCCCATGCCCCGGCGGCGGGAGCCGCCTCCTGAACGGTGACCCGCAGAGCGGCCGTGAGCTGCTGGTGCTCCTCATCGGTGACCCGGGTCAGCACGACCTCGGTGTCGGCCAGGTCGCAGGCCTGCGCCGCCAGAGCGTCGGCGTCCAAGACCTCGGCGTCGGGGAAGTACTCGGCGATGCCCTCCGCGTCACCGGGCAGGACGACGGCGACGTGACGCCCACGGGTCGTGCTGAGCACCTCGGCGAGCTCCCAGGTGTGCTCGCCGGGGTCCTCGGTGCAGACCATCAGCCAGGGCAGAGGCCCTTCCTCCCCTGCCTCCTCGGCCTGCAGGGCCTCGGCGCGCAGCTCCGCAACGTCTACGATCCCGGCGTGGGCCGACGGCGTGACGCGGATGCGCCCCTTGGCCAGCAGCCCTCCCAGGTCCCGGTCGAACCCGGCGGTCACGACGTCGACATGGTCGGCCCACGGGCAGGTCGCCGCGTCCAAGGCGATGCTGCGGGCCACGGACCGCACGTTGGCGGGCGTGCCGTTCAGGAGCAGCACCTGGACGTGCGGCAGATTGAGGAGGATGTGGTTGCCGGCCTCGTCGCGGCCGATCGTCACCAGCCCCGGGTAGGGGGCCGGGACCCGCTGCGCATGCAGATCGTCCAGCAGCGGGGCCTCCGGGTCGAGCGTCCACCAGCCGTCTGCGCCGGCAGTGAACGGCGCCACCGGTTCGAGAGTGTTGTCCTCGGGCAGGAGCTCGACGCCACCGGCAGTGACGCGCGCCGCGCGTACCTCGGGAAGCTCCTCGTCGGCGGGGACGGATTCCGCGAGCGTGCGAAGGGCATGGTCGAGGAGGGTGGCAGATCCGGGCTGCGCAGTGCGGCCCAGCAGGGCCTCAAGTCGGCTGGTCTCCTCCGCTACGGCGACGGTCTGCCCGGGGCGGCGGCGCCGGTACTGCAGGAGTCGGCGGGTGGTGAGCGTGGCCAGGAGCCCGGCGCCGAGCAGCGCCCCGACGCCGGTGACCTCGCGGGCCGAGACGATGAACTGCTGGCCGGCATGGTCGCCACTGGCAGTCGCCCCGGCGGGCGGGGCGGTGGCAGGCGCGCTCTCCGCAGGAGCCGAAGGCTGCCCGGTCGAAGTGGCCGGGGCCGGCGCCTGCGCGGTGGCCGACGCGGAGGGCTGCGCGCTCTGCTGCGGCACTGCCGTGGCCTCCGGAGAGGGGGTCTGCGGGGCCGCGGTCTGCGCGGGCGGGGTCGCGGCGGACGGAGGAGTCACAGGGGCCGCCGTCGAGGGCGCCGGCGAAGCGGGCGCGGCCGCAGCCGGCCCGGGGATGACGATCTTTTGCCCCGGGAACAGCTCGTCCGGGTCACTCAGGTGCGATCCGTCGGGCTGCACCAGGTCCTTGGTGGCGTCCAGCAGCAGCGGGTACTTGTCGCCGTCGCCGAGCTCCCGCTCGGCGATGCCAGACAGGGTGTCTCCCTCGACCACAGTCACGAGGTGCTTGCCCGCGCCGTCGGCGCTCTGCAGAGAGGTTGCTGTGTTCGGCCGGGTCAGGTCGTCCCCGACGGCGTCGGCCGGCAGCAGGAGCGTCCAGCCCGGGCGGATCCGGCTGTTGGAACCGAGCGAACCCCCGTCCGGCTGCGGGCGACCTTCGTTCAGCGTCTGGATCTCCGACCAGCGTGTGCCGTCTCCGAGGTGCTGCTCGGCGATGCGCCACAGGCTGTCGCGGTGGCCCTCGGACGGGGCCTTGACCACGTAGATGGGCAGGTGCTGCTCGGTGGCGGCCGCCGCGCCCGGCGCGGCGGTCACCGCGCTGGCTGCCTGCTGCGGGACGGCGGCCGCCGTCGTGGCCGCTCGCGGCGCCGCAGCAGCGGAGGCGGGGGCAGCGGTCGCGGTGCCCACAGTGAGAGCGCCGGCGCTGACCAGAAGCATCGTGGCCACCAGCTGGCGCGCCAAGGCCTGGTTGACGCCAGCGGCCGGCACCCGCAGGGGCAGACGCCCGATCCCGGAGAGCGCGGCGCGCAGCTCCACCGCAACGCAGAAGGCGAACTGCGCCCAGACCGCCCACAGGACCACGGCGATCGTGTTGATGATGACGGTGGTGCCCACCGACTCGTTGAGGGTGGACCACGTCGGCATGCTGTCAGGCAGGGGATTGCCGATGAAGGTGATCAGGCCCCAGGGCACGGCCGCCAGCAGGGCGAGCAGGGCGAGGCCGGCCAGACCGGCGCGCACCAGGTCGCCCGCGGTACGGGTGGCCGTGGCCGGCCTCGTCTTGCTCATGGGTCAGTCCTTCGGTTGATCGGTCCAGCGGGGCGTGGTCAGTGGGTGACCACGGTCTGGATCTCCTTGACCACCACGTTCTGCGGGGCTGCGTCGGTCATGCCGTCCGGCAGAGGGTTGGCCGGCGTCGCGGTGGGGTTCTTCGACGCCGTCCAGGACACCTGCCACTTCACCCGGCCCGTGAGCGGGTAGGTGCCGCCCCGGGAGGATCGCATGTAGGTGACGTTGCAGCTGCTCGACGACGAGTCGACCACGTAGCCGCCGCCCGACGTGGTGAACGGGTAGGTGCAGGTCCGCGGTGATGCGTCGTCGGTTCCGGCGTCGACCTCGAGCGAGACCGGCACGGCCCGGGTGGAGGCGGCAATGCTGAAGCCCATGTAGTCCAGCGACGCCGTGACACTCACCGGCTGCAGTGGGCGGCTGAAGCTGACGTACGTGGGCAAGTTGACGGTCTGCCGGTCGGCGGTCGGCGACAGCGCCACCTCGGGCGAGGGCAACTTCGTCGCCCCGTACGCGATCTTGCTCAGCATCTGCGGTGTCACCGTGAGCAGCCCGGCCGGAGGATTGCCGGCCGGGACCCACCGCAGGCCCGGGCTCTGAGTGCAGGTCGTCGTGACCGGCAGATCCCATGCGTCCTTGGTCTTGACCATGCCCCACCAGGCCCCCTGCTCGCCCTTGTGGAAGTCATGGTCGGCCTTCAGCTCGTCGTATGCCTTCTGGGCGTCCGCGCCGCCGGTCGTGCCGGACAGGCTCTGCAGCAGCGCCTGGAAAGCGGAGTCGAAGCCCTCAGGGGTGTAGGCAGGCTCGTACCAGCACGCGGGTGGGTCCCAACTGCCAGCGGACGACACCAGGTGCTTCGACCCCGCACCGCCGTTCTCGCTCATGGTCAGCGTGACGTGGGACTCGATCGACCACGGGGTCGGAGTGCTACCGCCTGGGTCGTTGCCCCAATCCGCCTGGGCCGGCGATGACAGGACCGATGCTGCAAACAGAGCCAGGGCAGAAACCACTCTCGCCCGCCGGAGAGTTAGGCGTTCTGGCACCGTGTGGATCCCTTCTCTCCGAGAGTCTGAGTCACGCGCCACACCCCTTGGGCGGACTTCTCAAGGCCGAGGTTCCACTCGGTGTAGTCCCGTACAGAAGGGGTGCTGGTCAGGACCTTGCCGCTCGACTTGTCCTTGGCGTAGCCCTTTGACTGATCCTCGCAATAGGTGAACGCCGCGTGAGTGGCGTCTTGGATGGTGATCGTGGGGGCGTAGTAGCGCGTCTCGCCGGTCACTGTCTGGTTGCGCTTCACGAGCTGGTCGATCATGTTGGCCATGTAGGGCCGGGCCATGCCGTCATAGGCGTACTTAAACGCCGGGTCCTGAAGGTCACCCTTAGCAAGGGCGCCGTTGAAGGCGCGCAGCGCGTACGTCAGCGACTGCGCCACAGCGTCCTTGTCCGCTTCGCCGGTTGCCGGGAAGGCGACGGTGACCTTGAGGTCGGCGGGCAGGACCACCTCAGGCGCACCAGCCGGCAGCGACGGGGTGGGGCTCGCACTGGCAGTGGCCGCGGACGGCGGGGCGCTCTGGGCGCCGCTGATCGTGCCGTCGCCGGCGGGCTTGGAGCTCGTGCAAGCGGCCGCGGCCGTGACAGCGAGCAGGGCGCAGCCCAGTGCGGCGGCCTGACGCGTGCGAGTGGTGGTGGATCGCATGGTGGTTCTCCCGTCCCCGAGGGTGATCATTGTTCCTGTACCGCCTGTGCTGTCGCGGTACCACGCACCGTAATCGACGTCTGTCCGAGCAAACGCATCAGGATCGGTCGATAGGTCAGCTGCACCTGGACTGTGACGGTGTTTCCGCCGGCGGCCGTGCAGGAGGCGCTCGCGCCGGACTGGGAAGCGAAGAACTGGGCGTAGCCGCTGCAGGCTGGGTTATCGGGCACGCTGACCGTTCCGGCACGTAGCGCGCCCGGGTCGATCTGGTTGGCGGTGTACCGGGCTGCCTGCTCTGCGATGTCGGCGGCCTTCTCTCGCTGGTGAATCGCGAGGCCGCCGTCGATCACGAAGCCCGCGAAGAGCATGAACAGCATCGCGCCGAAGATCAGGTAGAGGGCGCCGCTGCCTTCGTCAGCGCGCAGGCGGGACTTGAGTCGTCGCAGCATCGTGGTGGTCATCAGGATGTCCGCCGGAAGGTGTCGAGCGGTGCGGTGGACGTGCTTGTCACACGCCTGTTCGAGTTGATGCCAAGCCAGGCCAGGCCGCGGACGTCGCAGCTGACGGTCACGGTGAAGATGCCTCCCGCGCGCCAGTCCCCGCTGGGGGAGACCTGCACGTTGCCGTTCGAGCAGACGCTTGCGGCGCTCGCCCGTGCGGCCCGGGTGGCCTCAGCTGTGGCCGTCCCGTAGTCGCGCTGCAGCGCCCCGGCACGGGCGGCGTCGCGCGCCGCACCGTCCAGAGCGCTCCTGCTCTGCACCATGAGCCCGAACCCGACGAGCAGCAGGACCATGAGCAACATCAGGGGGGTGGCGATGACCAGTTCGACGGTGCTGATCCCGGCGTCGCCCCGGAAGCGGCCCGCCAGACGGCGAAGGTGAGTCCTGTCAGCCTGCATCAGGCACGAACCTCTCCACGGGGCCTTCGCTGGTCGCGGTCGCGGTCAGGTTCAGCCACGGAATGACGTTGACGACCTGGACCCGCACGGTGACCTTGACCTGATTAGGCCCGCTGTTCTCTGGAACGACCTCCGGATTGCGGGTGAGCGCCGGGCCGAGCGAGGCGATCCGGTTGAGAGCCACAGTGCGCGCGCGGCTCTGCCAGCCGCCCGGGTCGGCGGCCGCGGTCGCCCGAGCCTCCCTGGCCGCGGCCTGAGCCGAGGCCAGGGCGACCTGGTCCGCGAAGAAGAACAGGGCGAACTGCACGAGGAGGAAGAGGAGCCCGAAGATGATCGGCGTACCGATCGCGAACTCGACCGACGTCATGCCGGCGTCCCGGCCCTGGGCACGCCTGTGCTCCACCAGTTGGCGAAGGCGGTGCACCATCAGTCCCCCTCCCATCCTCTTCCTCGTCGTGCGGTGATTAGCTGCAGCCGCCGTTGTTGGTCGAGTTCGCGCCCGTGATGCAGTTGCCCACGGTGGTGGCCTTGGTGGTGAGCGCGCCGCTGAGGATGACGGCGACGGCGACCAGGATCGCGATGAGGATCGCGATGCCGATGACCATCTCGACGGTGCTGAAGCCGCCGTCCTCCTCGGTGCGGGCGGCGTCGATGCGGGCCCGGATCCACGTGGTGGCCAGGGTGAGGTCCGGGTTCCAGCCGGTCATGCGGTCAATGGCGTGGTTCATGATGCGGATTCCCCTCGTGGGTTGGTCGCCCGGCGAGGTGCCGGACGGGTTGGTTCAGGGCCGGCGCGGCGGCGATGGCGCGCGCGGCGGGGAAGGGCTCGAAGTGTGCTGGCTGGTAATCACAGGGAGGCCACCGCCATCAGGCCCGGGTAGACCAGGAAGATCATGAATCCTGCGACCAGCGACAACTGGGCGATCAGCATGGTCTGGGACTGCGCGCCGGCCTTGCCTTCCGCTGCGGACAGCTCACGGTCGGAGATCGTCTTGGCGGTGGACATCAGCGAGCTTCGGATCCGCGCGCCGTCGCCCGCGGCAAGTTGGATCCGGCTGGCCAAGTCCCGCAGTTCGGGGACGGCGATCTCCTGCCCCAGCCGGTCGAGGGCCTGCCAGTGCGTCAGGTTCTCGGACCGTGCGCCCTGCAGCTCGCTGCGAAGGCGCAACATCGGCGGGGTGTCGGTGATCTCGGTGGCAGTCTTCAAGGCCTCCGGCAGCCCGCGACCGCCGGACAGGGAGTTGGCGACCAGTGTGGTGAACGAACCCAGCACGTGGACGAAGTCGGTGCGCGCCTTCTTCGCGTCGCCCCGGACCTCGATGTCGGGCAGGAAGAAGAACAGTGCGGCGAAGACCAGCGCGAGCCACAGCGGCAGCGTGAGACTGCTGGCGAACCCCGCCGCCCACAGCGCGACGAACACTGCGGGTCCGAAGACCAGACCAAGCAGCCCCACCAGAATCTTCGTGGCCATGAACGACTCGAACGAGCGCCCAAGGAGAGACAGGTCCGCGCGCAGCGCTGGGAACTCCCAGCCCTGGCGTGCGCACAGCTGGGAGGCCTGCAGCCCGAGCAGCTCCCGCAGCTGCGCCCTGCGAGCTGCACGGCTTGCCGAAGCCGTCACCGGCTGCTGGCCGTTGCCGCGCGTGGAGACCCGGGCGCGGGCGTCGACCCGCAGTACGGTTGCCGCGGCGCTTGGTCGGCTCGGGAACAGTGCGCGCACCAGGACGAAGCAGCCCAGGCCGAACCCTGCGCCGAGCACGAGCGGCCACATCAGCTCAAACGTCATGCCGCACCCCCTGTGGAGGCCCGGACGAGGAAGCGGTTCGGCGCCGGCACCCGGGCGAGGCGCTGCAGCCACACCAGGCCGAACGCGAACAGCCCGAAGACCACGGCCAGGACCGCCTGCCCCTGCACGGTGCCGAACGGCTCCGTGTAGGCGGGGTTGAACACGCGCAGTCCGACCACCATCACGACGATCACGCCGACCACGATCTGCACGCTGCGGCGGGTACCGGCGCGGCTGGCGAAGACGCGGTTGCGCATCGCGACCTTGGCGCGGGCGTCGTTGGCCAGATCGGTCAGCACCTCGCGCAGGCCTTCACCGCGCAGCTCGGACGCCTGGATGAGTGCCGCGATCACCATGTCCGCACCGCCGTCGTCGAGGTCGGCTGCCAGGCGGTGCAGTGCCTCCCGCATCGACATGCGAGAGCGGATCCGGTCGTCGAGGGCGACCAGGTAGGGGCCGAGGACGTCACCGGCCGTGCGCGCGGAGGCGCCGATGGCCTGCTCCAGGCCGGCAGCGCTGGCGATTGTGTCGCGGAGGCTCTCCGTCCACGTCGCCAGGGCTTCCACCCGGGCAAGGGCGACCCGCTCGGCGGCAGCGCCGCCGAACAACGACGACCAGAACATGACCAGCAGGCCCGCGGCGATGGCGGCCACCGGCCAGCGCATCACCACTAGGACCACCAGGCCGACGACGAGCGCCGCCCCGGCGCGGCGGCGCAGGAACCGTCCGACCTGGCGTGAGACTGCGGTGGTGGCCTTGGTCTGGCGGCGCCAACCCACCAGGGCGGCGACGAACAGCACGAGGCCGCCGCCGACCCCGCCGCCGGCGAGCAGCGCGAGCAACAGGTAGGGAGTGAGGGTGCTGCCCATCACCACCTGCCCGGGAAGTCGTAGTCGCCGACGACGAAGCCTTGCCGCTCCAGCCGCTGACGGGTGCGGTCGGTCATCGGGGCATTCGGGACGACGTTGTCGTTCTCGTCGAGGCCGTAGATCTCCGACGAGGTCACCCGCTCGTCGGCGTACCCGCTGACCTCGCGGATCGAGGTGACGCGGCGCCGCTGGAGGCCGGTGACGGGGTCCTCGTCGCGGTTGACGAACACGACCAGCTTCAGGGCGTTGGCGATCAGCAGCTGGGAGGCGTGGATCGGCAGCCGCTCCTCCGCCTGGATGGCGTAGGTCGAGAGCTTCTGGAAGACGTCCTCGGAGCTGTTGGCGTGCACGGTGCTCAAGGAGCCGTCGTTGCCCTGCGACATCGCGTTCAGCATCGCCACGACCTCGTCGCCCAGGACCTCGCCGACGATCACTCGTTGCGGGTTCGAGCGCAGCGACCGGCGGACGAGCGAGGCCATCGACACGTAGCCCTGGCCCTCCGCGTTGGCCAGACGCTCTTCCAGCGCCATCACGTTGGGGTGGAGTTCCTTCAGCTCGTGCAGGTCGAGTTCCAGCGACCGCTCGATCGTGATCAGGCGCTCTCGAGGGGAGATCTCGTTGGCGATGGCCTGGAGGAGGGTCGTCTTTCCCGAGTTCACCTCGCCCGCGATCATGATGTTGAGGCGGGCGCGGACCGCCGCGGTGAGGAAGGCCTCGATCTCGGGGGTCACGGTGCCGTTGGCCCGCAGCTCGGACAGCCTGGCGACCCGCAGGCGCTTGCGGCGCACCGACAGGCTCGGCCGGTTCGAGACGGCCATCACCGCCGACAGCCTGGACCCGTCCGGGAGGCGGAGGTCGAGCTGGGTGTTGTTGGAGTCGAACGGACGGCTGCTGAGGCCGGAGGTCGCGGCGAGGACGCGGATCATCTCGATCATGTCCTCGTCGGATTCGGCGATCGGGCCGACCTTCTCCTGGGAGCCGTCCGCGAACGAGACGAAGACGTTGTCGAAGCCGTTCGCGTCGATGTTCTCCACGTCCGGGTTCTCCAGCCACGGCTGGATCCGGCCCGCGCCATGGAGGGCAGCGGCGACCGCAGTGGTGAGACGCTCCTCCTCCTCGAGGGACAGGGGAACCTGCCCGCTGTTGATCCGCTCGGAGGACAGCGCCTGCAGCTCATCGGCGATGATGTCGAGCGCGAGCGCGCGCAGATCACCCTCGGACAGCTGGCGGCCGTTCGCCTCGATGGTGCGGCGGCGCTGCTGGAGCACCTCACCGGTCCGCTCCCGCAGGACCTTCACGACGTCGTAGTCGACGGATTCCACACCCGGTTCGAACAGCGTGGTCATCGGCGCACCCCTTCCAGGTCCGTACGGGCCGGCGCGGGCTGCGCGGCGAGGCCGAACCGGTTCTCGAGGTCGGCCACGATGCCGCGCACCGATGCGACCAACTGCGTCTTGTGAATCCGACCGCGGCGGCGTCCCGCCAACTGCTCGGCGGCGTCCGGGTCGTACGCCACCACGCCGACCACCTGCGCAGGGCTTCCCCCGGCGGCCAGGACCCGGGTCGCCGCCTCGACGGCCTGCGACTTCTTACGCAGCGGAGCCACCAGCAGTACGCCGATGGGAGCGCTGCGCCGCCCGGTCGCGGAGATCTGCTGCTGGACTGCCGCGGCCCGGGCCCGGACATGGGCGAGGTCTTCGGCTGTCGTACGCGATACCAGCAGGACCAGTGAGGCGTGGGGCAGCAGCGCCGAAACGGGAGCGCCGGGGAAGAAGCGGCCGATGTCCGCGATGACGTCGGTGGCCCCGGGGGCCGCCAGTACGCGGCCGAGCTTGTCCCAGTGCGCGCCCCAGGCGGCTCCCTGCTCCGGCCGGGACAGCCCGAGCAGGATCTGCTGACCGCCGGGCAGCTCCTGGAGGTGCTCGCGGACCACATCGGGGCTCAGTACACCGCGGGCCGGCAGGGCGAGGGAGAACATGCCCCGGTTTGGGTCCAGCACGTTGCCGTCCGGGGCGACCTGCCGGTACACCAGGTCGGAACCGAGCGGATCGAGTTCGGCCAGCAAGGACTGGCGGGGCCATTCCCCCGCCATCGCGAGTGCCGTGGTGCTCGAGCCGGGGGCGCCCTTGGCGGACGCGATGATGATCAGCGACATCTCCGAGCGTCCTTACTTGGCAGAGGCGAGCAGGACCAGGGCGACGTCGCCCGACGAGGCGGCCTGAACCACGCTGCCCGACGAGGAAGCCGGCACCAGCACGGACAGCGACAGCGCGGAGGTGGACTCGCCGTTCGCGGGCTTGAACACCTCGCGCACGGTGGCCGAGCCGACCAGTTCGACGGCTCCGGTTCCGCCCGGGCCCGCAGCGGGGGAGGCGGTGCCCTTCGTGGCTGCGTCCCGGCCGACCCACATCACCCGCACCCGGTCGCCGGCCTTCAGGCCCGGCGGGAACTGCCCCGACTTCAAGGACAAGCCGACCACCGACTGGTCCCCGGTCAGGCCGGCGGCGTCGGTCAGCATCGGTCCG
Organism: Streptomyces sp. NRRL B-24484; assembly: GCF_000717715.1. Taxonomy (GTDB): domain Bacteria; phylum Actinomycetota; class Actinomycetes; order Streptomycetales; family Streptomycetaceae; genus Kitasatospora. The sequence continues at coordinate 32,461 of NZ_JOAI01000032.1, read as the reverse complement.
GTCAGCAGGGTGCCGGCCGGGATCTCCACGGCGGCGGAGTACTTGCTGGTGAGGATGCTGCGCTGCTCCCAGGGCACGATCTTCAGGGTGCTGTCCTTGGCGACCTGGATCTCGGTCAGCGCATCGGCGGGAATCTGCTGTCCGGGCGCGATCCTCTTGGTGACCTCGACCGCCGAGACGCGCCCGCCGGCCTGGCGGTACAGCACGGCCGATCCCAGGGCACAGGCGAGCACGACCAGCAGAGCGAGGATGGCCACGCCGGGCCGCCGCTCGCGCGGCTGGGTCGGGATCCTGCTGGCTGGCGCAGGGACCGTTCCCTTCCTAGGAAGGGAGGTGCCCCCCGCCTCGTCCGCCGTGGCGGCGGAATTCCCCGTCTTCCTCATGCTCATCCTCAAACGGCTGATCGGCTGTTCTGACAATCCCGCCGGTTAACGCCCGAAGGCGGAAGTCTCCGCATTCGGTGCGCTTCCGGATGGGATTTCTGTGAGCCGCCCCGCTCCGTCGCGAAGCGGCCTTCCTCCCCCAACCCAACAGAGCGCAGTCGTGAAGGGTTACTCTGCGCGACATTCCCCCAAGTTCAACTCAATGTCCGAGTTGTGACGGTATGTGAGCAGCGCGTATCCACCCCGTGTGCCACACAAGTACCGCTGGGTCACCATACGAAAGATTTCCTCCGACGCCCAGTCAGTTTCGGCCACTGGTGCGCATGTCGCTGGCATAGTCGGCGACAAATCGCTACGTACATCCATAAACCGGACAACAGGCCCTTTGAATTTCCGCCGATATTTCTGACCGCCACCCGACAGTCAGGCTAGGCGGGGGCCTTGGGGGTGGTCGCAATGTCGACACGTCGCCTAAGTCGCACCATTCCGAAAATGGCTGACTGTTCGTCAGATCTTGACATTGTTGGATTGCTGGCCGAATCGCGCGCTGCGCCCCGAAGGCACAAGCAGGGTGCCCGCCCCCGTTCTCGGGATGCAGATGTCGAGGTGTCCGTCTCCCCATCCCGCTCCGGCGTCCGCACTCGCGAGGCTCTGCCGCGAGCAGCCACACAACGCGCACCACGCCGCCTGCTGCGACGCGGACCACCAGATGCCTCCCCAGACCTCCGCGGCGTCCTCGGGCCACGGAGCACCTTCGACCATCGCTGTCATCGCCCTGCTCCTCCTTCGTTTCCCGTTCTCCTCCGGTCCGGGGCGGCAGGTGCCGCCCCGGACCCGTCTGCCTAACGACCCTGGTCGGCGATCCGGGTCAACCCGCCACCGTCCCCGGGCCCGCTCTCCGCGTCCGCGGCCAAGCCGGCAGCCTGCACCGATGAGGGGGTGGCCCGTACCGGGCCCGTGGAAATAGCCGGGGCCTTGCTCTCAGCGAGGGCTGCAGGCGCCGTCGGATTCTCGGGCTTGAGGAGGTTGACTGCGCTGACGCCGTCGGTGATCGCCTTGAGGTCCTTGCCGACGGGTAGCTTCTTCTCCTTGGCGAAGTACGACACCACTGCCTGTCGGTAGCCCGCCTCCCGCACCAGGCGGTCGCGGTGCCCACTTCCCACCGCGGTCGCCGCGGACTTGTGCAGGGCGGCCACGTTCCCGGCGTTGCCGCCCCGAACGAGCTCGGCGAACACCTGCTCCACCTGCATGCCCTGAAGCAGCATCGGTCCGTACTGTGCGCCGCCCGCGGTCATGCTGGCGTAGTACGAGTACTTGGGGAGGGTTGCGATCCGGGCGGTGTCCACGCGGTCGTGCCACTCCGCCGCGACCAGCCGAACGGCCTGCGTCGAGCCGGCTGTGCTGCTGAGCGCGGAGGCGTTCTGCAGGACGGAGTCCCTGGTGCTCTGGCTGACCCGCTGCAGCAGCTGGGTCATCATGTGCACCCGAAGTCCGAACTTCGCGAGCTGCTCGGTGAAGCTGGCGATCACACCGCCGGTCGCCTTGTCGAAGCTGATCAGCTCATCGACGAACAGGTGCCACTCCGGCCGCTGGCCGACCGGCAGGTCCTCGCGGGATCGGCCGGCCCGGAAGAGGTCGTTGACCAGCAGGGCCGTCAGCAGGGCATCGGTCGGTCCGGTCCCGGCCGGGCAGATCCACACCAGCTGGGAGTTGTCCATCGCGGCGCGGGCGTCGAAGCCACTGGTCGCGGAGCCGAGGAAGGCGAGCGCGATCGGACTGGTGGCGAGCCGGGTGATCGGGTTGATGATCACCGCGTGCGCCGCCGGGTCGATCCGCGTGAACGTCGTGATCCACCACTGCCGCTGCGCCGCCGGCACGTACGCCAGGATCCGGGTCCGGAACAACTCGTCCTCGAGCAACGCGGGGATCTGGAAGATCGTGGCTTGCGCATCCTTCGCCTTCATCTGCACCGCGTGACGGTTGTACGCCACCAGCGCCTCCACGGCCTTGACCAGGATCGTCAGACCCCGCGGCGTGCTCGAGTTCTCCCAGTTCATCGCCGAGGACAGGCTGTCGACCACCGCGGTGACCACCTCGTGCGCCTCCTGCCCCCGCTCCATGCCCAGCGGGTTCCAGGTGGGCACCTGGCTGCTGCGGCCGGTCAGGTCGACCCGGCACACTCGCGAGGCGAGGTCGTCGTGGGCGAGGTAGGGCGCCACGTGGTTCCACGAGTCGCCGTGCGGGTCGATGAAGCCGACGCCGAAGCCGGCCAGCGCCAGTGCCAGTGCCTGGACCTCGGCGGTCTCGGTCTTGCCGTACCGGGAGCGTCCGACCTTGAGGGAGAAGAAGAACTCCTCCGCCGGAACCGACAGGATACGGCGGCGCCCGTCGGGGGTGCTGTGGATGCCCTGCGGCACCAGCGGCGCGCCGAGTCGGTAGGTGGGGAGCTGAGAGGCCATCACCGGCAGCGCGCAGTGCATCGTCACCGGCTTCAAGAACCCGTGGAGCTCGCCGACGGCGACCTGCGAGGGCTTGCGCGCGGCGACCCTGCCGGTCTCCCAACGCCGGTCGAAGTGCTGGCGGCGGCCGCGGGTGTTCGCGGTGAAGCGCCACTTGCCCAGGCTCTGGGCGTCCTCCACCCAGGTGTTGCCGCCGCCGAAGACGTCGAGCGCGGCCGCCATCCGGGCCATCGCCTGTTCCGCACGGCCCTCCTTCTCCGAGGAGCAGCGCGCCAGGAGCTGGACCCGCAGCAGTTGCCGATCTGTGGCGGCCAGCCGGCCGAGCACCTTCTCGGTCTCCAGCGGCTTCACCCGGGCCGGCGCGGCGGCCATCCGGCGCGGCGCCTGCTGCTCCGGGTCGAGAAGCCGGGTGAGCTGGTGCTGCCAGGAGTCCTCGATCTCGGCCGCGTCCTGAGCCGCCCGCCGGCCTTCCTTCTTGGCCCAGGTCCGCTGGCGCTCGCGGGCGTCCTGCATCACCTGCCAGCGCTTGAATAGCAGCTGCCAGCGGGGGATGCGCCGCAGGTCCAGGCACAGCTCGGCGAGGTCGCTGTGGGCGGTGTCGATGTCGGCGACCGCGTCCACGATGCCCTGCAGCGGGTCGGGGATCATCGGCACCTTGCGCAGCTGGCCGGTCTCGGCGCCGGCGAGGTGGAACTCGGCGCGGACCGTGTGGGTGCGCTCTTCGTCCTCGAGGACCGGGGCTTCCGTGATGGTCACGCCCGGGTACTGCGAGGTGCGCAGCAGGTGCCGGGCGGAGGAGGAGGCCTCGACCGACATCTCCAGCGGCACGGAGCCGTCCGCGCGGAACCGGATCCGGGCGGAGCGGCCGGCGCGCGGCGCCCACCAGGGTCCGGAGTTCGCAGCCCGCACGATCAGCATGGCGTAGCGCACCAGGTGCTCGTCCTGCGGGTCGAAGTCGGGTGAAGGCGTGAGGATGTAGCGGGTTCGGTCGGCCAGTGCCCGCGCGGTGAGACGGCGATGCAGGATCACCGCGGCCAGGGCGAGCGGCGCGGCGGCGGCCAGCAGCCAGGGGAGGTGTGCGCCGGTCCACGCTGCGGCGTCGACGAGCCATAGGACGGTCAGGTGGCCGACGTGGATCGCTACTGGAAGGAGGCCACCGTCGCTAGCAGCAGTCTGGGCTTGCAGGTTGGTGTTCATCGCACGGGCTCCCAGCCGTTGGCGGTGCGGGCGACGGCGAGGAGGCCCGGGCGCCGGTCCTGGAAGGCGCCGGACGGGTCGGCTCCGGCCCACAGGAGTTCGACGATGACCCGGCCTTCGACCGAGTGGGCGGACACGGCCTGGACGCGGACCTGGGTGTACGGCCGCAGCGGTGTCTTGACCGGTGGGAAGTACGCGGGCCAGCGCTCCCGGCCCACCCCCGTGGTCTCCGCCGTCCACACCTGCAGGGTCAGATCCCGGACCTCGGCGGCGACCTGCGGGGACAGATTGCCCGGGTGCGCCGCCTGGAATTCGGCCTCGATCCGCGGATCGGCCCCCGGCCCGTCGGCGGCGGCCGGCGCGCCGGACGGCATCGGCTGGGCCGCGCTGGCTGCCGCGGTGCCCGCCGGGGTGCCGCTGGGCTTGGCCGCCGCGGTCTCCAGCGCAGGGCTGGTGCCCACCGGGACCGACGCGGGGGGAGCGGCGGCCGCGGTCGTGTTGCTCTGCGCGTGGTCGGCGGAGGGCCGGGCGGCTCCGGGGCCGGGAACCAGCAGCACGAGGGCGATGACGCCGAAAAGCGCGCACCCAAGCACGGGGAGCAGTACGCGCGGCCGCCCTGCCTGATTCATGATCATCCTTTCAGAGGACACGGGCACCGCCCGCATAGTTGTAGGACCACACGGCCTGCTGCTTCACGTGGTCGCCAGGCTTGGGCGCGGCGATCATCTGGCCGCCGCCGATGTAGAGACCGACGTGATAGATCGCAGAGTCGCTTCGGCTGCCGTCGGGCGCGAAGAAGACCATGTCGCCCGGCTGCAGCGCCCCGACGCCCGCCGAGGCCGGGATGCGGGTGCCCACACCGGCCTGGTCGGACGCCAGACGCGGCAGGTGGACGCCGACCTGGGCGAAGGCGTAGAGCATCAGACCGGAACAGTCGAAGCCGACGACCAGGCGCCCGTCCTGCCCACCCTCCGAGCAGCAAACGCCGGTGGACTTGCCTTGTTCGTCGCCGCCGCCCCAGGAGTAGGGAACACCGATCTGGCTACGCGCGGCGTCGATCACCCGCTGCGCCCTCTCCGACGCGGGGACGTCTGTCCCCCCGGCTCCCAGGGTCTGGAACTGCTGTCGCCACTTCAAGACCTCGTCCACGTACGCGGTCGAGGCGTTGTACTGGTAGATCGCGGCGAACAACTGACCCGGATCGGTGAGGTCCCGGCCGTTGCCGCACAGGTAGAGCGCGGCGGCCATCGCCTCGTCGTCGATGTTGTTCGGGTTCGCCCCACCCTCCGGCCGCACCTTCGCAGCCAGGCCGGCGAACGTGGACGGCAGGAACTGCAGCGCCCCCACCGCGGCGTCGTAGGTCGAATTGCCGTCCCACCTGCCACCGTCGGTGTCGTAGACCGGCGTGGTGTTGCCACCCGCGCCGTGCCCGTCGAGGATCGGTCCGATGATCGGCGGCGTGATCAGCCCGTCCGCGGCGATCTGGTGGCCCTGCGCCTGCGTCGACTCGACCTGTGCGAGTGCGGCGAGCAGCGTCCAGTCCAGGCCCCTGCAGTCGGGGGACAGGGTAGACATCGCCGCGACCGCTCGGTTGTAAGCCTCGAGCATCCGCTGCGGAATGCCCGCCACGTTCCCCACCGGGGCCGGCGTCTGCGTGGCGGTGTCCTCGAAGATCGTCACCACCCCGATCAGGGCCACTGCGAGGAGCAGCAGCAGCGTCAAGCCGCTGCAGCCCCACCGCCGCAGCCTCTTGGGGATCACAGCAGGTCTCCGGGATCGAAGGAGGGCTCGAAGCCCGGGGCATCCCCACCGTCGGCGTAGCCGCTGAACATGCCGTCCCAGACCAAGTCCTCCCCTGCGCGGGCCGTCGCGTCAGCGATCCGGGCGCGCAGCGCCTCGGCCGCGATGTCGCGTCCGCCAGGCCCCGGGGCGGCACCGCCCCGCGGCCGCTTCGGCGCAGCATCCTCAGAGGCAGGTGGTCCCGAAGGAGCGGGCGGCGCAGAGGCCGGGGCTGACTCGACAACCGACGTGGCGGGGAGCACCTCGGTGTCGGCGGCCGGAACCTCGTCCGGGAATGCTCCCGGGCCGAGCGTCGCGGAGACATCTCCCCACGATCCGGCCTCGCGGCCGATCGGCGTGGAAGGCATCCAGTCGCCGTCCGCGCCGTCACCGAGCGCATCGCCCGGAACGTCGACGACCCGTACCGCCGGCACGCCGAGGCCAGCCGAGTCCGAGGCAGTGCTGGGGCTCGCGTAGAACGCTGCCGCGGTGGCGGCGTTCGTCGCTGCGGTCTTGCCGTGCTCGTAGGCCCAGCCGGCGCCCTCGGAGGCGACCCGGAACGGGGCGTCCATCGCCTCCCAGCCTTCTCGCTGGTCGTCGAGGTGCTGCGAGAACTCCTCGCGGTAGTGCTCCCACTGGTCGTGGACCGCGCCTACGACGTGACCCGCGCCGTTGCGCACCCGGGTGACGGTCGCGCCCAGGCCCAGCGGGGAGAGGTCGTAGCCGAGCCGGCCGAGCTGGCCAGCCCGGATCGCGAGCCGGCCAGCCCGGGTGGTGAGGAGCTGGTTGTGCAGCAGGTGCCCCCACGGGGTCGGCTTCGACGGGTCGTGCATGATCTCCCCGGTGTGCCCGTTGATGAGCATGTGGCCGGAGCCGTTGTTCACCGGCTTGCGCCGCCTGGCCATGACGTGCTCGGGCAGCGGGTTGCCGACAACGGCGTGGTGCGCGATCCGCAGCGGCGTTGCAAGCTGGTGCATGCCGCGGCGGAACTCGCCGAATGCGCCCGCGGCCATGCCCGCGGCGTTCATCGGGCCCAGGTCGGACCCGGCCATCGATGCCAGCCCGGACTGGATCTGGGCCCGGCGCAGCATCGCAGCGTGCACCGGCGACTGCGACCCGAGCGCCCCGAAGCCGCCGCCACCGCCGACTGCGCCGCCACCTGCCATGCCGAGCCCGCCGGAGGGCACCATCGCGCTGCCTCCGGCGCCGTAGCCCATGTTCGACATGACGTGCGACATCGCCATGCCCAGACGGGAGGAGTCCTCGCCAAGCCCGGCGGAGCCGCCGATCTTGGCGTACTTCATGCGCTCCGCGAAGCGGTCGCCAAGCCGGCTCGCGCTGGCCAGCAGACGCCGATGGAAGACGAGCAGGACCAGGCCGATCGCGCACATCAGCAGCATCCGCTGCACCATGACGGTGTTGTGCTGGTCGGTCATGATCGCATTCACGGCGATCCCGAACGCCGGCAGCATCATGGACACCGCGAAGGCCACTGCTGCCGAAGCCATGAACGTACCCAGCCACTTCCACAGCGCCGCGCGGTTGGACCCGGGAAGCTGCGCCCAGATCAGCGCGACGGGGGTCATCGTGGCAGCACCCACGTCGGCGAACTGGGTTCCGAGGTGGACGAAGCACATGCTGAGGATCACGGCGGCGATCATCAGAGCTGTCAGCAGGACCAGCAGAGCTCCGAACACGCGGTCCCAGTTGCTGTTGACGGCGAAGTTCTTCGCCATCTGTCCCTCGTCGCCGTACTTGTCCAGCTCCGTCAGCAGCTTCTGCCAGGCGGTCTGCCGGCATAGCTGGTCGCCACCGAGCCAGGAGATTCCGCAGCCCTTGTTGTCCTTGATCTCCCCGTGAATCCATCGGTTGTGGACGTCGGCCAGCCCGCGAATGTTGGCGTTCTCGCTGTGCGGATCGGGGATGACGCCGTACTGCAACAGCTGGAAGGGCTGGACCACGAGGGTGCGGGTGAGCATGACCCGCATCGGGCAGGACGGGTCCTTCTTGTCCGCGTCACTCGTGCAGCCCTGCTGGTCTCCGCCGGCGTCGGTGACGATCGTCCCAGCCTCGGTGGCCGCCGCAGATACCTGGGCGACCGGGCCTTCCGGCCCGAGGATCGCCCGCGGGGTCAGGGTCGGCAGCACCATGAGGCCGCCGATCACCAGGGTCAGCAGGATCTCGCCCGCGCCCTTGGCGACCTTGCCGCGCATGATCCACCACACACCGAGGGCGAACGCGCCAGTGACGAACAGCAAGCTCAGCTTCAGGTCGTAGCGGGCGTTCAGCCCCAGGTACCAGCCGACCCGGTCCGCGGTGTTGACCAGCGCGCTGACGATCGGAAACTCGTACACCCACTTCAGGACCATGCACATCAGCCCGACGACCAGCCGGACCATCGAGAAGATCGCGGTGATCAGCAGCTTGCAGATGTGCGAGCGTATGTCGGTCGGGCCGCCGTCCGCGCTGTCCAGGTTGTAGTTGTCCAGCGGTACGCCCTCGCTGCTCATCACGTTCAGCGGGGCGAGGATGCCGCCCCGCTCGGAGCCGTCGTCGGCGTCGGCGACGCTAGCGCCAGCCAGCACGAACAACGCCACCATGCCGACGGTCCACCACGCGGTGCGCCGGCCCGGCCAGTACGGCGCGACCCACGCGCGCACGGTGGCACCGATCCGGGTGATCTGGCGGAGCGTCCGCCGAAGCACGTCGATCACTGCTTCACCCCCTCGGCGAGCGGCTTGGTCAGGGTGGTGCGACGGGTGCCCCGGCCAGCGGTCACGCGGCGGCGCGGCCCGACCGGGGCACGGTTGTCGGCGGGGCGCCGGGCACCCTCATCAGTGGGCGTGGTGCTGATGCCGGCCTGCACCCGCTCAACCGGCGGGATGACGACCTGGACGCGTCCGACCTGCCTGGCGGAGTCGCGCAGGAGCATCTCGCCCTCGCGTCCGGCGACGCCCGCGGGCGACAGCCCTGAGGTGACCAGGCGCACCGCCTGCTCGTCATCGGGGGACAGGCCCAGGAACGCGAGGCCCTTGCGGGCAAGCTCCCGGTCGGCAGTGCGGGCGAGGAACCGGTAGGACAGCAGACCGCGGACCGTCTCGTCGCCCAGATCGTCACGGTCGTGGCCGCCGAGCATCACGGAGGCGCGGTGCTTGCGGCCGTCGTGGACAACCTCGGAGACCAGAGAGTGCCCCTCGTGGCTGCTCGTCAGCCAGTAGCACTCGTCGAAGACCAGCGCGCAGAACCGCTTCTGGTCGGTGAACGCCACCTGCCTGGCCACCGCCGCGATCAGGTACAGAACGGCCCGGCCGATCAGCGCCTCCAGCGGCTGCGCACGGAGAATCTCCGGATTGCCGAGGGCCTCCTTCGGCGGGAGCTTCAGCCCGCGGGTGGTGATGACAACCAGGTCGGCGTTCAGGTCGCCGCTCAGCGACAGCGCGGGCAGCGACTCGTCGAACACCAGGCGCGCCAGAGGAGCGTCGGAGACGATCCGCAGCATGTCCAGGACGCCCAGCGCCTCCTGCCCGCGCGGACCCTCCTCGCCGGCCAGGGCCTCGAGCTCCTCCATGACCCGGGCCATCGCCGGCCGGTCCGAGCGGGCGGCCGCCTTGACGGCCCGGTCGAGCACCGCGCCGGCCACAGTCATCGGACCGATCCCGAGCTGCAGCGTCAGGTAGCTGAAGGCGGCGTGCTCACCCTGCCCGGCAGGCAGCACCCGCAGCGGGTCCAGGGAGAGCTTCGCCTCCGCGGCATCGATCACCTGGCACCGGCCCGGCGCCGCAGCCCGGGCGAAGACGTCCCACTCCCGCAGCGGCGTGCGGTCCACCACGATCGCCCGGTGCCCACGGTCGACCAGGCCGACCGTCAGCATCTTCAGCAGCACCGACTTGCCGCTGCCCAGGTCGCCGATCACCCCCAGCGACGCCGACACGTTGCGCAGCACGGCGCCGGCCAGGTCGATCAGCAGCGGCCGCCAGGTACCGGTGTCCCGGCTGATGCCGACCATCGGCCCCATCACGTCACCGATGTCACCGCCCGTCAGAGCGCCGCCCATCGCCCAGTCCTCAGTGAGCTGGTACTGGGTGTACTCCCGCAGCCGCGCCGTCGGCCCGGCGCCGGGCAGGCCGAACGCGAACAGCCTGGCCTGCGAACCGCGAGGCCGCACCACCTTGTAGTTCACACCGGCGAGCTGCGCCTTCAGGTCGCGGGCCCGCCGGTCGCACTCCTCCGGCTGCGAACCCCACACACTCAGCACGGTCACCGACTGCACCTCGCGCTCCACGCTGCTCGCCGCAAGCAGCGCCTCCTCCTCGCCCAGCTCCTCCGCAGAGCCGAAGATCGAGTTCGGGGTGCCCTCCGGGTGCGCCGACCACTGCTCGGCCTGGTCAATCAGCTCGCGCTTCTTCTTCGCGATCTGCTGCCGGGCCTTCGCCCCGTCGACAATGTTGAGGTCGATCACCGCGTCGACCGGGTAATCGAGCTGCTCCAGCTGCGCCAGGACGTCCGCCGAGCGGGCAGCGACACGGCGCGGGATCTCGGTCAGCGCCAGGTGCGCCTGGTAGCCGAACCCCTCCTCCGTCTCCACCTCGAGCCAGAGCCGGTTGAACGCCGCGCCGGCGACGCGGTTCGCCAACGAGCGAACCCCGCGCACCACCGCCGGGCTCGTGCTCTGCCCGCCCTCCTGCAGCCGGACCTGACCCAGGTCGGCATAGGAAGGGGAACGCAGCACCCCGTTCAGCATCCGACCGCCGCGAAGCCCCGACCGCTCGGCCTCCAGCAGCAGCGGCTCACCCATGCCCCGGCGCACCGAGTGCTCGTGAATCCACACGATCTCGGCCGGCGTGGCCCGACGCATCGTCAGCCCGCCACCGAAGCCGGCCTCCACCTGCGCGGCCGCCGCCCGATAAGCACGGACCTCCTCCCGGGAGACCGGCGGAGCGGGCTCGCCGACCGACTCGCCGAGCTGCGCCCAGGCGGAGTTGGCGACGGCCGCGAGCTGGGCGCCGCGGTCACCGACGCGCAGCGGCAGGGCGAGCCACAGGGTCCGCCGGTGCATCTCCGCGCCGTCGAGCAGCTGCAGGGTGGCGTGCGCGGTCTCAGCCGCGGCCGGAAAGCGAGCGGTGTCGACGCCCTCGGTCATACGCAGCGCAACCTCTCCCGGGTCGACCGCGGCGCACAGCGAGTACAGCCGGGCGGCGCCCTCCAGGGACCTCACCAGGGAGGTGACGCGGGTGAGGATCTCCTCGCGCTCCAGGGCAGGCGCGTACCGCGAGCCAATCGGCTGCAGGCGCCACATCGCCCAAACGGTGCCAGCCGTGGACCACACCAGGTGACCGTGGATGTGCCGGATCGGAACCCTCATCGGGAAGTCCCCCTCGCTGCGTTCGTCGTGGTGCTGTCGCTCGCCGCGCCGGCGAGCAGAAGTTCGAGTGCGGTCGGGGCCGGACCGCTGGGCGGCGCGGCCTCGGGAACCGCGTGGCGGCGGCTCCGGCCCCGAGATGACGGGGCAGGCGCCGGCGGAGCAGGACGCTGGGGGCGTGTCCGGGCCGGCACACCCGGAGCGGCCTTCGCCGGTGCGGGCGCAGTCGGCCTCTTCGGACGGACCGGCACCGGGGTGGAAACCTCAGTGGTGGTGGCCGACCTGGCTGCCTGGAGGGTGCGGATCTCCTCCTCGCCGTCGGCCTCCTCGATGCCGAACCCCCCGCGGAGCCAGACCGCCGGAACCGGTCGCACTGGCCGGCCGCCGATTCGGCCGCCTCGCGGCGCGACCATCAGGGCGGCCGCGTCCAGGACGGCGGGGCCGAACGAGCGCCCACCGACGCGCGAGTGCCGCGCAGCCCAGATCGCCACTGCCCAGACGACGACCGGGAACGGGCCCAAGGTCGGCGCCCACCAGGTAGCGGTCTTGATCAGGAAGAACGCACCGACCGAGGCGATGATCAGCTGCGGCGGCGTGTACGGCCCCATCGGGAGCCGGAAGTCGCCCAGCCGGCCGAGCACCCACGGGTGCCGACGAGCCCGGGTGTAGCTGCGCCCGACCTTGGGCTGCGCGGCGCTGCTCACAGTCGGCCCTGGAAGACCGGGGGCAGCTCACGCACGGCGCCCATGCCCTGGACGGAGGACTGGCTGGCGCCGGGGTCCTTGAACTCGGTCTCGACGATGTTGCTCAGCGAGTAGCGGCCGGAGAAGACCGCCCAGCAGAGCACCAGTCCGATGACCGCGCCCAGGCCGGCCTTGATGGACATCTTGCGGATGACCTGGACCAGGCAGACCAGCACCAGGGCGACCATCAGGAACTTGCTGACCCAGTCCAGGGCTGTCACGGACCAGGAGTCGCCGATGTTCTTGAGCGCGCCGGCCAGCATGACGTCGTGGGTGTTCATCAGTGCACCTCGTGAGAAGCGGTCGGCGCCGGGGCAGCCGGAGAAGCGGAAGAGGACGGGGAGGCCGCGGGAGCGGCGGGTGCGACGGCGGCGATCTCCCAGCGGCCGGCGCGGGCCTTCAGCTGCAGCGGGTACGCCAGCGGCCACTGGCCGGCGGCGTCGGTTGCGCGGACCTCGGCCAGGACGTCGAGCACCGCGCCGTCGGCAGGAGCCACGGGCACGGTTGTGCGGGCGGACAGCGTCTGCAGCTCGACCTTGCGGTAGACGGCTCCGGCGGGCGGGATCTTCACACCGGGAGACAAGTAGCGGGAGGACTCGCCGACACCGCTCAGGTACGCGGTGAGGTACTCGGAGACCGCCTGCTGCAGCGGGCCCTGCTGGACCTGGGTGCCGTAGGGCCCGGTCGTCCCGTCGCTGCCGGACAGCGCCAGCGGGCCGGCCACCTGAGCCGGGACCGACGTGACGGCCAGAGCATCGGGAGCCCCTCCGCTCGAAGCACCGCGCACCATCGACACCGGCACCGCGTAGTACCGGACGGTCAGCGAGTCGGCCTGCTGCGACCCGCGGCCGGGCTGCGACTGCCCCGGCTGCGACACCGACCCGGGCTGCTGCGACGGCTGCGCTGAGTCCGCTGCATCAGCCGTTGCAGTGACCTTGATCGTCGCTGCGACCGTCACCAGCCAGGTGCGACCACCCATCGGCTGCGATCGCACAGCGACTACTCTCTGTACCGACATCGGAGTCTTGTCGGAGGGCTGCGGAAGGTCGACGCCCGGGGCCATCGAGTGCACCGCATCCGTCGCAGTGGTCGACTGCGCACTGCTTCGCAGCCACAGATCGACGAAGACCTCCGCGTACCCGGTCGGCGCGGGGATCACAGTGGGAGCAGGCGGCGCCGCCTGGACGACGGGCTGGCCGAGCGCGGACGCCAGCGGAACGACGGCCACCAGCGCCACAGGACCGCACGCGATGGAGGCCCACAGAACGTAGCGGCCGACGCGGGCCAGCCGGCCCCGGCGGCGCAGCTGATCTGCTGCGAGCGTCGGAGCGCCGGACGCCGCGTCAGGCGGATTCCGGCGCAAGGAGAACACGGGCATCGGGTCCCTCTCGGGTGGTCGACTCAAGCTGTCGACATGAGGAAACCCCGCGGCTCTCACCGGTTTTCTGCCCAGGAACGCGCCTTCCGGTAACGGATGCACAACGCCGCCCGGTGAGTTCTCACAAGCCCTCTGACCTGCGATGGGGAGTTTGGGACGGGAAACTCACCGGCACCGCGCACCAAACTCACCGGCCCCGGCGGGCTCGCCGCAGCCAAACTCACCGGCTCCGCCTCGGCAGTCCTGCCGAACTCACCGGCCCGCAGTCTCAGCCGCACCCGAAACTCACCGGTCCTCCCGGCGGTGTCCCGCGAAACTCACCGACCCAGGTCACCGGCCTCCCCGAAACTCACCGGGTCACCAATCCTCGACCCGCTACGGATGGCAACCGGCGATCTCGCATCAGACAGCTGCGACCGGACGGCGCAGACGACCTGGCCCGCACGGAGGGGTGCCTGCGATCGCCGGTGCAGCGTCCCGGCACGCTCCTCGGACGCATCGCCCACTAACCCCGATCCGGGCGGAGCCGACGGCTGCCGATCGCACATCTGCAGCCGGTGCGGGAAGCAGGTTCACCACCAGGGTGCGCAGGCGCGCAGCGACGAGGATCAGTAACTCCATGTAACTGCATTGGCCGTTGCAGATCGCACCCGACGGCGCGTCACAACCGGTTCAGCGCCCCGTGGGTGCGACCCCACACTGCAACACCGGATGCAGCCCGGACCCTCCGACTGCACCTGCGACGGCGCCCTGCGACTGCCCGAACGCTGCGACTGTGCGACTGCGAACGCACCCGCCCGACACCCTCGTCGTCGGAGCCCGCCCGCGCCAGCCGCCCGCCGCGAACCACAGCTCGGCAGCCAGCCGCCAACTCACCGAACCTCAACTCACCGGGACCGAGGAACTCACCGCCCGCCCGTTATGCAGCCGTGACGTGAGAGCCCTTCCTTGGGCAGAAAACCGGTGAGAGCCGCGGGGTTCTCTGACTCAACGCGAAGATCCACGAGCGGGGAGTCATCCATGACCAGAACCACAGCCACCGGCCGCACCGAGCACCGGCGCCCCAGCATCATCGACCGCATCCGGGCCGCGCTCTGCCGTCCCGCCCGGACCGCTCCGACACCGCCACCCGCCTCGGAGCCGGCACCGTCGACAACCGCAGCGCCGCCGACAGCCACCGCCGTAGCCCGACTCCACATCGCGACCGCCCTGCGCACCCGCCGCGTCGCGGACGCCGTCCGGCTGGCCACCCTCCACGTCGACGACACCGACCGGCGCCACGGCCCCGACCACCCCCACACCGCCGAGGCACTCGAAATCCTCGGACAGGTCTACGTCCTGGCCGGCGAGCACCAGCGCGCCCTGGCCTGCTTCGTCAGCGCCTCCCACCACCGCAGCCGCTGCTCCGTTCCCGCGGCGCCGGACGCGATCCCCGGTCTGGCAGAGCTCGCCCACACCACGCTCACTGCCCCCGTCAGGGACCACGCCCGCCCGGCGCCTGCTCGATCGGTGGTGGCGGTGTGAGCCTCAAGCCGGAGGTCCGCCGAGGCGGCAACCTCCCCTTCGGAATGGTCGCCAACCGGTGGATGTGCGACCCCCGCTACAGCTGCAACGCGCGGACTCTGTACGCGATCCTCGTCAGCTACGCCGACACCCAGGGCCGCGACACCACCCTCGGCCACCCCTACCGGCGCGAGCTGGCCCGCCAGCTCGGCGTCAGCATCTCCACTCTCGACCGCACCCTCGACGAGATGGAGGTCGCCGGAATGGTCACCGTCGAGGAGCGGATGGACCCCCTGCACCCCGGCAACCATGAAGCCTCGATCTACCACCTTCACGACGCCGGCGTGATGTGGCAGGGGAGCGCGGTCTGGAGCGACCCGCTGCCGCCCGGCACCAAGGCGGCCGACGTCGCCAAGGCCCGGCGGGCGCAGCGGGTGGAGGCGAAGAAGCGGGCCGGCTACCAGCACCGCGGCGGCGTTCCGAAGGGGGTCAGCACCCGGGCCCTGGGTGCAGCCCGCGCACAGGAGGGTGGCGTCACCGGTGACGCCACCCCTGGCGTCGTGGGTGACGCGACCCTGGCGTCACCCACGACGCCCAATATCTATAGCCCTGTCTACACCCCTCTTCCAGACGCCTTCCGGACGGCCGAAGGCCAGGTGACGGGTGGTTTTGCGCGCGCACGCACGCGCGCAGGCACCCGCACGGAAGGGCACTCCGCCAAGGGCGGCGCGGCCGCGACGACAACCAAGAGCCCTCGACCCCGTACGACCCGCACCACACCGGCGCGCCCACTGACTGGGGAGAGCGAGGCCTACGCCGTCCTCGACGCCCTCGGCCTATGGGAGCGCGGGCGAACCCCAAAGCTGATCCGGGACCGGGTCCGCGACCTCCTGCGTTGTGGCCGGACCGCCGCCCACGTCCAAGCCCGCGTCCATGGCGGCTGGCTCCGAGCCCAGGGCCCCGAACGCATGCTGCTGCCGGAGGGCGACCCCTACGCGATCAAGCGCCCGGTGGGGTTCCTGGCCACCGTCCTGGAGATGGGCCACGACTGCGAGCTGCCGGACTGCGAGCGTGGCGTGATCCTGACCAGCGGCGCCGACTGCTCCGCCTGCGGCTTTCGCCAGGCCGAGCGCGCTGCCCTCCGAGCTGAGGCCGCTATCGCCGCGGACATCGAGGCGCTCGCCGACCTCGCGCCCACCCCCGCGCGCATGCCCCACAGCGCCGATGCGCTCGTGCCGGAGCAGCAGCCCACCTGGCGCTGCGCGATCTCCACCTGCCGCCGTCCCGGCCGCGGCCAAGAGCCCGACGTCGCACTCTGCCCGGACTGCCTGGAGCAGGCCCAGGCCGCCGTGCGTCGGCCCGCCCCCTCGGTCGGCTGATTCAGCCCCCACCTTGCTCGCCTGCATTCCCGACCATGCCCAGGAGGACCTGATGGCTGCCATGAACCACCTGACCATCGCCACCGCCTTGCTCCTGTTCCTCGCCGGGGTCGCGCTCGGCGCCCTCACCGCGCCCCGCCGGAGTGCAGAAGCCGGTGGCTCGACGGAAGCGCCCTCACGGCAGGACGCGGCACTGCCGCCTCGCCCCCAGGGCCCGCCGACACCGCCACTGTGGTACCGGCTGGCCTGGCAGGACGCACAGGCGGAGATCATGTTCGGTCGACCGGATCTGGCCCGGCCTCGTTCGGCGCGCCTCGTCGCGGCCAGCACCCACGTCTATGGGGCGGAGCACACCTACACCCGCTGGGCCTTGGACCAGTACGCCGCGGCCAAGGGCCAGACCGCCAACCAGCCGGCCATTGCGTCGGCCTCAAACGGCGTCACCTTGGTGCGGGCATGAGGCAACTCAGAGATGCGCCGAAGAGCAGCCAGGATCGTCCGCGACCGGCGCACCCGGTAACCGGTGTCGAGCTGGTTCCCGGGCTGCTCTGGCAGCGCCTTAACGGCACGTACGGCCGGCCTGTCGGCAGCGCGTAGGAGCCGCTGGACCTGGCCGCCGCGGTGAGTATCGCCTACCGCGCAGAGACCGCGGACGAGACCGCTCTACCGGCCGTCCTCAAGGCCGCGCGGCACCTGCGCCGCGCGGTTGTCGCCCTGGCCCCGGCGACGGTCCCGGCTGGCGCCGAGCCACTCGAGACCCGTGCCTCGGCCGTCGCCGACACCGCGGCCGCCGCGGTCGAGGCCTGTGCGGTGGTCTCCGAGCTGCTCCGCACGGTGCAGACCGACATCCGAGGGCACCGCGGCGTCGCCGCGAACACCGTGGTCTGCGCCCACCGCCGGCTGCAACACCGTGCCGCCGAGCGGCCGGCGGATCGGTTGGCGGCCCCGCTTTGTTGACCTGCGGAGATGCAACCTCACCGGCCTACCCTCTGCTCCGTGATGCCGGCACCTTTCCTGCATGATCGCACCACCGGATGAGCACTTGGCAACGTGCCCGAACGTTCGGTTCTTACGAGTTCGGCAGGATCATCGCGTCGTACACGGGCGACTCCTCAGCGTGCTTGATCCGGCCGATGATCTCGTACCCCCACCGCACGTAGGCGTCGTGTACAGGCTGGTTGTCGATGATGCAGGTCAGCGTCGTCCAGGACTGCCCGCGGCCGGCGATGATCTCGTCGTGCAGGCGCCGGCCGAGGCCCTGGTTGGTGTGCGCGGGCCGGACCATGAGCTCGCGCAGCCAGAACACGTCACCGGCGGTGGCGGCGCCGAGGATGCCGTCCGGCCGGCGGTCGCCGAGGGACACCCACCAGGCCCGGTCCGCGGGCAGGGTGACGCCATGGACATAGCCGAGGATTGTGCCGTCCGGGGCGGTGGCGGTCACGGTCTCGAAGCCGTCCATCTCGATTGCGGCGAGCAGCCGTTCCTCGTAGGTCTCGACGGCGAAGAACGGGTCGCCAGCGTAGGGCGGCACGTCGTAGACCTCGGCGTACACGGCGACCAGGTCGTCTATGAGCTGCTTCGCGGAGTCCGGGGTGTGGTGCTGGAGGAGCAGGGGCTCGTGGGGCATGAGGTGCGGGTCTTCCTTCGGTTCGGGGTCAGGCTGCGTGGGCGGCGATCTCGGCGGCGAGGTCTCGCGCCCGGGAGTTGCTGCGGTGGCTGGCCAGGCCGCGGCCGACGAGGCCGAGTTGACGCCGGTTCCGGGTGGACGTCATGCCTCCGGCCATCAGCCGCATCGAGGCCTGCGCGGCCTCCATGGACTGGTCGAGGTCGCCGGCTGCGAGGGCCGCGTTCGACAGACGGACCAGGCACATGCCGAGGTTCCGGCCGTGCTCGGCGTCCTGGATCTGCGCCGAGCGCTCCAGCAGGCCGACGGCGCGTTGGTGCTGCCCGAGATCGCTGCGGCACATCCCCTCGAGACAGACCATCTCGGCCTCGTTCAGGAACGCCGCCCAGTCGGGATCCATGTCGCCGGCGCCGCGCTCGAACGCCCGCCAGGCCCGCAGCAGGGCCGCGCTGGTGCTGTCCGCGTCGCCGAGCCGCGCGAAGCCCTGCGCCTCACGCACGGCGAGCAGCGCGTGGACCCGGGCGGGGGCCCACCCGTCGGCGAGGGTAGCGGCGTGCTGCGCATACAGGACGGCGTCGCGCGGCTTGTCGAGGTCGACGGCCTGCCGCGCCATGTTCGACAGCGTGCGCACCGCGAGTGGCCTGTCACTCGACAGCGTGGCGGTGTTGAAGGCCTCGGAGAAGTAGGCCCGCGCCTTCTCCTGCTGCTCGGCGTCGTAGCAGAACCATCCGAGGCTGGTGGTGAGGGAGCCCGAGATGAGGTGCAGCTCCGTCCCGACGTCGTCGCTGTAGATGCCGCGGTCGCGGAGGAACTGGACCTGGCGGAGGGTTTGCTGGGCGGATCGCCACAGGAGGTCGCCGCCGAATCTCTGGTCGATCGCGTCGAGGTCGCTGATCGTTGCGCGCAGTTCCTCGACGTCGTCCACGCCCACGCGGGGGGCATCGGTGGAGCGAGAGGAGGGGGAGAGCCACGGCATGCTCAGGGCGGTGGTGAGGACGTCTCGTCGGTTCACGGTGCTGATACTCGCCCCGCTGCCGCCGAATGCGCCAGTCAGTGAGAGGTCGACCGGTAAGGCGAAGCCGAGTCGGTCGAGGGTGGTGTCGAAGACGGCGCACAGGACCGCAACGGCGTCATCACGCGGGACGCCGGGGTTCGCCGATTCCCATCGGCGCCAGCTTCGCGGGTTGATCTCGAAGCTGGGCTTGCCGAGCAACTCCTTGCCCACGTCGGTGCATTCACGGCAGGCCCTGGCCTGTGTCATCCACTGCTTGCGCAGCCGCGCGGCCAGGAGCAGTTCGTTCCGCCCGGGGGAGCTCATCCCGGCTCCTTACACATCGTCACGAACCAACCCTATTGCGTGATCTTGCTCGAAGGCAGGGGCGCCGTACCGAAAAGGCCCTGTCCACACGCATATGGCCGCTAAGTGGCCGCTAAGTGGCCGCTCCGTTGTATCGCCGGGCCGTTGCCTCCGGCGCTGGAATGGTCCCGGCGCTGCGGAGCGGCCCGACATCGTCACGGAAGCCGGCCGCTCCGCAGCACGGACGCCCCGTCATACGCCCGTCCCCAAGCGCAGACCACCATGAACGGCCGCCACCCATCCCCGCGTCGAGAACCGTCGGAGGTCCAGATGAGCCCCTTGTGGCCCCACCAGGGGTACTCCTGGCCCGTGAAGTCCACCAAGGACGTCCGCGCCTCCCGGGACCTTGCCGCCGATGTGGCGCGGGAGCACGACCTTCCCCTTACGCAGGACGCCCTGAGCGACCTGCAGGTGTGCCTCAGCGAGGTTGTCTCCAACGCTCTCCTCCACGCCGGTGGGCCGTGCACCGTCCGCCTCGCCTGGGTGAACGACCGGCTGCACGTCACCGTGACCGACAACAGCCCGCGGAGGCCCGAGCAGGCCTTTGTCGATCTCGCGGAGAGCGGCCGCGGCCTGGCCCTGGTCGAAGACCTGGCGAAGGCCTGGGGCTGGTACCCCGAAGGCGCCGGCAAGGTCGTCTGGTTCGACATCGCGGCCGACCGGCCCCGCCCCGACGAGGCACAGGTGAAGACCTTCCGGCCGATCGCCCAGAGCAAGCCCGAGACCCCGCACCGCGGCTTTCCCGCGGGGCGGCCCCTGGCGCCGATCCCCACCCCCGGCGGGACGGCGCTGCCCCGGCGAGCGCGCGGCCAGCACCTGGTCCCCGCGCTTGCCGGCTGAGGCGCGTAGTTGCCCGCGAGCGGGCGATCGACGGCAACTACGCGGCCCCGGTGGCCGGCCGATCCTCCTCACCACGGCCGGCCACCGGACCCAGACCCCGCCCCACCGGGCGGGACAGCGCTGCACGCCCCGTACGTCTCCCGTCGGGGGCGCGCAGCGCGACCTCCCGCGGGGAGGACCCGGGGCCGAGGGGCCCCGGGCCCTCCCCGTTCCGACCACTCCACACCCGAAGGACACGACGTCCCGATGCCAGCAGAGGCGAGACTTCCCGCCCCGGTGAACCCCGGTCCGGCGCAGCAATGGCCGGACCTGTTCTGGCCGGCCGAGCGGACGCTCAGCGGGCTGCCGCGGCTGACCGCGGCCGAGGCGCTGGTGTGCATCAGCGATCTGTTGCGCTGGTGGGGCGTTCCACTGGAGAAGCCGGCCGGCTCGATCTTCCAGCTCGCCGAGCACTGCGACGACGTCGGCGCCGCACTGCTGGCGGATGTCGGCGATCACCAGCGGCAGGCGGCCGGCGTCGTGATGGCCAGGTGCGTGAGAATGCTCGACGCCGCCGACGAGCTGAGCACCGTCCTGCCGGCCGTGGCGCTCCAGCACCTGCGCACCGTCTGCGCCGCCCTCGCCTCCGCGCGCGCCTTCATCACCACCGCCCTGCCGCCGGAGACTGACCAAGGCCGCCCCGCGGAGCTGCCCGGCTGATGGACCCTTACGCCACCCCGTTCCTCGCCGCAGTGGTGGCCGTGACCGGTCGGCGGCGCGCAGCCGCAGGCCTGCCCCCGCCCTTGCCCCACTGGGCGGGAACGCTCGAGGACTTCCGCGCCGCTGGCAGCGGCGCGCGGACAGAGCACCACCCGGCCCTGCGGGGCCGGCACGCCAGGGCCGAGGCTGCCGCAGACAGCTCGGCGGCCGCCTCGGCCAGCTGGTCCGCGCAGTCGGCCAAGTGACCGCCCCGCACACCTCACCGTGCCGGGCGGTCCCGTCCTTCGGCCACTACGTGTGCCCAACTCCCGGGCTCAGAGACGGGCCAGACGGCTGTCCCGGCTACGACGAGCTGCCTCACCAGCGCCACGGTCTGGGCGGGAGTGAGCCAGCCGTGGTCGGAGCCGACGCCCCAGCGCACCGTGATCAGCAGCTGCAGCAGCATTGTCCGGGCGATGCTGTTGGGAACCGTCTGCCAGACCTCGCGCGCGGGGGCGGCGCTACCCTCCCGGTGTAGGGAGGCCGCCGGCCGCGTCGGGTGGAGCACCCGCCGGGCGAGGCGGTCAGATGGTGAGGTCGACGGAGGGCACCGTCTGCAGGGCTGCGAGGGCGGCTGCGCCGTCGGCGGTCAGCTCGGCGTGGCCGTCGTTCCCCCGCGCGATCCAGCCGGCGAAGATCAGGTCGGAGAGCATCTGGCCGTCCGGCCGGTTGTCCGCCGCAACGCTGGTGGTGCGCCAGCGGCCGCCGTGGCGGACTAGGCACCGGTCGCGGGCGGCGTCCAGGAGCTCGACGTCGGCGGCTGTCGCGGCCCGGTCGGCGGTGATGTGCACAGCGACGTTGCGGGCCCCGGAGGCGTCGATCTGCTCGGCGGTTAGGCCGTCGGCGGCGTTCAGCGCGTTGCGCATGTCGAGGTGAGCGACGCTCTCCACGTCCTCGTCGCAGCCGATGTCGGTGTAGGACAGGCGCAGGCTTCCGAGTCGGTCGCCCGGCTCCAGGACGTATCCGGAGCGGGCGGGCACGACCGCGCCGTCCCGCCGGTCCAGGCCCTGGTGCGGCTGGAATCTGGCGGCCTGCAGGACGGCATCGACCGTCGCGGCCAGGACCGGGGCCCTGCAGGGCACCCTCACGCCTTGGTCTCCTTCGTCTCGGTGTCCGGCCGCCACATCGTGCCGGCGATGAAGGCGGGCATGGCAACGCCCAGCATGACGAACGCGGTGCCCTCGCCGAACGCCGGCGCCCAGCCGTAGAAGAACTCGGCGCCCTGCTCGCGGTGGTGGGCGATGTGCAGCAGAACGACGGTGAGGGCCACGGTCGGCAGAATCAGCAGTCGGCGGCCGGCGACGTGCAGCTGGTGGCCGGCCGACCAGGCCAGGGTGAGCAGCACGGCGGCTGCGCCGTACGCCTCGATGGTGCTGAGCTGGCCGTGCTCGGTGAGGGCGGGGAGTGCGTCCCACCCGACGTAGCCCCACACGGCGGCAGCCATGAGGATGCCGGCGGCCGGCGCCAGCCGGGTAGCGGCAACGCCCCGGCCCGCGGGGGTGATGGAAGTGGAGGTCACGGCCGGACAGTATCGGCGGCGCCGGTCGTTGGGGCTGCGCTTCGTGCGCTGCGTCATCCGATTGAGTGGCGGGCGTTGTCGGACCCGTGGGCTACGGTGCTACCGCGGCCGCCTGCCGGCGGGCCGTGGTTCTTCGCGGCACCCGGGCGAGGTCAAGCCCGCTCGCAGTCCCAGACGGTCGAGCGCGGCGCGTCATGGAGTGCCCGAAGGCCTGCGTGGCCCCCGCCGTCCACACCGGCCGGGGGCCACGCCGCTTCTCCGTACTATCCGCTGACGGGCAGAACAGCCTCCGCCCGTGGCCGCTCGGCCAGGCCGCCGACCGCCCGCAGGGTGGGCACGGGCTCGGTGAGCCGTACTCCGGGCAGGTTCCGTCGTGGTCCTGGTGGAAGGGGAGCACGTCGGCTACAGCCGCGGCCAGGAGGTTTCGGTCGCCAGCCAGGCCGACGACGACCTGGCCCAGGATGGACTCCACCACCCACTGCTGATCGTGCTGCTCCAGCGGCCGCCGGATGCCGGCGGTGACGGCCTCCGAGATCGCGGCGCGCAGCTCGTTCGCCTCGCGCGGCTGGACGGCTGGCTCCAGGACCTGGCGGACGAGTTCGTTCGCCGCGACCGTGCACCGGGACGACTTGGAGCCGGGGAAGTGCCGGCGCAGCATCGCCCAGATGTCGTGCCGGGTCCGCATGGGGCCGCGGGCTGGCACGTCCGGGTCGACGCCCCACGGCACCTGGTGCCCGTTGCGGGTCGGCGGCACGTGGCCGTCGGCGCGCGGGTCGGCGCCGCTGCCCCAGCCGCGGTGGGTCCGCGAAGTCCTCGATCCTGTGGAGCGCGTCGACCAGGTCGTCGCCGAGCTGCAGGTGCTGGCGGTACCGGCGGGCGAGCGGGACCAGGTCGACCAACCAACCGGTCCTCCGCCCAGGCGCGGCTGGCATCGGCCCGGAACTGGACCAGGCCGTCATGCTCGGCAAGTACCTGCTGCAGCTCGCCACTGAGGCGCAGCTCCCGGCGTCGCTGGCCGGAACCAGACACCACCCACCGGACCATCCGACACATCAGTCCGGCGCACCCCCAGCCCCGCCCCCACACGCCGCCAGCTGCGCAGCTCCCGGCAGCCGGCGCTCCTCCGACCGTCGGGCACGGCCTGCCCGCCAGGCCGCCCCACGACCTCCAGCAGCCCGTTGATGCGGCTGTGGCCGGGACCCCACCAGGTCCCGGCCACAGCCGCAGCGCATTGAACTCACCTCTCGGACAGCGGAACGGCCCACTTGCTCCCGCACCAACCCCGCATGAACCCCGCTCGATCGGGGCGGGCTGCCCTACGCCGGACTCTTCAGACTCGCCACGGCCTCGAAGGCCCGCTGGACGATCGCACCCCACGCCGCCTCGTTCGATGCTGGCGGTGATGTCCGGAAGGCGGCCATCTGCGCGGTGACCGCCGCCGCAACGGCGCACACCTGCCCGACGAGCTTCTCCTCCAGGGGGCCGGCGTCACCGTTCGCCGCCCCAGTGACCAGGACACGGCCGTGCAGGAAGTAGGAGGCGCCTACGTCGAGTCCGCGCCAGGCACTGGCGACTGCGGTCGCCACCAAGTTCGCCGGCAACCCTTCGCGGGCGCCGTTTCCGTGAACCCACATCAGCGCCTGCCGGTGGTACACGGCCTGGTCCGCGGCACCGCTCAGCCGCGCCGCGATTGCCCGCTGTCGCAGGGCAGGCTCATCGGGCAGCTCGACGCTCGCGACAGTCATGTCGGCGTTGATCTGGAGTGCGTGGCTCATCCTGTATCTCCTGTCCACGTTGCCAATGGTTCGTCCTGTCCGTCGGCCCGACACCCAGCGGGTGTCGAAGCCTCGTCCCTGCCCGCACCGATCAGCGGTAGGGGCTGGACCTCAGCTCCGGGAGCGGCCCGTCACAGTTCCATCCACCCGCACCTCGCTCGCTGCGGATCCACCAGGGACGCCCACACCGGCGCCGACGGCCCTGCCTCCTGCATTTCCTTCAAGCTCGCCACCCCGGCGCGCACCGTCTGGAACATCAGCTCGACCAGCGGGCTCGACTGGGCCAGCGCCTGCAGGTCCCGGATGCGGCGCGCCTGAGCCGCCGGCCCTCCCTCGGCCAGGACGAAGAGGATCCGCGGGTAGGCCGGGTAGTGGCTCTTCCACACCGGCACCGAGGACTGGGCCTGAAACCCTCGCTGCCGCACCGGCGTCGGAACCAGCTGGTGGAACCGCGCGTACGCGAGCAGCTTCCGAGCCAGTGACTCCGACGACATGGTCGCCCGGTCCACTTCGATGAACGCCCGGTGCAGTTCCCGCTCCGGGTCCACGACGGTGTACCGCATCAGGGCGTCCGCGATCAGAGCGTCCGCTCCCTGCTCGACGACCCGGTGGTAGATCTCGGGCTCCCAGTCCAAGTACCCGTACTCGTCGCCGCGACGGCGCGCGTCCTGCAGGAACGCGAGATGTGCGTCCAGTACCGCCAGGGTGTGCTCGCTGCGCATCCTCGCCTCGAACGGGTCCTCCGGTGCCGGTGGGCTCGTACGGTGGTCGAGCTCGTCGAGGCGCGACCCGATCGTGCGGCCGCGCTCGGTCAGGTACCAAACGGCCTTCCGCCGATCGACCACGGCCTGGTCGACGACACCCTGCCGACGGAGTTCGTTCAGCCGGCGCCGAGTGCGCGTGATGTGGGCATCGGGGGAGACCAGCTCGTGCAATTGCGCGGCGGTCGCCATCCGGTGCATGAACAGCGAGCACAAGAACTTTCGGTCGTACAAGGGGTGCCCCTGCGGTAGCTCGACATCGTGACACCGCAGCAAACCCCGTCGCTCTCACCGGAAACCTCCCCGGCGCCCGCAGCCCGGGTAACGAGTCGGGATCACCCGTCGGTGAGTTCGGCGGTGAGAACGCCGCCAGGCGCAGCTGCGCCCGGTGAGTTTGCTTGGGCATGACCGGTGAGTTTGCGTATCTGGCCAGGTCAGGCACCCGTGCGTCGAGTTGATGGGGCGGTGAGTTCTAGGTGCCGGCGCTGCCCGCGGCCGTGCGGGCCGGCGCCGGCGTCAGAGCTCCTCGGCCGCGGCGCGGTACTTCTCCGCGGTGCGGACGCTGACTTCGAGGCGGGCAGCGAGGTCCTCGTTCGTCAGGCCCGGGTTCTCGGCGAGCAGCCGGCGGGTTTCCTCGGTGCGCGCCACGACGTGCGCCCGCGGCTTCGTCTCCTTGGTTCCCTTGGGCCGGTGGTAGCCGTGCCCGGTGGCGTGCACCGGAGTCCGCTTGGAGTTCCAGTCGAGGATCGCCCCGTAGGACCAGAGGCGGTTGTTGCCGCTGAGGATCTGGGTCGGCTCGGGGCCTTCCGTCTTGGCGCCGCCGCTGGGCGGGGCGATCATCCTCAGCCAGGTGCTGAACGCCGGCCGGTTTGCCTCCGGGATCGCTGCGTAGGCCTCGTCGCGGTCGAGGAGGTCGCCGGCCTGGAGCTCGACGTCGTCCTTCAGGGTCGGGACCGCGGCGCCCGCTACCAGGATCTGCGGGTCCCTCGAGATCAGCGGGATCTCCTCCTGGAAGGCGACCTCGCCCTTCTTGGCGGCTTCCTTGGTGGCCTTCGCGTTGCGGGCTACGACCGTCAGCTGCGCCAGATCGTAGATGCGGGCCTTGGCACCCTGCCGCTGCAGGGGTTTGACGGTGGTGGGGAACTGCTCCCAGGTCTTGTTGGCTCGGTAGCGGCTGACGCTCAGGCCGAACAGGCCGGCGGCGGTCTCGTCGTCGGCGGGCAGGTGGCCGGCGGGGATCATTGAGGGCTCCTTCACGATGAGGTGGGGCCACATGCCCCGGGCGACAGGTAGAAGCTACCACATTTAGAGTCTTGCGAAAGTGGGCAGGCGAGGCCGGCCGTTGAACCGGTAGGCCCTTGCCGCGATGATCAAGTGCTACTGGCTCGGAGAATCCCGTCCCTGACGTGCGGAATCGCGCCATGCTGGCCTTGCCTGCCTTCCGGTAGGGCGCCGGCCGTACTGAGCAGCAGATCCCATAATTGAGTACTGCGGGACGACCGAGGTGGGGCTCGGAACGGTGCGTGCAGGCCCCGGTATCCCGCGGTGGACATGCCTGGCAAGCGTGGGCCGGCCGCCGGAAACCCCGGCCGGCCCACGCGGCCGGAAGCCCTCCTCCTGGGTCAGCCTGTGAAGGCGCCGAAGCCGAAGCCCTCGGCGGCAAGAACGAGGCCCGAGCGCGGGATCCCGTCCGACGCGCGGTAATGGCGGACCTCCAGGCGGCCGCAGACCGCCACCCGGTCGCCCGGCTGAAGCCCGGACCGGGCGGCCTGGTCCGCGAGCCGACCCTCCAGGCGGCACATCAACTGCCCGGGAACGGCGGCCAGGTCCTCCCGGTGCACTTTGTCGGGCTCAAGAAGGAGCCGTGTGACCTTCTCCCCCTTGTCTTCGACCTGCGACACATGGGCAATGGTGCCGTTCAGGACGAGCGGGGCCTCGGGGGAGAGAAGGATCGTCGTCTGCTCCTCGGGCTCGACCGCTGCGGCGCCGCGCACCGCAGCCCGGGCGCGCTTGGCGTGGGCTCGCTGTTCGTCGCCATGGACCGCCTGCCACACAAGGGCGACCTGGTCGGCCAGGGCGGCCGCGTCCTCGGCCAGACTCGTCAGGGCGGGGGACTTCAGCCGGTTGCTCAGGGCGAGCAGCGCGTCTCGCTCACCCTCGATCTCGCCCAGCGCCTCCCTGGCGATCTCGCGGGCTCCTCCCCAGCTCCGCTTCCGGTAGAACCCGGCCGGGCCCCGCTCGCACTCGATGACCACCAGCGACGCGCCCGGCCATACCCCCTTGGAATGCGGTTCGACCACCAGGTTCAGCAGGCACTCCACTCGCCTGTCGTGCAGCGGTTCACGTCGGTAGTCCCACACGAAGGTCGGCGCGCTGGGCCGCGCGATCAGGAAATCGCGAAGGGCGGCCGCGCCCGGCTCGACAGCACCTTCGCGGACCGTGTGCAGGTACAGCGCGATCTGGGCGCACTGCCACGCGGCGCTTCCCTGCGGTGCGGTCGGCATCGCCAACGCAAACTGCTCCCTGCCCCAGGGCAGTACGACGGTGGCCTGCAGGACCAGCAGGGTGGGGGAGCGGCGGTGGAACTGGACGTCGAGGCGGACGCCCACGTCGGGCGGCTCCACGGTCTCGGTGGTGGACATGCGTCCTCCCGGGTGGGTTAAGGATTTGGATCGAGTGCCCGGGCGGTGTGCCACCACCGCCCGGGGCCGGCCCTTGCCGACAGTTAGAAGCATACCACAATTGAAAGGCGCTTATGCGGCCAGCGCCAAGTAGGAACGCGCGTACGCCTCGCCCAGGTGCCGACGCAGCGCGTCACCCCGCTGCCAGGTCACCGGCCCGAACTCCGCGTTCAGTGCATCGGCCTCCGCCAGCACCGAAGCGATCGACCGTGCCGCCTGGAACCGATGTCCCATGCGCTTCTCCGCCTCCGCGTACTCCGCCGCCAGCGGCCGGCGCAGGCGCGCGGCGAGGACCAAGTCCTTCTGTGTGGCCAGCACACACAATGAACATGACAATCTCTCCATGCCGGCGTCGTGCGCCCAGTGGTAGCGCACGCCCGACTCGGCGATCCGCTTCCACACCTGCTCCTCGGACCAGCCGAGAATGGGGTGCCAGCGCACCACGGTCCGCAGACTGTTGGATGCGGACCGGTCCACGGCGATCACCGGCTGCTGGCGGCGAGCAATACTCGATTCTGCCGAATGTCTCCACCGCGTGTATACGGACAGTGACCTCTGTAGGGATCACCGGGATGGGCGTTCTTCGACCTGCGCTGCCGCGCCGGGGCGGTGATGCTGGCCGAGGGGTGCCTGCCCGTGTTGCCCCAGGGGCGCGGAGGAGGACATGGTCTACCGGCTGAGCGAGGCCGGGGTGTCGATCTGGCTGGACGACCTGAGCCGGGAACGGCTGGTCGACGCCAGCCTGGCCCGAACGGTGCGCGAGCGGCACGTGGTCGGGGTGGCGACCAACCCGACGATCTTCGCCCGGGCCATCGGGGGCAGCGACCGCTATGACCGTCAGATCAGCGAGCTGGCCTCCCGCCGGGTGGGATGGAGGAGTCGCTGCGCATGCTGACCACCTCCGATGTGCGCTGGGCCTGTGACGTGCTGCGATCGGTGTGCGAGGCCACCGACGGCCCGACGGGCGGGTGTCGATCGAGGTGGATCCAAGGCTGGCGCACGATACGCGCGCACCGTGGCTGAGGCGCGGGCGCTGTGGTGGTTGGTGGATCGGCCGAACCTGTTCGTGACCGCGGATCGACAACCAGCGCTTCAGCGAGGTGCCCGTCGACCGCGTCTGGCGGCGGGGATGCGCAAGGAGGACGTGCACCCGGTCGAGTGGCTGCGGGACCTGGCTCGCCGTACCCCGCCATCGCACATCCGCTCGCTACGGGGTAGACCAGCCGTTGACGCCGCCGGCCGCGCGCGGACGCAATGCACCGCGGGATGCAGCCCACTGTATCCGGCGGTATCGGTGGGACCAGCCCCTGATGGCACCCGGCGTGTCACAGACCGTGCACCCGACGACCGCTGATCTCGGAAGGAATGATGCGGATCCACAGGCGTCGGTCACCACCAGCCCAGGACTCTCCGCCGGGTTGCGCAGCGAGATGCTGGACGACATCCGGATCGTCCACGTGCTCGGCCGTGCCGGTGATGAGGACGCTCCAGCCACCACGTTGGTACTCGTCGAAGTGATCCACCTGAAAGGAAAGCTCGTCGCCGGGCCCGACGGCTGCAGCCCGCGCCGGGTCGGTCCGGTAGACGATCGTCGTGCCGTCGACGAGGTAGTTCACCGGAAGCACGGCAGGGCCTTGATGGCCACAGATGGCAACTCGGCCGATTCCATGGGTGCCTAGTTGCCCCCAGCATTCCCCGGATGCCAGTCTCATGAGAACGGGGTTCTGGGCTGGCCCATGCTGTCCGGGAGGAGCGTCGCTGCGGCCTTCCACCAGTTCCCCGTAGCTCATGCCCAGCTCCGTTGCGATGCGCAGCAGGCCGCCCGGGTCGAAGTCGGCTGGGGCTTCGAAAAGATCGTGGAAGTAGGCCGGTGACATGCGCACCCGGCGTGCCAGCTCCTCCTCCGCGATCCCGAGTTGCTTGCGCCGGACTTCGATTCGGTGCAGGACCTCGGGATCGGCTGGGCCTGCAGCGTTCTTATCCATGATGTCCTCCTGGGCGCACGGAGACGGACGAACCGGGCCCACAGCTCACGTAGAGGTCGGCTCTTCTTCGATTCTGCCTCCTGCACCAGGCACCACACCGGTCCGCTGGATCGAACGATCCTGGCCGACGTCGCCGAGAGCCGCAGCTGGCGGAAAGGTGCACTTGATGGGCTTGAGCGCTGACGCCGGGACGTGAGGTCTGATCGGGGGTGAGTCCCGGACCGCGTCCTGCCGGCTGGAAATGTGCCTTGATGGCGTCCCGCCGAGTGGTGTAGCAGGGATCTTGGTGTAACCCCTGGTCATGAAGGAGCCATCGCGCAACTCTCCGAGTAGGAAGGCTCGTTGAGTGAGAGGTGCGCGATGGCCTTGTCCCAGTCTGACCTACTCCGCCTCATGGAGTCATTGCGTACGGCGGATGGAATCGAGTTGATCAGGGCGCTCGCCCAGCGGATGCTGCAGGAGTTGATCGAGGCCGAGGCGATCGACCAGGCGCTCTACGCGGTCATCATGGAGGCCTACGTCCTGGGCGTGTCCACCCGCTCGGTCGACGACCTGGTCAAGGCCCTCGGCGCGGACACCGGGATCTCCAAGAGCGAGGTCTTCAGGATCTGCCAGGACCTGGACGAACAGCTCACCGCCTTCCGCGACCGGCCGCTCGGCCACACCCGCTTCCCCTACGTCTACCTCGACGCGACCTACTGCAAGGCGCGGGTGAACCACCAGATCGTCTCCCGGGCCGTGGTCGTCGCCACCGGCATCACCGAGGACGGCGGCCGGGAAGTGCTCGGCCTGATGGTGGGCGACAGCGAGACCGAGATGTTCTGGACCGAGTTCCTGCGCTCCCTACGCGAACGCGGGCTGGCCGGGGTCCGGCTGGTCATCGGCGACCATCACAGCGGTCTGGTCAAGGCGATCCGCAAGGTCATGCTCGGCGCCGCCTACCAGCGCTGCCGGGTTCACTTCCTGAGGAACGCCTTCGCGGTGATCCCGAAGGATGCCGGTGAGATGGTCGCCGCGACGATCCGCACGATCTTCGCCCAGCCGGCGGAAGCCGCGGTCCGGGCCCAGCTCGACACCGTCGCCGAGATGCTCGGCAAGCAGTTCCCCAAGGTCAGCCAGATGCTGCTGGAGGCCAAGGACGACCTGACCGCCTTCGCCGCCTTCCCCGAACGACATTGGAAGAAGATCCAGTCCACCAACCCGCTGGAACGGATCAACCGCGAGATCAAGCGTCGCACCGACGTCGTCCAGGTCTTCCCCAACGACGACGCGCTCCTGCGGCTGGTCACCGCCGTGCTGTTCGAGATGCTTCCCAATGCTGATGTCAAGCCGCCGTGGTGACGGGCGGTGTGACCTGGTAGCACCGGCCGTCACGAATCAGGGCCCACAGAACGTTGACTCGGCGGCGGGCGAGGGCCAGCACGGCCTGGACGTGCCGCTTGCCCTCGGCGCGCTTGCGGTCATAGAAGGCACGGGAGTTGGGATCGCAACGGATGCTGACCAGCGCGGAGGTATAGAAGACGCGCTGCATGCGCCGGTGATAGCGCTGCGGGCGGTGCAGGTTGCCACTGACCTTGCCCGAGTCCCGGGGAGCCGGAGCCACGCCGGCGAAGGCCGCGAGGCGGTCCGCCGTGGGGAAGGCGTCCAGGCTGCCGCCGACAGCGGCGAGGAACTCAGCCCCCAGGGTCGGACCTATTCCAGGCATGGAGCTGATCACTTCGGCGAGTTCGTGCTCGCGAAACCGGCCCTCGATGAGCTCGTCGGTCTCGGTGATCTTCTCGTTGAGGGCCATCACCTCCTCCGCCAAGGTGTGGACCATCTTCGCGATCGCTTTCTCCCCGGCGACGGCGGTGTGCTGCCGCCCGGCGGCCTCGACGGCCTTCGCCGCGAGAGCGTCCGGGGAGTAGACCTTCCGGTTCCGCAACCACGTTGCGAGGCGTCGGGCGCCCGCGCGACGGATCGCCGCCGGCGTCTGGTAGCCCGTCAGCAGCCGCAGCGGCCCGGTGTTGCCAAGGTCGAGAGCCCGTTCCAGAGCGGGGAACATGCTGTTCAGCAGGGAGCGCAGGCGGTTGGTGGCACGGGTCCGCTCGGCGACAAGGTCGGCCCGGTAGTCGGTGAGCAGACGCAGTTCGACGACAGCTTCATCATCGAGGCGGACGGGCAGCAGGTCGCGGCGCATCCTGGCCTGGTCAGCAATCACCCGGGCATCGCGGGCGTCCGTCTTGCCCGCGCCGCGGTAGCCATCGGTGGCTCGGTTGACCGCGATACCGGGGATATAGACCCGCTCCTGGCCGTGGGCGGCCAGCAACGCGATCAGCAGGTTGGGCTCGCCGCCCGTCATGTCCAGGGCCCACGTCACCGCAGTGCCGCCGGCGAGGCCCAGCACGTCGGCGATCACCTGCAACAGCTCCGGCTCGTCGTTGGCCACCCGCCGCGACAACAGGACCTCGCCCTCACTATCGAGGACCAGGCAGTGGTGGTGGGTCTTGCCGCAGTCGGTTCCCACCCATATCCGGCTCATCGTGCTCCATCAGGTCGTTCCTACCTTGCGTACCACGGACGACCTCGCCGGCATTGCTCTACGCAGCGACCTTCTCGCACTTCCCAATCGGCGGCCGAGTCGTCGTGGGGAGCCGGACGGCCAAGCATCTCGAGCCACGATCGGCAGCACGACGACAGCCACACCCGGCTCCCCTGGGTGCCCCAACCCTACGAATGGCTGGGGCGAGCCCAGGAAGGAAGGTAGAGCACGACGAATGGATCGCGTTCCCTCGCCGCTACCTGCCCGAGGCCAGCATGGAGAAGATCTACCCCGCCAACCCTGGCCGAGACGAACTCCCGCCCACTTCATGACTGTTGGCGCACGACCACTACACCACTTCATGGGACACGACCTGTGCCTTAGGGCGTGTTTCGAAAGTGCTGGTCAGAGCCATTCGTTGATGGCCGCGACCAGCACGGTCGCCTCGTAGCGCACGGCCAACTTGTCGTACCGCGTGGC
>NZ_JOAI01000031.1 GCF_000717715.1 Streptomyces sp. NRRL B-24484 | reverse complement strand
CCCCCGGACCCGCCTACCCTCAGGACACCGTGATGACCTCTGCCCGGACGCTCTTCGCGGAGGGCATGCGCGACCACCTCGCGCCCGCCCTGCGCGCCATGGGCTTCACCGGCTGGCGGCACACCTTCGCCCTGCCCGACGAGGAGCACTGGGCACTGCTCGGCGTCGAGGTCGGCAGCGCCGACGACCACGTCGTCCGCTACACCGTGAACCTCGGGCTCACCCGCAAGTCCGCCTGGGCGGCGGACCGGCCCGGACGGGCGCTGCGGCCGGACCCGAACGCCGTCACCGGCCTGGAGTCCTGGCGGACCCGGATCGGCCGGCTGCTGCCGGTCGGCGGCGACGTGTGGTGGCAGATCACCCCCGGCCCGCGCTGGTCGGTCGCCGTCCAGGACACGGTGGCAGCCGTCCGCCACTACGGGCTGCCGGAACTGATCCGCCGCCTGGAGACGGCCTCCGGCGGCACCGAGCGCTACCTCGGACCGGAGGAGCTGGTGGACGTCAACGCCGCACTGCGGCTCGCCGACGTCGCCCCGATCCGCCGGACGGAGCTGGCCGGGCGGGTGCTGCGGCTGTACGGCGACTGGTCCCCTGCGGACCCGGTCGCCCGCGAGGTGCTCCGCGGCGCGGCCACCGGCTTCCTCTCGGTCGGCGACACCCGTTTCGGCGCCGTCCGCTGCCGCGACACGGCCGGCCGCGACCTGTGGTCCTTCGACGCCTGAACCGCCGGGCCCCGGCGGCGCGCGGCGCCCGGGGAACCATCGGCGCACCCCCGGGAGTCTGATCTCCGGGGGGTCCGCAGGGACCCCCGCAACGGCTGGGGGGAACGGGACATGACGGACGATCGGCGCCTGGTGTGGGACGGCTGCCTCAATGTGCGCGAGCTCGGCGGGCTGCCCACCCGGGACGGCCGGCGGACGAGGCGGGGGGCCGTCGTCCGCGCCGACAACCTGGACCGGCTGACCGCCGAGGGCTGGGCCGCGCTGCAGGCGCACGGCATCCGCACCGTGGTCGACCTACGCAACGAGGAGGAGTACCGGCCGCTGCTGGAGCGCCCGGACGGCGTGGACCTGGTGCGGGTGCCGCTGGACGAACTGGCCGGCCCGGACTGGTGGGCCCGGTTCGGCGGCCTGGACGGCACCCCGCTGGCCTTCCGGCCGTACCTGGACCACTGCCCGCGGGCGGTGGCGGAGGTGGTGGCCGCGGTCGGCGGGGCGGCGCGGGGCGGTGTGGTGGTGCACTGCGGGGCGGGCCGCGACCGCACCGGGCTCGCCGCCCTGGTGCTGCTCGCGGTGGCCGGGGTGACGGCCGACGCGATCGTCGACGACTACCTGCTGAGCGCCGGCAACCTGCGCCCGCTCTGGGCGATGCTGGGCCGTCCCGACGAGACCGCGGAGATCGAGGCGGTGCTGGACGGGGCCGGCACCACGGCCGAGGCGGCGCTGCTGGAGACGATCGCCGAGTTCGAGCCGGCCGCCTTCCTGCCGGCGGCCGACACCGCGGCCGTCCGGGCCCGGCTGCTGGGCTGACCCCCGGGCCCCGGGCGCGCTGCCGGGGCCGCTACCAGAGGCGGTCGACCGTGCCCGGGTGGAGGGCGATCCGGGCACCGGCGAAGGAGGACCGGCGGGCCCGGCCGTGCGCGGAGAGGAAGCCTGCGAGGACGACCTTGTCGAAGCCCGGCCGGTCGCTCGGGAAGGGCTCCTCGGCCGTCCCGCCGACCAGGACGGCGCCGGGCAGCACCTCCCAGCCGGCCCGCTCGTAGAAGCCGCGCAGCGGCCGGTCGCAGGTGAACAGCCCGAGGTCGGCGCCGAGCGCGGCCATCCGCGCGCGGGCGGCCGTGACGAGGGCCAGCCCGTGGCCGCGGCCCCGCAGGGCCGGGTCGGTGACCACGGCGGACAGGCCGCGGACGGCGAACACCCCGTCCGCGTGCCGGAGCTCCTTGCCGAGCAGGTCGAGGGCGGCCACCACCCGCGGCCCGTCGACCAGCAGCATGCTCCGCGGGTCGAGCGCCGGGTCGTGGCTGATCCCCGGATCGGGCGCCCCGGTGGGCCAGGCCCGCTCCTGCAGGGCCCCCACCCGGGCCCGCAACCGGGCCGGCACCTCGGCCTCCGGGTACTCCAGGACCTCCATCTGCCAGACTCCCCCGTGTGATCGTCCGTACCGCCGTCCGCGGCGACCTGCCCGCCGTGCTCGCCCTGCTCGCCGACGAGTCCGCCGTCACCGACCCTGCATCGGTGCAGGTCGGTGCAGCGTACGAGGCGGCCTTCGCCGCCATCGAGGCGGATCCGCGCAACGAACTGCTGGTGCTCGACGAGGGTGACGGCACCGTGCTCGGCTGCCTGCAGCTGACCCGCATCCCCGGCCTCGGCCGGGGCGGCGCGGAGCGGGCACTGATCGAGGCCGTCCGGATCCGGGCCGACCGGCGCGGCGGGGGCCTCGGCCGGCTGCTGCTGGCCCGGGCGGTCGACCGGGCCCGCGGGCAGGGCTGCGGCCTCGTCCAGCTGACCAGCAACAAGCGCCGGACGGAGGCCCACCGCTTTTACGCCTCACTGGGGTTCGAGCGCAGCCACGACGGCTTCAAGCTCGTCCTGTGAGGCCGCGGCCCGCGCTCAGAAGCCGCTGACCGGGCTGCTGACGATCCGGACGCGGCCGTCGGCGCGGGCGGCGAGGCCGGCCGACAGGCGCAGCGAGCGGGCCGGACCGAGCAGTTCGAGCGCCTCGTCGACCTCCGCCCAGCGGTGGTCGTCGAGTTCACCGGCGGGCAGGGTGATCGGGGTGTCGGCCGGCAGGGTTCCCAGGTCGAAGAGGAAGTGGCAGGCGGGGTGGTCGAGTTCGCCGGACGGGTTGGTCCAGGCGACGGCCAGCAGCTCGCCGGCCTCCTTCTCGATGCCGGTCTCCTCGCGCAGTTCGCGCCCGGCGCACTGCTGCGGGTTCTCGCCGAGGTCGACGGTGCCGCCGACGAACTGCCAGTGCTCGCGGTAGCCGGCCTTGACGATCAGCACCCGGCCCTGCGGGTCGGTGATCAGGCAGCCGGCGGCCGCGTACACCCGGGGCAGCGAGGCGAGCCACTCCTCGCGGGTCTGCAGCAGGGGGCTGTCGGACATGCGGTGCTCCTCCGCGTCGGGGACGGCCGCCGGGCGGCGGCACGCGCCCCACTCTTCCGCATCGGCGTGCGGCCGCGCCCCGTCGGCGTCGGCGGGGCGCGGCCGGTACGGACGGGGAGGGCTCAGTGCGCGGAGTGCTTCTCCGCGCCGCGGTGCCGGTGACCCGGCAGTTCGACGTGGTGGGCGACACCGGCCATCGGCCCCGCGGTGGTGGAGGTGCGGCGCCCGCCGTGGCTGAACATCGCGTCCCCGAAGTACGGCCCGCTGCGGGCGGCGGAGGCGGTG
This sequence comes from Streptomyces sp. NRRL B-24484, assembly GCF_000717715.1. GTDB lineage: Bacteria > Actinomycetota > Actinomycetes > Streptomycetales > Streptomycetaceae > Kitasatospora. The sequence continues at coordinate 116,502 of NZ_JOAI01000031.1, read as the reverse complement.
TCGGTGTGCAGCTGCGGGGCGAGCGGGCCCGGATTGCTGGCCATGCCGCGGCGTTCGAGGAGCTCCTGGGTGCCGCGGCGGAGTTTGGTCATCTTGCCGGTGGTCTGCTTGGCCATGGTCGGCCTCCCTTCGGCAGCCGGGCCGCCCGCGGGGGCGCGGGGCTCGGGGAACACGGCCGCACGGGGTGTTATGTCCGGATTTTAGCGTTTTCACTCCTTTCTGTACCTGCGGCCCGCCGCGCCCGCACCTCGGGCCGGACGCCCCGGCGGGGCCGGGGCCCGGGCCCCGTGACCGGCACCGCACTCCCCCGTCCGGGGGATGTGGGAGCATGCCGCGTGGCCACGCTGACCCCTGCAGGAGAACTGCGGACCGCACCCGCGACACCGCGTCACCGCCGGGTGCGGCACCCCGCGGCGCTGATCCGTGCCCTGACCGGGCTCGCCGTGATCGGCCTGCTCCTGCTGATCGCCCAGTACGCCCAGGGCACCGCCGGCGGACTGGACGCCGACGTCGCCGAGGGCACCGGGCTGCTGCCCCGGCCGCCCGTCCGGCTGCTGGCCGCCTGCAGCGGCGCCGCCCTGCTGCTGGTGCCGCTGGCCTTCGCCGTCGGACGGGTGCTGCGCCGGGCCGGCCGGCAGGTCGCCGACGGCGTGCTCGCCGCCGTCCTGGCCTACGCCGTCTCGCTCCTCCTCGACCTCGCCGTCGGCGGGCTGACCGCCCTCACCCACCCCTCCCCCGAGGGCCTCGGCCGCACCGACCCGGTGTACGGGCACCTGGCCCCCGTGCTGGCCTTCATGACCGCGGTCGGCACCGGCGGACTCCCCCGCTGGCGGGCCTCGCTGGCCGCCACCCTCACCGCCGCCGGCCTGTCCGGACTGCTCACCGGCTACGCCACCCCGCTCTCGGTGCTGCTCGCCCTGCTGGTCGGCTGGACCACCGCCCACCTGGTCGCCTGGGCGGTGGGCGAACCCACCCGCGAGCCGTCCGAACTGCAGCTCTGGGTGACCCTGCGCAACGCCGGCACCCGCCCCCGCACGGTGCGGGTGGCCGGCCCCTGCCGCTACCTGGTCACCCAGCACCAGGACCGGCCCGACCTGGACGTCCGGCTGCTCGACCGGCGCGCCGCCGCGCTGGGCCTCCCGCAGCACGTCTGGCAGCTGATGCGGCTGCGCACCGCCCCGCTGCCGCTCGGCCTGCGCTCGCTGCGCGAGGGCCTGGAGCACCAGACCCTGGTGGCGCACGCCGCCTTCGCCGCCGGGGTGCGCACCCCGGAACCGCTGGCCGCCGCCGAACTCGGACCGGACGCCGCCCTGGTGGCCTACCGCCACCTGCCCGGCCGGCCGCTCGGGGACGTCCCCGCGGACGAGGTCACCGACGAGGTGCTCCGCGACGCCTGGCGGCAGCTGCACCTGCTGCACCGGCGCAGCATCGCCCACCGCACCCTCGGCCCCGACACCGTCCGGCTCGGCCCGGACGGCGAGGTCCAGCTCACCGAACTCGCCCACGGCGAGATCGCGGCCGGGGAGCTGCTGCTGCGGCTCGACGTGGCCGGGATGCTCACCGCGCTGGCGCTGCGGGCCGGTGCGGAGCGGGCGGTGGCCGCCGGCGCGGCGGTGCTCGGACCGGCGGCGATCGGCGGCGCCCTGCCGCTGCTGCAGCCGATCGCCCTGCCGCGGGCGACCCGCGAGGCGCTCGCCGAGCAGCCCGAACTGGCCGCCGCGATACGCGCGGAGGTGCTGCGGCTGCGCCCGCAGGCGCCGGTGGAGCCCGTCCGGCTGGAGCGGCTGCGGCCGCGCACCCTGGCGACCGTGGCGGCCGGCATGGCGGGCGGGTACCTGCTGCTGCAGGCGCTGTTCGGCTCCGGCCTGGACTCCTTCCGGGCGGTGGCCGACGCCGACCCGTTCTGGCTCTCGGCGGCCGTCCTCGCGGCCGTGGCCAGTTACGGCGCGGCCGCCCTCGGATTCATCGGCTTCGTCCCGGAGCGGCTCGACCCGCGCGGCGCGCTGGCCGCCCAAGTGGCCGGCTCCTTCGTCAAGTTGGTCTCGCCCGGCGGGGTGGGCGGCATCGCGCTGAACACCCGCTTCCTGCAGGCCAGCGGGATCCCGACCGCCCAGGCACTCTCCAGCGTGGGCGCCTCCCAGCTGGTCGGGCTGGCGCTGCACATGCTGCAACTCGCCTTCTTCACCACCCTGGTGGGCCTGGGCCCGCAGACCGAACTGCCCAGCCCGGCCTGGCTCGCGGCGGGGCTCGGCCTGGTCGCGGTCGTGCTGCTGTCCGCGCTGGCCGTGCCCTGGCTGCGGCGGCGGATCGCCGGCCTGCTGCGGCCGCTGCGGGCCGAGGTGCTGCCCCGCCTGCTCGACCTGCTCCAGCAGCCCGGCAAGCTGGCGGCCGGCATCGCCGGCCAACTGCTGGTGTCGACGGCCTTCGTGGCCTGCCTGTACTGCTGCGCGATGGCGGTCGGCGCCCGGCCGTCGTTCAGCGCGGTGGCCGTGGTGTTCCTGGCCGGCAACGCGGCCGGCTCCGCCGCGCCCACGCCGGGCGGCGCGGGCGTGGTGGAGGGCCTGCTGACGGAGGGCCTGGCGCACACCGGCGGGATGGACCAGGGCAGTGCCTTCGCCGCGGTGATGCTCTTCCGGCTGCTTGTCTTCCTGCTCCCGGTCCTCCCGGGCTGGCTCGCCTTCAGCTGGCTCCAGCGCCGTCGGGCCCTGTAGGAGGGCACACGCCGGGGGCAGCGCCCCCGGGGGCCCGTGGCCGCCTCAGTCCCGGTAGTCGTCCTCGTCGAGGGAGACCACGATGGACTGCTCGACGGCGTCCCCGTCGTCGGCCTGGTCCGCGCCGAGGGCCCGCCGCTCGCGCAGTTGCTCCAGTTCGTCGCCCTGGCGCTCGGCCACCTCCCGCTCCTCGTCCTCCGCCTCCATGACGGCCGGCGACTCCTCGTCGTAGTCTTCGGGGAACTCCGGGTTCTCTGGGTTCTGGACCATGGCGCCAGTATCCGTCGCGGACCGTCCGCCCGCGCCCCCTCGGCCGACCTCGGCGTGTTGGACGCCGCCGGCGGACGGGGCCCGCTCCCGGTTCAGGCGGCGTCGCGGGCCCGCCGCCGGTACTGGCCGGGCGGCAGCCCGTACGCGCGTTTGAAGGCCTTGGCGAAGGCGAATTCGGAGCGGTAGCCGACCCGGTCGCCGACCACCGCGATCGGGGTGTCGGAGTGCCGCAGCAGCCCGGCCGCGGTGGTCATCCGCCAGCGGGTGAGGTAGGCGAGCGGCGGTTCGCCGACCAGGGTGGTGAAGCGGCGGGCGAAGGCGGCCCGGGAGAGTCCGACGCCGGCGCCGAGGCCCTCGACCGTCCAGGCGCCGCCCGGCTCCGCGTGGATCGCCTTCAGCGCGGGGGCGATCGCCGGGTCGCGCAGGGCCGCGGCCCAGCCGGCCGCTGCGGCGTCGGGTTGCTCGTCGAGCCAGGCCCGCAGGATGTAGAGCAGCAGCAGGTCGATCAGCTGGGTGACGATGCCGTCCGAGCCGGGGCCGGGCCGCTCCAGTTCGGCGGCGAGCAGGTCGACCGCGGAGGCGAGCGCGGTGTGGCGGCCGCGCCGGGCCGGCAGGTGGATCAGCGGCGGCAGGGTGGCGACCAGCGGGTGGGGGCGCTCCTGGTCGAGGAGGTAGGAGCCGCAGAGGATCGAGGTGACCGGGCCGCTGCCGGCGTCGGCGGGGCCCGGGCCCGGCGGGAGCGGCCAGCTGCGGTCGGCCCGGTAGTCCACGACCGGGGAGCCGGGGTCGTCGGCGAGGACGTGCTCGCGGCCGCTGCGCGCGAAGACCACGTCGCCGGGGCCGAGCGGGGTGGCCGCACCGCCGGGCTCGATCAGCCAGCAGGTGCCGGAGAGCACCACGTGGAAGCCGGCGCCGGTCTGCTCGGCGAAGCGCAGGCCCCAGGGCGCCCGGCAGTCGGTGCGGGCGGAGACGGGACTGCCCGTCCGGACGGAGGCGACGGCGTCGGTGAGGATGTCCACCCGGCGAGCCTATCCGCCCGTCCGCGGAGGAGAGACGATCGGACATCGAATCGAGCGGATCAGCCATTCGCCGTCTTCCGTCCGGCTCCTACGGTGGATCCCGAACCGGTCGGCGGGGCCTCCCTGCCGCGCCTCCAGCAGCCCCGAGGAGTTCCCTGTGCGCGCCGTCACCCAGCTGTCCTTCGGCACCCCCGACGTCCTCGTCCCGACCGAGGCCGCCCGGCCGGTCCCCGGCCCCGGCGAGGTGCTGGTCCGGGTACGGGCGGCCTCGGTCAACCCGGTGGACGCCCACGTCCGGGCCGGCACGCTGCCGATGCTCGGCGAGCCGCCGTTCGTACTCGGCTGGGACGTCTCGGGCGTGGTCGAGGAGGTCGCCCCCGACGTCACCCGGTTCGAGGTCGGCGACGAGGTCTTCGGCATGCCGTGCTTCCCGCGGCCGGCCGGCGCCTACGCCGAGTACGTCGCCGCGCCGGCCGGGCACCTCGTCCGCAAGCCGGCGGCCCTGGACCACGTGCGGGCCGCCGCGCTGCCGCTGGCCGGACTCACCGCCTGGCAGGCGCTGGTCGGCACGGCCGGCCTGCGCGAGGGCATGCGCGTCCTGGTGCACGGCGCGGGCGGCGGGGTCGGCCACCTCGCGGTGCAGATCGCCAAGGCCCGCGGCGCGGAGGTGCTGGCCACGGCGAGCGCCGCCAAGCACGACCTCCTCCGCTCGCTCGGCGCCGACCGCGTCATCGACTACCGGACCGGCGACTTCGCCGCCGGGCTGGACGGGATCGACGTCGTCCTCGACGGGGTCGGCGGCTACGGGCCGCGTTCGCTGCCGGTGCTCGCCGAGGACGGCGTCCTGATCACCCTGATCGAGCGGAACAGCCCGGAGCTCGCCGCAGCCGCCGCGGCGGCCGGCCGGCGCCTCGCCGGGCCGGTGGTCGAACCCGACGCCGCCGGGCTGACGGCCCTGGCCGCGCTGGTCGAGCAGGGCCTGCTGCGGCCGTACGTGCAGCACGTGCTGCCGCTGGAGGAGGCCGCGAAGGCGCACGGTCTGATCGGGTCGCGCGCCACCCCGGGCAAGATCGTGCTGACCGTCTGAGCCCGGGTCAGGCGGGCCCGGCGGCGGCCCGGTCGAGGAAGACCAGCCGGGCCCGCTTCTCCGGCTTCTCGATCTCCGGGCCGGGTTCGAAGCCGCAGCGCCGCAGCAGGGCGATCGCCCGGCCGTTGCGGGCGTCCGGCTCGGCGACGATCCGGCGGCGGGCCGGGTCGGCGAACAGGAAGCGGACGAACACGCCGACCAGCGCCCGACTGACGCCGTGCTGCGGGGGGCCGTCCGGCGGGCCGATCAGCAGGTGCATCCCGTGGTCGCCGGGCCGGACCTCGTAGCACTCGCCGACCGGGTCGTGCTCGGGCCGGTAGCTCTGGAAGAGCGCGGCCGGGCGGCCGTCGCGCAGGGCGAGGAAGGCGTGGTGGGTGGTCAGCGAGTCGACGTACGCGTAGGTCTCCCGGACCTGTTCGCGGTCGGCGTCGAGCATGCCCCAGTAACGGGCGCGGGGTTCGGTGACCCAGCGGTGGACGAGCCCGGCGTCGGCGGCCGGGTCCAGCTCGACGATCCGGACGGCGCCCAACGCGGGCAGCTGCTCCTCGTGCAGCGCGGGGCGGTCCGCGGGCAGGGCCGCCCGGGCGGGGGTGTCGGCGGTCATCACGGCTCCTCGGTGAGACGGGTCCAGTCGGTGGTGACGGGTACGAGGCCGCCGCTCAGCCACAGCGGCAGCTGGTCGCGCCGGTGCGGGTGGCCGGGCAGCCCGGAGGCGCCGAACGGCACCACCCAGCGGCTGTTGTCGCGGTCGGCGAGGTCCCAGACGTACCGGGCCGCCGAGCCGCGGGCGCTGCGGTCGGTGAAGCCGGGCACGCTGGAGGTGGAGAGCACGCAGTCGTGGTCGCCGGCCAGTCCCGGCCACGCGTCGTCGGATCCGCCGTCGACGCCGGGCAGCGCCTGCCAGGGCGCCAGCCGGTGGGTGGCGCCCCAGGTGCGGCCGGTGTCCTCGGCCGCGGCGGTCTCCTCGGCGGCGGCCCGCACCAGCGCGGCCCGGTCCACGCCGGGCAGCCGGTCCTCCGCCAGCAGGGTCTCCAGCGCGTAGGCGATCCGGGGCAGCAGCGCCAGCCAGGGCAGGAACGGATCCGGGTACGGCGAGGGCCCGGTGAGGCCGGCGAGCGCCGGTTCGGCGGCGAAGCGGCGGACGACCGCGGAGCGCAGTTCGGCGAACCGGGCGGCGTCGGCGGAGTCGGCCGCCATCCGGCGGTCCCAGACCAGCAGCCGGTCGCGGAGCTTCTCCGCGGCCGGGCCCAATCCCTCCAGGGAGGCGAGCAGGTCGAGCAGCGGGGCGGCGGAGGCCAGGTGGGTGTCCATGTGGACGACCGCCGTGTCGGCCGCCGTCCAGGCGACCGGGGCGGCGAGCAGTTCGGCGATCCGGTCGGCCCGGTGCGGCGGCGCGAACTCCACGCCGAGCGGGGCCGCGAGGCCCCGCTGATTGGCCATCACCGCGGTGCCGTGCACCTCGGCGCGCGGCATCGGCCGCCGGCCGCGCCAGGCGTGCTCGGCCTCCCAGGCGGGGACGGGCCGCAGGCTGTTGGCGCGGGGCCGGTCCGGGACGGCGCCGGCGACCCGGTGCAGCAGGCCGCCCGCGGTGTCGGCGGCCTGGACGACGTTGACCGGCTCGATCCAGTGGTCGAGGGCGCGGTCGACGTCGGCGACGGTACGGGCGCGCAGCAGGGCGGGCAGCGCGTCGAAGCCGAGCTCGGCGTCGACCCGCGGCAGGCAGCGGAGACTGAGGGCCTCCCCGCCCCCGTCGGTGCCGTCGGGACCGCCGGTGATCACCGGTCCGCGGGCGGTCTCGACGATCTCGATCTCCACCGGTCCGGCGCCGGCGACCTCGACCGTCTCGCGGTGGACGGCGGCGGGCCGCCAGCCGTCCGGGCCGAGCGCCTCGACGCCCGGGCCGTCGGGGCCGTCGGTGCGGCGCAGCCGCTCCCGGTAGAGGTCCTGGTAGTCGGCCATGGCGTTGGTGATCGCCCAGGCGACGCCGCCGGTGTGGCCGAAGTGGCCGATGCCGGGGACGCCGGGCACGGCCAGGCCGATCACGTCGAACTCCGGGCAGGCCAGCCGGATCTGCTGGTAGATGCCCGGGTCCTCGATGAAGCGGTGCGGGTCGCCGGCGATCAGGGCGGCGCCGCTGGCGGTGCGTTCGCCGGCGATCAGCCAGCCGTTGCTGCCGGCGGTGCCGGGGCCGTCGGTGGCGAAGAGTTCGGTGTGCTCCTCGCCGAGGGTGCGGGCGACCCGGTCGCGCCAGAGCTTGGTGGGGAAGCCGGCGAACAGGACGTGGTGGGAGAGCCAGACGGAGAGCGGGGTCCACGGCTCCCAGTGGCCGGGGGCGGTCCCGGCGGCGGCGAACTCGGGTGCCCGGTGGCCGTGTTCGGCGAGACCGCCGTTGACGCCGTCGACGTAGGCGCGGACCCACGCGGCGGTCGCCGGGGCGAGCGCCTCGTAGCAGCGGCGGGCGGTGTCGGCGAGCCGGGCCCGCCGGGCGAAGACGTCCCAGCCGAGCGCGTCGGCGCCGAGGAAGGCGGCGGAGGTGCCGCGGGCGCGGTGCCGCTCGACCTCGATCTGCCAGGCCCGGTCGGCGGCGGCGTTGCGGCCCTGGGCGCGGGCGAGTTCGAGCGGGTCGTCGGCGCGCAGGTGCGGGATCCCGTACGCGTCGCGGTGGGTGCGGGCGGTCATGCCCGGCTCCCCTCGGGGCGCACGGCGCCGCGGCGGGCGGCGGGGACGACCAGCGGGGTTCCGGTCTCGGGGTCCTCGATGACCCGGCAGGGCAGCCGGAAGACCTCCTCGACGAGTTCGGCGGTGACGATCTCGGTGGGCGGGCCGGAGGCGACGACCTCGCCGTCGCGCATGGCGATCAGGTGGGTGGCGTAGCGGGCCGCGTGGTTGAGGTCGTGCAGGACGGCGACGAGGGTGCGGCCCTGCTCCTCGTGCAGCCGGGCGCACAGGTCGAGGACCTCGATCTGGTGGGCGATGTCGAGGTAGGTGGTGGGTTCGTCGAGGAGCAGCAGCGGGGTCTCCTGGGCGAGCGCCATGGCGATCCAGACGCGCTGGCGCTGGCCGCCGGAGAGCTCGTCGACGAGCCGGTCGGCGAGGGTGCCGACGCCGGTGGCGGCCATCGACTCGGTGACGACCTCCTCGTCCCGGGCGGACCACTGGCGGAGCAGGCCCTGGTGCGGGTAGCGGCCGCGGGCGACGAGTTCGGCGACGGTGATGCCGTCGGGGGCGACGGAGGACTGCGGCAGCAGGCCGAGGGTGCGGGCGACCTTGCGGGCCGGGATCGAGGCGATGTCCTGGCCGTCGAGCAGCACCGAGCCGGCGGACGGCTTGAGGGTGCGGGAGAGGGCGCGCAGCAGGGTGGACTTGCCGCAGGCGTTCGGGCCGACGACGACGGTGAACGACCGGTCGGGGACGGTGACGGTCAGGCCCTCGGCGATGGTGCGCTTCTCGTAGGCGAGGGTGAGGTCGGCGCCGGCGAGGCGCGGTCCGCCGGTTTCCATGGTCGGGACTCCGTTCCGGGTCGTGGTGCGGGTGCGGGGCGCGGGCTGTCTGCTCAAATCCGGCCTGCCCGGCGCTCGGTGGCGAGGAGCCAGACCAGGTAGCCGCCGCCGAGGACGCCGGTGACGACGCCGACCGGCAGCTGGTGGCCGGCGAAGGCCCGTTGGGCGAGGTAGTCGGCGGTGACGAGCAGGGCGGCGCCGGTGCACATGGCGGCGAGCAGGTTGGGGCCGGGTGCGCGGGTGAGCCGCTTGGCCAGCTGGGGGGCGGTGAGGGCGACGAAGTTGACCGGGCCGGCGGCGGCCGCGGCGAGCGCGGCGAGCAGGACGGCGCAGGCGAGCAGGGCGAGGCGGACGCGTTCGACCCGGATGCCGAGGCCGCCGGCGGCGTCGTCGCCCATCTCCAGCATCCGCAGGGCGCGGCCGGCGCCGAGCAGGACTGCGGGGCCGAGGACGGCGAGGGCGATCAGCAGCGGGACGGCGTCGCGCCAGCCGCGGCCGTCGAGGCTGCCGGTGAGCCAGAGCATCGCGCGGGCGGCGTCCATCAGCTGGGTGCGGGTCAGCAGGTAGCCGTTGATGCCGGTGAGGACGGCGGCGCTGCCGATGCCGACGAGGACGAGCCGGCTGCCCTGGACGCCCTGTCGCCAGGCGAGGGCGTAGATGGCGGCGCCGGTGGCGATGCCGCCGGCGACCGCGCCGCCGGCCAGGGCGAGGCTGCTGCCGCCGGCGAGGACGACCAGCAGGGCGCCGGCGCCGGCGCCCTGGGTGAAGCCGAGGACGTCGGGGCTGCCGAGCGGGTTGCGGACGAGGGACTGGAAGAGCGCGCCGGCCAGGGCGAGGGCGGCGCCGACCAGCAGGGCGGTGACGACGCGGGGCAGCCGCAGGTCGTTGACGATGAAGTCCTCGGCGGGGCTGCCGCCGCCGGTGAGGGTGCGCAGCACGTCCGAGGTGCTCATCGGGTAGTCGCCGCTGCCGAGGGCGAGGACGCCGACGGCGAGGGCGAGCAGGGCGGCCGCGGCACCGGCCAGCAGGGCGCGGGGCCGGTGGCGGACGGAGACGGCGGCGCCGATCCGGAGGGTGCTGCTCATGCCCGGGCCACCTTTCCGCGGCGTGCGAGGTAGAGGAAGAAGGGGCCGCCGAGGACGGCGGTGACGATGCCGACCTGGAGTTCGCCGGGCCGTCCGAGGACGCGGCCGAGCACGTCGGCGCCGAGCAGCAGGACGGGGGCGAGGACGGCGCAGTACGGGAAGAGCCAGCGCAGGTCGGGGCCGGTGAGGGCGCGGACGAAGTGCGGCACCATCAGGCCGACGAAGACGATCGGGCCGCAGGCCGCGGTGGCGGCGCCGCAGAGCAGGGTGACGGCGGTGATCGCGGCGGCGCGGACCAGTTCGGGCCGGGCGCCGAGGGCGCGGGCGGAGTCGTCGCCGAGCGCCATCGCGTTGAGCGGCCGGGCGAGGGCGAGGGCGAGCAGCAGGCCCGCGGCGATGAACGGCAGCACCTTGAGCACGGTGGAGCCCTGGGCGCCGGCGAGCGAGCCGACCGTCCAGAAGCGCATCTTCTCCAGGGCGCCGGAGTCGAGCAGCATCAGGGCGCTGACGTAGCTGTAGAGGGTGGCGTTGAGGGCGGAGCCGGCGAGGGCGAGCCGGGCCGGGGTGGCACCGCGGCCGCCGCCGACGGCGTAGACCAGGGCGGCGACCGCGGCGGTGCCGGCGAGGGCGAACCAGACGTAGCCGTCGAAGGTGGCGATGCCGAGGAAGGTGCCGGCGGAGACGACGGCGGCGGAGGCGCCGGCGTTGATGCCGAGCAGGCCGGGGTCGGCGAGCGGGTTGCGGGTGAGGGCCTGCATGACGCCGCCGGCGAGGCCCAGCGCGGTGCCGGCGAGCAGGCCGAGCAGGGTCCGCGGCAGCCGCATCTCGTGGACGACGGTGTACGAGCCGGAGGCGGGGTCGGTGAGGCCGTGCCAGACCTCGGCGGGCGAGAGCTCCTTGGCGCCGACGCCGATGCTCAGCGCCAGGACGGTGAGCAGGACGGCGAGGGCGACGAGGAGGCCGGCGGCGCGCAGCGCGGTGCGGGCGCCGGGAGGGCGTCGTCGGGGGTCGGCGGGTTCGGCCGAACTCCCTTGGGCCTGTGGCGGCTTGGTGAGGGACACGGATGGTGCTCCGACGCTGGCGGGGACCGTTTTCCGGAAGCCCCTCTGGACAACGACTTAGGTTAGGTTAACCTAAGTCCCGCTGCGGGTCCGCTGCCAGCCCCCGCCTGCACCAGCCGCTGCGCCCGCCCCCTTCGAACCGAGAGAGACACCGTCATGCCGCGTTCCAGAACTGCCGCTCACCTCTCCCGTCGCGGCCTGCTCGCCGCCGGTGGCGCCACCGCCCTCGGTGCCGTGCTCGCCGCCTGCGGCAGCAGCGGCGGTTCGGGTTCCGACGCGTCGGGCTCCTCGGCGAAGCCCGCCGGTGCGGGCCCCTGGTCGTTCACCGACGACCGCAGGAAGGCGCTCACCGCCGGGTCCGCGCCGAAGCGGATCGTGGCGTACACCGGCACCGCGGCGGCCCTGGTGGACTTCGGCCTGGACGAGCAGATCGTCGGCGTCTTCGGCGAGACGAAGACCGCCGACGGCAAGGCCGACCCGACGGCCGGCGACCTGAAGGTCGACACGGTCGAGATCCTCGGCAACGCCTGGGGCGAGTTCAGCGTCGAGAAGTACGCGGCGCTGCGGCCCGAGCTGCTGGTGACGCACATGTACGACCCGGACGCGCTGTGGTACGTGCCGGACGAGAGCAAGGACAAGATCCTGGGGCTCGCCCCGAGCGCCGCGATCACCACCGCCCGCGTCCCGATGACCAAGCCGATCGAGCGGTACGCCGCGCTCGCGGAGTCGCTCGGCGCGGACCTGAAGGCCAAGAAGGTCACCGACGCCAAGGCCCGCTTCGAGAAGGCCGCCGAGGAGCTCCGCCAGGCGGCCAAGGCCGGCGGCGGCATCAAGGTGATGGCCTGCTCGGGCAGTGCGGACGTCTTCTACGTCTCCAACCCGAAGATCTCCACCGACCTGATGTACTTCGCCGAGCTCGGCGTCGACATCGTGGTGCCCACCAAGCTGGAGGCCGGCGACTACTTCGAGGCGCTCAGCTGGGAGAACGCCGGCAAGTTCCCCGCCGACCTGCTGCTGCTGGACAACCGCTCCACCTCGCTGCAGCCCAAGGACCTCGCCGCCAAGCCGGCCTGGGGCCAGCTGCCCGCCGTCAAGGCCGGCCAGATCACCCCGTGGGACGCGGTGCCGCGCTTCTCGTACGCGGGCGCCGCGCCGCTGCTGGAGAACCTCGCCAAGGCGATCCGGAACGCCAGGAAGGTGAGCTGACGCCGCCATGGCCACCGCTTCCGCGATCGCGGCGCAGTACGGGTTCTTCGAGGCCGGGGTCGTCCGCACCCGCCGGCTCGGGCCGACGATGCTGCGGGTCACCTTCGGCGGCGCGCAGCTGGCCGGTTTCGCCTCGGGCGGCCGGGACCAGAGCTTCTCGCTCTTCCTGCCGCACCCCGGGCAGGACGCCCCGGTGCTGCCGATCGGAGAGGGCGAGGGCCGGTTCGCCGCCTGGCGGGCCCTCGACGAGGGCGTCCGGGCGGTGATGCGCTCGTACACCGTCCGCGCGCAGCGCCGCGACCCGGACGAGGTGGACGTCGACTTCGTGCTGCACGGGGTGGACTCGCCCGGTGCTGCCGGGCCGGCCGCCGTATGGGCGGCGAAGGCCGCACCGGGCGACCGGGTGGTCCTGCTCGGCCCGGCCGTCGAGGACAACCGCAGCGTCTGCTTCCGTCCGCCGGCCGGCACCGACTGGGTGCTGCTGGCCGCGGACGAGACGGCGCTGCCCGCCGTCGGCGGCATCCTGGACGGGCTGCCGCCGACCACCCGCGCCCGGGTCTGGATCGAGGTCCCGTACGCGGAGGACATCCAGGACCTGGCCGCCGGACCGGAGGTGGACATCACCTGGCTGGTCCGGGAGAGCGGGGCGACCCCGCTGGTGGAGGCGGTCCGCGCGGCCGACCTGCCGGGGGGCACCCCGTACGCCTGGATCGCCGGCGAGTCCGGGAGCGTCCGGGCGCTGCGCCGGCACCTGGTCGGCGAGCGCGGGACGGACCGCACCGCGGTGACCTTCGCCGGCTACTGGCGGCGCGGCGCCTCCGAGGAGCAGCTCCGACTGGAGGCCGCCTCCGGCACCGCTCCTGACGGGGACTGATTTCCGACACACCGTCAGCGCCACCTCCACGACGGCCCGTTCCCCGAATCCGGGGGCGGGCCGTCGCGCCCGCATGGAACTTAGGATAGGCTAACCTAAGTTCCACTCCCCGTCCGCGACCGTTGAGGACTGACCATGAGTTTCCGGGGCCACACCGTCGAGCCGTCGGCAGGCAGCACCGCCACCCTGGAGGACGCCAGATCACACCTGTTCAACGACCGCACGGTGGAGCGCTACCGGGATTCCCTGCGGGCCGGCGTCGAGACCGTCGCCGCCAAGGTCTCCACCACCACCCGCCCCTTCACCGGGACGACCCCGGACCGGCTGGCCCCGGAGATATCCGGCATCGACCTCGACCGTCCGCTCGGCGACCCCGCCGAGGCGCTCGCCGAGCTGGAGGACGTCTACCTCCGCGACGCCGTCTACTTCCACCACCCGCGCTACCTGGCCCACCTCAACTGCCCGGTGGTGATCCCCGCCCTGCTCGGCGAGGCCGTCCTCACCGCCGTCAACTCCTCGCTGGACACCTGGGACCAGAGCGCCGGCGGCACCCTCATCGAGCGCCGCCTGGTCGACTGGACGGCCGAGCGGATCGGCCTCGGCCCGGACGCCGACGGCGTCTTCACCAGCGGCGGCACCCAGTCCAACTTCCAGGCCCTGCTGCTCGCCCGCGAAGAGGCCTGCGCCGCCCTCGCGGCCGCCGCCGACACCCCGCCGGCCAAGCACGAACTGCTGCCGAAGCTGCGCATCATCGCCTCCGAAGCCAGCCACTTCAGCGTCAAGAAGTCCGCGAAACTGCTCGGCCTCGGCACGGACGCGGTGATCTCCGTGGAGACCGACCGCAGCCGCCGGATGAAGCCCGAGGCGCTCGCCCGGGAGCTCGCCCGCTGCACCGCCGAGGGCCTGACCGTGATGGCCGTGGTCGCCACCGCCGGCACCACCGACTTCGGCTCGATCGACCCGCTGCCCGAGATCGCCGGCCTGTGCGCCGCCGCCGGGGTGTGGATGCACGTGGACGCCGCCTACGGCTGCGGACTGCTCGTCTCCCCCACCCGCCGGCGGCTGCTCGACGGCATCGAGCGGGCCGACTCGGTCACCGTCGACTACCACAAGTCCTTCTTCCAGCCGATCAGTTCCTCCGCCGTTCTGGTCCGCGACGGCAGCACGCTGCGGCACGCGACCTACTACGCGGACTACCTCAACCCGGCCCGGATGGCCGAGCGGCGGATCCCCAACCAGGTCGACAAGAGCATCCAGACCACCCGGCGCTTCGACGCCCTCAAGCTCTGGCTGACCCTGCGCGTCATGGGCGCCGAGGCCGTCGGCCTGCTCTTCGACGAGGTCGTCGACCGGGCCGCCGCCGCCTGGGAGATGCTCACCGAGGACCCGCGCTTCGAGGTCGTCACCAAGTCGCAGCTGTCCACCGTCGTCTTCCGCTGGCTGCCGCCCGCCGGCCCGTCCCGCGAACTCGCCGACGAGGCCAACCTGTACGCCCGCGAGGCGCTCGCCGCCTCCGGCGAGGCCGTCGTCGCCGGCACCAGGGTCGACGGCCGCCACTACCTGAAGTTCACCCTGCTCAACCCGGAGACCACACTGGACGACATCGCGCACGTCCTCGACCTCCTCGCCGAACACGCCGGCCGGTACGTCAACGACCGGGCCGCCGTCGCCCCCGAGCTCTGCCCCACCGCGGTCTGATCCCCGCCCCCCTCCGCACCACGGGAGAAGCATGTCCACCCACGACTTCGTCGCGATCGGGCTGGGTCCCTACAACCTGGGCCTCGCCTGCCTCACCGAGCCGATCGACGGCCTCGACGGCGTGTTCCTGGAGAGCAAGTCGGACTTCGACTGGCACCCCGGGATGCTGCTCGACTTCGCCACCCTGCAGACGCCGTTCATGGCCGACCTGGTGACGCTCGCCGACCCGACCTCGCCGTACTCCTTCCTCAACTACCTGAAGGAGCGGGGCCGGCTGTACCCGTTCTACATCCGCGAGATGTTCTACCCGGTGCGCAGCGAGTACGACGACTACTGCCGCTGGGCCGCCGCCAAGCTGCGCAGCGTCCGCTTCGGGCACACCGTGACCCGGATCGAGTACGACGAGGCCGACGGCCTGTACACCGTCGTCTCCGGGACCGCCGGCGGGACGGTGCGGCACCGCGCCCGGCACCTGGTGCTCGGCACCGGCACCCCGCCCTTCCTGCCCGGGCCCTGCCGCGGGCTCGGCGGCGACCTGGTGCACAACTCCGGCTACCTGGACGCCAAGCAGGCGCTGCAGAGGAAGCGCAGCATCACCGTCGTGGGCAGCGGCCAGAGCGCCGCCGAGATCTACTACGACCTGCTCGCCGAGACGGACGTGCACGGCTACCGGCTCGACTGGGTGACCCGCTCGCCGCGGTTCTTCCCGCTGGAGTACACCAAGCTCACCCTGGAGATGACCTCCCCCGAGTACGTGGACTACTTCCACGCCCTGCCGGAGGAGACGCGCTACCGCCTGGAGTCCGAGCAGAAGGGCCTCTTCAAGGGCATCGACGCCGACCTGATCAACGGCATCTACGACCTGCTCTACCAGAAGAGCGTCAAGGGCCCCGTCCCGACCAGGCTGCTCACCAACTCCGCACTGCGCAGCGCCTCGTACGACGAGACGCTGGGCACCTACACCCTCGGGCTGCACCACGCCGAGCAGCAGCGGGACTTCTCGCTGACCACCGAGGGCCTGGTGCTGGCCACCGGCTACGCGTACACCCCGCCGGCCTTCCTGGAGCCGGTGCACGACCGGATCCGCTGGGACGGCCGCGGCCGCTTCGACGTCGCCCGCAACTACAGCATCGACACCACCGGGCGCGGGATCTTCCTGCAGAACGCCGGCACCCACACCCACAGCATCACCTCCCCCGACCTCGGCATGGGCCCGTACCGCAACTCGTGGATCGTGCGCGAGCTGACCGGCCGCGAGGTCTACCCGATCGAGAAGACCATCGCCTTCCAGGAGTTCGGCGCGCCGGAGGGCGCCCCCGTATGACGCTCTTCACCCGCACCGACGCCCGCCTCGGCGAGTTCTCGATCCGTCCGCTCGACCCGGACGCCGACGCCGCGCTGCTGCACGCCTGGGTCACCCGCCCCAAGGCCGCGTTCTGGATGATGCAGGACGCCACCGAGGACGACGTCCGCACCGAGTACCGGCGGATCACCGAGCACCCGCACCACGACGCCTTCCTCGGCATGGTCGACGGCGTGCCGGCCTTCCTGGCCGAACGCTACGACCCGGCCCGGCTCGAACTCGTCGGCCTCCACGACGCCGAACCCGGCGACGTCGGCATGCACTTCCTGTGCGCGCCCGCCGACACCCCGGTGCACGGCTTCACCCGGGCCGTCATCACCACCGTGATGGCCTTCCTCTTCGACGACCCGGCCGTCCGCCGCGTCGTCGTCGAGCCGGACGTCCGCAACACCGCCGTCCACGCCCTGAACGCCGCCGTCGGCTTCGAGGTGATCGGCCCGATCGCCAAGCCGGAGAAGGACGCCCTGCTCAGCGTCTGCACCCGCGCCCAGTTCCAGCACGCCCTCGCAGGAGCCGCCGCATGATGCCCGCCGAAGCCGTCGCCCACCTGACGCCGGACGCCTGGGCCCGGGCCAACCGGCAGCTCGTCCGCAAGGCGCTCGCCGAGTTCTCGCACGAGCGGCTGCTCGTCCCCGAGCGGCTGCCCGACGGCCGGTACGCCGTCCGCAGCGACGACGGCGCGGTGGAGTACCGCTTCGCCGCCCGGCTGCGCGCCCTCGACCACTGGCAGATCCCGGACGGGTCCGTCACCCGGCACCGCGGCGAGCAGGAACTCCCGCTCGACGCACTGGACTTCTGCATCGAGCTGCGCGGCACGCTGGGCCTGACCGACGAAGTGCTGCCGGTCTACCTGGAGGAGATCTCCTCCACCCTGGCCGGCACCGCCTACAAGCTGTCCCGGCCCGCCCTCGGCGCCGACGAACTCGCCAAGGCCGACTTCCAGACCGTCGAGACCGGCATGACCGAGGGCCACCCCGGCTTCGTCGCCAACAACGGCCGGATCGGCTTCGGCGTGCACGAGTACCACCGGTACGCCCCGGAGGCCGCCTCCCCCGTGAAGCTGGTCTGGCTCGCCGCGCACCGCGACCACTCGGTCTTCACCTCCTGCGCGGACACCGACTACGACACGCTGGTCCGCCAGGAGCTCGACCCGGCCACCCTGGCCCGGTTCGCCGCCGCGATGGCCGCCCGCGGGCTCTCGCTCTCCGACTACCACCTGCTGCCGGTGCACCCCTGGCAGTGGTGGAACAAGCTGTCGGTGACCTTCGCCGGCGAGGTCGCCCGGCAGCGGCTGGTCTGCCTCGGCGAGGGCGACGACGAGTACCTCGCCCAGCAGTCCATCCGCACCTTCTTCAACACCAGCTCCCCGTCCCGGCACTACGTCAAGACGGCCGTCTCGGTGCTCAACATGGGCTTCATGCGCGGCCTCTCGGCCGCCTACATGGAGGCCACCCCGGCCATCAACGACTGGCTGGCCAAGCTGATCGCCGACGACGAGGTGCTGCGCGGCACCGGCCTGACGATCATCCGCGAGCACGCCGCGATCGGCTACCGGCACCGCCAGTACGAGGCCGCCACCGACCGGTACTCGCCGTACCGCAAGATGCTCGCCGCGCTCTGGCGGGAGAGCCCCGTGCCCTCGCTCGCCCCCGACGAGCGGCTGATGACGATGGCCGCCCTGCTGCACACCGACCGGGCGGGCCGCTCGCTGGCCGCCGCCCTGATCGGGCAGTCCGGCCTCGCCCCCGAGGTGTGGCTGCGGCGTTACCTGGACGCCTACCTGACCCCGCTGCTGCACAGCTTCTACGCCTACGACCTGGCGTTCATGCCGCACGGCGAGAACACGATCCTCGTGCTGGACGGCGGCACCGTGCAGCGGGCGGTCTTCAAGGACATCGCCGAGGAGATCGTCGTCATGGACGAGAACGCGGTGCTGCCGCCCGCCGTCCAGCGCGTCCGCGCCGCGGTGCCCGAGGACATGAAGCTGCTGTCGATCTTCACCGACGTCTTCGACTGCTTCTTCCGCTACCTCGCCGCGACCCTCGCCGAGGACGGCGCGCTCGACGAGGACGGCTTCTGGCGGACGGTCGCCGAGTGCGTCGCCGACTACCGCGACTCGGTGCCGCACCTCGCCGACCGCTTCGACCAGTACGACCCGTTCGCGCCCGAGTTCGCGCTGTCCTGCCTCAACCGGCTGCAGCTGCGCAACAACCGGCAGATGGTCGACCTGGCCGACCCGTCCGCCGCCGTGCAGCTGGTAGGCACGCTGGTGAACCCGATCGCCCGCTTCGCCCCCGCGGCCCGGTGACCGCCGCCACCGCACCGGTGGAGTCTCACCGCGAGGCCCGGCTGCCCGGCCGGTGGCCGGCCCTCGCGGTGATCTGCCTCGCCCAGCTCGTCGTGGTGCTCGACAACACCGTGCTGAACGTGGCCGTCCCCACCCTCACCCGGGAGCTCGGCGCGGACACCGCCGGCATCCAGTGGATCGTCAACGCCTACTCGCTCGTCCAGGCCGGGCTGGTGCTCGTCGCCGGTGCCGCCGCCGACCGGTACGGCCGGCGGCGTCTGCTGCTCACCGGGCTCGTCCTCTTCGGCCTCGGCTCGCTCGCCGCCGGGCTCTCCACCACCACCGGGCAGCTGATCGCCGCCCGGGCCGGCATGGGTGTGGGCGGCGCCCTGCTGACGACCAGCACGCTCGCCGTGGTGATGCAGCTCTTCGACGCCGAGGAGCGCACCCGGGCGATCGCCGCCTGGAGCGCCGTCAGCGCGCTCGGTTTCGCCGCCGGCCCGCCGGTCGGCGGACTGCTGCTGGCGCACTTCGCCTGGGGCGCGCTCTTCCTGGTCAACGTCCCGGTGGTGCTGTTCGGCCTGGCCGTCACCCGGGCGCTCGTCCCCGAGTCCCGCGCCCCCGGCGGAGGCCCGCCGGACCTGCTCGGCGCCCTGCTCTCCACGGCCGGCACGACCGCCGTGGTCTACGCCGTCGTCTCCGGGCCCGAACACGGCTGGGCCTCCGCCCACGTGCTGCTGCCCGCCCCGGCCGGCCTGCTGCTGCTCGCCGCCTTCGCCCGCTGGGAACGGCGGACGGCCCACCCGATGCTCGACCCGGAGTTCTTCCGCGACCGGAGGTTCACCGGCGCGGTCACCGGCGTCGTGCTGATCACCTTCGGCAGTGCCGGGGTGCTCTTCCTGCTCACCCAGCAACTGCAGTTCGTCCGCGGCTACCCGCCGCTGGAGGCCGGCCTGCGGATGGCGCCGTTCGCGCTCACCGTCGTCGCGCTCAACTTCACCGGCCTCACCGCCCGGCTGATCGCCCGGCTCGGCACGCCCCGCTCCATCGCCCTCGGCATGGCGGTGCTCGCCACCGGCTTCTCCGTCGCCGCGTTCGCCGCCGACGGCTACGGGCCGCTGCTCGCCGGGCTGGTGCTGATGGGCACCGGCTGCGCGGTCGCCAACCCGGCCATCGTCGAGGCCGTGGTGGGTGCCATCCCGCCTGACCGGGCGGGTGCCGGGGCCGGCGTCGACGGCGCGATGGCCGAGCTCGGCAGCAGCCTCGGCGTGGCCGCGCTCGGCGCCGTGATGAACGCCCGGCTGACGGCCGTCCTGCCCGCCGCGGCCTCCGTGCCCGCCGCCCTCGCCGCCGCGCACGACGGGGCCGACCGGGCCGCCGTCCTGGACGCCTTCACCGGGGCCGCCCGTACCGCCCAGCTGGTCGGCGCCGCCGCCGTCCTCGCCGGCGGCCTGACCGCCGCCCTGCTGCTGGCCCGCGCCGCCCGGAACACCCCCGGCACCGGCCCCGCCTGACCCGACGGCTCCCGACAGCTCCCGTCTGCTCCCGGCCCGAACGGCCGTACTCCGTTTGCCGCCACCGGACCTCGGGCGGAGCGTGGCAGGTGACTCCCGCCTCCGCCCGAGGCGGCCCGGCGGAAGGGGCCCGGCATGGCGGACGACCGAGCCGAGACCATCGCGCGCTTCATCGCGCCGCTCCGGGTGGAGCCCGGGTCGGACGTCGACCTCGCCCGCGACTTCGACCCCCGCTACCGGGCCCACCTGAAGAAGCGGGACGGCGCCGAACTGCTCAGCACCGGCGTCGAACTGCTCGCCGAGTACCAGGACCGGCTCGCCGCCCAGGACACCTACGGCGTGCTGCTCTGCCTCCAGGCCCTCGACGCCGGCGGCAAGGACGGCACGATCCGCCACGTCATGAGCGGCGTGAACCCGCAGGGCGTGAAGGTCAGCAGCTTCAAGGTCCCCTCGCCCGAGGAGCTCGACCACGACTACCTGTGGCGCTACAACCTCCGGCTGCCCGGCCGCGGCGAGATCGGCATCTTCAACCGCTCGCACTACGAGGAGGTCCTCGTCGTCCGGGTCCACCCGGAGAACCTGGAACGGCAGCGGCTGCCCGAGGCCGCCCGCGGACCGGACGTCTGGAAGCACCGCTACCGCGACATCAACCACTGGGAGCGCCACCTCACCGACAACGGCTTCAAGGTGGTCAAGATCTTCCTCAACCTCTCCCGGGAGGAGCAGCGGATCCGCTTCCTCAAGCGGATCGACCTGCCGGAGAAGAACTGGAAGTTCTCCGCGGCCGACGTCCGCGAGCGCCGCTTCTGGGACGACTACCAGCTCGCCTTCTCCGAGATGCTCTCCGCGACCAGCACCGAGTGGGCGCCCTGGTACGTGGTACCCGCCGACCGCAAGTGGTTCGCGCGGATCTGCGCCGCCGCCGTCCTGGTGCACACCCTGGCCGGGATCGACCCGCAGTACCCGTCGGTCGACGCCGAGGCCCGCAAGCAGCTGCGCCTCGTCCGGCGCGACCTGGAGGCCGCGGCCCCGCCCGGCGCCGAGGCCGACCCGTACGAGGCGGAGCACGGGAAGGGCAAGAAGCGGAAGAAGAAGAAGGCGAGCCGATGACCCAGCAGGCTGACCCGGTGGCGGCTGCGCCCGCACCGAGCTGGTACACGCGGCCGCCGGCGGAGGTGCTGGCCGCCTTCGGCGTCGATCCGGCCGTCGGTCTGAGCGCCGCCGCGGCGGCCGAGCGGCTCGCCGCGGACGGCCCGAACGCGCTGCCCGAGGAGGAGCCGACACCGACCTGGCGGCGGTTCCTCGACCAGTACCGCAGCTACATGCAGATCATCCTGGTCGCCGCCGCGGTGGTCTCGCTGGCCATCAAGCAGTGGAGCACCGGCATCCTGCTGGTCCTGCTGACGCTGCTGAACGCCGTCGTGGGCCTGCGCCAGGAGGGCAAGGCCGAGAGCGCGATGAACGCGCTGAAGTCGATGATGAAGGCCACCGCGCGGGTCCGCCGGGACGGCACCGAGTCGGAGATCCCCGCCGAGCAGCTGGTCGTCGGCGACGTCGTGCTGATCTCGGCGGGCGACCAGGTCCCCGCGGACGGACGGATCGTCCAGGCGAGCGCGCTGCAGATCGACGAGTCCGCGCTCACCGGCGAGAGCGTCCCGGCGGCCAAGGACGCGGGCACGCTGACCGGTGAACGGCTGGCGCCCGGCGAGCAGTCGAACATGGCGTTCATGAACACCCCGGTGACGCACGGCAGCGGACTGCTCATCGTCACCGGCACCGGTGCCGGCACCGAACTCGGCAAGATCTCCGGCCTGCTCTCGGCCACCGAGAAGGAGCAGTCGCCGCTCGACCGGGAGCTCAACACCCTCACCCTGTGGATCGCCGGTGCGGCCGGCCTGACCATGATCGTGATGTTCGCGCTCGGCCGCAGCCGCGACCAGGCCTGGGACGCGCTCTTCGTCAGTGCCGTCTCGCTGGCCATCGCGGCCATCCCGGAGGCGCTGCCCACGGTCTCCCAGGTGATCCTCTCGGTCGGCAGCCTCAACCTGGCGAAGCGCCACGCGATCGTGAAGGAGCTGTCCTCGGTCCAGACCCTGGGCTTCACCTCGGCGATCAACTCGGACAAGACCGGCACCCTGACGATGAACCAGATGACGGCCGTGGAGGTGCTCAGCCCGACCGACCGCTACACCGTCTCCGGCACCGGCTACGGCCTGGAGGGCCGGATCCACCACGCCGCGGGGACCTCGGCCGGCGTCGAGGACGCGGTGCTGCCGTACCTGGTCGCCAGCGACGCCAAGCTGGTGGACGGCCGGGTCGTCGGCGACCCCACCGAGGGCGCCCTGCTGGTGCTCGGCCACAAGGCGGGCCTGGACATCGAGGCGACCCGGGAGCGCTACCCGCGGCTCGCCACGCTGCCCTTCGACCCCGGCTACAAGCTGATGGCCACCTTCAACTCGGCGGTGGACGCGATGGGCCGGCCGGTCGTCCGCTGCTTCGTCAAGGGCGCCGCCCCGGCGGTGATGGACCGGGCCGCCACCGCGCTCTCGGCGGGCACCAGCATCCCCTGGGACGGCGAACTCGCCCGCCGGGCGCAGGCGGCCACCGAGCGGATGGGCGGCGAGGGCCGCCGGGTGATGGCCGCCGCCGTCCGCGACATCGACCCGGCGCACTTCGACCCGGCGGGCGACCTGCTCGCCCTGGTCACCGACCTGCAGATGACCAGTCTGGTCGGCATGGTGGACCCGCCGCGCGAGGAGTCCAAGGCGGCGGTCGCCGAGGCGCAGGCCGCCCACATCCGGGTCCGGATGGTGACCGGTGACGACGTCACCACCGGTGCGGCGATCGCCCGGCAGCTCGGCATCGAGGGCGAGGCGGTGCTCGGCGCGGACTTCGCCGCCATGTCCGAGCAGGAGCAGCTGGAGCGGATCGACACCATCGGGGTGGTCGGCCGGGTCGCGCCCGAGCACAAGGTGCTGCTGGCCGACACGCTCAAGAAGAAGGGCGCCGTCGTCGCGATGACCGGCGACGGCGTCAACGACGCACCGGCGATCAAGGCCGCGGACATCGGCATCGCGATGGGCAGCGGCACCGACGTGGCGAAGAACGCCAGCCGGATGATCCTCTCCGACGACAACTTCGCCACCATCGTCTACGCGGTGGCGGAGGGCCGGAAGCTCTACGACAACCTCACCAAGTACATCCGCTTCGTGCTCCTGCTGCTGGTCACCTTCGTGCTGACCTTCCTCGGCGCGACGATCTTCAACATCGCCGGCGGCGAGCCCTTCCCGCCGCCGCAGGTGCTGTGGATCCACTTCGTGGTGAACGCGCCGTTCGGCTTCGCGCTCGGCTTCGACCAGGAGAGCCCCGGGCTGATGCAGCGGACGCCGCGGCCGCGCGGCGAGTCGGTGCTGACCCGGCCGGTGATGGTCACGGTGGGGCTGAGCGGCCTCGCGATCACCGTCTTCCTGCTCTCGCTGATCAAGCTCGGCGAGGACCGCTACGGCAGCGTGGACACCGGCAGCTCGATCGCCTTCACCGCCTTCTCGCTCTGCCTGATCGTCGCGGCCTTCGAGTGCCGCAGCGAGACGGCCTCGGTGTTCAACAGCACGACCTTCGACAGCAAGCAGATGAACTGGGCCGCCCTCGGCGAGTTCGTCCTGGCCGTGATGGTCACCCAGATGGACGGCTTCCGCCGGATCCTCGGCACCACCCGGATCAGCGTCCAGCAGTTCGGCTGGGCCCTGCTGGCGCCGCTGGCCCTGCTGCTGCTCTGGGAGATCGGCAAGTGGCTGGCCCGGCGGATGCGACCGGTGCCGGCCTCCTGAGGGGCCGAGGGGCCCGACCGGCCGGGCATGCGAAGGGCCGCACCCGTCGCGCGGGGCGGCCCTCCGTCGTCCGTTCCCGGACCTGCAGGTCAGGCCTGGGGCAGGCCGGCCAGCTGGGCGGTGATCCGGGCGATGTCGGCCTCGGCGGCCTCCTGGCGGCCGCGGATCTTGGCGACCACCTCGTCCGGGGCCTTCGCGAGGAAGGCCTCGTTGCCGAGCTTGGCGGTGGTCTGCGCCTTCTCCTTCTCGGCGACGGCGAGGTCCTTCTGCAGGCGCTTGCGCTCGGCGGCCACGTCGATCGCACCCGACAGGTCCAGCGCGACGGTGGCACCGGCCACCGGCAGCGAGGCGGTGGCGGCGAACTCGTCACCGGGCTCGGTCAGCCGCAGCAGCGAGCGGATCGCCTCCTCGTGCGCCACCAGCGGGGTGCCCGCCAGGTCCAGCCGGGCCGGGACGCGCTGGCCCGGCTTGAGGCCCTGGTCGGAGCGGAACCGGCGGACCTCGGTCACCACCTGCTGCAGCGTGGCGATCTCGGCCTCGGCGGCGGCGTCCCGGTAGCCGCTGTCCTTCGGCCACTCGGCGACGACCACCGACTCGGCGCCGGTGAGCGTCGTCCACAGGGCGTCGGTGACGAACGGGACGATCGGGTGCAGCAGGCGCAGCGTGACGTCCAGGACCTCGCCGAGCACCCGGCGGGAGGCGTCGGCCTGCGGGCCGCCGGCCGCCAGGGTCGTCTTGGAGAGCTCGACGTACCAGTCGAACACCTCGTCCCACGCGAAGTGGAAGAGGGCGTCCGACAGCTTGGCGAACTGGTAGTCGTCGTACAGCGCGTCGGCCTCGGCGACGGCGGCGTTGAGGCGGGAGAGGATCCAGCGGTCGGCGGCCGTCAGGTCCTCCGGTGCCGGCAGCGGGCCCTCGACCGTCGCGCCGTTCATCAGGGCGAAGCGGGTGGCGTTCCAGATCTTGTTGCAGAAGTTGCGCGAGCCCTGGACCCAGCTCTCGCCGATCGGCACGTCGGCACCGGGGTTGGCGCCGCGGGCCAGGGTGAAGCGGACGGCGTCGGCGCCGTAGGCGTCCATCCAGTCCAGCGGGTCGACGACGTTGCCGAAGGACTTCGACATCTTCTTGCCGAACTCGTCGCGGACCAGGCCGGTCAGCGCGATGGTGTGGAACGGCGGGGTGCCGTCCATCGCGTAGAGGCCGAACATCATCATCCGGGCGACCCAGAAGAAGATGATGTCGTGACCGGTCAGCAGGACGTCGGTCGGGTAGAACTTCTCGAGGTCGGCGGTCTTCTCCGGCCAGCCGAGCGTGGAGAACGGCCACAGGCCGGAGGAGAACCAGGTGTCCAGGACGTCGGTGTCCTGCGTCCAGCCCTCGCCGGCGGGCGCCTGCTCGTTCGGACCCACGCAGACGACCTCGCCGTCGGGGCCGTACCAGACCGGGATGCGGTGGCCCCACCACAGCTGGCGCGAGATGCACCAGTCGTGCATGTTGTCGACCCAGTTGAAGTAGCGGTTCTCCAGCTCCTTCGGGTGGATCTGGACCCGGCCGTCGCGGACGGCGTCGCCGGCGGCCTGCGCGAGCGGGCCGACCTTGACCCACCACTGCAGCGACAGGCGCGGCTCGACCACGGTCTTGCAGCGCGAGCAGTGGCCGACGGCGTGCATGTACGGGCGCTTCTCGCCGACGATGCGGCCCTCGGAGCGCAGCGCGCCGACCACGGCGGAGCGGGCCTCGAAGCGGTCCAGGCCGAGGAACGGGCCGTGCACGGTGATCACACCGCGCTCGTCCATCACGGTCAGCGACTCCAGGCCGTGCCGCTGGCCGATGGCGAAGTCGTTCGGGTCGTGGGCCGGCGTCACCTTGACGGCGCCGGTGCCGAACTCCGGGTCGACGTGCTCGTCGGCGACGACCGGGATCTCACGGTTCGTCAGCGGCAGCTTGATGGTGCGGCCGACCAGGTGCTTGTAGCGCTCGTCGTCCGGGTGGACGGCGACCGCGGTGTCGCCCAGCATCGTCTCGGCGCGGGTGGTGGCGACCACGATCGAGTCGTCGCCCTCGCCGTAGCGGATCGAGACCAGCTCACCCGGCACCTCGTCGTGCTCGACCTCGATGTCGGAGAGCGCGGTGAGGCAGCGCGGGCACCAGTTGATGATGCGCTCGGCGCGGTAGATCAGGCCGTCGTCGAAGAGCTTCTTGAAGATGGTCTGGACGGCCTGCGACAGGCCCTCGTCCATGGTGAAGCGCTCGCGCGACCAGTCGACGCCGTCGCCGAGGCGGCGCATCTGGCCGAGGATCCTGCCGCCGTAGTTCTCCTTCCACTCCCAGACCTTCTCGACGAAGGCCTCGCGGCCCAGGTCGTGCCGGGAGAGGCCGGACTCGGCGAGCTGCTGCTCGACCTTGTTCTGGGTGGCGATGCCGGCGTGGTCCATGCCGGGCAGCCACAGCGCCTCGAAGCCGAGCATCCGCTTGCGGCGGGTCAGCGCGTCCATCAGCGTGTGCTGGAAGGCGTGGCCGAGGTGCAGCGCACCGGTCACGTTCGGCGGTGGGATGACGATGGTGTAGGTGGGCTTGTCGCTCTTCGCGTCGGCGCTGAAGTAGCCCCGCTCCACCCAGCGCTCGTACAGCACGCCCTCTACCTCGGCCGGGGCGTAGGCGGTCGGCAGTTCGGGGTGGCTGATCGGCCCGCGGTCGGGGGCCTGCTGAGTGTCATCGGTCACCCCGCCATCCTAGTGGACGGGCCGCGAGCGGCCGGACGCCGTCCGTGCGGCGGCGCGCTGCGGCGGCGGGCGCGCGCCCTCGCGGCGGCGGCCCGGACGGTGGTCGGGGCGGCGGGACGGTGGCCGGGACAGCGGTCGGGCGGCGGTCGGGGCGGCGGTCGGGGCGGCGTTTCCGGCGGAGCGGGGGCGGGCCCGGGATCGGTAGGCTGTGCGGCATGTCTGCTCCCGCTGTTCGCGTCCGTTTCGCACCGTCCCCGACCGGCATGTTCCACGTCGGCGGCGCTCGTTCCGCCCTCTACAACTGGGCTGTGGCGCGACAGTCCGGCGGCACCTTCGTCCTGCGCATCGAAGACACCGATGCGGCGCGCAACAAGCCCGAGTGGATCGACGGGATCGTCAACGCGCTCTCCGCGATCGGCATCAACGAGTCCGACCCCGCCTTCGAGGGCCCCTACTTCCAGTCGCACAACGCCGACCGGCACCGCGAGGCAGCCGGGCAGCTGCACGCCGCCGGCAAGGCCTACTACTGCGACTGCACCCGCGAGCAGGTCCAGGAGCGCACCGGCTCGCAGCAGTTGGGCTACGACGGCTTCTGCCGCGAGCGCGGCCTCGACTGGGAGGCCGGCCGGGCGATGCGCTTCCGCACCCCGGACGAGGGCGAGACCGTGGTCGTGGACCTGATCCGCGGCGAGCCGGCCTTCCCGAACAGCGCCATCGAGGACTTCGTCATCGCCCGCGGCGACGGCACCCCGGTCTTCCTGCTGGCCAACGTGGTGGACGACCTGGACGAGGGCGTCACCCAGGTGATCCGCGGCGAGGAGCACCTCTCCAACACGCCCAAGCAGCAGCTGCTGTGGGAGGCGCTCGGCACGAAGCCGCCGGTCTGGGCGCACCTGCCGGTCATCGTCAACGAGAAGCGGCAGAAGCTCTCCAAGCGCCGCGACAAGGTGGCGCTGGAGGACTACCTGGCCGAGGGCTTCCTGCCCGAGGCGATGGTCAACTACCTGATGCTGCTGGGCTGGGCGCCGGGCGACGACCGCGAGATCCTGCCGTTCGAGGAGCTGCAGCAGCTCTTCCACGTGGAGAACGTCAACAGCTCCTCGGCGTTCTTCGACATCAAGAAGCTGACGGCCTTCAACGGCGACTACATCCGGGCGCTGAGCGCGGAGCAGTTCACCGCGGCCTGCGCGCCGTGGCTGGCCGCCCCGCACGCGCCGTGGCAGCCGGAGGCCTTCGACGCGGCCGTGTTCGAGAAGGTCGCGCCGCTCGCGCAGACCCGGATCGCGGTGCTGTCGGAGATCACCGCGCAGGTGGACTTCCTCTTCCTCGACGAGCCGGTCGCCGACGAGGCGTCCTGGGCGAAGGCGATGAAGGCGGGTGCGGCGGAGCTGCTCCGCGACGTCCGGGCGGAGCTCGCCACGGCGACGTGGACGGCCGAGGACCTCAAGACCGTCCTGGAGAAGGTCGGCACCGAGCACGGCCTCAAGCTCGGCAAGGCCCAGGCCCCGATCCGGGTGGCCGTCACCGGCCGCACCGTAGGCCTGCCGCTGTTCGAGTCGATGGAGCTGCTCGGCCGCGACCGCGTGCTGGCCCGCCTCGACGCCGCCGCGGAGCGCCTCGCCGCCTGACCCTCCTCGCAGTGCTCCGTCCGCCCCCGGACCACCGGCCCCGCCGGTACGGTCCGGGGGCGGCGGCGTTCGTGGGCCGCTCCGAATCCCGGAACGCAGAAAGCCCAGGCGCTCGATGAGCATCCTGGGCTTCCGTCCGAGCCGCCTGCGGGATTCGAACCCGCGACCTACGCATTACGAGTGCGTTGCTCTGGCCAACTGAGCTAAGGCGGCGCCGCTGCCGGGACTCCCCGACGAGGTCGAGGATCGCATCGGCAACGCGGGCCAGTCTACACAGTTTCCGGGGGTGGTCCGCACCGCGGACGGCCCGGGGGTCAGGCGGAGGAGACGGCGAGCTTGGCGGCGAAGCCGGCGAAGAGCAGGGCGACGCCGCTGGTGAGCCCTGCGGAGAGGCGCTTGCGGCGGCGGAAGGCGGTCGCGAGCGTGGTGCCGGCGAAGATCAGCACGGAGAGGTAGAGGACGCTGAAGGTCTGCAGGATGCCGCCGAGCAGGCCGAAGGAGAGCGCCGGCATGCCGTAGGACGGGTCCACGAACTGGGTGAAGAAGGACAGCAGGAAGAGGATGGCCTTCGGGTTGAGCAGGCTGATCACCAGCGCCCGGCGGAAGGGGTTCTCGGCGCTCTCCGGCAGCGTCTCGGCGGCCGCGGCCACGTCGAGCGCCTCGGCCGCGGCCCGCCGCTCGCGCCAGAGCTGCCGGGCGGCGCGGATCATGCCGACGCCGATCCAGAGCAGGTAGGCGGCGCCGCCGAACTTCACCACGGCGAAGACCGCCGGGTTGGCCTCCAGCAGCGAGGAGGCGCCGAGCGCGGTGAGGCTGATCAGGGTGAAGTCGCCGAGGAAGACGCCCGCGGCGGCCCGGTAGCCGGTGCGGACGCCCCTGCGGGCGGCGACGGACAGGACGTACAGCGAGTTCGGACCGGGCAGCAGGACGATGACCAGGGCGCCGAGGACGTACGTCGCCAGGTCGTTGACTCCGAACACGGGGGCTCCTGTCGGGGCGGTGGGACACGTGGGGGCGCCCCATGCTAGCCGCCAGCACCGTCAGGCAGGTACGGGTCTTACCTGCTGGACGGGGCGTGCGCTCCCGGCGCTCCGTGGATCCCCTCTACTTCGCGCAGCGCAGGCCGTCCGCGGGCGCCTCGCCGCCCAGCAGGTAGCGGTTGACCGCGCCGTCCACGCAGGTGTTGCGCCGCCCGTACGCGGTGTGGCCGTCGCCGTCGTAGGTGACCAGTCGGCCGGACTCCAGCTGGCCGGCCAGGGACTGCGCCCACGCGTACGGGGTGGCCGGGTCGCGGGTGGTGCCGACGACCACGATCGGGGCGGACCCGGCGGCGCGGACGGTGTGCGGCTGCCCGGTCGGCCGGTCCGGCCAGTAGGTGCAGGACAGCGCCATCCAGGCCATGTCGCGGCCGAAGTGCGGGGAGGCCGCGGCGAAGTCCGCCTCGGCGGCCCGGGCCTCCTCCGGGCCGGTGAACGGCGCCGGCAGGTCGAGGCAGTTGACGGCCATGTTGGCGGCCATCAGGTTCGGGTAGCTGCCGTCCTCGGCGCGCTCGTAGTACTCGTCGGACAGCGCGAGCAGCGCCGTGCCGTCGCCGGCGACCGCGGCGGTCAGCGCGGTGCGCAGCTGCGGCCAGAGGAACTCGGCGTACATCGCCTGGATGACGCCGGTGGTGGCCTGGGCCTCGGTGAGCGGGCGGCCGGAGTCGGTCGTCAGCGGCTTGGCGTCGATCTGCCGGAAGAGGGCGGTGAGCCGGTCGCCGATCTCCTTCTCGGTGCGGCCGAGCGGGCAGTCCTCGCGCTTGGCGCAGTCCTTGGCGAAGGCGGCCCAGGCGGTCTCGAAGCCGCCGGCCTGGGTGCGGTTGCCGGCCCGGGAGTCCAGGGACGGGTCCATCGCGCCGTCGAGCACCATCCGGCCGACCCGGCTCGGGAAGAGGCCCGCGTAGGTCGCACCGAGGAAGGTGCCGTAGCTCTTGCCGAGGTAGTGCAGCTTGTCGTCGCCGACGAGGGCCCGCAGGACGTCCATGTCGCGGGCGGCCTCGACGGTGGAGACGTGGGCGAGGATGTCACCGGACTTCGCCTTGCAGGCGTCGGCGAACTCCTTGTCGGCGGCGACCAGGGCGTCGGTCTCGGCCTGGTCGTCCGGGGTGATGTCGGTGGCGGTGTAGGCGTCCATCCGGTCGCCGGAGAGGCAGCTGACGGGTGCGGACCGGCCGACGCCGCGCGGGTCGAGGCCGACGAGGTCGTAGGCGGCGCGGACCTGCGGGTCGTAGCCGCGGGCGACGGCCTCCAGGTACTCGACGGCGGAGCCGCCCGGGCCGCCGGGGTTGAGCAGCAGCGAGCCGATCCGCTGGGCGTCGCCGGAGGCCTTCTTGCGGACGGCGGTCAGGGTGACGTCCCCGCCGGCCGGGCGGTCGTAGTCGAGCGGGACCTTGAACTGCGCGCACTCGAACTCGCCGTCGCAGGCCTTCCAGTCGAGCTTCTGCGCGTAGTAGGGGGCGAGGGCGGCCGGGGTCTGCTCGGGCAGCGGCTGCAGCGGTGCGGCCTTCGCCGCGGCCCCGGAGGCCGTCGCGGAGGCACCGGGCGCACCGGTCGTGCCGGGCTCCGGCGAGGCACCGGAGGAGCAGCCGGCCAGCAGCACGGCCGAGGCGGCTGCGGCGGCCAGGACGGCGGTCGCGGGGCGGTTCCGCCGGGTGGCTCGCATGGTGTGGATCTCCCTCGGGCGCGGCACGGCGCGGAACGGCGGTGCGGTGCGCGGGCCGGTCGCGGGTCCGGCGGCGCGGTCGCCGGGCCGCACCCAGCGTATCGGTCGCCGTCCGGGGCGCCCCGGTGCCGACACCCCGCGGCGGGGTCCGGGCCCCTGGGGCCGGGCCGGGGGCGGGTTCAGCGGGTCCGGTCGAGGGTGTCGGCGAGGTACTGCACGGCGACCCGGACCAGCCGCAGACGCTCCCGCTCCTGCGTGTAGTCCTGCACGATGTCGGAGACCTTGACGTCGGCGCGGGCGGCCGGGCCCTTGCCGCCGTGGAGCGCGGCCTGCAGCGTGCGGGCGGCGCCGACGCCCGCGGTGTCGGCCTTGGCGGCGGCGAGCAGCAGCCGGCCGGTGCTGTCGGCGGGTGCCTCGGCGCCGGCCTCGGCGAGTGCGGCGGTGTCGTACCGCCCGGAGACCGCGGCGGCGGCGCCGTAGAGGTCCGGGCGGGCCAGCCCCGCCGCGGCGGCGCAGGGGGCCCCGGCCTCGACGCCGAGCGCGCCCCAGCTGTCCGGACCGGCGGACAGGGTACGGAAGGCGGTGGTCACCGCGGTGCGCAGCGCGGCGTCGTCGGCGACGGCCTGCGGGGCGGCGGTGACCAGTTCGCAGGGGTGTTCGGTGCCGCTGGGGGCCTCGGGGGCGACGACCAGGAAGGGCTTCGAGCGGC
The DNA here is from genome assembly GCF_000717715.1 of Streptomyces sp. NRRL B-24484. Lineage (GTDB taxonomy): Bacteria > Actinomycetota > Actinomycetes > Streptomycetales > Streptomycetaceae > Kitasatospora. The sequence goes on along the minus strand of NZ_JOAI01000031.1, from coordinate 85,240 downwards.
CGAGCTTCACCGCGGAGGCGATGCCGTCGAAGAGGTCCGGCAGGTCGGCGTCGGCGGTCTTCCGCGGGGTGCCGGAGTGCAGGACGATCACCGGGAACCGGGCCTGCTCGTCGGTGCGGTACTGGGCGGGCAGCCAGACCCGGACGGCGCGGGGCCGGCCGTCGGGGCCGGGGACGGAGGCCTCCATCAGCTCGCCCTCGGCCGGGTGCCCGATCGAGGTGAAGGCGGTGGCCGCGGGCGGCGCGGCGTGGGCGGCGGCGGAGGGCTGCGCGGCGGCGGCCGGCTGCGGCCCGGCGGACCCGGTGCCCGCTGCGGCACCGGGGGCCGTCGAGGGCCCGGGGGCCGCCTCGGCCGCAACGTGCCGCGACCGCCCCCAGGTGCCGGGGGCCCGGCCGGGCAGCACGGCGGCGGCCAGGACGGCGGCGCAGACCAGGCAGAGCACGGCGGCGGCGGCCCGCAGCAGCAGCGGGCGCTGCTCGGCGGCGAGTCCGTAGGTGCGGGCGGAGCGGAGGTCGCGCCAGCCGGTGAGGGTGGCGCGGCCGAGCCGGAGTCCGGCCGCGGCGGCTGCGGCGGCCAGCAGCAGGGGGACGACGACGAGGAGCGGACGGGGCATGGGCGCACCACCTCCGAGCGAGCACGGTCGCCGGACCACGGCTTTCGGACCGACCGTCCACAGGGTGCACAACGGGTCGTGCGGGTCGGCGGGGGCCGGGCGGGCGCCGGCCGACGTTCACTCGAACGAGCGAGGTGACATGCCGTCAGCCGGAAGCCCTCCGGGGGCGCCCGTCGCGACAGGAGGCGGCCTGCCGCAGCGGACGCCGGGTCAGCGGTGCTGCCCGGCGGCGGGTCGGGACGGTTCAGCCGGCGCGCAGGGCGAGCGTCATCGCCTCGACGGCGAGCAGCGGGTCGACGTTGCGGTCCAGCGCCTCGCGGCAGGCGAGGACGGCCTCGATCCGGCGCAGGGTGGACTCGGCGGGGCCGGCGGCGGCGATCCGGTCGAGGGCCTGCCGGTGGTCCTCGTTGGCGAGCGGACCGGCGGAGCCGAACTGCAGGGCGAGGACGTCCCGGTAGAAGCCGAGCAGGTCGAGCAGCGCGGTGTTGAGGGTCTCGCGGCGGGTGCGGGTGGCCCGGCTCTTCTGCCGCTTCTCCAGCTCCTTGACCGCACCGGCCATGCCGCGCGGTGCCCGGCTGCCCTCGGCAGCGCCGTACGCGGCCTTCAGGTCGTCGGTCTCCTTGGCGTCCTGGGTCTCGGCGAGGGCCTCGGCGTCGGCCTTGGCGGTGTCGACCAGCCGCTGCGCGGCGGCGAGGCAGCCGCCGACGTCGGCGACCTCCAGCGGGATGCGCAGCACCTGGGCCCGCCGGGTCCGTGCCTCCTCGTCGACGGCGAGCCGGCGGGAGCGCTCGATGTCGCCCTGTCCGGCGAGGGCCGCGGCGTGCGCGGGGCCCGGGTCGACGCCGTCCCTGCGCACCAGCATGTCGGCGACCGCGTCGGCCGACGGCGTGCGCAGCACCAGCAGCCGGCAGCGGGAGCGGATGGTGGGCAGTACGTCCTGGACGGAGGGGGCGCAGAGCAGCCAGACGGTGCGCGGCGAGGGCTCCTCGACGCCCTTGAGCAGGGCGTTCGCGGCGGCCTCGGTGAGCCGGTGGGCGGCGTCGACGAGGATCACCGACCAGCGGCCGCCGGTCGGGTAGCTCGCGGCGCGCAGCACCAGGTCGCGCATGTCGCCGACGCCGATGGAGAGGCCGTCGGTGCGCACGTACTTCACGTCGGCGTGGCTGCCGGAGAGGACGGTGTGACAGCCCTCGCAGAAGCCGCAGCCGGGCGTGCCGCCGAGGTCGAGGTCGGGGCTGGTGCACTGGAGGGCGGCGGCGAAGGCGCGGGCGGCGGTGGTCTGGCCGGCGCCGGGCGGGCCGGTGAACAGCCAGGCGTGGGTCATCAGCGAGGCGTTGCCGCCCGCTCCGGCCGGCGCGCCGGGGGTGCGTCCGGCGGCGACGGCGGCCCGGGCCGCCCGGGCGGCCGCGGACAGCTGCTCGACCACACGGTCCTGGCCGACCAGGTCGTCCCACACGCTCACGCCGTACTCCCTGCCGTGCCCACCGTCCGTCCCGGCCGCCTGCCCGCCGGGTCCGCCACGAGCCTAACGCCCGTCGCCGACACCGCGGGCGGCCATCGGGCCGCGGGTGTCGGTCGGCCGGGGCTCCGGCTCGGACGGCCTCCGGTCGGACGGGCCGTGGGCGGACGGGCGCGGGACGGGCAGCGGCACCCCGCGCACCTTGGCGAAGGAGGCCGCCAGCCGGGGCTTGAGCCAGCGGGCGGCGGGCCGCTCGACGTAGCGGTGCACCAGCCAGGAGACGACGGTCATCACGACCAGCAGCGCCCCGACCAGCAGCCAGGGGTCGACCCGGCCGCCGACGGCGTCGATCACCTCCCAGCCGATGTACTCGTGCAGCAGGTACAGCGGGTAGGTGACGGCGCCGGCGGTGGCGAGCCAGCGCCACTGCACGGCGCGGAACCGGTCCAGGGCGACGCCGGCCATCAGCAGGTAGAAGACGGCGAGCAGGGCGACCACGCCCCACTCGGGCACCGGGTAGCCGGCCTGGGCGGCGACGAAGCGGTAGGTGGGCAGCACGGACCGGCAGCCCGCCAGGAAGGTGAAGCCGACCAGCAGCCAGAGCAACAGGTCCGGTCCGAACCGGCGGATCAGGTAGAAGGCCAGGCCCCCGATGAAGAACCAGCAGTACTCGGGCATCGCCAGCACCTGGAGCAGCTGCTCGCCGGGTGCGGCCATGGCGAGCACCCCGGCCGCGCACCAGAGCAGGCAGAAGGCGAGCACCCGGCGGTAGGTGAGGCCGAGCGCCACCACCACCGCGAAGATCAGGTAGAACCGGCCCTCGACCCACAGGCTCCAGTAGACGCCGTCGACGTAGGGCGCCCCGAACGGGTACTCCATCATCGTCAGGTTGGTCAGCACGTCCCTGGTCGCCCGCGGACGGCTGCCGCCCGGTACGGCCGCGAGCACTGCCGTGGTGAGCAGCACCGCGAACCAGTACGCGGGGAAGAGCCGCACCACCCGGGAGCTCAGGAAGTCGGCCAGCGAGCGGCCCCAGCAGCTCAGGCAGATCACGAAGCCGCTGATCAGGAAGAACAGCTGCACGCCCATCCAGCCGTAGGCGGCGGGTCGGTACAACACCGGGAAGAGCTCGGCACGCGGCCTGCCCCAGTCGGAGCCGAACGCGACGTAGTGGTAGACGACGACCAGCAGCACGGCCACGAACCGCAGCCCGTCCAGCGCCAGCAGCCGGTCTGCGGCCGGTCTGCGCGCCGCCTCCGGGGCGGTGGCCTCGGCGGCGCGGGCGGGCGGGGCGGCTGCGGCAACAGTCACGGGTACGGGCTTCCTCGGCTGTCTGCGGACGGAAAAACGGGCACCGCAGTCTTTCAGACTGCGGTGCCCGTTCCATCCGTCCGTGGTCGGGCCCGGTGGGTCCGCGCCGGGCCCGCCACCCTCGGCGGGCTCAGTCCCGGCGGCGCTTGCGACCCCAGCCGCGGCGCTCCGGGCCCTCCTCGCCGTCCTCCTCGGACTCCCAGCGGGACCACTCGTCGCGCGAGCCCAGCAGGCTGTCGGTGAGGCTGGGCAGGTCGTCCATCGGCGTCTCCTCGGCCCAGGACGGGCGAGGCCGGTCGACCGGCGTGAGCTCACGGGTGGTCTCCGGGGACGGCTCGTCCCGCCACAGGCCCGGCGGCACCCGGTCACCCGCGGCCGGGTCGGCCTGCGGCAGTACGGCCGTCTCCTCGACCTGCGGCAGGACGGCGGTCTCGTCCGCGAGCGGCGCCTTGCGGAAGTCGGCACGCTCCGCCTTCGGCAGCACCGCCGTCTCGTCGGCCTTGGGGAGTACGGCCGTCTCGTCCGCCTTCGGCAGCACCGCGGTCTCGTCCGCGAGCGGCGCCTTGCGGAAGTCCGCGGGCTCGGCCTTCGGCAGCACGGCGGTCTCGTCGGCGGCCGGAACGGTCGGCAGCGGGGCCGTCACGTCGGCGGGGCCGGCCTGCTCGGCGGCCCGCACGGCCTTCCGGCGCTCGACCTCGGGGATCTCCCGGGTGGTCTCGGCGTCGTCGTCGCCGTCCGCCGCGACCTGCGGAAGCTCCGCCGTCGGGGCGGCCGATCCGGCGGCCGCGGCGGCCGCCTCCGCCTCCCGGCGCTCCTGCTCGGCGGCCTCGGCGTGCAGCCGGGCCTCCTCGGCGCGCTGCAGGGCCTCCTCGGCACGGCGGCGCTGCTCGGCCCGCTGCAGTTCGCGCTGGCGCTGGATCTCGGCCTGGGCGGCGGCCTCCGCCTCGCGGCGCTCGCGCTCGGCGGCCTCGGCCTTGAGCCGGGCCTCCTCGGCGGCCTCCCGGCGGGCCTCCTCCTCGGCACGCTCCTTCGCCTGCTCCTCGGCCCGCAGGCGGGCCTCCTCGGCGGCCTTGCGGGCCTCCTCGGCGGCGATCCGCTCGGCCTCCAGCTTGGCGAGGCGCTCCTTCTCGGCCTGCTCGGCGCGCAGCTCCTCCAGCAGGGCCTGCCGCTTGCGCTCGGCCTCCTCGGCCTCGGCCTTGAGCCGGGCCTCCTCGGCGGCGCGGCGCTCGGCGGCCTCCCGGGCGAGGCGCTCCTGCTCGGCGAGGGCGGCCTTCTCCTGCCCGGAGAGCGGCAGCTCGCGGTCGAGCCGGTGGCGGATCGCGGTGGTCACCGGGGCGGGCTGCTGACCCGCGTCGACGACCAGGTAGCGGGCCGGGTCCGCGGCGGCGAGGGCGAGGAAACCGGCCCGGACCCGGGCGTGGAACTCGGTCGGCTCGGACTCCAGCCGGTCGAGCGCCTCGGTGAACCTCTCGCGGGCGGTGGTCGGGTCGACGTCCAGCACCACGGTGAGGTCCGGGAGGAGCCCGCCGGTGGCCCAGCGGGAGATCCGGGCGATCTCGGTCGCGGCGAGGTCGCGGCCGGCGCCCTGGTAGGCGATGGAGGAGTCCATGTACCGGTCGGTGATCACCACCGCGCCGCGGGCGAGGGCGGGCCTGATGACGCTCTCGACGTGCTCGGCGCGGTCGGCGGCGTAGATCAGCGCCTCGGCGCGGTGCGAGAGGCCGGTGTTGCCGACGTCCAGGACGAGACCGCGCAGCCGCTGGCCGACCGGGCTGCCGCCGGGCTCGCGGGTGAGCACCACCTCGTGGCCCTTGGCGCGCATCCACTCGGCGAGGGCCTGGGCCTGGGTGGACTTGCCGGCGCCGTCGCCGCCCTCCAGGGCGATGAAGAATCCGGTGCCGGCGGTGCGGTGCGGGGCCGGCACGGTGCCGCCGAGGACGGCCAGGAACAGCTCCTTGCTGAACGGCGCCACACCGCGGCGGTCGTCGGTGCGCAGCAGCACCACCGCGGCGAGCACCAGGGTGAGCAGGCCGGCGGTGGAGACGGCGAGGGCGGCACCGTCGTGGATGAAGGTGAAGCTGCCGGGCTCGACCCGGCCGAGGGTGACCTCGCCGTAGGCGGCGGCGATCAGCGGGACGACGATCAGCGCACTGCCGACCACGGCCCGCAGCACCGCGTAGAGGTGCTCGGTGACCTTGGGCAGCCGCGCCTCCTCGACCTCCTGCGCGAGCAGGGTGCGGCCGACCGACACGGTCAGCCCGGCGGCGACGCCGGCCAGCACGGTGAGCAGCAGGACGAGGACGAAGTCCAGCACCAGGCCGGCCAGGATCAGCGCCACGCCCTCGACGAGCAGGGCGAGCGTGAGCAGCCGGCGGCGGGAGAACGAGGGCAGGGTGGCCCGGGTGAGCCGGACGCCCGCGGCCGGGGCGAGGCCCGCGGCGAGGACGACCAGGCCGTAGCCGACCGGGCCGGCCCGGTGCTCCAGCGCGGTCAGCAGGCCGAGCGAGGCGACGCCCGCCATCGAGGCGTATGCGGCGGCGACCGCGAAGGTGAAGTAGGGGGCGGAGCCGGTGCGGCCCTTGCTCAGCGCCTTGCCGGGGGTGGCGTCGACGGGGGCGCGCAGGCCCTGCAGCGGGGAGTGCGGCGCGGCGGCGGGGCCGGCGGGCAGCTCCTGCAGGAAGACCAGCACGGCGGAGGCGGCGAAGACCAGGGCGCCGCCGACCGCGGCGGAGGTCATCTGGTGGGCCCGCAGCCAGTCCGGGCCGAGTGCGGCGAGGACGTTGTTGAGCAGGGTGAGAGCCACGAGGGCGGTCGCGCCGAGCGGCACGGTGGCCCAGCCGGTCCGGTCGTCCACGGTGCGGACGGCGTCCAGGGAGGCGGCGGAGGGCTTGCGGCGGTCGGGCGCGGCGTAGGGGTCGGCGGGCGGCAGCAGGCCGGGGACGGCGGCGGCCTTGGCGACCGCCCAGATCCGCTCGGCGGCGCCGGCGGCGAAGACCGTGCCGAGCAGCAGCCAGGTGGCGGAGCCGGGCGCCCAGATCGACCACCAGGCGGCGACGCCGATCAGGACGGCGCGCAGGACGTCCGCACCGAACAGGACCCAGCGGCGGTCCAGCTTCTCGCCGAACAGTGCGTGCACCGGGCCGAGCAGGGCGGCGCCGAACAGCACGGTGGCGAGCATCCGCGCGGTGAACACCGCGGCGACGGCGAGGGCCAGCGAGCGGTAGCCGTCGCCGAACTGCCCGCCGGCCATGGCGGCGACCACGGTCAGCGGGACGAGGACGAGCAGCGAGAGGCGGTCCGCGGTGCCGCTGACCAGCTGGGCCGTCCACAGCCGCCGGTAGGGGCGGAGCCGGAGCAGGGACCGGGCCCGTTCACCCGGTGTCCCGGCCGGCGGAACCTCCGGACGGTCGGGCGGGGCTGTGCTGGGGCCGGTGGTCTGCTCCTCACTCGTCATACCGTCAGCGTAGCGGTCGGGCGCTACGGCCCAAGGGGCGGACGGGGTTCCGGAAGCCGGTCATGACACGGTTGTGACGCACCGCGGGCCCGCACCCCGGTGGGTGCGGGCCCGCGTGGCGGAGGTCGGCTCAGTCCTCGTCGGAGGCCGCGGCGGCGGTCCTCTTCGCGGCGGTCGCCTTGGTGGCCGTCTTCTTCGCGGCCGTCTTGGCCGCGGTGGTCTTGGCGGCCGTCTTCTTCGCAGCGGTCTTCTTGACGGCCGTCTTCTTGGCCGCGGCCTTCTTCGCCGGCGCCTTCTTGGCCGTCTTCTTCACCGGCCCGCGGGCACGCTTCTCGGCGAGCAGCTCGTAGCCGCGCTCCGGCGTGATCGTCTCGACGTCGTCGTCCTTGCGGAGCGTCGCGTTGGTCTCGCCGTCGGTGACGTACGGTCCGAAGCGGCCGTCCTTGACGACCACCGGGCGCTCGCTGACCGGGTCGGTGCCGAGCTCCTTCAGCGGGGCGGCGGCGGCCGCGCGCCCGCGCTGCTTGGGCTGGGCGTAGACGGCCAGCGCCTCGTCCAGGGTGATGGTGAACAGCTGGTCCTCGCTGGTCAGCGACCGGGAGTCGGTGCCGCGCTTGAGGTACGGGCCGTACCGGCCGTTCTGCGCGGTGATCTCGTTGCCCTCGGCGTCGGCGCCGACCACCCGGGGCAGCGAGAGCAGGCGCAGCGCGTCCTCCAGGGTGACGGTGTCCAGGGACATCGTCTTGAAGAGCGAGGCGGTGCGCGGCTTCACCGCGTTCTTGCCGGTCTTCGGGGTGCCCTCGGGCAGCACCTCGGTGACGTACGGGCCGTAGCGGCCGTCCTTGGCCACCAGCGGGTTGCCGCTCTCGGGGTCGGTGCCGAGCGCGCGCTCGCCGCTGGGCTTGGCCAGCAGCTCCTCGGCGAGCTCGACGGTGAGCTCGTCCGGCGGCAGGTCGTCGGGGATGTCGGCGCGCTGGCCCGGCTCGCCCTCGACGGCGGCGGCCTTCTCGACGTACGGCCCGTAGCGGCCGACCCGCAGGGTGATCTCCTCGCTCAGCGGGAAGGAGCTGATCTCCCGGGCGTCGATCGCGCCGAGGTCGGTGACGAGCTCCTTCAGGCCGCCGAGGTGGTCGCCGTCGCCGTTGCCCGCCTCGGCGGCGCTGCCGGCGGCCGCACCCTCGCCCTCGCCCTCGCCGAAGTAGAAGCGCTTCAGCCACGGCACGGACTCGGCCTGGCCGGCCGCGATCCGGTCGAGGTCGTCCTCCATCTTGGCGGTGAAGTCGTAGTCGACGAGCCGGCCGAAGTGCTTCTCCAGCAGGTTCACCACGGCGAACGACAGGAAGGACGGGACGAGCGCCGTGCCCTTCTTGAAGACGTACTTGCGGTTGATGATCGTGTCGATGATCGACGCGTAGGTGGAGGGGCGGCCGATCTCGCGGTCCTCCAGCTCCTTCACCAGCGAGGCCTCGGTGTAGCGCGCCGGCGGCTTGGTGGCGTGGCCCTCCGGGGTGAGCCGCTCGGCGGCCAGCGGGTCGCCCTCGGCGACCTGCGGCAGCCGGCGCTCGCGGTCGTCGAGCTCGGCGTTGGGGTCGTCGGCGCCCTCGACGTAGGCCTTGAGGAAGCCGTGGAAGGTGATGATCTTGCCGGAGGCGGAGAACTCGGCGTCCCGGCCGTCGGCGGAGCGGCCGCCGACCCGGACGGTGACGGACTGGCCGACGGCGTCCTTCATCTGGGAGGCGACGGTGCGCATCCAGATCAGCTCGTACAGCCGGAAGTCGTCGCCGGACAGGCCGGTCTCGGCCGGCGTGCGGAAGCGGTCGCCGGAGGGACGGATCGCCTCGTGCGCCTCCTGGGCGTTCTTGACCTTGCTGGCGTAGACGCGCGGCGCGTCCGGCAGGTAGTCGGCGCCGTAGAGCTGGGTGACCTGGGCGCGGGCGGCGGTGACCGCCGTCTCCGACAGCGTGGTGGAGTCGGTGCGCATGTAGGTGATGAAGCCGTTCTCGTACAGCTTCTGCGCGACCTGCATCGTCCGCTTGGCACCGAAGCCCAGCTTGCGGCTGGCCTCCTGCTGGAGCGTGGTGGTGCGGAACGGCGCGTACGGCGAGCGGCGGTAGGGCTTGGACTCGACGCTGCGGACGGCGAACGCGGTCTGCTCCAGCGCGGCGGCCAGCGTCCGGGCGGCCTGCTCGTCGAGGTGCAGGGTGTTCGCGGCCGCGGCGGCGTCGCGCAGCCGGCCGTCCGAACCGAAGTCGCGGCCGGTGGCGATCCGTCGGCCGTCGACGGAGACCAGCCGGGCGCCGAAGGTCTCCGGGTTGGCGGCGTCGGCCGCGGTGCGGCCGGTGGCGAAGGTGCCGACCAGGTCCCAGTACGAGGCGGAGCGGAAGGCCATCCGCTCGCGCTCGCGCTCGACCACGAGCCGGGTGGCGACGGACTGCACGCGGCCCGCCGACAGCTTCGGCATGACCTTCTTCCACAGCACCGGCGAGACCTCGTAGCCGTAGAGGCGGTCGAGGATGCGGCGGGTCTCCTGGGCGTCCACCAGGCGCTGGTTGAGGTCGCGCGGGTTGCGGACGGCCTCCTGGATGGCGTCCTTGGTGATCTCGTGGAAGACCATGCGGTGCACCGGCACCTTGGGCTTCAGCACCTGCTGCAGGTGCCAGGCGATCGCCTCGCCCTCGCGGTCCTCATCGGTGGCGAGGAAGAGCTCGTCGGACTCCGCGAGCAGCGACTTGAGCTTGGTCACCTGCGACTTCTTGTCGGGGTTGACCACGTAGATGGGGGCGAAGTCGTGGTCGACGTCGACACCGAGCCGGCGCACCTCGCCGGTGTAGCGGTCCGGCACCTCGGCGGCTGTGCCGGGCAGGTCCCGGATGTGCCCGACGCTGGCCTCGACGATGTAGCCGGGGCCGAGGTAGCCCTTGATCGTCTTGGCCTTGGCCGGCGACTCGACAATGACGAGTCGCTTGCCGTGCGCGGTCTCGCTGCTCGGGGACACCTTCGCTCTTCTCTCCCGGTCGTTATCTGTGCTGGCGGCGCGGGCGGCGGGGGAGGCGCTCCGCCCGTCCTTCCGCCGTCCGGGGCTGTCGCTGTGCGACGACCCCACCAGCGGAGTGTGACCGTACCCTGGCCACCCTTGTCAAACGGACGGTTCCCGCTTTTTCACCGGCAAGGCCGACCGACGCCACTCGAACGGTAACCCGACGACGAGGCCGCGCGCCCCACGGAGGGGGTTGCCGGCCGGTGGGGAGACCGGATCCGGACGTATCCCGGCCGACGGTGACGGGCCCGGGACGGCTGTGGACGAAGGGACCGGGCGCACGTTGCGGTGTCCTCCCGGCGGGCCCTCGCGGGCGGACCGCGCGCCCCGTGGACCGGGCTTCCCCGCTGGCGGCGCCTCCGAGCGACCGGAGTTCCGTTGCGAGCGGCGCGTCCGCCTCGGCCCGCACCCAGGGGGTGCGTTCCGGCGGCGGGCGGTTCCGGCTCCGGCCGGTCCGGCGGCGTCGGCTCAGCGGGCGAACAGCGAGGCGAACAGGCTGAGCCCGCCGGCCAGTGCGCCGGTGCCGAGCAGCGCCCAGAAGACGTCGGTGGCCAGCGTCGACAGCAGGTCGGTGCCGGCCAGGACGACCCGGCTCGGACGACGCGCGTCGTACATGACCTGCACCAGGGCGCCCGGCACCAGCCGGTTCGGCCGCCGCAGCGGGGTCGCCCCGCGGGGACGGGCCAGCACGGTCTCGGCGGCGCGGACGGCGCGGGCCCGGCCGGCCTCGGCCGCACCGCGCACCGACACGACCTCCACCTCCGGCAGCGCGGTGTAGGAGAGCAGCGGCGCGCTGTCGAGCTCGCCGAAGGTGTCGCCGTAGGGCTCGCCGTACGGATCGCCGTCGGCGACCACCCGGGCGGTCGCGGGTATGCCGTGGCGGCGCAGATGGTGGCGAAGGCGCAACTCGGCGGCGCACCACAGCAGCAGTGCGCTGCCGAAGAAGGTCAGAACCGCACCTGCCGCGACCGCCGTCGGCGTCTCCACCGTCCCCGCCCTCCCTGGCCTCAGTCCACCGGCCGGCGCGCTGTCCCGAGCGCGCTCGTCCACAACCTGTGGACGGAGCCTGGCAGTCTGCGGACAACCCCGGACTGACGTTCGACGTACGACGGGGAACATCCCGGGGGCGGCGAGGTGAACGACGGTCCGTGGACGGCGTTTCTCCGGGGGCGGCGGCGGTCTGTGCGCCCTTAGGTGGCCGGAGGGACGTGCGCGTCCACGGGTGGCCGGTGGAACCTGCGCGGCCGGGGTGGCCGGAGGGGTCCGATCTGCTGCCCGATGCGCGTCGCAGGTCCGCGGAACGTCACGGGGAGGCCGCCCGCGTAACGGCTCGGCCCGGGCTGTCACAGCCCCGCTACGGCGGCACCCGTACCGTCCTCGCAAGGGGTACACCAGTAGCGGCACCACAGCGCAGGACCACACACATCGGCCGGAGCCCGCCGGTCGCACTCGGGGGGAGAACCACCATGTCCGCACGCCGTCTGTTCGCAACCGCCGCCCTGCTGGGCGCGGCCACGCTCGCCCTCACCGCCTGCGACCCGAACGGCGCCGGCGCGGACACCGCCGCCCCGGGCACCGGTGCGACGGCCTCCGCCGCCCCCTCGTCCTCCGCCTCGTCCGAGCCGACCGCGAGCGCCGCCCCGACCAAGGCGAGCGCCCGGCCCAGCGGCCGGCCGTCCACCGGCCGCACCACGACCGCCAAGCCCTCCGGGACCGGCAAGCCCGCCGCCGACTGCACGGCCGCCGCCCAGCGTCCGGGGCACAAGGTCATCAGCGTCACCGCCGCCACCGCGACCAAGGTCACCGCGACGCCCACCCGCTTCGTCTGCGGGCCGAATGTCGACGACGACGGCTACTACGAGCCCACCGGTGCCGCCGGCACGTACACCTTCGCCCCGGGCGCCACCGCGGAACTGTTCGCGATGAGCAGCACGATGGCGCCCAAGGCCGTCCCGCTGGCCGAGTTCGCCACCCACGCCGAGGACTGCGCCCACAACCGCGAGGTCCCCCAGCCGTACTCCTGCTACGGCGGCAACTACGACGTCACGGTCGACTCGGCCGGCCGGATCACCAAGATCAGCGAGCTCTTCCACCCATGACGGTGCCCGCCCGGCGCTGAGGTGCGCCGACGGGGCTGACGTCAGCGGGCCGACGGCCCGGTGAACCGCCGAGCGGACGGGCGGGGCGGTCGACACGCAGTCGGCCGCCCCGCCCGTCCGCCGCTTGTCGTCAGCCGTCCGCCGTCAACCGTCCGCCGTCTGCCGTCGGGGGGCTGTCAGGGCGCGACGGGAGCGACGAAGCCCTGCTCGGTGAGCATCCGCAGCGACTCCGGGACCCGGTCCCGCAGCACCACGCGGTCCTCCCCCAGCAGGTGGGCGATCGCATCGACGATGTCGCCCGCCGCGAGGCTGCCGTCGCAGGCTCCGACGAATCCGGCGCCGACCGTATCGACCTTGGTCGCCCGCCGCATGCCCCGGTTGTGACGCAGGATCACGTGCTCCGGGTCCTCCGCGCCGGGCGCCCCGACCTGCTCCTGCACCACCTCGTCGACGAGCACGTAGCGGGCCGCGAGCAGTGCCGCGTCGTCGTGCGAGCGGAGGAAGTCCTGACGGGCGAACCACTCCTCGATGTGCGGGCCGAGCGGCTGCTCGACGGGGTGCGGCCACTCCTCGATCCGGACGGTCGGCTCGGTCGCACCGCTCGCCCGCAGGGTGATCCAGCCGAAGCCGACGCCCTCGACACCGGCCGTCTCGAAGGCGTCCAGCCACTCGCCGTACCGCGCCCGGTAGTCGTCGCCCCGGCCGAGGTGGTCGCCGCCGTCGCGCAGCCACAGCTCGGCGTATTCGGCGATGTCCTGGACCTGGCGCTGCACCACCCAGGCGTCCAGTCCGGTACCGGCCACCCAGCCGGCCAGCCGCTCGTGCCAGTCCTCGCCCTTGACGTGCTGCCAGTTCGCCAGCAGCTGGCAGTAGCCGCCCGGCTCCAGGTGCGCGGCGGCGCCGCGGACGATGCTGCGGCACAGGTCGTCACCGGCCATGCCGCCGTCCCGGTAGACGAACCGGCTCCCCGGTGAGATCACGAACGGCGGGTTGGAGACGATCAGGTCGAACCGCTCGTTCGGAACGGGCTCGAAGAGGCTGCCCTCGGCCGTCCCGGTGTTCTCGAAACCGGAGAGCGCCAGGGTGAGCCGGGCGAACCGGAGGGCTCTCGGGTTGAGGTCCGTGGCGGTGACGTGCTGGGCGTGCCGTGCCGCGTGCAGGGCCTGCACGCCGGAGCCGGTGCCCAGGTCCAGGGCCGAGCGCACGGGACGCCGCACCGCCAGGTTGGCCAGCGTCGTGGAGGCGCCGCCCACGCCGAGCACCAGGTCCCGGCGGGCCACGCCGCCGGAGCCCTCACCGGCACCGATGCCGCCGGCACCGCCCACCGCGCAGCCGAGGTCGGAGACGACCCAGGCATCGGCGCTCGGCAGCCCGGCCACCTCGTTGGCGTACGGGCGGACGTCGACGGTCGCCCGCACCCGGTCGCCGTCCTCGGTCAGCCAGCCGTCGGTGAGGCATTCCTCGACGGAGAGCACGGCCGCGGCGGCCGCGCGCGGGACGGGCTGCTGCAGCAGGAAGAGCCGCACCAGCGTCTCCAGCGGGCTGCCGCCCCGGGTCGCCCGCAGGGCGGGCACCGTCTCGCTGCGCGCGAGGGCGGCGTAGGCGGTGGGGCCGAGCAGGTCGAGGCAGCCGTCGGCCGTGTACTGGGCGGCGAGCAGCGCCTCACGGAACCTGGCGAGGCGGACGGGATCGGGCGTAGGGCTGTTGGTCACCCAGCCATTGTCGCGCGGACGCACGACGTGACGGGCGCGGCCACGGCGGGCCCGCGCGTCATCCTCCCTGGCCATCGGGCCCGCGCCACCGTGTCCGGGGGGCCGGGAGGGTGACGCGGACCTGCGCGGTTTCCGCCGGTCAGCCTGCGGAGGCGCTCGGCGAGGCGGCGTCGGACGGCTGGGCCGAGCTGCCCGCGGACGGCGTGGCCGCCCCGCCCGAGGCGCTGCCGGACGGCTTCGCCGAGGGCTTGCCGGAGGTGTTGCCGGCCTTGCTGCCGGACGGCGCGGCGGACTGCGCACCCGTCCCGCCGGAACCCACCTGGTCCGCACCCGCCGACGCGGTGCCACTGGCCACCGGGGCCGCCACGGCATCCGCCTTGCAGCCGGGCTGGCGCTTCATCGCGTCGCCCGCCTCACCTGTCTGCAGGCGGTTGAGCCCCTGCGTGGAGAGCTGGGCGAGCTGCTGGACCTGGTCACCCACGCTGCGGAGGCCGTCCGCGAACTTCGCCTGGTCGCCGGTGGCCAGGGCCTCCAGCTTCTTCTGGACGTCCAGGTAGCCCTGGGCGGCCTTGCGGAGCTCGTTCACCGCGTCCGTCCGGGCCGTCTCGCCGTCCTCCGACTTCGGCGCCCCGGCCTTGTCGACGGCGTCCGCCAGTCCGGCGTTGGACTTGGCCAGCTCGGCCAGGTCGGCCGACAGCCGCTTCTGCAGCGCGACGGGCTCCTCGCCGGGCGTCACCTTGGCGGTGTCGGCGAGGGCGACCCGCGACTGGCCGATCGGGGCCCGCGCAGCGTCGCAGACGCTCTTCGCCCAGCCGTCGAGCTGCTTGCTGTTGTCGTCGTCGCTGCACGCGACGGCGCCGAACGCGAGCAGCGCGCCGAGCGCGGGGACGGTCAGCAGTCGCTTGTTCACCGGGTGCCTTCCGGTCGGGGACGTCGATCTGCGAACCTACACGGCCGTCCGCGCCGCCCGTCGGCGCCCCTTACACCCGCTCGACCCGGATCGCGTCCCCGTCACGGACGGTGCGGAGCACCGCGGGGTCCCCGTCCAGCGCCCCGAGCAGGTTGCACGGGCTCGCCAAGCGGCACTCGCCGTGGTGCGAGATCGGTGTCGGGCCGAACGGCAGCGCCAGGCTGTCCCCGTCCGTCCAGAACGCCACCGTTCCCGGGTCCACGACCTGTGCCGCGTCCGGCTCCCGCGGGACGCTCAGGCCGGCGTCGAAGTACACCTCGTCGCCCCAGGTGCGGGCGGTGGAATCGATCGGCAGCGCGGCCCAGAGCTTCTCCGAGGTGGGCGTCGACCGGAGCTCGGCCGTCGCCTGCCCGGCCGGCCAGAGGATGCGTATGCGCATGGGGGTGTCACTCGTCCCGTCGTTCTCGAACCGAACCGGTCGCGCCGGGAGCAGGAAACAGCCCGCTTCAACAATGTGTCAATGCGCGCGTGGTGCGGGGGTGTCGAGGGCACGACGGCATCGGCCCGGCGGCGCAGCCGCTGCGGGTCATGAGGTGGACGGACGGCTCCCGGCGAGCGGCAGTCGGCCCGGCGAACGCCGCACGAGCACCCGCGGACCGGGGGCGGAGCCAAGCGGGGCCCGGAACCGGGCGAGCGGGACGTCAGACGGCGACGGGTGCGGTGGAGACCGGCCAGCTCATCCTGATGAGGCCGCCCCCTCCACCGTTGGTGACCTCGACGTCCTCCACCAAGCCGCTGATCACGGCCAGGCCCAGGGCGTCCTCGCCGGGGTCGGCGCCCTCGCCGGACGCCGGGGACGGGACGGAGGCGTCGCCGGCCTCGTCGGCGACCTCGATGAGGAAACGCTTCTCCTGCTCGATCAAAGCGACGCGGATCGCTCCGTGGGCGTCGCCGCGCTGGTGCAGGCCGACAGCTCGCGAGCAGGCCTCACCGACGGCGAGGCGGACCTCGTCGAGCACCGACTCGTCGACCCCCGCACGTCTGGCCACCGCAGCTGCCACCAGCCGGGCCGTGCGCACGTGCTCGGGAAGCGCGCTGAATCGAAGTTCGACGGTTGCCATTCCTCCCCCTCCGGGGTTGCTCCCTGGTGGGCCGGGGTGTGCGTACACATCCCGGCGCGGGGCCGCCACCGGCCCCGCCGGACCGGCGGGACCGCAGGACGGCCCCGCCGGTGCGGGCAAAGACTGTCAGTCGGTGGAGGCGACGGCGTCGTCCACCGAGTTGTGGATCGGGAAGACCTTGGTCAGGCCCGTGATCCGGAAGATCTTCAGAATGCGCTCCTGGTTGCAGACCAGGCGGAGCGAGCCCTCGTGCGCACGAACCCGCTTGAGCCCGCCCACGAGCACGCCGAGACCGGTGGAGTCGAGGAAGTCAACGCCCTCCATGTCGACGACGAGGTGGTAGTTGCCGTCGTTGACGAGCTCGACAAGCTGCTCGCGCAGCTTGGGGGCGGTGTACACATCGATCTCGCCGCCGACTTCGACGACCGTGCGATCGCCGACCGTACGGGTCGACAGGGACAGGTCCACGGAACCTCCAGCACCTTGCCTTGCTACGTCATTGCGATCCTCGGCCGGGCGGCCGCCACCGCGTGGTCGCAGGCCGGGCGAGGCAAGCCGCTGCTGACCAGCATCGGCGTGCGTCCCTCGGCCGTGCGGCCGTCACGGCCTCATTGAACCACCTGCGACCATGCCCGCACGATGGCTTGCGGCGATTCTCCGTCACGCCGGTGACACACTGGGTCTTCATGCCGCCCCGTCACACCGCGCCCGAAGCACTGCTGAAGACCCTGTCCACCAACCGGGGCCGGTCGGACCGCCTCACCCATACGGAGCACCTTCCCTCCCGTCCCGCGCGCCATTCCTCCTGGCCGGAAGGAATCCGTCCGGAAATCCGCGAAGCCGCCAGCGAGCTCGGTGTGCGCGAGCCGTGGGCGCACCAGGCCGAGGCGATGGAGCTCGCCCGGGCCGGGCGGAGCGTGGTGATCGCCACCGGTACCACCTCGGGGAAGTCCCTGGGCTACCTCGCCCCCGTACTGAGCTCGCTGCTCGACGGCACGGAGGCCCGCAACGGGCGCGGCGCCACGGCGCTCTACCTGGCGCCGACCAAGGCGCTCGCGGCCGACCAGCGCCGGCGGGCGGCCGAACTGGTGCCGCCGCGGGTGCGGGTCGCGCTGTACGACGGGGACACCCCGCCCGAGGAACGCGAGTGGGTGCGCCAGTACGCCTCGTACGTGCTCACCAACCCGGACATGCTGCACCGGGGCATTCTGCCGGGGCACGCCCGCTGGTCCTCCTTCCTCAAGGCACTGCGGTACGTGGTGGTCGACGAGTGCCACAGCTACCGCGGCGTCTTCGGGTCGCACGTCGCTCAGGTGCTGCGTCGGCTGCGTCGGCTCTGCGCGCGGTACGGGGCCGAACCGACGTTCCTGCTCGCCTCCGCCACCACCGCGGAACCGGCCGTCACCGCCGAGCGCTTGACCGGGCTGCCCGCGGTCGCCGTGACGGAGGACGCCTCGCCGCGCGGGCCACTGGTGTTCGCGCTGTGGGAGCCGCCGCTGACCGAGCACGTGGGCGAGCAGGGCGCGCCCGTCCGCCGGACGGCGACCGCCGAGGCCGGCTACCTCCTCACCGACCTGGTGGAGTCCGGGACGCGCACGGTGGCCTTCGTCCGCTCCCGTCGTGCCGCCGAGCTGGTCGCCCTGCAGGCGCAGGACCTGCTGGGCAGTCCGCTCGCCGGGCGGGTCGCGGCCTACCGCGGCGGCTATCTGGCCGAGGAGCGCCGCACGCTGGAGCGCGACCTGCACTCCGGGCGGCTGCTCGGTCTCGCCTCGACCTCCGCGTTGGAGCTCGGCGTCGACGTCTCCGGTCTGGACGCCGTCCTGCTGGCCGGGTACCCGGGCACCCGGGCCTCGCTCTGGCAGCAGGCCGGGCGGGCCGGACGGGAGGCGCAGGGCGCACTGGCGGTGCTGATCGCCCGCGACGACCCGCTGGACACCTATCTGGTGCACCATCCGGAGGCGCTCTTCGCCAATCCGGTGGAGGCGACCGTGCTGGATCCGGACAATCCACACGTCCTGGCCCCGCACCTGTGCGCCGCGGCGGCCGAACTGCCGATCACCGATGCGGACCTGGACCTCTTCGGGCCGTCCACGGCCCAGTTGCTCCCGGTGCTGGAGCGGCGGGGCCTGCTGCGCCGCCGTGCGGACGGCTCCTGGTACTGGACCCGGCGGGAGCGGGCCGCGGACGGCGTGGACCTGCGGGGAAGCGGCGGGAACCCCGTCCAGATCGTGGAGGCCTCCACCGGGCGGCTGCTCGGCACGGTCGACGCGGCCGCGGCACACACCACCGTGCACACCGGCGCCGTCCACCTCCACCAGGGCCGCACCTACCTGGTGCAGGACCTCGACCTGGAGACCTCGGTCGCCCTGGTGGAGGCGGCCGATCCGCCCTACACCACGGCTGCCCGGGACATCACGTCCATCTCCGTGCTGTCGACCGACCGGTCGGAGGAGTGGGGCGAGGCCCGGCTGAGCTTCGGTTCGGTCGAGGTGGTCAACCAGGTGGTGGGATTCCTGCGCAAGCGGATCTCCACCGGTGAGGTGCTCGGCGAGACCAAGCTCGACCTGCCGCCGCGGACGCTGCGGACACGGGGGGTCTGGTGGTCGGTGACGGAGGACCAGCTCTTCGACGCCGAGATCCCGTTCGACCAGCTGCCGGGCGCCGCGCACGCCGCCGAGCACGCCTCGATCGGCCTGCTGCCGCTGTTCGCCACCTGCGACCGGTGGGACATCGGCGGCGTCTCGGTGCCGCTGCACCCGGACACCGGCCTGCCGACCGTGTTCGTCTACGACGGCCACTCCGGCGGGGCCGGCTTCGCCGAGCGCGGGTACACCCGTGCCGTGCAGTGGCTCACCGCCACCCGGGACGCCATCGCCGCCTGCGAGTGCGAGCGCGGCTGCCCGTCCTGCGTGCAGTCCCCCAAGTGCGGCAACGGGAACGACCCGTTGGACAAGGCGGCCGCCGTCCGACTGCTCGACGTGCTGCTCGCGGGGGCGCCGGCCGTCGAGGGCGGCCAAAACGGGGCGATACCGCAGTAGGGGCGCTCGCGACCGTCGTCGGTCGACCGGGGTGGGCGGCCGGGACCGAACGGTGCCCGTGGCGTCCACGCCGTCGGCGGAGGTGGCTTCGCCACCGCCCGCCGGGGCCCACACCGGACCTGCGCGGGCGCGGGCCCGGGCCGGGCCCACCGGGAGCGGCAGATGGCCCGTCGCGACCTCCACCACCACCTCGACGGCGTCCTCGTCCGGGTCAGGTGTGCAGGAGACCAGGTCGGCGCCGTGGGCGGCCGTGATCCGCGCCGCGCGGCCGCAGCCCCCGTCGGGGTCGATCAGCAGGCGTTCGGCGGCGGCCAGCGCTGCGAGGTCGGCGGCGGACTCCGCGCGGTGCCGGGCCGCAACGGCCGACCCCACGGCGAGCGCGACCGCGAACACCGCACAGCCGAGCATGCCCATCGCGAGCAGCCAGACGGTCGCGGATCCGGTGTCACGGTGACGGGCAGACGCGCGGCCGTACGAGGGACCGGGCACGGAATCGCGCTCTCTCAGGACGGCCATGGCGCACCGCCCCCGGCCTCGCCCGGGGCATCCTCGCGGGCCGCAACGGCGGAGGCGCCCAACCGGACCGACAACGCCGCGCCGATCCGGCCCGGTGCCGGAAACGGGGCCTCGACCGTGACCCGTACGGTGTCGTCGTCCTGGGTGATCTCGACGGACGCACCGGGCGGGGCGGCCGCTCGGGCCGCCGCCACCGCGTCGGTGTCCCCGCGAGCGGCCGCCCTGGCCGCGATCCGGGCGGCGTCCACACAACGGATCTGGCCCGCGGCCGCGACGACGCCCCAGATCAGCATGGCTGCGAGCAGCACCATGGCCGGCATCGCCACCGCCGTCTCGGCGGTGACCGTCCCCGCATCGGAGGGCCGACCGAGCCGGGATCGTACGGCGCGGCCCCGCACGGTCGCACGGGGCCTGCGCCGACGGTCGTGGTCAGACCGCATGGAGGGCCCTGTCGAGGAGTTCCCCGAGCGCCCCGGAGACCGTCCCGCTGGTGACCACGCGGTAGAGGATCGCGGCGAAGGCGCAGGCCGCCACCGTGCCGATCGCGTACTCCGCCGTCGTCATACCGGCGTCCGGCGGGCCGACCGTTGCTCCGCGGATCCGTCGCGCGAGACCTCGGACGAGACGCCGCGCGAGACGCGCGCGGGCCGTGGCCATCCGGTGGAGCCCGAGCGGGCGGCGCACCCGGGCACGGGCGGGTGCGCCCACGGAGACCGGGACGAGGGCCGCCGGGGCGCCGGGGTCGGGCGCATCCCCGGCGGAGTCGGCAGTAGGGGACGGAGGGTCGGTGAGGCGGACAGTGGGCTGGAACATTGCAGACTCCTCGGGGCAGGCCCGTCCTTGGGTGCGGGTGGAGCGATCCCGACGGGCGGGGTGTCAGATTCGGTGGGCATAGAGGGTGGCGAGGCCCATGACGACGGGCGCAACGCCGATCAGGACGAAGGCGGGGAGGAAGCAGAGCCCGAGCGGGGCCGTGGCGAGCACGCCTGCTCGCCGGACCCCGGCATGGGCGGCGCGGGCGGCGGCCGCCCGTTGCGTCTGGGCGAGGCCGCTCAACGCGGCCGTCGGCGGCGTACCGCTGCGGCTGGTCCTGATCAGGCAGCGTGCCAGCGGCGCCAGTGCGGGGCTGGCCGCACCGAGCTGTTCCCAGCAGACCTCCGGCGGAGCGCCCAGGGCGAGCTGTGCCGCCGCTGCCGCCAACCGGTCCCGCATCGGGGAGTCCACGCCGGCGGCCACCACGGCGGCAGCACGGCCCGGTGCGGAGGCCGAGCCGAGGCAGGCGGCCATCAACTCCGCGGTGAGCGGCACTTGGCGGAGCAGGCGTTCCTCCTCAACGGCCACCAGCCGTGCGGCGGCCGACACGGGCCGGGGCAGCCAGCGGTAGGCCGCCACGGCCGCCACTGCTCCGATCACCAGGCCCACCGTGCCACCGGTGGCGGCTGCGGCACCGAGGCCGATCGCCAGGGGCGCGCACCAGGCGCGGCCGGGCAGGCTGCGTGGCGACCGCCGCATCGGGCGGCAGCGGTACTCCGGACTCCGGCTGGGCCGGCGATCGGGCAGGCAGTGCCGGAGACGGCGTCTGAGGCCGCGCCGTCGTGCCGGCCTCCGCAGGACCGTCAGGCCACCGAGGACGGCCGACCATGTGGCAGCCAGCGCGATCACCTGGCCACCTCCCCCTTCGGAGCTCGGAGGCCCGACCGCTCCGGACCGTCCCGACGGTCCGCACGGCGGCGGGAGATCCCGCAGACAGAACGTCGGCCCGGTGTGCCGTCCTCGCTCACCGGCCGGTCCGGGGAGACGGAGGGAGCATCCTCGGCCGCCCTGACGATCCGTGCCGTCCACATCAGTCCTCCGGCCTCCAGCGCGGCACCGGCGGCGAGACAGGCCAGCCCCAGCGGTGTGTGCAGCAACGTCGGCAGCGGGTGAGCGCCGAGGGCCGTTCCGAGCAGGAGGCCGAACACGGGGAGCACGGCGAGCAGCGCCACCGTCGCCCGGGACCCGGCCAGTTCACCGGCCACCTCCTCGGCGAGGGCACGTTCGGCGCGCAGCGCGTCGGCGAGTTGGTCGAGGCCCTCCAGCAGTCCGGTGCCGCTGTCGGTGCTCACCTGCCAGCAGGCGGCCACGGCTGCGGCGCCGCGGCCTCCCGGCAGTTCCGCGACCAGCCGGAGTGCGGCCGGGACGTCGGCTCCGTAGCGGGCCGCCGCGAGTCGGGCGGACGGTTCGGCTCCGAGGTCGTCCCGGAGTGCCGGGGCGCGGCCGATGACGGCTTGCAGGGCGTACTCGGGGGTGGCGCCGCTGCGGAGCTCGCCGACCAGGCCGGTGCACAGCTCGATCACGGCCGCCGAGCGGCGTCGCGCCTCCTCGGCCGTCCGACGCCGGGCCCGCAGCCTGCGCAGCGGCAGGACACCGACGGCCGCGGCCATGAACGGGACCGGGGAGTGGGTGGCGTGGCCGGCCGCGATCCCGATCGGCAGCAGGACCAGCTCGGGGACCAGCCCCCGTGGGCGGCGTGCGTTCGCCGCCGCACGTCGGAGGAGCGTGGAGAAGGCCGCGCTCCTTCGGCCGGCAGGCTCCCCGGCCATGGTGCCGAGCAGCAGTCGGGCCCGTCCTCCGCCGGGCGGACGCCGAACCGCGCCGCGCGGCACGCCGGTCGGCGGCCGGATCGACACTGTTGTGCCCGTCGACGGCCCGTTCACGGCTGCCTCCGCCGGTCGGGTGCGGCCGGGTCGCCCTCCGGCCCTGCGGCGGCCGACTGCAACAGCCACCACGCCAGCCCGGTCGTGCCGCAGAGCGCCAGGGCCCAGAGGACCTCCAGTTGGCGGAGCGTCATTCCGGCCTCCCCGCGAGGACGACGCCGCGCTCGGCACAGACGCGCTGGAGCGCGGCCCAGCCCGGTCCGGTCTCGCAGCGGCCGCCGGGCCGGAAGAGCAGGGCGGGCCGGGTGGTCGCGAGGCCGCGGGCGTCGCCCTCCACCGTGTGGAGCTCGGCGACCCGCCGCTGCCCGGTCGCAGGGTCCCGGACGAGGTGGACGACCAGGTCGACGGCGGCCCGGAGCTGGCTGTGGAGCGAGAGCCGGTCGAGCCCGGCGAGCGACCCGAGAGCTTCCAGGCGGGCCGGGACGTCGGCCGCCGCGTTGGCGTGGACGGTGCCGAATCCCCCGTCGTGGCCGGTGTTGAGCGCGGCGAGCAGGTCGACCACCTCGGCGCCGCGGACCTCGCCGACGACCAGCCGGTCGGGGCGCATCCGCAGGGCCTGCCGGACGAGGTCGCGCAGGGTGAGCTCGCCGAGGCCCTCCTGGTTCGGCGGGCGGCTCTGCAGGCGCACCACGTGGGCGTGGTCGGGGCAGAGTTCGGCGGAGTCCTCGACGACGACGATCCGCTCCTCGGCGGCGACGAGTCCGAGCAGGGCGGCCAGCAGGGTGGTCTTGCCCGAGCCGGTTCCGCCACTGATGAGCAGGGAGAGCCGGGCACGGAGCACACTGCGGAACAGGTCGGCGCCGGCGCCGGTCAGTGTGCCGCCGGCGACGAGCTCGTCCAGGGTGAACGGGCGGGCCCGGCAGATCCGCAGGGAGATGTGGGTGCAGCCGCCGACGGCGATGGGCGGCAGCACGGCGTGCAGCCGGGTGCCGTCCGGGAGACGGGCGTCGACCCAGGGCATGGCGTCGTCGAGGCGTCGGCCGGCGGCGGTCGCCAGCCGGTGGGCCAGCCGCCGGACGGCCTCGTGGTCCGGGAAGCGGACCTCCGGTGCCCTTTGCAGACCTCTGCCGCAGTCGATCCACACGTCGTCAGGCCCGTTGACGAGCACGTCCGTCACGTCGGGGCGGTCGAGGAGCTCGTGGAGCGGCCCCGCGCCGACCAGTTCGGCCTGGAGGGCCCGCACGGTGTCGAGGACGTCGCCGCCGCCCAGGGTCGGCCGGTTGGCGCGCAGGGCGGCCGCGACGGATCCGGTGGTGGGCAGGGCTCCGGTCTCGGCCAGGTGGAGCCGGACGGCGTCGAGCAGGGTGCCGCGGCGGTGCGCGGCCTCGTCCTGGACCCGGGTGGTGGCTGCTGCGGCGTGTGCGCCGTATCGGCCGTCGGACCGCAGGGCGGCGGCCGTGCGCAGCGAGCCGCCGCTGCCGAGCCGCAGACCGGTGCCGAGGCGGCTGCGGTGCTGCGCGGGCAGGGCCCAGGGGCCGCCGGACAGGCGGCGGCGCGGGAGACGGTCGGTCATGACGCACCGCCCGTGGCCGCCACCGGCGGCATGACCTCGTGCAGGAAGCCGCTGCAGAAGCGGGCGAGCGGGCCGCGCTCGCGCAGGCCGGGCGGCAGTCCGCGCTCGACGTCGAGGCCGAGCCCTGGCTCGGGTGGAAGCTCGCCGGCGAAGGCGAGCCGCAGGTTGCGGGCGATCTCGGCGGAGGGGAGTCCGACCGGGCCGGGCACCCGGACCACGGCACGGAGGTCGGTCAGCCGCATCCGGGCGGCAGCGGCCACGCGGTCCGTGGCGGCGAGGGCCCGCAGTTCGGCGGGCACCACGAGCAGGCCGGTGTCGATCTGTTCGAGCGCCTGGGCGGCGGCCGGATCGAGGTGGCGGGGCAGGTCGACCACCACCAGCCCGCCGCGGCGGCGGGCCGCGGCGAGCACGCTGCGCATCGCCTCGGGCGGGACGGCCAGGCAGTCGCTGCGGTCCCAGGAGAGCGCGCTGAGTCCCTGCAGTTCCGGTAGTGCGCCGACGAGTTCGGCTCCGCCGATGCGTCCGCGGGAGCCGGCGAGGTCGGGCCAGCGGAGCCCCTCGGCGCTCTCGCCGCCGAGCAGGACGTCGAGCCCTCCGCCGAGCGGGTCGGCGTCGACCAGCATGGTGCGGTGGCCGCTGCGGGCCGCGGTCACGGCCAGCGCGCAGGCCAGCGTGGAGGCGCCGGCGCCACCGCGGCCGCCGAGCACACCGACGGTGAGCGCGGGCGGGCCGACGCCCTCCGCCGCATCGGCGATCCGGTCCAGCAGCCAGGCCTGGGCGTCCGGCAGGAAGAGCACGTGCTCGGCGCCGAGGCGCACGGCCCGCACCCAGACGCTGCCGTCGTCGAGGTCGAGCCCGAGCAGCAGCACGCCGGACCGGCGCGGCAGCCCGGAGCACGATTCGGAGAGGTCGTCGCCGACCAGCACGAGCGGCGCGTCCTCCCAGAGCGAGCGCGGCGGTTCGCCGCGGACCAGGTGCGGTTCGGCGCCGGCCGCGGCGCAGATCCGGGCGAGGTGGTCGGCGAGCGCGTCGTCCGCGGTGACGATCAGCGGACCGGTGGTCGCGGGGCGGCCCGTCGGGCGGGAATCGGTGGTGGGTGTCGACATGGCGGTCTCCCCCAGGGGCGGCGCCCGGCCAGTGCCGGGCGGTGTCCGAGTGGTCCGGGCCGGTCGGCGCGCGCGGGGCGCGTGCGGCGGCCGGTGCGGGGCCCGCCGATCTGCCCGACGATCGGGTGGTGCGGCGGTGGCCCGGGCACCACCGTGGCGGACCGGGGGCGTGCCTGATCCGCCCGTTGCATTCGCTGTGGACAACTCGGGGCTGTGGATAACTTGCTTCACTCGCCCGGGGGGCAATGCATCGCAGAATTGACGCGAGAGGCATGGGAACACGCCTTCTGCGGGCTCTGCGATTACCGATGAATCAGTCACCCAGAGTGACAGCAGTGGCGTGGCGATGGCGGCTGCGCGCCGAACGGGCCCGAAGGTCACCGATCCGTTCCGGGCGGACACCGCGGGTGTCAACTACCCTGCGGAAACGGGTCCGGACATGCGACGACCCCCGCCGGGGGGGAGAGCGGGGGTCGTCTATCCACGGCCCGACTCGGGGGGGAGGAGCCGGACCGGGTTAGCACGGTCGCGAACGATCCGTGACTTCCATGGTGTACCCGACCGGCCAGAAACACAAACCCGCGCGCCGCCGAGTACGCCGAATGGCGGGGGCTTTCGGCCCGCCCTCTATCCTCGGTCCCGTGGACACCACCGAGAACGCCGACACCGTCGACAACGGTCCCGACTCGGGGCGCGCAACCACCCCCGACGCGCCCCCGTCGACCCCCTCCGGTCCGGCGGAGGCGCCGGCCGACGGTCCCGCACCCGAGGTCGGCACCCCGGGCGACGGGGAGGACGACCCGAGCACCGTCGCGGACGGCACGGACGGATCCGCCGACGGGTCCGCGGAGGCGGAGCAGACCGCCACCCCGACCCGGGCGCTCGGCACCCCCCGGACGGCCGCGTTCTTCGACCTCGACAAGACGATCATCGCCAAGTCGAGCGCGCTCGCCTTCAGCCGGCCCTTCTACCAGGGCGGACTGATCAACCGTCGGGCCGTGCTCAAGAGCGCGTACGCCCAGTTCGTCTTCCTCGTCGGCGGCGCGGACCACGACCAGATGGAGAAGATGCGGCAGTACCTGTCGGCGCTGACCCGCGGCTGGAACGTCCAGCAGGTCCGCGAGATCGTCGCGGAGACCCTGCACGAGCTGATCGATCCGATCATCTACGAGGAGGCGGCGTCGCTGATCGAACAGCACCATGCCGCCGGACGCGACGTGGTGATCGTCAGCAGCTCCGGTTCGGAGGTCGTCGAGCCGATCGGCCGGCTGCTCGGCGCCGACCACGCGATCGCCACCCGCCTCAAGGTCGAGAACGGTTGCTACACCGGCGAGATCGAGTACTACGCGTACGCCGAGAACAAGGCGGCGGCCATCCGCGAGCTCGCCGCGGAGCAGGGCTACGACCTCGCCGAGTCCTACGCGTACAGCGACTCGTCCACCGACGTGCCGCTGCTGGAAGCGGTCGGCCACCCGTCGGCGGTCAACCCCGACCGGGCGCTGCGCAAGGAGGCGGCGGCCCGCGAGTGGCCGGTGCTGGTGTTCAACCGTCCGGTCGAACTCCGTAGCAGGATCCCGGAGTTCAGCACTCCGAGCCGGTCCGTCCTGCTGGCCGTCGCGGTCGGCGCGGCGGCCCTCACAGCGGGCCTGCTCTGGTACTCCGCGCGCCGCCGTCGACCCGTGCTCTGACCTGCGCGTCAGGCCCGGTCGCCATATCGGACAAACGGGAAAAAGTTCTTTTTTCGGGTTCCGCTTTGGGGCGATCCGCGATAGAAAGGACTTACGGCCCGCGAGACCCGGTCAGGACCCTAAGGGGTCGTTCCGACAACGCAGTTAAGGCCCACGGACCGCGCACAGCCAGCTGGGCACCCACATGCAGCCGACCCGCTGACGGGCCGCCGCACCAGGTGAACGGGCCAGATCCCCACCTGATGGGCAACTCCGGTGCATGCTTGGTAACCCGGCACCTGTGCCAGCGGCGGCACCGAGCAGGACCGGGTGCCGCCGCATCTGCATGTCACGGGATCCGCACGTCAACGGCCGTCCACCCCGGGACGCGCGCATCCACGGCCGTCCGCTGCATGACCGCTGCACGACCGGTGCGCGACGCGGGCGTCCGCACCGGCCCCCCGTCAGACCATGCCGCGCTGCATTGCCTCGCAGACCGCAGTGCTCTCCCGGACACCGAGCCGGAGCGCCTCCCCGCAGTGCCGGATCCACCGCGCCATGCCGTCACCGGTGCCGCTGAGGTATCCAGCCAGGGCGTCCCGGTAGGCGGCGGTGCCGAGCTCGGCGAAGCCGACCTCGGCCGGGCAGATGGACTTCGGGTCGAGGCCCTCGGCGATGAGGACGATGCGCTGCGCGGCCCGCGCGATCACCCCGTTGTGCGAGCCGAAGGGCCGCAGCGCGAGCAGCTCGCCGTGCACCACGGCGGCCGCCACCAGAGCCGGCGCACCGTTCGCGGCACTCTCGGAGCGGGACACCAGGAGGCGCGACAGCTGGTCGAGGCGCGCCGCGGCCTCCTCCGCGCCCGGCGCGGGCGGGAGTTCCACGCTCTCCACCTGCCTGTCGAACCCCTCGGAGGCAGCCAGCTCGACCGGGAAGAGCGGCTCCGCCACCTCGCCCGCGCGCCGGGGACGGCCGGCGGACGCATCGGCGTCGCCGACCGCGAGCAGGTGCAGCCGGGCCAGCACCTGCAGCGGCGAGTGCCGCCACACGCCCAGCAGCTGTCCGGCCTCGGCCGAGATGCGCAGCGCGCCGCCCACCGTGCGGGCGTCGGCGTCGCCGCCGAAGTCGGTGCGCCGCCGGATCTCCTCCAGCGGCCAGTCGGCGCCGTCGAGGGCGGCCGACGCGCGGGCGCCGCGGAGGGCGGCCTCGGACGTCACCTCGGCGGCTCGGCGGCGCATCACGCGGTGGCCGTAGAGCCGGTCGACGGCCTTGCGCACCTCGGCAACGGCCTCGGGCACCCCGGGCAGCTCGGCCAGCGGGGCGAGGGGATCAGTTCCAGTGCTCACGTACCCGAGGGTAATGAACCACCCCCCACCCCCCGCACAGCAACCCCGCCATCACCCGATCGAGGCAATCCGCCGTTCCCACCCGCGTGGCACCCCAAACCACCGCTAGCATGACCACTATCGGTGACGATAACGATTTCCAACATCCCTTCGGCGGCACCGACCGTCGCAGCGAGAGCCGGAGCCCCAGATGAAGATCGCGTTCGTCGGCAAGGGCGGCAGCGGCAAGACGACGCTGTCCGCGCTGTTCATCCGCCACCTGGCCGCGGCCGGCCGCCCGGTGATCGCCGTCGACGCCGACATCAACCAACACCTGGGCCCGGCGCTCGGCCTGACGGACGAGCAGGCGGCCGCGCTGCCCTCGCTCGGCGCCCACCTGCCGGAGATCAAGGAGTACCTCCGCGGTGACAACCCGCTGATCGGTTCGGCCGAGGAGATGATCAAGACCACTCCCCCCGGCCGGGGTTCGCGGCTGCTGCGGATCGTCGAGGAGAACCCGGTGTACGCAGCGTGCGCCCGTCCGATCGCGCTCGACGAAGGGTCCGTCCGACTGCTGGCCACCGGCGCCTTCACCGAGGCGGACCTCGGCGTGGCCTGCTACCACTCCAAGGTCGGCGCGGTCGAGCTGCTGCTCAACCACCTGATCGACGGACAGGACGAGTACGTGGTCACCGACATGACCGCCGGCTCGGACTCCTTCGCCTCCGGGCTGTTCACCCGGTTCGACCTCACCTTCCTGGTCGCCGAACCGACCCGCAAGGGCATCTCCGTCTACCGCCAGTACAAGGAGTACGCGCGCGACTTCGGCGTCGCCCTCAGGGTCGTCGGCAACAAGGTGCAGGGGCCGGACGACCTGGCCTTCCTGAGGCGGGAGGTGGGCGACGACCTGCTGACGACCTTCGGCCACTCGAACTGGGTGCGGCGGCTGGAGCAGGGCGCCGAGCCGCCCCTGAGCTCGCTGGAGCCGGCCAACCGCGGCGTCCTGGAGGAGCTGGAGGCGGCGGCGGACGCCGCCCACGGACTGCGCGACCCGCACGAGTACACCGCCCGGGCGGTCCACTTCCACCTGCGCAACGCCGAGAGCTGGGGCAACGCCAAGGTCGGCCGCGACCTCGCCGTCCAGGTCGACCCGGAGTTCGTGCTCGGACTCGGGGACGCCGCCGGAGGCGGCAGCCGGGCGGGGCTGGGCGCCGCCCGCGTCTGACCCACCGCACCCGATCCACCGGACTCGATCCACCGGGCCTGCAGCCACCGGGCGGCCGGCCGCGGCACCACGGCCGGGAGGGTCGGCGGACACCCGCTGAGCTGGGCGTTCGCCGGCCCTCCCGGCCGTCGGGTTCCCGGCCCGACCGGCCTCCACTCATAAAGGTGAATCCAACGCTCCGGCCTGTCGTTCGTATTCACGCTGTGCAAAGATCCCATTACTCTCGGTTTACCGATTCTTGGCAGACCGGACTGATGGTCCTTGGGCCCCGCGGCCAGGCCGCCGCGCCCACACCATCCCGCCAAACCGTCGCGACCCACGACAGCCGATCCGCTGACAGCACCACCACCGGACCTGACTGCGTACGTTCCCCCGGAAAGACGGGACTCCATGACCCTCGACATCTCCTCCGCACCCATCGCCTCGGACACCACCGACCACGCACCGCCGTCCGGCGGCCGGTCGTCCGGGCCCGCGCACCGCCCCGGCAGGATGGGCGACAGGGGCCGCTCCCTGCTCCTTCGCGACCTGCCGGCCTCGCTGGCGGTCTTCCTCATCGCGGTGCCGTTCTCGCTCGGCATCGCCCTCGCGACAGGGGCCCCGCTGACCGCGGGCCTCGTCGCGGCCGCCGCCGGCGGCCTGGTGGCCGGCCTGCTCGGCGGCACCGCGCTGCAGGTCAGCGGCCCCTCAGCCGCCCTCACCGTGATCACCGCGGGCGTGGTCGCACAGTACGGCTGGCAGATCGCCTGTGCGGTGACCGTCGCGGCCGGGTTGCTCCAACTCCTGCTCGGCTCGCTGCGGGTGGCCCGGGCTGCACTGGCCGTCTCGCCCGCGATCGTGCACGGCATGCTGGCGGGCGTCGGCCTCACCATCGCCCTCGCCCAACTCCACGTCGTGCTCGGCGGATCGCCGCAGAGCTCCGCCCTGGCCAACCTGCTCTCCCTCCCCCACCAACTCGCCGGGCCGCACCTGCCGGCCCTGGCGGTCGGCGTGCTCGCCGTCGCCGTGCTCTTCTGCTGGCCGCGCCTCGGCCGGCTCCCCGGCGCCGCCGGTCGGACGGGCGCGCGACTCGCCCGGCTTCCGGCCGCCCTGGTCGCCGTGGCCGCGGGCACCGCCCTCTCGCTCATCCTCGGCCTGCACCTCGCCCGGGTCGAACTGCCGGGCTGGCAGCACCACGCGCTCGCCGCGGCCCCGAGCGGCCGGCTGCTCGCCGAACACTGGCCCGCCCTGCTCGCCGTGGTGCTGACGGTCACCGCCGTCGCCGGGGTGGAGTCGCTGCTCTCCTCTGTCGCGGTCGACCGGATGACGCACACCACCAGCGACCTGGACCGGGAGCTGCGCGGCCAGGGCCTGGCCAACATGGTCTCCGGCCTGCTCGGCGGCCTTCCGGTGGCCGGCGGTGCCGTCCGCAGCACGGCCAACGTGCAGGCCGGGGCCGCCTCCCGGTGGTCGGCCGTGCTGCACGGCTGCTGGGTGGTGCTGGCCGCGCTGGCCCTGGCCGGCGGACTGCGCCGCATCCCGCTCGCCGCACTGGCCGCCCTGGTGCTCGTCGTGGGCGTGCAGATGGTCAGCTTCGCGCACATCCGGCGCATCCACCGGCACCGCGAGTTCCCGGTCTACCTGGTGACCGTGCTCGGCGTGGTCGGCCTGGGCGTCCCGCTCGGCGTGCTGCTGGGCGGAACGGTCGCCGGCCTGCTCGCCCTCCACCGGCTGACCCGTGCGCGCGTGGACGTCACCGCCGAGCCGGACGGCACCCACCGCGTCCGGACGCACGGCCCCCTCACCTTCGCCGCCGTCCCCCGGCTCAGCCGCACGCTCGCCCGGATCCCGACCGGCGCGACGGTCACCGTCCACCACGACGGCTCGTTCCTCGACCACGCCGCGTACGAGGCGCTGCACACCTGGCGGGCCATGCACCAGGCCGCGGGCGGGCGGGTCGCGATGGTGACGGACCAGCACGGCCAGCAAGCGGCGCTCGACCCCGACGGCACGATGGACCCGGATCCGGCCGCGGGCTCGCAGCAGTTCCGCGCCTGGACGCCGTGGATGGGCCACCACAGCATCGAGCAGGACGGCGACGACGCGCACGGCCGACTGCTCGACGGCGTACGCGGATTCCAGGAGCACACCGCACCGCTGGTCCGTCAGGAACTGGCCCGGCTCGCCCGCGAGGGCCAGACGCCCTCCCAGCTGTTCCTCACCTGCGCCGACTCCCGCATGGTCACCAGCATGATCACCAGTAGTGGGCCCGGCGACCTCTTCACGGTGCGGAACGTGGGCAACCTGGTGCCCGCCCCCCACGAACCGGGCGCCGCGGACGACTCGGTGGCGGCCGCCGTGCAGTACGCGGTCGAGGTGCTGGAGGTCGGCTCGATCACGGTCTGCGGGCACTCCGGCTGCGGGGCGATGAAGGCCCTGCTGGACGGCGTCCACGAGCAACCCGGCACGCCGACCCCGCTCGCGCGCTGGCTGCGCAACGGCCGCGGCTCGCTCGCCCGGTCCAGGCGCGCACCCACCCGCTTCGCCGACCGGCCCGCCGTCGACCCGGTCGAGGAGCTCTGCATCACCAACGTCGTCCAGCAACTCGACCAGCTGATGGCCAACCCCGCGGTCGAACGCCGGGTCGCCGCCGGCACTCTGCGCCTGGTCGGGATGTACTTCGACTTCGCGACCGCCCAGGCGTACGTACTGGACAACGGCACCGGGCGCTTCGCCCCGGTGTCCGCCGAACGGTGCAGCGAACCGCTCCGGGAACGAACACCCGTGACGGCCTGACATCCGTCGGCGCAGCCGGCCGGGTACGGCCCGGCCGGACCGCCCGTGGCCTCCGCAGCCCGTCGTCCACGCCACCCCGCGGACGGGCGGCCACGTACGGGCAGCCGTCAGGACAGCAGCTCCGCCAGGTCCGCCGGCGTGACGTACCCGGGCCACCGGCCGTCCGAGAACAGGTGGACACCGGCGTCCAGGTAGCACTGGTCGACCAGCTGGGAGCAGATCATGTGGCGGCTGCTCGCCACGTAGCCCTTGATCAGCGGACCGATGGGCAGCCGGAAGCGGTGGGCGGCCAGCGCGAAGTAGTCGGCTGCGCTGTAGGGAACGCCGATGTACCAGCGGGCGGCAGTGACGACGGCCGCCCGCTGGGCATCCGTCAGGGCGTACCTGCCGGTGGACCAGCGCGCCGGGCTGCCGGCGTACACGGAGAGGGGGCGCAGTTCGGCCCCGCCGGGCTGCGCCTCGACCAGTTGCCCCTCGCCCACGAAGACGAAGGCGTGCTCGTAGTCGGCGAAGCCGTCTCCGTTGAGCCACTGGCCGAACCGGATGAGCCGACCGACGTGGCCGTCCATGCGGACGACGGCGAAGTCACCGGGCAGGGGCACGGCGGATGAGGAGGAAGAAGAGGGAGGAGGTGTGGCCGGCATGACTCCGACCTCCGTCGCATGAGGGGTGCGCCGTTGGTCGGGCCCGCAGCAGATGCCGCAGGCCCGCCTGGTCAGTGGAGTACCGATGCGGCAGGTCGTCAAGTGGTCCTGCACGGTCGGTTCCGCGGCCGACGGTGTGCCGCAGGGGCCCGTCCCCGTACGCATCGGCCGCCGACACCCCGCACGCCGCCCCGGCAGCCGCCCGGGCATCAGGCACAGCAGGCACCCTGCGCACCCCTACCGATCCGCGGCACCGCTCGCCGTGCGGATCGGCCCACCCGGCGCACTCCGCACCTCTCGCGCCCTTCACCGGGCACTCCGCGCCGCGCCCGGAACCGACACCCGGCATCCGGCGCCCAGCACCTGAGCCACCGGTCGGACACCCGCCCGTCCGCCGCACCTCCGGGGCCGGCCGACCGGAGTTCACCCGCGCGCCCTCCGCGCGCCCTCCGGCACCCGGCCCGCGTCCACCTCCGGGCTCGCCGGGCAGGTGGGCCGGTCGGCGGCGGCACGTCAAAGGTCTACACCAATTCTCGGGAGGCTCTTGTCAACACACCCGTTCGCCTGGTGAGCTGTGTGCTGGGACACACGGGACAATCCCGCAGGGGATCACCCGGCAGATGAGACTCGATGAGGAGTACGCGTTGAGCAACGAGAGCCTGGCCAATCTGCTGAAGGAGGAGCGCCGCTTCGCGCCGCCGGCCGCGCTGGCCGCGTCCGCGAACGTGACCGCGGACGCCTACGGGCAGGCCTCGGAGGACCGGCTCGCCTTCTGGGCGGAGCAGGCCCGCCGCCTCACCTGGTCCGTCGAGCCGACCGAGACCCTGGACTGGAGCAACCCGCCGTTCGCGAAGTGGTTCGCCGACGGCCGGATCAACGTCGCGTACAACTGCGTCGACCGGCACGTCGAGGCCGGCCTCGGCGACCGGGTCGCGATCCACTTCGAGGGCGAGGGCGGCGACACCCGCACCATCACCTACGCCGACCTGAAGGACGAGGTCTCCCGGGCCGCGAACGCGCTGCTCGAACTCGGCGTCGCCAAGGGTGACCGGGTCGCGATCTATCTCCCGATGATCCCCGAGGCCGTCGTCTCGATGCTCGCCTGCGCCCGGATCGGCGCGACCCACTCCGTGGTCTTCGGCGGCTTCTCCGCCGACGCCGTCGCCTCCCGCATCCAGGACGCCGACGCCAAGCTCGTCATCACCGCCGACGGCGGGCACCGCCGCGGCAAGCCGTCCGCCCTCAAGCCGGCCATCGACGAGGCGCTCGACCGCTGCCCCGGCGTCGAGCACGTGCTCGTGGTGCGCCGCACCGGCCAGGACACCGCCTTCACCGAGGGCCGCGACGTCTGGTGGCACGAGGTCGTCGACCGTCAGTCCGCCGAGCACACCCCCGAGGGCCACGAGGCCGAGCACCCGCTGTTCATCCTCTACACCTCGGGCACCACGGGTAAGCCGAAGGGCATCCTGCACACCACCGGCGGCTACCTCACCCAGGCCTCCTACACCCACCACGCCGTCTTCGACCTCAAGCCGGAGACCGACGTGTACTGGTGCACGGCCGACATCGGCTGGGTCACCGGGCACTCGTACATCGTCTACGGGCCGCTCGCCAACGGCGCCACCCAGGTCATCTACGAGGGCACCCCGGACACCCCGCACCAGGGCCGGTTCTGGGAGATCGTGCAGAAGTACGGCGTGACGATCCTCTACACCGCGCCGACCGCGATCCGCACCTTCATGAAGTGGGGCGACGACATCCCCGCCAAGTTCGACCTGTCCAGCCTGCGGGTGCTCGGCAGCGTCGGCGAGCCGATCAACCCCGAGGCGTGGGTCTGGTACCGCGAGCACATCGGCGGCGGCCGCTGCCCGATCGTGGACACCTGGTGGCAGACCGAGACGGGCGCCATCATGATCAGCCCGCTGCCCGGCGTCACCGAGACCAAGCCCGGCTCCGCCCAGCGCGCGCTGCCCGGCATCGCCGCGACCGTGGTCGACGACGAGGCCCGCGAGGTCCCCAACGGCTCCGGCGGCTACCTGGTGCTCACCGAGCCGTGGCCGTCCATGCTCCGCACCGTCTGGGGCGACGACCAGCGCTACCTGGACACCTACTGGTCCCGCTTCGAGGGCCGGTACTTCGCCGGTGACGGCGCGAAGAAGGACGAGGACGGCGACATCTGGCTGCTCGGCCGGGTCGACGACGTCATGCTGGTCTCCGGTCACAACATCTCGACCACCGAGGTCGAGTCCGCGCTGGTCTCGCACCCGGCCGTCGCCGAGTCGGCCGTGGTCGGCGCCACCGACGCCACCACGGGCCAGGCCATCGTGGCCTTCGTCATCCTGCGCGGCACCGCCGAGGCCGGCGACGACCTGGTCGCCGACCTGCGCAACCACGTCGGCCGCACGCTCGGCCCGATCGCCAAGCCCAAGCGGATCCTGCTGGTCAACGAGCTCCCCAAGACCCGCTCCGGCAAGATCATGCGCCGTCTGCTGCGCGACGTCGCGGAGAACCGCGAGATCGGTGACGTCACCACGCTCGCCGACTCCTCGGTGATGAACCTCATCCAGGCCCAGCTGCCCTCCGCCCCGAGCGAGGACTGACGCACCGCCGAGGGCCGGCTCCCCGCTCCCGCGGGGCGCCGGCCTTCGGCGTGTTCGGGGGCGTGGCCGACGTCCGGTCAGCTGCCGCGCGGGGCGCGGAGCGTCGTGTGCGCGGTCCGGACGAAGCCCAGGCGAGTGGTCGGCAGGGTGTTGCCCATCGCGACCAGGACGGCCGCGGCCACAGGGCCGAATCCGGCGTACGCCGTGAAGCGCAGGGCCGAGCCGTGGGTGGCGTCAACGGCCGCGTCCGTGCCGCCCTGGCGGGTGCAGCAGGGTGCCGACCATAAGGACGGGCCGCGGTTCACGCATCCCGTCGCACGCCGTCCGGGGGACGGTGTCCGGCGGCCCCTGCGGGCCCGGTCGCGTCGCCGGGCGGCCGGCGCCGACGTGCATAGACTGCGGCCGATCCGCCGCCGTCGCGCACTCCGTAGAATGCGGTGGGGCGTCAGGACCGCTCCGAGGCGCGCCGGGAAGTCTGGTCGGCATCCGTACGACAGGTGTCCCCCGTACGGGGAGACCGCCCGTCCCAGCCCCAGGAGGTCCCGCCGTGGCCACACCGCCCGCGCCCGACCAGCCGCCTGTGCCCGACCGTCGGTCCCCGTCGGACCGGTCCTCCCGGGACGGGCAGCGCCGGATGTTCCTCGGCCTGCTGCCGCTGCCCGAGCGGCGGATCATCCTGGACGCGCTGCGGACCGAGACGGTCGGCGGTGTGCTGCTGCTCGTCGCCGCGGTCGCCGCACTCGTGTGGGCCAACGTCTGGCCGGCCTCCTACGCGTCCGTGAGCGGGTACACGATCGGGCCGTCGACGCCGCTGCACCTGGACCTGACCGTGGAGACCTGGGCCGCCGACGGGCTGCTGGCGATCTTCTTCTTCGTGGCGGGCATCGAGCTCAAGCGCGAGTTCACCTCGGGCGAGCTGCAGTCGCCGAGCGCGGCCCTGCTGCCGGTGACCGCTGCGGTGAGCGGGGTGGTGCTGCCCGCGGTCGTCTACACCCTGGTGAACCTCGCGCCCGGCGGCCACCCCGGCGGATGGGCGATCCCGACCGCGACGGACATCGCCTTCGCGCTCGGCGTGCTGGCGGTGGTGGGCAGTCAGCTGCCGTCGGCGCTGCGGGCCTTCCTGCTCACGCTCGCGGTGGTGGACGACCTGATCGCGATCCTGATCATCGCGGTCTTCTACACCTCGGAGATCAAGTTCTGGGCGCTGGGCCTCTCGCTGGCCGGGCTGGTGCTGTTCTGGCTGCTGAACCGCCGCGAGGTGCACGGCTGGTACGTCTACGTGCCGCTGGCGCTGGTGATCTGGGCGCTGATGCACGAGAGCGGGGTGCACGCGACGGTCGCCGGCGTGGCGATGGGCATGCTGCTGCGCTGCCGCACCCGGCCGGGCGAGGAGCAGTCCCCCGGCGAGCACGTCGAGCACCTGGTGCGGCCGCTGTCGGCGGGTGTCGCGGTGCCGTTGTTCGCGCTCTTCGCGGCCGGGGTGCCGGTGTCGGGCAAGGCGCTCGCCGAGGTGTTCACGGAGGCGACCCCGCTCGGCGTGGTGCTCGGCCTGGTGGTGGGCAAGTCGGTCGGGGTGTTCGGCGGCACCTGGCTGGCGGCGCGCTACACCCGGGCGGAGCTCAATCCGCAGCTCGGCTGGGGGGACGTGTTCGCACTCTCGACCCTCGCCGGCATCGGCTTCACCGTCTCGCTGCTGATCAGCGAGCTGGCCTTCCCCGACGACCACACGCTGGCCGAGCAGTCCAAGGAGGCCGTGCTGACGGGTTCGGTGCTGTGCGCGGTCTTCGCGACCGTCCTGCTGAAGCTCCGCACCCGGCACTACCGCCTGCTGTACGAGGAGGAGAACGCGGACTCCGACCACGACGGCGTCCCGGACGTCTACGGGCGGCCGACCTGACGCGCAGTCTCCTGACACGCCGCCGACCGGGGGCCGGAGTGGTGTGCGGACTGCCGGGCGAGGCATGATGCTGAGCTGTCGAACGAGTGCAGCCGCCGCGAAGGAGAACCGCCGATGTCCGCAGGAACCGCAGGCCGGGCCCCCTACGAGGGCGAGCGTTCCATCGGCGAGCTGTTCGCGGCGGCGACCAACGACCTCTCCGCGCTGGTGCACGACGAGATCGCGCTGGCGAAGGCGGAGATCCGGGCGGACGTCAAGCGCGGTGTGACCGGCGGCGTCTCCTTCTCGGTCGCCGGTGTGGTGGCGCTGGCGTCCGTCCCGATGCTGAGCTTCGCCGCGGCGTACGGCCTGCAGGCGCTCGGGCTGACGCTCGGCTGGTCCTTCCTGATCGTCGGCGGCGCCTACCTGCTGCTGGCCGCGCTGCTCGGTCTGCTGGCGATGCGCTCGTTCAAGAAGATCGAGAAGCCGCACCGGACGATCGAGGGCGCCCAGGCCACCGCGGACGTGCTGAAGAACGCGCGCCCGCGGCCGGCCACCAAGGAGGAGATCGACCGGGCGCTCGGCCGGATCTCCTGACCCGCGGGCGTCCCGCACCGCTGCCCGCCGGGCGACCCGGACCGGCGGCCGCCGGACGGTCCGGCCCGGTGTCCGCCGACGGTCCGTTCCGGATCGTTGCGGAGCGACGCGAGTGCCGGAGACGTGTTCGTAGCACGCGTATGACAGGCTCTCGGTATGCCGTTGGACCAGAAGCCCGTGCCCGCGAAGCCCGTCGAGCCCCGTCCCGGGACCTCCCGGCCCGCCGCGGGCCGGCCCGTGTCCCCCTCCGCCGGGGACCCCGCGGGCGCCGGAGCCCCCTGGAGCGTCCGCTCGCCGGGGCCCTGGACGCACCGCGACCTGGCCGCCAACGGGGCCCGCTTCCACATCGCCGAGGCCGGTGACGGCCCGCTGGTGCTGCTGGTGCACGGCTGGCCGGAGTACTGGTGGGCCTGGCGCCACCAGATCACCGCGCTCGCCGAGGCCGGGTACCGCGCCGTCGCCCTGGACCTGCGCGGCATCGGCGGCAGCGACCGCACGCCGCGCGGCTACGACCCGGCCAACCTGGCGCTGGACATCACCGGCGTGATCCGGTCGCTGGGCGAGCGGCACGCCCATCTCGTGGGCCACGCCAGCGGCGGTGCGCTGGCCTGGGTGGCGGCGGTGATGCGGCCGTCGGTGATCCGCAGCCTGACCGTCGTGTCGGCGGCGCACCCGCGGCACCTGCGCCGCGCCCTGCTCACCGACCGGCGCCAGATCGCCGCCTTCGAGCACGTGCTGGGCTTCCAGCGGCCGTGGATCCCGGAGCGGCGGCTGGTCGCGGACGACGCCGCGCTGGTCGCCGAGTACCTGCAGGCCTGGACGGGCCCGAACGGCATCGAGCCGGAGGCCGTCGAGGCGTACCGGCAGGCGATCCGGATCCCGTCCACGGCGCACTGCTCGATCGAGCCGTACCGGTGGCTGATGCGGTCGATGGCCCGTCCGGACGGTCTGCAGTTCGCGCGCCGGATGAAGAAGCCGATCACCGCGCCCACGCTGCACGTCCAGGGCGCCGCCGATCCGGTGCTGCTGGCGCACACCGCGCTGGGGGCGGGCGAGTACGTGGAGGCGCCGTACCGGTGGCGGCTGCTGCCCGGGGTGGGGCACTTCCCGCACGAGGAGACCCCCGAGCAGTTCACCGAGGAACTGCTGGCCTGGGTGGGGCAGCACAAGGACTGAACACCGCGGGAGGGGGCCCGGAAGCCGCACCGAGCACCCCACTCGAAAATCTGACCATCACTCATATGACAGTCGCATAAGCCAGGTGGGCAGTCCGGAGGCGGTTACTCCTCCTGGCCCAGGGGCATCCTCCCGGTATGACCTGGATGCCCGATCGCGATGCCGCACCGCGCCGACGCCGTCGTGGGAGCAGCAGCTCGCAGAGCCAGTCCCACCAGTCCGACCGGCGCCGGGGAGGCACCCCAGGACCATCGGACGGCACGTGGGCGCACGGGCTCGGCATCCCCCGCATCCTGGGCCGGCGGGCCCGCTGGGTGGGCGCCCGGCTGCGCCGCGAGGGCTGACCCGGGCACCGGCGGCGCCCGGGCGGGCCCTCAGAGCGCGCAGCCCTCGGTGTCCACCCTGGCGGTGGCGCCCTCGCCCAGCGTGGCGTCCTGGAGCACCTCGGCGGCGGTGAGCACGTAGCCGGTGTCGGCGCTGTCCAGCGACTTGGCGAAGACCACGCCGTACACCTCGCCGTTCGGGCTGAGCAGCGGGCCGCCGCTGTTGCCCTGGCGGACGAGGGAGCGCACCGA
This sequence comes from Streptomyces sp. NRRL B-24484, assembly GCF_000717715.1. GTDB lineage: Bacteria > Actinomycetota > Actinomycetes > Streptomycetales > Streptomycetaceae > Kitasatospora. The sequence goes on along the minus strand of NZ_JOAI01000031.1, from coordinate 46,195 downwards.
GTACACGTCGCGGACGACCTGGCCGCGGTGGTAGATGTCCGGCCCGTTGGCCTGGATCCGGCCGCGGATGCGGGCGGGCTGGACGTTGAACGAGCCGTTCTCCGGGAAGCCCGCGACGATCGCGGAGTCGTTGGTGCGCGCCTCGCCGGCGAAGGAGAGCGCCGGGGCGTTCAGCTTCGGGACGTCCAGCACGGCGATGTCGCGCTGCCAGTCGTACCGGACCACCGTCGCGTCGTAGACCCGGCCGGTGCCGCCGACCTGCACGGTGGGCTCGTCGACGCCGCCGACCACGTGCGCGTTGGTCATCACCCGGTGCGGGGCGAAGACGAAGCCGCTGCCCTCCAGGGTCTTGCCGCAGGACGGCGCGGTGCCGACCACCTTCACCAGGCTCTGCCGGGCCCGCTGGACGGCCTCGCTGCCGGCCAGCGCCGGGTCCGGCGCCTCGACCTCGGTGATCGGCTCGTGCTCGAAGGGGTTGAAGACCTGCGGGAAGCCGTTGCGGGCCAGTTCCTTGCTGAAGTCGGAGAACCAGTTCGGCGCGTCCGAGGGCAGCACGCCCTGCACCGTGGAGAGCACCGCGGAGGTGCGGACCTGCTTGGAGACGGTGGGCAGCGAGGTGCCGGCCAGCGCCGAGCCGATCAGCCAGGCCACCAGCAGCATCGAGATGACGTTGACCACCGAGCCGCCGATCGCGTCCATGGTCTTCGCCCGGCCCCTGCCGATCCGGCCGCGCAGCTTCCAGCCGAAGTGCGTGGTGACCGCCTGGCCCACCGCGGCGAACACGATCACCACCACGACCGCGACCACCGAGGCCGTGGTGCCCGGGCCGAGCCGGCGCAGCAGCAGCGGCAGCAGTTGGACGGCGATCAGGCCGCCGCCGAGGAACCCGAGGACGGAGAGCACGCCCACCACGAAGCCCTGCCGGTAGCCGGACACGGCGAAGCCCACCGCGGCGGCGATCAACAGCAGATCCAGGACATTCACCCCGATACCCTCCCATGGACGGAGCCCTGCGCCGCCACGGGCCACCGGGCCCGGCGGCTCAGCGCGGTGCGGGCGATCCCCTGTCGTGCTGCCGGTCGGCTCCGGTGAGGTTCAGCGCCTCCTCGGAGAGGGTCAGGGTACGCCGGACGTCCCACGGACGTTCCAGCCCGCTGTAGTGCAGCACCCGGTCGATCACGCCCGCGGTGAAGCCCCAGACCAGCCGGCCGGCCACCTCGAAGGCCGGGCCGACGTGCCCGGACGGATGGCGCAGCCGGGCCCGGTTCGCCGGGTCGGTGAGGTCGGTCAGCGGCACCCGGAAGACCGCGCCGGTCTCCGCCGGGTCGACCGGCCCGACCGGGGTCTCCCGGCGCCACCAGCCCAGCACGGTGGTCACCACGAAGCCGGAGACCGGGATGTACAGCGCGGGCAGGGTCGCGAAGACCTGCACCCCCGCCGGGTCGAGGCCGGTCTCCTCCTCGGCCTCGCGCAGCGCCGCGGCGACCGGGCCGGGGCCGGCCGGGTCGCCGTCCTCCGGGTCGAGCGCGCCGCCGGGGAAGGACGGCTGTCCGGCGTGCGACCGCAGCGAGCGGGCCCGTTCGATCAGCAGCAGGTCCGGTCCGGTCTCGCCGTGGCCGAAGAGCATCAGCACCGCGGACGGCCGGCCGCCGGAGGCGGGCGGCAGGAAGCGGCTGAGCTGCTCGGGCAGGACGGTCTCGGCGGCGGCGCGGACGGGCAGCAGCCACTCGGGCAGGCCGTCCCGTTCGATGGCGACGGTCATCCGGCGACCGCCATGTCCGCGACCTCGCCGTCGTGGGCGTCGGCCTCGGCACGGGCCGCGGCCTCCCCGGGGAAGTCGGCCGGCGGGCGCAGCCGCTGCCCGGGCTTGCCGGCCAGCTCGTACTTGAGCAGCTTGGCGGCCTTCTCCGGGTCGGTCTCGCCGGCTCCGAAGGAGGGGCAGAGTGCGGTGATCGGGCAGGCGCCGCAGGCCGGCTTCCGGGAGTGGCAGACGCGCCGGCCGTGGAAGACGACCCGGTGCGAGAGCATCGTCCACTCGGACTTGGGGAAGATCGCGGCGACGGCGGCCTCGACCTTCTCCGGGTCCTCCTCCTGCGTCCAGCCGAAGCGGCGGACGAGCCGGCCGAAGTGGGTGTCGACGGTGATGCCGGGGACGCCGAAGGCGTTGCCGAGGACGACGTTGGCGGTCTTGCGGCCGACTCCGGGCAGGGTGACGAGGTCCGCCAGGCGGCCCGGGACCTCGCCGCCGAACTCGTCGCGCAGCGCGGCGGAGAGGCCGAGCAGCGACTTCGCCTTGTTCCGGAAGAAGCCGGTCGGCCGGATGATCTCCTCCAGCTCCTCCGGGACGGCGGCGGCCATGTCCTCCGGGGTGGGGTACTTCGCGAAGAGCGCCGGGGTGGTCTGGTTCACCCGCAGGTCGGTGGTCTGCGCCGACAGCACGGTGGCCACCAGCAGTTGGAAGGGGTTGTCGAAGTCCAGCTCGGGGTGCGCGTACGGGTACTGCTCCGCGAGCTCCCGGTTGATCCTCCGGGCCCGCCGCACCATCCCGAGGTGGGACTCCGGCTTCTTCGGCCTCGCCGCCGGATCCTTCGGCTTCGCCGCCCGTGGCCCGGCCGTCCGGGCCTTGCTCTCTGCCATGCAGGAAGGCTACGCCCCGGGGCGGGTCGCGCGGGAACGATCGGACCGCCCGCCGGGCGGCTCCGGCACTGCCGGCGTCAGCACTGCCAGAGGAAGGCCGCTCGGCCGCAGGGCTCGCAGGCGAAGGCGTAGGCGCTGCCGCTGCCGAAGTTCATCGCGGTGAGGTGGTCGGGCCCCTCCTCCAGCTGGACGGCCATCGTCATGGCCCGGTCGCAGGACGGGCAGTCGGGCGTCTGGTCGTACTGGAGCCAGGCGGGTTCGCCGCCGAGCTGCCCGAGCGGCGCCGCTCCGCGCCGTACGAGGCGGGCGGCCTCGTAGTCGCCGCCCGGGTCCGGCCGGTAGGAGAAGGCGCGGACGGCGCCGAGCTGCCGGGGGTCGCCGTCGTCCTCGTCGTGGTCGTCGGGCAGCGGGGGCAGGGGCAGCGGGCCGCTGCCGTCGACGGGGAGCAGCAGGGCCAGGTTGCCGCCGGCGCGGGCGTCCCACTCCTGGCAGCCGCCGGGGTCGTTCTGGCACATGAACAGCGCGAGCAGGGCGCGGCCGTCCGCGGCGCCGGCGCCGTTGTGCCGGCCGAGGTCGTCGAGCAGGACCTGGGCGAGGAACTGCATCGCGCCGCCGCAGGTCGCGCAGTGCGGCCAGGCGGTGCCGGCCGGCGCGAGCGGCAGTCCGCCGGTGCGGGTGACCGGGGCGTCGGGGGCGACCGGGCCGGCGTCGGTCATCAGGGTCGTCATGTCGGGTCACCCTAGGGTGCGGCACCGACGCCGGTGGGCGCGCCGGGGTGGCGGCGGGTCAGAGCGGTTCTCCGCAGCGGAGGTTCCAGCGGCCGGCGCGTCCGGTGAGGTGCGTGGCGGTGAGCGGGCGGACGTCGAGCCGCCAGAAGGCGGTGGCCGGGGCGCCGAGGGCGTGCACGGCGGCGGCGCGCACGGTGTCGGGTTCGACGACGGCGGTCACCGGCGGCCCGTCCCCGGGCAGCGCGGCCAGCCAGCCGGCGACCCGGTCCAGCAGGGCCTGCAGGGGTTCACCGCCGTGGGGTGCGGCGGCGGGGTCGGCGAGCCAGCGGGCGAGGGCCTCGGGTTCGGCGGCGGCGACCTCGTCGAGGGTCCGGCCGCGCCAACGGCCGCTGTCGCAGCCGGCCAGGGCGGGTTCGTCGACGGGCGAGGGCAGGCCGAGCACCTGCGCGGTCCGACGGCAGCGCGGCGAGGGTGCGACGGGGGTGGGCCCGTCCGCGCGGAGGGTGCCGGCGGCGGCCTCGGCGGCGCGCAGTCCGAGGGCGTCCAGCGGTCCGCCGTCGTCGAACCGGGCCTGCCGGGCGGCCTCGCTCATGGCCGCTGAGATCAATGTCACGCGCACTGTCGGTCCTCCCACAACTCCTTTGCCGGGCAGGCGAATCGCCATCGCTCTCCGGCCGGGGCCGCGGCGGCCGGGCGGTCGTGGCGGTGAATGCGCCGTCCGCACGCCCTTGGCGGGCCCCGCGGCTGACGGTACCTTCTTGGCGATGTGCGACGGCACGACGGAAGCCGGTGAGACTCCGGCACGGTCGCGCCACTGTGAGCCGATGGTCCTGCTCCTCGGAGCGGGGACTGTCGGTGAGTCAGACCCGGTGTCGTCGCCTGTGCACCGTCTAGCGGGACGCGAGTTCCCGAGGAGGTTCCTGCCATGGCCCAGTCCGCCGCACCCGCGGTCGTCTCTCCCGTCGGCCAGTCCGCCGCACCGCTCTCCGTCAAGGCGATCCTGCCGTGGGCGGTGTTCTTCGGCATCCTGATGATGACCCTCGTCTACTTCGTCGGCGCCGAGCAGGGCGCCGTCTCCCTCGTCTCCGGCGAGAACGTGCACGAGTGGGTGCACGACGGCCGCCACCTGCTCGGTTTCCCCTGCCACTGACGGGACGGGAACCGTGAACAACTCCACACCCGTCAGATCCTTCCTCGTCCGCGGCATGCTGGGCGGGTTGGGCGCAGCCGTGCCCGCCCTGCTGGTCGCCTACCTGCTGGGTGAGCCGCGGGTCGACGCCGCGATCGCCTTCGAGGAGTCCCGGCCCCACTCGCACGGGGAGGGGCCGGAGCTGGTCAGCCGGTCGCTGCAGTCCACGGCCGGCCTCGCCACCGGCATCCTGGTGTACGGCATCGCGCTGGGCGGCATCATCGCGCTGGCGTACTGCTTCGCACTGGGCCGGATCGGCCGGTTCGGTCCGCGGGCCACGGCGATGCTGGTCTCCGGCACCGGTCTGGTCGCGCTGTACGTCGTCCCGTTCCTCAAGTACCCGGCCAACCCGCCCGCGGTGGGCAATCCGGACACCATCGGGCAGCGCACCACGCTGTACTTCCTGATGATGCTGCTGGGGCTGCTGCTGTCGATCGCCGCGGTGATCGTCGGCAGACGGCTCGCTCCGCGGCTGGGCAACTGGAACGCCACGGTGGTGGCGCTCGCCGGCTTCACGGTGGCGGTGGGTCTGGCGTACGCCTTCCTGCCGTCGTTCAACGAGGTACCGGCGGAGTTCTCGGCGACCCTGCTGTGGCAGTTCCGGCTGGCGACGCTCGCCGTGCAGGCCACGCTGTGGCTGGGCTTCGGCCTGATCTTCGGCCACCTGGCCGAGCGGCTGCTGAACCCGAAGGCCGCTGCGGCGGCCTCGCCCGGCGCGGTGGCTTCCGCGGCCTGACGGACGGCCGAGGGGCGCGTGGGGGTACCTCCCCACGCGCCCCTCGCCGTCCGTTCGGCCCTGTGAGGCGTCCCGCACCCTTCGAGGGCGGTTCCTAGGCGCCGAGGTGGCGGCGGAGGAAGCGGAGGGCGGCCGCGTCGTCGTCCGGGCCGCCGGCCTCGTGGCCGTTGTAGCGCCAGACGTCGATCTCCTTCGGTCCGGCGTAGGCGTTGTGGGCGGCGAACACGGTGGACGGCGGGACGACCTGGTCCATGAGTGCGGCGGAGAACCGGGCCGGGGCGGTGGCGCGGGCGGCGAAGAGCACGCCGTCCACGTACGAGAGGGTGCGGTGCACCTGCTCGGCGCTGCCGCGGTGGACGGACAGGTAGTCGGCGATCTCCCGGAAGGGGTGGGCGTCGGTGACGACCACGGCCCTCGGGAAGTCGCAGAGGAAGGGCACGTGGGCGACCACCGCGGCGAGGTCGGGGACGAGTCCGGCCGCGGCGAGGGCGGTGCCGCCGCCCTGGCTGTTGCCGAGGACGGCGACCCGGTCCGGGTCCACCTGCGGCAGCGTGCGGACGGCGTCCACGGCGCGGACGGCGTCGGTGAACAGCCGCCGGTAGTAGTAGTCGTGCGGGTCCTCGATGCCGCGGGTCATCACGCCGGGCACCTGCGGTCCGGCCGGCCCGGAGTCGGGGGTGTCGCCGCGGCTCCACACCGAGCCCTGGCCGCGGGTGTCCATCTGCAGGTGGGCGAAGCCGGCGGAGGCCCAGACGAGGTTCTCCAGGACGTGGCCGCGGCCGCCGCCGTAGCCGACGTACTGGACGACGGCGGGCAGCGGGCCGTCGACGCCGCGGGGCAGCCGCAGCCAGGCCCGGACGGGCTCGCCGGCGTACCCGGGGAAGGTCACGTCGAAGGTGTCGACGGTGGTGAGGCCGGTCGGCACGGGGACGGCGGCGGTGTCGCCGCCCGCGGCACGGGCCTCGTCGAGGGTCTTCCGCCAGAAGGCGTCGAAGTCGGCGGGCGCGGTCTGGGCGCTGCGGTACGAGCGGAGGTCGTCCTCGGGCAGGTCGGTGTACAACGTCGGCTCCTTCGGCCGGTGGTTCCTGCGGTCGGGGTCCACCTGCCCCGGCCTCGGCCGCCGCACTCCGGCGAAGCGGTACCGGAGTGCATGGGGCCGGGACAGGTGGGGTCCGGGGGCGGCTACCGCCCGTCGAGGACGTCGAGGACGTCGAGGACGGGGTGCAGCCGGCGGGTGTGGTCGACCGTGCGGACGGGACCGGTGAGCTCGACCTCGGCGGTGAGCCGCGGATCGGTGCTGGAGGCGGCGAGGCGGAGCTCCAGGGCACCGGGTTCGACGATCCGGCGGCCGTCCCGGCCGGTGAAGGAGGCCAGTTCGGCGGGGACGGTCGCGGTGATCCGGCACTGCTCGCCGGGGCCGAGCGGCACCCGCAGGTAGCCGACGAGGCGCTGGACGGGCTGCACCACGGAGGCGACCGGGTCGTGCAGGTAGAGCTGGACGACCTCGGTGCCGGGCCGCCCGCCGGTGTTGCGGACGGTGAAGGAGAGCCGGAACTCGCCGGCGGTGTCCGTCCGTCCCGTCCCGACGGCGAGGTCGGACCAGGCGAAGGTTGTGTAGGTCAGGCCGTGGCCGAAGCCGTACGCCGGGGTCGGGTCGGTGCTGGACACGTCGGTGGGTCCGGCGAGCCGGGCGGCCAGGTAGGAGGAGGGCTGGACGCCGGGGCGGCGCGGCACGCTGACGGGCAGCCGGCCGGACGGCTCGACCCGACCGCTGAGCACGCCGGCGAGCGCGCCGGTGCCCTCCTCGCCGGGGAAGAAGGTCTGCACGATCGCGGCGGCCTCGTCCACGGCGCGGCCGAGCGCGTAGGGCCGGCCGGCGAGCAGGGCGACCACCACGGGGGTGCCGGTGTCGAGCAGGGTGTCGAGCAGCTGCTGCTGGGCGCCGGGGAGGTCGAGCGACTCGGCGTCGCAGCCCTCGCCGCTGGTGCCGCGGCCGAACAGGCCGGCGCGGTCGCCGAGGGCGAGCACGACGACGTCGGCGCGGCGGGCCAGCGCGGTGGCCTCGGCGAAGCCGGCGGTGCTGCCGTCGTCGACGCCGGTGCCGGTGGCGGTGAAGACCTCGGCGCCGTCGAACTCGGCGGCGAGGGCCTCGCGCAGGGTGGGCAGCCGCAGCCCGACCGGGGTGTCGGGGTGCTGGCGGCCGACGTGCACCGGGAAGGCGTAGCAGCCGAGCACGGCGGTGGACTCGTCCGCGTTGGGGCCGATCAGGGCGATCCGGGCGGGCCGGGCCAGCGGCAGGGTGCCGTCGTTGCGGAGCAGGACGACGGACCGTTCGGCGAGCTCGCGGGCGAGTTCGCGGTTGCCGGCCGGGTCGAGGTCGACGGTGCCGCGCAGCGCGGCCGGGTCGGTGAGGTCGGCGCCGGCGAGGACGGCCGGGACGGGCGTCCAGTCGGGGTCGAGCAGGCCGAGTTCGGCCTTCTGGACGAGGACGCGGCGCAGTGCCCGGTCGACCAGTCGCTCGGGCAGCCGGCCGGTGGTGATCGCCTCGACGAGCGGTTCGCCGAAGGTCTTCACGGTGGGCAGTTCGACGTCGACGCCGGCGGCGAGGGCGGCGCCGGCGGCCTCCGCCCAGTCGCCGGCGATGCCGTGCAGGGTCCGCAGGAAGCCGATGCCGAAGTAGTCGGCGACCACCGTGCCGGTGAATCCCCAGGTGTCGCGGAGGAGTTCGGTGAGCAGCCGGTCGTCGGCCGCGGAGGGCACGCCGTCGGTGTCGGTGTAGGCGTGCATCACCGAGCGGGCGCCGCCCTCGCGGACGGCCATCTCGAACGGCGGCAGGATGACGTCGGCGCGTTCGCGGGCGCCCATGCCGACGGGGGCGAGGTTGCGGCCGGCCCGGGAGGCCGAGTAGCCGGCGAAGTGCTTGAGGGTGGCGACGATCCCGGCGGACTCCAGGCCCTGCACGTAGGCGGTGCCGACGGTGCCGACCAGGTACGGGTCCTCGCCGATGGTCTCCTCGACGCGGCCCCAGCGGGCGTCGCGGACGACGTCCAGGACGGGGGCGAGGCCCTGGTGGACGCCGACCGCGCGCATGTCGCGGCCGATCGCGGCGGCCATCCGGCGGACCAGCGCGGGGTCGAAGGCTGCGCCCCAGGCGAGCGGCACGGGGTAGGCGGTGGCCTTCCAGGCGGCGAAGCCGGCCAGGCACTCCTCGTGGGCGACGGCCGGGATGCCGAAGCGGTTGGCGGCGGCGATCCGCTGCTGGGTGCGCATCAGCGAGAGCGCGCCGGTGGCCGGGTCGACGGGGGCGGTGCCGAACGGGCGGGTGAGCTGTCCGAGTCCGTGCGGCAGCAGGGTGTCGAGGGCGGGCGGTTCCTCCATCTCGTGCTGGTAAGGGGCGACCTCGCCGCCCTCGTCGGAGGCGCCGACCCAGACGCCGAAGAGCTGGGCGATCTTCTCCCGGAGGGTCATGGCGGCGATCAGGGCGTCGGCCCGCGCGCCCGGGTCGCGGGTGGTGTCCTGCCAGGCGGGGACGGCGGAGGCGGTCTCTACGGCCAGGTTCATGTGTCGGTCACTTTCCTCCGACGCCCATGAGCCCCTGGACGAGGGCGCGGCGGGCGAACAGGTAGACGAGCAGGATCGGGATCATGGACAGCACGACGGCGGCCAGCAGCCCGGGGACGTTGATGCCGTACTGGGTCTGGAAGTCGTAGAGGCCGAGGGTGATCACCTTGGTCTCGTCGGACTGGGTCAGCACCAGCGGGAAGAGGAAGCCGTTCCACGCCTGGAGGGCGGAGAAGACGGTGATGGTGGAGAGCCCGCCCTTGGAGAGCGGCAGGACCAGCTGGAGGAAGACCCGCCGGGGGGTGGCGCCGTCCATGGCCATCGCCTCGTAGAGCTCGGGGGTGATGTCGCGCATCACTCCGGTGAGGACGAGGGTGCAGACCGGCAGCGAGAACGCCGCGGTCGGCAGGATCACGCCGATCAGGTTGTCGTACAGACCGGCCTTGCTGATGACGTAGAACATGGGCACGATCACGGCCTGCGCGGGGATCGCGAGGCCCAGCAGGAACAGCCGGAACACCAGGTCGGTCGTCCGGCCGCGGCTGCGCACGATGGCGTAGGACAGCGGCGGGACCACCAGCAGCACGACGGCGACCACGCTCACCGTGACGATCACGGTGTTGAGGAAGTACTGGCCGAAGCCGCCCTCCAGGTCGTCGAGGTAGTTCTGCAGGGTGAGGTGCCGGGGCAGGCCGAGCGGCCCGCTCTCCGCGTAGTCGGCCCGGCTCTGCAGGGTGGCGGCCAGCATGGTGTACAGCGGCAGGCCGACGACGAACAGCCAGACCAGCGAGCCGAATCCGGCCAGGACGTTGGGGCGTCGCCTCATCACAGGCCTTCCGAGGTGCTGCGCATCCGGTCGTAGCCGGACAGCCGGACGACGGCGAGCGAGATGGCGGTGGCGACCAGGACGAGCAGCAGTGCGACCGCCGATCCGGTGCCGAAGTCGAAGCCCTTGAAGGCCTTCTGGTACATGTAGTAGGCGCTGATGGTGGTGTCGGTGCCGGGCCCGCCCTGGGTGAGGATGAGCACCGTGTCGAAGGTGGTGAGACCGCCGACCACCATGAGGATCACCGAGGTGACGATCGCGTTGCGCAGCTGCGGCAGCGTGATGTGGAAGAACTGCCGTACGGTGCCGGCGCCGTCGATCGCGGCGGCCTGGTAGAGCACCGGCGGGACGGCGCGGGCCGCACCCTGGTAGATGAGCGTGTGGAACGGCGTGAACTGCCAGGCGCCGACGAGCACCAGCACCCCGATCGCGCCGCTCTGCGAGCCGAACAGGTTGCCGTCGCCGAACAGCCACTCGGCCTCGGCGGGGACGCCGAAGTTGGGGTCGAGCAGGGCCCGCCAGAGCACCGAGACGGCGGTGGCCGAGAGCAGCAGCGGCACGAAGTAGATCGCCGACAGCACGGCCCGGTTGCGCTGGTGCCCGGCCGCCCAGACCCCGAGCAGGATGCTGATCGGGGTCTGGACGGCCACGCCGAGCAGGGTGAGCAGCAGGCTCAGCCACAGGCTCTTGACCATCACGGGGTCGTCGAAAAGCCGGTTCCAGTTGTCGAAGCCGGCGAACTCCGGTGAGCCGAGGCCGTTCCAGCGGGTGAAGGACAGCACGGCGACCAGGACGAGCGGCACGATCGCGAAGAGGACGAAGAAGACCGTGGCCGGGAGCGCCCAGGCGAACCCTGGGCGGGTCACCGCGGTGCCCGCCCGGCTCACCGGTCGGCGCCGCGTCACGGCCCCGGTGGCAAGAGTTGTGGTCATGGTGCGACCCGTCTGGTGTCAGGAGTTCGGCAGGGCCTGCATGGCCTTGATGAAGCCGTTCTCGTCGATCTGGCCGTTGAAGAACTGCTGGACGGCCTGGTGGATGGGCGTGATCGCGGCCGGCGGGTACGCCTGGTCCCAGGACAGCTGGAACGACGGCGCGGCCTTCACCAGGTCGAACTGGAAGGTGGAGTAGGCCGGGTTGGCCGCGGTGCTGAGGAACTTGGGGGTGTTGGTGGTGGTCGGCAGGTTGCCGATCGCCAGCTGGCCCTGGACGAACTCGTCGGAGTACTGGAGCTTGAGGAACTCCGCGACGGCCTCCGGGTGCTTGGTCTTCTTCAGCACCGAGTAGAAGTTGTTGGTGTTGCCGACGACGTTCTTCGGGTCGCCCTTGCCGCCGGTGACGGTCGGGAAGGAGCCGTAGCCGAGGCTGGACTTGGTGAAGTCCGGGCTGGCGTCCTGCTGGGTGGAGTACTCCCAGGAGCCCATCAGCTCGAAGGCGGCCTTGCCGCGGGCGAGCAGGGCGGGCGAGCCGCCGTCGGTGAACTTCACCGAGTCGAAATTGGTGCCGAACGCGCCCGCGTCGATGAGCTGCTTGAGCATGCCGAGGGCCTTCTTGCTGTCCTCGCTCGCCCAGGCCGCCTTGTCGCCGCCGAGCGCCTTCTTGAACAGGTCGGGGCCGGCGACGCGGTCGTAGAGGTACTCGAACCACATCAGGGTCGGCCACTGGTCGCCGCCGCCGAGGGCGATCGGGGTGACGCCCTTGCCCTTGAGCGTCTGCACCGCGGCGAGCAGGTCGTCGAAGGTCTTGGGCGCGGCCACGCCGGAGTCGGCGAGGACCTTGGTGTTGCTGAAGAGCAGCACCGGCTGGGTGCCGCGCATCGGGACGCCGTAGGCCTTGCCGTCGACCACGGCGGTGTCGAAGACCGAGGACAGGAAGTCGGCCTTGAGGGCCGGGTCCTTGGCGATCATGTCGTCGAGCGGCATCAGCAGGCCGGCGTCGACGAACGGCTTGATGCTGCCGCCGCCCCAGTTGAAGAAGACGTCCGGGGCCTGCTTGGTGTTGATGATCGTCTGCAGCTTCTGCTGGTAGTCGGCGCCCGGAATGGTGTCCAGGACTGCCTTCACCTTCGACGTCTTGTTGAAGGTGTCGACGATCTGCTTCTCGACCTTGTTGGTGGCGTCCCCGTAGACCAGGACGTGGATCTCACCCGAACCGCTGTCCCCGGAGGAGCCGGAGCCGCTGCCGCAGGCCGTCAGGGTGATTCCCAGGACCACGGCCGCGCTGCCTGCGGCGAGGGAACGGGAGAGCCGAGCGTGTCTTGTCATCGCGGTGCCTTTCGAAATCTTTCGGCATCTTCGCCGAAATTCTTGGCGCGCTGTGACGCTAGATCCGCGCTCCGAGGGGGGTCAACCCCCCGTCGCGCAGTTACCGGAACGTGACCTGGACACGTGCCTTATGCTGCACGCCATGCGAGAAGAGGAGGAGAACGGCCGCGTCACGCTCGCGCAGGTGGCGGAGGAGGCCGGCGTCTCCGTGTCCACGGTTTCGAAAGTTCTCAACGGCAGGCAGGACGTCTCCCGCCCGACCCGCCTCAAGGTCGAGCGCCTGCTGGAGGTCCACGGCTACCAGCGGACGCCCAAATCGGCCTGGGAGGCGCCGCTCGTCGAGATCGTCTTCCCCGAGCTCGACAACCTCTGGGCGATGGAGCTGATCAAGGGCGTCGAGAACGTCGCCAAGGAGCACGGGGCCAGCGTGGTGCTCACCGAGAGCGGCACCCGGCACGCCCCGGACCCGAGCTGGATCGAGGGCGTGCTGCGCCGCCGACCGCTCGGCGTGGTGCTGGTCTTCTCCAGCCTGCCGCTGGAGGTCAAGCAGCAACTCCGGTCCCGCGCGATCCCGTTCGTCATCATCGACCCGGCCGGCGACCCCGAGCCGGACGTGCCGTCGGTGGGCTCGGCGAACTGGGCCGGCGGCCTCGCCGCGACCCGCCACCTGGTCGAGTGCGGGCACCGCCGGATCGCCATCATCACCGGGCCCGAGGACATGCTCTGCTCGCTGGCCCGGCTCGACGGCTTCCGCTCCGCGATGGGCATGGCCGGGCTGGAGATCCCGCCCGGCTACGTCTCCTTCGGCGACTTCCACGTCGAGGGCGGCCGCCGCCGCGCCATGGAACTGCTGGCCCTCCCCGAGCGGCCGACCGCGATCTTCGCCGGCAGCGACCTGCAGGCGCTCGGCGTCCTGGAGGCCGCCCGGGTGCACGGGCTGAAGGTCCCGGACGACCTGTCGGTGGTCGGGTACGACGACGTGCCGATCGCCCAGTGGACGAGCCCCGCCCTCACCACCGTCCACCAGCCGCTGCGGCAGATGGCCGAGGAGGCCGCGCAGATGCTGATCCGGATGCGCGCCGAGGGCGGCAGCGCCGCCCGGCTGGAGCTGGCGACCAGTCTGGTCGTCCGCAAGAGCACCGCCCCGCCACCGACCGCCTGACCGGTCGGCCGTTTTTCGAAAACGTTCGGCCGGCGACGGTCCACGGCACCGGTCACCCGGCCGTGGTCACCGGAGCGTGCAGGCCGGCGCGGCGGCACGGACGGTCGCGGCGGCACGGACGGTCTCGGCAACCGGCAGCAATCTCTTGCAGAAAGTTACATACATACTGCCGAGTAACACTTGACTCCCGTCCCGGCCGGGCGCATGGTCGGGACTACGCCGCCACCACCCCGCGCGGCCCCTCCTCCTGTGCCATCCCCGCAGGTCAGCCGCCCCACCCGCTGACGGTCGCGCCCCCACGCGACCGCCTGTGCCGTCCGAGGAGGGCCAGCCCCCATGACCATCGGCCTCCCACCGGCCGGGCCCCGTCCGGGCCCCGCCGTCGCCACCGCCCATGCCCCGAGGGCCGCCCGTCCCGGGTACCACCACCCGCTGTGGCTGGTCACCGTGCCCACCACCCACGGCGACGGCCGCACCGGCACCCAGAGCTTCGCAGTCCGCGCCCTCACCGTGCAGGACGCACTGGCCGCGGCCGGCCGGCGCGCGCACGACGCCGGTGCCCGGGCGCGCCGCCGCGGCGCCCGGCTCGACCTCCGCAACGCGAGCGCCGTCCTGCACCGCTGAGCGGCTTCGGCCCTCGGCCTCCCGCGCCCTCAGCCGCCGGCCGCCCGCGCCTTCAGCAGTCGGGTCAGCGCCTCGGCGTAGAGCTGGGGGCAGCGGCGCCGCGCGACGGCGACGCCGAAGTGCCGGGCGGGCCGCGGCGGGCGGACCGGCACCACGCGGGTGCCCGGGAGCGGCGGGTCCAGCGCCACCTGCGGCACCAGGGAGACCCCGACCCCGGCGGCCACCAGCGACCGGGCGAAGAAGTAGTCGGTGGTGCTGCCTGCGACCCGCAGGTCGAAGCCGGCCAGTGCGGCGTGCCGGTGCAGGAAGGCCTCGGTCTTCGAGCAGCCCACCACCCAGCGGTCGGCGGAGAGTTCCGCGAGGTCCAGTTCCTCGCGGCCGGCCAGCGGGTGGGCCTCCGGCAGCACCACCGAGAGCGGGTCGTCCATCAGCGGCGTCCAGTCGAGTCCGGAGCGGTCGCCGGGCTGGACCGGCAGCGGGCCGTCGAAGTGGTAGGCGATCGCGAGGTCCGCGGCGCCCTCGCGGACCATCGGCAGGCTGTCCTCCGGCTCCCGCTCCAGCACGTGCAGTTCGGCCTCGGGGTGCTCGGCGGCGAACCGGGCCAGCACCGCCGGCAGCAGGTGCCGGCCGCCGGTGGTGAAGGTGGCCACGGTCAGCCGCGGGCGCGGCGCGGCGAGCCGGTCGATCTGTTCCCGCGCGTACCGGAGTTCGGCCCCGATCGCGCCGGCCGCCTCGACCATCAGCCGCCCCGCCCCGGTGAGCACCACACCGCGCGTGGAGCGCTCCACGACGAGCGTGCCGAGGCCCCGTTCGAGCGCCGCGACCTGCTGGGACACCGCCGACGGGGTGAGCAGCAGCGCGGCCGCCGCCCGGTTGAAGCTGCCGTGCTCGGCGACCGCCTGCAGCACCCTGAGCCGTTGGACGTCGATCACCGCGGCCTCCCCGGTCGACAGTTCTCCTTACGACCGGTTCAGCAGGTCGCCAGTTCCGCTGCTGACGATACGCCAGCAGGGTGGAGCCATGAGAAACGTCTGCATCATCGGCGGGAGCCGGTACTTCGGTCTGCACCTGGTGTCGCTGTTCCGGGACGCCGGGGCGGCGGTCACCCTCGTCAACCGCGGCTCGGCCGCCCCTCCCCCGGGCGTCGACCACGTCCGCGCGGACCGCTCGGACGAGGCCGCCCTGGCGGCCGCGCTCGGCGACCGGACCTTCGACGCGGTGGTCGACCAGGTGCTCTACACCCCGGTGCAGGCCGCCGTGGCCTGCCGGGTGTTCGCCGGCCGCACGCCGCGCTACGTGATGACCTCGACCATGGAGGTCTACGACCCGGCGACCTCCCCGCTGCTCGCCGCCGCGGACGCCCCGGTCACCGAGGACCTGGTCGACCCGGCGGCCTGGGCCGTCGACCCGGACCTGCCCTGGCACGACCCCGAGGCGCTGGCCCGGTACTTCGACGCGGCGACCGCCTACGCGGAGGGCAAGCGGCAGGCCGAGGCGGTGCTCGCGCGGTCCGCACCGTTCTCCTGGGCGAGCGTCCGCAGCGCGCATGTGCTCGGCGGCGGCGACCGGGACTTCACCGGACGGCTGGCGCACTACGTCGAGCGGATCGCGGCGGGCCGCCCGGTCGCCGTCCACCGGGACGCCCGGCCGACCTCCTTCGTCCACCACCGCGAGATCGCCGCCGTGCTCGCGCGGGCCGCCGCCTCCGAGGCGACCGGGCCGCTGAACGCCTGCTCGCACGGCTCGCTCACCGCCGTCGGGCTCAGCGAGCTGATCGCCGAGCGGCTCGGCACCACGGCCCGCTACCGGACGGCGGACGGCGCCGACGTCTCCCCGTACTCCTTCGACCGCGCTTACGCCATGGACAACGGCCGGGCCGCCGCGCTCGGCTTCCCGTTCTCCCGGACGGCCGACTGGCTGCCGGGCGCCGTCGACGAGGCGGCCGCCGCCGTGGCCGGAAAGGCGCTCTGACATGCACCGGCGCAGCATCGGCGGCACCGCCGTCCATCCGATCGGCCTCGGCGCCATGCCGCTCTCCGTCGAGGGCCGCCCCACCGAGGAGGACGCCCTCGCGGTCGTCGACGCCGCCCTCGACGCGGGCGTCACGCTGATCGACACCGCGGACTCCTACCACTGGCACGCCGGCGAGCGCGGGCACAACGAGCGACTGATCGCCCGCGCCCTCGCCCGCCGGGGCGGCGACCGCGACCGGGTGCTGGTGGCCACCAAGGGCGGCCGCGGCCGCCCGGGCGACGGCTCGTGGACGGTCGACGGCCGGCCCGAGCACCTGCGGCGGGCCTGCGAGGAGTCGCTGCGGCGGCTCGGCACCGAGGCGATCGGCCTCTACCAGCTGCACAAGCCGGACCCGCGGGTGCCGTGGGCCGAGTCGGTCGGCGCCCTGCGGGAGCTGCTGGACGCCGGGAAGATCCGCGCCGCCGGGATCTCCAACGCGGACGCTGCGCAGATCCGGCAGGCGCACGCCGTCCTCGGCGCCGGCCTGGTCTCGGTGCAGAACCGCTACTCCCCCGCCGACCGGTCCGCCGAGCCGGAGCTGCGGCTCTGCGAGGAGCTCGGGCTGGCCTTCCTGCCGTGGAGCCCGCTCGGCGGCATCTCCCGCAGCTCGCTGGACGGCCCGTCGGACACCGGGCCGGCCGACACGCCCTTCCACCGGGTCGCGGCGGCCCGCGGCGTCTCGCCGCAGCGGATCTGCCTGGCCTGGCTGCTCGCGCTCTCCCCCGCCGTCGTCCCCATCCCCGGGGCGAGCCGGCCGGCCTCCGTCCGGGACTCCGCGGCCGCCGCCGGCACCGTCCTGGAGTCCGCCGAACTCGCCCTGCTGCCCGCCCGGGCGCAGGCCGGGACACCCGCCTGACCGGACGCGGCGCTGGTACGGGTGGGTGCGAATGGCCCCGTAGGGCGCTCGACGGCCGACCCCTCCTCATATGATCGGAGCGACATGCGCCATCCTTGGTGGTGAGAAACACCACCGGACGATGCAGGAGGAAGCACGTGGACGACGTTCTTCGCCGCGCCGCGCTGTTCGCGGCCCTCGACGACGACCAGGCTGCCGAGCTGCGCGCTTCCATGACCGAGGTGACGCTCGCCCGCGGCGAGTCGCTGTTCCACGAGGGCGATCCGGGCGACCGGCTGTACGTCGTCGTCGAGGGCAAGGTGAAGCTGCACCGCGCCTCGCCGGACGGCCGCGAGAACATGCTCGCCGTGCTCGGCCCCAGCGAGATGATCGGCGAGCTGTCGCTGTTCGACCCGGGCCCGCGCACCGCCACCGCCACCGCACTGACCGAGGTCAAGCTGCTCGGCCTCGGCCACGGCGACCTGCTGCCGCTGCTGCACGCCCGCCCCGAGGTGTCGATCGCGCTGCTGCGCGCCATCGCCCGCCGGCTGCGCCGCACCAACGACGTCATGTCGGACCTGGTCTTCTCCGACGTGCCCGGCCGCGTCGCCAAGGCGCTGCTCGACCTCTCGCGGCGCTTCGGCGTGCAGTCGGAGGAGGGCATCCACGTCTCCCACGACCTCACCCAGGAGGAGCTGGCCCAGCTGGTCGGCGCCTCCCGCGAGACGGTCAACAAGGCACTGGCCGACTTCGCCGGCCGCGGCTGGCTGAAGCTGGAGGCCCGCGCGGTCGTCCTGCTCGACGTCGAGCGCCTCTCCCGCCGCTCCCGCTGACCCGGGGCGGCCGAAGCCGGCCAGGGGCGCCGGGGGAACCTCCCGGCGCCCCTGGCTGCTTGCCCCGCCTGCCGCCCCGGCTACAGGCCCTGGATGAGCCCGTGGTCCTCCAGGTAGCCGAGCTGGGCCCGGACGGAGAGCTCTGCGGCGGGCCACAGGGCCTTGTCGACGTCGGCGTAGACCCGGGCCACCACCTCCTCGGCGGTCCGGCAGCCGGCCTCCACGGCGGTCTCCACCTGGGCGAGCCGGGCGGCCCGGTGGGCGAGGTAGTAGTCGACGGCGCCGAGCGCGTCGGCGAGCACCGGGCCGTGCCCGGGCAGCACCGTCCGCACGCCGTGCTCCGCCGCCATGGTGTGCAGGTGCCGCAGCGAGTCTAGGTAGTCGCCGAGCCTGCCGTCCGGGTGCGCGACCATCGTGGTGCCGCGGCCGAGCACGGTGTCCCCGGTGAGGATCGCGCCGTCGGCGGGCAGGTGGAAGGTCAGTGAGTCCGCGGTGTGCCCGGGGGTCCCGACCACCCGGATCTCCAGCCCGCCGACCTCGACGACCTCGCCGTGCCGCAGCCCTTCGTCACCGAGCCGCAGGGCCGGGTCCAGCGCGCGCACGTGGGTGCCGGTGAGCTCGGCGAAGCGGGCCGCGCCCTCGGCGTGGTCGTGGTGGCCGTGGGTGAGCAGGGTCAGCGCGATCCGCTTGCCCTGCCGTTCGGCGGTGTCGACGACGCGGCGCAGGTGGCCCTCGTCCGACGGGCCCGGGTCGACCACGACGGCGAGGTCGGAGCCGGGTTCGGACAGCAGCCAGGTGTTGGTGCCGTCCAGGGTCATCGGGGAGGGATTGGGCGCCAGCACGCAGTGCGCCCGCGGGGTGGCCCCGCCGCCGACGGTGGCGGCGGGGTCGCCCGGAAGGAGACCGCTCACCGGCCGCCCTCGCGCACCAGGATCCGCGTCGGCAACGCGCGGACGAGCCTGCGCGGGGCGGTGCGGTCCTCGACGTGGCCGTCGCAGGCGACGGCCTTGGGGATGATGCTGCGGGCGGGCAGGTCGTGCTCCGTCCGGCGAGCCACGTCGTTGTGGTTCATCGGCCAGTGTCCTTCCGTGTGTTCGGGTGGGTCGCCCGGCGTGGGATCACGCCGGGAAGTCTCCGTCGATGGTCAGATCGTCATACCCGGGCCAGCGGACGGTCATTCGGTCGCCGTCGACCTCGGCCCGCCCCAGGACGGGCGCGACGGTGCGCCCGCGCGCGGCGGCCAGGGCCTCGGCGGCGGACCGCACCGGCAGCAGCTCGCGCAGCACGGTGACGGTCGGCGGCAGCATGCCGTAGCGGCCCTCCGCGTACCCGCCGACGGCCTCCGCGGGGGCCAGCCAGGCCACCCGGTCGGCCTCGCCGACCTGCGAGGCGGCGGACTGCCCGGCCGGCAGTGCAGCCACGAAGAACCAGGTGTCGAAGCGGCGCTCCTCGAACTCCGGGGTGATCCAGCGGGCCCAGCCGCCGAGCAGGTCGCTGCGCAGCACCAGGCCGTGCTTGTGCAGGAACTCGGCGAAGGAGAACTCGCGGGCCTCCAGTGCGGCCCGGTCGGCGGACCAGTCGCGTGCCCCGGCGGTGGAGTCGGCGTCGGGGCCGGCGAGCAGCACGCCGGACTCCTCGAAGGTCTCCCGGACGGCCGCGCAGACGACGGCCTGCGCCGTCCGGGGGTCGGTGCCGAGGCGGGCGCCCCACTCCTCGGGCGGCGGGCCGGCCCAGGCGATCTCGGCGTCGGCGTCCCGGGGGTCCACGCCGCCGCCGGGGTAGGCGTACATGCCGGCGGCGAAGGCCATCGAGGTGCGGCGGCGCAGCAGGTACGCCTCGGGTCCGTCGGCGGCGTCGCGCAGCAGCACGACCGTCGCCGCGGCCCTGGGCTCGACCGGGGTCAGCTCGCCGGCCGCGAGGGCACGGATCCGGGCGGGCCAGCCGGGCGGCATGGGGGCCGACGGTGCGCGATCATCCATGCCCCGGATGCTAAGCGTGCAGGGGTGGGCTTGGACAGGGCCCACCCCCGCGCGGTGCTCGTCGGGGGCTCAGGCCCCGGCCCGCACCCGGACCTGGATCTCGACCTCGACGGGGGCGTCCAGCGGCAGGACGGTGACGCCGACGGCGCTGCGGGCGTGCACGCCGGCCTCGCCGAGGACCTCGCCGAGCAGCTCGCTGGCGCCGTTGATCACCGCGGGCTGGCCGGTGAAGTCGGGGGCGGAGGCGACGAAGCCGACGACCTTGACGACCTGCTCGACACGGTCGAGGTCGCCGATCACGGACTTCACCGCGGCGAGCGCGTTCAGCGCGCAGATCTGCGCGAGCGCCTTGGCGCGCTCGGGCGTCACCTCGGCGCCGACCTTGCCGGTGTGCTGGAGCTTGCCGGCCACCATGGGCAGCTGGCCGGAGGTGAAGACGTGGTCGCCGGAGCGGACGGCCGGCACGTAGGCCGCGACCGGCGGGGCCACCTCGGGGAGGGTCAGGCCGAGTTCGGCCAGCTTCTCCTCAACCTTGCTCATCAGCTCTTCTCCCGCTTGAGGTAGGCCACGAGCTGCTCGGGGTTGTTCGGGCCGGGCACGACCTGGACGAGCTCCCAGCCGTCCTCGCCCCAGGTGTCCAGGATCTGCTTGGTGGCGTGCACGAGAAGCGGCACGGTGACGTATTCCCACTTGGTCATGGGGGTGACTCTAGACGGTCCGGCCACCCGGCCCGGCGACGCCACGGGAGCCGCGGGCGGGCCGCCGCGGGCGCCCGCCCGCGGCGGCCCGCGGTGTGAGGTGGGACACAAAGGGGGCATGAATCCGGCCGGGCACCCGGATGGTCCCGCCATCGGCGGCGTCGGCTGGTTACCCTCGCCAAGGAGGGGGCACCCGCTGCGGTGCCCGGTCGACGCAGGACGGAGACGGAGCGTGGCGAGCACCCCCGGCCCATCGGCGCAGGCCGACCCCGACTGGGAGGGGGTCCGGCTGCACGTCGTCAGCGGCAAGGGCGGCACCGGCAAGACCACCGTCGCGGCGGCGCTGGCCCTGGCGCTCGCCGCCGAGGGCGGACGGACGCTGCTCATCGAGGTCGAGGGGCGGCAGGGCATCGCCGAGCTGTTCGGGATGGCCGCGCTGCCGTACGAGGAGCGCAAGGTCGCCACCGTGTCGCCGTCCCGGCTGGGACTGCCCGGCACCGGCCAGGGCGAGGTGTACGCGCTGGCGATCGACACCGAGCTGGCGCTGCTCGAGTACCTGGAGATGTTCTACAAGCTCGGCCGGGCCGGGAAGGCGCTGCAGAAGGTCGGCTTCGTCGACTTCGCCACCACCGTCGCGCCGGGCGTGCGGGACGTGCTGCTGACCGGCAAGGCCTGCGAGGCGGCCCGCCGCAAGGGCCCGGACGGGCGCCGCGCGTACGACGCGATCGTGATGGACGCGCCCCCGACCGGGCGCCTCACCCGCTTCCTCAACGTCAACGAGGAGGTGGCCGGGCTGGCCAGGTTCGGCCCGATCCACGGTCAGGCGCAGGCCGTGATGCGGGTGTTGAAGTCCCCGGAGACGGCGGTGCACTTCGTGACGCTGCTGGAGGAGATGCCGGTGCAGGAGACCGTGGACGGCATCGCCGAACTGCGCGCGGCGCAGCTGCCGGTCGGCGGGGTGGTGGTCAACATGGTCCGGCCGCCGGTGCTGGACGCGGCGGCGGTGGCGGCCGTCGACGGCGACCACCGCGAGGAGGTCGCGGTGGCGCTCGGCGAGGCCGGACTCGGCGGCCGTTCGCGCAAGCCGGAGACCGTCCGGGCGGCCGTGGAGCCGCTGCTCGCCCCGCTGCTGGAGCAGGCCAGGGAGCACGCCGAGCGGGTCGAGCTGGAGCGGGCGCAGCGGGCGGACCTGCAGCGGGCGAAGCTGCCGACGTACGAGCTGCCGCTGCTGGGCGAGGGCGTGGACCTCGGCGGGCTGTACCGGCTGGCGGGCGAGCTGAAGCGGCAGGGGGCGGCATGACGGCGGACACCCGCAAGGAGCGGACGACGTCCGCGCTGGACGTGGACGCGCTGATCGACGACCCGGAGACCCGGATCGTGGTGTGCTGCGGCTCGGGCGGCGTCGGCAAGACGACCACGGCGGCGGCGATCGGGCTGCGGGCCGCGGAGCGCGGCCGGAAGGTCGTCGTGCTGACCATCGACCCGGCCCGCAGGCTCGCCCAGTCGATGGGCCTGACCGAGCTGGACAACACCCCTCGGCCGGTGAAGGGCGCGCAGGGGCCCGGCGAGCTGCAGGCCATGATGCTCGACATGAAGCGGACCTTCGACGAGGTCGTGCTGGCCCACGCCGAGCCGGAGCGGGCGAAGGCGATCCTGGCGAACCCCTTCTACCAGTCCCTGTCGGCCGGCTTCGCCGGTACGCAGGAGTACATGGCGATGGAGAAGCTCGGCCAGCTGCGGGCCGAGGACCGCTGGGACCTGATCGTGGTGGACACCCCGCCGTCCCGGTCGGCCCTGGACTTCCTGGACGCGCCGAGCCGGCTGGGCTCCTTCCTCGACGGGAAGGTGATCCGGCTGCTCACCGCCCCGGCCAAGGTCGGCGGGCGCAGCGCGATGAAGTTCCTGAACGTGGGCGTGGGCCTGCTCACCGGCACGCTCGGCAAGATCTTCGGTGCCCAGCTGCTGACCGACGTGCAGACCTTCGTCTCGGCGATGGACTCGATGTTCGGCGGCTTCCGGGAGCGCGCCGACCGCACGTACCAGCTGCTCAAGGCACCGGGGACGGCGTTCCTGGTGGTCGCGGCGCCGGAGCGGGACGCGCTGCGTGAGGCGGCGTACTTCGTGGACCGGCTGGCCGCGGACGAGATGCCGCTGGCGGGACTGGTGCTCAACCGGGTGCACAGCACCGGGGCGCCGCAGCTGACCGCGGAGCGGGCGCTGGCGGCGGCGGAGGCGCTGGAGGAGAACGGTTCGCAGACCTCGACGGTGGCTGCGGAGACGCTGGCGGCGGGGCTGCTGAGGCTGCACGCCGAGCGGATGCAGATCATGGCGCGGGAGCGCCGTACGCGCGACAGGTTCGTGTCGGTCTATCCGGACGTGCCGATCGTCGAGGTGGCCGCGCTGGCCGGCGACGTGCACGACCTGGACGGGCTGCGGGCGATCGGGGACCGCCTGGGGGCCATCGACCCTGCGGGCGCGGTGAACTGAGCGCCCGCCAGGTGTCGTGATGTGCCGCCGGGGGCGGACCGTCGGTCCGCCGCCCGGTCAGCCCGCCTGCGCGTAGTCCGTCAGCACCACACCGGTGGCCAGCGAGGCCTCGTACTCGGTGCGGGCGGTCTCCAGCAGCCGGCGCCACGAGACCACCGTGGGCCTGCGGCGGAGCAGTGCCCTGCGCTCGCGCTCGGTCATCCCTCCCCAGACGCCGAACTCCACCCGGTTGTCCAGTGCGTCGGCGAGGCACTCCGTCCGCACCGGGCAGCCGCTGCACACGGCCTTGGCGCGGTTCTGTGCCGCCCCCTGCACGAACAGCTCGTCCGGATCACTCGTGCGGCAGGCCGCCTGCGCACTCCAGTCGTCCACCCAGCCCATTTCGGCGCCGTCCTCTCCCGAATCGGGGCTCCCCCACGGCGGCAACGGCATATTCACCGCTGCCAGTTGAGGACGTTACGGAAGAACGGCAGCGAGCAACAGCCCCTTCGGGCCCAATCTCAGATGGCCCGATCGGACTATGGGTGCCCGGAAGCTCACTCGTTGGAGTGATCGCAGGTCGCAGGGCTTGCCAGGGCCGCTTCGGCCACTTTCGTCACACTGCGCAATCAGGCACCGCTCGTCACACCCGGACAGCAGATAGCAAACCGACTCAAATTGGACAAACCTCATCACTCACAAGAGTGATGATGATGAACAGAGAGAAGCTGTCGCAGTTCTGTGACAAGCGTAGGCGAACACCTGCCCCCCTGTACGGGAATCCGCGACGTAGTGTTCTCCCCATGGCGACTGAGCGACCCGCGGGCTCCGTACTCGACAAGGCAGGCCTCGGCATCAAGCTCCTGGGCACCAGCGTGCTGGCCGGGATCCTGGTGGCCGGCATGGCCCTGCCGGCCGTGGGCGCGCTCGGTCTGACCGCCAAGGACACCGCGGACAGCTTCGACGACATCCCGAGCGACTTCACCACCCCCGCCCTCTCCCAGGCGTCGCTGATCTACGACTCCAAGGGCGGCGTGATCGCCAAGGTCTACGACCGCGACCGGACGATCCTCACCAAGGAGCAGATGGCGCCGATCATGCGCCAGGCCCAGGTGGACATCGAGGACAACCGGTTCTACGAGCACGGCGCCGTCGACCTCAAGGGCGTGCTGCGCGCGGCCACCAAGAACGCCGAGGCCGGGTCCGCCACCCAGGGCGCCTCCACACTGACCCAGCAGTACGTGAAGAACGTCTTCGTCGAGCAGGCCGGCGACAACCAGGACGCCTTCCTGGACGCCACCCGCAAGAGCCTGGGCCGCAAGGTCAAGGAGCTGAAGATCGCCATCAAGTTGGAGGAGGACCTGACCAAGGACCAGATCCTCACCAACTACCTGAACATCACCTTCTACGGGCACCAGGCGTACGGCATCGAGGCGGCGTCCAACCGCTACTTCAGCAAGAGCGCCAAGGACCTCACGATCCCCGAGGCCGCCATGCTGGCCGGCCTCGTGCAGAACCCCTCGGCGTACGACCCGGTGCTGCACCCCAAGGCGGCGCAGGTCCGCCGGGACACCGTGATCAACAAGATGCTGGAGTACAAGCACATCACGCCGGAGCAGGCCAAGGAGGCCCTGGCCGCGCCGCTCGGCATCAAGTACAAGGAGCCGCTGAACGGCTGCATCACCGCGCAGTCCGGCATGGGCTTCTTCTGCGACTACGTCCGCCACGTGGTCAAGCAGGACCCGGTCTTCGGCAAGACCGCGGCCGAGCGCCAGAAGCTGTGGAGCCAGGGCGGCCTCAAGATCTACACCACCATCGACCCGGCCAAGCAGGAGGCCGCGCACGACGCGGTCACCAGCAAGGTCAAGGTGACCGACTCGGTCTCCGCCGCGATGACCATGGTCAAGCCCGGCACCGGCGAGATCCTCGCGATGGCCCAGACCCGCCCCTACGGCCTGGACTCCAAGCAGAACCAGACCGTGCTGAACCTCAACGTCGACGCGGCCATGGGCGGCGGCAACGGCTTCGCCCCCGGCTCGACCTTCAAGCCGATCCTCGCCGCGGCCGCCCTGGAGTCCGGCGTCCCGATCGACCAGCAGTACCCCTCGCCGTACCAGATGACCTACCCGAAGATGACCACCTGCGACGGCACCTGGAACGAGAAGGGCGTGCCGGTCGAGAACGAGAGCTCCTCCGAGCAGGGCCCGTTCTCGCTCAAGGACGCCATGGCGAAGTCGGTCAACACCTACTTCGTGCAGATGGAGGAGGAGGTCGGCCTCTGCGCGATGAAGCAGATGGCCACCAAGCTCGGCATCGGCAAGCTCGCCAACGGCAGCCCGATCAAGCAGGTCCCCTCCATGGTGCTCGGCACCCAGGAGGTCAGCCCGCTCACCATGGCCAGCGCCTACGCCGGCTTCGCCGCCCGCGGCAAGTACTGCAAGCCGGTCGCGATCACCTCGGTGGTCAACGCCGACAACAAGAAGCTCCCGGTGCCGAAGGCCGACTGCACCCAGGTGATGGCCCAGACCACCGCCGACGGCATCAACACCCTGCTGCTCGGCGTGACCGAGAAGGGCACCGCCTCCGGGATCAACATCTCGGACGGCCGCCAGATCGCCGGCAAGACCGGTACCACCGACAACCGGTACGCCGCCTGGTTCACCGGCTACACCCCCGACCTGGCCACCTCGGTCTGGCTCGGCGGCCCCAGCGGCAACGTCTCGATGCGCAACATCCGCATCGGCGGCCGGTACTACTCCTCGGTCTACGGCGCCGACGGCCCCGGCCCGATCTGGCAGAAGGCCATGAACGAGGTCCTCGTCGGCACCAGGCGCAGCAGCTTCGACACGGTCACCGTCCCCGAGGCCAACCCGACGCCCACCGAGTCCCCGGCCCACGGCGGGAACGGCAACGGGAACGGTGGGAACGGCAACGGTGGGAACGGCAACGCCACCGGCCTGATCAACGGCGGTTTCACGCTGCCGCCCGGCACCTTCGGCGGCCTCCGGCGTTTCCGTCCTCTGTCCTGCGTCCTCGCCCGGCTGTCCTGCGTCCTCGTAGCGGGCCGTCCAACGCCTCCGCGGGGGTCTCCGCCGGTAACGCCGGTCAGCCGATCAGCGCCGCCTTGACCGCGGCGGCGACCCGGCCGCCCTCGGCCCGGTCGCCCACCTTCGGGCGCACCAGCTTCATCACGGCGCCCATCGCCTGCGGACCGGACGCACCGCTCTCCGCCACCGCCTCGGCGACGATCGCGGTCAGCTCCTCGTCCGACAGCTGCTGCGGCAGGTACCCGGCGAGCACCTCGCCCTCCGCCCGCTCCTGCGCGGCCGACTCGGCGCGGCCGGCGTTCTCGAACGCCTCCGCGGCCTCCCGGCGCTTCTTCGCCTCGCGGACGATCACCTTCAGCACCTCGCCGTCCGAGAGCTCCCGCTTGGTCTTGCCCGCCACCTCCTCGGAGGTGACCGCGGCCAGCGTCAGCCGGAGAGTGGACGAGCGGAGCTCGTCCCGGGCCTTGATCGCAGCCGTGAGGTCCTCCTGCAGCTGCTCCTTGAGCGTCGTCATGGCGCAAATCCTCGCAGCCCGGGGCGCTTTCCGCGCACCAATTTGGCCCGGACCCGGACACCCGTGCCCGCCCCGGCCCGCCGAAGGGCCCGCGGGAACGCCGGACGGGCCGGACGGGCGCGTGCGAGGATCCCGGCATGGCGACGGCGGGAACGGACGCGTACCGGGCCGTGGACGGCCTCCCGGGCGGGGTCGCCCGGGCCGTGGCGGCCGCGCGGACGGCCGGCTTCCCGAACTCCTGCCGCCCCGAGCAGGGACGGCTGCTGCAGGCGCTCGCCGGCGGGGCGCGGGTACGGATCGGCGAGAGCGGCACGGGGTACGGCGTCGGGCTGGCCTGGCTCGCCGCCGGAGCCGCGCCCGGTGTCGACCTGGTCAGTGCCGAGCGCGACCCGGCCCGGGCCGCGGCGGCCGCGGAGCTGTTCGCCGGCGACCCCCGGGTCCGGGTGCTCGCCGCCGACTGGACGGAGCTGTACGCCCACGGCCCCTACGACCTGCTGGTGCTGGACGGCGGCGGGCAGGGCAAGACCGGCGCCGCGGCCGACCCGGAACGGCTGCTCGCCCCGGGCGGGGTCCTGGTGGTGGACGACTTCACCCCGGCCGACGGCTGGCCGCCGCTGTTCGAAGGACGCCCCGACGGGGCGCGGCTGCACTGGCTGCAGCACCCCGCGCTGCGCGCGGTCGACCTGCCGCTCGCCGCCGACCTCAGTACCGTCGTAGCCGTCCGCCGGCACCGGGGCTGATCCGGGGCGTCCTCCGACGACCTGCCCGTCTCACGGTCCGAATCGGTGTCTGAGAGCATGGACCGATGCGACCGCTGTACTCCGTCCCGCTCGGTGTCGCCGCCGCCGGCGCCGCCTGCCTCGCCTACTCCGCCGGCTACGAGGTGCGTGCCTTCCGCCTGCGCCGAGTCGAGGTCCCGATCTTGCCGCGCGGTGCGCGGCCGATCCGGATCCTGCAGGTCTCCGACATCCACATGGTGACCGGGCAGCACAAGAAGCAGCGCTGGCTGCAGAGCCTCGCCGGCCTCCGCCCCGACCTGGTGGTCAACACCGGCGACAACCTCTCGGACCCGCTCGGCGTCCCCGCGACCCTGGACGCCCTCGGGCCGCTGATGGACTTCCCCGGCGTGTACGTCTTCGGCTCCAACGACTACTACGGGCCGGCCCGCAAGAGCCCCACCCGCTACCTCAGCGCGCTGCGGACGGGCGTGCACGGCCTCAACAACCCGGACGGCACCGGCCGCCGCGGCATCAAGGGCGCCGTCCACAACCCGTGGCAGAAGCTCCGCGACGGCTTCGACGAGGCCGGCTGGCTGAACCTCAACAACGCCCGCGGCCGGCTCACCCTCGCCGGCCTCGACGTCGAGTTCACCGGCCTGGACGACCCGCACATCCGGCACGACAAGTACGCCAAGGTGGCCGGCGGGCCGTCCGCGGACGCCGACCTGTCGCTGGCCGTCGTGCACGCCCCGTACCTGCGGGTGCTGGACGCCTTCACCGCGGACCGCTACCCGCTGATCCTCGCCGGGCACACCCACGGCGGGCAGCTCTGCATCCCGTTCTACGGCGCCCTGGTCACCAACTGCGACATCGACACCGACCGGGTGAAGGGCCTCTCCACCCACAAGGCCGGCGGGCACCGCTCGTACCTCCACGTCTCGGCCGGGTGCGGCACCAACCGCTACACCCCCGTCCGTTTCGCCTGCCCGCCGGAGGCCACGCTGCTGACCCTCACGCCGGGCCGCTGACCTGCTCCGACGCCCCCGGGGGAATCGGATTTCGTCTCTCGGCACACCTCCTGTAGAGTTCTACTCGTTGCGCCGGAGACGGAAGGCAACAGAGCAGGACCGGGGTGTAGCGCAGCTTGGTAGCGCGCTTCGTTCGGGACGAAGAGGCCGTGGGTTCAAATCCCGCCACCCCGACCCAGTGCAGAGGCCCTGCCGGAGAGATCCGGCAGGGCCTCTGTCGTTGTACGTGTCGACCTGCGTGACTACGCCTCAGGGGCGCTCGAAGAGTTGGCCCA
Source organism: Streptomyces sp. NRRL B-24484 (assembly GCF_000717715.1). Taxonomy (GTDB): domain Bacteria; phylum Actinomycetota; class Actinomycetes; order Streptomycetales; family Streptomycetaceae; genus Kitasatospora. The sequence continues at coordinate 18,064 of NZ_JOAI01000031.1, read as the reverse complement.
TGACCGTGGCCCCGGTCCGGATCATCGGACGGATCCGCTTCCGGTGGACCTCCTCCGTGACCGCCGTGGTCGAATCCGGCGAAGCGCGGATCCCTTCCGGTGCCGCCGATGCGGCAGAGGGCGTCCGGCGCGGTGGATCCGCGGCCCGGGGACAGGTGTCCGACCCCGGCGGTGTATGAAAAGGATCAGCAACTTCTGGAGGGGGATGTTCATGCGAACCACACGCGGCAGAGGACCCGCGGCGCTCGGACGCGCCGCCGCCGCCGTCCTGCTCGGGGCGACCGCGCTCGCGACCGCAGCACCCGCGGCCGTGGCTGCGCCGCCGGCGGCCACCACGGTGCGGGTGACCGGCTCCAACTCGACGTACCAGTCGGTTCTGCCGTCGGGCCAGTCCCTGAAGCCGGGCCAGAGCCTGGTGGACGGCGAGATGGCCCTCATCATGCAGGGCGACGGCAACCTCGTGCTCTACCTGGTCGGCCCGTACGGCAACCACGGCCCGGCGCTCTGGAGTTCCGGCACCTACGGCAATCCCGGGGCCTACGCGGTGATACAGGCCGACGGCAACTTCGTCGTCTACCGCCAGGGCCGCAGCGACCCGGGCGGCGCCCTCTGGTCCAGCCGGACCTGGGGCAACCCCGGCAGCTACGTCGGGATCATCAACGACACGCTCTACATCGGTGGCGCGAGCGGTGTCGCCTGGCAGGGCTTCTCGAACACCATCTACGGCAACACGGTGACCGGCATGATGTGGCCCAAGACCTTTGCCGAGTCGGCGTCGGTCTGGCTGTTCATGCAGGCCGACGGCAACCTCGTGCTCTACCGCAAGCGCGACGGCGCGGCACTGTGGTCCAGCGGCACCTGGAACCACCCCGGCGCCTACGCCCTGGTCAGCGGCGGCCGACTGACCGTCAACACATCGAGCAGGCAGCTCTGGTCCAGCCGGAGCGGGGACCTGCGCGAGGCCTCCTACCTCAAGGTGCAGGACGACGCCAACGTCGTCGTCTACCGCCAGGGCCGCAGCGACCCGGGCGGCGCCATCTGGTCCACCCGGACCTGGGGCCGCGGCTGATCCGGGCCGCCGCCGACCTGGTGGACGGGTGCGGCCCTGCCACACCTGTGTGCTTCCCGGCGTGGGAGAAATCCGGGAGATATTGAAGGTCGAGCCCCCCGCCACACCGACCCAGCGCAGAGGCCCTGCCGGAGAGATCCGGCAGGGCCTCTGTCGTTGCGTGCGACCGTCCGAGTGACACCGCCTCGGTCAGGCCGGCGTGCGCTCGCCATCGGGTGGCGACCGGTCAGATCCCCAGTGTGTGGGCGCGGGCGGCGGCGGAGGCGAGCACCCGGTGGACGTCCGCCTCGTGGGTGGTGGGGGCGTCGTTGAAGACGTCCGGGGAGCTGACGGCGATGCCCCTGGCGTGCAGCACCTCCATGACCTGGGTGCGGGCCCGGCGGACGGTCTGCGGCGAGCCGTAGCCGTGTGCGAGGACGGCGGCCTGGGCGCCGAGCAGGCACACCCGGCCACGGGAGTCCCACAGGGCGCCCTGCAGCCAGCCGTGGGCGGTGAGGTAGCGCGAGGTCAGCTGCAGGTGCCCGGCGACGGAGACCGGGACGGCCCGGGGCGGGCGGTGCGCGAGCCGGTCGAGGACCGAGCGGCGGGGCAGCGGCTGGTCGGCGTTCCACGGCTGGAGGACCCGGCCGAGCGGGCAGACGTACGGGACGGGGACGCGGGCGGAGGGCGGCAACGAGGCCAGGTAGTCCTCGATCTCCGCGATCAGGGCGGAGCCGTCGGCGGTGACGGTCAGTGGGGGCGGCGGACCGACGATGAGGTTGGAGACAGGCATGGCTCTGATCCTTTTATCCGGTTTCGTCCGGATTCATTGATAACCCGAAAGGCCCCCTGCGGCGCGCCAGGACGCCGCCCCGCGCGCGTCGGCGCAGCCCGGCGGGCACCGGCGCGAGAACGGCACGAGAACGGCACGAGGGCCGGTGCCAGGGCCCGTCCGCGGGCGTCAGAGCAGGTCGGCGAGGTCCTGACGGGAGGTGATGCCCAGCTTCGGGTAGGCCTTGTAGAGGTGGTGGCCGACCGTGCGCGGGCTGAGGAACAGCTGGGCGGCGATGTCGCGGTTGGTCAGCCCCTGCCCGGCGAGCCGGACGATCTGCAGCTCCTGCGGGGTCAGACCGGCGAGCGGCCCGGCGGCCGGCGCGGCGGGTGCGCCGACACCGGTGGCGGTCAGCTCGGTGCGGGCCCGCTCCGCCCAGGGCCGGGCACCGAGCAGGTCGAAGGCCTCCAGGGCGGCCCGCAGCTGCGGCCGGGCGTCGGTGCGGCGGCGGGTGCGGCGCAGCCACTCGCCGTAGAGCAGCGCGGTGCGGGCCTGTTCGAACGGGCGCTCGGCGGTGCGGTGCAGGTCGAGGGCGGCCAGGTAGGCGTCCTCGGCGAGCTCGTCGGGGCCGAGCAGGGCCTGGCAGCGCAGCAGCAGGGCGCGGGCCCAGGGCCGGTCGCAGGCCTCCGTCCAGCGGGCGAACCGCCGGTACGGCTCCTCGGCCTGCTCCGGCCGGCCGAGGCGGACGGCGGCCTCGACCAGGTCGGGGACGGCCCGGGTGCCGGAGACGTGGTGGCGCTGGGGGCCGCCGGTGAGTTCGGCGAGCCGGTCCAGGGCCTCGGCGGCGCGGCCCTCGCCGAGGTCGAGCAGGCCGAGCGCCCACTGCGTCCAGGCGCGGCCGGCGGGCCTGGCCGGGCCGCTGCCCGCCAGGGCCTCGGCCACGTGGGCGGTGCACCGGTCGGCGTCGCCGGCGAGGGCGGCGAGCAGGGCCAGCAGCGCGGCGAGCTGGCTGGTCCACTGGTGCTGCCCGGTGTCGCGGGCGAGCGACAGGCCCTCGGCGGCGGTGACCTCGGCGTCGCGGTGGCGGCCGTGGAAGAGCTGCGCCTCGGCGTGGAAGAAGAGCAGCGTGGGCAGGGCGCCGACGGCGCCGGCCCGGCGGGCCTCGTCGATGAGGTCGGCGGTGACGCGGTGGGTCTCCTCGTCCCGGCCGAGCACCAGGGTGATGCCGCTCAGCTGGGTGAAGTCGCGGACGACGTCGGCGCCGGCCCGACGGGCGCGGTCGACGGCCCCGGCGGCGTCGGGCGGGGCCTGGGCGGGGCGGCCGAGCAGCGGCAGGGTGCCGGCGAGCAGGTAGTCGGCGATCGGCGCCGCCGGGTCCTCGGGCGGCAGGTCGAGGGCGGCCAGGCGGTCGGCGAAGGCACCGAGTTCGGTCTCGCCGAGGTACCAGGCGGCGTGGCAGGCCTGGAAGAGCATCCGGGCGGCGTGCGGGGCGGCGATGTCGCCCGCCGCCGCGTCGAGGAGCAGCCGGAAGGCGGCGGGGTGGTCGCCGCGCAGGAAGGCGGCGGTGGCCCGCAGGTGGTCGATCAGGGCGAGCGCGAGGGGGTCGGCGGTGCGGCTGCGGGCGCGGACGGCGAGCTGCTCGGCGCGGTCGGTCTCGCCGGCGTCGGCGGCGGCCTCGGCGGCGAGGACGAGGCGGCGGGTGCGGCCGTCGGGGTCCGCGGTGAGCCGGGCGGCGCGCTCGTGCGCGGCGGCGGCGCCGGCGTGTCCGCCGCGGGCCTCGGCGCGGTGGGCGGCCTCCTCCAGGGCGTCGGCGAGGGCGGCGTCCGGGCCGGTGGCGGCGAGGGCGAGGTGCCAGGTGCGGCGGTCGCCGTCGAGGGCGCCGGCGAGGGCGCGGTGGACGGCGAGCCGCTGGTCGAGCGGGGCCCGCTGGAGGACGGCGGCGCGCAGCAGCGGGTGGTGGAAGGCGATCCGGGTGTCGCCGGCGCGGACGAGGCCGTCCTGTTCGGCGGGCGGCAGGTCGGCGGGGCCGGCGCCGAGGGCGGCGGCCGCGGCGAGCACGGTGGCCGGGTCGCCGGTCTCCTCGGTGGCGGCGACCAGCAGCAGGGTCTGGGTGGCGGCGGGCAGCCGGGTGAGCCGTCCGTGGAATGCGAGCTGCAGCCGGCCGGGCAGCGGCAGCGGCCCGGCCGGCTGGTCGGTGCCGAGGGCGGCGGGGAGTTCGGTGAGGGCGAGCGGGTTGCCGTGGGCCTCGGCGAGCACCCGGCGGCGGACGGCCGGGTCGAGGGCGGCGGGCAGCAGCCGTTCGGCGTCGGCCCGTCCGAGCGGGGCGGGCCGCAGCTCCGGCAGTCCGCCGGCGGGGAAGGCGCCCTCGCCGTCGCGGGCGGCGAAGAGCAGCACGACGCCCTCCTCGCGGAGCCGTCGGGCGGCGACGAGCAGTGCCCCGGCGGAGGCCTGGTCCAGCCACTGGGCGTCGTCCACCAGGCACAGCAGCGGCTGTTCGGCGGCGAGTTCGGCGAGCAGGTGCTGGGCGGCGAGGCCGAGCAGCAGGCGGTCGCCGGGGTCGGTGTCGGCGAGGCCGAAGGCGCCCTGCAGGGCGCGGCGCTGCGGTCCGGGCAGGGCGTCCAGCCGGTCGAGTGCGGGGGCGAGGAGCAGGTGCAGTCCGGCGAAGGGGAGTTCGGCCTCGTACTCGATGCCGGCGGCGCGGACGATCCGGAAGTCCCCGGCGTCACGGGCGGCGGCGTCGAGCAGGGCGGTCTTGCCGATGCCCGGCTCGCCGCGCAGGACGAGGGCGCCGCTGCGGCCGCCGCGTGCCGCGTCCAGCAGTGCCCGGACCTGTGCCTGCTCCCCCGCCCTGCCGTACAGCATGACCGTCACCCTACCCAGCGGATTCCGTTGCGGGGCGCGGCACTTGCCTATGGCTGACGGATTCGCCGGGTGTGGATCCCGCCTACCGTCTTGAGCAGCGGGAACGGCCCGCCAGGGATCGGGAGGACACCACCGTGAGCGACCTTCAGCAGATCGTGGAGCAGTACATCGCCGTCTGGAACGAGACCGACGGCGGGGCCCGCCGGGCCGTGATCGAGACCCTGTGGGCGGAGGACGGCAGCTACACCGACCCGCTGGTGGACGTGGCCGGGCGGGACGGGCTGGACGCGACGGTGGCGGCGGTGCAGGCGCAGTTCCCGGGCTTCGTCTTCACCCTGGGCCCGGTCGACGCGCACCACCACGTGGCCCGGTTCACCTGGGGCCTGGGGCCGGCGGGCGGGGAGCCGCTGGTGGAGGGCTTCGACGTGCTCGTCCTGGACGGCGCCGGGCGGGTCGCCTCGGTGGCCGGGTTCCTGGACAGGGTGCCGGGCGCCTGAGGGCCGCCGCGGCACCGGCCCGGTGCCCGGCGCGGTCGGACGCGTTCCGTTCCGCGCCGGGCATCGGGTTGGATGGGGGGATGAGCGAGGAGAAGAGCAGCGCACCGGCGTGGGAGCAGCGGTTCCGGGCGGCCCGGGTGTCGTTGCCGGACTGGGCGGACGACGCCCCGGAGCGGGCGCTGTACGTGTCGAACTCCACCGGCACCTACGAGGTGTACGCCTGGGACCGAACCGCGGACGTGCACCGCCGGGTGACGGACCGCCCCAACGGCACCACGGACGCCGAGCTCAGCCCGGACGGCGGGTGGGTCTGGTGGTTCGACGACACCGACGGCGACGAGTTCGGGGTGTGGCGGCGTCAGCCGTTCGAGGGCGGCCCGGACGAGGAGGCGGTGCCGGGCGTGCCCGCCGCGTACTCGGCCGGCCTGGCGCTGGGCCGGGACGGCACGGTGGTGGTCGGCACCTCGACGGACGACGAGGGCACCACGCTGTTCCTGCGCCGCCCCGGCGCGTCGGAGGTGGAGGAGGTCTACCGGCACGCCGAGTACGGCGGCATCGGCGACCTCTCGTACGACGGCTCGCTGCTGGCGGTCGACCACACCGAGCACGGGGACGCGATGCACTCGGCGATCCGGGTGCTGCGGCTCTCGGACGGCGCGGCGCTCGCCGAGCTGGACGAGGTGACGGGCCGGGAGGAGCCGCACGGGGTCGCCTGCCTGGGCTTCGCGCCGGCCGACGGCGACACCCGGCTGCTGGTCGCGCACCAGCGGCGCGGCCGTTGGGAGCCGATGCTGTGGGACGTCGTCACCGGCACGGAGACCGAGCTGGGCCTGCGCGACGAGCAGGGCCGGGAGTTCCCGGGCGACCTGTCGGCGCAGTGGCGGCCGGGCGCGGAGGCGCTGCTGATCGAGCACGAGTACGAGGCGCGCAGCGAGCTGTTCTCGTACGACCTGGCGAGCGGCCGGCTGTCGCGGCTGGACACGCCGCGGGGCACGGTCGCGGGGGCGACGGCGCGGCCGGACGGCACGGTGGAGTTCCTGTGGTCCTCGGCGGCGGAGCCCTCGGCCGTCCGTTCGACGGCGGGCACGGTGGTGCTGCGGGCTCCGGGGCCGGTGCCGCCGGGGTCGGTGCCGGTGGAGGACGTCTGGGTGGAGGGCCCGGGCGGACGGGTGCACGCGCTGGTGCAGCGGCCGGCCGGCGAGGGCCCCTTCCCGACGGTGTTCGAGGTGCACGGCGGTCCGACCCACCACGACAGCGACTCCTTCGCGGCCGGGCCGGCGGCCTGGCTGGACCACGGCTTCGCCGTCGTCCGGGTCAACTACCGGGGCTCGACCGGCTACGGCCGGGAGTGGACGGACGCGCTGCGCGAGCGGGTCGGCCTGATCGAGCTGGAGGACATCGGCGCCGTCCGGGCGTGGGCGGTGGAGTCGGGGCTGGCGGACCCGGCGCGGCTGGTGCTGTCCGGCGGTTCGTGGGGCGGCTACCTGGCCCTGCTCGGTCTCGGGGTGCAGCCGGGCGACTGGACGGTGGGCCTGGCGGCCGTCCCGGTCGCGGACTACCTCACCGCGTACGACGACGAGATGGAGGCGCTGAAGTCGCTGGACCGCACGCTGTTCGGCGGCACCCCGGAGGAGGTGCCGGACCGCTGGCGGGCGTCCTCGCCGCTCACCTACGTGGAGCGGGTGCAGGCGCCGGTGTACATCAGCGCCGGGGTGAACGACCCGCGCTGCCCGATCCGGCAGATCGAGAACTATGTCGGTCGCCTGGAGGAGCTGGGTAAGGTGCACGAGGTCTACCGCTACGACGCCGGCCACGGCTCGCTGGTGGTGGAGGAACGCATCCGGCAGCTGAGGCTGGAGATCGACTTCGCGCGGCGCCACATCGACGGCCCCGCGCTCGGGGGAGACGGCAGATGAGCAGACGCACCGCCCTGGCCACCGCCGCGGCCCTGACCGTGCTGCTGACGGCGACCGCGTGTTCGGACGAGAGCGACGACCCGTGCGACTTCGACGCGGCGGGCCGGCCCTCGCTCTCGGTGGACGCGTTCACGGTCGCCGGGACGGACGCGGCCGACACCGCCGCGGACGGCGCCGGGGCGGGCGGTGCGCTCGGCGGTGACCTGTCCGCGCAGTTGCTGGCCAAGACGGGGCGGAGCGCGAAGAAGTCGAAGAGCAGCCGCACGGTGCACCACCACCACAGCACCACCTCGGGGTCGACCTCCGGGTCGAGCGGTGACGGCTCCTGCGGTTCCTCGCCGAGCCCGTCGCCGAGCGGGTCCTGGTCCTTCCCGAGCGCCTCGCCGGGGACGGCCGCCGGGGGCGTTCTGCCCTCGCCGCGCTCGCCGCTGCCGACGGCGAAGACCCCGCTGCCGACGAAGCGCTGACCGTCCGGGCCACCGGGCCCCCGGCTCAGACGAGCCCGAGGGCCCGGTCCTGGGCGGCCTCCGCCTCGCGACGCACGAGGCGGAACCACATGAAGACCACGAAGCCGGCGAAGACGAACCACTCCAGCGTGTAGCCGAGGTTCTGGAAGGCGCGCAGGGTGAGGCCGTTGCCGCCCTGCGGCTCGACGGTGGGTACCGCGGTCAGCGGGCCCGGCACCCGGTCGGCGGCGATCCAGCCGTCGTAGACGGGGTACGGCAGCACGTTGATGAGGGTGGCCGGGCTGATGGTGCCGAGCTGGCCGGCGGGCAGGCCGCCGGCGACGGCGCCGCCGCTGCCGCTGTTCTCCGGGGCCTGGAGCCGGCCGGCGACGGTGACCTCCCCGGCGGGGGCCGCCGGGACGGACGCGCCGGCGGCCGGGTCGCCCGGCGCCCAGCCGCGGACGACCGCGGCGGCCCGCCCGTCGGCGGTGCGCAGCGGGGTGAGGACGTAGTAGCCCTGCCGTCCGTCGAGGGCTCGGCCGGGCACCAGGAGCTGGTGGGCGGTGTCGTAGCTGCCGGTGACGGTGACCGCCCGGCCGACGGTGTCGGTGCCGACCTCGGGCCGGCCGGCGGTGAGCACCTCGCCGAGCGGGACGGCGGCGGACGCCCGGGCCGCGGCGGACGCGCCGGTGTTCCGGTGGGAGTCGACCCGGGACTCGAAGCGGCCGAGCTGCCAGGTGCCGAGCAGCAGGCAGACCACGATGGCGACCACGCCGACGGCCGTGGCGGCGATCCACCGCGGAGTCAGGAGAAACCGGTACACACCCACCACGGTAACCGCCTCCTACGGCAGCCCCTGCGACCGGGGTGTCCCCCGCATCCGCGGCGCGCCGCACGCACGTCACGCGGCTGCCCGTGGCCCCGGGCGTCCGGAGTCGGTCCAGGGGCGCGTGGGGGCACCTCCGTGGCACCCGTCGCCGTGGAGACGCGCGCTAGCTCGGGCCCGGGGTGGCGAGGGCCGTCGGGGACTCGACCGGGACGGCTTCCGGGGCGGCGCGGTAGACGGTGCCGCCGCAGCTTCCGGTGATCACGGTGCTGGCCGCCGTCGGGTCGCCGCCGACCGGCGTGTGGGCGACGGTGACGCTCGGCGGGTCGGCGGTGGGCGTCGGGCTGGGGCTGGGGTCCGCCGTGGCGGCGGCGGGCACGACCGGGGGGTTGCCGGCCGTGGCGGTGGCGGTGGGCCCGGGTGCGGCAACGGCGGCCCTGGGGGCGCTGCTCGGGCAGGCGCCCTCGGGCACCCAGCCGAACCGCACCCGGTACCCCTCGCCGGGGCCGAGCACGATCGGCAGGCCGGCCGGGCCGGGGGCGGGCAGGGCGGTGGCCGGGTCACCCGCGATGTGGTCGACGACCTTGATCCGAGTCTGGTCGGCGGGGCCGCCGGCGGTGGCGGCGACGGTGCCGGGCCCGGTCACCCCGCAGCTGCGGGCCGAGGTGTTGCGGACGGTGAACCAGCCGTAGGTGCTGCCCGCGCTGTCGACCGGGTCCAGGTGGGTGGTGGCGCGGCCGAGGTCGGTCCGCAGGCAGGCGGGGACGGAGACGGGCGTGCTCGCGGCGGTGCTGCCCGGGTCGACGGCGGCGGCGCTGCCGCCCGCGCCGGTGGACGGGGTGGGCCGCCCGTCCGGCTGGGCGGGGAGCGGGGCGGTGCGCGGACCGCCCGTGGAGCCGCGGGTGGCGCGCGGGGTGCGGTCGACGCCCTGCGTGTCGGCGCTGCCGGCGGTGGGGCCGCCGGAGAGGTCGAACGGCCGGACGGCGTGCAGGGTGGGGACGGCGGCCGCGGCGATCAGGGTGGCGGCGACGGCGCCCGTCCAGGCGTTCCGGCGGCGGGCGCGGCGGCGGGGCACGCCGTGCCGGATCCGGCCGAGGGCGGTCGGATCGGGTTCGACGGAGGACACCGCCCGGTGCAGGAGGGTCCGCAGCTCGTGCTCGGCGCGGGCGTCGCCCGGCTGATCGTCAGTCATGGCCGCCCTCCATCGTGACGCGCAGCGCGGCCAGTCCGCGGGAGCCGTACGCCTTCACCGAGCCGACGGAGACGCCGAGCACCTCGGCGACCTGGGCCTCCGTCAGATCCGCGTAGTAGCGCAGCACGAGCACCTCCCGCTGACGGCGCTGCAGTCCCCGCAGCGCGGTCCTCAGCTGATCGCGCTCCAGCGCATCGTAGGCCCCTTCTTCTGCACTGGCCATGTCAGGCATGGGCTTGGGCAGGAGACGCAGGCCGAGGATGCGTCGACGCAGGGTCGAGCGGGACAGGTTGACGACGGTCTGCCGCAGGTAGGCGAGGGTCTTCTCGGGTTCGCGCACCCGCCGCCGGGCGGCGTGCACCCGGATGAACGCCTCCTGGACGACGTCCTCGCAGGAGGAGAGGTCGTCGAGCAGGAGCGCGGCCAGGCGCAGCAAGGACCGGTAATGGGCCTGGTACGTCTCGGTGAGCTGGTCGACGCTGGCCCCTGTCGCGTCCGCCGCCGCGGCCGAGCCCATCCGACTAGCTGCCGACCGGCGCACCGGCAGCGGCAGCGACACCACCGGCACCGCTTCGATCACGTTCGACACGCCTGTTGGACACTCGATCCCCCGTCATGGTTGCCCGGACGGCCTGCCATTCTTCCGTACCGACCGGAGCCCGCTCCAGCGGGACAACGGGTGATTCTGACGGATTGTCTCGGAAGGATCGGGAGAAACCGTGACGGTGCGCCCCGATCGCGGGCCGACGGGCCCGGCCGCCGCAGGCGGACGGGCCGGGACACCGCGGTGGGTGCCCCGGCCCGTCCGGTGCGTCAGCGGCCGGTGCCGCCGTAGACCACGGCCTCGTCGGTCTCGGTGTCCAGGCCGAAGGCGGTGTGCACGGCGCGCACGGCCTCCGGGATGTCCTCGGACCGGGTGACGACCGAGATGCGGATCTCTGAGGTGGAGATCAGCTCGATGTTGACCCCGGCCTCGGAGAGCGCCTCGAAGAACGTGGCGGTGACACCCGGGTTGGAGCGCATGCCGGCGCCGACCAGCGAGAGCTTGCCGATGGCGTCGTCGTAGCGCAGCGATTCGTAGCCGATGCCGTCCTTGACCCGGCCGAGGGCGTCGATGGCCTTCTGGCCGTCGGTCTTCGGCAGGGTGAAGGAGATGTCGGTCAGACCGGTCGACGCGGTGGAGACGTTCTGCACCACCATGTCGATGTTGACCTCGGCGTCGGCGATGGCGCGGAAGATCCGGGCCGCCTCGCCCGGCTTGTCCGGCACTCCGACGACGGTGATCTTCGCCTCGGACGTGTCGTGGGCGACTCCGGAGATGATGGCCTGCTCCATCTCGCCCCCTTCGGGCTTGTTGGGGTTGTCGGCGCTCACGATAGTCCCCGGCAGGCCGGAGAACGACGAGCGGACGTGGATCGGGATGTTGTAGCGGCGGGCGTACTCGACGCAGCGGTCGAGGAGCACCTTGGAGCCGGACGAGGCCAGCTCCAGCATGTCCTCGAAGGAGATCCAGTCGATCTTCCGCGCCTTCTTCACCACGCGGGGGTCGGCGGAGAACACGCCGTCCACGTCGGTGTAGATCTCGCAGACCTCGGCCCCGAGCGCCGCCGCCAGGGCGACGGCCGTGGTGTCCGAGCCGCCGCGGCCGAGCGTGGTGATGTCCTTGCTGACCTGCGACACGCCCTGGAAGCCGGCCACGATCGCGATGTTGCCCTCGTCCAGGGCGTTGCGGATCCGGCCCGGCGTGACGTCGATGATGCGTGCCCTGTTGTGCGTGGCGTCGGTGATGACGCCCGCCTGGCTGCCCGTGAAGGACTGGGCGTCGAAGCCCAGCGTTTTGATCGCCATGGCCAGCAGCGCCATGGAGATGCGCTCTCCTGCGGTCAGCAGCATGTCGAACTCACGGCCGGACGGAATAGGGGTCACCTGTTCCGCGAGTTCGATGAGCTCGTCCGTCGTGTCTCCCATCGCGGACACCACGACGACGACCTCATGGCCGGCCTTCCTGGTGTCGACGATCCGTCGGGCGACGCGCTTGATGCCTTCGGCATCCGCTACGGATGAGCCGCCGTACTTCTGCACGACAAGGCCCACGTGCGCTCCTCGACTTGTGTCGTTTCGGGGGTGGTGGCCCCCTTCTGCGGTCGCGGCCAGTCTATCGAGCGGGGCGCGGGCGACCGGAGCCATCCATATGACGAGACGACCATATCGCCTGGTGAGCACCGGGAACAGGCAGGTCTGCGGGCCGGGAGCCGCCCGCCGAAAGAAAATCCGGGGCCGGGCTGGTGCCCGACCCCGGATTTCACGTTGTGGAGATTCGGTGGAACCTTCGTCACAGCCCGAGTTCGGCGGCCATCAGGTCGCCGGCCTGCTGCTCCAGCTGCTCGTCGGTGAGCCCGTCCTGGTCGGTGTCCGCGCCGTCCACGGCCGCACCGATCGGGCTGTCCAGCCGGACGTGCGCGATCAGCGACTGCAGCGCCCGCAGCACCGCGGTGCAGGTCGAGCCCCAGTTGGACAGGTACGAGAACTGCCACCACCACAGCGCCTCGCTGACCCGGCCCTCCCGGTAGTGCACCAGGCCGTGCCGCAGCTCGGCGACCACGCCCGCCAGGTCGTCCGAGATCCGGAAGGCGCTCGGCTTCTCCGGCGGCCCGTACGGGTCGAAGACCTCGTGGTAGACGTCGATCGGCGCCAGCAGCTCGGCGAGCCGCTCGCGCAGCTCCACGCCGTCCGGCTCCGGCCCGGTGTCCGGCTCGAAGCGGTCCTCCGGCACGACGTCCTCGATCGCCCCCAGCCGGCCGCCTGCCAGCAGCAGCTGCGAGACCTCCAGCAGCAGCAGCGAGATCGCGCTGCCCGGCTCGTCGCCCTTGGCCACCTCGGTGACGGCGAGCACGAAGCTCCCCACCGAGTCGGCGATCTGCACGGCGAAGTCGTCGGGCTCGCTGGTGTGGGCGGTGTCCCTGTGGTCAGACATCGAGCAGTCGTCTCCCTTCGAAGGCCCGGCCGAGGGTGACCTCGTCGGCGTACTCCAGGTCCCCGCCGACGGGCAGGCCGCTCGCCAGCCGGGTCACCTTCAGGCCCATCGGCTTGCAGAGCCGGGCCAGGTAGGTGGCGGTCGCCTCCCCCTCCAGATTGGGGTCGGTGGCGAGGATCAGCTCGGTGACCGTGCCGTCGGCGAGCCGGGTCATCAGCTCCCGGATCCGCAGGTCGTCCGGGCCGACGCCCTCGATCGGGCTGATCGCGCCGCCCAGCACGTGGTAGCGGCCGCGGAACTCGCGCGTCCGCTCGATCGCCACCACGTCCTTCGGCTCCTCGACCACGCAGATCACCGTGAGGTCGCGGCGCGGATCCAGACAGACCCGGCACTGCTCGGACTCCGCGACGTTGCCGCAGACCGCGCAGAACCGGACCTTCTCCTTCACCTGCATCAGCGCGCCGGCCAGCCGCCGGACGTCCACCGGGTCGGCCTGCAGCACGTGGAAGGCGATCCGCTGGGCGCTCTTGGGCCCGACGCCGGGCAGTCTGCCCAGTTCGTCGATCAGGTCCTGAACCACGCCCTCGTACACGTCACGCCTTCCTTCGGCCGGGGCCACGGCCCGGAACCCAGTGCTCCGGTGCCCGTCGCTCCGGTGCCATCATCCAACGGTCGGGCGCCGGACACACCGTCCGGCGCCCGACTCACCCATAAATCACACAGCACCGGCGCGTGTCGGCACACGGCACGCGACCGGAGCGCCACCCGCCGTGCACCGCGCGCCCGGCGGGCAGCCGCGGCAGCGTCCCGGCCGTGCCCGTCCGGGCCCGGTCAGCAGGCGCCGGGGGTCAGAACGGGAGGCCGGGGATGCCGCCGCCGCCCAGGCCCTGGGTCAGCGGGCCCATCCGCTCGGCCTGCAGCTTCTGGGCCGCCGCGTTGGCGTCCCGCACGGCGGCCAGCACCAGGTCGGCCAGGGTCTCGGTGTCCTCCGGGTCGACCGCGGCCGGCGCGATCGCCAGCGCGACCAGCTCGCCGGAGCCCGTCACGGTCGCCTCGACCAGACCGCCGCCCGCCGAACCGCTCACGTGGGTCTCGGCCAGCTCCTTCTGGACCTTGCCGAGCTCCTCCTGCATCTTCTGCGCCTGCTTCAGCAGCTGCTGCATGTTGGGCTGGCCACCAGGGAACACGGCACATCTCCTGTCCTGTACGACATCGTCGTCCCCGAGCCTACGCGGCCCGGACGGCCCCCGGGGCCGACCCGTCCCGCCCGGCCGACCGGCGGCCTCGGACCGATCCGGACGCGGTCGGCGGCCGGCCCGGACGGTGCGGCTCAGCCGTTGTGGTGGATCTCCTCCAGGACGGTCGCCCCGAGCTCACGGATGATCAGTTCCTGCCCGGAGAAGGCCTCCTCGGTCAGGTCAGGGTCGTCGTCCTCGGCGATGTCGTCCTCCGGCGCGACCGGCGGCGGCTGCGGCGCCTGGTACCCGCCCGCGGCCTGCGGCGGGGCGGACGGCGGCTGCTGGGCCGCGGCCTGCGGGGCCGGACGCTGCGGCTGCACCGGGGCCGCCGGCTGCGGGGCCGCGGCCTGCGGCGGGGCCGCCGGCTGGGGCTGGAGCGGCTGCGCGGCCGGAGCCGGGGTCGCGGGGCGCTGCGGTGCGCCCCAACCGCCGGCGCCGCCTCCGCCCGGTGCCGGCGCGGCGGGCGCCGCGGCCCCGCCGGACGGGTCCACGATGCACTCGACCCGCCAGTCCACGCCGAGCGCGTCCGCCAGCGCCTGGCGCAGCACCTCGTCGCTGTTGCTGCTCACGAAGCTGTCGCGGGCGCCGGCGTTGATGAAGGAGACCTGCAGCACGTTGCCGTCGAAGCCGGCCACCTGGCCGTTCTGGCTGAGCAGGATCCAGGTGAAGCGGCGGCGGTTCTTCACCGCCTCCAGGATCTGCGGCCACATCTGGCGGATCTGGGCGGCGCCCTGCTGCGCGGCGGCCGAGGGGGCGCCGGCCGCCGCGGGGGCTGCCGGAGCCGGGGCGGACGGGGCCACCGGCGCGGTGGGCGCCGGGGCCTGCGGGGGCGCGGACGGCTGCGCGGGCTGGGCGGGTGCCTGACCGGGGGCCTGGCCGGCGGCGGGGAAGCTGCGCGGGATCGGCCAGGCACCGGGGGCCGGGGGCCCTGCCTGGGCGGGCGCGGCAGCCGGTGCGACCGGGGCGGGAGCGGCCGGGGCCTCCGCGGCGGGCTGCTGCGGGACGGCCTGCGGCATCGCCACCGCCGGCACGGGGGGCGCGGCCGGAAGGTCCGGCGCCGCCTGCGCGCCGGGCACCTGGGCGGCCGGCGCCTGCATGCCCGGCATCGGTGCGGCGGCCGCCGGGAAGCCGGCTGCCGGGAAGCCTCCGGTCGAGGCGCGCCGCTCCAGCTTGTCCAGCCGGGCCTGCAGCGAGAGCTCGTCGCTGTACGCGCCGGGCAGCATCACCCGGGCGCAGATCAGCTCCAGCTGGAGGCGGGGGGCGGCGTTGCCGCGCATCTCGGTGAGGCCGGTGTTGACGATGTCGGCGGCCCGGCTGAGCTCGGCCGCGCCGAAGCGGTCCGCCTGCGCCTGCATGACGGCGATCCGGTCGGCCGGGGCGTCGATCAGGCCCTTCTCGCCGGCGTCCGGCACTGTGGCGAGGATCACCAGGTCGCGCAGCCGCTCCAGCAGGTCCGTCACGAAGCGGCGGGGGTCGTGGCCGCCCTCGACGACCCGGTCGACCACCTGGAAGACCGTCGCGCCGTCGTGCGCGGCGAAGGCGTCCACCACCTCGTCGAGCAGGGCGGAGTCGGTGTAGCCGAGCAGCGCGGTGGCCATCTGGTAGGTCACGCCGGCCTCGCCCGCGCCGGCCAGCAGCTGGTCCATCACCGACATCGAGTCGCGGACGGAGCCGGCGCCGGCCCGGACGACCAGCGGGAAGACCGAGTCCTCGACCTGGATGCCCTCGCGGCCGCAGACCTCCGCCAGGTAGTCGCGCAGGGTGCCGGGCGGCACCAGGCGGAAGGGGTAGTGGTGGGTGCGGGACCGGATCGTCCCGATCACCTTCTCCGGCTCGGTGGTCGCGAAGATGAACTTGAGGTGCTCCGGCGGCTCCTCCACGACCTTCAGCAGGGCGTTGAAGCCGGCCGAGGTCACCATGTGCGCCTCGTCCAGGATGAAGATCTTGTACCGGCTGTGGACCGGTGCGAAGAAGGCCCGCTCGCGCAGCTCGCGCGCGTCGTCGACGCCGCCGTGCGAGGCGGCGTCGATCTCGATCACGTCGATCGAGCCGGGGCCGCCGGTCGCCAGGTCGCGGCAGGACTGGCACTCACCGCAGGGGGTGGGCGTCGGGCCCTGTTCGCAGTTCAGGCAGCGGGCCAGGATGCGGGCACTGGTCGTCTTGCCGCAGCCGCGCGGCCCACTGAACAGGTACGCGTGATTGACCCGGTTGTTGCGCAGGGCCTGCTGGAGCGGGGCGGTCACGTGCTCCTGCCCGATGACCTCCGCGAAGGTCTCGGGGCGGTAGCGGCGGTACAGGGCTAGGGACACGCCACCGACGATATCGGGACGGGCCGACAAACGCGGCCTCCCCGGCACGGCCGGGCGCCGTCCAGGAACGCAAGGACCCCTCGTGCACCCGCCAGAGCCCTCCTACCCTTGCTGCCTTCCGGCCCTGGGGGGGTTCAGAGAGATGACGCCGCACGAGGGGCTGCCCCAAGAGTAGCGGATCGCGGGCGCCGGGTGGCCCACCCCACCCGTCTGAGATCCGCAGGCGACCGCGCACGGGCACCTGCGGATAGCGGTTCGCGAGCACCCCTCGACATGTACTAAGCTCTCCCACGGAGGATTCGCCTAGAGGCCTAGGGCGCACGCTTGGAAAGCGTGTTGGGGGCAACCCCTCACGAGTTCGAATCTCGTATCCTCCGCCTCTGCCCGCCAGGGCAAACGAAAGGCCCCGACCGGTCTCCGGTCGGGGCCTTCGTCGTATCCCGTCTCAGTTCTCGTCTCAGTCGGGCGTGCTGGCGCCCTCGGCGGGCCCCTCCCTCGCCTTCCCCCAGAGCAGTCCGCCGATCTTCTCGGCCGTCTCCATCAGCATGGGGTCGGTCACGTGCTGGTAGCGCCGGACCATCGAGACGGACGACCAGCCCATGATGGCCATCACCACTCGTTCGGGGACCTTGAGCACCAGCAGCACAGTGCCGGCCGTGTGCCGGGCATCGTGGAGACGTGCATCACGGACCCCGGCGGCCCCCAGGATGTCCTTCCACTCGTGGTAGTCGGTGTTGGGGTTCAACGGCTGGCCGGTCGGCGAGGTGAAGACGTACCCCTTGTCGTCCCAGAGCTGCCGGGCGGCCTGCCGCTCGCGCTCCTGCTCCTCCCGGTGCTTCCGGAAGAGGTCGGTCACCTCGTCCGGGAGCGGGATCGGCCGCCGGCCGGCGCGGGACTTGGTGTCCTTCGTCTCACGGCGGATCTGCACCTTCTGGCGGCAGAAACCGGCCTTCCGGCCGCAATCCCCGCCACAGCCGTGCTCGTACTTTGGACGGAGCCGGTTGCGACGGAGCCGAATGACCCCGGCATCCAGGTCGACGTCGGCCCACTTCATGCCCAGCGCCTCGCCCTGGCGCAGGCGAGCGCAAGGGCGATGACCCACCGGGCCGGGTGCCGTCTGAACCTTGACCCGGATGACCCGCGCCCGCCGTACCAGCAGGTCAGCAGCTCTCTGCGCGCCTCGATCCTCACCAAGAAGCCAGGCTTCGAGGCCGGCGACAAACTGCCGTCTGGCCCGGAGCTGGCGAAGCGCTTCGGCGTGGCACGCGGCACCGTGGATAAGGCCCTCGACCTGCTCCGCACCAAGGGCCTGATTGTGACCCGGCAGGGCAGCGGTTCCTTCGTGCGGGAGCGCACCTCCCGGCCGGTGGGCCTACACCCTCACCTCGAAGCGGCCTTCGAGCAGCCGCACGTGACCCTCGACTTCGCCGGCTTCTCCAGCGAGACGCTGCACAACGCATTGCAGGAACCGCTCGACAAGGTCCGGTCCGGCCGCCTCGCGCCGGAGTCCATCACCGTCCGGCTGCTGCTGCCGGACACGGACGAGCCGATGGCCGTACCCGTCCTGGTCGACGGCCTCAAGGACGAACCAGCACTACGGGAACGCGCCCGTAACATCGCGCTGACCAACGCTGGCGGCATCGCGCACTCCGTCGAGGTGCTGGCCGAACTCGGGCTGGTCCAGTCGGCGGCCGTAGAGGTGCGGGTGCACCGGGCGTCCAGCCTGTTCAAGCTCTACATCCTCAACCGCTCCGAGGCATTCTTCGGCTTTTACCCGCTCCGCGAGCGCACGGTGGCCACTAACGGCGACAGCCACACCTTCTACGATGTGACCGGCAAGGACACCATGCTGTTTCACCATGCTGCAGGCCCGGATGACGCTTCTGGGCCTTCGCCCGTGAAGGTGGACACGCGGTTGGTTGTCACGCGGCGAGGGTGAGCTTAGCGGTGTGGTGTCGCCGTTCGTATTCGTTGGGGCTGAGGT
>NZ_JOAI01000030.1 GCF_000717715.1 Streptomyces sp. NRRL B-24484 | reverse complement strand
GGCCGGGGGTGCCGTCGGCCGGTCCGTGCGGGGGAAGGGCGGGGTGGGCGAGGGTACGGACGGGGGCCGCGCGGACTCGATCGGAGCGGGGCCGGCAGGAGCAGCCGTGGGAACAGTCCGCGCCGTGGGGGTGCGCGGTTGTGCGGTGCGTGACTCCGTGGGGCGTGGTTCTGTGGCGCGGGGTTGTGCGGTGCGTGACTCCGTGGGGCGTGGCTGCGGGCTGGGGGCGCCGGCGGTCGGCAGGACCCCGGGGCGGTTCCGGGCGGTTCCGGAGGCGTGCGGCGAGGCCGGTAACGGCACGGGCGCCGGTACGGGTGGGGGCGGTGCGGATCCCGTGGCCGGCGGAGCCGGGGTGGGGTGCAGCCGGACGACCGCGCCGGAGCGGCCCGATCCGGTGGGCAGGACCGGGCGGGGCGGCGGGCGGCCGATCGCGCGGTCGGCGAGTTCGTGGAGCAGGACGCCGTGGCGGTGCGCGAGTTCGCCGATCTCCGCGCGGGCGAGGCCGCCGACCGCGATGCCGGAGCGGCCGTCCGACCGGACCCGGGCGCCCTGGGCGAGCAACAGGTCTGCGAGCCGGGCCACCTGCGGCCCCCGCACCACCACCTCCGGGCAGAGCCGGGTGGCGCGGAAGTCCGCCGCGCCCAGGTCCGCGACCTGGCGCCCCCGCACCAGGGTGATGACCCGGTCGGAGACCGTCCCGGCCTCCTGCGGGGAACGGGTGGTCATCAGCACCGTGCCGCCCGCCGCGGCGAAGGAACGCAGGAAGGAGTGCAGCCACTCGGTGCTGCGCGGCGACAGGCCGGCCGTCGGCTCGTCCAGCAGCAGGGCCTGCGGATCGCCGAGCAGGGCCGTGGCCAGGGCGAGCCGGCGGTTCATGCCCGGCGAGAAGGTGCGCAGCCGGTGGGAGGCGACGCCCGCGAGCCTGGTCTGCTCCAGCAGGTCGTCGGCGCGGCGTGCGGGCACGCCGATCGCGGCAGCGAGCATCCGGAGGTGGTCCGCTGCCTTCCGGTCGGGGTGGCCCGGGCAGGACGGCCCGATCTCGGGGACCAGTCCGACGCGGGTCTCGGGTCGGGGCAGCCTGCGGTAGGTACGGCCGTCGAACAGGGCTGCGCCACGGCCGCGTTCGAGCTCCA
This sequence comes from Streptomyces sp. NRRL B-24484, assembly GCF_000717715.1. Lineage (GTDB taxonomy): Bacteria > Actinomycetota > Actinomycetes > Streptomycetales > Streptomycetaceae > Kitasatospora. The sequence goes on along the minus strand of NZ_JOAI01000030.1, from coordinate 98,528 downwards.
CCATGAGCCGGATCGCAGTGGTCTTGCCCGCGCCCTCGTCGCCGAGCAGGGCGGTGACCGTACCGGGACGGGTGTCGAAGGTCAGGTCGAGCAGCGCCGGCGGGCCGCCCCGCCGGTGGACCTTGGTCAGTCCGGTGATCTGGATCATCGCTGCCTGCTCCCACGCCTCGGCCGACCGGTGCACCGGCCCCGGGCAGTGCGGTGCTCCGCCTGCCCGCGCCAGCACCCTAGGCCCCGGCGGCGAGGATTCCGGGCATTGCGGAGGCCGATGGGGAGCGCGCCCGCAGACCTCACTCGATCAGGTGACGTGACCAGGATTCTGACCGATCGTCAGTGCGGTCGGCGCCCGACGCGGTTCGGACCCCGTGCAGGCCGGAGCGCTTCCGAGCAGGTCGGAACGGGACCGGCGCCAGCAGCGGCCGGCCGGCGCCCGGGCTGCTCCCTCCGCGTGCAGGGAGCAGCCCGGGCGCCGGGGTCAGGCCTCGGGCCGGAGCATCGGCGGGTTGAGGACGGTTGCACCGCCGGCCGTGAACAGCTGTGCGGGACGCCCGCCCTGCCGGGTCGTCGTCCCGCCGGACGGCAGCAGGAAGCCGGGGGTGCCGGTGACCTTGCGGTGGAAGTTCCGCGGGTCGAGCACCACGCCCCACACCGCCTCGTAGACGCGGCGCAGCTCCCCCACCGTGAACTCGGGGGGACAGAAGGCGGTGGCCAGCGAGGAGTACTCGATCTTCGAGCGGGCGCGCTCGACGCCGTCGCCGAGGATCCGGCCGTGGTCGAAGGCCAGCGGGACGCCGTCCACCGGAGCGTCGTCGAGCAGTTCTCGGACGGGGGCCCAGCGGGCGCTGCTGGCGTCACCGCCGGGGCGCGGGGTGGGCAAGTCGGGCGCCAGCACCAGGTGGGCGACGCTGACCACGCGCATCCGCGGGTCGCGCTGGGGGTGGCCGTAGGTCGCGAGCTGCTCCAGGTGCACGCCGGCCGTGGACTGGGCGGGTGCGGACGCGCGCAGGCCTGTCTCCTCCGCGAGCTCGCGGGAGGCCGCCTCGGCGAGGCCCTCGTCCGGGCGGACGAAGCCACCGGGCAGCGCCCAGTACCCCTGGAACGGCGGCTCGCCCCGTCTGACCAGCAGCGCACACAGTTCGTGGTCCCGGACCGTCAGCACCACCAGGTCGACGGTGACGGCGAACGGGGGAAAGGCCGACGGGTCATAACGCGACATGGCGATGATGATAGTCGTCTTTCTGACGATAAACACAGAGTGCCCGCACGACCCCGGCAACTCCGGCCCGGGCCGACGGGTCCGCCGTCCGGTACGGCGCTGGTGCCGTGGTCCGTGGCGCAGTGGCGGACGCGGCCCGCACGGCAGGCCCGGCCCGCACGGCAGGCCCGGCGCCACGGACGGGCGGAAGGCGGACGGAGACCCGGGGACGCCCGGGCAGCCGGCTGACGGGTCGTTCAGCCCGCGCCGAGCTGGAGTTGGGGCGAGGCCTCCTCGACGACGGCGACGCCGATCCGGCTGACCCTGGCGGAGAACGGCTCGCCCGCCACCCGCAGTCCGGTGAGCTGCAGTTCGCCGAGCGGCGTGCTGGAGGCCGGACGGACCACCACTCGCCCGCCGGGGACGTCCGGCCTGATGCCGGCCATCGACACGACGAGATGGACACCGGCCGCCGCGGACAGCGCGGCCGGCCGGCAGGCCGCCGGATGCGGCACCGGCGGACACCCCGTCACCCGCTGTTCCCCGGCGTACATCTCCGGCAGGCGGCCGCCGAAGTGCTCGGCCGCGCCGAGCGCGCCCTCCAGCAGCAGGCCCGCCTCGCGCTCGAAGCCCGCGTCGGCGAGACCGGCCACGGCGAGCGCCGTCTCGTGCACCCGGACGGCACCGCTGCGGTGGCCGAGCGGATTGAACCTCGGCGACTTGGCGCCGAGGGTCCGCAGCCCCCAGCTGCAGTCCAGCTCCGGGGCGGTGAGGCGCTGGGCGAGCAGTCTGGTCTGCTCGCGGTCCAGCAGGCCCTCGTGCAGGTCGCCCTCGCGGGAGAGGCCCACGTCGAGCAGGTGGGCGAAGGACGAGGCGACCGCGGGGGCCGCCCGCCCGCCGCCGAGCAGCGCCGCCGCGGGACGCCCACCCGCCACGTCGTCGATCCAGAACCGCTCCCGGAACCGCTCCCGGAGGGCCGCGGCCCAGCTCAGCCACTCGGCCGCGCCGGGCCGGGCGAAGGCCGCGAGCAGCTCGGCACCGTGCAGGGCGGCGCGGTACGCCTGCGCCTGCACCTCACAGCGGGCCACCGCCGTGCGGCTCGACCTCTCCTCGGGGGGACGGCCGAGGTCGACGACGAAGCCCTCGGGCCCGTCCGGCCCCTCGGCGACGGAGGCGCGGAGTGCGGCCAGCGCCCGCTCCATCGCCGGCAGCAGCTCTATCACCTCGTGCCGCGGCAGGCCCCAGCGCCAGGCCTCCGCCAGCACGGTGACGAACAGCAGGGTCGCTTCGGTCGCGCTGCAGGTCGGCGGGAGCTCCGGACCGCCGTGCCGCATCGGCCCGGGGATCAGCCCCTCCGCCGCGCTCGCGGCCGGCGAACCCGACGATGCGGAGCCTGATCCCGCCGGACGGCCGGTGTGCTGACGGCGCGCCAGGGCGCGGAGCGTCCCGGCCGCCAGCCGGGTGCCGAGCGGCAGCGTCCACCGGGCGGCCCACAGGGCGTCGGCGGCGGTGAGACCGAACCGCCAGGGCGCACCCGAGGCGGCGTACAGGTCGGTCGGCCGGTCGGCGTCCGCGAGCAGCAGGGCGCCCAGCGCGTCGAGGGAGGCGGGGACCAGGCGCTGCGCCCGGGCGTCGTCGCACCGCACCTCGGGCTCGGACCAGGGCAGTGGGACGCCCTGGCCCCGGCCGGTGGGCGGACGGCCGCCGGGCGGGACGCTCTCCAGCTCCACCTGCAGGTCGACCGACCAGCGGGCACCCGGCTGCACCTCCAGGTCCCAGCGGAGCACGCCCGCGCCCGCCAGGACGGCGTGCGGGGTGGGCCGAGCCGACACGGTGGCACTGCGCCCGTGGCCCGCCCAGCGCAGACCGGCCGATTGCACCTGGCTCGGCAGGTCGGCGCTGCGCTGGCCCGCCGCGATGTCGCCGAGCAGACCGAGGTCGGTGCCGAAGGTGATCTCCAGCGGGAGGCGGGCGGGCCGGCCGCCGGCGTTGCGGACGGTGACCGTCTCCGTCCCGTCGGCGTGGCGCAGCCGTTCGACGGTGAGGGCCGGATCCGGATCGGGGTCGCCGGGAACGCGGATGCTGCCGACGAAGCGGGCCTCGGCCGCGGAGGTGAGCGCGCCCTGCAGCGGCATCGGCTCGATGCCGCCGAGGCGGAGCTCCATCCGGGCCAGCGTGCGGATCCCGGACCGGTAGAAGCCCTGCAGCCCCTGGCCGCGGAGCTGGCCGTCGACGCCGGACGCCGCCAGGGCCGGGGCGGCCACGCAGAACAGCAGGTCGTGGGCGGCCGCAGCCGCCTGGGTGCGCGGCGGCGCGGGCGGTCTGGGATGGCCCGGAGCAGTGCCGGTCGGCGCACCCGGGGGCGGCAGCGGCACACCGTAGGGCGGGGTCCCGCCCGGATGGGGCGGGAGCGGGACGCCGTGGGGCGGGGTCTGCACGGTCGGAGCGGTGGGGATGCCGTACGGCGGAGTCCGGGGGCTCGGGGGCCCCGCGGGCGGACTCGTCTGCGGACGGACGGGCCGGCCGGGGGCAGTCGGGCCGGCGGCCGGCCCGGACGGCACGGACGGCACGCGAGGGACGGACGGGGCGGGCGGGACCGTGGGCGGCGTCGCAGGAGGGTGGGGCATGGCAGCGCCCTGCGGTACGGGCCGCATGGGAGGTGCCGCAGGTGCGGACGGACCGGCTGCCGTCCCGGGCGCCGCCGGCCCGGCGGGCGGTGCGGACGGTACGGGGGGAAGTGACGGTGCCGCTGGTGGGGCTGCCGGAGCCGATGCCGAGGGCTGAACCGGCGCCGGGTGCGGCTCGGTGGCCGACGGCGGTGCGGCCGGCTGTGGTGGCCTGGAAACGGTCACCGGGCTCTCCTCCCTCGGTCGGCCGGCGGCTGCTCGGCCGGTCGACCGCGAGCGTGCTCGTTCGCGGTCTGTACTGCGCTGCCGTGCGGCAGGTCCGCACTGCCTGCCTGGTGGCAGGTCCGTACTGCTCTGCCGGGTGGCAGGTCGATGCTGTCCACCGTGCGACAGGCCGATCGCCGGGAGCGGCCGGGGCCGCACCGACTCCGGCGCGGCCCCGTACGGCCGTTGCTCTGCCCGGACGGGCCGTGTTGCGGTCCGCACACACCGGTGGTGCGGTGCGCGTCGACTCCGTGCAGGGCCTGCGGACGGACGGTGCCCGCCTGCGCCCGGTTGATGAACGTCCTGCACGTGCCACAGGTCACGCCGACCGGCGCGGCGGCGACGGCGCGCAGGCCCGGTACGACCGCCCGACCTGCCGCGCCACCCCCGTCGACGCTGCCCGATCCGGCTGCCGACGGCGGCGCGGCCACCTCGATGGCCCTCCCCCGACGGCTCCCGTCCGCGGCCAGGATACGGTGCGGTTCGGCGGCGCCCGTACCCGGAACATGGTTGACGCGCGTCGCATCGCGCCTGCGACCAGCACGTACCGAGGAGCTGCATGTCCACCGTCGGCCGACTGCCCGGAATCGTCACCACGGACCACGTCTTCCGGGTGCCGCTCGACCACGACCGGCCGGAGGGCGAGCGGATCGAGGTGTACGCCCGTGAGGTCGTGGCATCCGGGCGGGAGCACGACGACCTGCCCTGGCTGCTCTACCTGCAGGGCGGGCCGGGCGGGAAGGCCGGGCGGCCGCTGGGGCGCGACGACTGGCTGAACCGCGCGCTCGACGACTACCGGGTGCTTCTCCTCGACCAGCGCGGCACCGGCCGCTCGACGCCGGCCAACCGGCAGACCCTCGCCCGCCGCGGCGGCCCGGCCGGGCAGGCCGACTACCTCGCCCACTTCCGGGCCGACTCGATCGTCCGGGACGCCGAGCTGGTCCGCCGTCTGCTGCTCGGCGAGGAGGGCAGGTGGAGCCTCCTCGGCCAGAGCTTCGGCGGCTTCTGCACGCTGACCTACCTGTCGCTGGCCCCGGAGGGCCTGCGCGAGGCGTTCGTCACGGGCGGTCTGGCCGGCCTGCGGGCCTCGGCGGACGACGTCTACCGGGCGGCGTACCCGCGGGTGGCGGCCAAGAACGCGGCGCACTACGCCCGCTACCCGCAGGACGTGGCGGCCGTCCGCCGCATCGCGGCCCACCTCGCGCAGCAGCCGGCCCGGCTGCCGGACGGCGGACTGCTGACCGTCCGGGCCTTCCAGGCGCTGGGCCTGATGCTCGGCGCCGGGTCTGGCTCGGGCGCGCTGCACTACCTGCTGGAGGAGGCCTGGGTGGAAGGGGTGGACGGGCCGGAGCTGTCCGACACCTTCCTCGCCGGGGCCCACGCCCAGCTCTCGTTCGCGCAGAACCCGCTGTACGCCGTGCTGCACGAGTCGATCTACGGCCAGCGCTCGGTGGACCCGGCGGGCACCGGGTGGGCCGCCGAGCGCGTCCGCAAGGAGTTCCCCGCCTTCGACGCCGAGTCCGCTCTCGGCACCGACGCCCCGGTGCTGTTCACCGGCGAGATGATCTACCCCTGGATGTTCGAGACCGACCCGGCGCTGCAGCCGCTGCGCGAGACGGCGCAGCTGCTCGCGGAGCGCGGCGACTGGCCCGACCTGTACTCCCCCGAGCGGCTGGCCGCCAACACGGTGCCGGTGTACGCCGCCGTGTACTTCGACGACATGTACGTCGACACCGCGGACTCGCTGGAGACCGCGCGGGCCGTGGGCAACCTGCGCTTCTGGCTGACCAACGAGTGGGAGCACGACGCCCTGCGGGTGAGCGGCCGGGTGGTGCTCGACCGCCTGGTGCGGATGGCGCGCGGCGAGGCGTAACAGCAGGGCTCCGAGGCCGGGTCGGCGATGCATCTCAGCCGCCGCCGGGCTGCGGGGCGTGCCACTGACCGCCTGCACGGTCCCGGGCCTGTGGGGCCGCGGGCCTCGGCCTGTCCCCGGCAGGACCGGTGGGGCGGCGCAGCGGGGCGTGCGGCGGGCCGCCGGGGGGCCTGCCCGGTGCCGCGGCTCGGGGTGCAGCACCGGCACCGTGCCCGCCCGGCCGGTGGGGCCGTGCGGCGACGGCACCCCGGGTGGGGACCGGGTCGGCGGCGGGCTGTGCCCCCGTCGGCCCTCCGACAGCGGAGTCCGGTCCCCCGTCGGTGATCGGTCCGGTGCCCGGGGACGGTGTGTCCGGCTCGCGGCACTCCCCCGGCCTGGAGGGCGTGGCCGCTGCCCGGGGCGTGCCGGGTTCGGTGACCGGCGCAGGCGGTACGGGCAGTACGGGCGGGGAGTCGGGGCCGGGGTCATCGGCCGCGGGCTCCTCCTGGCGGGCCTCCACCGGTTCCGTCCGCGGGTCGGCGACGTGATCGGCGAGCGGCTCGGCGGCGTGGGTGGCGGGGCGGGCGGCGACGCGGTTGGCGCGCTGCTCGCGGACGCTCGCCAGCAGCCGTTCCGGAGCCAGGCCGCCGTTGATCGACTCGTACAGCAGCAGGGCGAGGGTGTAGCGCGAGTCCACCTCCAGCGCCCTGGAGAGCATGATCCTGGCGGTGGCGGTGTCGCCGGCGATCCAGGCCGTCCAGGCGAGCAGGGTGAGCGGCGGCGCCGCGAGGTGCTCGAACGGGCTGACGCAGCGCTGGACGAGGAACCGCCACACCCGCTGGGCGACGGCCAGCTCGTCCCGCTCGGCGAACTCTGCGCCGCGGTCGCGGCCGAGCTTGTCCTGCAGGCCGAGCAGCAGGCGGGCGGTGCGCTCGGCGTCGATCTCCCGCTCGCCGGCCCGGAACTCGGCCATCACGTCGGTGATCAGCTCGCCCGTCCGGTCGACGGTGGTCGTCCGCCCCGCGGCGAGTTCCTGGAGGAAGCCGGGGCCGGCCCGCTCGATCTCCTGCCGCTGGACGGCGGCGAGCGGCGGCCCGACCGGGGCCAGCCCGGCGACCATGGCCCGCCGGCTGCCGCGCGGGGCCAGGCCGGCGAAGGCCGCGGCGGCCGCGACGGGGCTGGGCCGGTGGGACGGGCGGATCGGGGTGCCGTCGGGGTCGCAGCAGCCGGTGCGGGTGCAGAGGAAGGACCACCAGCGGCCGCCGGAGACGAACAGCGACTCCTTCACGGCCACCCCGGCCGTGCGGAAGGCCGCTGCCAGGTCGTCCGCGAGCGGGCGCAGCGGTTCGGCCGGCCGCGGGGCGCCACCGGGCGGTGCGCCGCTCTGCGACTGCGCCGGGTCGGCGGGATCCCGGACGAGGTACAGCAGCACCTGGTCGGGCCGCCGGTCGCGCTGCTCGGAGAGGTCGAGCAGCAGCGCGGCGGCGTCGCGGGCCACCGGCCCCCACTGCTCCGGGTCGTCGGGGAGGTCGACCCGGACGACGGCGCCCTGGTGGAGCGAGGGCCCCTGCAGGCCGACGGCGACGATGCTGTCGTCGGGGAAGAAGCCGAGCAGGTAGGGCAGCATCTCGGCCATGTCGGCCGGGCCGCGCATCGGCATGGGCAGCACGGTGGGGGTCGGCCCCTCGACCGGGGCGGTGGGCGGGGTGCGGTGTTCGTCGTGGTTCATGGCCCGAAGCTTGCTGCTTTTTCCGGACCCCGTGTTCGGCCTGTGGATAACTCGGGATTGCGGATTGTTGCGGGGCCGTTCCGGCCTGATCATTCCGCGGGAATTCCGCCGTCCGGGCCACAGCGGCCTTTCCCGTCAACCGATCTGATGACGGGTCATCCACAGGCCGGGGCGCTGCATTGGCCCATTGTCGGTCGCACGCGGTATGCATGGGGGCATGGACGAGCGCAGCACCCGCCCCGAATCCGAGTCCGCGGGCACCCCGGACGCGCCCGACCGCTCCGGCGGCCGGGCGGCGGCCGAGCACGCCGCCGACCGGGGGCGTGCGGCCGGGCCGGACCGCGCCGCCGTCCGGGAGCGGGCCGAGGCCGTGCTGCGGGAGCTGGCCGGGCCGTCCGCGGTGCTGCGGGAGGACCAGTGGCGGGCCATCGAGGCACTGGTCGTGGACCACCGCCGGGCGCTGGTGGTGCAGCGCACCGGCTGGGGCAAGTCGGCCGTGTACTTCATCGCCACCGCGCTGCTCCGCTCGGCGGGCGCCGGCCCCACGGTGATCGTCTCGCCGCTGCTGGCCCTCATGCGCAACCAGGTGGACTCGGCCTCCCGGGCCGGCATCCACGCGCGGACGATCAACTCCGCCAACCCGCAGGAGTGGGACGAGATCCAGGCCGAGGTCGCCGCCGGGGCGGTCGACATCCTGCTGGTCAGCCCGGAGCGGCTGAACAACCCGGACTTCCGCGACCAGGTCCTGCCCAAGCTCGCCGCCTCCACAGGCCTGCTCGTGGTCGACGAGGCGCACTGCATCTCCGACTGGGGCCACGACTTCCGTCCGGACTACCGGCGGCTGCGCACCATGCTGGCCGACCTCGCCCCCGGCGTGCCGGTCCTCGCGACGACCGCGACGGCGAATGCGCGGGTCACCGCCGACGTGGCCGACCAGCTCGGGACGGGCGCCCCCGACGAGGCGGGCGCGTCGCCGGCCGACCGCACGGCGCTGGTGCTCCGCGGCCCGCTGGACCGCGAGAGCCTCAGCCTCGGGGTGCTCGCGCTGCCCGATCCGGCGCACCGCCTGGCCTGGCTGGCGGACCACCTGGCCGAGCTGCCCGGCTCCGGCATCGTCTACACGCTCACCGTGGCGGCGGCGGACGAGGTGACGGCCTTCCTGCGGTCGCGCGGCTGGGCGGTGGCCTCGTACTCGGGCCGGACGGAGGACGCCGAGCGCCGCAGTGCCGAGGCGGACCTGCTGGCCAACCGGGTCAAGGCGCTGGTCGCGACCTCCGCCCTGGGCATGGGCTTCGACAAGCCCGACCTGGGATTCGTGGTGCACCTGGGCTCGCCCGGTTCGCCGATCGCCTACTACCAGCAGGTCGGACGGGCCGGCCGCGGCGTCGACCGGGCCGAGGTGCTCCTGCTGCCCGGCCGGGAGGACGAGGCGATCTGGCGGTACTTCGCCTCGCTGGGCTTCCCCCCTGAGGAGCAGGTCCGGCGGACGATCGACGCCCTCGCCGAGGCCGGCCGGCCGCTGTCCACGGGCGCCCTGGAGGCCCGGGTGGACCTCCGGCGGAACCGGCTGGAGACCATGCTCAAGGTGCTCGACGTCGACGGCGCCGTCCGCAAGGTCCGCGGCGGCTGGGAGGCCACCGGCCGCCCCTGGGAGTACGACGCGCCGCGCTACGCCAAGGTCGCGGCCGCACGGGAGGCCGAGCAGCAGGCCATGCGGAAGTACGCGGCCTCGGCCGGCTGCCGGATGGAGTTCCTGCGCAGGCAGCTGGACGACCCGGAGGCCGTGCCCTGCGGGCGGTGCGACAACTGCGCCGGCCCCGCGCACGGCCCGGAGGTGTCGGCGGAGGCGCTCGCCGCGGCCCGGGCGGCGCTCGGCCGGCCCGGTACCGAATTCGAGCCGCGCCGGCTGTGGCCGACCGGGATGGACGCCCTCGGCGTGCCGCTCAAGGGGCGCATCCCCGCCGGGGAGCAGGCGGAGACCGGCCGGGCGCTCGGCCGGCTGTCCGACATCGGCTGGGGCACCCGGCTGCGCTCGCTCCTCGCGGAGTCGGCGCCGGACGGCCCCGTCCCGCCCGAGGTGGTCGACGCACTGGTCAGCGTCCTGGCCGACTGGGCCCGCGGTCCCGGCGGCTGGGCCGGGCCGGAGGGCGCGGACGGCACCCGGCTCGCCCGGCCGGTCGGCGTGGTCACCATGGCCTCGGCGACCCGGCCCCAGCTCGTGGAGAGCCTCGGCGCACGGATCGCGGCGGTGGGCCGGCTGCCGCTGCTGGGCCGGATCGAGTACACGGCCGGCCGGCCGCCGCACGGCCCGCGCAGCAACAGTGCGCAGCGGCTGCACTCGCTGGCCGGCACGCTGGTCGTCCCAGAGGAGCTGGCCGCGACGCTCGCCGCGGCCGGCGGCCCGGTGCTGCTGGTGGACGACCTGGTGGACTCGGGCTGGACGGTGACCGTGGCCGCCCGGCTGCTCCGCCGCGCGGGTGCGACGGGCGTCCTCCCGCTGGTCCTCGCCCTCCAGGCCTGAGCCCGGACCTGAGCCCGCGCCCACGAACGGCGGCCCCTCGCGAACCGCGCCCCGGGCGGGCCGGGGGGGGGCACCGTTCACCGGATGGACACCAGGGGGCAAACCGGACTTCGGGTGCCTGTCGAGCACCCACCGGTCGGCCGTCAGGCGAATGGGTGCACCGGCGCGAAGGAATATATCCGGCAGAACACTGAATTTCGGGCGGCGATCGGCATTTCATCATTGCCGCTCGGACCGATCTGACGGGAGAATTGAGGCCGTACCCCACGCCCGGTCGAAAGACCCGGTATTCGGCGTACCCACGTCACCGCCGTGCCAGCGGGCCGGAAGGAGGATCGTGATCAACCGCAGAGACCACGGTCAGGACCCTTCCACCGCCAGACGGAGCATCGACCCGAAGGCCTGGTCCGAGGCCGACGTGCCGCTGCTGCGCGCCCCGCGCGACTTCGTCCGTGAACTGCACCAGCGGCACCTGCCGCAACCGGGCACCACGGTCGTCGCCGTGCTGGACGCCAGGCACCAGCTGATCGCCTCGGCGTCCTTCAGCACCCGCCAGCACCTCACCGACGGGTGGCAGCACCGCAACGCGATCCTGGCGAACCTGCGGCAGGTCGTCCCGCACGACCTCCGGCTCGCCGCGCCCGTCCGCACCGCCGTGCTGCTGCGCTGCCGGGAGGGGTCGCCCGAGTGGACGGCCCAGGACGGCGCGTGGATGTGGGCCCTGCAGGACGCCGCAGCGCTGCACGGGCTGCGCTGCGGTTCCTACATCACCCTGACGCCGGCCGGCTGGCACGTGATCGGCGACGGGCGGCAGGGCCGCAACCCGCACTCCGGATCGTGGTCCGACGGCCCGCTGCACACCGTCACCGAGCTGCCGCCGCGCCATGCACGGGACTCCGCCCGGCGGACGGCACGCAACCCCCACGTGGGGGCGGTGGCCGCGCTGCGCCCCGCGGCGTCGCACTGACCGTTCGCGCGACCTCGCACCGACCGTCCGGGGTGCCGCCCGCCGATGAGGCGGGCGGCACCCCGGCGACGGCCGGAACCGGCCGTCCCTGCGGCTCGCGCGCCGACCCGGGCCCGCGGGCTCAGGCCGGGACGGGCCGGTCCGCTCCGGGGAAGAGCGATGCGACGGCGTCGGTGCCGCCGCAGATCACCAGCAGCGAGCCGGCGCGCTCGGCGGCACGGACCGCGGCCCCGGCGATGCGGTTGACCCCGGAGGCGTTGACCACCAGGACCACCACCTCGCGGCGCAGCGGCCGACCGGTGGCGGCGTCCGCGTAGAACACGTCGTCGGCCTCGGCGAGCTGCGCCCAGTAGCGCTCCTCGCCGAAGGACAGCTCGTGCTGCTGCCAGGGGTGCGGTTCGCCGACCGTGAGCACGAGGACGTCGCCGGGGCGACGGCCGGACTCGAGCAGCTGGTCCACCGTCTCGTCGGCGCGGTCCAGCGCCTCCTGCGGGTCGGCGGGGACGAGCCGGACGGCGGGGGACGAAGGGCGGGGACCCGGTGCGGGCTTGGGCCCGGGGCGGGGACCCGGGGTGGCACCGGCCGCTCTCGGCGGTGCGGGACGGGGCGGCGCCGGGCGGGGCGACGCGGGCCGCTGACCCGGCACGACACCGGAGGCAGCGGGGTTGGCGGAAGGCGTACGGGGGCTGGATGCGTCCGACTTGTGAGGGAAGGGAACGCCGGGGCCCGGGATACTCTCGTGAATCTCCGGCTCCTCGGGGAAGACAGGCATACCCGGATATCTATCAAATGCCGGTCGGATGCGCACGGGCGCCCCACCTGTTGGGCACCCGGAGCGGCCCCGCGGAGTCCTCCGCGGCACCGGACAGGGCGTCAGAAGCCCAGCGACAGCTGCTCGTCCGCGGGCTCGACGGCCCGGCCCCGCTTGAGGTGCCGCCACTGCGGGAGCCCGTCGAGATAGGCCCAGGACAGGCGGTGTTCCGAGGTCGGCCCGAATTCCTCCAGGGCGGCGCGGTGCACCGGCGAGGGGTACCCGGCGTTGTCCTCGAAGCCGAACGCGGGGTGGTCGGTGCCGAGCTCCGCCATCATCCGGTCCCGCCGGACCTTGGCGAGGACGGAGGCCGCGGAGACGCAGACGCAGGACTGGTCGCCCTTGATCACCGTGCGGACCCGCCAGGGCCCGCCGAGGTAGTCGTGCTTGCCGTCGAGGATCACGGCGTCCGGCCGGACCGGGAGCGCCGCGAGGGCCCGCTCGGCGGCGAGCCGGAGCGCGGCCGTCATGCCGAGTTCGTCGCACTCCTGCGGGGAGGCGTGGCCGAGCGCGTAGGCGGTGACCCAGTCGGCGAGCACCGGGGCGAGCGCCTCGCGGCGCTTGACGGTGAGGAGCTTGGAATCGGTCAGACCCTCTGGCGGGCGGCGCAGACCGGTGACGGCGGCGCCGACGGTGACCGGGCCGGCCCAGGCGCCGCGTCCGACCTCGTCGAGCCCGGCGACCAGGCCGGCTCCGGCCCGGCGCAGCGAGCGCTCGACCGAGTGGGTCGGGGGATCGTAGGGCATGGCTGGTCCATTCGTGTCGCTCCGGCAGCACCAGCCTACGTCCCCCGCGGCACCGGCCCGGACGGCCCGCGCACCGGCTGCCCCGCACCCCGCCGGGGGATGCCACCGGAGCCGCCCGAGCGGGCCTAGTGGGCGCCCACCATCGGCATGAGCACCTGGTCCACCAGCTCCGTGCAGAAGGCCGCGTCGACCACGCCCTCGGCGACCTTGGCCCGGTAGAGCAGCATCGCGGGGGCCACGTCGGCGACGATCGGCGTGGCCGCGCCGGGCCGGACGTCGCCGCGCCGCTCGCCGCGACCGAGGATGTCGAGGATCGCCGTGTTGGCCGGCCGCAGCACCCGCCCGTCGAGGAACTCCTTGAAGGCGACGGCCTGTTCGTGGTCGAGCTCGGCCATCAGGACGCGGATGGCCCAGCCGGCCGGCGAGCACATCATCGTGCCGAAGCCCGCGATGAGCTGCGTCAACTCCGCACGGACCGACCCGAGGTCGGGGATGTCCACGGGGGGTGGCAGAGTGGCCCCCAGGGCGTGCACGACCAGATCCGCCTTCGACGCCCAGCGCCGGTACAGCGCGGCCTTGCCGGTCTGCGCCGCCCCGGCGACGCCCTCCATGGTCAGCCGGGCGAAGCCGCCGGAGACGAGGAGTTCGAGGGTCGCCTCGAAGATCGCGGCCTCCAGCGCGCGGCCGCGCCGCCGGGAAGCGGTCGGCGCGACCGGTCCACCGGACGGCTCCGGCCCACCGGACGGCTCCGGCCCACCGGACGACTGCGGCCCGCCGGGCGGCTCCGGGGCCGAGGGACCGGCCGGCGCATCGGCGCCGGCCTGCAGCGGTACGGCCCGCGTCACACCGGCGGGGGCGGGCGGCGCGCACCTGGCCGCCACCCCGCCCGACGGCCCGACCGACGCCTGACGCCGCACCAACTGATCCATCGTCACCACCCTAGAGAACGCTTGCGTTCACAATCTCTTTCCGGATATCGTCCACATGATAGTGAACGACTCCGTTCCTTGACAGTGTCCGCGCACCGCCACCGGCCGTGCGCAGTCGCACAACCGCGCACGTCACGGGCGCAATTCTCCGGCACCACCCCACGGTGCAGGACCAACAGGGGGCAAACCAGTGGCACTCTCCGACACAGTCGGCGCACCCGCACCACCGAAGGCGGGGCGCACCCAGCGCAAGGGCATCACCCTCACCGTCATCGCCGCGACCCAGCTCATGGTCGTGCTGGACGCGACGATCGTGAACATCGCGCTGCCGCACATCAAGAACGACCTCGGCTTCTCCGACACCACCCTGTCCTGGGTGATCAACGCGTACACCCTGACCTTCGGCGGTCTGCTCCTGCTCGGCGGCCGCCTCGGCGACATCCTCGGCCGGCGGCGGGTGTTCATCGTCGGCACCCTGCTCTTCGGCTTCGCCTCGCTGCTCGGCGGCCTCGCGCAGGACTCGACCATGCTGCTCGCCGCGCGCGCCCTGCAGGGCCTCGGCGGCGCGATCTGTTCGCCGACCGCGTTCGCGCTGATCGCCAGCAACTTCGAGGAGGGGCCCGAACGCAACCGCGCCTTCGGCGTCTTCTCCGCGGTCGCGGGTTCCGGGGCCGCGATCGGCCTGCTGGCCGGCGGTCTGCTCACCGAGTACCTCGACTGGCGCTGGGTGTTCTTCGTGAACGTGCCGATCGCCGCACTGATCGCGCTCGCCGCGCCGCGGTTCATCAACGAGTCGGAGCGGACGGAGGGCCGGTTCGACCTGCCCGGCGCGCTCGCCTCGACCCTCGGCCTGGTCGCCCTGGTCTACGGCTTCATCCGCGCCGCGTCGGACGGTTGGAGCAACGGGCTGACGCTGGCCTCGTTCGCCGCCGGCGTGATCCTGGTCGCCGCGTTCGTCGTCATCGAGCGGCGGACCTCGCAGCCGATCACCCCGCTGCACCTGTTCCGGGACCGCAACCGCACCGGCGGCCTGATCATGATGCTCTGCCTCGCCGCGGCGATGTTCGGCATCTTCTTCTACATCACGATCTTCGTTCAGACCGTCATCCACTACAGCCCGCTCAAGGCGGGCGTGGCGTTCCTGCCCATCAGTGCCGCGATCATCGTGGCGGCGCAGATCGCCTCGGCGCTCCAGGCGAAGCTCGGCCCGAAGGTGTTCATGGCCGGCGGCGCCGCCCTGGTCACGGTCGGCCTGAGCTGGCTCACCCAGCTCAAGGCAGACAGCGGATACGTGGACGGGATCCTCGGCCCCACGGTGATCTTCGGCTTCGGCATGGGTCTGATCTTCGTCCCGGTGATGCTGATCGCGGTGTCCGGCGTGCCGAACACCGAGACCGGCGCCGCCTCCGGCCTGCTCAACTCGGTTCAGCAGATCGGCGGTGCCCTGGGCCTGTCGATCCTCACCACCGTGTTCAGCCAGACGGCGAAGTCCAAGGCCACCGAGCTGGTGCCGGACTTCCTGAAGTCCGCCACGCCCGAGCAGGCGCAGCACTTCCAGACGGCGCACGAGTTCCCGGTGGGCAGCGCCGCGTACAGCGAGACGCTGGCGCACGGCATCGGCCAGGCGTTCATCGTGGGTGCCTCGCTGGCGGTGGTCGCCCTGCTGGTGGCACTGTTCGTGGTGAAGGCGAAGGCGAGCGACCTGCCGTCCGAAGGGGCGGCCGGCGTGGTGCTCTGACGCACCGTGCGGTGGCGGTCCCCCACGGGCCCGCCACCGCACACCGGTCCTCGCAGCCGACCGCGGCCACCGGTCCTGGCACCCGACCGCGGCCACCGGGGCGGGTCGGCCCGGAGCGGCCTCACCCGGCGCCGGACCGACCGAGGTGGGTGGCGTCAGTAGTCGCCGTCGCCGTAGTACCGGTCGTCCGGGCGGACGCCGACCCTGCGGCAGGCATCGTCTCCGACGACCGACACCGCGCGGTCCGCCAGGATCCCGCGGGCGCGGGACTCGGCCAGGCTCGTGGCGTACCAGGGCAGTCGGTCGTCGTCGAGGTCCTTGGCGATCTTCTGCAGGGCGCAGACGCGCTGGTCCTCCGGGAGCCGGTCCAGAGCGGGCACGGCGTCCGCGGAGAGGTCGCGGAGGTAGCCGACGTCGATCCGTCCGGTCTGCTCGAAGCGGTGGACGTTCTGTTCGGCGATCACCGCGTCCGGGCTGATCAGGCCGAAGACGGCCGTTGCGGCGGCGGCGCTCAGCACGACGGCCCTCGGCAACCACTTGGCGGAGGCGAGGATGCCGCCGACGAGCACCAGCAGCAGGACGACGCCCAGCCAGATCTCCACCGTGGCCACCGAGATCCGCAGCCGGGTCAGGCCGAAGTTGTCCACGTAGCGCTGCATCCGGTAGAGCGCCGAGGCGACCACGACCATTGTCTGGCCGCAGAGCAGACCGAGCAGGGTCTTGGCCATGGCGCGGTCCCGCGGGGTGGAGCGCGGTGCCCAGCGGCCCGCCAGTGCCAGCAGGACCAGCACCAGCAGTGTGACGATCAGCAGCTGCCAGAAGCCCTGCCGGGCGTACTCGGCCGGGATCATCCCGGGCTTGCTCATCACCGATTCGTAGCCGCCGACGAAGACCACGGCCTGGACGGCGACGAAGGCACCGAACAGCAGGTTGAGGGCGACCAGCGGCACCGCCCACTCCAGACGGCCGCGCTCGCGGCCCGGCTTCACCGGGAAGCGGTCGAAGCGGCGCGGGCCGGCCGCCGTGTGCGCGGCCGCCAGGGCGATCAGCAGGCCCACCAGGAAGAGCAGGACCTGCATCGGAAGGTCCTCGGTGTCGATGCTCGGGGCGAGGTCGCCGAGGAGTTCGGCGACCGCGGCGTCGGCGCTGGCGAACAGGGCGCCGAAGACCACCAGCAGCGCCAGCGAGACGGCTGCCGCCTTGGCCACGGACACCACCCGGTCCCGGGCCGGGTACTGGCGGTTGCGCAGCGAGAGTAGACCCCAGGCGAGGCCGGGGATCAGGTGCGGCCACATTCCGAACGGGCCGAGCAGCACGCCGGGCCAGCGCCTGCCGCCGTGCAGGGCGAGCGAGCCGGCGCCCGCGGCCGCGAGCAGCGCGAGGACGACCGGCCAGGAGGCCTCCACCAGGGCCGGCACGAGCAGCAGCACCAGGGCGGTGACCGTCCAGACCACCGTCCACGGCCGGACCTTGCGGCCGGTGGCGGAGGCGGCGAGGCCGGCCCCGACCGCGCCGACGAGGGCCCACAGCAGGACGTTGACGCCGAGGCCGTCGGTCAGCAGGACCGCGGCGAGCAGGCCGGAGGCGAGTCCGGCCGCCAGGACGCCGAAGCCCGGCAGGGCGGGCCGGGTCGGCGCGGTCGCGACGATCCACAGCGGGTCCGGCGGCGGCGCGGGCGGCAGCCATGCGCCCGGGCCGGTCCCTGGGCGGCCGCCGTACGCCTGACCCGGGCCGGCCCCCGGCCGCGGCACGCTCCCGGCCCCTGCAGCCGCCCCTCCTCCGGCCGGACGCGGCGCCGGACGGGCTGCCGGTCCTGCGGCGGCCCCGGAACCGGCCCCCTCACCCGCACCCGCACCGGTCCGCGGCGCCGCACCGGCGGCCGGCCCCAGGTCGGGCTCCTTGGCCGCCTTGCGGAACTCGGCGGCGACACGGCCGGCCTCCACTCCCCCGTCCGTACCGCCCTGCTCCGGGCCTGCCGGCCCGCCACCGGACGCCGTCCGCGCGCCGGGCACCCCGGCACCCGGGACGCCGGCGTCGGCAGCCGCGCCCGCACCCGACGGAGTCGCGTCCGAGGCACCGCCCTCCGCCGCAGCCCCGGTCGGAGCGGACGACCCGGAAGACGAGGAGGGCGAAGAAGGTGAGGAGGGCGCGGAGGGAGAGGAAGGCGCGGACGACTCGGAAGGCCCGGACGGAGTGGGCGGTACGGGCGGCGGTGTGCTGTCTGACGGTGTCGACATGAGTCCCCCTCAAGCGTCACAGGACACGCGGCGGCCGACGTGCGGCCCCGCGGCGGGCGATCGTGACTCTAGGGCTCCGAGGACAATTCTGAACAGGTTCAAAAGTACTGCGGGGCGCTTGTGTCGCAGAGTTGTGACACAAGCGCCCCGCAGTGGGCGGGCGGTCCGGCCGGCGGCCGGAGCGGCCGGGCCGGACGGATCGTCAGTACGCGCCGTACAGCGAGTAGACGAGGCTGTCCTTGACGGCGGTTCCGAAGCTGGTCGGCCAGGTGCCGAACGGCACCACCGTGTTGCTGTAGGCCCCGGAGCCGGCCGGGCCGGTCGAGTAGTGCATGTTGTTCACCGTCGAGCTCGTCCCGTTGCTGTTGTAGACGAACCAGTAGCTGGTGTTGGGCGCGAGGGTGGTGGTGACGGGCACCGAGTTCCAGGCGTTGGGCGTCAGCGTGCCGGAGCCGGTGGCGACCACGAGGGTGCCGGGCGAGCCGGCGTTGTCGGTGTAGACGGCCAGCTGGTACAGGTTGTTGGGCGCCGCGCTGACCCCGGCGACGTGCACGCTGAGCGAGGTGAGCGGGACGGCCGTCGAGCCGGTGGTCACCTTGGAGCCGTTGAGGTGGTTGGAGTCGGTGTCGTCGACCAGCGTGCCGACCGTGTTCGACCCGATGGTCTTCGGCGGCAGCCCGGCGGTGGTGAACGCGGTGGTCACCGGCCCGGCGAGGGTGTTGCCCGCCAGGTCCTTCACCCCTTGTACGGTGGCGGTGTAACCGGTCGTCAGTGCCAGGTCGGTGCTCGGGGTGAGGACGGCGGTGCTGGTCGCCGCGTCGTAGCTGACGGTGCCGGGGACCGGGGTGCCGCCGCCGGTGGTCTTCAGGGTGAGCGCCGAGGCGGTGACCGTCGCGGGGTCGAGCGGCTCGCTGAAGGAGAACTTCACCGCCGTGCCGGCCGCGACCCCGGTGGCGCCGTTGGCGGGCGCGGTGCCGGTGACGGTGGGTGCGGTGGTGTCCTGGCCGTACGTCGCGGTGTAGGAGCCGACCGCGCCGTCGAAGAAGGCGTACGCCGTCCCCTTGATGGTCTCGATCCGGTAGGGCACGGCCTGGCCCTGCTTGGAGATCCCGGTGAGGGTGCCGGAGGCGGAGTTCACCGGCACCATGGCGCGCAGGCCGCGGGTGCCGCCGGTGATGTCGAAGGTCAGCGCGTTGCCGCTCCAGGCGAGCTTGGAGAAGGCGGAGCCGTTGCGGCCGTCCAGCCAGGTCAGCATCTGCCGGCCGGAGACCACCGGCACGCCGCGGGCCTTGGCGGCCGCGATCACCGCGTCCGAGGCGCTGGAGGCCGCGAAGTCGGTGTGGATGTTGGCCCCGATCGCCGCGTAGTAGCCCTTGGCGCCGTACGCGCCGTCGAGCAGGGCGTTGACGCTGGACGGGTAGGACTGGCCGGACTCGTCGGTGAGCTGGGTGGTGGCCTGGTACTCGTCGATCACGCTGCCGTCGGTGTCGGCGAACTTCATGATCATGCCGGTGCCGTTGAAGTAGCCGGGCCGGTCCTGCACGAAGGCGGACGGGTAGTAGTAGTAATCCATGTCGAGCCGGATGCCGTTGGCCAGCTTGGTCTTGGCCTGGGTGGCCCAGTCGTCCCACTCCACGCAGTGCGTGCGGCTGCTCGACGGGTTCGGCAGCGAGCCGTACTTGGCCTTCCAGGCGCCCAACTGGCCGCTGTAGAGCTGCTGCAGGTTGGCCGTGGTGCCCCAGGGCTTGCAGTCGGTGGTGACGTGGACGCCGACCTCGAAGCCCTCGTCGGTGTAGGACTGCGCCTGGGCGGGCGTCATCGGGTCGTTGGTGTAGATGTACGAGGAACCGCGCACGCACTCCCAGTCGGCGACCGAGCAGCCGGCCGGGGACTGCGAGATGTAGCTGTCCCAGCGGCCGACGGTGCCGCCGATGCCGTGGTCGTCGCCGCTCATCACGACGACCGCCTTGACGTCCCGCGGGAAGTACCAGAACCGCGGCAGCGGCTTCTTCGCCGAGTCCATCAGGGTGATCAGGTTCGCGAGCAGCCGCTGCTGCTCGTCGGCGATCGGGATCAGCGCCTTGTTCAGGTCGTTCCAGTTCGGCTGGCCGTTGGTGCCGAAGAACATCTCGCTGGCCTCGTAGCCGTCGGTGGAGTCGCGCTGCTGGCCGGCCCAGGCGATGTTGCCCTGGCGGGTCTGCACCACGGACTTGGCGAGGTCGAAGGTGAAGGCGGCGGCCCGGCCGCTGCCGGCGGTGCGCAGGGTGACGGCGGGGTTGCCGCTCGCCGTGTTCGCGTCGTCGTGGAGGGCCGCGACGGCCGTGGCGCCGTTGAGCGTCCAGCGGTCCGCGGTGCCGTGGAAGCCCATGGTGTCGGCGGTGAGGCCGGCGCCGGGGGCCGCCGAGGTGTCGATCTTCAGGTAGGCGTCGGCGAGGGTGCCGGTGGTGGCGGTGAGGCCGAGCAGTCCGGCGAGCTGCTTGTCGGGGCGCATCGCGACCAGCCGTCCGCCGCCGTTGGTCCAGGTGGTGAACATGGCGACCTGGGCGGGGGTGAGCGCGGTCTCGCCGAGCAGCACCACGTCGTAGTTCGCGAGCAGCGCCGCGGTGACCGCCGACAGGTCGGTCTGCTTGTAGTAGTTGAGGCCCTCGGCCTTGAGGATCTCGCCGTAGTAGGCGGTGTACGGGTTGGCCGCGTTGCCGACCAGCAGGATCGGGCCCTCCGAGCCCGGTCCGCTGCCCGGAGGAGTGGTGCCGCCGCCGTCGGGGGTGTAGGTGGCGTAGATCGAGAAGGTGGCGCTCATGGTGCTGCTCGCGCCGAAGGCCGCCGGCCAGGTGCCGAACGGGGCGCCGCCGGTGGAGTACCCGCTGGTGCCGCCGCTGCTGTAGTGCAGGTTGTTGACGGCCGCGCTCGACCCGTTGCTGTTGTAGGCCAGCCAGTAGGCGGTGTTGGCGGCGAGCGTGCCGGTCAGCGGCAGGGTGTTCCAGGCGTTGGCGGCGAGCGTGCCGGAGGCGCTGGAGGCGACCAGCGCGCCCGGCTTGCCCGCCGCGTCGGCGTAGACCGCGACCTGGTACTGGTTGTTCGGTGCGGCGCCGACCGCCCCGACGTGCACGCTGATGCTGTTCAGGGCGCCGCCGTTGGCGCCGGTGACGAAGCGCGAGGTGTTCATGTAGTTGGAGTCGCCCGAGTCGGTGGCCGAGCCGACCGCGGTGGTGCCGAGGGTCGCCGTCCCCGCCGCGCCTGCGGGTGCGGCGGCCAGCACCGCCCCTGCCAGCACGGCGGCCACCAGGCACGCCAGACGTCTTCTGAACCTCACGCCATCCCCCACTTGTCGGACAACCGGATCGGCGGCGGAATCGCCGCTACCGGTGTACCGGCTGCACGGGTGGCGCGTCCTCGAAATCCTCACATTCCCGGTCCATGTCACGGAACGTCAGGAGTCGGACGCGCGACGCCCCCGCGCACGGGGCGCGGGGGCGTCACCGGAGCGGGAGCCGGAGCCGGGGCGCGGGGCCGGAGCCGGAGCCGGGGCGCGGGGCCGGGGCGGGGCGGGCTCAGCCCTTGACCGAGCCCGCCAGCAGACCGCGGACGAAGTACCGCTGCAGCGCGAAGAAGACGATCAGCGGGATGATCAGGGACAGGAAGGCGCCGGCCGTGAGCAGTTCCCAGCGGCCGCCGAAGGAGCCGCTCAGCTGGGCCAGCCGGACGGTCATCGGGGCGACCTCGGGGGTGCCGCCGGCGAAGGTGAGGGCCACCAGCAGGTCGTTCCAGACCCAGAGGAACTGGAAGATCGCGAAGGAGGCCAGCGCCGGGGTGCAGAGCGGCACCACGATCGACCGGAAGATCTTGAAGTGGGTGGCTCCGTCGACGACCGCGGCCTCCATGAGGTCGCGCGGCAGCTGCGAGACGAAGTTGTGCAGCAGGAAGATCGCCAGCGGCATCGCGAACATGGTGTGCGCCAGCCAGACCGGGGCGTAGGTGCCGCTGAGGTCGAAGGCGGGGATCACGGTGACCGAGCCGATGTGCGCGCCGCCGGAGAACAGCTGCAGCAGCGGGATGAGCGCCATCTGCAGCGGCACGACCTGCAACGCGAAGATCGCGAAGAAGACCACGTCGCTGCCCCGGAACTTCACCCAGGCCAGCCCGTACGCGGCCATCGCGGCGAGGACCAGCGGGAAGACCGTCGCCGGGATGCTGATCGCCAGCGAGTTGACCAGGTACGGCATCAGGCCGCCGCTGACGCCGAACCCGCCCTCGAAGAGCACCGTGTGGTAGTTCTCCAGGGTGAGGTTCGGGTCGCCGAAGACCGTCCACCAGCCGCTGGTCGCGACGTCCTCCTCCGGGCGGAGCGAAGTGACCAGCAGGCCGATGGTGGGGATCGTCCAGAGCACGGTGACCACGACCATCAGCAGCGAGGCGAGCGGGCTGCTGAACGCGCGGCGGACGGCCTTCGCCGGGGGCTCGCGGTCCTCCGCCCCCGGCGGCGGGGCCGGGGCGAGCTGCTCGCTCATCGGTGCTCACGCTCCTTGCGCAGCTGGACGATGTTGTAGGCCACCAGCGGGATCACGGCCAGGAAGAGGATCACGGCGAGCGCGCTGCCGCGTCCGACGTTGAACTGCACGAAGGACTGCGAGTACATCTCGTTGGCCAGCACCTGGGTCCCGAAGTTGCCGCCGGTCATGGTGCGGACGATGTCGAAGGCCTTCAGCGTGGTGATCATGACGGTGGTCAGCACCACGATCAGCGTGGTGCGGATCATCGGCACCGTGACGTGCCGGAACAGCTGGAAGCCGCGGGCGCCGTCGAGGCGGGCGGCCTCGGTGATCTCGTCCGGGATGGCCTTGATCGCCGCGGAGAGCACCACCATCGCGAAGCCGGTCTGCACCCAGATCATGACGATCATCAGCAGGTAGTTGTTCAGCGGGTGGGAGAGGATCCAGTTCGGCGGGTCGTCCCAGCCGAGGCTGATCGCGAGCTGGCTGAGCAGGCCGATCTGCGGCTGGGAGGGGTCGCGGTCCTCGTAGACGAACTTCCAGATGATCGACGCGCCGACCAGGGAGATCGCCATCGGCATGAAAAGCAGCGACTTGTAGAGCGCCTGCCCGCGCAGCCGCTCGACCAGCAGGGCCAGCACCAGGCCGGTGCCGGTGGCCACCAGCGGTGCGACCACCAGCCACTGCAGGGTGTTCCACAGCACCTGGTGGATGGATTCGGTGGTGAGCGCCCAGCCGTAGTTGCTGGCGCCGACCGCCTTGGTGGAGTCGTCGTTGTAGAAGCTCAGGTAGACGGTGCGGATCAGCGGGATCACCAGGCCGACCAGCAGCAGCAGGATCGCCGGTCCGACCATCACCAGGACGGCCAGCGGGCGGGAGAACCGCCCGGTCGCCCGGCCCGCCGCGAAGAAGACCAGCAGCAGCACGCCGAGGAAGCCGGCGACGGCTCCCACGGTGTTGGTGAACTTGATCGTCGCATCCGTCCACGCCGAGTCGGCGAGGTGCACGGCGGTGGCCGTGGGCATGCGGAGGGTCCTTCCTCGGACATGGGGAGGGGCAGCGCGGGCGGGTGGGACCCGCGCTGCCCGGAGGCGACCGGCGTTACTGCGGCCAGGCCGCGTCGATGTCGGCCGCCACCTTCTGGATGGACTGCCCCTCGGCGAACCACGCCGTGAACGACTTCCACATCTGGCCGGAGCCGACGGCCGCCGGCATCAGGTCGGAGGCGTCGAAGCGGAACGTGGCGGCCGGGTCGGTGAGCGCCTCGGCGGAGAGCTTGTCGATCGGGTCGGTGTAGAGGCTCTTGTCGACGCCCTGGTTGGCGGAGACCCAGCCGGAGGCGACCTTGACCCGGCTGCTCGCCCAGTCGCTGGTCGACAGGTAGTTCTGCACCGCCTGCACCTCGGGCCTGCTGGAGAACGCGGCCAGGAACTCGCCGCCGCCCTCGACCGGGCTGCTGACCGCCGGGTTCACGGCCGGCAGGTGGAAGGCGAAGATGTCGCCGTCCGGGCCGATGTTGGTGCCCTTGGGCCACTGCGCCCGGTAGAACGAGGCCTGCTGCAGCATGTAGCACTTGTTGGAGAGGATCGGCGCGCCCGCGTCCTGGAACGTGGTCGTGGCGATCGACTTCACGTCGCCGATGCCCGCGTTGACCCAGGCCGGGTTCTGCATCCAGTCGGCCACCGTCTTCATGGCGCCGGTGATCTTCTCGTCACTGAACTTGATCTTGTGGCTGACCCACTGGTCGTAGACGTCGCCGCCGTAGCTGCCGAGGACGGCCTCCTCGACCCAGTCGGTGGCCGGCCAGCCGGTCGCGGTGCCGGAGGCGATGCCGCCGCACCACGGCTTGGCGCCGCCGGAGGTGGCGATCCGGTTGCTGAGGCCCATGAGGTCGGCCCAGGTCTTCGGGACCTCGTAGCCGGCCTGCTTGAAGGCCTTCGGCGAGTACCAGACCAGCGACTTCATGTTGGCGCTCATCGGCGCCGCGTAGAAGGTGCCGTTGACGGAGCCGTAGGTCTTCCAGACCGGGCTCCACTTGTCCTCGTTGGCGACGGTCTGCGCCGGCGGCTTCACGACCTTTCCGGTCTTGACCATCTGCGCGAGCAGGCCGGGCTGCGGGATGATCGCGAAGTCCGGGGCGTTTCCGCCGCTCACGCGCACCGGCAGCTGCGACTCGAAGTCGTTGGAGCCCTCGTACGAGATCTTGATGCCCGTACAAGAACTGAACTCCGCCCAGGACTTCTCCAGCGAGTCGGACTCCGGGCTGAGGATCGAGGCGAACATCGTCACCTTGGTGCCCGAGTGGCCCGCGTAGGCCTGGTACTTGGCACAGTCACCGGTGAGCGTGGGTGCCGCCGAGGTGCCGCCGCCGTCCTTGGACGAGCTGTTCGAGCACGCCGCGACGAGGGCCAGGGCGAGTACGGCGGGGACGGCGAGCAGGCGCCGCCGCTGGAGTCTGGTCATCGGCGGGCCTCACAGGCGATCGTGGTGGTGGACAATGCGCTCCTCCTGGCCAGGGCACCCCGAGATGCCGGCGTGGGACTACAAGTCTGCGCTGTACCGGTTGATCGAGCTGTACCCAGCAGTATCGCTGGCTTGAAGACGTTAACTCACCGGTTACCCCACGCCAAGGTGCGCGTTCGACCTTCATCGGCCGGTGTCCCGGTCGTGATCGGGCCGTGCTGGAGGGCCGGTTGCGCACCGGCCCTCCGACGCCGCTCCGGGCCCGATCAGAGCCGGACGGGCAGCTCGCGCAGGCTGTTGACCACCATGGTGGGGTTCGGCCGCAGCTCCTCCTCGGGCACCGCGAGGGCGAGGCCGGGGAAGCGCTCGAAGAGCGCGGGCAGCGCCACCGCCGCCTCCAGCCGGGCCAGCGGCGAGCCCGGGCAGACGTGCGGCCCGTGGCCGAACGAGAGGTGCCGTCCGGCGTCGCGGGTGATGTCGAAGAGCTCCGCGGTGTCGCCGTGCTGCCCGGGGTCGCGGCCGATCGCGTTGTACGAGATCAGGACTGCGTCCCCGGCGGGGATCACCGTGCCGCCCGCCTCGATGTCCTCGGTCGCGAAGCGGAACAGGAAGTTGCTTGTCGGCGGGGTCCACCGGAGCGACTCCTCGACCACCGCCGGCCAGCCCACCTCGCCCGAACGGGCGAGCGCAAGCTGCTCCGGATGGGTGAGCAGGGCGCGGACCGCGTTGGTGATCAGGTTGACGGTGGTCTCGTGCCCCGCCGCGATGATCACGCGCAGTGTGGCCGAGGCCTCGGCGTCGGTGAGCGGGCCGCCCTCGACGTCCGCCGTCAGCAGGGCGCTGATCAGGTCGTCCCCGGGCTCGGCCCGGCGCAGCGCCACCAGGTCGGCGACGAAGGCGTTCAGCGCGGCGATGGTGGCCGGCACGTCGGCCGGTGCGGTGGTGCTGGAGAAGAAGCGCTCGTACAGCTCGCGGATGTAGGCGTGGTCGTGCTCGGGCACGCCGAGCAGCCAGCCGATCACCGACATCGGCAGCGGGAAGGCGAAGGCCGTCTTCAGGTCGACCACCGGGCCGGACGCGGCGAGCCGGTCGAGCAGTTCGGCGGTGATCCCCTCGATGCGCGGCTTCATGAGTTCGACGCGGCGGGGGGTGAAGGCCTGGGCCACGATCGCCCGCAGCCGGCGGTGCGCGGCGCCGTCGGTGGTGACCATCGAGGGGCCGGGCACGGCCAGGCCGATCAGCGGCCAGGTCCTGGGCACCTCGCCGCGCCGGAACGCCGCCCAGTGCGTCGCGTCCTTGACCAGCCGGGCGTCGGTGAGCAGTTTGCGGGCCTCGGCGTGCCGGGTGACCGCCCAGCCGCGGACGCCCATCAGCTCGACCGGGACCACCGGGCCGGCGGCGCGCAGCCGGGCGCCCTCGGCGGCGTTGTCGAGGGCCAGCGGGTCCATCACGAACGGCGCGTCGGCGGTCGGCGCGGCCGGCACGCCGGGTCCGGTCACCTCGGCCACTGCGGTCCCTGCGGTCGGTTCGGTCATCCGTGCCCCTCCTCGGGTCTCGTCACTCCGCCACGTAGCCGGGGGTGAAGGCCACCGGCAGTGCCATCAGTCCGCGCACCCACGCCGAGGGGCGCCAGACCAGGGCGCTCTCGGAGACCGCGAGGCGCAGGTCCGGCAGCCGGTCGAGCAGCACCTCGATCGCGGTGTTGGCGATCACCTCGGCGGCCTCGCGGGCCGGGTAGGGGCAGCCGTGGTCGCCGGCGGAGAAGCTCAGGTAGGCGCGGTTGCCCTCGGCGGGGCGGCCGGAGTCCTGGCGGACCGTCGGGTCGGCGTTGGCGCCGGCGAAGCCGAGCAGCACCATGTCGCCCTTGGCGATCCGCTGGCCGCCGAGGTGGACGTCGCGGGTCGCCCAGCGGCCGGCGAAGATCTGGGTCGGCGTGTCCTCCCAGAGGGCCTCGCCGAGGGCCTGGCCGATCGAGCGGCGGCCGCCGGAGAGGGAGGCGGCGAACCGCTCGTCGGTGAGCATCAGCCGCAGCGCGTTGGAGATCCAGTAGGCGAGCGGCTGGTGGCCAGCGATCAGCAGCACCCGCAGGTCGCGCATGACCTCCTCGTCGTTCAGCCCGGCCTCGTGGGCGAGCAGCCGCGAGGTGGCGTCGGCGGCGGGGATCTCGCGGCGCCGGTGGACGAGTCCGAGCATGACGGTGAGCAGCTGCTGGGCGCCCTCCTGGGCGTCCGCGCCGCCGTCGAGCATCGCGAGCAGGCCGCGGATCAGCACCGGGGCCTCGTCCTCGTCGAGGCCGAAGAGCCGGCAGAGCACCAGCAGCGGCAGCCGGTGGGCGTAGTCGGCGACCAGGTCGGCCTCGCCGCGCCCGGCGAAGCCGTCGATCAGCCGGTCGGCGATCTCCTCGCAGTGGACCCGCAGTTCGTACGGGTCGACGGCGGCGAGGGCGTCGGTGACGGCGGAGGAGCGGCGCTGGTGCTCGGCGCCCTCGGCGTAGAGGATCGAGGGGACGGGCGCCATCATCGGCTTGAGCGGCCAGTCCTCGGGGATGTTCGGCCACTGGTTCCAGCGGGTGGAGTCCCGGCCGAAGACCTTGGGCTGGCCGGTGACGAGCTGGAGTTCGCGGTAGCCGATGACCAGCCAGGCGGGGACGCCGCCGGCGAGTTCGACGGGTGCGACCGGGCCGTGGCGGTCGCGCAGCTCCTGGTAGAGCGCGCCGGGGTCGGTCTGGAACCGCGGCCCGTACAGCGGCGCGGCGTCCGCGTGGGCCGGGCAGCCGGGCGGCGGGGTGGTGACGGGCTCGGTCACGGGGTGTCCTCTCCGGAGGCCTCGGCCTCGGCCATGCGGTGCAGGTGGCGGACAAGCTCGATCAGCACCTGCTTGCTCGACTCGCGGTCCCGTGCGTCGCACTCCACCAGCGGGACGTGCTCGGCGAGGTCGAGGGCGGCCCTCACCTCGGCGAGGGTGTGCTCGGGCGCCCCGAAGTTGTTGCGGACGACCACGAAGGGCGTGCCGTGGTGCTCCAGCCGGTCGATGGCGTACCAGGACTCCTCCAGCCGGCGGGTGTCGACCAGCACCACGGCGCCGAGGGCGCCGGTGAACAGCCGGTCCCAGAGGAACCAGAAGCGCTCCTGGCCGGGGGCGCCGAAGAGGTAGAGGACGTTCTCGGCGCCGAGGGTGATCCGGCCGAAGTCGAAGGCGACGGTGGTCGACCGCTTGCCCTGCACCCCGGTGAGGTCGTCCACGCCCTCGCCGGCGCGGGTCATCGTCTCCTCGGTGTTGAGCGGGCGGATCTCGCTCACCGAGCCGACCAGGGTGGTCTTGCCGACGCCGAAGCCGCCCACCACGACGATCTTCAGGCCGTTCGCGGCGGTGCTGCTGAGCGGTGCCCTGCCGGCCGGGGCGAGGGTGTCAGAGCTGTTGGAGACCATGCAGCACCTGCTTCAGCGTGTCGAGGTCGGGCAGGCGTGCCTTGGACGGGGCGAACCTGGGGTGGCGGGCGGTGATCCGGCCGGCCTCCAGCAGGTCGCCCAGCAGGATCTTCACCACGCTGACCGGCAGGGCGAGTTCGGCGGCGAGCTCGACCACGGCCGTCGGGGTGGCGCACAGGGTCAGGATGCGGGCGTGCTCGGACTGCATGCCGGGCACCGGCTCCTGCTCGGTGACGACCAGGGTGACCAGGTCGAAGGCGTGCTCGGGCGGCCGGCTGCGGCCGCGGGTCACGGTGTAGAGCCGGTCCGGGTCCTCGTCCCGGCCGGCGAGCGGCCGCGTCACACCCCTGCCTCGATCTCGCGCGCCGGGGCGCTCAGGAACACCCCGATCTGCTCGATCAGCCCGTGCATGTTGTGCCCGACCACGCCGACGTCGGCGTCGTCGTCGGTGACGACCGCGAGGTGGGCGCCCTCACCGGCGGCGACGATGCACAGGATGCCGCCGTGGAACTCGGTCATCGACTGGCGGACGCCGCCCGCGGCGTCGCCGAACTCGATGGAGGCGCCGTGGGCCAGGCTCTGCATGCCGGAGGCGATCGCGGCGAGCTGGTCGGCCTGGTCGGTGCCGAGGGCGGCGGTGTGGCAGAGCTTCAGTCCGTCGGCGGAGAGCACCAGGGCGTGCCGGGCACCGGGGGTGGCCGTCAGCAGGTTCTCCAGCAGCCAGTCGAGGTCGCGGTCGGTGCTGCTGCTCATCAGGCATCGTCCTTCGCGTGGGCGTCGGGGGACTCGGCCCCTTGCAGGGCCTTGCGGAACGCGCCGAAGCGGGCCGCGGAGAGGGCGGCGGAGCGTTCGGTCCGCGGCGGCGGAGCGGGCTGGCCCGCCGGCGCGGCCGCCGCCAGGGTCTGCCCGCGGCGGCGCTGCGGCAGGGTCCGGGCGGCGGGCGGGGTGTCGGCGCCGGCCTCGTTGCCGGCGTCGCTGTCCGTGTTGTCCGGGCCCGCGGTGGTGCCGGGGCCGTCGGCGGGGTCCGCGGGGGCGGCCGGCCGGGCGGGCTCCAGGACGGGCCGGGCCGGGCGCGGTGCGCCGGGCGCCGGTGCGACCGCGACCGGTGCGGCGGCCGCGGCGCGGCGCTCGGCGTCCAGGGCCCGGGCGAGGGCGGGTGCGGGGTGGCTGATCAGCTGCTCGGGGATCAGCACCACGACGCCGGTGCCGCCGCGCGCGGACGGCCGGAAGGAGATCGACAGGCCGTGCTTGCGGGCGAGCGAGCCGACCACGGCGAGGCCGAGCCGGGTGCCGGCGGAGAGCGCGCTGAGGTCCAGCGGCTGGGCGGAGACGGCCTGTTCGGCGCGGCGCAGCCAGCTGTCGCTGAGGCCGAGTCCGCCGTCCTCGACGGTGACGACGAGGCCGGAGTGGGCCTCCTCGACGTAGACGTGCACCTCGGCCGGCGGGGCGGAGAAGTTGGCGGCGTTGTCGAGGAGTTCGGCGAGGACGTGCATCACGCCCTCGGCGGCGAAGCCGGCCACCGCGGCGGTGGAGGCGTTGTGCAGCCGGACGCGCTGGTAGGCGCCGATCCGGCCGAGGGCGCCGCGCAGGATCGACTCGACGCCGATCGGCTTCGTCCAGCGGCGGCCGGAGCGGGCGCCGGTGAGCACCGCGATGGAGTCGGCCATCCGGCCGACCTGGGCGGTGGAGTGGTCGAGGACGAGCAGGTCGCCGAGGACGTCCTCGCCGTGCCGGTGCTGCATGTCGCGCAGTTCGGCGTGCATGCTCGTGGCCAGTGCCTGGACGCGGCCGGCGGCGGTGGCGCAGACGGCGAGGGCGGCGGCGCGCTGGCGTTCGCCGCGGCCGACGGCCTCGGCGACGGTGCGCAGCAGTGCGTGGTGGACAGGCAGGTCGTGGCCGGTGAGGGCGGTGTCGACCGAGGCGCCCGCGCGCAGCTTCTCGACCACCCGGGGCAGCACCTGGTCGCGGAGGGCGGCCAGTTCGGTGCGTTCCCGGACGGCGGCGCTGTGCGCCTCGTGGAGCGCGGCGAGTTCGGCGCGCAGGGCGTGCTCGTCGGCGCGGGCCTGCTCCAGGTCGGTGCGGATCTCGGCGGTCTCCGCCTGGGCGTTGGCGAGGGCGGCGCGCAGGGCGCCGGCCGCGGTGTGGGCGGCGGTGAGTTCGGTGTGCAGCGCGCCGGCGGCGGCGCCGGTCTCGGCGAGTTCGCGCCGGACGTCGGCGAGGGTGCGCTCGGCGGCGCGGGCGCGGAGTCCGAGCTTGGCCGTCCAGCCGACGAGGCCGCACCAGAGCACGGCGGCGACGGCGGCGACGCCTGCGACGGCGGCGCGGTGGACGGAGGGGGTGAGGGCGACGGCGGTGGCCGCGGCCGCGGCGCCGAGGACGATCCCGGCCCCGGCGCGGACCGCGAGTGCGCCGTCGGATCCCTGGTACGCCGCCCGGGCGGGGCGCGTGCGAGCTCTCATCTGTCTGATCCTCGTGCGGCGTCGGCGGCGGAGCAGGGCGACCGCGGGACCGGCGGCGGGCACGCCGGGCGGGCCGGCGCGGCGTACGGCCGGGCGCGTTCCGCTCATTTGATCGGTACACGCGGTCGCCAGATCATATCCATTCAGGTTTTCGACTCAATGCCCGAGTTGACGCACAGTCGCACAGCATGACGCTCCGCGCCCGTACCACCCGGTAACCGCGGGGCGGAAGGGCCTGTGAAGACGTCCGGCGGGCCGTTCCGCGATGTGGGAACGGCCCGCCGGGGCACGCTTCGGGGCGGCGCCGGGTCAACCGAGGACCGCCTCCACGTCCCGGCGTAGCTTGGCGAAGTCCACGCCGTGGCCGGACAGCACCGCCGCGCCCAGGCCCTGGCCCTCGCGGACCAGGCCGAGCAGGAGGTGGCCGGTGGCGATCTCCTTCTGCTTGAGGCGGAGGGTCTCACGCAGCGAGAGCTCCAGGGTCTTGCGGGCGCGCGGGGTGAGCCGGCTGTGCTTCCCGGCCCGGCGTCCGTCGGCGGGCCGGCGCTCCAGGGCGCCCTCGCCGAACGCGGACTCCACGGCCGCCCGGACGGCGTCGAGGTCGACGCCGATCGCGGCCAGCGCCCGGCCGTCGACCTGGCCGCCGGAGAGCCGGACGACCTCGGCCCGGGCGGACTCGTGGTCGAGGCCGTCGGCGGCCAGCAGTGCGGCCACCGGGTCGGCCGGGTCGTGCAGGATGCCGAGCAGCAGGTGCTCGGTGCCGACCTTCTCGTGGCCGAGTTCGCGCGCCTCGACCTGGGCCTGCATGACGACGCGGCGCGCGCCGTCCGTGAACCGCTCGAACACGGTCAGCCCTCCCCTCTCGAACCGAAGATCCGCTTGGCGTACTTCTTGTGCACCGCCTGTCGGCTGACCCCGAGGCAGGCGGCGATCTCCTGCCAGGACCAGCCCTGCTCGCGCGCGTTGCCGACCTGGAGGTCCTCCAGCCGGTCGGCCAGGTCCCGCAGAGCCCGGACGGCCCGGAGGCCGATCGCGGGGTCGCGGCTGCTCGCGTCCGCGGCGAGCTGTCTCGTCTCGCTCATGTTGTCAACTTAGGTTGACACCGGGGCTCCTGTCAACCCTGGTTGACACCCGGCCCGGAACGATCACAACGGCAGTGCCTCACACGGACCAGTACGTCCGGTCGTTCGGGTTCCGCTCCCCCTCCCTCGGCATGCGGCGACCGCAGCGCTTGCCCGTCCGCCGCGACCGCGCGTACGCGTCCAGCTCGGCCAGCCAGCGACTGCGGTCCTCCTCCAGCACGGCCAGCGCCCGCAACAGCGCCGCCTCGTCCCGCTGGAACGGCCCGGCCAGCCACGCCAGACGGTCCAGCGTCCCGTGGAACCCCAGCGGCCGGTACAGCTGCACGCACGACCGCAGCGCCGCCACCCTCACCCGGAGCGGCAACCTCGAATCCGCCACCCGCCGGGCGTGCCATCCGAAACTCATCCGGCATCCACCTCCAGAAAGTTGAGCCTGCGTCACTTTCGTCCAACCGATGACTCGTCAGTAACATGCCAAGGAATGCGTCGGTCGGCCACCCCCGTCCGGCCTCACCCTGCCCTCACCACCTCGAAGGCGAACCCTCTGCATGTCCATACGCTCCCGTGCGCTCCCCGCACTGGCCACCGGCCTGCTGCTCACCGCCACCGGCTGCGCCGCCTCCGCACCCGCCGCCGAGCCGGCCCTCGCCGCCGCGGCCCTCACCACGGAGACCGCGCCGGCCCCGGCCGCGACCGTCCCGAGCAGCACCGACACCCCCGCCGCCGCGGCCCCGGCCGCCGCGGTCGCGAGCCCGGCGACCTCCGGCAAGCCGGCCGCCGGCACCGGCCGGACGGTCGCCCTCGTCGCCTACGACCCGGCCAGCGGCCGCGCCACCCTGCACACCGGGAACACCGGCAGCACCCGGGGCAGCAGCACCACCCCCGGCGGCTCCCGCACCACCGGTGCCCCGCACAGCCCGAACGCCACCGCCTCCGCCTCCACGTCCGCGTCCGCCTCGGCCTCCGCCGCACCGGACACCGTCCGCACCGGCCAGCTGATCGCCAGCCCGCCCACCCCCGCCGCACCCCGCGGCGCGCTGGTCGCCGTCACCGGCGTGCAGAAGGCCGAGGGCGACACGGTCGAGGTCACCACCCGCCCCGCCGAGGTCGCCGAACTGCTCGGCGCCACCGCCACCGAACAGCACAGGGCGATCGACGTCCACGGCATCCACGTCCAGCCGCTGGTCAAGGACCTCAAGGTCGGCTTCACCACCCGCCCCGGCGGCGGCAACGGCTCCGCCTCCGCCCAGCTCTCCCTCGACGCGAGCACCAGCGTCCCGCTGCCCGGCGGGGCCAAGGCCGACCTCGCCGCCGGCATCCGCCTCGACCCCTCCGTCGACTTCTCCTACGACGGCCGCGGCATCCTCAAGGGCGGCATCGAGAAGGCCCGGGTCGGCTTCGGCCTCGGCGCCCACGCCGACTGGAAGGTCGACGCCACCCTCGCGGCGAGCCCCAACCCGCTGCGGGTCCCGCTCGCCAAGCTCAGCGCCAGCCCCGTGCTCACCGTCGCCGGCTTCCCCGTGGTGGTCAACCTCGACCTCACCTGCTACCTGACCGTCGGCGCCGACGGCAAGCTCACCGTCGAGGCCGAGCAGGACCTCGACGGCGCCTGGGCCGTCCACGCCGACTACGCCAAGGGCAAGGGCTGGACGACCGCCGCCGACCCCGGCACCACCACCGTCGGACCCGTCCGCGCCAAGCTCAGCGGCGAGGGCTCCCTGCGCACCGGCCTCACCGCCGAGGCCTCCGTCGGCCTGTACGACACCGTCGGCGTCGCCGCAAGCATCGAGCCCCACCTGACCTCCCGGGTGGCCGGCTCGGTGACCCTCGACACCACCGGCAAGCCCCCGCACGTCGAAGGCAGTTGGACCAACACCGCCGGCCTCGACATCAACGGCAGGCTCTACGCCCAGATCAAGATCCTCGGCACCCCCCTCCTCAAGGCCGACCTCCCGCTGCCCGCATTCCACCGCGAGTGGCCCCTGCCGTCCCTGAGCACCACCCACTGACCCCACCGCACACGCGCCCGAGGGCCGGACCCGACCAGGGGTCCGGCCCTCGGCGTACGAATCCAGTAGCAGCGGGGCTCAGGCGGGCCTGGTCCAACGCGTCAGGACGGCGGCGCCGATCCGCTGCACCGACCGGCACTCCAGGTCGACGAGCGGGCCCTCGGCCGGGAAGAGGCGCCGACCGGTGCCGAGGACGGTCGGGAAGGTCAGCAGCCGGTACTCGTCGACCAGGTCCTCGGCCATCAGCCGGTGCACGACGCTCAGGCTGCCCGTGACGATCACGTCGCGCCGCTCCCGCTTGACCGTGTCGACCAGGTCGCCCTCCAGCAGCCGGGAGTTCGCCCACGCCGAGGTGTCGGTGAGGGTGCGCGAGGCGACGAGCTTGGGCACCGCGTTCAGCCGGACGGCGAAGGGGTCGTCGCGTCCCGGCCACAGCCGGGAGAACAGCTGCCAGGTCTCCCGCCCGAACAGCATGACCCCCTCGTCCAGCGTGCTGCCCAGCCGGAACTTGTCCCCGGCGACCGCCTCCCGGCCGAACCGGAAGGCCCAGCCGCCCGGCGGAGTCCCCCCGGAGCCGTCCGGGTCGGACACGATGCCGTCCAGGGTGGTGAATTCGATGACGATGACGCTCACGGCGGATTCCCTTCGGTGCGGTGTTCACCGGTACGTACCGGCGGCACCGCCCGGACTCATCGCCGCCGCCGGAACTCCTCGGGGGAAATCCGTGGCGGCAGGCGGAATGCTTCGAGGACGCGCGGATCCGCGAACACCACGTTGTGCGTCACGCGGCCGCGGGCGACCGTGAGCACCTGCACCGTGTGCAGAAGGAGTCCGCCGTCGGGCCCGGGCGCGTAGGCGGCGAACGCGGGCTGCCCGTTGGCGGTGAGCGGACGCACGCCCCACCCGGTGCCGCGCATCCGGAAGACCCGTTCCAGGAACAGGCCGTAGTCCCGGCTGCCCCGGTACCACAGCGGCACGGGCGGCATCTCCAGGACGGCGTCCTCGGCCAGCAGCCGCACCAGCGCGCCGACGTCGGCCGCCTCGAACGCCCGCACGTAGCGCCGGACCACCGCCTGCACCTCGGGGTCGTCCGGCTCGCGGACCTCGCCGGCGTCGCCCACGTCGGCCACGGCCGCGCGGGCGCGCTGCAGCGCGCTGTTCACCGCGGCGACGGTGGTCCCCAACTGCTCGGCGACCTCGGCGGCGGAGAAGGCCAGCACCTCGCGCAGGACGAGCACCGCGCGCTGGCGCGCCGGCAGGTGCTGCACGGCGGCCACCCAGGCGAGCCGGAGGTCGGCCCGGACCTCCGCGTCGTACCGGGCGTCCGGGAACGGCTCCAGCCAGGGGACGTCCTGCGCCGGCACGAGCGGCGCCCCCGGGTCCTCGCTCGGCGCTCCCAGTCCGGACGGCAGCGGCCGCCGCCCGCGCCCCTCCAGTGCCGTCAGGCACACGTTGGCGGCGATCCGGTACAACCAGGTCCGCACCGAGGCACGCGCCGGGTCGTAGCGGTCACGGGCCTTCCAGGCGCGCAGCAGGGTCTCCTGCACCAGGTCCTCGGCCTCGTGGAACGAGCCCGTCATCCGGTAGCAGAACGCCACCAACTCGCGCCGGTGCGGCTCCAGTTCCATCCGCCCATCATGCCGCACCACCCCGCCGGCCGGGCCGGGACACGGCACCCGCCCGGTGTCGTGTCCCGCAGCACGCAGGCACGGCGAAGGGGACCGGCCGACGGCCGGTCCCCTTCGTGAGCTGCTGTTCGGCCACCCCCGCGGGCCGCGCCGGACGTCGTGTCCGGCGCGGCCCGCCCGGGGTCAGCTGCAGCCGCTGGTGGAGCCGCAGCCCTCGCAGAGGTAGCAGCTGCCGGCGCGGCGCATCTTGGTGCCGCAGGAGAAGCAGAGCGGCGCGTCGGCGTTCAGGCCCAGCTGGATCTCCACCAGTTCGGTCGAGTTGTGGGCCCGGGCCGGGGCGGCCTGCGGCTTCGCCGGGGCGGGCTCGGCGGCCCGGGGGGCGGCGAGCGGCGCGGACTGGGCGAGGCCCTCCACGTCCACGTCCTCCTCCTCGACCGGCTCGTACGAGCCCGTCTCCAGGTGCCGGGTCCGCTCCTCGACGGAGTGGATGCCGAGCGCGGAACGGGTCTCGAACGGCAGGAAGTCCAGCGCCAGGCGGCGGAAGATGTAGTCGACGATCGACTGCGCCATCCGCACGTCCGGGTCGTCGGTCAGACCGGCCGGCTCGAAGCGCATGTTGGTGAACTTCGAGACGTAGGTCTCCAGCGGCACGCCGTACTGCAGGCCGACCGAGACGGCGATCGAGAAGGCGTCCATCATGCCCGCGAGGGTCGAACCCTGCTTGGACATCTTCAGGAAGACCTCGCCCAGGCCGTCGTCCGGGTAGGAGTTGGCCGTCATGTAGCCCTCGGCGCCGCCGACCGTGAAGGAGGTGGTGATGCCCGGGCGGCCCTTCGGGAGGCGCTTGCGGACGGGGCGGTACTCGACGACCTTCTCGACCGCGGCGGGCGCCGCGGCGGCCTTCTCCTCGACGGCCGGGGTCTTGGTCTTGGCCGAGAGCGGCTGGCCGACCTTGCAGTTGTCGCGGTAGATGGCGAGCGCCTTCACACCGAGCTTCCACGCCTCGAAGTAGATCTCCTCGACGTCCTCGACCGAGGCGTTCTCGGGCATGTTGACCGTCTTGGAGATGGCGCCGGAGATCCACGGCTGGATCGCCGACATCATCCGCACGTGGCCCATCGGCGAGATGGAGCGCTCGCCCATCGCGCAGTCGAAGACCTCGTAGTGGGCGGACTTGAGGCCCGGGGCGTCGATCACGTTGCCGTGCTCGGCGATGTGGGCGACGACCGCCTCGACCTGCTCGTCCTGGTAGCCGAGGCGCTTCAGGGCGCGCGGCACGGTGCCGTTGACGATCTGCATCGAGCCGCCGCCGACGAGCTTCTTGAACTTGACCAGTGCGAGGTCCGGCTCGACGCCGGTGGTGTCGCAGTCCATCATCAGGCCGATGGTGCCGGTCGGGGCGAGCACGGAGGCCTGCGCGTTGCGGAAGCCGTTCGCGGCGCCCAGGCGGATCACGTCGCCCCAGGTCTCGGTGGCGGCGGCCCACACCGGGGCGTCCAGGTCGTCGACCGCGACGGCGGCGGCGTTGGCGTCCGCGTGCTGCTGCATCACCCGGCGGTGGGCGGCGGCGTTGCGGGCGTAGCCCTCGTACGGGCCGACCACGCCGGCGAGTTCGGCGCCGCGGCGGTAGGCGGTGCCGGTCATCAGCGAGGTGATGGCGCCGGCCAGCGCGCGGCCGCCCTCGGAGTCGTACGCGTGGCCGGTGGCCATCAGCAGGGCGCCGAGGTTGGCGTAGCCGATGCCGAGCTGGCGGAAGGCGCGGGTGGTCTCGCCGATCTTCTCGGTCGGGAAGTCGGCGAAGCAGATGGAGATGTCCATCGCGGTGATGACCAGCTCGACGACCTTGGCGAAGGTCCCGGCGTCGAAGGAGTCGTCGTCGCGGAGGAACTTCATCAGGTTGAGCGAGGCGAGGTTGCAGCTGGAGTTGTCCAGGTGCATGTACTCGGAGCAGGGGTTGGACGCGTTGATGCGGCCGGACTCCGGGCAGGTGTGCCAGTGGTTGATGGTCGAGTCGTACTGGATGCCCGGGTCGGCACAGGCCCAGGCGGCCTCGGCCATCTTGCGGAAGAGCTGCTTGGCGTCGACGGTCTCGATGACCTCGCCGGTCATCCGGGCACGCAGGCCGAAGGCGGTGCCGTTCTCGACCGCCGTCATGAACTCGTCCGAGACGCGGACGGAGTTGTTGGCGTTCTGGTACTGGACGGAGGTGATGTCGTCGCCGCCCAGGTCCATGTCGAACCCGGCGTCGCGCAGGGCGCGGATCTTCTCCTCCTCCTTCACCTTGGTCTCGATGAAGGCCTCGACGTCCGGGTGGTCGACGTCCAGGACGACCATCTTGGCCGCGCGGCGGGTGGCGCCGCCCGACTTGATGGTGCCGGCGGAGGCGTCGGCGCCGCGCATGAAGGAGACCGGGCCGGAGGCGTTGCCGCCGGAGGACAGCAGCTCCTTGGAGGAGCGGATCCGGGAGAGGTTGAGGCCGGCGCCGGAGCCGCCCTTGAAGATCATGCCCTCTTCCTTGTACCAGTCGAGGATCGACTCCATGGAGTCGTCGACGGCCAGGATGAAGCAGGCGGAGACCTGCTGGGGCTGCTTGGTGCCGACGTTGAACCAGACCGGCGAGTTGAAGCTGAACACCTGGTGGAGGAGGGCGTGGGTCAGCTCGTGCTCGAAGGTCTCGGCGTCCTCCGGGGTGGCGAAGTAGCCGTGCTTCTCACCGGCGGCGCGGTAGGTGAGCACCACGCGGTCGATGATCTGCTTGAGGCTCCACTCGCGCTGCGGGGTGCCCACGGCGCCGCGGAAGTACTTCGAGGTCACGATGTTGACCGCGTTGACCGACCAGAAGTCGGGGAACTCCACGCCGCGCTGCTCGAAGTTGATCGAGCCGTCACGCCAGTTGGTCATGACGACGTCGCGGCGCTCCCAGGTCACCTGGTCGTAGGGGTGGACGCCAGGAGTGGTGTAGATGCGCCCGATCCGCAGCCCGCCCTCGGGCGCCTTGCCGCCCGCCTTGGTCGCCTTCGCGGACTTCGACCCGCGTGCGGAACCGCTCGTCGTGTCAGTCACTTCTTCTCCTCCTCCTGGGCAAACGCCCTGGACGCCCCGATGCTTCCGGCTTACGGGGCATCCGGTGGTTCGCTTCCTGGTGTGCGGGCAGCCTCGAACGGTGACCGCTTTCGCACGTTGTGTTGTGTTCTGTAACCGTTGCGCGGGCGCGCGCCGGCCGCGGACGGCCGGAGCGGTGGACCTTGGCCGCGGCCCTAGGGCGCGGCGGCGGGGGAGGGCAGCGCGGCGCCGTCCTCCGGGACGAACGGCCGCTCGGCGCGGAGCTCCGCGATGGCGGCCTCGAAGTCCTCCAGGCCGTCGAAGGCCCGGTAGACCGACGCGAACCTCAGGTACGCGACGACGTCGAGCTCCTTGAGCGGGCCCAGTATGGCCAGGCCGACGTCGTGGGTGGACAGCTCGGCGCTGCCGGAGGCGCGCACGCACTCCTCGACCCGCTGGCCCAGCTGCGCGAGCGCGTCCTCGGTGACCGGCCGGCCCTGGCAGGCCTTGCGGACGCCGGAGATCACCTTCTCGCGGGAGAAGGGCTCGGTGACGCCACTGCGCTTGATCACCATCAGGGTCGCGGTTTCGACCGTGGTGAAACGGCGGCCGCAGTCGGGGCACTGGCGGCGGCGGCGGATGGAACTGCCGTCGTCGCTGGCCCGGCTGTCCACGACCCGGCTGTCGGGATGCCGGCAGAAGGGGCAGTGCACCTGAGGACTCCCTCCCGAAGGGCGTGACAGCGGACCGGGCCACTCTACGCGATGAGCGGGGGTCCACAGCAAGCTCGACCACAACCTGTGGGCCCGACGGGTGAGACTGGCACAAGATCTAGCGCTCGGGGGCTTCGCCACGCCGAACGGATCCGGTTCGTCCGCAGTGTTCGCACCGCCACCCGCGCGGCGTGTTCCGCGGACCGGGTCGAAATCTCCGGGGAGGGTGAAATAGACTGCCCGGAGTCGAACATTTAATCGATGTACACCCAAAGCCTTGATCGAGTCAGCAGACTGCTAAATAATTCACTCGAACGTGTGTTTGGCGCAACCTTTCGATAGGGGCACCAGTTGAGCAGGGCAAGGGAGAAACGCCTGTCCAATGAGGGGCCGCGATGAACACCGTAGAACTCAAGAGCAACTCCATCCCGGTGCAGGAGCGCTCCGCGCGCACCACGGACCAGCAAGGCGTGGACCACAGCATGAGCCGTAGCCAGCCGATCGAGCACGCCGCCGTGCAGGATGCCGTGCTCGGCGCGACCGTCCCCACCCGCTCCCTGCCCGGCCGGCCGCCCGGCATCCGCACCGACGAGGCCGGCCTGACGGAGCGCCAGCGCCGGGTCATCGAGGTCATCCGGGACTCGGTCCAGCGCCGGGGGTACCCGCCCTCCATGCGCGAGATCGGCCAGGCCGTCGGCCTCTCCTCCACCTCCTCCGTCGCCCACCAGCTGATGGCCCTGGAGCGCAAGGGCTTCCTCCGCCGCGACCCGCACCGCCCGCGTGCCTACGAGGTCCGCGGCGTCGAGGTCGCCCGCCCCAACACCGCGGAGACGGCCGGCCGCCCCTCGACCTCCTACGTGCCGCTGGTCGGCCGGATCGCGGCGGGTGGCCCGATCCTCGCCGAGCAGACCGTCGAGGACGTCTTCCCGCTGCCGCGTCAGCTGGTCGGCGAGGGCGAGCTCTTCGCGCTCACCGTCCGCGGCGACTCGATGATCGAGGCGGCGATCTGCGACGGGGACTGGGTCACCGTCCGCCGGCAGCCGGTCGCCGAGAACGGCGACATCGTCGCGGCGATGATCGACGGCGAGGCCACCGTCAAGCGCCTCAAGCGCGAGGACGGCAAGATCTGGCTGATGCCGCACAACCCGGCGTACGACCCGATCCCGGGCGACAACGCCACCATCCTCGGCAAGGTCGTCGCGGTGCTGCGACGCCTCTGACGGGCAGCGCGCCGGGGGCGCGGAGAACTGCGCGGGGCACACGGCCCGCGCGGCTCCCCGCGCCCCCTTCTGCTTGCCCTGACCGGCCCATCCCCGACCGAGCGGGAGGTGCACGGCGCGCCCCGGCTACCGGACCGGCTTCACCGGCGGGGCCGAGGCGTCGATCGCCGCCAGTGAGCGGCGGACCTGGTTGCGGTCGTTGGTGTACCAGAAGTCCGGCATCGACGAGCGGAAGAACCCGCCGTACCGGGCGGTGGCCAGGCGCGGGTCGAGCACCGCCACCACGCCGCGGTCGTCCGCCGCGCGGACCAGCCGTCCCGCGCCCTGCGCCATCAGCAGCGCCGCATGGGTCGCCGCCACGGCCATGAAGCCGTTGCCGCCGGCCTCCTCCACCGCCTTCTGCCGGGCGCTCATCAGCGGGTCGTCCGGCCGCGGGAAGGGGATGCGGTCCATGACCACCAGCTGGCAGGCCGATCCGGGCACGTCGACGCCCTGCCAGAGCGACAGGGTGCCGAACAGGCAGGACTCGGCGTCCGAGGCGAACGCCTTGATCAGCTCGCCGAGCGTCTCCTCGCCCTGCAGCAGGATGCGGTTGTCCAGCCGCTCGCGCAGCGCCTCCGCCGCGGCCTGCGCGGCCCGCATCGAGGAGAACAGGCCGAGCGTGCGCCCGCCGGCCGCGCCGATCAGCTCGGCGAGCTCGTCCAGCATGGCCGGCCGGTCCGGCTCGCGGCCGGGCGGCGGCAGGTGCTTGGCGACGTAGAGGATGCCCTGCTTGGGGTAGGTGAACGGCGAGCCGACGTCGAGGCCGCGCCAGGTCGGCGGAACGTCCTCGCCGCCGTCGGGCTCCGGCTCGACGGCCGTCCGCTCGTCCGGCAGCCGGCCCTCCGCCGGCAGCCCGACCGATGCGGCCACGCCGTTGAAGTCGCCGCCCAGCTTGAGCGTCGCCGAGGTGAGCACCACCGAGCGGTCCCGGTAGAGGTTCTCCCGCAGCAGACCGGAGACGGAGAGCGGGGCGACCCGCAGCGAGGCCGTGCCGGCCCCGAACCGGTCGCTGCGCTCGATCCACACCACGTCGTAGGCGGAGTCCTGGAGCAGCCGGTCCGCCGTCTCGTGCAGCGACTCGGCGGAGGCCATGGCCTGCTTGCGCACCGCGTCCTCGTCCGAGAGCGAGCGGTCCCTCGTCTCGCCGAGCGAGGTGATGACCTGGCGGGCGGCGTCCCGGATCGCGGTCACGGCGTAGGCGAGGTACTCGGGCAGTTCCTCGACCCGGCCGGGCTGCGCGGTCTCCATCAGCCCGTGGTAGTTCTCGGCGGCGGCCTGGAGGGCGTCCACCGACTTCTCGTTGGCGAGCTTGGCGGCCCGCCGGACGGCCCGGTTCACCGCGTGGACGGTGAGCTCCGCCGTGGCGGCGCCGGTCACCCGGTTCACCAGCTCGTGCGCCTCGTCGATGATCAGCAGCCCGTGCTCGGGCAGCACCGGCGCGCCCTCGATCGCGTCGATCGCGAGCATCGCGTGGTTGGTGACGACGACGTCCGCCACCTTGGCCCGCTCGCGCGCGGCCTCCGCGAAGCACTCCTGGCCGTACGGGCACTTGGAGGCGCCGAGGCACTCGGAGGAGCTGACCGACAGCTGGGCCCAGGCC
Organism: Streptomyces sp. NRRL B-24484; assembly: GCF_000717715.1. Lineage (GTDB taxonomy): Bacteria > Actinomycetota > Actinomycetes > Streptomycetales > Streptomycetaceae > Kitasatospora. The sequence continues at coordinate 56,736 of NZ_JOAI01000030.1, read as the reverse complement.
TTGTCGGAGACGCCCGGCGAGAGGTCGTCCCGGTCGCCGGTCTCCGTCTCGTCCGCCCACTCGCGCAGCCGCACCACGTCCTGGCCGAGCTTGCTGCTCGGGCCGCCGAGCACCTCGGCGGCGTCGAACAGGCCCTCGCCCTCGTCCGCCGGGGTGCCCTCGTGCACCCGGTGCAGGCACAGGTAGTTGGAGCGGCCCTTGAGCATCGCGAAGGCCGGGCGGCGGCGCAGCACGGGGTGCAGGGCGTCGACGGTGCGCGGCAGGTCGCGCTCGACGAGCTGGCGCTGCAGGGCGAGGGTGGCGGTGGCGACCACCACGCGGTCGCCGTGGGCGAGGGCGGGCACCAGGTAGGCGAGGGACTTTCCGGTGCCGGTGCCGGCCTGGACGAGGAGGTGTTCGCCCTCGTCGACCGCGTCCGCGACGGCCTCGGCCATCCTGACCTGGCCGGGGCGCTCGATGCCGCCGACCGCGGTGACGGCAGCGTGCAGCAGCTCGGGGATGCGGGAGCGCGGTACGGGGGCCGGCGTGTCGTCGCCCGGCAGGGGCAGGGGTGCGGAGTCGTTCGTCATGACGCCGCCCACCTTATTGCGCGCCGCCGACAATCGGTGCGCGCTGCGGCGGGCGGGGCCGGGGCGCCCGCCGGGCCGGGCGCCCCGTGCGCCCCGGCCCGGCCCCGGACGCCACGGCGGACCGGCGGACCGGCGGTACGGCGCCACGGCGGACCGGCGGACCGGCGGTACGGCGCCACGGCGGACCGGCGGTACGGCGCCACGGCGGACCGGCGGGGCTCAGACCCCGCCGGGCGGGGCGAAGCTCGTCCAGGCGGTGCGGGCAGGCAGCGGGTGGAGCTCCTTGCCGGCGACGGCGTTGAGGATCACGGCGGCGCGGTGGGCGCCGAGCCCGAGGTCGGGGGTGCCGACGCCGTGGGTGTGCAGTTCGGCGTTCTGCACGTAGAGGCCGCCGGTGAGTCCGGGCCGGGTGGCGACCCGGTGGTCCAGGTCGACGCGGTAGCGGCCCTGCTCGTCCCAGTCGATGAGGTCGGCGATCGGGTCGAGGGCGTCGGGGCGGGTGGCGCGGTAGCCGGTCGCGAGCACCACGGCGTCGGTGCGCAGGGTGTGGTCGGCCCCGGAGTCGCTGTGCCGGCAGTGGAGTTCGAGGCCGCCGCAGGGTCCGGTGCGGGCGGCCGTGACGGCGGTGCCGGGGACGATCTCGACCGGGTCGCCGCCGGGCGGCCGGCCGACGGAACGCTCGTACAGCAGGTCGTGGATCTCGGCGAGGGTCTCCGCGCTGGCGGCCTTGTGGAGCTGCCACTGGGCGGGCACCAGCCGGTCGCGGACCTCGCGCGGGAGGCTGTGGAAGTAGCGGGTGTAGTCGGGGGTGAAGTGCTCCAGGCCGAGCTTGGAGTACTCCATGGGGGCCAGGGCGCGGGTGCGGCTGAGCCAGCGCAGCCGGGTGCCGTCGTCCGCGCGGTGGCGCAGCAGGTCGAGGAAGACCTCGGCGCCGGACTGGCCGGAGCCGAGGACGGTGATGTCGCGGGCGCCGTCGAGGCTGGCGCGGCGTGCGAGGTAGTCGGCGGAGTGCCAGACCCGGGGGTGGCCGGCGAGGTCGGCGAAGGCGGCCGGCCGGTGCGGGCGGGTGCCGACGCCGAGGACGACGTTGCGGGCGCGGATCTCCTCGCCGCCGGCCTCGGCGCGGAACAGCCGTTCGTCGGTGTCCCAGCGCAGCGCGGTGACGGGTGCGCCGAAGCGGCAGTTGGGCAGCCGGTGGGCGACCCAGCGGCAGTAGTGGGCGTACTCGCGGCGGGAGAGCTGGAAGCGCTCGGCGAAGTAGAAGGGGAAGAGGCGTTCCTGGTGCCGCAGGTAGTTGAGGAAGGACCAGGGGCTGGTGGGGTCGACCAGGGAGACCAGGTCGGCGAGGAAGGGCACCTGCATCCGGGCGCCCTCGACGAGCATGCCGGGGTGCCAGCGGTACTCGGGCTCGGCCTCGCAGAACAGTGCGGAGACGGCGTCGGCGGCGCCGTGGGCGAGCGCGGCGAGGGAGAGGTTGAACGGACCGATGCCGACGCCGAGCAGGTCGTACGGTTCGCCGCCGCCGCGGGGTGCGGGGAGCGGGCGGGTGCGGGCGCGGGGGCGGACCATCAGTGCGGCGGTCTTGTCGGGGAGTCGGAGCTCGCCGTCCTGCCGGAATCCGGCCCGTTCGAGGGAGCGGCGGCAGGCGGTGTTGCGGACGTCGGGTTCGGCGAGGACGCGGCGGCAGGCGGGGCGGTGGGCGAGGACGTGCGCGGCGAGGGCGTCGAGCAGGACGGCGCCGAGGCCGCGGCCGCGCGCGGCGGGCGGGCCGAGCAGCAGGTGGAGGCCGGTGTCGTGGGGCTCGGCCGGGTAGTGGGCGGCGATCGGGTCGAGGTCGGCCCGGTAGATCTCCCAGTAGCTCATCGGGGTGCCGTCGAGCAGGCCGAGGCAGGGCAGGCTGCGGCCGTCGCCGTCGAGTTGGTCGCGCAGGTGCCGTTCGGTGCGTCCGGGCGGGCCGGCCAGGCTCCACCAGGCGTCGACGGAGGGGTCGTTCATCCAGCCGGCGATCAGCGGGAGGTCGTCGGGCAGCCGGACGGGCCGGAGCCGGAACTCCCCGGCGGGGGTGGCGATCGGTCCCAGGTCGGCGATGCCGTCCGGCGGGGCCGGGCGCTCCCCCGGTTCCGGAGCCGCCGGGGCGGGGGCGGCGGGCGGGGTCATGCGGCGGCCACCGGGTTGGGGATGTCGACGTAGACGGACTGCGTCTCGACCGGGCCGACGAGTTCGTCGAGGCCGTGCAGCCGGGTGAGCAGGTTGGCCTTGCAGCGCAGGGTGGGGGCGGTGAGCAGGTGGGCGGGCAGGCCGGAGCCGGTGGCGGCGGCGCGCGGGCCGGCGAGGAAGCGGCGCAGGGCGGCGAGCAGCACCTCCTCGTCGGCGAGCCGCTGGGCGCCGAGGGCGCCGATCAGGCCGAGGACGTGGTTGATGCCGAGGTAGTAGGCGAAGCGCTCGTCGGCGACCGGGTCGGGGACGAAGGTGTCGCTGGCGGTGCCGAGGCCGGGCAGCCGGGCGGTGAGCCGTTCGGCGGCGGAGTCGCGGTAGTAGTAGCCCTGGTTGTCGCGGTAGCGGCCGCCGACGGGCCAGCCGTCCTCGTCGAGCAGGACGAGGGTGTTCTGCTGGTGGGCCTCCAGGGCGATCCCGGCGGTGCCGTCGAGCCAGAGGACGGGCAGGACGACGGCGTCGAGGTAGCGCAGGAACCATTCGGCGGCGACGGTGCCCGGGCGGCGGCCGGTGCGGGCGGCGAGGGCCGCGAGGACGAGGCCGAGGTGGGAGTGGAGCCGCTGCCCGACCGGCTGCTCGGCGAGCAGTCCGGCGAGGCAGTGGACGCGGTCGGCTGGGCCGAACGGCTGGCGGCGCAGCACGGTGGACAGCCCGTCGGGGTCGGTGAGGGCGGGGTGGTCGACGCCGATCCAGGCGGGGTCGCGGACGATGCCGAAGCCGGGGTGGGCGGCCCGCCACTCGGCGGCGAGGCCGGCTTCGAGGAGGCGGTGGACCTCGGTGCCGCGGTGGAGTTCCTTACGGAGGTTCTCACGTCGGGAGTTGGTGATCCGCAGGCCCAGCGAGAGCTTGAGCATCCAGGGGGTGCCGGGGCGGGTGACGGTGCGGACGGAGGAGGTGGGGTGCCAGGGCTCGCCGTGCCGGCCGAGGTCGTGCAGCAGGCCCTGGTCGAGCAGGGCGGCGACGGCGGGGCGCAGCGCGAGTTCGCGGGCCTGCCAGGGGTGGAGCGGCAGGGCGGCGGTGCCGGGCGGGAGGAGGCCGGGGGCGGCGAGGAGCCGTTCGGTGATCCGGTCGGCGCTCTGCCCCTCGGCGGAGTCGGCGGCGAGCAGGGAGCGGTCGACGGCGTACCAGTGCAGGCGGAAGGAGCCGTGGAGTTCGGGCGAGTAGGCGCGGCTCTCGGCGGGGCCGAGGCCGTCGCGGCTCTTGGGGGTGGGGTGCAGCGGGTGGCCGAGCAGCAACGCCTGTTCGGAGCGGAGGAAGGGCGGGTGTCCGGCGGGGTCGGCGGTGGTGCGGCGGTGGGCGAGGATCTCGGCGGTGCGGGCGGCGGAGTCGGCGACCCGGGCGGCGAGGTCGGCGATCCGGCCGGGGTCGGTGTGCCGGCCGTCGCCGTCGGCGGTGCGGGCGAGCAGGGCGGTGGCGGTGACGGCGTCGACGGGGGCGGCGGGGCCGCCGGGCCCGGTGCCGACGGTGGCCGGGCCGAAGCGGTGGCGGCCGCACGGGGACCAGTAGCGGACGGGGGCGGAGAGCCGGGCGGCGCCGCCGAGGACGGGGGCCGAGAGGCGTCCTGCGGCGTCGGGGCGGGTGCCGGTCTCGCGGGCCCAGCAGCGCAGCACGGCCTCGGTGGTGGCGTGTTCGGCGGCGGTGGCCGGGTCGGGGTGGAGCAGCGGGTCGTCCGTCGCGGGGTGCTCGGGCGGATCGGGCAGGGGGTCGTGCAGCGGGTCGTCGTCGGGGGCGCGGCGTGTTCGGGGGGCAGCTGGTCCGGGCGGCGCGGCGGGGGTCGGGGCTCCGGTGAGGGCGGTGCTCAAGGCTGCTCCTTGGGTGCGCGCCGTGGCCGGCGCGGGGTCGAACGGGTGCGGCGGGGGGACGGCACCCGGAAGGCGACAGGTAAGGGTTACCTTCCTGAGGTGCCCGACCACAAAAGCGCCTCACTCGTTGCAGTGAAAGATTCCGGTTCGCTCACCCGTGGGGGTGGTGTGTGCTGACGGTGCGTCCGGGTCACGGTTCGGTGACCTCTTGTCAACCGGCGTGCACCCCTGCGACGTCGGCCGCGCCGGGGGTGGCAGACTTCACCGGCGGCGATCCGGCCGCAGCGACGTCAGGGGGGACGTAGCCATGGCACACATCGGACGGGCGGGGCCGTTCGCGGCACTCGCCGCGGCACTGCTGCTCACCGTCGCGGCCTGCACACCGGAGGGCGGGGGCGCTCCGGAGCCGTCGGGCAGCGCCGCATCGGCGCGGGCGGGCCGGCTGAAGCTGCCGACCGACCTGCCCTCGGGGCTGCTGGCCGGGCTGCCGCGGAGCTGGGACGAGCTGCGCCACTGGAAGTACGCGGACTGGGACCAGTGGGCGTCCCGGCACGTGTTCCACAACCCGGTGGTGCGGGACCTGTGGAACCCGGACCGGATGGACGCCGCCGCACCGCAGCAGCCGGCGCCGCCGGCCGCTCCGCCGCCGCCCGGGGACAACGGCACCGAGCCCGACCCGGCGCCGGTGCCGGCCGTCGCGGTGGAGCGCCCGTACACCCGCTACCCGGCCTCCGGGAAGGTGTTCAGCAACGCGCCGGGCGGCGGCATCGGCCAGTGCTCGGCGACGGTGGTCGCCGACCCGGCGCACCCGGGGAGGTCGAACCTGGTCTGGACGGCCGCGCACTGCGTCCACCAGGGCAAGGGCGGCGACTGGTTCAAGAACGTCATCTTCGTTCCGGCCTACAACAGTTCGGGGGCGGCGAGCGGCGGCCGCAGGGCTCCGCTCGCCGAGGTGGCGCCGCTCGGCCAGTGGTGGGCCGACAAGGTGGTCACCTCGCCGCTGTGGCCGGTCGAGGGCGGGCACAGCGGGGACGCCGCCAACCAGTACGACTTCGCGGTGCTGCGGGTGCACAACCCGCAGGACCCCTCGAAGTCGCTGGAGGAGACGATCGGCACCGCGATGCCGGTCTGGTTCGACGCGCCGCGCGAGCAGCTGCGGATCTCCGCCTGGGGCTATCCGGCGGTCAAGCCGTTCAACGGTCAGGAGTTGGACCGCTGCGACGGCGGGCGGCCCGCCCGGCTGTCCTTCGACGCGGCCCGCCCGGCGATGCTCACCATCGGCTGCACCATGACCGCCGGTGCGAGCGGCGGCGGCTGGTTCGCCGCGATGCCGGACGGCCGGCTCGCCCTGGTGAGCAACACCTCGATCGGCACCAACGCGCACACCACCCTGAGCGGCCCCTACCTGGAGGGCGTCGCCCAGCAGGCACTGGCCTGGATCGCCCGCCAGTAGTACCGCCGACAGACCGCCCGACAGCACGACCGCCCGGGAAGCAGGACCGCCCGACGGCGGACACGCACCGACGCGACCGGCGGTGCCGGGGCACTCCCCGGGACGGCCGGCCGCGGGCACACCGACACAGCAGACGGGGACAGACATGCCTTCCACCTTCCGCAGGACCGCAGCCGCCGCCGCGGCGGCCGCCGTGCTCACCCTCACCGCGACCGCCTGCGACCCGGAGGCCGGGGGCGGCGCCGACGCGGCCGCGCCGGCCTCGGCCTCCGGCCCCGCCAAGCCCGGCCTCGACCTGTCCGAGGCGCTGAAGAACCTGAAGAGCTGGACGACGGACGACTGGGCGAAGTGGGCCGGCGCGCACGGCTTCACCCCGGAGAAGCTGAAGGGCTTCTGGGACCGGACGCGCATGGACAAGGCGCAGGGCATGGAGACCCAGGACGCCACCCTGCAGTCCGAGAAGACCGCGCCGGAGAACGACCCGCAGCCGCCGGTGAAGATCCCCGCCAAGGCGCAGCCGCACCCGTACTCCCCCGCCTCGGCGGTGCTGGGCAAGATCTTCATGCAGGTGGACGCGCAGACCAGCGCGGTCTGCTCCGGCACGGTGATCAGCGACCCGGCGCACCCCGGCAAGTCCAACCTGGTGTGGACGGCCGCGCACTGCCTGCACGAGGGCAAGGGCGGCACCTGGTTCAAGAAGATGGCGTTCGTGCCCTCGTACAACCGCTCCGGTGCGGCGTCGAAGGGCCGCGACGCGACCTTCGAGCAGGTCGCGCCGTACGGTGCCTGGACGGCCGACTACGCGGTGGTCTCCCCGCAGTGGGCGGAGGAGGGCGGCGAGCGCGGCGGCCCCGCCAGCCAGTACGACTTCGGCATCCTCCGGGTGCACAACGAGGACTCCTCCGACGGCCGTTCGCTGGAGGAGGCGGTCGGCAGCTCGGTGCCGGTCTGGTTCGACGCGCCGCGCACCCAGATCGCCGGCGTCTCCGCGTACGGCTACCCGCAGGGTGCGCCCTTCGACGGCCGGGAGCTGGAGTTCTGCGACTCGCGGGTGAAGCCGGCCCGGCTCTCCTTCGACGCCGAGCGGCCGACCATGTACGTGATCGGCTGCACCATGACCGGCGGCTCCAGCGGCGGCGGCTGGTTCGTGCTGCGCAACGGCAAGCCGGCCCTGGTCAGCAACAACTCGATCGGCCCGCGTCCGGCGGCCTGGATGGCCGGCCCGGCGCTCGGCGCGCAGGCGAAGGCGATGTTCGACTACGTGAGCACCCTGAAGCGGTGACCGGAGAACGCCGCGGGCCCCGCCCCCTCGTGAGGGGGCGGGGCCCGCGGCGTCGTCGGTGCGCGGCCGTCAGGCCTGGGCCACCACGGCGAAGCGCTCCAGCTCGGCCGCCAGCACGGCGGCCACCTTGGCGTGCACCAGGGTGCCGTCGCCGGTGTGCTCGGTGGAGATCAGCTCGCCCTCCGCGTGGACCCGGGAGACCAGGTCGCCGCGGGTGTAGGGGAGCAGTACCCGCACCTCGACGGCGGGGCGGGGCAGCTCGTCGTCGATGAGCTGCAGCAGCTCGTCGATGCCCTGGCCGCTGCGGGCCGACACCACGATGGCGTGCGGCTCGCGGCGCAGCAGGCGCTGCAGCACCGCCGGGTCGGCGGCGTCGGCCTTGTTGATCACCACGATCTCCGGCACGTCCTGTGCCTCGACCGAGACGATCACCTCGCGGACGGCCGCGAGCTGGGTCTCCGGCTCGGGGTGCGAGCCGTCCACCACGTGCAGGATGAGGTCGGCGTCGGCGACCTCCTCCATGGTGGAGCGGAACGCCTCGACGAGGTGGTGCGGCAGGTGGCGCACGAAGCCGACGGTGTCGGCGAGCGTGTACAGCCGGCCGCTCGGGGTCTGGGCGCGCCGGACGGTCGGGTCCAGGGTGGCGAACAGGGCGTTCTCCACCAGGACGCCGGCCCCGGTCAGCCGGTTGAGCAGCGAGGACTTGCCGGCGTTGGTGTAGCCGGCGATGGCCACGGACGGCACCTGGTGGCGCTTGCGCTCCTGGCGCTTGGTGTCGCGGCCCTTCTTCATCTCGGCGATCTCCTTGCGGAGCTTCGCCATCTTCTCGCGGATCCGGCGCCGGTCGGTCTCGATCTTGGTCTCACCGGGACCACGGGTGGCCATGCCGCCGCCCGAGGAGCCGGAGCCACCGCCACCCATCTGCCGGGAGAGCGACTGGCCCCAGCCCCGCAGGCGCGGCAGCATGTACTGCATCTGCGCCAGGGAGACCTGGGCCTTGCCCTCACGGGACTTGGCGTGCTGGGCGAAGATGTCGAGGATCAGGGCCGTCCGGTCGACGACCTTCACCTTGACGACGTCCTCGAGGTGGATCAGCTGGCCGGGGGTGAGCTCGCCGTCGCAGACGACCGTGTCGGCGCCGGTGGAGGCGACGATGTCGCGCAGCTCCTTCGCCTTGCCGGAGCCGATGTAGGTGGCCGCGTCGGGCTTGTCACGGCGCTGGATCACACCGTCCAGCACCTCGGAACCGGCCGTCTCGGCGAGCGCGGCCAGCTCGGCCAGCGAGTTCTCGGCCTCGTCGACCGTGCCGTCCGTCCACACGCCGACGAGCACCACGCGCTCCAGGCGGAGCTGGCGGTACTCGACTTCGGTGACGTCCTGGAGCTCGGTCGACAGGCCGGCGACGCGGCGCAGGGCCGCCCGCTCGGAGCGGTCGTACTGTTCCCCGTCGTAGTGGTCGAGGTCCTCGTCGATCGCCGCGAGGTCCTCGTCCATCAGGGCACCGGCCCTGAGGTCGGCGAGCCGGCGGGCGGACCCGCTCGTCTGGGTGCGGCTGTCGAACGTGGAGGTCATCTCATCCTTTGCGGTGTCGGGAAGGCCGGCGCAGACGGACTGCGTCGAGGAGTCTGCCCGGCTGCCGCCCCTTCTACCGTCGGGCGGGACGAGCTACCCCTGTGGACCGCCGCCGTCACCGGCGCTACTGCCTCCGGTGAACGCCGCGGACCGGCCGTGCATTCCCCACGATGGTCGCACGGCCCCTCCGGCCGGGTCACCCCCATTTCGCCCCGCGGCCACCTCGGCGGCACTGTCCTGCGCGTCGCCGACCGCGTCGCCGACCGGGCCCTCGGCAGGGTCCTCGGCGGCCGGGTCGGCGGTGCGGCCGGCTGCGGCGAAGCCGTTCCGGACGGGGGTGTCGCCGGCGTCCTCCCGCGGGGCGCCGGGCCGGTAGACGTCGTACACACCGGGGACGCGCAGCATCGCGCGCATCACCGCGGGCAGCGTCTCGGCGCCGGGCAGTTCGATCGTGTAGCTGTGCCGGACCCGCAGCTCGCGGGGGGCCTCGACGTCGGCGGAGAAGATGCCGACGCCCTCGCCGGAGATCGCGGCGGTGAGGTCGGCGAGCAGTCGGGGCCGGTTCAGCGCCTCGGCCTGCAGGGCGACCCGGTAGCCGTTCGGCGGTGCGGCGCCGGGGACCCAGGTGAGCGACAGCGGGCCGCGGCCGTCCTCGCGCATCCGCTCGCCGACCGGGCAGCCCGTGCGGTGGACGGCGACGGCGCCGCCGCGGATCGGATAGCCGGTGACCGCGTCCGGGGGTACCGGGGTGCAGCAGCGGGCGAGCCGCACCGGAGTGCCGGGCCGGCCGGCCACGGCGACCGGGGCGCGGCCGCGGGCGCCCGCCGGCTGGTGCTGCGGGGGCTGGGGGGCCGGTCTGCTGTCGGCCGGCCCGGTCTCCACCACCGGCGCGGCGTCGGGACGGCCGGCCAGCCAGCGCTCCACGGCGAGGCGGGCGGCGGGGGTGCGGGCGTGCTCCAGCCAGGCGGCGGAGGGGCCCGGGGGCTCCCCGGTCGGGGCGGTCAGCACGGCCACCATGTCGCCGTCGCGCAGCACGGTGGAGAGGGTGGCGAGCCGGCCGTTGACCCGGGCGCCGATACATCGGTGGCCGGTCTCCTCGCCGAGCAGGTAGGCGGCGTCCACGCAGCTGGCGCCGACCGGCAGGTGGAGGGTGTCCCCGGCCTCGGTGACGACGGTGATCTCGCCGTCGTCGGAGAGGGTGTCCCGCAGGGTCGTCCAGAAGGCGTCCGGGTCGGGCGTCTCCTGTTGCCAGGCGAGCAGCCGGCTGAGCCAGCCCGGTCTCGCCGGGTCGGTGCGGTCGAGCTCGTCGCCGGCCGCCGGGGTGCCGGGCGCGGCCGCGGCGACCGTCGCGGCCGGGCCGGCGGGGCCCGACCGGTCGGCGGGCTGGTGCGGGTCGCCGAGCGCGACCACGCCGAACTCGGCCACCCGGTGCATCCCGCGGCTGCGGACGAGCACCTCGGCGACCTCGCCGCCGGGCAGTTGCACCGCGGTGTGCAGCGACTGGTAGAGGTTGAACTTGGGGGCCGCCACGAAGTCCTTGAACTCGCCGGGCAGCGGGGTCCAGCAGGTGTGCAGCTCGCCGAGGACTGCGTAGCAGTCCGCGTTGTCCTCGACGACCACGAGCAGCCGGCCGAAGTCGGCGGGCTGCAGTGCCTGGGGCCGCCCGTCCGGGCCGGCCGCGGCGGCCCGCTTGAGCAGCACCCGGTGGACGGAGACGCAGTGCCGGGGGCGCACGGTGACCTCGGCGGTCACCCCGGCCTCGGCGAGCTGGCGGGCGAGCGTCCCGGCGAAGGGCTCCAGCAGTCCGTCCGGCCGGGCCTCGTGCGCGGCGACCACGGCGCGCGTCCGGGCGTACTCCTCCGGGTGGAGGGTGGCGAAGACGATGTCCTCCAGCTCGGTCTTGAGGACCTGGATGCCGAGCCGCTCGGCGAGCGGGATGAGGACGTCCCGGGTGACCTTGGCGATGCGTACGCGGCTGGCGGGCTTCATGTGTCGGATGGTGCGCATGTTGTGCAGCCGGTCGGCGAGCTTGATCACCATCACCCGGACGTCGTCGCCGGTGGCGACGAGCATCTTGCGGAAGGTCTCCGCCTCGGCGGCGGCGCCGAAGTCGACCTTCTCCAACTTGGTGACGCCGTCGACCAGGTAGGCCACCTCGGGGCCGAAGTCGGCAGCGACCTGATCGAGCGTCACCTCGGTGTCCTCGACGGTGTCGTGGAGCAGCGAGGCGACCAGCGTCGTGGTCCCGGCGCCGAGTTGGGCGAGGATCATGGTGACGGCGAGCGGGTGGGTGATGTAGGGCTCGCCGCTCTTGCGGGTCTGGCCGCGGTGGCCCTCCTCGGCGAGCCGGTAGGCCCGGGCGAGCAGGGCGAGGTCCGGCTGCGGATGGTGCTGGCGGTGCGCCTGCACGATCGGTTCGATGGCGTCCGGGACGGGGGCGCGGCCGGTGGCCAGCAGGGCGGCGCGGCCGGCCCGGGTCAGCGCGCTGCGGCTCAGCCGGCCGAGCGGGCGCCTGGGTACGGCGCCGGGCTGAGCGGTCTCGATCGGTCCTGCTTCGATGGCCATCCGCACCTCCGGCAGCGATCACCGGAGCGGGCTCCCGACCCGGTGGTCCATGCTACCGAGGACAGCACGATCCGCGACGCAATGCTCCCGGTCCGTGACCAGGATCACCCGATCGGGCGGATTCGCCCACGACCGAAACGGGAAAACAGGGCACTCCGGCCGGAGCTGACGGACCGCCGGACACCTTCGTGCGCGGACGGCCCGCGGGTGTGCGGCGGGGGAACCGACGGACCGTCGGGCCGGCGCGGTGGCGCAGTGGTGCGCGCCGCCGGCCCGACGGTCCAGATCCGGGGCCGCGGGTCAGGCCGGGAGGCCGGCCAGCCAGGCCGGGTCCAGGGTGCCGGAGGCGACGATCTCGGCGGGGCCGGTCATCTCCACCCGGCCGTCCGGGAACTCCTCGATCACCAGTCGGCCGCCGGGCAGGTCCACCGTGTAGCGGGCGGCCTCGCCGGTGACGGCGGGGTCGAGCCCGTCGCGGCGGGCGGTGGCGACGGCCACCGCGCAGGCGCCGGTGCCGCAGGAGCGGGTCTCGCCGGAGCCGCGCTCGTGCACCCGCATGGCCACGTGGTGCGGGCCGCGGTCGACCACGAACTCGACGTTGACGCCGTCCGGGTAGACGCCCTCGGGGGTGGTGCGCGGAGCGGTGAACAGGTGCCCGGCGTCGCCCAGGCTGTCGACGAAGGCGACCGCGTGCGGGTTGCCCATGTTGACGTTGCGGGCGGGCCAGGTCCGCTCGCCCACCGCGACCTCGATGCCGTCCGGGCCGGGGAGCACCGCCCGGCCCATGTCGACGGTGACCTCGCCGGGCGTCCCGTCGGCGGCCGGTTCGGCGACCCGGACCCGCCGGACGCCGGCCCGGGTGGCGACGGCCAGCGCACCGGGCTTCGCGAGCCCGGCCTGCACCAGGTAGTGGGCGAAGACCCGCACGCCGTTGCCGCACATCTCGGCGATCGAGCCGTCGGAGTTGCGGTAGTCCATGAACCACTCGGCCTCGTCGGCGAGGTGGGCGGCGGCCGGGTCGGCGGCGGAGCGCACCACCCGCAGCAGACCGTCGCCGCCGATGCCCGCGCGCCGGTCGCACAGCCGGGCGACCGCGGCGGGGCCGAGGTCGAGGCGGCCGTCCGGGTCGGGGACGATCACGAAGTCGTTCTGGGTGCCGTGGCCCTTGAGGAAGGGGAGGCCGGATTCGGTGGGTGCGCTCACACGGCCGATGGTACTGATCAGCCGCGCAGGTGGACGACCCGCCAGAGGGCCAGCGCCACGGCCGCGCCCGCGATCAGGGTGTAGGCCGCGATCGCCCGCCAGCTCGCCCGGGTGCCGCTGCCGCGCCGGGGCAGGCCCGGCCACTGGTAGCCGGCCCGGCGGGCGGCCATCGCGCCCCAGCCGCCCGAGGCCGCGGTGAGCAGCAGGCCGAGCATGCCGATCATCGAGGAGGCGGCGTCGCCGGAGAAGGCCAGCGGGAAGGCGAACATCAGGGAGCCGAAGGTGGCCATCAGCACGATGGGCAGCAGCTGCCACCAGCGCAGTCGGCGGCGCGGCCGGATCTCCCGCTCGTGCACCACGCCGGGAGCGGCGAGGTCCTCGATGGCGGGCAGTGCGATCGCGTAGGAGGTGGGCACCACGAGTTCGGGCAGCACCTGCTCGGTGCCCTGCCTGAGCTCCTCGGTTTCGGGGCCGGTACCCGTCGACACGCGGCCTCCCCTGACGGATCGACACGAGTTCACGGACTCGTGAACGGTGGAGCCGGCCCGCGCGGACCGACCCTCGGTAGTGACGATGATGGCATGTCCAAGGTTGCCGACAGGGCGTCGTACGGGGTCTCCGGGTGATCCGTGGCCATGACGTGATCGGGCCGTGACCGCGGGTTCGTCGTGCACCTGCCGCTGCGTGCGCAGCTGCACGAACGACATGGCCGGAAAGCGCCCCCCGCGGCCTCCGGGGCTGCGCGGGACGTCCTCGGGGCTCACGTCCGGAGGGTACTCCCCGGCGAACCTCGGGGGCGCCGCGGGCGGAGCGCGGGATCAGCCGCCGATCAGCTCCAGCGAGCGCGCCAGCAGCTCGACGGGGTCGGCGCCGACGGGGCGGTCCAGCCAGTGGATGCGGTCGTCGCGGCGGAACCAGGACTCCTGGCGGCGGGCGAACCGCCGGGTGGCGCGGACGGTCTCGGCCCGGGCCTCGTCCTCGGTGCACTCGCCGGCGAAGAAGGCCAGCACCTGCTGGTATCCGAGGGCCCGCGAGGCCGTCCGTCCCTCGCGCAGCCCGACCTTCTCCAACTCCCTCACCTCGTCGAGGAGTCCGGCCTGCCACATGCGGTCGACCCGCAGCTCGATCCGCTCGTCCAGCTCGGGCCGGGGCACCCGGACGCCGATCTGCACGGTGTCGTAGACGGCGGTGTGGCCGGGCAGGTTGGCGGTGAACGGCCGGCCGGTGATCTCGATGACCTCCAGCGCCCGGACGATCCGCCGGCCGTTGCTGGTCAGGATCGCGTCGGCGGCCGCCGGGTCCAGCTCGGCGAGGCGTCGGTGCAGCACGCCGGGGCCGTTTTCGGCCAGCTCCTCCTCCAGCCGGGCGCGTACGGACGGATCGGTGCCGGGGAACTCCATCTCGTCCACGACGGCCCGCACGTACAGGCCGGAGCCGCCGACCAGGACGGGGGTGCGGCCGGCCGCGAGCAGCCGGTCGATCTCGGCGCGGGCCAGCCGCTGGTACTCGGCGACGCTGGCCGCCTCGGTGACGTCCCAGATGTCCAGCAGGTGGTGCGGGATCCCGCCGCGCTCCTCCTCGGTGAGCTTGGCGGTGCCGATGTCCATGCCCCGGTAGAGCTGCATCGAGTCGGTGTTGACCACCTCGCCGCCGAGGGCCGTGGCGATCGCCACGGCGAGGTCGGACTTGCCGGCTGCGGTGGCGCCGACGACGGAGACCACGCGGGAGGGGACGGGGCTGGAGCTGCTCACCCGCCCAGTCTCCCAAACCCTGCGGCGGTGTTCGCACCCCCGTATCGTTTTGCCCGATTACGCCCGGTTTGCCGGGGAGAACAACCGGGCACATCCGAGCGTTGGAGGAAATGGGACGCCGGCCCGCCGGGTCCGGCCCTCCCCCACCGGACGAGGAGACCAGCCATGGGACTGAAGGACAGCCTCAAGGTCAAGGCCGACGAGCTCAAGGTCAAGGCGAGCGAACTCACCGGCCGGCACGAGGAGAAGATCGACGACGTCGTCGACAAGACCGGCCAGGCCGTCGACAAGGCGACCAAGCACAAGTACCACGAGAAGATCGAGCACGGCACGGCCAAGGCGAAGCACATGGTCAACGACTTCGCGACCAAGCCGGAGGCGGGCAGTACCCCCTGATCCGCCCGGACCGCGGGCCGGACCTCCCGGACCTCGGGCGGGGGCTCAGCGCCAGGAGGCCACGAGGTAGCCCACGCCGTACGGGGCCTCGTCGAGGAGCAGCCGGCCGCTCAGGCCCGCGCCCTCGGCGGCCCCGGCCAGCACCTGCCAGGGCGCCCGTCCGTCGGCCTGCAGCTCGGCCGAGAGCTGCGGGTCGAGGGCGGCCAGCGCGGCGGTGTCGGCGGCGGCCAGGGCGGCGGCCGCGGCCGCGTCGTAGGCCTCGGAGCGCTCGTCCCAGTAGCCCGGCGCCTTCACCGAGCGGCAGGCGCTGCCGCCGCCGAGGACCAGCAGGCCGACCCGGTCCGCGAGGTCGGCCAGGCCCTTGCCCAGGCCGGCCAGCCGGTCGGGGGCGGTGTCGGGCCGGACGGCGCAGGCGTGCGCTGGCAGCGCGGCGCCGGCCTCGGCCAGCAGCCAGGCGCCGACGGTCAGCGAGGGTGCGAGTTCGGGGCCCGAGACGCCGGCGGCGGGCAGCCGCACCGCGAGGTCCACCCCGTAGCGGCGGAAGGAACCGGCCCCGCCCTCCGTCCAGACCTCGGCCCTGGGGCCCGTCCCGACCACGACGATCAGCTCCGCACCGGAGTCGAGCAGCTCCCCCACCGCCTCCGCGCAGGCGGCCCGCAGCCCGTCCAGCTCGGGCGCGGCACCCGCCGCCACCTCCGGAACGACCAACGGCGGACAGGGACACACGGCGGCGGCAACCAGCATGGCGATCACTCTAGTCGGCGCAGCCCCGCCGGAGGCCCGTGGCGAACCCCGAGGGCGCGCGGGGGTGCCTCCCGACCGGGGGCCGCGGGACCCGCGCGCGGCGGGAGGCACCGTGGCCTCCCGCCGCGCGGGTCCCGACGGGAACGTCAGTCGCAGCCGCACCCCGGCCCCGCCGGGGCCGCGACCGGCACCGGGGCTCCGATGGTGGGGAGGCCGAGCATCACGCCGGCCGGCTTGGCCGCCGGGGCCGCCTGCCGCCGCTCCCAGGCGTCGCCCGCCCGGGTCCGCCGGACGGCGATCGGGGCGCCCTCCGCGAGGAGGTGGTGCGGGGCGGCGTAGGTGATCTCGACGGTCACCATGTCGCCGGGCCGCACGGGCTCGGACGGCCGGGTGAAGTGCACCAGCCGGTTGTCGGGGGCGCGGCCGGAGAGCCGGGCCGTCCGGTCGTCCTTCTTGCCCTCGCCCTCGGCGACGAGGATCTCCAGCCGGCGGCCGACCTGCTTCTTGTTCTCCTCCCAGGAGATCTCCTCCTGGAGGGCGATCAGCCGGTCGTAGCGCTCCTGGACGACCGCCTTCGGGATCTGGCCGTCCATCTCGGCGGCGGGGGTGCCGGGCCGCTTGGAGTACTGGAAGGTGAAGGCGTTGGTGAAGCGGGCCTCGCGGACGACGTGCAGGGTCTGCTCGAAGTCCTCGTCGGTCTCGCCGGGGAAGCCGACGATGATGTCGGTGGAGATCGCGGCGTCCGGCATGGCCTCGCGGACCTTGCGGATGATCTCCAGGTAGCGCGCCTGACGGTAGGAGCGCCGCATCGCCTTGAGCACGGTGTCCGAGCCGGACTGCAGCGGCATGTGCAGCTGGTGCATCACGTTCGGCGTCCCGGCCATCGCGGCGATCACGTCGTCGGTGAAGTCGCGCGGGTGCGGCGAGGTGAAGCGGACCCGCTCCAGGCCCTCGACGCCGCCGCAGGCGCGCAGCAGCTTGGAGAAGGCCTCGCGGTCGCCCAGGTCGGAGCCGTAGGAGTTGACGTTCTGGCCGAGCAGGGTGACCTCGACGACGCCCTCGGCGACCAGCGCCTCGACCTCGGCGAGGATGTCGCCGGGGCGGCGGTCCTCCTCCTTGCCGCGCAGCGCCGGCACGATGCAGAAGGTGCAGGTGTTGTTGCAGCCGACCGAGATGGCGACCCAGGCCGCGTACGCGGACTCGCGGCGGGTGGGCAGGGTGGAGGGGAAGGTCTCCAGCGATTCGAGGATCTCGACCTGGGCCTGCTCCTCGACCCGGGCCCGCTCCAGCAGGGCGGGGAGGTGGCCGATGTTGTGGGTGCCGAAGACGACGTCGACCCAGGGCGCCTTGCGGACGATGGTGTCGCGGTCCTTCTGGGCGAGGCAGCCGCCGACGGCGATCTGCATGCCCCGGTGCTGCTGCTTGACGGGGGCCAGCCGGCCGAGGTTGCCGTACAGCTTGTTGTCGGCGTTCTCGCGGACCGCACAGGTGTTGAAGACCACCAGGTCCGGGTCGGCGTCCTGGGCGGCCTTCGCGTAGCCCGCCTCCTCCAGCAGGCCGGACAGCCGCTCGGAGTCGTGGACGTTCATCTGGCAGCCGTACGTGACGACCTTGTAAGTTCGCAAGCTCTCCTCCATACCCACGACAGCAAGGGTACGGGCAGTGGGACGGGCCTCCCGCCGGGCCGCCCGGCCTGGCAGTATCCCTGCATGGCCCAGTCCTCGATACCCGCCCGGTTCGGTGCCGCCGTGCGCCGCGCCGCCCGCCGCCGGCCGGTGCCGATCGGCCTGGCACTGCTGCTGGTGGCGGGCGCCCTGACCGGGTGGTGGCTCTCCTCGAACGCGTCGCCCGGCTACCCGAAGGGCGAGATCGGCTTCTCGACCGGCGTGCAGCGAGGCGTGTACGACCGCTACGGACAGCTGCTGCAGGGCTACGTCTCGACGGCGATGCCCGGCATGCGGATGCGCCTGGACAACTCCCAGGGCTCGGTGGACAACCTGGAGCGGCTGGCCGCCGGCCGGGACGACTTCGCGATCGCGACCGCCGACGCCGTGGCCGGCTTCAACAGCCCGTCCAAGTGGCACCTGCGGGCGATCGCCCGGCTCTACGACGACTACCTCCAGCTGGTCGTGCCCGCCGACTCCAAGGTGCGGCGGACCTCCGACCTGCGCGGCCTGCGGGTCGGGGTGGGCCAGGAGAAGTCCGGCGTGAACCTCGTCACCCGCAAGCTGCTCGCCGCGGCCGGCCTCGACATCGACAAGGACATCAAGCCGGCGCTGCTGGGCGTCGGCGACGCGGCGGACCAGCTGCGGGACGGCCGGATCGACGCGTTCTTCTGGTCCGGCGGCCTGCCGACCACCGCGCTCACCGACCTGTCTGAGCGCTACCGGATCCGGATCGTGCCGCTGGCCGACCTCGCCGAGGCGCTGCACCAGCAGGAGGGCGGCGGCGGCACCGACGCCTACCGGGCGGCGACCATCCCCAAGGACGCCTACCCGAAGGCGGAGCCGGCCGGCACCGCGGTGCCCACCGTCGCGGTGCCGAACCTGCTGGTCACCCGGGACGACGTGGACCCGGACCTGGTGCAGGGGGTGACCCGGGCGGTGATCGACAGCCGGGACACCATCGGCTCGCAGGTGCACGCGGCGCAGCTGGTGGACCTGCGCACCGCCGTGTACACCGACCCGCTGCCGCTGCACGAGGGCGCCCGGCGGTACTACATCTCGATCAAGCCCTGAGGGGTGGCCGCCCGGGGCTCGGTCGCGGCGGCGCGCTCGGTCGCGGCGGCGCGATCAGTCCCGGCGGCGCGGCACGGACAGCACGACGGTGAGCCCGCCGGGCTCGGCCGGGGCGAAGTCCAGCGAGCCGCCGCCCGCGAGCAGCAGGGTGCGGGCGATGGACAGGCCGAGCCCGGAGCCGTCCACGTTCTGGTGGCGGGGGCTGCGCCAGAAGCGGTCGCCGATCCGGCCGAGCTCCTCCTCGGTGAGGCCCGGGCCGGAGTCGGTCACCGCCACGCTGACCTCGCGCTTGCGCAGCACCGTGTCGACGGCCACCCGGCGGCCGGACGGGGTGAACTTCAGGGCGTTGTCGAGCACCGCGTCCAGCGCGCTGCCGAAGCCGATCGGGTCGGCCAGGCCGTACGCCACCGGGGGGCCGTCCCAGGCGAGGTCGATGCCCCGCTGGTCGGCGACCGGGCGCCAGGCGTCGACCCGGGCGAGCACCAGCGCGGTGAGGTCCACCGGCTCCGGCTCGGGGCGGGCGTGCTCGGCGGTGGCCAGGCCCAGCAGGTCGTCCAGCACCCGGGCCAGCCGGATGCCCTCCTCGCGGACGGCGCCGACCTCCTCCTGGTGCCCCTCCGGGAGTTCCAGGCCGAGCAGCTCGACCCGCAGCAGCAGGGCCGCCAGCGGGTTGCGCAGCTGGTGCGAGGCGTCGGCGACGAAGGCCCGCTGCTGGTCGATGGCGAGCACCACGTGGTCGGCCATGTCGTTGAAGGAGCGGGCGAGGCGGCGCAGCTCCGGCGGGCCGCCACTGGCGGCGACCCGCGCGTTGAGGCGGCCGGTGGCGATGTCGTGGGTGGCCCGGTCGAGGGTGCGGACGGGCCGCAGCACCCAGCCGGTCAGCCGGACGGCGAGCAGCACGGCGACGATCATGGCGAGCGCCTCGCCGGCGCCGATCCACAGCCAGCTGTGCAGCACGCGGGCGCGCATCGGGCCGGTCGGCGACTCGGTGATCACCACGGCGACCACGTCGCCGTCGCGGACCACCGGCAGGGCGACGGTGATGGTGCGGTCCGGGGTCCACGGCCAGACCTGCGGCGGGTTGTGGCTTCGCCGTCCGTCCAGGGCCTCCTGGAAGGCCTGCGCGCCGGGGCCCTCCTCGGGCACCGTCCAGCCGACCGGGGCCACGGCGACGGAGCTGCCGTCCCGCTGGAAGATGCCCACCCGGGCGCCGTACAGGTCGAAGTAGCGGGAGGCCTCCAGCGCGAGCATGCGCAGCCGCGTGGTGTCCCCGGCGTCGGGTTCGGTGGAGCCCTTCACGGCCGCGTCGGAGCCCGCCCGGCCCTGGGTCGGCAGGTCCTGGGCGAAGCGGGCGGCGTCGTCGATCCGGTCGACCACCACCCGGCTCTGCTCGGCCGCGGCGACGGCGGCGGCGAGCGGCAGCCCTAGGGCGGCCAGCACGCAGGCCATCAGGGAGAGCAGGATGCCGAGCAGGCGGTTGCGCACGTCGGGCTCAGCGCTCCACGGTGCCGGAGCCGGCGGTGTCGGAGCCTGCGGCGCCGGAGCCGGCGTCGGGTGCTGCGGGCGGTGCCGTCCGGTCGGCGCCGTCGGTGGGCTGGTCGGCGGGCTGGTCGGCGATCAGCCGGTAGCCGACGCCGCGGACGGCCTCGACGAGGCCGGGCAGGCCGAGCTTGGTCCGCAGCGAGCCGATGTGCACCTCCAGGGTGCGGCCGTTGCCCTCCCAGCCGCTGCGCCAGACCTCGCTGAAGATCTGCTCGCGGCGGTAGACCACGCCGGGGCTCTGCGCGAGCAGCGCCAGCAGGTCGAACTCCTTGCGGGTGAGCGGGACGTCGCGGCCCTGCACGCTGACCCGGCGGCGCTCGCGGTCGATCACGATGCCGCGGGAGGCGAGCGGTCCGTCGGCCTGCTCGGCCGGGCCGGCCGGAGCGGCGGGCAGGCCGCGGCGGGAGACGGCGTGGATCCGGGCGAGCAGTTCGCCCATGTCGTAGGGCTTGGTGATGTAGTCGTCGGCGCCGAGGTTGAGGCCGTGGATCCGGGAGCGGATGTCGGCCCGCGCGGTCACCATGATCACCGGGACGCCGCTGCCGGCCCTGATCCGGCTGCACACCTCGAAGCCGTCCCGGTCCGGCAGCCCGAGGTCGAGCAGCACCACCCGGAACGGCTCGTTGCCGTCGGGCACCAGCGCGTCCAGCGCCTCGTGCCCGCTGCGCGCGTGCTTGACCTGGAAGCCGTGCCGGCCCAGGACAGCGGTGAGCGCGGCGGCGACCCGGTCGTCGTCCTCGACGAGCAGCAGTCGCATCCGGTACCTCCCTTTTCTCCCGTTGCCGCGGTGGCCCGTCCGGCCAGTGTGCCGGGCCGGCGGCCCGACCGGTACGGCCACGCGGTTCGGAGTATTGTGCCGTCCGCCCCGGGCGCGGCGACACCGCCGTCTGCAGGGCGGTCCCGGCGCCCCGGCCCATCGCACCGCACACGGCCGTTCCCCGGGGGCTGCGGCCGCGGGCCGTTACCGAGCCGATACCCGGCACCCTCCGGCCGGCGCCGAACGCGCAGGGTGATCCCCCGGCGGCCGTGCGTGGCCTGATCGTGATCCTCAAGTTCCGCTCAGATCGACTGACATGGCATCGTCGGGCCTCCTATGGTCGGCCCACCGGGGGCTGCGGGCTCCGCCGGCTCCGGCCCCCGGCACTAGTTCGGCACCACTTCGCACCACCAGCACTGCCACCCGCGGGAACTGACCCCGGGCCAGAGACGAGGAGCCACCGCGCGATGACCGAGACCGCCGTCACCGATGCCGCGGCCGCAACCGCTCCGCTGGTGGTGCTGTCCGGCGTCAACAAGCACTTCGGCGCCCTCCACGTGCTGCAGGACGTCGACCTGAGTATCCGTCAGGGCGAGGTGGTCGTGCTGATCGGCCCGTCCGGCTCCGGCAAGTCCACCCTCTGCCGGACGATCAACCGGCTGGAGACCATCGACTCGGGCACCATCACCATCGACGGCCGGCCGCTGCCCGCGGAGGGCAAGGAGCTGGCCCGGCTGCGCGCCGAGGTCGGCATGGTGTTCCAGAGCTTCAACCTGTTCGCGCACAAGACGGTGCTGGAGAACGTCGTCCTGGGCCAGGTGAAGGTGCGCCGCGTCGCGCGCGACCAGGCCGAGGCCACCGCCCGCGAGCTGCTGGAGCGGGTCGGCGTGGGCGCCCAGGCGGACAAGTACCCGGCGCAGCTCTCCGGCGGCCAGCAGCAGCGCGTGGCGATCGCCCGGGCGCTGGCCATGCGGCCGAAGGTGATGCTCTTCGACGAGCCGACCTCCGCGCTCGACCCGGAGATGGTCACCGAGGTGCTGGAGGTCATGCGCCAGCTCGCCGCCGAGGGCATGACGATGGTCGTGGTCACGCACGAGATGGGCTTCGCCCGCTCCGCCGCGAACCGGGTGCTGTTCATGGCGGACGGCCGGATCGTCGAGGAGAACACCCCCGACGCGTTCTTCACCGCCCCGCGGACGGACCGCGCCAAGGACTTCCTGTCCAAGATCCTGAGTCACTGAACGCCGCGGCGCCCCACTGCGCGCCGACCCAGAGCGGCCGGGCCCGACGGGGTGCCCGGCCGCAGTCACGGAAGGTCCAGCCCAGCCCCCGGTCGTCCGGTGGCCATTACCGAGGAGAGCCAACCCTCATGAGGACTCGTCGCACCATCGCCGCCGCCCTGTCGGTGCTCGCGCTGACCGCCGTCGCCGCCTGCGGCAAGGACGGCTCGCCGGCCGGCTCCGACGCCGCCGCGCCCACGCTGCCCACCTACGCCGTGAACAAGTCCGCCAACCTGGACGCCTCCCCGGTCTGGAAGAAGGCCAAGGCCAAGGGCAAGCTCACCATCGGCGCCAAGGCGGACCAGCCGTACCTCGGCTTCGAGGACGTCACCGCCAACACCCGCACCGGCTTCGACATCGAGATCGCCAAGATGATCGCGGCCGACCTGGGCTTCGCGCCCGACCAGATCGACTTCAAGACCGTCGTCTCCGCCAACCGCGAGACCGAGATCAGCGGCGGCGGCATCGACTACTACGTCGGCACCTACAGCATCAACGACAAGCGCAAGGCCTCGGTCTCCTTCGCCGGCCCGTACTACATCGCCGGCCAGGACCTGCTGGTGAAGAAGGACAACACCGCCATCACCGGCCCGGAGTCGGTCGCGGGCAAGAACGTCTGCTCGGTGACCGGTTCCACCTCGGTGACCCAGATCCAGAAGTACGTCGGCGAGGGCAAGAAGGTCGTCCAGTACGACAACTACGCCCAGTGCGTCGACAAGCTGCTGACCGGCGAGATCGACGCGGTCACCACCGACGACGCGATCCTCAAGGGCTTCGGCGCCAAGAACGCCGGCAAGCTCAAGGTCGTCGGCAAGACCTTCTCCGCCGAGAAGTACGGCGTGGGCCTGAACCACGACGACAAGGTGCTGCGGGACGCCATCAACAACGCGCTGAAGGCCCACGAGGACAACGGCGACTGGAAGAAGGCGTACGACGCGACGCTCGGCCTGTCCGGTGCCGCCGCCCCGGCCGTGCCGCCGCTCGAGCGCTACTGATCCGGTCCGGGACCGGTCGAACGACCTAGAGAGGAGGGCCGCCGGCGTGGGCATACTGTTCGAGGGCGACAACTTCGCGCTCTTCCGCGACGGTTTCCTGCAGACGATCGAGCTCAGCGCAGTGAGTGCGCTGTTCGCGCTGCTGCTCGGCACCGTGCTGGCGGCCTTCCGGGTCTCCCCGGTCCCGGCGCTGCGGGTGTTCGGCACCGTGTGGGTGAACACCTTCCGGAACACCCCGCTGACCCTGCTGTTCTTCGCGGTGATCTTCGGACTCCCGCGGCTGGACGTGCACTTCGACAACTTCACCTTCGCGGTGATCGCGCTCAGCGCCTACACCGGCTCGTTCGTCTGCGAGGTGCTGCGCGCGGGCATCAACACGGTGCCGTTCGGGCAGGCCGAGGCGGCCCGCAGCCTGGGCATGAGCTTCGGCCAGACGCTCCTCCACGTCGTGCTGCCGCAGGCGGCCCGCACCGTGCTGCCGCCGATGAGCAGCATCTTCATCGCCCTGCCGAGGAACTCGGCGATCGCCGGCGCGTTCAGCGTCGCCGAGCTCTACAGCGTGCAGGCGACACTGAGCGACAAGGGGTACGCCATCCTCGCGATCTTCTTCTGGGTGGCGCTGGCCTACCTGCTGGTCAGCTTCACCGTCGGCGGGGTGTTCCGGTTCCTGGAGAGCCGCCTGGCGGTGGTCCGATGAGCACCCGCACCGCCACCGCGACGGTCCTCTTCGACACCCCCGGCCCAAAGGCCAGGCTCCGCTACCGGCTGTTCGGTGCCCTGTCGCTGCTCGCCATCGCCGGCCTCGGCTGGTACGCGTACGCCAAGCTGGACGCGGCCGGCCAGTTCGACCCCGAGCTGTGGGACCCGTTCCAGTACACGGCCGTGCAGCAGCGCATCCTCGACGGCGTGGTGGCCACCCTCAAGGTCTTCGCGCTGGCCGGTGTGCTGTCGATCGTGCTCGGCGCGCTGCTGGCCGCCGGCCGGCTCTCCGACCACCGCCCGGTGCGCGCGGTGTCCTCGGCCGTGGTGCAGTTCTTCCGCGCCATGCCGCTGCTCATCATGATCTTCGCGCTGTACCACGCGGTGTTCCCCTCGGAGCCGATGCCGGCCCTCGTCCTCGGGCTCACCCTCTACAACGGCGCCGTCCAGGCCGAGATCATGCGCACCGGCATCCTCGCGCTGCCCCGCGGCCAGGGCGAGGCCGCCTACGCCCTGGGCATGGGCAAGACCCAGGTCATGACACTGATCCTGGTGCCGCAGGCGGTCCGGTCGATGCTCCCGGCGATCATCGGCCAGCTGGTGGTCACCCTCAAGGACACCTCGCTCGGCTTCGTCATCACCTACCCCGAGCTGCTCTACGCGGGCAAGCTGATCGCCAGCAACTCCACGGGCTACCCGTACATCCCCGTGGTGATCGTCGTCGGCACGCTCTACATCGGTCTGTGCCTGGCCCTCACCGGCCTCGCCAAGTGGCTCGAGGCGCGCGGCCGCCGCGGCGCGAACCGGCGCACACCTGCTGCTGCTTGACGTCAACCCAGGTGATCTGTTGCATTGCTCTTCGTGACACCACCAGGGACCACCCCCGCGGCATATGCTGATCCCGCACGCCCGGAGGTCCCCGCGTGGACCCGGTGATCGTCGTCGGGGCCGGGCCGGTCGGGCTGTCGCTCGCCCTGGCCCTGGCCCGGCACGAGGTGCCGAGCATCCTCCTCGACGAGGGCGCGGGCCTGTGCCCGGAGAGCCCCCGCACGGTCGTCCTCGGCCCCGACACCGCCGCCCTGCTCGAACGTCTCGGCTACACCCGGGCGGCCTCCGACGCGGCCCGCTGGGACGCCTTCACGGTCTGGCGCCGCCGCGCCGAGGTCCTGCGCATCCCGCTCGACGGGGAGCCTGTGCTGCACCTCGCGCAGCACCGGATGCAGCGCGGCCTGCGGGACGCCGTCACCGCCACCCCGCTCATCCAGCTGGTCCCGCTCACCCGCGTGGTCGAACTCGAACAGGACCGGAACGGCGTCAGCGTCCGCACCGCCGGCACCCGTGACGGCGCCTCCACCTGGTGGCGCGGCAGCCACCTGGTCGGCTGCGACGGCGCCCGCTCCACCGTCCGCAAGCTGCTGAAGATCCGCTTCCCCGGCCGGCCCGCCGTCGACCGGCACGCGGTCGCGACCGTCCGGGTCGACCTGCCCTTCGCCGGCGAGGCCCGGCTGCACCGCGAGCCCCCGTGGCGCGGCGACCGCGAGGCCTCCGCCCGCCCGCTCCCGGACGGCCTCTGGCGCCTCGACTGGCGGCTGCCCCCGGGCCGCCCCGCCCCCACCGAACCGGTCGACCCGCACGCCACCTGGCCCGGCATCGTCACCGGCGACACCCTGCTCACCCGGGTCCGCTCCGCCCTCACCGGCTGGTGCGGCGAACTCCCCGCGTACGAGCTGCTGGCCGCCGCCGACCACACCGCCCAGCAGCGGCTCGCCGCCCGCTTCCGCTCCGGCCGCTGCTTCCTCGCCGGCGACGCCGCCCACCTGCACGGCGCCCTCGGCATGCAGAACCTCGTCGACGGGCTCCGCGACGCCGACAACCTGGCCTGGCGGCTCGCCCTGGCCTGGCACCTCCACTCCGGCGGCCCGCGGCCCGGCGGGGCCCTGCTGGACGGCTACGAGGCCGAGCGGCGCAGCGCCGTCGGCGCCCGGCTGCGCGCCGTCGACCAGGCGATGCCGCTGCTGCGGCCGCTGCGCGGCTGGCAGCAGACCCGGCGCTCGCTGTTCACCGGCTCGTTCCGCAAGCACGCGCCGCTGCTGGCGGACGGCCAGCTCGGCACCGGACGCTTCGGCGGCGCCCCCGCCTACCCCGCCGCCCCGTCCGGCGTCCCCGGACGGGTGCCCGAGCAGCGCGCGACCCGGGCCACCTCGCTCACCGAGAACCTGCCCCCGACCGCGCCGGGCGTCCAGGTGCCCGACCTGCCGGTGGTCACCACCGAGGGCACGCCGGACCGGCTGCACGCCCGGCTCGGGCTGGGCTTCCTGCTGGTGCTGGTCGCCCCCGGCACCGCCGTCTGGTCGTCCCGGCACTGGCTGGGCGCCGGGATGATGCCCCGGCTCACCGAGGTCGCCGCCGCGCTCCCCCTCCCGGCCGAGGTGCTGGTGACCGAGGAGTACCCGGGGGCCGAGCCGCACACCGTGCTGCTGGTGCGCCCGGACGGGCACCTGGTCGGCACCACCCAGGGCTGCCGTGCCGAGGAGCTGCACAGCCTTGCCGAGGGCGCACGCGGCGGTCCGGCCGCGCTCGCCTCGGGCGAGGCCGCCGGGGCGGGCGGGGGCACCGGCGCCGCCGGGGGGACCGGAGCTGCGACGGGAACCGCCGAGGGCGGCGGACGGGAAGCGGCGGCCGACCGGGAGGACGCGGCCCGGACGGACGCGGCGAAGGGCGGTGCCGGCCGGCGCTGACGAGCCGTCGGGGCCGGGGCCCGCCGGCCCGTGGCGAGGCGTGGAGAGCCTCGGCGGGTCGCGGCGGGTCACAGCGGGTCGCGGCGGGTCTCAGCGGGCGAACTCGGTGGCCCGGCTCTCGCGGACGACGGTGATCCGTATCTGGCCGGGGTAGGTGAGCTCCTCGCGGACCTGCCGGGCGACCTCCCGGGCGATGGTCTTGGCCCGCAGGTCGTCCACCTTCTCGGGCTGGACCATCACCCGCACCTCGCGCCCGGCCTGCATCGCGAAGACCTTGGAGACGCCGTCGTGCGAGCGGGCGATCTCCTCCAGCCGCTCCAGCCGCCGGACGTAGGCCTCCAGCGACTCGCGGCGGGCGCCGGGACGGCCGCCGGAGCAGGCGTCCGCGGCCTGGGTGAGCACCGCCTCCACCGTCTTCGGCTCGACCTCGCCGTGGTGGGCCTCGATCGCGTGCACCACCTCGGCGGACTCGCCGTGCCGGCGCGCGAACTCGGCGCCGATCGCGGCGTGGCTGCCGGGCAGTTCGTGGCTGAGCGCCTTGCCGATGTCGTGCAGCAGCGCGGAACGCTTCACCAGGTCCTGGTCCACGCCGAGTTCGGCCGCCATCATGCCGGCGATGTGCGCCGACTCCACCAGGTGCCCGAGCACGTTCTGCCCGTACGAGGTGCGGTAACGCAGGGTGCCGAGGGTCCGGAGGAGTTCCGGCTCCATGCCGTCGAGCTGGACGGCGAGCAGCGCGTCCTCGCCGGCCCGCACGCAGAGCCGCTCGACCTCGGCGCGGCTGCGCTCGTGGACCTCCTCGATCCGCAGCGGGTTGATCCGGCCGTCGGCGGTGAGCGCCTCCAGGGTCAGCCGGGCGGCCTCCCGGCGGACGGGGTCGAAGCAGGAGAGCTGGACGAGTTCGGGGGTGTCGTCGACGATCAGGTTGACCCCGGTGACGGCCTCGAAGGCCCGGATGTTGCGGCCCTCGCGGCCGATCACCCGGCCCTTCATGTCCTCGTTGGGCAGCTTGAAGGCGGCCACCACGGTGTCGGCGGTCTGCTCGGCGGCCAGCCGCTGGATCGAACCGGCGATGATCTCGCGGGCCCGCTGGTCGCCCTCGCTCTTCGCCCGGCGCTCGATCTCCCGGACGGTGACGGCCGCGTCCCGGCGGGCCTCGGACTCGACGGCGCGGGTGAGTTCCTCGCGGGCGCGGGCGGCGGTCAGCCCGGCGGCGGTCTCCAGCGCGCGGCGGCGGTCGGCCTCCAGCTCGGCGAGGTCGGCCCGGGTGGCGTCCAGCTCCCCGGCCCGGCGGTCGAGTTCGTCCTCCTGGGCGCGCAGCCGGCGCAGCTCCTCGGCCAACCGCTCCTCGCGGCGGTCGAGTTCGGCGCGCAGCTGGGTGGCCTGGGTCTCGGCCCAGGTGCGGGCCCGCTCGGCCTCGCCGACGGCGCGGCGCTGGGCGGCCTGCAGCCGGCGGATCATCAGCCAGGTGAGCGCCAGGACGAGGCAGAGGACGGCGGTCAGCAGCAGGGAGGCGACCGATCCGGTGCCCATCGCGATCCTCATCCCGGCCTCACTCCCCGTGCCTGCGCGCTGTGTCGGTGCGGCGGTGAGGGAACTGCCGGGGACCGGGGGGTGGTACGCGGAACCGACTCCGACCGATCCTGCGCACGGCAGGCCGTAGCGTGATCGAAGTGATCCCTCACTGCTTGCGAGGCTAAGCGCAGGTTACGAAACGGTCAAGATGCGATCGAGAGTTGATGCCGATGACTGATGATCCGTCACCAATCCTCGCCGAGGCCTTCACTCTCCTCCCCCAGGGCCTCCCGGACGACGCGGAAGGCGAGGCCCTCGGAGTAGCCGCGGCGGGCGAGCATGCCGACCAGCCGGCGGGTGCGGGCCTGCGGCTCCAGACTGCGGGTGGTGCGGAGCTTGCGGTCGACCAGGGCGCGGGCGGCCTCGGCCTCGTCGTCGGAGCCGACCCGGGCGAGCGCCTCCTCGACGAGGTCGCCGGCGACGCCGCGGGTGCGGAGCTCCTGGGCGAGGGCACGGCGGGCCAGACCGCGGCGGCCGTGCCGGGCGTCCACCCAGGCGGCGGCGAAGGCGGCGTCGTCGATCAGCCCGACCTCCTCGTACCGGGAGAGCACCTCCTCGGCGACGTCGTCGGGGATCTCCCGCTTGCGCAGGGCGTCGGCGAGCTGCTTGCGGGTGCGGGGGCTGCCGGTGAGCAGGCGCAGGCAGATGTCGCGGGCCCGGCCCGCGGGGTCGGCCTGCTCCTCGGTGCGCCGGGACGAGGTGTCCGACGACCGCTCGCCGCGCTCGGCGCGGTCGGACCGCCGGCGGCGTCCGCCCGGCCGCCCGGCCCGGCCGCCCGGCCCGGAGTCCTCGTCGTGCTCACTGTGCGCCCCGAGCTCGGCGCGCTCGCGCCGCTCACCTCGCTCGGATCGTGGCGCCCGCTCGCGGCGGGGTCGCGGGGCCGCCTCCTCGACAGGCGGCGCCTCGTCGTCGGGGGCGAGCGCGCTGCGTCGGCGCCGTCGGCCGGTGGGCAGCGCGGAGGCCGAGCGCAGACCCGGCACGTCGGCGAGGTCCGGCGCTGCGGAGTCGTCGCGGCCGTCGGGTGCTGGGGATTCGGTCGCTTCCGGCGCGTCCTCGGGGAGGGCGACGGCGGCGAACCAGTCGGGCGGGCCTACGTCATCGGGCTCGGCGGCGGGTGCGGCCGAGCCCGATGCGCGGTCGGGGATGTGCATCGGTGGATCAGGCCTTGGCGGCGGCCGCCGTCTTCTTGGCGGCGGTCTTGGTGGCCGGCGCCGCAGCCGGAGCCTCGGCGGCCGGTGCCGCCGCCGCTGCCGCGTCGGCCGGCTCCTCGGTCTTCGGGCCGATGCCGAGCTTGCCCTTGATCTTCCGCTCGATCTCGTCGGCGAGCTGCGGGTTGTCGCGCAGGAAGTTGCGGGCGTTCTCCTTGCCCTGGCCCAGCTGGTCGCCCTCGTAGGTGTACCAGGCGCCGGACTTGCGGATGAAGCCGTGCTCGACGCCCATGTCGATCAGGCCGCCCTCGCGGCTGATGCCGATGCCGTAGAGGATGTCGAACTCGGCCTGCTTGAACGGGGCCGCGACCTTGTTCTTGACGATCTTGACGCGGGTGCGGTTGCCGACCGCCTCGGTGCCGTCCTTGAGGGTCTCGATGCGGCGGATGTCCAGGCGGACGGAGGCGTAGAACTTCAGCGCCCGGCCACCGGTCGTGGTCTCCGGGGAGCCGAACATGACGCCGATCTTCTCGCGCAGCTGGTTGATGAAGATGGCGGTGGTGTTCGACTGGTTGAGCGCGCCGGCGATCTTGCGCAGGGCCTGGCTCATCAGTCGGGCCTGCAGACCGACGTGCGAGTCGCCCATCTCGCCCTCGATCTCGGCGCGCGGGACGAGTGCGGCGACCGAGTCGATGATCACCAGGTCGATCGCGCCGGAGCGGATCAGCATGTCGGTGATCTCCAGCGCCTGCTCACCGGTGTCCGGCTGGCTGACCAGCAGGGCGTCGGTGTCCACGCCGAGCTTCTTGGCGTACTCCGGGTCCAGGGCGTGCTCGGCGTCGACGAAGGCGACGGTGCCGCCGGCCCGCTGCGCGTTGGCGGCGAGGTGCAGCGTGAGCGTGGTCTTGCCGGAGGACTCCGGGCCGTAGATCTCGACCACGCGGCCGCGCGGGATGCCGCCGACGCCGAGCGCGACGTCCAGCGCGGTGGAGCCGGTCGGGATCACGTCGATGGGCTCGTTGGCCTTCTCGCCGAGGCGCATCACCGAGCCCTTGCCGAACTGCCGCTCGATCTGGGCGAGTGCGGTCTCAAGGGCCTTCTCGCGGTCCGTTCCTGCCATGGCTTCCACCCTCGGGTTCTGTGCTGTGCGCTTCATCGTCCTCGACGCTAGCGCGTCCCACCGACAATCGACCCGGATCGCGCCGCGCCTGTGGAAAACTCGCCGCTCCCGAGTATAGAGAACAATCGTTCGAATCTTGCGGAGACTCCTACCCCTCCCCGTCCCCCCTGCCCCGACCTGCGGAATCATCGCCGGATCCGGCCCGCATCATGCGCCGCAGACGGCGCGCGGCCTGCCGCCTGCGCTCCCGGCGTTCCTTGCGCTCCTCCCCGCGGTCGATCCTCGGGTCGGTCGCCACCTCGTAGCGGCGCACGTAGGTGCCGACGAACCCCTGCAGCGTGGCCGCGGCCGGGATCGCGATCAGCGCGCCGACCGCACCGAGCAGCGCCGCCCCGGCGATCACCGAGCCGAACGCCACCGCCGGGTGCACGTCGACCGTCCTGGCGGTGATCCGCGGGTGCAGCACGTAGTTCTCGATCTGCTGGTAGACGATGACGAAGCCGAGCACCCAGACCGCGTCCACCGGCTGCCCGGTCAGCGCGACCAGCACCGGCAGCGCGCCGGCGATGTAGGTGCCGATGGTGGGCACGAACTGCGACATCACGCCGACCCAGATGCCGAGCGCGGCCGCGTACGGCAGGCCGAGGACCTGGAAGACCAGCCAGTGCGCGAGCGTGGAGACGAGCGCGAGCAGCGCCCGGGAGTACAGGTAGCCGCCGGTCTTGGCGAGTGCGATCTCCCAGGCGCGCAGCACCTCGGCCTGCTTGGCGGGCGGCAGCAGCGAGCAGACCGTCCGCCGCACCCGCGGGCCGTCGGCGGTGAAGTAGAAGCTGAACAGGCCGACGGTGAAGACCTGGAACAGCCCGCCGATCACGGTGCTGGAGACGCCCCAGACGTTGCCGGCCGCCTGCTGGGCGTACTTCTCGACGGTGCCGGAGTCCTTGAGGACCCGCTTCTGCAGCTCGTCCAGCGAGAGGTCCTGGTGGAAGGTCCGGTTGAT
Source organism: Streptomyces sp. NRRL B-24484 (assembly GCF_000717715.1). Classification (GTDB taxonomy): domain Bacteria; phylum Actinomycetota; class Actinomycetes; order Streptomycetales; family Streptomycetaceae; genus Kitasatospora. Next base: position 25,593 of record NZ_JOAI01000030.1, on the reverse strand, counting down.
CCAGCCGATCAGGTTCTCCAGCAGGTGCGGCAGCTCGCCGGCGACCCGGGTGACCTGGTCGACGAGCAGCGTGCCGAGCGCGGCGAGGAAGCCGCCGATCGCGATGACCGCCGCGATGAACACCAGGAAGGTGCCGAGCCCGCGGCGCACCCCGCGGGCCGCCATCCGGTCCACCGCCGGCTCCATGGCCAGCGAGAGGAAGAAGGCCACCAGCAGCATGACGAAGAGGTCGATCAGCCGGTGGAACGCCCAGTCGGCGAGCTGGAAGAGGCCGACCAGCACCAGCGCGAGCACCATCGCCCTCGGCAGCCAGCGCGGCATGGCGCCGCCGCGCAGCTGGGGTCTGCGGCCGAACCGGTCCTCGCGGGCGGGCCGCTCCTCCGGGGCCCCGGTCGCCTGGCTGGTCTGTTCTGGGCTGCTGTCCACCCGCCCAGTCTCGCCCATCGGACGGGCGGCCCTTCGGGAATCGCGGCCGGGCCGCCGCGGCGCGGGTCAGCGCAGCCGGGCGGACACCCCCTGGTTGCCGCAGACCACCCGCCAGACGTCCTTGGCCTCCCAGCCGCCGTCCAGCGCCTGGAGCACCGTCCGGCCGCCGAGCTCGCTCATCACGTGGTCCTGGGCGAACGACTCCGCGTACGCCTCGCCGAAGTGCTCGTGCATCCGTCGCCAGAACTCGGTCAGCCTCATGGCACCCAGTATCCCCGAGCCGGGTCCGCACCCGTCGCGCTCCGGCGGGCATCCGCACCCGCCGCGGCCCGGCGGGCGGCCGGCCCCGGGTCTCAGGGCAGCGCGAGCAGGCCCGCGCCGTAGAACCTGCGGTCGCCGCAGGTGTCCGGCCCGGGCGGGCAGTTGGCGGCGGCCGCCGACTCCAGTGCGTCGGTGATCCGGTCGGGCCCCCAGCCGGGGTGCTCGGCGGCGACCACCGCGACGGCGCCGGTGACGTGGGCGGCGGCCATCGAGGTGCCGGCGAGCGCCGCGTACCGGTCGCCCGGCCAGTCGGAGACGATCGCGCCGTCCACCCCGCCGTCGGGGTCGCCGCCGGGGGCGGCGATGGTGACGCCGCCGTAGTTGGTGTAGCCGGCCGGCACCCCGGAGCGGTCGACGGCGCTGACGGTGACCACGCCCGGCAGCTCCCCGGGCAGCCGGATGCACTCGGTGCCGAGGTGGCGGTCCTGCGGCGGGCCGGAGGTGCGGTCGTTGGGGCTGCGCCGGTCGTCCCGGTCGGCGGTGAGGTCCTGTCCGTCGTTGCCGGCCGAGGCGACGACCACCGAGCCCCGCTTCTGGGCGTAGGCGACGGCCCGGGCGACGGCCTGGGTGAGCGCGGCCTGGTCCGGGTCCTCGGGGCAGTTGTACTTCCACGGGTCGGCGAAGTAGCTGTCGTTGATCGCGCGGGCGCCGTGGTCGGCGGCCCAGAGCATGCCGCAGACGATGTTCTCGGTGTAGTACTGGCCGAGCGGGCCGAGCAGCCGCACGGCGGCGATCCGGACGCCCGGGGCGACGCCGGTCACGCCGCGGCCGTCCCGGGCGGCGCCGACGATGCCGGCCACGTGGGTGCCGTGGCCGCTCTCGGAGACGCCCTCGTCGGGTCGCCAGGCGCCGTAGCGGGCGTCCGGGCGGCCGTCGGCGCAGGAGACCGAGGCACGCGGGTCGACCGCGTCGCGCAGGTCGGGGTGGGTGTCGTCGACACCCGAGTCGAGCACGGCGACGAGCACGCCGCGCAGCGCGGCCGCGGTGGGCGCCGCCGCGGGCTGGGCGCGGTCCGCGGCGGGGGTGCGCAGCAGGGCGGCGGAGTCGGACTGCGGGTCGCCGGCGCCGATCATGGCGAGGTTCCAGTCGTCCTGTTCGGCCGGGTCGGAGAGGCCGCCCTGGGCGTTGTCGGCGGCGGCCGCGGCCTCGTTGGCGGGGCGGAAGTCGGCGCCGCTGAGCGGGCCGGGCGGGCTCGGCACGGTGGCGGTGCGGGTGGCTCCGACGGCGGCTATGCCGGGCCGCTCGCGCAGCCGCTGGGCGAAGCCGCCGGAGGCGTAGGCGAGCACCGCGCCGATCTGCGGGTAGCCCTGGACGACCCGACCGCCGACCGCCCGGGCCTCGGCGGCGGCGAGCGAGGCGCCGTCGGCGTCCTGCCGCTCGGCGAGGACGAGGTAGCTGAGGTAGGCGCGGCCGGCGCCGGAGACGTACGGGACGGCGCCACCGACGACCAGGGCCACGAGCAGCATGGCGAGCAGCAGTTGGAGGAGGCGGCGGCGTCCGCGGCCGGGTCCGCCGGCCGCCGGGGCACCCGGTTCCATGGCGGCCTCCGCTCTCCTCGGGCCGGGCGCGGGCGGCGCGGCCGAGCTGGTGACGTCCTCCTCCCGGGGCGCGCCGGCCCCGGAAAGTGTGACTGAATCTTCACCATATGAGTTGAATGTCCGATTCTGCCTGCCAGGTTGCGGCAGACGGACGGCCTGTCGGTGGACCCGCCCTGTCAGTGGGACCGGGCACCATGGGGGGCATGGCCCAGCACAGCCCCGCGGACGCCCTCGCCGGATTCGCCCCGGCGACCAGGGCCTGGTTCACCGGCGCCTTCACCGCGCCCACCGCCGCCCAGGCCGAGGCCTGGACCGCGATCGGCCGGGGGACGGACGTCCTGGTCGTCGCCCCCACCGGCTCCGGCAAGACCCTGGCGGCCTTCCTCTCCGCGCTGGACCGGCTCGCCGCCACCCCGCCGCCGGCCGACCCCAAGCGCCGCTGCCGGGTGCTCTACATCTCGCCGCTGAAGGCCCTCGCGGTGGACGTCGAGCGCAACCTCCGCGCCCCGCTCACCGGCCTGCGCCAGGCCTCCGTCCGGCTCGGCCTGCCCGAGCCCGAGATCGAGGTCGGCATCCGCTCCGGCGACACCCCCGCCGCCGACCGCCGCCGGTTCGCCTCCCACCCCCCGGACATCCTGATCACCACCCCCGAGTCGCTCTTCCTGCTGCTCACCTCGGCCGCCCGGGACGCGCTGCGCGGCATCGACACGGTGATCCTCGACGAGGTGCACGCCGTCGCCGGCACCAAACGCGGCGCCCACCTCGCGCTCAGCCTGGAGCGGCTGGACGCGCTGCTGGACGCACCCGCCCGGCGGATCGGCCTGTCCGCCACCGTCCGGCCCGTCGAGGAGGTCGCCCGCTTCCTCAGCCCGCAACGCGGCGCCGTCGTCGTCCAGCCGCCCGCCGCCAAGGAGTTCGACCTGTCGGTGGTCGTCCCGGTCGCCGACCTCGACGAACTGCCCTCCGCCGCCGGCGACGACAACGACCCCGCACGGCAGACCTCGATCTGGCCGCACGTCGAGGAGCGCATCGTCGACCTCGTCCAGGCCCACCGCTCGACCATCGTCTTCGCCAACTCCCGCCGCCTCGCCGAGCGCCTCTGCAACCGGCTGAACGAGATCGCCCACGAGCGCGCCACCGGCGAACCGCTGCCCGAGGCGCACGCCCCCGCCCAGCTGATGGGCGGTTCGGGGGCCGCCGGCGGCGCCCCGCCGCTGATCGCCCGCGCCCACCACGGCTCGGTCTCCAAGGAGCAGCGCGCCCAGGTCGAGGAGGACCTCAAGGCCGGCCGGCTGCCCGCCGTGGTCGCCACCTCCAGCCTGGAACTCGGCATCGACATGGGCGCCGTCGAGCTGGTCGTCCAGGTCGAGTCCCCGCCCTCGGTCGCCTCCGGCCTGCAGCGCGTCGGCCGGGCCGGCCACCAGGTCGGCGCGGTCTCCACCGGCGTCGTCTTCCCTAAGTACCGCGGCGACCTGGTGCAGTCCGCCGTCGTCACCGAGCGGATGCGCGCCGGCCGGATCGAGGCGCTGCGGATGCCCCGCAACCCGCTGGACGTCCTCGCCCAGCAGCTGGTCGCCGTCACCGCCCTGGACACCTGGGACGTCGACGAGCTGCTCGCCCTCGTCCGCCGGGCCGCCCCGTTCGCCTCCCTGCCGCAGTCCGCGTTCGACGGCGTCCTCGACATGCTCGCCGGCCGGTACCCGTCCGACGCCTTCGCCGAACTGCGCCCCCGCCTGGTGTGGGACCGCGTCGCCGGCACCGTCGCCGGCCGGCCCGGCGCCCAGCGGCTCGCCGTCACCTCCGGCGGCACCATCCCCGACCGCGGCCTGTTCGGCGTCTTCATCGCCGGCACGACTGGCGCCGATTCGAAGACGGGGAAGAAGGGCGGCGGCCGGGTCGGCGAACTCGACGAGGAGATGGTCTACGAGTCCCGGGTCGGCGACGTCTTCACCCTGGGCACCACCTCCTGGCGGATCGAGGACATCACCCACGACAAGGTCCTCGTCACCCCCGCCCCCGGCGTGCCCGGGCGGCTGCCCTTCTGGAAGGGCGACACCCTCGGCCGACCGCTCGAACTCGGCCGCGCCGTCGGCGCCTTCGTCCGCGAGCTCGGCGCGCTCCCGCCCGAGCGGGCCACCGAGCGGCTGAAGGCCGCCGGCCTCGACGACTGGGCCGCCGGCAACCTGCTCACCTACCTCGCCGAGCAGCGCGCCGCCTGCGGCCACCTGCCGGACGACCGCACCATCGTCGTCGAGCGCTTCCGCGACGAGCTCGGCGACTGGCGGATCGTCGTCCACTCCCCCTTCGGCGCCCAGGTGCACGCCCCCTGGGCGCTCGCCCTCGGCGCCCGGCTGCGCGAGAAGCACGGCCTCGACCCGCAGGTCATGCACGCCGACGACGGCATCGTGCTGCGACTCCCCGACGCCGACCTGCTGGACTTCCCCTCCCCCGACGCGCCGCCCGCCGACGAGGCCCCGGTCGGCGCGGACGCCGCGCTCTTCGACAGCGCCGAGATCGAACAGCTCGTCACCGACCAGGTCGGCGGCTCCGCGCTGTTCGCCTCCCGGTTCCGCGAGTGCGCCGGCCGGGCCCTGCTGCTGCCCCGCCGCAGCCCCGGCCGCCGCACCCCGCTCTGGCAGCAGCGCCAGCGCGCCTCCCAACTGCTGGAGGTCGCCGCCGAGTACGGCTCCTTCCCGATCGTGCTGGAGGCCGTCCGCGAGTGCCTGCAGGACGTCTTCGACGTGCCCGGCCTGGTCGAGCTCATGGGCGACCTGGAGTCCCGCGCCGTCCGCCTGGTCGAGGTCACCACCCCCGAGCCCTCCCCCTTCGCCCGCTCGCTGCTCTTCGGCTACGTCGCCCAGTTCCTCTACGAGGGCGACTCCCCGCTCGCCGAGCGCCGCGCCGCCGCGCTCGCCCTCGACTCCCGGCTGCTGTCCGAACTGCTCGGCCAGGCCGAGCTGCGCGAACTCCTCGACCCGGAGGTCCTCGCCCAGCTGGAGGCCGAACTCCGGCGACTCACCCCGGAACGGCGGATCAAGGACGCCGAGGGCGTCGCCGACGCGCTGCGGCTGCTCGGCCCGCTCTCCGAGGCGGAACTCACCGTCCGCGGCGCCGAACCGCTCTGGGCGCCGGAGCTGGAGTCCGCCCGCCGGGCCATCCAGGTCCGGGTCGGCGGAGAGCTGCGCTGGGCCGCGATCGAGGACGCCGGCCGGCTCCGCGACGCCCTCGGCACCCCCCTGCCGGTCGGCGTCCCCGAGGCCTTCACCGAGCCGGTCAAGGACCCGCTCGGCGACCTGCTCGCCCGCTACGCCCGCACCCACGGCCCGTTCACCGCCCCCGAGGCCGCCGCCCGCTTCGGCCTCGGCTCCGCGGTCGTCACCGGCACCCTGCACCGGCTCACCGCCGCCGGCCGCCTCGTCCAGGGCGAGTTCCGGCCGGTCGAGGGCCACACCGCCACCGTCGAGTGGTGCGACGCCGAGGTGCTGCGCCGACTGCGCCGCCGCTCGCTCGCCGCCCTCCGCCAGGAGGTCGAGCCGGTGCCGCCCCGCTCGCTGGCCGCCTTCCTCCCGCAGTGGCAGCACCTCGCCGGGCACAGGCTGCGCGGACTCGACGGCCTCTACCGGGTGGTCGAGCAGCTCCAGGGCACCGCCCTGCCCGCCTCCGCCCTGGAGAAGCTGATCCTCCCGGCCCGGCTGAACGACTACGCCCCCGAGATGCTCAACGAGCTGATGGTCTCCGGCGAGGTCGGCTGGGCCGGCGCCGGGGCCCTGCCCGGCAAGGACGGCTGGATCAGCCTCCACCTCGCCGAGAACGCCCACCTGCTGCGCCCCGAGCCGGTGCCGCCCGCGCTCACCCCCGTCCACACCGAGCTGCTGGAGGCCCTCTCCGGCGGGTACGGCCTGCTCTTCCGCCAGCTCGCCGACCGGCAGCCGGACACCGCCGAGACGGCCCTCGCCGACGCCCTCTGGGACCTGGTCTGGGCCGGGTACGTCACCAACGACTCGCTGGCCCCGCTGCGCGCCCTGCTCGGCTCCGGCCGGACGGCCGGATCGACGGCCCACCGGGCACCGCGCGCCACCCCGCGCGGCCGCTTCGGCGGCGCCGGCCGGGCCTACGGCGCCCGCCGCCCCGGGCCGCCCACCACGGCCGGCCGCTGGTCACTGCTGCCGGAGCCCGCCGCCGAGGCGACCGCCCTGGCCGCGGCCCGCGCCCAGAGCCTGCTCGACCGGCACGGCGTCCTCACCCGGGGCACCGTCGCCGCCGAACGCGTCCCGGGCGGCTTCGCCGGCGTCTACCGGGTGCTCGCCGCCTTCGAGGAGCGCGGCCGGGCCCGCCGCGGGTACTTCGTCGAGGGGCTGGGCGGCGCCCAGTTCGCCATGGACGGCGCCGCGGACCGGCTGCGCTCGGTCAGCGGACGGCTGGAGCGGGCCGGCGCCCAGGGCTGGACGGCCGGCGGCCCGGGCGCCGCCGACCAGCCCGAGGCCCTGGTGCTGGCCGCCGCCGACCCGGCCAACGCCTACGGCGCCGCCCTGGACTGGCCGGAGCCGCCGGGTGCCTCCCCGGCCAAGGGCTCCGCCCACCGGCCCGGCCGCAAGGCGGGTGCGATGGTCGTCCTGGTCGACGGCGAGCTGGTGCTGTACGTGGAGCGCGGCGGCAAGTCGCTGCTGTCCTGGGCGGACGGCGAAGTGCTGGCGACGGCCGCGCAGGCCCTGGGGCGGGCGGCCCGCGAGGGGGCGCTCGGCAGCGTCACGGTGGAGCGCGCCAACGGCGAGGCCGCCCTCACCTCTCCGCTCGGCCCCGTCCTGGAGACCGCCGGCTTCCACCCCACCCCCCGCGGCTACCGCCTGCGGCCCCAGGACCGCGGCCGATAGTCGCGGAGGCACGCTCCTGAGCCGCCCGGGCGAACCGCCCAGAGGCGGGCGGGGCACCTCCCGGCCCGTCGGGGCCGGGGAGACGGCCCGGCGTCGTACGCCCGGCACGATCCGCGCGCGGGGGCCTAGGCCGCCGGGCCGAGTCCGTCGCGGTCCGGCAGGTCCGGCAGGTTCCGCGGGTCCGGGTCCGGGTCCGGCGGGACGGCCCGGGGTCGCCGGGCCGGGCCGGTCAGCCGGCGGTCGGTGTGCACGGGCAGCAGCCCGAGCCCCCAGCCGCCGGCCGCGAGTATGCCGAGCGCCGGGCCGTCCCCGGCCGCGCCCGGACCGAACAGCCACCATCCGGCGGCCGCACACAGCAGGGCGGCCGGGCCGACCCACCTGAGGTGGGCCCGCCCGGCCGCCCTGACGAGCACCTGGGCTCGTGCCGTACCGACTCTGCGCACCGGGGCCTCCTTCACTCGCTCCCCTGGTCGGGGAGGGCGAGGTCCGGTCAGGCCGCGACCACGTCCATGGCTGCTGCCTTGGGCACGGTCGTGCCGGCCCGATCGACACCGGGGGCCGGCAGCGGAACCGGTTCGAGGACCGGCCTCAGCAGATCACCCTCCGAGAGGGTGGCCATCGCCGCAAGTTCGGCGAGGGACAGCTCGTCGCTGACCTCGCGCATGACCTCGGACATCCGGACGTCGAGCGCGTCGCAGATGGCGGAGAGCAGCTCGGAGGAAGCCTCCTTCTGCCCCCGCTCCACCTCGGAGAGGTAGCCGAGCGAAACCCTGGCGGCCGCCGACACCTCGCGGAGTGTGCGGCCCTGGCGCTGGCGCTGCCGACGCAGCACATCGCCCAACAGGCGACGGAGCAGGATCATCGGTGCCTCCCTCCTCGGACTGCGGATCGAGATGTCACGACCCCACCGTACCGCCTCGTCCGCATCGCGTGCGGGGACCGTGGTCGTGTTCACTCTGGGCTGCAAGGCTGTCCCCTCCCGTTCCGTACCCCGCCCGGGCGTCCGCTGTGCGTCGTCCGGGCCCGTGGCGTCGCCACGCGGTGACTCGGCTTGGCTCTGTTCTGCCCGCCCGGGGCCTGTGCTGTAACACGATCCTCCAGCTCGGGCGGCCGATTCGGAGATTTCGGGAAAGCTCAGCGCGACGGACCGTCACTCGCTAGGCGCTCCAGCAGCAGCTCCAGTGCGGCTGCCACCGTCGTGCGACGGATGATTGCACGTTGCCCCGACAACACCCGGGAGTCGGCCCGTGTTCCCGACGGACCGGCGAAACCGATGTGCACGGTGCCGACCGGCACGCCGTCCTGCGGCTCCGGTCCGGCCACCCCCGTGGTGGCGAGCCCGTAGGTGGCACCGAGCAGCGCCCGTACGCCCTCGGCCATCTGGCGGGCCACCACCGGATGGACGGGGCCGTGGACGGCCAACAACCCTTCGTCCACGCCCAGCACGGACGCCTTGAGGTCGGTCGCGTACGCAGTGACGGAGCCCCGGAAGGTCGCGGAGGCGCCCGGGACGTCGACCAGAGCCGCCGCCAGCAGACCCCCGGTCAGCGACTCGGCGACGGCGACGGTGGCGCTCCGCCCGCGGAGCGCGGCGTGCACCCGCTCCGCGAGACCGTCACCGGCGCCGCCGTCCCGCGCGGCCTCCTGCTCGGCGGTGCCGTCCTGCTCGGCGCCGCCGTCCGGGGTGCTCATCGGCCGGCGGCCTTCTCCGCGGCGCGCTGCTCGGCCAGGCCCTCGCGGCGCAGCCGGACCGCCTGGCCGACGTAGTCGAGGCCGGTGGCGACGGTGAGCAGCACGGCGGCGCCCATGACGACGGCGCGGGCGGTGGCCAGCGGACCGGTCAGCACCAGCACGTACATGCCGACCGCGATGCCCTGGGTGAGCGTCTTCAGCTTGCCGCCGCGGCTGGCCGGGATGACGGCGTACCGGATGACCCAGAACCGCATCAGGGTGATGCCGAGTTCGCGGGCCAGGATGACCGCGGTGATCCACCAGGGCAGGTCGCCGAGGATCGACAGGCCGATCAGGGCGGCGCCCATGATCGCCTTGTCGGCGATCGGGTCGGCGATCTTGCCGAAGTCGGTGATCAGGCCCTTGCGGCGGGCGAGCTCGCCGTCGAAGACGTCCGTGATCATGGCGATGGCGAACGAGGCCCAGGCGACCGAGCGCCACTTGGGGTCGTGGCCGCCGTCCGCGAAGAGCAGCAGCACGAAGACCGGCACCAGCAGCAGGCGGATCATCGTCAGGACGTTGGCGATGTTCCACAGGCCCGGCTGCTGCGGCGACGGCGCGGCCCCGGGGCGGCCGGGCGGGGCCGCGGTCGGGGCGCCGGGCCCCTTGGTCACGCGTCCGCTCCTGGCGCGGCGTCGCCGACGACCTCGGCGACGAGGTCGACGCCCTCGGTGGCGACCACCACGGCCCGGTAGAACCGGCCGACCTCGGCGTCGTCCGCGCCGAGCAGGGTGGTGAGACCGTCGGTCTCCGGGGCCTGGTGGGCTGCGCGGCCCTCGACGGTGCCGTCCTCGACGGACTCGACGAGGACCAGCACCTCGGTGCCGATCCGCTCCTCGGCGCGCTGGGCGGTGAGCTCCTCGGCCAGCCGGGAGAGCCGGGCGAGGCGGTCGGCGACGACGTCCTCGGGCAGCTTGCCGTCGAGCGTCGCGGCCTCGGTGCCGTCCTCGTCGGAGTAGCCGAAGACGCCGATCGCGTCGAGGCGGGCGCCGGAGACGAAGCGCTCCAGCTCGGCGAAGTCCGCCTCGGTCTCGCCGGGGAAGCCGACGATGAAGTTGGAGCGGGCGCCGGCCTGCGGGGCCTTGGCCCGGATGCCGTCCAGCAGCTCCAGGAACTGGTCGGTCGAGCCGAAGCGGCGCATCCGGCGGAGCACGGCGGGCGCGGAGTGCTGGAAGGAGAGGTCGAAGTAGGGCACGACCTTGTCGATCGAGGTCATCGCGTCGATCAGGCCGGGCCGCATCTCGGCGGGCTGCAGGTAGCTGACCCGGACGCGCTCGATCCCGTCGATGTCGGCGATCTCGGCGAGCAGGGTCTCCAGCAGTCGGATGTCGCCGAGGTCCTTGCCGTACGAGGTGTTGTTCTCGCTGACCAGGACGACCTCGCGGACGCCCTGCTCGGCCAGCCAGCGGGCCTCGTTCAGCACGTCGGAGGGGCGGCGGGAGATGAACGAGCCGCGGAAGGCCGGGATGGCGCAGAAGGAGCAGCGGCGGTCGCAGCCGGAGGCCAGCTTGATCGAGGCGACCGGGCTGTCGTCGAGCCGCTTGCGCAGGGTGCGGGGGCCGGAGGCCGGGGCGACGCCGTCGGGGAGGTCCTCGGGGGCGCCGTGGCCGGGCAGGGCGACCTCGGCGGCGGCGGCCTGCCGCTCGACGGGGGTGAGGGGCAGCAGCTTGCGGCGGTCGCGCGGGGTGTGGGCCTCGACGTGGCCGCCGGAGAGGATGGTCTGCAGCCGGGTGGAGATGTCGGAGTAGTCGTCGAAGCCGAGCACGCCGTCCGCCTCGGGCAGCGCGTCGGCGAGCTCCTTGCCGTAGCGCTCGGCCATGCAGCCGACCGCGACGACGGCCTGGGTGCGGCCGTGACCCTTGAGGTCGTTGGCCTCCAGCAGGGCGTCGACGGAGTCCTTCTTGGCGGCTTCGACGAACCCGCAGGTGTTGACGACGGCGACGTCGGCGTCGGCTGCGTCGTCGACCAGCTGCCAGCCGTCCGCCTCCAGTCGCCCGGCGAGTTCCTCGGAGTCCACCTCGTTGCGGGCGCATCCGAGCGTGACAAGGGCGACAGTACGGCGTTCAGGCATGACGCCAAGATTAACGCGCGGCCCCCGGTGCCGTTCGCCCCGGAGGCCCTGCGCGCCGATCGAGCACCCCGACTCAGCCTGCCTGCGGGTCTCCCGGGGTGTACGTGACGTGCACCACCTGGCCGTCGGCACCGGCCGGACCGAGGTCCTTGCCGTTGACGTACACGTGCACGGCGCCGGCGTTGCCGAGCACCAGACTGATCTGCTTGGGGTCGGTGAAGGTCTGGTCCTGGCCGGTCTCCAGGTTGTTGGAGAACAGGGCCTTGCCCTTGCCGTCCTTGGCGGAGACCCAGCTGGTGGCCTTCTCCGCGACGAGCTTCACGGTGACCTTGTCGGCCGGGGCCGCGGCGATCGGGGCGAGGCTCGGCGCGGGGGCCGGGGGCTGGGCGGAGGGGCTGGCGGGGGCGGAGCCGGCGGCGCTGGCCAGCGGGGAGCTGGCGGCGCCGGTCGCGGGGGTGTTGGAGTGGCCGCCGAACAGGTTGAAGCCGATCAGGCCGACCACCGCGAGGATGGCGACCACCATCGGGGTGGTCCAGTTCGGCCGGCGGTGGTCGTTGACCTTGATCGGGGCGGTGTCGAGGAGCTGGGTCGGGCGGCGGTCGGCGGGCGCGCCGCCGTGCGCCGCGTCGTAGCGGGCCACCAGCTCCTCGCCGTCGACGCCGACGGCGCGGGCCAGGGCGCGGATGTGGCCGCGGGCGTAGAAGTCGCCGCCGCAGCGGGAGAAGTCGTCCTGCTCGATGGCGTGGACGATGGGGACGCGGACGCGGGTGCTCGTACTCACCTGATCGACGGTCAGGGCGGCGTCGATGCGGGCGGTGGTGAGCACACGACCGATGCTCGGGAGGTCAGCGGCAGGCTGGTCGGCCGCCGGCGCCGGCTGCCCCGGTTCGTTCCGGGACGTGCGGGCGGAGGGCCGGCTGCTGCCACGGTCGGGGGACTTGCCGATGGTCACTGGACGCGCCTTTCGAGCGTTGGCCACCTGCTGAGAAAACAGTCTAGGGGCGGGGGTGGAACGAATCTCAAGCGGAATAGGCCCGAACGTGGGCGGCTTGCCGGTCGCGTCTGACGGCAGGTCAGCGCAGGCCGGACGCACAATTCGTCCCCGCCCCGATAGGGACGCGCCGACTGCTCGGCGCGGTTCCCCCTACTTATCACATTCCTCCGAACGAGTGAGAGGCGGCTCATCCACGGAGTGTCAGCAGGACACCGTCCAGTTCGTCCGGCTTCACCAGGACGTCGCGGGCCTTGGAGCCCTCGCTGGGGCCGACGATGCCCCGGGACTCCATCAGGTCCATCAGTCGGCCGGCCTTGGCGAAGCCGACCCGCAGCTTGCGCTGGAGCATCGAGGTCGAGCCGAACTGGGTGGAGACGACGAGCTCCGCGGCCTGGATCAGCAGGTCGAGGTCGTCGCCGATCTCCTCGTCGATCTCCTTCTTGGGGCCGCCGCCGACCGTGACGTCGTCCCGGTAGACGGCGCCCAGCTGGTCCTTGCAGTGCTGGACGATCTTGGCGATCTCCGCCTCGGTGACGAAGGCGCCCTGCATGCGGACGGGCTTGGAGGCGCCCATCGGCAGGAAGAGCGCGTCGCCCTTGCCGATCAGCTTCTCCGCACCGGGCTGGTCGAGGATGACCCGGGAGTCGGCCATCGCCGAGGTGGCGAAGGCGAGCCGGGACGGCACGTTGGCCTTGATCAGGCCGGTCACCACGTCCACCGAGGGCCGCTGGGTGGCGAGCACCAGGTGGATGCCGGCCGCGCGGGCCAGCTGGGTGATGCGCACGACCGAGTCCTCGACGTCCCGCGGCGCGACCATCATGAGGTCCGCCAGCTCGTCGACGATGACCAGCAGGTACGGATAGGGCGTCAGCTCGCGCTCGCTGCCGAGCGGCGGCTTGACGCTGCCGGCGCGCACCGCGGCGTTGAAGTCGTCGACGTGCCGGAAGCCGAAGGCCGCCAGGTCGTCGTAGCGCATGTCCATCTCGCGCACCACCCACTGGAGGGCCTCGGCGGCCTTCTTCGGGTTGGTGATGATCGGCGTGATCAGGTGCGGGATCCCCTCGTACGCGGTCAGTTCGACGCGCTTGGGGTCGACCAGCACCATCCGCACCTCGTCCGGGGTGGAGCGGACGAGGACGGAGGTGATCAGGCAGTTGATGCACGAGGACTTGCCCGCACCGGTGGCACCGGCGACCAGGACGTGCGGCATCTTGGCGAGGTTGGCCATGACGGTGTGGCCCTCGACGTCCTTGCCCATGCCGACGACCATCGGGTGGTCGTCCTCGGCGGCGGCGCGCGAGCGCAGCAGGTCGCCGAGGTTGACCATCTCGCGGTCCCGGTTCGGGATCTCCACGCCGACCGCGGACTTGCCGGGGATCGGCGAGATGATCCGCACGTCCGGGCTGGCGACGGCGTAGGCGATGTTCTTGGCCAGTGCGGTGATCCGCTCGACCTTCACGGCGGGGCCGAGCTCGACCTCGTAGCGGGTGACCGTCGGGCCGCGGGTGAAGCCGGTGACCCGGGCGTCCACCTTGAACTCCGCGAAGACGCCGGTGAGCTGGGCGACGACCTCGTCGTTGAGCCGGGAGCGGGCCTTCGCCGGGGCGCCCTGCTCCAGCAGGTCCAGCGGCGGCAGGGAGTAGGCGATGTCCCCGGCGAGGGTGAGCTGCTCCATCCGCACCGGCGCCGGGCCGTGGCCCTCGGGCGCGCCCTCGGAGCGGGCGGCGGGCACCGCGGGCTCCTCCGGCGGGGCGGTGTTGTCCTTGACCTGGTGGATCATGCTGGCGACGGCGGGCGAACCCGGGACGCCGTACAGCAGGGCGCCGTCCAGGTCCGCGGCGACGCCGGCCGCGAGGTCGCGGGTCTCGTACGGGTCCTTGACGAACATGTCGGGGACGGCCGAGGCGAGTTCCGGGTCGTCGACCTGCTTGCGGCGGCGGCGCCTGCGCGGGGCGGCGCCCTCGTCGTCGATGGTGAACGGCAGCGCGTCGGGGTCGGCGTCCTCGGGCGGCTCGGTGGAGTGCCCGCGGGAGGCGCCGGTGACCGCGGAGCCGTCGCCGGCGGGGGCACCGGCGAGGGCCGGCTCGACCACGCCGAGCCGTTCACCGAGGCCGCGCAGCCGCTCGGGGATCTTGTTGACCGGGGTGGCGGTGACCACGAGCAGGCCGAAGAAGGCGAGCAGGATCAGCAGCGGCACGGCGAGCGGCGGTCCGGCGGCGGCCATCATCGGGGTGGAGGCGGCCCAGCCGACGATGCCGCCGGCCGCCCGTATCCGGGACGCCCCGCTGGACATGACGGGCGCTCCGCAGCCGATGTGGACCAGGCCGAGGATGCCGACGACCAGTGCGGTCAGGCCGATCACGATCCGGCCGTTGGCCTCCGGCACCTCCGGGTGCCGCATCAGCCGCACCGAGACGCCGCCGAGCAGGAAGGGCACCAGCACGTCGAGCCGGCCGAACAGGCCGGAGACGACGTTGGTGGCGGCCTCACCGAGCCAGCCCTGCGGGCTGAACCAGGTGCCGGCGGCGGTGACCAGGGCCAGGGCGAGCAGCAGCAGGGCCACGCCGTCCTTGCGGTGCGCCGGGTCGAGGTTGCGGGCGCCGTGGCCGAAGCCGCGGAAGAGCGCGCCGACGGAGTGCGCGAGGCCGAGCCAGACGGCCCGGACGGCACGGAAGAGTATCGGGCGGGGCGGCGGCGGGGCGGGCACCGCGGCCTTCTTGGCGGGCGCCTTCTTCGCGGCGGCCTTGCGCGGTGTTGCGGGCGTGGCGGCGGCCTTCTTGGCCGGCGCCTTCTTGGCCGGCCCGGGCTTCGGGTTGCGTGCCTGGCTTCCGGGCGTACGTGTGGCCATGGCACAGCAGCCTACCGGCGGCCGGCACGCCTGCACATGTGACCGAGCGCGAGCAGGGCGGCGTGTCGCGGACGTCCGGTCGGGGCCCCGGCCTCACCCGACCGGGTGGACGCGGGAAGGCGCCCGGCGGGCCGTCAGGACGAGCCGGGGCGGAGGGCGTCGAGGGCGCGGCGCAGGCCGGCGAGTTTGCGCTCCAGGTGGGCGGCGCCCGCGGCCGCGGCCGTCTCCGAGGAGCCGTCCAGCTGCTTGGTGAGGGCCTCCGCCTGCTCCTCGACCGTCGCCAGCCGGGCGGAGAGCTCGCCGAGCAGGGCACCGCCGATGGCCGGGGCCTCGCCCGCCTCCAGCTGCAGGCGCAGCAGGGCGGCCTGCTCCTTGAGCTGGCAGTTCTTCATGTAGAGGTCGACGAAGACGGAGACCTTCGCGCGCAGCACCCACGGGTCGAAGGGCTTGGAGATGTAGTCCACCGCACCGGCGGCGTAGCCGCGGAAGGTGTGGTGCGGCCCGTGGTTGATCGCGGTCAGGAAGATGATCGGGATGTCACGGGTGCGCTCGCGGCGCTTGATGTGGGCCGCCGTCTCGAAGCCGTCCATGCCGGGCATCTGGACGTCGAGCAGGATCACGGCGAAGTCTTCCGTGAGCAGCGCCTTGAGCGCCTCCTCACCGGACGAGGCCCGGACCAGGGTCTGGTCCAGCGCGGAGAGGATGGCCTCCAGCGCCAGCAGGTTCTCCGGCCGGTCGTCGACCAGGAGGATCTTCGCCTTCTGCACCAGGACCCGCCCTCCTGCCGGTTGCCTGCCCAGGGTCGGCACGCCCGTGCCGCCCACTACTGACCCGGTCATGCTAGCCGTACCCCCTCGCCCACCACATCGCTCCCGGCAACTCCGGCCGCCGGGACTGCCGATCCGGGACACCCAGTCACGGTTCGGTCACCGTTCGCAACGATTGCGGCACACTACCCGGTTCCCGGTCGGACCCGCCAGTGCGGACCGACCGGTGGACCTGGCGGCTACCCGACCGCCAGCCACTGGCGCATGACCGCCAGCAGGTGGTCGGTCTCGACGGGCTTGGTGACGTGGTCGTTCGCGCCCGCCTCCAGGCTCTTCTCGCGGTCCCCCTTCATCGCCTTGGCCGTCAGCGCGATGATCGGCAGCCCGGCGAACTGCGGCATCCGCCGGATCGCCTCGGTGGTCGCATAGCCGTCCATCTCCGGCATCATGATGTCCATCAGCACCAGGGCGACGTCCTCGTGCTGCTCCAGCACCTCGATGCCCTCGCGGCCGTTCTCCGCGTAGAGCACGGCCAGCCCGTACTCCTCCAGCACGCTGGTGAGGGCGAAGACGTTGCGGATGTCGTCGTCGACGATCAGCACCCGCTGGCCCTCGAAGCGGCCCTGGAACTGGCCGGCGGCGCCGGACCGGTCGGCGGGCCGTTCGGGCTGGCGGGGGAACTGCTCCCGTTCGGCGACCACCGGCTCGGCGGAGGCGCGGCCCTCCAGGGCCCGGCGCGGGGTGCGGCCCTCGACCGCGCGGCGCCGCTCGGCGGCGCCCCTGCGGCGTTCCTCGGCCAGCTCGCGCACCTCCTGGGCCCAGTGCTCCGCCGGGTTCTCGCCGACCGGCACCGGTGTCCCGACCGGGGTGACGCCGACCGCGGCGCGCACCGTCTGGCCGGCCCCCGGGCGGTCCTGCGGGGCGGTGTCCGTCGCGTCGGCGCGCAGCGGCAGGTAGAGGGTGAACGTCGAGCCGCGGCCGAGCTCGCTCTCGGCGTGGATCTCGCCGCCGAGCAGACGGGCGATCTCCCGGCTGATCGACAGGCCGAGGCCGGTGCCCCCGTACTTGCGGCTGGTGCCGCCGTCGGCCTGCCGGAACGGCTCGAAGATCTCGCGCAGCTTGTTCCCGGGGATGCCGATGCCGGTGTCGGAGACGGAGAAGGCGATCAGTTCCTCGTCCGGGTCGCCGATCGCGTCGGCCTCCAGCAGCTGCTCGCGGACGTGCTGCGGGACGTCGCCGTTGGTGACCGGGCGGATCAGCAGGTCGACGGCGCCGCTGTCGGTGAACTTCACCGCGTTGGAGAGCAGGTTGCGCAGCACCTGCTGGAGGCGCTGCTCGTCGGTGTGCAGGGTGACCGGCAGGTCGTCGGTGACCCGGACGGCGAAGTCCAGGCTCTTGTCCTCGGCGAGCGGCCGGAACGCCGCCTCGACGTAGTCGACCAGCTGCACCAGGGCGATCCGGGCCGGGCGGACGTCCATCTTGCCCGCCTCGACCTTGGACAGGTCGAGGATGTCGTTGATCAGCTGCAGGAGGTCGGAACCCGCACCGTGGATCGTTTCGGCGAACTCGACCTGCTTGGACGACAGGTTGCCCTCGTTGTTGTCCGAGAGCAGCTTGGCGAGGATCAGCAGCGAGTTCAGCGGGGTGCGCAGCTCGTGCGACATGTTGGCGAGGAACTCGCTCTTGTAGCGGGAGGCGAGGGCGAGCTGCTCGGCGCGCTCCTCCAGGATCTGCCGGGCCTCCTCGATCTCGCTGTTCTTGATCTCGATGTCGCGGTTCTGCTGGGCGAGCTGCTCGGCCTTCTCCTGCAGCTCCTCGTTGGTGCGCTCCAGCTCCTCCTGGCGGGCCTCCAACTCGGCGGACCGCATGGAGAGTTCGGCGGTGAGCCGCTGCGACTCCAGGAGCAGGCCCTCGGTCTTGGTGTTGACGCTGATGGTGTTGACGGTGACGCCGATCAGGTCGGCGATCTGGTTCAGGAAGTCCAGCGCGACGGCGGTGAAGGCGCTGAACGAGGCCAGCTCGATCACGCCGAGCAGCCGGCCCTCGAAGAGCACCGGCAGCACCACCACGTGCGCCGGGGAGGCCTCGCCCAGCCCGGAGGCGATCTTCAGGTAGCCGGGCGGGGTGTGGCTGATCACGATCGAACGGCGCTCCACCGCGACCTGGCCGACCAGGCCCTCGCCCGGCCGGAACGTCGTCGGCATGGTGCGCCGCTGGTAGCCGTAGCTGCCGATCAGGCGCAGCACCGTGTCGTTCTCGTCGTCGTCCTCGGTGACCAGTTCGGCCGTCCGCCCGGACGGCTGGGCGAGGAAGAAGGCGCCGTGCTGGGCCGAGACCACGGGGGTGAGCTCGGTCATGATGAGCGAGGCGACGGCCTCCAGGTCGCGGCGGCCCTGCAGCAGACCGGACATCCGGGCCAGGTTGGTCTTCAGCCAGTCCTGGTCCTTGTTGGTGCGGGTGGTCTCGCGCAGGTTGGCGATCATCTGGTTGATGTTGTCCTTGAGCTCGTCGAGCTCGCCGGACGCGTCCACGTCGATCCGCGGGGACAGGTCGCCGCGGGTCACCGCGGTGGCGACCTGGGCGATCGCGCGGACCTGCCGGGTCAGGTTGTTCGCCAGCTCGTTCACCGACTCGGTGAGGTCCTGCCAGCGGCCGGCCACGCCGGGCACCCGGGCCTGGCCGCCGAGCCGGCCGTCGGTGCCCACCTCGCGGGCGACGCGGGTGACCTCGTCGGCGAAGGAGGACAGCTGGTCGACCATGGTGTTGATGCTGGTCTTGAGCTCCAGGATCTCGCCGCGCACGTCGACGTCGATCTTCTGCGACAGGTCGCCGCGGGCCACCGCCGTGATGACCAGGGCGATGTTGCGCACCTGGCCGGTGAGGTTGTTGGCCATCAGGTTGACGTTGTCGGTGAGGTCCTTCCAGATGCCGCCGACGCCCGGCACCGAGGCCTGGCCGCCCAGGGTGCCGTCGGTGCCCACCTCGCGGGCCACCCGGGTCACCTCGACGGCGAACGCCGACAGCTGGTCGACCATCGTGTTCATGGTGCTGGCGAGCGCCTTGACCTCGCCCTGCGCCTCGATGGTGATCTTCTTCGACAGGTCGCCGCGGGCCACCGCGGAGGCGACCTCGGCGATGTTGCGCACCTGACTGGTCAGGTTGGACGCCATGAAGTTGACGTTGTCGGTGAGGTCCCGCCAGATGCCGGAGACCCCGCGCACCCGGGCCTGGCCGCCGAGGATGCCCTCGGTGCCCACCTCGCGGGAGACCCGGGTCACCTCGTCCGCGAACGCCGACAGCTGGTCGACCATCGTGTTGACGGTCGTCACCAGCTCGCGGATCTCGCCCTTGGCGTCGACGGTGATCTTCTTGGAGACGTCGCCGCGGGCCACCGCCGTGGTCACCTCGGCGATGTTGCGCACCTGGCTGGTCAGGTTGTTGGCCATCAGGTTGACGCTGTTGGTGAGGTCCTTCCAGGTGCCGGACACCCCCGGCACGCTCGCCTGGCCGCCGAGGATGCCCTCGGTACCGACGTCCCGGGCGACGCGGGTGACCTCGTCGGCGAACGCGCCGAGCTGGTCGACCATCGTGTTGATGGTGTTCTTCAGCTCCAGGATCTCGCCGCGCGCGTCCACCTGGATCTTCTGCGACAGGTCGCCCTTCGCGACCGCCGTCGTCACCTGGGCGATGTTGCGCACCTGGCTGGTCAGGTTGTTCGCCATCGAGTTGACGTTCTCGGTGAGGTCCTTCCACACGCCGGCCACGCCCGGCACCTGCGCCTGACCGCCGAGGATGCCCTCGGTACCGACCGCGCGGGCCACCCTCGTCACCTGTTCCGCGAACCCGGACAGCTGGTCGACCATCGTGTTGATGGTGTTCTTCAGCTCCAGGATCTCGCCGCGCGCGTCCACCTCGATCTTGCGCGACAGGTCGCCCTTCGCGACCGCCGTCGTCACCTCGGCGATGTTGCGCACCTGCGCCGTCAGGTTCGCCGCCATGAAGTTCACCGAGTCGGTGAGGTCGCGCCACACGCCGGCCACGCCCGGCACCTGCGCCTGACCGCCCAGCCGCCCCTCGGTGCCCACGTCGCGGGCCACCGTCGTCACCTGCGCGGCGAACGAGTTCAGCTGGTCCACCATCGTGTTGACGGTGTTCTTCAGCTCCAGCATCTCGCCGGCCACGTCCACCGTGACCTTCCGCGACAGGTCGCCCTTCGCGACCGCCGTCGTCACCTCGGCGATGTTGCGCACCTGCGCCGTCAGCCGCCCCGCCATGGTGTTGACCGAGTCCGCGAGGTCCTTCCAGCTGCCCGAGACGCTGCGCACCCGGGCCTGGCCGCCCAGCTTGCCGTCGGTGCCCACCTCGATCGCGACCCGGGTCACCTCGTCGGTGAACTCCGACAGCTGGTCCACCAGCCCGTTGACGGTACGGCCCACCTTCAGGAACTCGCCGCGCAGCGGGTAGCTCGCCCCGCTGGTGTGCACCGAGCGCAGCTCCATCCGCTGGTCCAGGTCGCCCTCCGCGATGGAGGTCAGCACCCGGCCCACCTCGGCCATCGGCCGGGCCAGGTCGTCGATCAGCGCGTTGCAGTTGTCGATGGCGGCCATCCAGGCGCCCTCGCCGACACCCGCCTCCAGCCGCTCCGAGAGCCGGCCCTCCCGGCCGACCGCCCGCCGCACCCGCGCCAGCTCGCCCGTGAGGTGCTGGTTTCGCTCGGCGACCTCGTTGAACACCGCGGCGATCTCCGCCAGCGGACCGTCCCCGGGGAAGGTCAGCCGCCGCCGGAAGTTGCCGTCCCGCATCGCGGTCAGCGCAGCCAGCAGCTTGCGCAGGTCGGCCGGCTCGGCGCCCCTCGCGTGCCCGGACCGCCGCCCGGGCACCCCGCGGGCCCGGTGGCCGGCGCGGTCCGCGTCCCCGGTCGTGGCGATGGCGTCCTTGGTGGCCGAACTCAACGGGACCCTCCCACATCGTGACTGTCCGGTACCGTTCCAGTACCGCTCGGGCGGCCCGGCAGCCCTCAGCAGCGCCGGTACCCCTCCCGACCGTACGTCGCCGGTCCATGTCCTGCGGACCCCCCAGTCTGTCAGCACCTGCGCCCGGTGTCCGTCCGCTTGCACAGGGTTCACCGCACGCGCACCGAATCCGTGGGCAGAATCACCCCCAGGGATCTGTTTCGGCGCCCGGCCCACGCGGGGAACGAAGCGGAAAGTAGGGTGGAACGCTGCACCGGGCCCCGTGGCGGACCCTCCCGGTGGCCGCACAGCCGGAACAGACCGGAACAGACCGGACCTGAGCAGACCGGACCAGAGCAGAGGAGCCGTGGGCACGTGGTCACCGCGCGCGCAGCCGCCACCTTCGAACCGGCCGGCCGCTCGGCCGCCGCCGCACGCGGCTTCGTCCGCGACGCACTGCTCGGCTGGGGCCTGCCCGAGGTCGTCGACGACGCCGTCGTCCTCGTCAGCGAACTCGTCACCAACGCCGTCGTCCACGCCGGCACCGCCGCCGAGGTCGGCTGCGTCCGCGAAGAGGCCACCGTCCGCATCGAGGTCACCGACCACCACCCCGAGCGCGGCCTGCCGGCCTTCGCCAACGTGCCCACCGCCTCCGACCGCTACGCCGACCCGGACGGCGAGGGCGGCCGCGGCCTGCTCATGTGCTCCGCCCTCTCCTCCTGCTGGGGCGTCGAGTACGCCGCCGGACGCAAGACCGTCTGGTTCCGGCTCGCCCTGCCCGAGCACGTCCACGGCACCCGCTACGCCGTGCCGAGCCTGCCCGGCGGCGAACTCCCCGACACCGACGGGCCGGTGCGCGTCGCCGTCGTCCAGCTCGACGACGAGGGCGTCGTCCGCGGCTGGAACCCGGACGCCGAGGCGCTCTTCCGCCAGGGCGCCGACCAGGCCCTCGGCCGCCCCTGGGCCGACCTCGCCGCCTGGCCGCAGTCCCCCGGCCTCGGACTCGGCCTCGCCGAGACCCTCCGGCTCGCCCGCTGGGAGGGCAGCTTCGGCGTCCGCGCCGGCGACGGCCGGACCGTCGAGGTCTACGGCGTCCAGGTCCGCCTCCGCGACGCCGCGGGCGTCCCCTCCACGCTCTGCCTGCTCGTCCGGGACGGCGACCGCGCCGTGCTGCGCAGCCCCGGCACCGCCGCCGAGGTCCCCGCCGCGATCGAACCCCTCGACCTGCTCGTCGGCCCCCTCTCCGCCGGTGACCTGGGCGACCTCGACGGACTCCTCCAGCGGATCGTCGACCGCGCCCGCGACCTGCTCGACGCCGACGCCGCCTACCTGCTGCTCACCACCGACGACGAGACCGAGTTCGAGGTCCGCGCCGCCACCGGCCTGCCCGGCTCCGGCCGCCGCTACGCCCGCCTGCCGATCGACGGCGGCGCCGGCCGCTACGACTCAGCCCGGCTCCCCGCCGTCCACGAGGACCTCTCCGTCCGCCCCTCCGCCGCACCCCTGCTCAACGGCAGCGGCCTGCGCTCCCTCATCACCGTCCCGCTCAAGGTCGAGGGCCGCCTCACCGGCTCGCTCGGCGTCGCCGCCGGCGCCCCCGCCCGCTACGACAACGAGGACGCGCTGCGCCTGCAGTTCGCCGCCGACCGGATCGCCCTCGCCCTGGAGAGCGCCCGCCTCACCGAGCTCGAACAGCTGCGCCGCGGCTCGCTCTCCTTCCTCGTCGAGGCCTCCGACCTGCTCGCCGGCACCCTCGAACACGAGCAGACCCTCGCCCTGATGGCACAGATGGCCGTCCCCAAGCTCGCCGCCTGGTGCGCCGTCTACACCACCGGCGAGCAGAACGGCGGCGCCGACCTCGCCTTCCTGCTGCACGAGGACGAGGACCGGATCGACCCGCTGCGCGACGTCCTCGACAAGACCACCTCCCCGGAGGCCGTCCCCGCCGCCGGCGCCCGCTTCTGGAAGGCCCCGGCCGAGACCGCCCGCAGCCTCGGCCTCAGCGACAGCCCCGCCCTCGCCGGCCTGCTCGGCGAGACCGTCGTCCTGCCGCTCGCCGCCCGCAACCGGGTCATCGGCCTGCTCGTCCTCGGCGTCGGCAGCGGCGTCCGCTTCCGCCAGGAGATCCTCGAACTCGCCGAGGACCTCTCCCGCCGCGCCGCGCTCGCCCTGGACAACTCCCGCCTGTACTCGGAGCGCAACGCCACCAGCCAGGCCTTCCAGCGCGCCCTGCTGCCGCCCGAGCTGCCGAAGATCCCCGGCGTCGAGGTCGAGGTCTTCTACCAGGCCGCCGGCGAGGGCAACGAGGTCGGCGGCGACTTCTACGACATCTTCCCGATCCGCGAGGGCACCTACGGCTTCGCCATCGGCGACGTCTGCGGCACCGGCCCGGAGGCCGCCTCCGTCACCGGCCTCGCCCGGAACTCGCTGCGCCTGCTCGCCCGCGAGGGCCTGGACGCGCCGCAGGTCCTCGCCCGGCTCAACTCCGCCATCCTCGACGAGGGCACCCGCAGCCGCTTCCTCACCCTGCTCTACGGGGAGTTGACGCCCCGGCCGGACGGTTCCACCGCCCTCTCCCTGGTGTGCGCCGGCCACCCGCTGCCGCTGCGGCTGCGCACCGACGGCCAGGTCGACCAGGCCGCCTCGCCGCAGCCGCTGCTCGGTGTCATGGACGAACTCGACCTTACCGCCGAGGAGTTGGTACTCGCCCCGGGCGAGGTGCTGCTCTGCGTCACGGACGGCGTCACCGAACGCCGCGAGGGCCGGCGGATGCTCGGCGACGACGGTCTCGCCGAAGTCCTCACCGGCTGCACAGGGTTGACCGCCGGCGCGGTGGCCGCCCGGGTCCAGCGCGCCGTCGAACGGTTCGCCCCCGAGCCGCCCTCCGACGACATGGCGATCCTCACCCTGCGGGTGCCCGAGCAGCGGCACGCCTGACCGCCGCGGCCAACCTCCCAGCAGCACCGGCGCGTTCAATCCCGTTCACCGGGTGGTCGGACCGCGGCACCACACAGCTGACGACTGCACAAATTGTGTGATTCACAAGGGTACAAGGCGCCAGGACCGGGTACACATCCATCACCGGGGGATCACCCCGGAGGGGCACCGACCGACGGCCGCGCCGCCGGTCCTCACCAGCCGGAGAACCGCCCGCACGTCCACGTCCGTGCGCCCGCGGCCCGGCATCGCGCAGCACCTCACGCACCTTCCGTGCACCGCACCGCACCTCCTCGTGCACCTCCGTGCACCGTCACGCACCGCGCTCCCCCATGCCGCGGTGCGCCCCCACAGAACACGCCGCCATCCCGGCACGCAGTGAAAGGAGCCTCCGGTGAGCAATGTCGCTACCGGGGCGGACGCCCGACCCGCAGGAGCCGACGCGGGTCCTCTCGGATACCTGGCCCTCGGACTGACCCTTCTGGCATACGGCCTGCTCTCCACCGGCGCCCTCAGCGGTGCCGGCGTCAAGGACGCCGTCTCGCTCACCCACCTGGTCGGCGGCATCGCGCTGTTCGTCGCGGGCCTGTGGCAGCTGCACGTCGGTGAGGGCTTCACCGGCACCGCGTTCACCGGCCTCGGCGCCTTCTGGGCGACCTGGTCGACCGCGGAGGGCGCCGGCAAGAACGCCGCGGGGCTCTTCCTGCTGCTCTGGGCGCTGCTGGCGCTCACCCTCACCCTCGCCGGCTGGAACAGCGGCGGCTGGCTGGGACGCGCCGTCTACGGCCTGCTCACGGTCTCCCTGCTGCTGGGCGCGGTCGCCGCGTTCGGCGACAGCTCCGGCCTCGGCAAGCTCGCCGGCTGGGTCGCCGCCGTCTCCGGCCTCGCGTCCTGGTACTGGGCGACCGCGTCGCTGACCAACAGCGGCTGGGGCCGAGCGGCACTGCCGCTCAAGTAACCCCCCCCGGAACGGGTGGGCCGGACCTCTCCCCCACGGGGCCCGGCCCACCGTCGCGTCCGGCGCCGTTCCCGCGGTCACTTCAGAACCGCGATCCCGGTATTGCCGTGACCCCCGCATCGCCGCAGTACCGCAGTCCCCGCAGCCCCGTCCGTTCCGCGTCTCAGCGGACGGCGGGGCTGTGCTCCTTCGCCTCACGGCGGCCGTCCTCCGGCCGGACCTGCACCACGCCCGGCACGCCCGTCTGGCCCCGCCAGCCCGCCGTTGCGTGCTGCACCAGGTAGACCACCAGCAGCAGGGCCACCGCCACCGCCCCGTCCGCCCAGAAGTGGTTCGCGGTCACCACGACCACCACCACGGTCAGGACCGGGTGCACCACCACCAGCCAGCGCCAGCGGCTCCGCCCGACCACGATCACGGCCACCGCGACGATGACGCACCAGGCCACGTGCACCGAGGGCATCGCGGACAACTGGTCCGGCACCACACCGGCCACCGCGCCGCCGTACACCGACTGCCCGTACTGCACGGCCAGGTCGACGAAGCCGTTGCCCGGCAGCATGCGCGGCGGCGCGACCGGAATGAACTGGATCAGCAGGCAGGCGGCCGTGGTCGCCACGACCGTCGTCCGCACCCAGGCGTAGTTCTCCCGGTGCTTCAGGAACAGCCACAGCAGCAGGACGAGCATCACCCCGAAGTGCATGGTGGCGTAGTAGTAGTTCGCCCCCTGGACGAGCCACGGGTGCGGCATCACCGCCCGCTGCCAGGCCACCTCGTCCGGCAGGCCGAAGGCCAGCTCCGTGCGGTGGATCCACTCCGCCCGGTCCAGCGCGTGGTCCGTGCTCATCACCGAGAGATGACCCACCACCTGCCACAGCGTGAACAGCGCGAGGAGCGTACCGGCCTCTCTCAGCAGGGCGGCCGGCGTCGCACGACGGGCCCGCCCGGCGGCGAAGGCCGAGGCGTACAGCGCCGCGGATGCGCCGGCCGAGGCCTGCCAGGTGAGCGTCAGGTTCTGCATTGGCGAAGGTTAACGCAGAGAAGCCCCCTCCCGAAGGGGAGGGGGCTTCTCTTTCAATGATTGTTCGGCGGCGTCCTACTCTCCCACAGGGTCCCCCCTGCAGTACCATCGGCGCTACGAGGCTTAGCTTCCGGGTTCGGAATGTAACCGGGCGTTTC
>NZ_JOAI01000029.1 GCF_000717715.1 Streptomyces sp. NRRL B-24484 | reverse complement strand
CCGAGCCGACGAAGACGCCCTTGCCGGTGCCGGTCGCGTTGGTGGTCTGCACCTGCTCGTGGGTGGAGAGGACCTCGCCGCTCGCGGCGTCGGTGACCAGCAGCTGGCGGCTCGGGGTGCCGTCGGCGCGCATGCCCTCGACGGTGGTCTGGTAGGCCAGGCGGGGCTTGCCCGCGGCGGCCCAGACGACCAGCTTGCCGCCCGCGGGCGCGGCGACCGAGGTCAGCGCGGCCTCGTCGGCGTCCTTCGCGACACCGACGGTGGCGGCGACGGCGCCGTGCGCCTTCGAGGCGGCCTGGGCGGCGGTGAGCTTCGGGGTGAGGGTGGCCGGGGCGACCGAGCCCTGGACGGCGCGGTCCACGGACTTCACGGAGCCCTTGGCGTCCTGGTGGACGACGAGGTCGCCGCCGAGGACGGGCAGGCCGGCGAAGGTGCGCTCGTAGCGCACGTGACGGGTGCCGTCGGCGTCGACGACCGCGTCCTTGACGACGAGCTGCTCCTGGCCGGAGAGGCCGAGGGTGCGGGCCGCGGAGGGGGCCTCGGCACCGGCCTGCGCGATGAGCGCGGCCCGCTGCTCGGCCGGGGCGGCCGGGGCGGGAGAGGCCTGCGCGATCCCGGCGCTGACCTGGATCGCACTGGCGAGGACCGCCGACGCAGACAGAACAGCTCCGACTGTCAGCTTTCGCTTCACGTACGGGTTCCTTCCGGATCAACCGCGTGTGCGCGGTGGCGCCGCGCTCCGGGGCACCGGGGTTAGTGCCTGCTGGGGCGGAACGGGCGCGGACGTGCTGCTCCGTGCGGTCTGACGACGTCCGCCGGAGGGGTGGGGGCCCGGCGGGTCGAACGAAGCTGGCCAGAAGCATGACAATGCAGTTCGTGAAATGACAGGTCTCGGCCGGGAGTTGGCCACCACTCGCCATCCGGACGCGAGCCCGCAAATGCCCGCGGAACGCCCAATTCGCCCGTCCGATCGGTCGTTTCTGTACGGAGGAAAGCCGTATGATCGCGTTCCGGCCTCAACTCCCGTGTCCGGGAGGAAGATTGCGGGCGTGTTTCGGCTGCTCGAAGCCCTGGTACGGACCAGAAATCGCTTGGCGTGATCCCGCCAGAACCGGCCCTTGTCCACCATCGTGGACACCTGCTACCCCGTTCCCCGTACGCCGGTACGGTGGAGGAGTGCCCAAGCCCCTCGCCCTCGACTTCGACCCGATCGCCCGCGCCGGCGAACTGTGGACCCGCCGCTGGGGCGCCGTCCCGTCCATGGCGGCGATCACCTCGGTGATGCGCGCCCACCAGATCCTGCTGTCCCGGGTGGACGCCGTGGTGAAGCCCTACGGCCTCACCTTCGCCCGCTACGAGGCGCTGGTGCTGCTCACCTTCAGCCGGGCCGGCCAGCTGCCGCTCTCCAAGATCGGCGAGCGCCTCATGGTGCACCCGACGAGCGTCACCAACACCGTCGACCGCCTGGAAAGGGACGGCCTGGTCGCCCGCCGCCCCAACCCCGCCGACGGCCGCGGCGTGCTCGCCGCGATCACCGACCGCGGCCGCGAGGTGGTCGAGCAGGCCACCCGCGAGCTGATGGCGATCGAGTTCGGCCTGGAGGGCTACGACGACGAGCAGTGCGTACAGGTCTTCGAGCTGCTCCGCCCGCTGCGGGTGGCGGCCGGCGACTTCTCCCCGGCCGCGGAGACCGGCGAGCACTGAGCCCCCGCCCGCCCCCGGTCGGCGGGGTCCGGTCCGGCCGGTGCGTCCGGCGGGGGCGCGGCCGGAGCGGCCGCCGCCTGCGGTTACCCTCGTCGGTATGAAGCAGAGCGTGCTGACCCGATACCGGGCGCTGGCGTACATCACCGGCGTCCTGCTGATCCTGCTGACCGCCGGCGTGATCGCCAAGTACGTGCTGGACGTCTCGGGGGCCAGCGGCTTCACCAGCGCCGTCGGCATCGCGCACGGCTGGCTGTACGTGGTCTACCTGGTGCTCGCCTTCGACCTGGGCACCAAGGCGAAGTGGCCGATGGGCCGGCTGGCCTGGGTGCTGCTGGCCGGCACGATCCCGACCGCCGTCTTCTTCGTGGAGCGCAAGGTCTCCCGCGACGTCGCCCCGCTGATCGAGACCCCGGAGCCGGTCTCCGTCTGAGCCCGCGCCCGCCTCTGCGACCGAGCCCCTCCCCGCACCCGGGGAGGGGCTCCGGCGTTCCCGGGGTGCTGTCCGGTTCTTCGTCCGCGGCGCCGCGCGCCCGGGCCGGCCGCGCGCAGGGCCGGTTCGCCCGGGCCGGGCCGGTTCAGGCGTCGAGGCCGACCAGGGCGCTGAGCATCAGGGTGGTGAAGCGGTCGAGCCAGCGGGGGGTGATGGGTTCGCCGGCGACGAGCAGCCGGTGCTCCACCGCGCCCGCGATCATGTCGAAGACGAGGTCGATCTCCTCGCAGGCGGCCGCCTCGTCCTGGTCCGAGCGGAGCTCCCCGCGGGCCTGGGCGTTGGCGCGGCCCGTCCGGACGAGGTGCTTCTGCGGGTCGACGATGCGCTCGC
Organism: Streptomyces sp. NRRL B-24484; assembly: GCF_000717715.1. GTDB lineage: Bacteria > Actinomycetota > Actinomycetes > Streptomycetales > Streptomycetaceae > Kitasatospora. The sequence goes on along the minus strand of NZ_JOAI01000029.1, from coordinate 99,855 downwards.
GGATGCGCAGCCGCAGCTGCGGGTCCCGGCTGCCCTCGGCGAAGAGCGCCATCAGGGCGGCCTGCGACTCGGGCCGGGCCAGCAGGTCGGCGAACTGGGCGACGGTGGCGGCGATGTCGGCCCGCAGGCTGCCGAGGTCGGCCATCTCCAGTTCGTCGAAGAGGCTGGCGACGGCGTCGACCACCAGTTCGTTCTTGGACGGCCAGCGCCGGTAGAGGGTGGTCTTGGCGACGCCGGCGCGGGTGGCGACGTCGCCCATGGTGAGGCCGCCCCAGCCGAGTTCGGCGAGGGCTTCACGGGTCGCGTCGAGGATCGCCCGGTCGGCGGCAGCGCTGCGTGGACGGCCCTTGCCGCGGGGGAGGGTGCCGTCCGGGGCAGCCGGCTGCTGGGTGGTGGGGGCCACCGAGCCTCCTAGCTGAAAATTTACCGGTTGGTAACTTGGTCGGTCCGGGTAACCGTAGCGACGGAGCCCCCCGTCGGCAGCCATCGAGGGCCGGAAAGTGGGGCAGGTCACGTCCCGCGGCACCGAGGGGGTCTTGCGGGACGGGCCCGGGGTGGAGATACGCTACGACTCGTAGCGAAAGAGCGGCAACCACGCGTCGTGCCCCATGGGATCGGGCCGGCGCGGGGCGCGGATGGGGATCCGCGCCGGCAGCGGCTACACCGGGAGGCAGCCCCCGCCGCACGGTCGGGTGGTGCAGGCGCGACGGCTCGGCGAGGTTTCCGGCCGGTTGGCGCCCGTCACCCGTGCGGACGGGGGAGGATGGTGCCATGCAGTCACGGAATTCGCGTCTCAACAGCGCCGCCCTTCGCGGAGCGGTCGACCTCGCCGCGGTCAAGGCGGCCGGCGAGGCCGCCCAGAAGGCCGAGCAGGCCCGGGCCGATCGGGCCCGGCAGGCCGCGGCCGGCGGCGACACCGCACCGGCGCCCTACCAGTTGGTCCTCGACGTCACCGAGGACACCTTCGAGGCCGAGGTCGTGCAGCGCTCGGCCGAGGTCCCGGTGGTGGTCGACTTCTGGGCCGAGTGGTGCGGCCCGTGCAAGCAGCTCAGTCCGATCCTGGAGCGCCTGGCCGAGGAGTATGCCGGCCGGATCGTGCTCGCCAAGATCGACGTCGACGCCAACCAGCTGATCGCCCAGCAGTTCGGCATCCAGGGCATCCCGGCCGTGATGGCGGTGGTGGCGGGTCAGCTCGTCCCGCTGTTCCAGGGCGCCGAGAACGAGGCCAACGTCCGCAAGATCCTGGACCAGCTGATCGCGGTCGCCGAGCAGCGCTTCGGCATCACCGGCCTGGCCGCGGGCGGGCCCGGCGGCGAGGACGCGGTGCAGGCACCGCGGGTGCCGTCCGACCCGGCGCTGGAGGCGGCGCACGACGCGCTGGACCGCGGCGATCTCGGCGGTGCCGTCCGGGCGTACCAGAACGTGCTGTCCGACCAGCCCGGCAACACCGAGGCCAAGCTCGGCCTCGCGCAGGCCCAACTGCTGCAGCGGGTCGAGGGCGTGGACCCGCAGCAGGTGCGGGCGGCGGCCGCCGCCGGCCCCGGGGACGTCGAGGCCCAGCTGAGGGCGGCCGACCTGGACCTGGTCGGCGGGCACGTCGAGGACGCCTTCGGCCGGCTGGTCGACACCGTCGGCCGGACGGCCGGCGAGGACCGCGACACCGCGCGGCTGCGGCTGCTGGAGCTGTTCGAGGTGATCGGCCCGGAGGATCCGCGGGTCGTCGCGGCGCGCAGCGCGCTCGCCCGGGTGCTGTTCTGACGGCTCCGGCCCGACGGCGGCGGCGCGGGTGCACCGGCCCGGTCCCGGGCGGGTGGCACGGCGTGTGACCTGCGGTGTCGCTGGGGATTTGGCGACATTCCAGGAGATTTCGTAGAGCTTAATCAAATCTTGACAACCACCCTCGGCCGGTCACGTTCAGTGGCCGGCCGAGGTGTTTCAGCGCCGTTTCCTGCGGATTGCGGAAGTGTCGCCTGCGGAGAATGTCACGCAGAGTGATTGACCCTTCGATTCCATGATCAACGGCCCTCACTGTTGGATTACCCGTCAGTAATCGACCCCTTGTGTTCGGCCCGGGATTCCAGCACGATCGGCCCACGCCCGGTCCCGTTCAGGGAATCCCCATCGGGTAACCGCCGGCCCCGGTCGGCGGTTGGAGGGCAGGGGGGTAGCCGCAGATCCCACACGCGGTTCCTGTCCTTCCTGCGACCGCGCAGCCGTGCGGTCGCCGGTTGTCGCTCGGGGGTGATCGCCATGCCCGTCGGCCCACGACGCGCTGGCGCTCTCCGCTACCGAGGACGTAGCTCTCTCCCATCCCAGGCCCGGGCCGGTGCGGGACGCACCGGACACGGCCGGAGATGTACGTCCTAGAAGGAGGACACACGCATGTCCCAGACTTTCGGCAAGACCAGCTGGAAGCGCTTCGGCATCGCCATGGTGCCGGGCATCGCCGCCACCGCGGCGATCGGTGTGGCGCTGGCCAACAACGCGCTCGCCGCCTCGTTCAACGTCTCCGGCCAGCGTTTCAAGGTCACCGCCGAAGACCTCACGGGTGAGAACTTCGCCCAGTTCGGCTCGTACGACTTCGAGACCAACGGCACCCCGCACGCGGTTGCGATCTCCGCGTTCGACAAGGCCACCATCAAGGGCATGTGCCAGTCCGTGGTCAGCGAGCCCGCGCTGCTCGGCCTGAAGCTGCCGAAGGTGACGCTGCGCCTGGAGGCCGGCAAGAGCGACGACCCGGCGAAGCAGGTGTCCGCCCAGAACCTGCTGATCGACCTGGACCAGCTGTCCGCCGATGCCGAGTTCACCGACATCAACATCGGCCAGGACGCCTCCACCCTCAAGGGTGAGGCCACCGCCAACTGGAAGAGCGCGATGGGCACCCCGAAGCCGTCCGGCGTGCTCGGCTTCTCGCAGGCCGCCCCCAAGGCGCACCTGACCAACGTGAAGCAGACCGCGTGGGCCACCTCGGCCGGCACGTTCAAGCTCAACGGCCTGGACCTCAAGCTGTACGTCGGTGACGACGGCAACGGCAAGGAGTGCTACTGATCCTCGTCTGACGGGGCGCCGACCGGCGCACCGCGATGACGGATCCCGCGGTCGGAGGCAGGCGCCTGCCCGCCTCCGACCGCAGCTCAGGCGTTTCCTCCCCCTCGCAGCGAACCATCGAGGAGTTGCATCGTGTCCAGCGCAACTGCCCAGGCGTGGCCCGAGAACGACGGCGGCATCAACCTGCGGCTGCGGTTCCGCAACTGGCGCCGCTCGCGGCCGTTCTGGGGCGGCCTGCTGGCCATGATCGCCGGCGTGCCCATCCTGTACTTCCCCTACGCCGAGCTGAACCTCGCCGGCATGACCGTGTCGATGGCCACCACCGCCGGTGCCGGTTCACTGATCATCGGCATCCTGATGATGTGCCTCGGCCTGACCGCGTGGTTCCAGCCGCTGGTGCGGATCTTCTGCGGCGTGGCGACCACGCTGCTCTCGCTCATCTCCATCCCGGTCTCCAACCTCGGCGGCTTCGGCTTCGGCCTGGTCCTCGGCCTGATGGCCGGCGGCCTGCTGATGGCCTGGGCACCGCTCAAGCCGGTCGCCCTCGTCGAGGACGCCCCCGCCGCGGCGGCCCCGGCGGAGTTCACCGGCGAAGCCCCGGTGGAGACCACCCAGCCCCTGCTGCCCGCCCAGCAGACGCCCGCCGAGGCCGCCGACAGCGCGGCACCGGCGGCCGACCCGGGGGAGCAGCGGTGACCGACCGGGACGAGTCCGCCGCGGCCTCGGAGCCCGGGCCCCGCCACGCGGCGCCGCGGGTGGGTGTCCGCCGCCGCATCCGCGGCCGGGTCATGGCGATCGCCGCCGTGCCCACCGCGATGCTGGTCGGTGCGGCCTACACCCCGACCACGCTCGCCGTGGCCGACACCCAGAGCGACAAGGCCTGCGCGAGCGCGCCGGACACCGTGCTGGAGGAGACGCCCGTCCCCAAGAGCGAGATCAAGGTGCTGCCGGCGCCGTCGAGCACGGTGAAGGCCGCGACCAAGAAGTCCGGTGCGACCGCCTCGCCGTCCACGGCGAAGGTGCCCGTCCCGACCGCCACGGCCACCGCCGCGCAGCCCGCTCCGTCGGCCGACACCGCGCCGCGGAACGTGATCGGCGACATCCTGACCGGCATCGACGGCATCTTCCACCCGCAGGCCGGCACCGCGTCGACGCCGGCCGCGGCGCCGACCACCGCCGCCAAGGCCGCCGCCGCCCCGGCCGCGAGTACCGCGCCGGCCGCCCCCGCGGCGCCGAAGGCGAGCGCGACGACCGCGCCCGCCGCGAAGCCGGCCGCGCAGTCGGCGAGCCCGTCGGCCTCCCCCTCGCCGTCCGCCACCGGCCCGAACTGCCTGGTGGACACCAGCAAGGAGAAGGCCCTGGCGGCGCCGACCGGCCACGTGGTGCCGGACCAGAACTGGGTGCTGCACTCCAGCAAGCTCGCGCTGCACGGCTCGGTGTTCAACGGCGTGTACGACGTGAAGACGCCGACCGGCTCCAAGCGCGTCCTGAAGTTCACCACCGCCTCGGTGGACATCGGCGATCTCGATATGTCGACGATCGAGGTGAAGGACAAGACCTTCCACGTGAAGGCCGCGCCCGGCACCACCTCCACCATGCGCAACGGCCCGATCACCATGTACGTGGAGAGCCTCTCCGGCCACCTCTCGGCGATCTACGGCCTGCCGATCCCGATCGACCTGGGCGAGATCACCCTCACCCCGGACACCCTGCCGAAGTGGCTGTGGGACCTGATCGGCTCCGTGCCGATCCCGCTCGACATCACCCTGGACAAGGCCAAGGCCGTCCAGGCCGGCCAGTTCGGCGGCACCCTGAAGATCCCGGGCATGCACCTCTTCAACGACGACCAGCCGTACGACGGCTGAGCCCACCCCGTCGCACCCCGCGGCCCGGCCGGACCTCCGGCCGGGCCGTCGGTGTTCCCGCCGCCGTGCGGACCCGGGGAACGCCGCGGGGCGGTCCCCCTCCTCGGAGGGGAACCGCCCCGCGGGCGTGCAGCGCCGGTGTCAGTGGTGGTCGCGGCTGCCCAGGTGGTGGACCTGGACCATGTTGGTGTTGCCGGGGACGCCGGGGGGCGAGCCGGCGGTGACGATCACGGTGTCGCCCCCGGCGAGGCGGTTCAGGCGCAGCAGCTCACGGTCGACCTGCTGCACCATCTCGTCGGTGGTCTCGACCTGCTCGGTCACGTACGCCTCGACGCCCCAGCTCAGCGAGAGCTGGTTGCGGGTGGAGGCGTCCGGGGTGAACGCGATCACCGGGATAGGCGAGCGGTAGCGGGACAGGCGGCGGGCGGTGTCGCCGGACTTCGTGAACGCGACCAGGGCCTGGCCGTTCAGGAAGTCGCCGAGCTCGCACGCGGCGCGGGCGATCGAACCGCCCTGGGTGCGCGGCTTGCGGCCCGGGTTCAGCGGCTGGAGGCCCTGCGAGAGCAGCTCCTCCTCGGCCTTCTCGGCGATCCGGCTCATCGTCCGGACCGTCTCGACCGGGTACTTGCCCACGCTGGACTCGGCGGAGAGCATGACCGCGTCCGTGCCGTCCAGGATGGCGTTGGCGACGTCGGAGACCTCGGCGCGGGTCGGGCGCGAGGCGTGGATCATCGACTCCATCATCTGGGTCGCCACGATCACCGGCTTGGCGTTGCGGCGGGCCAGGGTGATCAGCTGCTTCTGCACCAGCGGCACCCGCTCCAGCGGGTACTCGACGGCGAGGTCGCCGCGGGCCACCATGATCGCGTCGAAGGCGAGGACGATCTCCTCCATCGCCTCGACGGCCTGCGGCTTCTCGATCTTGGCGATCACCGGGACGCGGATGCCGACCTCGTCCATCACCTTGTGGACGTCGTCGATGTCGGCGGCGTTGCGGACGAAGGACAGCGCGACCATGTCGACGCCCAGCTGGAGGGCGAACCGCAGGTCCTCCTTGTCCTTCTCGGAGAGCGCGGGCACGTTGACGGCCGCGCCGGGCAGGTTGATGCCCTTGTTGTTCGAGAGCACGCCGCCCTCGACCACCACGGTCTTCACCCGCGGGCCGTCGACGCTGACGACCTCCAGGGCGATGACGCCGTCGTTGATCAGGATCGGGTCGCCGGGCTTCACGTCGCCGGGCAGGCCCTTGTAGGTGGTGCCGCAGATGTGCTGGTCCCCGGGCACATCCTCGGTGGTGATGGTGAAGGTGTCGCCGTTGTCGACGGTCACCGGTCCGTTGGCGAAGGTGGCCAGACGGATCTTGGGGCCCTGCAGGTCGGCCAGCACGCCGATGGTGCGGCCGGTGTCCTCGGACACCTGGCGGACCTTGCGGTACCGCTCCTCGTGCTCCGTGTGGGAGCCGTGGCTCATGTTGAGTCGGGCGACGTTCATGCCCGCTTCGACGATGGCCTTCAGCTGTTCGTAGGAGTCCGTCGCCGGACCCAGGGTGCAGACAATTTTCGCTCGGCGCATATCCGTCAGTCTATCCGTTCGAGTTATCGGTGCATGACGCCCGAACCGGGAGAAATCGCCAACGAACTATCCCGAAGGGTGGGACGCTGACGGGACGTCATCTCAAATGCCGTCGTGCACCAGCGCGAAGGCCTGGCGGGCGATCTCCAGCTCCTCGTCGGTGGGCACCACCGCGACCGCCACCCGGCCGTGCTCGGGCGAGATCACCCGGGCCGCACCGGAGCGCACCGCGTTCAGCGCCGGGTCCACCTCGATGCCCAGCGCCGACAGCCCCGCGCACGCCGCCTCCCGGACGGCCGCCGCGTTCTCGCCCACACCGGCCGTGAACACCACCGCGTCCACCCGGCCCAGCACCGCGTAGTACGCCCCGACGTACTTGCGCAACCGGTGCACGTACACGTCGAAGGCCAGCTGCGCGTCCTCGTCGCCCTCGCCGGCCCGGCGCAGCACCTCGCGCATGTCGTTGTCGCCGCACAGGCCGATCAGGCCGCTGCGCCGGTTCAACAGGTCGTCGATCTCATCGATCGTCAGCCCGCCCACCCGGTGCAGGTGGAAGACCAGCCCCGGATCGGCGTCCCCGGAACGGGTGCCCATGACCAGGCCCTCCAGCGGGGTCAGGCCCATGGACGTCTCCACGCACACCCCGCCCGACACCGCCGAGGCGGAGGCCCCGTTCCCCAGGTGCAGCACGATCATGTTCAGCTCGGCCGGGTCGCGGCCCAGCAGCCGGGCGGCCGCCCGCGACACGTACTGGTGCGAGGTGCCGTGGAAGCCGTAGCGGCGCACCCGGTGCCGCTCCGCGGTCCGCCGGTCGATCGCGTACGTGGCGGCGGCCGCCGGCACCGTGCTGTGGAAGGCCGTGTCGAAGACCGCGACCTGCGGCAGGTCCGGCCGCAGCGCGCGCGCCACCTCGATCCCGGTGATGTTCGCCGGGTTGTGCAGCGGCGCCACCGGGATCAGCCGGCGGATCTCCTCCACCACCTCGTCGTCGATCAGCGTCGGCGCGGTGAACCGCTGCCCGCCGTGCACCACCCGGTGGCCGATCGCCGCGAGACCGGGCGAGCCCAGCCCCAGGCCGTCCGCGGAGAGCTCCTCCGCGACGGCGGCGAGCGCCTCCGCGTGGTCGGCGAACACCCGCAGCCGCTCGCGCCGCTCGCCGGCCGGCGGGGTGTGCACCAGCCGCCCGTTCACCTCGCCGATCCGCTCGACCAGCCCGGCGGCCGCACGGGAGCCGTCCAGCATGTCGATGAGCTGGTACTTCACCGAGGACGACCCCGCGTTCAGCACGAGGACCAGCGTGGAATCGCTCACTGCTCGGCTCCTTCGGCGGGGCGCTGCGACTGGATGGCGGTGATCGCGACGGTGTTGACGATGTCCTCGACCAGCGCACCGCGGGAGAGGTCGTTCACCGGCTTGCGCAGGCCCTGCAGCACCGGGCCGACCGCCACCGCACCGGCCGAGCGCTGCACCGCCTTGTACGTGTTGTTGCCGGTGTTCAGGTCCGGGAAGACCAGCACCGTCGCCCGGCCGGCCACCGAGGAGCCGGGCAGCTTGGTCGCCGCCACGTACGGGTCCACCGCCGCGTCGTACTGGATCGGCCCCTCGACCAGGATGTCCGGACGCGCCCGGCGGACGAGCTCCGTCGCCTCCCGCACCTTGTCCACGTCCGCGCCCGAGCCGGAGGTGCCCGTCGAGTACGAGAGCATCGCGACCCGCGGCTCCACCCCGAACTGCGCCGCCGTCTCCGCGGACTGCACGGCGATGTCCGCCAGCTGCTGCGCGTCCGGGGCCGGGTTCACCGCGCAGTCGCCGTACACCAGCACCCGGTCGGCCAGGCACATGAAGAACACCGAGGACACGATCGCCGCACCCGGCGCCGTCTTGATCACCTCGAAGGCCGGCCGGATGGTCGCCGCCGTCGAGTGCACCGCACCGGACACCATGCCGTCGGCGATGCCCTCCTGCACCATCAGCGTCCCGAAGTACGAGACGTCGGTGACCACGTCCAGGGCCCGCTCCCGCGTCATGCCCTTGTGCGCCCGTGCCCGGGCGTACAGCTCGGCGAAGCTCTCGCGCAGCGGACTGGTGGCCGGATCGACGATCCGCAGCCGGGCCCGGTCCGCGGCCTCCTCGGGGTGCGGCAGCTCCAGGCCCAGCGACGCCGCCCGCCGCAGCACCGCCTCCCGCTCGCCCAGCAGCGTCAGGTCGCAGATGTTGCGGCGCAGCAGCACCTCCGCCGCCCGCAGCACCCGCTCCTCGACGCCCTCCGGCAGCACGATGTGCCGCCGCTGCGCCCGGGCCCGCTCCAGCAGCGCGTGCTCGAACATCATCGGGGTCACCCGCTCGGACGGCGACAGCTCGATCCGCTTCGTCAACTCCGCCGTGTCCACGTGGAGTTCGAACAGGCCGAGGGCGGTCTCGGCCTTCCGGTGGCTGTCCGGGCCGATCCGGCCCTCCAGGTGGGTCAGCGCGGCCGCGGTCAGCCAGCTGCCCTCCGGCACCACCGCGACCGGCGTCCCCGGTGCGAGCCGCGCCGCCAGCGCCATCACGTTCGGCCCCGGGTGCTGCCCGAGGGTGAGCAGCACACCGGCGATCGGCGGCGCTCCCGCGGCGTGCGCCGCCAGCGAGCCGATCAGCAGGTCGGCCCGGTCACCGGGGGTCACCACCAGCGCGCCCTCGGTCAGCGCGTTGAGGAAGGTCGGCAGCATCGCGCCGCCGAAGACGAACGAGCGCACGTCCCGGGCCAGGCCCGCGGCGTCGCCCAGCAGCACCTCGGCACCGGTCGCCTCGACCAGCTGCGCCACGGTCGGCGCCGACAGCGAGGGCTCCTCCGGGATCACGTACACCGGCACCGGGAGCTTCTCGGTCAGCGTCCGCTGGATCCGCTGCTTCGCGGCGGGGGCGACCCGGTTGGCGATCATCGCCAGGGCGGAGCAGCCGAGGTCGGTGTAGGCCCGGTGGGCGTTGCGGACCTCCGCGACCACCGCCTGCGGGTCCTCGTCCTGGCCGCCGACGACCGGCAGCACCCAGGCGCCGAACTCGTTGGCGAGGCGCGCGTTGAAGGCCAGCTCGTCCGGGATGTTGGTGCCGGCGAAGTCGGTGCCGAGCACCAGCACCGCCTGGCAGCGCCGCTCGACCGCCCGGAACCGGTCCACCAGCACCGACACCAGCTCGTCCTGGCCCTGCGCCGCCTGCAGCGCGGCGGCCTCCTCGTAGGAGAGGCCGTACAGGTCCTCCGCCGGCAGGTCGACCCGGTAGCGGGAGCGCAGCAGCTCGACCACGTGGTCGGTGCCCTTCTCGCCGGGGTCGTCCGCGTGCACCAGCGGCCGGAAGACGCCGACGGCGTCCACCTGGCGGGCCAGCAGCTCCATGACCCCGAGTTCGACGGCCTGTCGGCCGTCCCCCCGGTCGATGCCGGTCACGTACACGCTGCGCGCCACGCGGCTCACTCCGTCCTGCCGTCCGGGAAGCGGTCACTGTTGACCTTACCCGGGCAGGTGTTCCCGTGCGGACGGGGGCGGACGGGCGGAAGCGGCCGGGCCCCGGGGCGGTCGCCCCGGGGCCCGGCGTGGCGGAGCCGGCTGCGTCAGGCCGGCCGGAGCCAGAGCGTGGCGAGCGGCGGGAGGACCAGTTCGGCGCTGTGCTGCTGCCCGTTCCAGGCACCGGCCTCGGCCTTGACGGGGTGCGAGTTGCCGAGGCCGCTGCCGCCGAACTCCTCGGCGTCGGTGTTCAGCGCCTCCTCCCACAGCTGGTCGGCGCCGGGCAGCTCCGGCAGGCCGACCCGGAAGCCGTGCCGGACGACGGGCGAGAAGTTGCAGACCGCGACCAGCGGGGTGCCGTCGGCCGCGTACCGGACGAAGGACAGCACGTTGTCGTCGGCCGCACCGCCGTCCAGCCAGCGGAAGCCGGCCGGCACGGTGTCCTGCTCCCAGAGCGCCGGGGTGTCGAGGTACGCGTGGTTGAGCGCGCCGACCAGCCGGCGCACCCCCCGGTGGTCCTCCGCGGCCGGCCAGTCGTCGGCGAGCACCCACCACTGCGGCCCGTGCTCGTGGTCCCACTCGGCGCCCTGGGCGAACTCCTGCCCCATGAAAAGCAGTTGCTTGCCCGGGTGGGCCCACATGAAGCCCAGGTACGCCCGGTGGTTGGCCCGCTGCTGCCACCAGTCGCCGGGCATCTTGGAGACCAGCGACTGCTTGCCGTGCACCACCTCGTCGTGCGAGATCGGCAGCACGTAGTTCTCCGAGTACGCGTACACCATCGAGAAGGTCATCTCGTTGTGGTGGTACTTGCGGTGCACCGGCTCCTTGGCCATGTAGACCAGCGAGTCGTGCATCCAGCCCATGTTCCACTTCAGGCCGAAGCCGAGGCCGCCGCTGTCGGTGGGCCGGGTGACGCCGTCCCAGGCGGTCGACTCCTCGGCGATGGTGACCACGCCCGGGCAGCGACGGTAGACCGTCGCGTTCATTTCCTGAAGGAACGAGGCGGCGTCGAGGTTCTCCCGGCCGCCGAAGGCGTTCGGCGACCAGGCGCCGCCCTCGCGCGAGTAGTCGAGGTAGAGCATCGAGGCGACGGCGTCCACCCGCAGGCCGTCGACGTGGAACTCCTCGCACCAGTACACCGCGTTGGCGACCAGGAAGTTCCGCACCTCGGTGCGGCCGTAGTCGAACTCCAGGGTGCCCCAGTCCGGGTGCTCGGCCCGCAGCGGGTCGGCCGGCTCGTACAGCGGCTCGCCGTCGAACCGGGCCAGGCCGAAGCCGTCCTTCGGGAAGTGCGCGGGCACCCAGTCGACGATCACGCCGATGCCGGCCCGGTGCAGCGCGTCGACCAGGTACTTGAAGTCGTCGGGGCCGCCGAGCCGGGCGGTCGGTGCGAAGAAGCCGGTGACCTGGTAGCCCCAGGAACCGCCGAACGGGTGCTCCATCACCGGCATGAACTCGACGTGGGTGAACCCCAGGTCCACGAGGTAGCCGGGCAGCACCTCGGCGATCTCGCGGTAGCCCGTCAGGTCCGGCCGCCAGGACGCCAGGTGCAGCTCGTACACCGACATCGGCGACCGGTGGTGCACCGTCCGCGGCCGCCGGGCCATCCAGTCCCCGTCGCCCCAGGCGTACTGCGAGGTGTGCACCACGGAGGCGGTCTCGGGCGGGCACTGGGCGGCCCGGGCCAGCGGGTCGGCCTTCTGCAGCACCCCGCCGTGCCGGGTGCGGATCTCGTACTTGTAGGTGGCGCCCTCGGCGAGGGCCGGGACGAACAGCTCCCAGACGCCGGAGGAACCGAGCGAGCGCATCGGGTGCCCGGTGCCGTCCCAGTGGTTGAAGTCGCCGACCAGCCGGACGCCGACCGCGTTCGGCGCCCACACCGCGAACGACGTGCCCGCCATGCCGTCCACCTCGCGGACGTGGCTGCCGAGCACCTGCCAGAGCTGCTCGTGCCGGCCCTCGGAGATCAGGTGCAGGTCCAGTTCGCCGAGGGTGGGCGCCACCCGGTAGCCGTCCTCCTGCTCCACCGGCCCGCCACCGGGGTAGGTCACCTGCAGCCGGTACGCCGGGAACTCCCGGCCCGCCAGCAGCCCGGTGAACAGGCCCGACTGCTGGTGGGTCAGCTCCGCCGGGCCCTGGTCCGTCACCACCACGACCCGCTCGGCGAACGGGCGCAGCACCCGGATCGCGGTGCCCTCCAGGGTGGCGTGCGCACCGAGCAGGGCGTGCGGGTCGTGGTGCACGCCGGACACCAGCCGGTCCACCTCGGCCGGCGGCAGCGGTGCCTCCGGCAGCCGCAGCGGGGAGGACGCCGACGGGCCGGACCGCGGCGGCGCCACGGGCTCGCGCCGCTTGGCCGCCCGGGCCCGCCGGGCGGGCCCGGGCGCGGACGCGCCGGCGCCCGCCCGGAAGGCGGCGGGCACGGCGGTGGTGGAGCTGTCGTGCGTGGGGCCGGGGGGGTTCACGTCGGGTCCTCCAGGAGGCGGGTTCGGGCGTCAGACGGTCAGGGCCAGACGGTTGATGGCGGCCAGCGGGATCGGCAGCCAGCTCGGACGGTGCCGGGCCTCGTAGACGACCTCGTACACCGCCTTGTCGATCTCCAGGGCCCGCAGCAGCTCCGGCGCGGTGGCCGGGTCCATCCCGCCGCCGGCCGTGTAGCCCGCGCAGTACGCGGCCCGGTTGCGGGCCGCCCAGGCGTTGGCGAGGTGGGCCAGCTCCGGGTCCGGGCCGGGTGCCCCGGCGAGCAGGTGCGCGGCCGCGTAGTCGAAGCTGCGCAGCATCGCCGCCACGTCCCGCAGCGCCGGCTGCGGCAGCCGGCGCTCGGCCAGCGGCTTCGCGGGCTCGCCCTCGAAGTCCAGCAGCACCCAGCCGTGCGGGGTGCGCATCGCCTGGCCGAGGTGCAGGTCGCCGTGGATCCGCTGGACGGGCAGCCCCTCCAGGTGGTCCGCGGTGAGCTGCTGGAAGGCCGCGCGCAGTGCCGAGCGGTAGCGCAGCAGGCCGGGCACCGCGGCGACCGCGCTGTCCAGCCGGTCGGCCATCGCGCCGGCCAGCCGGCCGGTCTCGGCCCGGTCGAGGCGGGCGGTGGGCATCGAGCGGGCCAGCACCCGGTGCACCTCGGCGGTCGCCCGGCCGAGCCGGTGCGCCTCGACGGCGAAGTTGCCCGGCGACGGGTCGCCCTTGAGTCGGGCCACTTGGTCGAGGGCGAGCTCCCAGCCGTCCTCGGCGTCCGGCAGGTAGCGCTGGAGGAGTCCGAGAGTGGCCGGTTCCGATCGCTCCAGCCGGGACTCGAACCAGGCGGCGACCCGTGGGATCCGGGTGGACCCCGCCCGGGAGAGCGCCAGCGTCAGTTCGAGGTCCGGGTTGGTGCCGGGGCTGATCCGCCGGAACAGCTTGAGGATGAAGGAGGTCCCGTAGATCACCGAGCTGTTGGACTGCTCGGCCGTGGAGGCCCGGCCGGGCAGGTTGCTCGGCAGGCCCGGGCCCGGGGTGCGCCGGAAGGAGAGCGCGCCGAACCGGTCGCCGGTGGCCAGGTGCTCCAGCAGCCGGCCGGTCAGTTCCGGGTCGTGCACCGCGTCGTAGAGCACCGCGCCGTCGTGCGGGCCGCCGCCGGCCAGCCGGCCGAGGACGGCGCCGGGCCCCGTCCCGGACGGGTCCTTGGAGCGGATGCCCAGCAGGAGCTGGTAGATGTCTCCCTGCGCCGCCGCGCCGGTGCCGTGCTCCACCCGCAGCAGCAGGTGCAGCAGGGTCGGGTCGCCGACCTGCAGGGGGGTTCCCACCACCGGGGTGAGTCCGCTGATCGCGCGCCCCTTCCCGGCGTACCAGCGCTGGGTGGGGAGCCAGTCGGCGATCAGCGGCAGGGCGGCGCCCACGAGCTCGCTGACACCCGCGGTGGTTCTCCGCCCCGTGGTCCCGCGCGTGCCGACGGGCCCGGGGGCGCCGTCGGGTAGGTCGCGGTGCACGTGGGCTTGAGAACGGGAGGTTTCGGACATGACTCCCTTTCCCCGGAAGCGGGCCGGCTGCCCGAGGTCGTCACCGGGCCTGTCAGTCTTCCGGATTTCGGCGGCGCGGCGGCGGAGGCACGCGAGCGGGGCTCGGGTGTCACGCCATAGTGTGGGTGGCCGTTGGGCTGTTCTCCGTACGCGGTGGTGCGAAGACCCCTGCGGGGCGCGGGGGTCGTGACTCTCGCGCCCCGCAGGGTGGTCGCCTCGGACCTGGCTGGTGGATCGTTACTTCGGGCGCCGGACGGCCGCCGCTACTTGATTCCGGGCTTCCTGAGCTGGAACCAGTAGAAGCCGTGCCCGGCGAGGGTGAGCAGGTAGGGCCACTCACCGATGGAGGGGAAGCGCACGCCGCCGATCAGCTCGACCGGGTACCGCCCCCCGTACCGCCGCAGGTCCAGTTCGGTCGGCTGCGCGAACCGCGAGAAGTTGTTCACGCACATGACCAGGTCTCCCTCGTGCTCGCGCACGAAGGCCAGCACTGCGGGGTTGCTGGAGGGCAGCTCGGTGTAGCTGCCGAGGCCGAACGCAGGATTGAGCTTTCGGATCTCGATCATGCGACGCGTCCAGTGCAGCAGGGAACTCGAACTGCTTTGCTGCGCTTCGACGTTGGTCACCTGAAAGCCGTACACCGGGTCCATGATGGGCGGCAGACTGAGCCTGCCCGGGTCGGCGGAGGAGAAACCCGCGTTGCGGTCCGGCGTCCACTGCATCGGGGTGCGGACGCCGTCCCGGTCGCCGAGCCAGATGTTGTCGCCCATGCCGATCTCGTCGCCGTAGTAGAGCACCGGCGAACCGGGCAGCGAGAGCAGCAGGGCGGTGAAGAGTTCGATCTGGTTGCGGTCGTTCTCCAGCAGCGGCGCGAGCCGCCGGCGGATGCCCACGTTGGCCCGCATCCGCGGGTCCTTCGCGTACTCCGCGTACATGTAGTCGCGCTCCTCGTCGGTGACCATCTCCAGGGTCAGCTCGTCGTGGTTGCGCAGGAAGATGCCCCACTGACAGCCGGAGGGGATCTCCGGCGTCTTGGCGAGGATCTCCGAGACCGGGTAGCGCGACTCCCGGCGGACGGCCATGAAGATCCGCGGCATCACCGGGAAGTGGAACGCCATGTGGCACTCGTCGCCGCCGGAGGCGAAGTCCCCGAAGTAGTCGACGACGTCCTCGGGCCACTGGTTGGCCTCGGCCAGCAGCACCGTGTCCGGGTAGTCCGCGTCGATCTCCTTGCGGAGCCGCTTGAGGAACTCGTGGGTCTCCGGCAGGTTCTCGCAGTTGGTGCCCTCCCGGGCGTACAGGTAGGGGACCGCGTCCAGCCGGAACCCGTCGATGCCGAGGTCCAGCCAGAACCTCAGGGCCGCGATCACCTCCTCCTGCACCCGCGGGTTGTCGTAGTTGAGGTCCGGCTGGTGGGAGAAGAACCGGTGCCAGAAGTACTGCTTGCGCACCGGGTCGTACGTCCAGTTGGAGGTCTCGGTGTCGACGAAGATGATGCGGGCGTCGGGGTACTGCTTGTCGTCGTCCGCCCACATGTAGAAGTCGCCGTACGGCCCGTCCGGGTCGTTGCGGGACGCCTGGAACCACGGGTGCTGGTCGCTGGTGTGGTTGACCACGAAGTCGATGATCACCCGCATGCCCCGGGCGTGGGCGGCGTCGACGAACTCGACGAAGTCGGCGAGGTCGCCGAACTCCGGCAGCACCGACTTGTAGTCGGCCACGTCGTACCCGCCGTCCCGCAGCGGCGAGGCGAAGAAGGGCGGCAGCCAGAGGCAGTCCACCCCCAGCCACTGCAGGTAGTCGAGCTTCGAGGTGAGCCCCTTGAGGTCACCCACGCCGTCGCCGTTGCTGTCCTGGAAGGAACGGACCAGGACCTCGTAGAAGACCGCGCGTTTGAACCACTCCGGGTCGCGGTCCCTGGCCGGCGTTTCGGCGAAGGTGTCGGGAACGGGCTCGTTGACTGTCACTGAGGGTGCCTCCGGACGGTGAGGAGGTGGGCCGGCTCGGTGGATGGGTCGAGCCGGACGTAGTTGCGGCGGCCCCAGTCGTAGGTGGCGCCGGTGAGCTCGTCGTGCACCGTCAGCGGCAGGTCCGAGTCCAGCGTCACGGTGGCCTCCTGGACGTGGTGCGGGTCCAGGTTCACGACGGTGATCACGTGGTCCTCGACGCCGTCCTCGCTGGTCGCCCGCTTGGAGTACGCGATGACCTGGTCGTTGTCCGTGGGGTGGAAGCGCAGGTCGCGCAGCTGCTGCAGGGCGGGGTGCCGCCGGCGGAGCCGGTTGAGGGCGGTGAGGAGCGGGGCGAGGGAGTCCTGACGGCTCCAGTCGCGCGGGCGCAGCTCGTACTTCTCGGAGCGCGCGTACTCCTCCGACCCGGGGTGGACGGGCTCGTTCTCGTAGTGCTCGTAGCCCGCGTAGACGCCGTAGCTGGGGGCGAGGGTCGCGGCCAGGACGGCGCGGACGGCGAACGCGGCCGGGCCGCCCTGCTGCAGGTACTCGTGCAGGATGTCCGGGGTGTTGGCGAAGAAGTTGGGCCGCATGTACGAGGCCGCGTCACCGCTGAGTTCGGTGAGGTAATCGGTGAGTTCCTGCTTGGTGGTGCGCCAGGTGAAGTAGGTGTACGACTGGTGAAATCCGATCTTCCCCAGGGTGTGCATCATCGCCGGGCGGGTGAACGCCTCGGCCAGGAAGATCACGTCGGGGTCGGTCCGGGCGATGTCGCCGAGCACCTTCTCCCAGAACACCACCGGCTTGGTGTGCGGATTGTCGACGCGGAAGATCCGCACCCCGTGGCCCATCCAGAAGCGCAGGACACGAACCGTCTCCTTGACCAGGCCGTCGAAGTCCTGGTCGAAGTTGATCGGATAGATGTCCTGGTACTTCTTCGGCGGGTTCTCGGCGTACGCGATGGTGCCGTCGAGGCGGTGGCTGAACCACTCCGGGTGCTTGTTGACCCAGGGGTGGTCGGGGGAGCACTGCAGGGCGAAGTCGAGCGCGACCTCCAGGCCCAGCGACCCGGCCTCGGCGACGAAGCGGTCGAAGTCCTCGACGGTGCCGAGGTCCGGGTGGACGGCGTCGTGGCCGCCCTCCGGCGAGCCGATCGCCCAGGGCGAGCCGACGTCGTGCGGACCGGCCGTCAGACCGTTGTCCGGGCCCTTGCGGTAGGCGCGGCCGATCGGGTGGATCGGCGGCAGGTAGACCACCTCGAAGCCCATCGCGGCGACCGCGGGCAGCCGCTCGGCGGCGGTGCGCAGCGTCCCGGAGACCGGCGGCTGCACGCCGGAGGGGTCGACCACGGCGCCCTCGGAGCGCGGGAAGAACTCGTACCAGGCGCCGTACAGCGCCCGCTTGCGGTCGACCTGGAGCGGCAGCGGCCGGGTGGCGCTGACCAGTTCGCGCAGTGGGTGACGCTCCAGCAGGGTGAGCACCTCGGGCGCGAGCGCGGCCGCGTAGCGGCTCAGCGGGGGCAGGCCGGGGTCGCGCAGCGCGTCCACCGCGGCCAGCACGTGCGCCCGGCCGTCCTTCTTCGGCACCCCGGCGGCGGCCCGCTCCAGCAGTTGGGCGCCCTCCTCCAGGACGAGCGCGGTGTCGATGCCGGCCGGGAGCTTGACCGCGGCGGTCCTCCGCCAGGTGGCGACCGGGTCGCTCCACGCCTCCACCAGGTAGGACCAGCGCCCGGGCGCGGTCGGCGTGACGTGCGCGCCCCAGCGGTCGGTGCCGGGGGCGAGTTCGCGCATCGGCGTCCACGGGCCGCTGCGGCCGCGCGGGTCGCGGAGCACCACGTTGGCGTTCACCGCGTCGTGGCCCTCGCGGAAGACGGTGGCGGTGACCTGGAAACTCTCGCCCTCGACGGCCTTGGCCGGGCGCCGCCCGGAGTCGACGAGGGGGCTGACGTCCAGGACGGGGATGCGGCCGATCACGGTGTCGCTCTCTGTCTTGCGGGTGGCGCTCTTGCGGGCGGTGGTCTTCTTGGCGGTGGTCTTCTTCGCGGCGGTCTTCTTGGCGGCGGCCTTCTCGGCCGGGGCCTTCCCGGCGGCGGCCCCCTCGGCGGCGGCGGTCGTGGTACGGGTGGTCCTGGTGGTGGAACCGGCCGCCGTCCTGCCGGTGGTGGTCCTGCGGGCCGCCGTCCGCGCGGCCGCGGGGGCGGCCGGTGCGGTGCTGCGGGCGGCGCGCGGGGCCGGCAGCGGCGGCTCCGTGGTCGGCGGTGTGTCGGGGCCCTCCGTCGTTGCGGTGGACTGGTCCCGCGTGTCGCCCTGCATGCCAAACTCCTGCCCGAATCGGCGGTGGCTCCCGACGGCCTGCGTTGCCGGGGGAGTACCGGGAGGACTGTGGGGTGGGGTGGCCGTGCGTTCGGAACGGTGCCGTGCCGGCGGGCCCGGCGACCCGACCGCCGGCCGGCGCGACCCGTCCCCCGGGCGCGAGCGTCCCGGCGCGCGCCCCGAGGGACGCGCCCCGGAGCGACCCGACCCACCCGAAAAACGACCGGGTGAGGTGTGAGGACACGCCGAGAGGCGGCGGCAGCGGCCGAATGGGCGATGGAGGGTGAGGGTTCGTCAGCAGGGCATGTTCCGGACATGGAACAGCAGGGGGCGCCTTTCGGCCTGCACTCCCTGCCGCACCAACGACCTTTCTGCATCCTCGCACCACCGGCAAGACCTACGGGCCGGTAATCGCGCGATTTCGGACGGTATGCAGGGGCATATCGGCCAGTGGAAACGCAGCCGTTGCGGGATATTCACGCGCCAGGGGCGCGCCTTTTCGGCTACGTGCGCCCCGTGCGCCCCCCGTTCGCAGCACTGCGCCGATTGCGATCTCACCAATACGCCGAACGGGTGTGCAAAGCGTCCGCTGACACCCGTTCAGGCGGCTTGGAGGCTCTAGGCTTCACGTTGTGAAGGCAATCCGCAGATTCACCGTCCGCACCGTCCTGCCCGAACAACTCCAGCCGCTGCACGAGCTCGCGCTCAACCTGCGCTGGTCCTGGCACCCGGAGACGAGGGAGTTGTTCCGCTCGGTCGACCCGGAGGTCTGGGCGGCCGTGGGGGAGGACCCGGTCCGGCTGCTCGGCGAGGTGCCGGCCGCCCGGCTCGCCGCGCTCGCGGCCGACCGCCGCTTCCTGCGCCGACTGGGCGACCTCCACGACGACCTGAGGGACTACCTGGCCGGGCCGCGCTGGTACCAGTCGGCGCCGCCGGTCGGCGAGACCGGCAGCCCGCTGCCCGAGGCGATCGCCTACTTCTCCCCGGAGTACGGCATCGCCGCCGCGCTGCCGCAGTACTCCGGCGGCCTCGGCATCCTGGCGGGCGACCACCTCAAGGCCGCCAGCGACCTCGGCGTCCCGATCGTCGGCGTGGGCCTGTTCTACCGGCACGGGTACTTCCGGCAGTCGCTCGACCGGGACGGCTGGCAGCAGGAACGCTACCCGCTGCTCGACCCGGACGAACTCGCCGTCAGCCTGCTGCGCGAGGAGGACGGCAGCCCCTGCCGGGTCGACCTCGCCCTGCCGGCCGGCCGCACCCTCGGCGCGCGGATCTGGAAGGCCCAGGTCGGCCGCGTCCCGCTGCTGCTGCTGGACTCCGACATCGAGTCCAACGCCCCGGCCGACCGGGACGTGACGGACCGCCTGTACGGCGGCGGCAGCGAGCACCGGCTGCTCCAGGAGATGCTGCTCGGCATCGGCGGCGTGCGCGCGGTGCGCACCTACTGCCGGCTCACCGGCCACCGGCCGCCGGAGGTCTTCCACACCAACGAGGGCCACGCCGGCTTCCTCGGGGTGGAGCGGATCCGCGAGCTGGTCGCGCCGGTCGAGCAGGGCGGCCGCGGCCTGGACTTCGCCGCCGCGCTGGAGGCCGTCCGGGCCGGCACGGTGTTCACCACCCACACGCCCGTGCCCGCCGGCATCGACCGGTTCGACCGCGACCTGGTCGCCCGTCACTTCGGCGGCGACGCGGCGCTGGCCGGCGTCCCGGTCGACCGGGTGCTGGCCCTCGGCGCGGAGAGCTGGCACGGCGGCGACCCGAAGCTGTTCAACATGGCGGCCATGGGCCTGCGGCTGGCCCAGCGGGCCAACGGCGTCTCCACGCTGCACGGCGAGGTCAGCCGCTCGATGTTCAACGGGCTCTGGCCGGGCTTCGACTCGGCCGAGGTGCCGATCGGTTCGATCACCAACGGCGTCCACGCGCCGACCTGGATCGACCCGGCGGTCGTCCGGCTCGGTGCCGGGCAGATCGGCGCCGAGCGCGCCGACGAGGCCATCACCACCGGCGAGGCCCGCCGCTGGACGGGCATCGAGCGGATCGGCGACGAGGAGATCTGGGAGGTCCGCCGGATCCTGCGGGCCCAGCTGGTCGACGAGGCCCGCCGCCGGCTGCGCACCTCCTGGCGCCAGCGCGGCGCCGGCGACGCCGAGCTCGGCTGGACGGCCGGGGTGCTCGACCCGGACGTCCTGACCATCGGCTTCGCCCGCCGCGTCCCCTCGTACAAGCGGCTCACGCTGATGCTGCGGGACAAGGCCCGGCTGCGGGCGCTGCTGCTGGACCCGCAGCGGCCGGTGCAGATCGTCGTCGCGGGCAAGGCGCACCCGGCCGACGACGGCGGCAAGCGGCTCATCCAGCAGCTGGTCGCCTTCGCCGACGACCCTGCGGTCCGCCACCGGATCGTCTTCCTGCCCGACTACGACATGGCCATGGCCAAGCACCTCTACCCGGGCTGCGACGTCTGGCTGAACAACCCGCTCCGCCCGCTGGAGGCCTGCGGCACCTCCGGGATGAAGGCCGCCCTCAACGGCTGCCTCAACCTGTCGATCCTGGACGGCTGGTGGGACGAGTGGTTCGACGGCCGCAACGGCTGGGCGATCCCCACCGCGGACGTCTCCGGCCCCGAGCGGGTCGACCCGGACAGCCCCGAGGCCGAGCGGCGCGACGACATCGAGGCGGCGGCGCTCTACGACCTGATCGAGCACCAGGTCGCCGCCCGGTTCTACGACCGCGGCGCCGACGGCCTGCCGCACCGCTGGATCTCGATGGTCCGGCACACCCTGGTCACCCTCGGGCCCAAGGTGCTGGCCGGGCGGATGGTGCGCGACTACGTCGAGAAGCTGTACGCCCCCGCGGCGGCCGCGCAGCGCACGCTCGCCGCCGAGGCCGGCGGCACCGACCACGCCGGTGCCCGTGAGCTCGCCGAGTGGAAGGCCCGGGTTCGCGAGGCCTGGCCCGTCGTCCGGGTCGAGCACGTCGAGGCGGACGGCTGCCGGGAGGCCCAGGAGCTGGGCTCGGCGCTGGAGCTGCGGGTGCAGGTCTCGCTCGGCGCGCTGGAACCGGCCGACGTGGAGGTCCAGGTGGTCTCCGGCCGGGTGGACGAGTCCGACCGGATCTCGGACGCCGCGGTGCTCGCCCTGAAGCCGGCCGGCGGCCCGGACCTGGAGGGCCGCCACCGCTACGAGGGGCCGCTGGCGCTCGACCGCACCGGCCCGTTCGGCTACACCGTCCGGGTGCTGCCCACCCACCGGCTGCTGGCCTCGCCGGCCGAGCCCGGGCTGGTCGCCGCACCGGTCGAGTCGGGCGGGATGGACGCCGGCGTGCTGCGCTGAGCCGGTAGGACGCAGCGGCTGCCGGGCGGGCCGATGCGGCCCGCCCGGCAGCCGCGTGCACGGGGCCGGCCCCGTGGCGGGGTCAGCCCAGCGCGGAGGCGTCCAGGTCGCCCGGGGTGCGGTGCCCGGAGAGCGCCAGCGTCAGCTCGAACTCGGCGAGCAGCGAGCGGATCACGTGCGCCACCCCGGCCTGCCCGTCCAGGGCCAGTCCGTAGGCGTACGGGCGGCCGAGCATCACCGCGCGGGCGCCCAGGGCGAGCGCCTTGAACACATCGTCGCCCGTCCGGACGCCACTGTCGAACAGCACCGGGATCCGCTCGCCGACCGCGGCCGCCACGGCGGGGAGTGCCTCGGCGGCGCCGATCGAGCCGTTGACCTGGCGGCCGCCGTGGTTGGAGACCACGACGCCGTCCATGCCGGCCTCGACCGCGGCCCGGGCGTCGTCCGGGTGCAGGACGCCCTTGAGCACGATCGGGCCGTCCCAGTGCTCCCGCAGCCAGGCCAGGTCGGGCCAGGTCTTGCCCGGGTCGGCGAAGAGCGAGACGAAGTGCAGGACGGCCGCGTTCGGGTCCTCGTGCGGCGGCTTGGCCAGCCCGGCGAGGAAGGCCGGGTCGGTGAAGTAGTTGGCGGTGCCGACGCCGTGCAGGAAGGGCAGGTACGCCCGGTCCAGGTCGCGCGGGCGCCAGGCGAGCAGCGGGGTGTCCAGGGTGACGAACAGTGCGGTGAAGCCGGCCGCCCGCGCCCGGTCCAGGAACGAGCGGGTGACCTCGCGGTCCTTGGACCAGTAGAGCTGGAACCAGCGCTCGCCGTCGCCCATCGCCGCGGCGACCTCCTCCATCGGCGTGCTGGAGGCGGAGGACAGCACGAAGGGCACACCCTCCGCGGCCGCGGCCCGGGCCGCGGCCGGTTCGGCGTCCGGGTGCAGGATCGACAGCACCCCGACCGGTGCCAGCGCCAGCGGCGCCGGCAGCGTCCGGCCGAACAGCTCGGTCCGCAGGTCGCGCGCGGACACGTCGCGCAGCATCCGGGGCACGATCCGGTGCGCGTCGAGGGCGGCCCGGTTGGCCCGCTCGGTCGCGCCGCTGCCGGCGCTGCCCGCGACGTAGCCGAACGGGCCGGGGGCGAGCCGGTGCTCCGCCAGCTGCTCCAGCCGGGTGAGATCGGTCGGCAGCCGTGGCACGCTGCCGCTGATCAGGCCGTTCAGGTAGACCTCGTACTGGAAGGACGCCCAGTCGCGCGGGGGCGGCGCGGTCACACCAGTTCCAGCACGAGCTTGCCGACGTTCTCGCCGCGGAAGAGCATCTGCAGCGTCTCCGGGAAGTCCTCGACGGTGCCGCGCACGATGTGCTCCTTCACCTTCAGCCGGCCCTCGGCGATCCAGCCGGCCATCTCGGTGGCGGCCTCCTTGTAGCGGGCGGCGTGGTCGAAGACCACGAAGCCCTCCATCCGGGCCCGGCGGACCAGCAGCGACAGGTAGTTGGACGGGCCCTCGACCTTGGACTCGGCGTTGTACTGGCTGATCGCGCCGCAGATCACCACCCGGGCGTGCATCGCCAGCCGGGTCAGCGCGGCGTCCAGGATCGGGCCGCCGACGTTGTCGAAGTACACGTCGATGCCGTCCGGGCAGTGCTCGCGCAGCGCCTTGCGGACGTCCTCGGTGCGGTAGTCGATCGCCGCGTCGAAGCCGAGCTCCTCGGTGAGCAGCGCGCACTTCTCGGCGCCGCCGGCGATGCCGACCACCCGGCAGCCCTTCACCTTGGCGATCTGGCCGACGATGCTGCCGACGGCGCCCGCGGCACCGGAGACCACCACGGTCTCGCCGTCCTTGAGGGCGCCGACCTCCAGCAGGCCGAAGTAGGCGGTCATGCCCGGCATGCCGAGGGCGCCCAGGTAGGTGGAGAGCGGGGCGGCGGCCGGGTCGACCTTGAGGGTGCCGCGGCCGTCGGAGACCACGTGCTCCTGGACGCCGAAGGTGCCGACCACGTGGTCGCCCACCGCGTACTTCGGGTGGTTGGAGGCGGTCACCTCGATCACCGAGCCGGCCCGCATGACCTCGCCGATGCCGACCGGCGGCAGGTAGGAGGGGCGGTCGTCGAGCCAGCCGCGCATCGCCGGGTCCAGCGAGAGGAAGCGGGTACGGCCGGCGAACTCGCCCTCGCCGGGCTCGGCGGCCGGGGCGGTGGCGTGCTCCCAGTCGGTGGGCTTGACCGCGCCCTGCGGCCGGGCGGCGAGTCGGATCTGGCGGTTGGCTGCGGTCATGGCAGGCTCCTGTCGCTGGCGGCCGTGCCGCAGCGTCGCGGCACCCGAACCCGATTCTAAGCAAGCGCTTAGTCACCTGGCTAGACGAGGACCCACGGGGAACGAGTGAGGGCCACCACCGAGGGGCACTCGGGCGGATTCGGGGAAACCACTGGGGGAAACCACTGAGGTACCCCACGCGCCCCTCAGTGGCTGCCCCTTCGCGTTCGGGGGTCTGTCAGACCAGGCTGTCGCGCCAGGCTCGGTGGAGGTCGGCGAAGCGGCCGTGGCCGCCGATCAGGTCGGCCGGGCGGCCGTCCTCGACGATCCGGCCCTGGTCCATCACCAGGACCCGGTCGGCGATCTCGACGGTGGAGAGCCGGTGGGCGATGACCACCGCGGTGCGGCCCGCCAGGACCGTCCGCATGGCCCGCTGCACCGCCTGCTCACCCGGCACGTCCAGCGAACTGGTCGCCTCGTCGAGGATCAGCACCGCCGGGTCGGCCAGCAGCGCCCGGGCGAAGGCGACGAGCTGCCGCTGCCCGGCCGAGATCCGGCCGCCCCGCTTGCGGACGTCGGTGTCGAAGCCCTCCGGCAGCGCCGCGACGAACTCGTACGCGCCGATGTCCCGGGCGGCCTGCTCGACCTCCTCGCGGGTCGCGCCGGGCCGGCCGATCGCGATGTTCTCGGCGACCGTGCCGGAGAACAGGAACGACTCCTGGGTGACCATCACGACGTTGCGCCGCAGCTCCTCGCCGGACAGCTCGCGCAGGTCGACGCCGTCGAGCGCGACCCGCCCCTCGGTCGGGTCGTAGAACCGGGCGAGCAGCTTGGCCAGTGTGGACTTGCCGGCGCCGGTCGCGCCGACCACCGCGGTGGTGCGCCCGGCCGGGAGCACCAGGTCGAAGCGGGGCAGCACCTCCTTGCCGGTGCGGTAGGCGAAGCGGACGCCGTCGAAGGAGACGGTGCGGCCCTTCACCGGGTGCTCCGGCAGCGGGGCGGGGGCGGCCGGCTCGGGCACCGAGGGCTCGTGCGCCAGCAGGCCGGCGATCTTCTCCAGCGCCGCGGCCGCCGACTGGTAGCTGTTGAGGAACATCGCCAGCTGGTCGAGCGGCTCGTACAGCCGGCGCAGGTAGAGCACGAAGGCGGTGAGCACGCCGAGTTCGACCGAGCCGTCGGCGACCAGCAGGGCGCCGGCGACCACCACGCCGGTGATCCACACGTTGGCGATCGCCCGGGAGGTGGTGACGTACCGGGCCATCTCCAGCAGGCCGTCCGCGGTGGTGCCGGCGTACTGGTGGTTGACCGTGCCGAAGGCCTCGTCGTTGGCCCGCTCGCGGCGGAAGGCCTGGACCGGGCGGATGCCGTTCATGGTCTCGGTGAACCGGACGATCACCGCGGCGACCGCCGTCCGCGAGCGCCGGTACACCCGCTGGGAGCGCCGCCGGAACGAGCGGACGCTCAGGTACATGGGCAGGAAGGACAGCAGCGAGAGCAGGCCGAGCCGCCAGTCCATCACCATCAGGACCAGCGAGATCCAGAACACCGAGAGGACCACCGAGAGCAGCTCCTGCAGGCCCTCGGCGAGCAGTTCGCGCAGTGCGTCCACGTCGCTGGTGGCGCGGGAGATGATCCGGCCGGAGGTGTAGCGCTCGTGGAAGTCCAGGCTGAGCCGCTGGGCGTGCTGGAAGATCCGGCCGCGCAGCTCCAGCAGCACGTCCTGGTTGATCCGGGCGCTGAAGCGGATGAAGGCGCGCTGCAGCACGGTGCTGAGCACCCCGCACCCGAGGTAGGCGGCGATCACCGCGATCAGCGGGCCGCTGTCGTGCTCCCGCAGGGCCGGGATGCCGCGGTCCATGGCGAAGGCGACCAGCAGCGGCCCGGTCTGCAGGGCGGCCTGCTGGACGAGGATCACCAGCATGGCGGTGGCGATCCGGCCGCGGTGCGGGCCGAGCAGTTCGCCGAGCAGCCGGCGGGCGGCGCCCGGGGGGACGGGGATGTCCTCGTCCTCGGCGGGCGCCGGGAGTTCCTCGGCCAGCTCCTCGGCGGCGTCGACCGCGGTGGTGCTCATCGGGTGCTGATCCCTTCCGGTACGGGGGCGGCTTCGCCCGTCATCAGCTCGCGGTAGACGGCGGAGCTCTGCAGCAGTTCGTGGTGGGTGCCCACGGCGGCGATCCGGCCCTCGTGCAGCACGGCCACCCGGTCGGCCAGCATGACCGTGCTCGGCCGGTGCGCGACGACCAGCGCTGTGGTGCCGTCGAGGACGCGCCGCAGCGCCTGCTCGACGAGTGCCTCGGTGTGCACGTCGAGGGCGGAGAGCGGGTCGTCCAGCACCAGGAAGCGCGGGTCGCCGACGACCGCGCGGGCGAGCGCGAGGCGCTGGCGCTGGCCGCCGGAGAGGCTGAGGCCCTGTTCGCCGACCTGGGTCGCGGTGCCGGCCGGCAGCCGGTCGACGAAGGTCGCCTGTGCGGTGTCGAGGGCGGCGGCCAGCCGGTCGGGGCCAGCGGCCGGTGCGCCCATCAGCACGTTCTCGGCGACCGAGGCGGAGAACAGCGTGGGCTCCTCGAAGGCGACGGCGACCAGCTCGCGCAGCTCGGCCCGCGGAATCGTCCGGACGTCCCGGCCGTCCAGCGCGACGGTGCCGCCGGTGGCCTCGTACAGCCGCGGCAGCAGGGCGGTGAGCGTGGTCTTGCCGCTGCCGGTCGCGCCGACCAGCGCCATCGTCTCGCCGGGCGGGACGTGCAGGTCGATGCCGCACAGCAGGTCGGGGCTGCCCTCGGGCGCGTCCGGGTAGCGGAAGCGCACCCCGGTCAGCCGGATGCCCCGCTCGCCGGCGGTGGCGGGGCCGGACCCGGGCTGCTCGGTGTCGGCCGGCTCGGGCTCGTCCATCACCTCGTAGAAGCGGTCGGTGGCGGTGGCGGCCTCGTTGGCGTACGCGACCAGCCAGCCCAGCGACTCGACCGGCCAGCGCAGGGCCAGCGCGGTGGAGAGGAAGGCCACCAGGGTGCCCGCGGACATCTCGTCGTGGGCGACCCGGACGGCGCCGAGCGCCAGGGCCGCGCCGAGCGCGAGCTCCGGCAGGCCGACGATGACCGCCCAGAGGTTGGCCAGCATGCCGGCCTTGCCGAGCTCGGTCCGGCGCAGCGAGCGGGA
This sequence comes from Streptomyces sp. NRRL B-24484, assembly GCF_000717715.1. Taxonomy (GTDB): domain Bacteria; phylum Actinomycetota; class Actinomycetes; order Streptomycetales; family Streptomycetaceae; genus Kitasatospora. Next base: position 72,924 of record NZ_JOAI01000029.1, on the reverse strand, counting down.
CTGCTCGGCGAAGCGGTCGGCCATCGTGCGGTGCCGGCCGAAGGCCTTGAGGATGCGGATGCCCAGCACCGACTCCTCGACCACGGTGGCGAGGTCGCCGTTCTGGTCCTGCGCCCGGCGGGCGGCGCCGGAGTAGCGCTGCTCGAAGTGGTGCGTCAGCCAGGTCAGCGGGCCCATCGGGATCAGCGCGATCAGTGCGAGCCGCCAGTCCAGGGTGAACATCAGGCCGGTGCCGATCAGGAAGACCGTGCAGTTGACGATCAGGAAGACCAGCGGGAAGGCCAGGAACAGCCGCATGGTGAACATGTCCGAGGTCGCCCGGCTGAGCAGCTGGCCGGAGGGCCACCGGTCGTGGAAGGAGACCGGCAGCCGCTGCAGCTTGGCGAACAGGTCGCCGCGCATGGCGGCCTCGACCCGGGCCAGCGGGCGCGCGACGACCACCCGGCGCACCCCGAACAGGCCCGCCTCGGCGAGGCCGAGCAGCAGGAGCAGGCCGGCGAGCGGCCAGAGCGCGGCCATGTCGTGGTCGGCGATCGGCCCGTCGACGATCCGGCGGAGCACCACCGGTACGGCGAGCACGCTGACGGAGGCGGTGAGCGCGGCGGCGACCGAGCCGGCGATCCGCCAGCGGGCGACCCGCGCGTACGGCCACAGGCGCAGCAGCGAGCGCACGGTGGAGCGTCGGGGGGCGGCGGGGGCTTGGTTCGTGGACATCGCGGCCGAGGGTAGGCGCTGTCCGGTCATTTCTCATCCGGTTTTTCGCCCCTGACGGCGGGTTCCGGCCGGACCGGCCGGGGTCGTGCGCAGCGCGGGAGGTGTACGGGGGGCTTGCGGCCATTCGAGTGCATCCGTGGCACCCGGGCGCCGCGCGCGCCTCGGCCGTCCGGGTGTCGCCGTGCGATGTGATCCGTGTGCGGAGAAAGGCCGCCGACCTGCCATGGCGGCCTCCCACGACGTTTCGAGAGGTGTCCCATGACGGTCGAGACACAGTCCGCGCCGCAGCCAGCCGGCGGACAGGACCGGATCCAGCTCAGCAGCCTCAGCACGGCGGCGGCGCGCAACCTGGCGACCACCACCAAGTCGCAGCCGCAGATGCAGGAGATCAGTTCGCGGTGGCTGCTCAAGGCGCTGCCGTGGGTCCAGGTGTCCGGCGGCACCTACCGGGTCAACCGGCGGCTCAGCTACGCGGTCGGCGACGGCCGGCTGACCTTCGTGAAGACCGGCTCCCGGGTCCAGGTCGTCCCCGCCGAGCTGGGCGAGCTGCCGCTGCTGCGCGGCTTCGACGAGCCGCTGGCGCTCGGCGCGCTGGCCGGCCGCTTCGTCCAGCAGGAGTTCGAGCCCGGCCAGGTGATCGTCGAGCGCGGCCGCCCGGCCGACCACGTCTACCTGATCGCGCACGGCAAGGTCGAGCAGATCGGCGCCGGCAAGTACGGCGAGGAGACCGTCCTCGGCGTGCTGGCCGACGGCGCCTCCTTCGGCGGCCACGTGCTCGGCGGGCTCGACGGCGACTGGGACTTCACGGCCAAGGCGGCCACCGCGGTCACCGTGCTGGCCCTGCCCCACCAGGCGTACCAGCTGGTCGCCGCCGAGTACCGGCAGCTGCGCGACCACGTCCGGGGCCTGTCCGGCAACGGGCACCGGCCGCAGAACAGCCACGGCGAGGCCGCCATCGAGATGTCCGCGGGCCACACCGGCGAGCACGAGCTGCCGGCAACCTTCGTCGACTACGAACTCGCCCCGCGCGAGTACGAGCTGAGCGTCGCGCAGACCGTGCTTCGGGTGCACACCCGGGTCGCCGACCTCTACAACAAGCCGATGGACCAGACCGAGCAGCAGCTGCGGCTGACGATCGAGGCGCTGCGCGAGCGCCAGGAGCACGAGCTGGTCAACAACCCCGAGTTCGGCCTGCTCGCCAACGCCGACTACGACCAGCGGATCCAGACGCACTCCGGCCCGCCCACCCCGGACGACCTGGACGAACTGCTCAGCCTGCGGCGGCAGACCACCCACCTGTTCGCCCACCCGCGGGCGATCGCCGCGTTCGGCCGCGAGTGCAACCGGCGCGGCCTGTACTTCGGCACCGTCGAGGTCGGCGGCCACCACCTGCCGGCCTGGCGCGGCGTGCCGATCCTGCCCTGCGGCAAGATCCCGGTCACCGAGGGCCACACCACCTCGATCGTCGCGATGCGCGTCGGCGAGGAGAACCAGGGCGTGATCGGCCTCAACCAGATCGGCCTGCCCGACGAGTACGAGCCCGGCCTCAACGTCCGCTTCATGGGCATCGACGACAAGGCCGTCATCTCGTACCTGGTCAGCACCTACTACTCGGCCGCCGTGCTCGTCCCGGACGCGCTCGGCCTGCTGGAGAACGTCGAGGTCAACCGCCCGCTCGGCTGAGTCGCGGTCAGGCCCTGGCGGGCGCCCGCAGCAGTTGCAGCGAGCGCCCGCCCAGCAGCACGCTGCCCGGCGCCGGGTGGTGCGGCCCCGGCCCGTCCGCCGGGGCCGCGGTGTCGACGACCGTCTCGTAGGAGTCGGCCCAGGGGTCGCCGGGCAGCGCGAAGGCGGTCGGCTCGGCCCCGGCGTTCACCAGCAGCAGGAAGCTGTCGTCGGCGAGCGGCCGGCCCTGCTGGTCGCGCTCGGACATCGCGCTGCCGGAGAGCAGCATGCCGAGCACGGCCGTCGGCGCGAACCAGTCCGCCTCGGTCATCTGCTCGCCGCGCGGGGTGAACCAGGCGAGGTCGCGCTGGCCGCCGGGCACCGTCTCCCGGCCGGAGAAGAACGCCCGCTGCCGCAGCACCGGGTGGGCGCGGCGCAGCCGGACGAGCCGGGAGACCAGGTCGGTGAGCGAGGCCCACTCCGGGTCGTCCAGCAGTGACCAGTCCATCCAGCCGGTCTCGTTGTCCTGGCAGTAGGCGTTGTTGTTGCCGTGCTGGGTGCGGCCGAGCTCGTCGCCTGCGGTGAGCATCGGCACGCCGCCGGAGAGCAGCAGGGTGGCGAGCAGGTTGCCCAGCTGGCGGCGGCGCAGGCTGCGCACGGCCGGGTCGTCGGTCTCGCCCTCCGCGCCGTGGTTCCAGGACCGGTTGTCGTCGGTGCCGTCGCGGTTCTGCTCGCCGTTGCCCTCGTTGTGCTTGCGGTTGTAGGAGACCAGGTCGCGCAGGGTGAAGCCGTCGTGCGCGGTGATGAAGTTGACGGAGGCGTACGGGCGGCGGCCGCCGCGCTGGTAGAGGTCGGAGGAGCCGGAGAGCCGGTAGCCGAGTTCCCGGACGTCGGGTCTGGCCCCGCGCCAGAAGTCGCGGACGGTGTCCCGGTACTTGTCGTTCCACTCGGCCCACAGCGGCGGGAACCCGCCGACCTGGTAGCCGCCCGGGCCGACGTCCCACGGTTCGGCGATCAGCTTGACCCGGCTGAGCACCGGGTCCTGGGAGACCGCGGCGAGGAAGGGGTGGTGCATCTCCACCCCGTCGTGCCCGCGGGCCAGCGCCGCGGCCAGGTCGAAGCGGAAGCCGTCGACGCCCATCTCGCCGACCCAGTACCGCAGCGAGTCGGTGATCAGCCGGACGACGTGCGGCTGCCGGGTGTCCAGGGTGTTGCCGCAGCCGGTGTAGTCGGCGTAGCCGCGGCGGCTGCGGTCGAGCCGGTAGTAGCCGCCGTTGTCGATGCCGCGCAGCGACAGCGCCGGGCCCATCACCCCGGCCTCGGCGGTGTGGTTGTAGACGACGTCGAGGATCACCTCGATGCCGGCCGCGTGCAGCGCCCGCACCATCCGCTTGAACTCGCCGACCTGGCCGCCGCGGCTGCCGGAGGCGGAGTAGCCGGCGTGCGGCGCGAAGTAGCCGAGCGTGTTGTAGCCCCAGTAGTTGGTCAGCCCGCGGGCCTGCAGGTGGTCCTCGCTGACGTGGTGGTGGACGGGCAGCAGCTCCACCGCGGTGACCCCGAGCCGGGTCAGGTGGGCGATCGCCGCCGGGTGGGCGAGGCCAGCGTAGGTGCCGCGCAGCTCCGGCGGTACCTCCGGGTGGCGCATGGTGAAGCCGCGCACGTGCACCTCGTACAGCACGGTCTCGGCCCACGGGGTCTTCGGCCGCTGGTCGTCGTACCAGTCGTCGTCGTCGTGGACGACCACCGCCCTGGGCACGTACGGCGCCGAGTCGCGGTTGTCGCGCACGGTGTCGGCGACGTCCGGCTCGGGCCAGCCGCGCACCGCGCTGCAGGTGGCGTCGTGGCTGGTGAAGTCGCCGTCGACCGCCCGGGCGTACGGGTCGAGCAGCAGCTTGGCCGGGTTCCAGCGGGCGCCCGTCCACGGGTCCCAGCGGCCGTGCACCCGGTAGCCGTAGCGCGTCCCGGGCAGCACGCCGGGCAGGTAGCCGTGCCAGGTCTGGAAGGTCTGCTCGGTGAGCCGGTGCCGGGTCTCGGTGCCGTCCTCGGCGAACAGGCACAGGTCGACGGCCTCCGCGCCGGCCGCCCAGAGCGCGAAGTTGGTGCCGCAGCTGCCGTCCGGGGCGGTGCGGAAGCGGGCGCCGAGCGGCTGCCAGCTGCCCGGCCAGGGATCGGCGGGCGGCGCCGGTCGCGCCGCGGCGGCTGGTTCGGGCCCGGACGCGGGTGGGCGGCCGGTCTCCCGGCGCGTGCTCCGTGCCAGCTCCTGCCACGCCGTCATCGCCGCACCCTCCCTGCGCGGGGGTCCCGTACCCGCCCTCCAGTTGTTCCCTGATCCCGTGCAGGTGTCACGTGGCCGATCGTGTTGTGACGCTGGGTGAACGGGACGGCGTCCGCCGGGTGGCGCGCCGGCTCGTGTCCGGCGCCCCGCGGCCTCGTTTGACCGGGTGCCGGGCGCCCGGGCGCGACGGCGCGGAGCGTCCGGCGGGAAGCGGCGGACGCGGAGGGGAACGGCATGCTCGCGGTGGTACGGCGCTGGACGGTGGTCGCGGCCGCGGTGCTCCTCGCACTGCCCGCCGGGTGCACCGGTGGTCCGGCCGCGGGCGGGGACGGCGGACCGGCCGGCCGGCCGCGGATCTCCCGCGCGGCGATCGCCGCCGTGCCCGCGGACGGCGCCCAGGAGGTGCACTCCGACGCCGAGGTGTCCGTCACCGTCACCGAGGGGCGGCTGCTGTCGGTGCGGATGCGGGACGACCGCGGGGTGGCCGTGCCCGGCCGGACGGCCCCCGACGGCACCCGCTGGACCCCGGAGGACCCGCTGGCCCCGGCCACCCCGTACACCGTCGACGCGGTCGCCCAGGACGCGGACGGGCTGCGCGCCGACCACCACTCCGCCTTCGTGACGGCCGGTCCGGCGCACACCGTGGCCGCCTTCGTCACCCCGGAGGACGGCGCCCTGGTCGGGGTGGGGATGCCGGTCTCGCTGCGGTTCACCCGGCCGGTCGCCGACCGTCCGGCGGCTGAGCGGGCCGTCGAGGTGTCCGCCGACCCGCCGGTGCCGCTCGCCGCGCACTGGTTCGGCGACCGCCGCCTGGACGTCAGGCCGCAGGCGTACTGGGCGCCGGGCACCCGGGTGACCGTCACCCTGCGGCTGAAGGACGTGGAGCTGGCCCCCGGCGAGTTCGGCACCCAGGCCAAGGAGGTGGCGTTCACCGTCGGCCGGGCCCGGGTGTCCACCGTCGACCTGGCGAGCAGCACGCTGACGGTGCGCGAGGACGGGGTGCCGGTGCGCACCCTGAAGATCACCGCGGGCGGCCCGCAGCACCCCACCTACCGGGGGGTCATGGTCGTCTCGGAGAAGTTCGAGGAGACCCGGATGAACGCCCGGACGGTCGGCCTCGGCGACGAGTACGACATCAAGGACGTCCCGCACGCGATGCGGCTGACCGACTCCGGCACCTTCGTGCACGGCAACTACTGGGCCGACGAGGAGGTGTTCGGGACGGCCAACACCAGCCACGGCTGCATCGGGATCCCCGATCGGCAGGGCGGCGACGCGGACTCGCCGGCCGGCTGGTTCTTCGAACAGACCCTGGTCGGCGACGTGCTGGAGGTGCGCGGCGACGGCGGCGAGGCCGTCCAGCCGTCCAACGGCCTGAACGGCTGGAACATGCCCTGGACGGCCTGGCTGAAGGGCAGCGCGCTGGGCCCCGCACCGCGCTGACCTGCGCCCGGTGATTCACCGAACCGGCACCCCCCACCTGCGGAAGATTCACTCATCCGGGGCAGTTATCCTGGCGTGCCGCGCGGGCCGGGGACCGTTCCGCGTCGGCGGTGTGGCGAAGAAGTCCGACCCCCGGTGAAACCGACCCGGGCGCGGATGCGTGTATCCAGCGTGGATACCGGGAGGGGAGCAACCGAGTGAAGCCGGTTCAGGCGGCCGAGGCCGCGATAGTCAGAGGTGCGGCCGGGACGGGCCGCACCGGTCGTACCGCGCGCACCGCGGCCGTCGCGCTGGCCATGGGCGGCGTGCTGCTGTTCACCGCCGCGTGCAACGACGGCGGCGGCTCCGGCGGTTCCGGGGGCTCGGGCGGGGCGAGCGCCAACGCGGCCGGATCGGCCGGCAGCGGCGGCTCCACCACGCAGGCCGCCCCCAAGGCGTCCGCCGCGGTGCTCACCGTCAGCGCCAAGGACGGCGCCACCGACGTCCAGCCGGGCGGCTTCGCCGTGACGGTCGCGAGCGGCAAGCTCACCTCCGTCGAGCTGAAGGACAAGAACGACAAGGCGGTCGCCGGCACCATCGCCGCCGACGGCCTCAGCTGGAAGCCGACCTCGCCGCTGGCGGTCGGCATGGCCTACACCGTCAACGCGCAGGCCAAGGACGACGCCGGCCTGCCCGCCGCGCTCTCGTCCGCCTTCACCACGCTGTCCCCGGCGAAGAAGGTCGCGACCAACGACAACATCGCCGACAACGGCACCTACGGTGTCGGCATGATCGTCTCGGTGGCGTTCAGCAAGCCGATCAAGAACAAGGACGCCGTCCTCAAGGGCATCACCGTCGAGGCCGGCGACGGCACCGTCGTGAAGGGCCACTGGTTCGGCTCGCAGCGCCTCGACCTCCGCCCGGCGGAGTACTGGAAGCCCGGCACCAAGGTGACGGTCAAGTACCGGCTGAAGAGCGTCGAGGTCTCGCCGGGCGTCTACGGCGACGTGGACCGCGACGAGCCGTTCACCATCGGCCGCTACCAGGTCAGCACCGTCGATGCCGCCAAGCACGTGATGACGGTGGCGAACGGCGGCGGCGCCACCAAGAGCATCCCGATCACCGCGGGCAACGACCAGAACCCGTCCTGGAACGGCACCATGGTCATCTCCGGCAAGGAGAAGGTGACCCGGATGAACTCGGCCACCGTGGCCAACGTCAAGGGCGACGAGTACGACGTCCCGGACGTGCCGCACGCGATGCGCCTCACCACCACCGGCACCTACGTGCACGGCAACTACTGGGGCAACGCCTTCGGCAAGTCCAACGCCAGCCACGGCTGCATCGGCCTGAAGGACGTCAAGGGCGGCAGCGAGTCCTCCTCGGCCGGCACCTTCTTCAACAGCTCGCTGATCGGCGACGTGGTGAAGATCGTCAACTCCAAGGGCCGCACGGTCTCCCCGGACAACGGCCTCAGCGGCTGGACGCTCCCCTGGAGCAACTGGTAGGCCGCACGCCCCGCCGGCACTTCGTCGACGGCCCGGCCGCTCCCCGCGAGCGGCCGGGCCGTTGCGGGTTCGTGACCGGATCGTCGCGCGGCGGGCCGCAACCCGGGACCTCCTCGGAGCGTGTATTCGGTGGGTGCCGCGACGGGGAGTGCGCGGCGGTACGGAGGGGGGCCGGCATGGGGTCCGTGCGCAGAGGTCTGACGGTGGGTCTGCTCGGGGGAGCGCTGGTGCTGACGGCCGCGGCCTGCGGTCCGTCCGGGTCGCCCGGAGGTACGGCCTCCGGCGCGGGGACGACGGCGGCCCGGCCGCGGCCCACCGCCCCGACGGCCGTGGTGGCCGTCGAGCCGAAGAACGGTGCCACCGACGTCAAGCCGTCCGGGGCGCTCAAGGTCACCGCCACCGGAGGGAAGCTGACGGCCGTCAAGGTGACCGGGCGGGACGGCCGGGAGGTGCCCGGCACGCTCACCGCGGACGGCCTCGGCTGGACGCCCTCCGCGGCCCTCGCCGTCGCCGAGCAGTACCGGGTGACGGCGCAGGCCACCGATCCGAACGGGCTGGTGACCACCGCCGAGAGCGCCTTCAGCACGCTCACCCCGGCGAAGAAGACCGGCTCCTACACCAACCTGGACGACGGGCAGACCTACGGCGTCGGCATGATCGTCTCGCTGCGCTTCCGCAAGGCGGTGCAGAACCGGGCCGAGGTGGAACGCGCGGTGGTCTTCGAGACCTCCGACGGCACCGTGGTGAAGCCGCACTGGTTCGGTGACGACCGGGTCGACTTCCGCCCCGCGGAGTACTGGAAGCCGGGGACCGAGGTGACGGTGAAGTACCGGCTGAAGAGCGCCGAACTCGCCCCCGGCGTCTACGGCGACAAGGACGGCGAGGAGCACTTCACCGTCGGCCGGTCCCGGGTGAGCACGGCGGACGTCGCCACCCACCGGATGGCCGTGGTGGAGAACGGGCAGACCGTGGACACCGTGAAGTTCACCGCCGGCAAGGCCGGGTTCGACAGCTTCAACGGCACCATGGTCATCGAGGAGATGGCCCGCAAGACGCGGATGTCCTCCAACGGCGTCAGCGGCATCCGGGCCGGCGACGAGTACGACCTCGACGACGTGCCGCACGCCATGCGGCTGACCGACACCGGCACCTACGTGCACGGCAACTCCTGGGCGATCGGTTCGATGGGCCGCTCCAACGCCAGCCACGGCTGCATCGGCATCGCCGACACCCGCTACGGCAGCGACGGTACCGACGCCGGCCGCTTCTACAACGCGTCAATGATCGGCGACGTCGTCACCGTGGTGAATTCCAAGGGCCCGCGGGTCTCCGGCGAGAACGGGCTGAGCGGCTGGAACGTGCCCTGGACTGCCTGGTAGGCCGCCAGGCGTGCCGCTGTCATATGTCCGCCCGCCGTGATCGTTTGTTCATTGTCCGTACGCACCCGCATGCGTTCCGCAATGATGGGCGCCATGGCGGGATGGCGTGAGGCGGACCAGGCGTCGAATCGGGTGCTCGGCACGGCCGGTGACGATGCGTCGGCCGACCGCGGCCTCGCGCTGGCGGCCCTGGAGCGGCTGACCGCGGACGAGCTGGAGCAGGCCGCCTTCGAGCTGCTGCGCGACCCGGCCGTCGAGGAGGAGGTGCGGCTGCCCTCCCGTCCCGAGTCGGCCGGGATCGCCCGCCGCCTGGTCGTCGCCGTGCTCCGCGCCTGGGAGCTGGTGCAGCAGCTGGACGCCGGCGAACTGCTGGTCGGCGAGCTGGTCGCGAACGCCGTCCGGCACGCCGGCGGGCGCACCGTCGGGCTGAGGATGGCCCGGCGCCCGGGCTGGGTGCGGATCGAGGTCCGGGACTCCTCCCGGGCGCTGCCCTGCCTGATCGTGGCGGCCGAGCGCGGCGGTGCGGAGAACGGCCACGGGCTGGTGCTGGTCGACGCGGTGTCGGACCGCTGGGGCGCGGACCTGCTGCCGCGCGGCAAGTCCGTCTGGTGCGAGATGCGGGTGCGCGAGCGCGCAGCCTGACCCGGCGGGCGCCCGGGCCCGGACGCGAGCAGGGCCCCCGTGTCCGCTCGGTGTGCGGTGTCGGGGGCCCGTGCGCGTCACCGCGCGGCCAAGGGGGTGCGCGCCGTGCGGTGGGAACGGCCGAACCGGGTCGGTGGAGGCCGTGGAGTGCCTCCACTGTCGCATGACCGGACCGGTCTGGACAAATCGATCCAAAGGTGCAGACCCCTCGCAACCTTCGAAGGCTGGCCAAATCTGGCGGAACGACCTGTGAATGCCTGCCGTCAGGCCGGGCTCCAGCCCGGCCCGGTCAGCACTCGATGACGTTCACGGCGAGGCCGCCGCGCGAGGTCTCCTTGTACTTGATCTTCATGTCGGCGCCGGTCTCCTTCATGGTCTTGATCGCCTTGTCGAGCGACACGTGGTGCCGGCCGTCGCCGCGCAGCGCCATCCGCGCCGCCGTGACGGCCTTCACCGAGGCCATGCCGTTCCGCTCGATGCAGGGGATCTGCACCAGACCGCCGACCGGGTCGCAGGTCAGGCCCAGGTTGTGCTCGATGCCGATCTCCGCGGCGTTCTCGACCTGCTCGGGGCTGCCGCCGAGCACCTCCGCGAGACCGCCGGCCGCCATCGAACAGGCCGAGCCGACCTCGCCCTGGCAGCCGACCTCGGCGCCGGAGATCGAGGCGTTCTCCTTGAAGAGCATGCCGATCGCGCCGGCCGCCAGCAGGAAGCGCACGATGCCCTCGTCGTCGGCACCGGGCACGAAGTTCAGGTAGTAGTGCAGCACGGCCGGGACGATGCCCGCGGCGCCGTTGGTCGGCGCGGTGACCACCCGGCGGCCGGAGGCGTTCTCCTCGTTGACCGCCATCGCGTAGAGGGTCACCCACTCCATCGCGTTGGCCGGGCCGATGCCCTCGGCGCGCAGCGCCCGGGCGGCCGAGGCGGCCCGGCGGCGGACCTTCAGCCCGCCCGGCAGGATGCCCTCGCGGCCGAGGCCGGCCGCGACGCACTCCTGCATGACGTGCCAGATCTCCAGCAGCCCGGCCCGGATCTCGGCCTCGCTGCGCCAGGCCTTCTCGTTCTCCAGCATCAGGCCGGAGATGGACAGGCCGGTCTCGCGGGTGAGCCGCAGCAGCTCCTCGCCGGTGCGGAAGGGGTAGCGCAGCGCGGTGTCGTCCGGCTTGACCCGGTCGGCGCCTATCGCGTCCTCGTCGACGACGAAGCCGCCGCCGACCGAGTAGTAGGTCTTCTCCAGGACGGGCGCGCCGGCCCCGTCGTACGCGGCCAGGGTCATGCCGTTGGCGTGGTACGGCAGCGAGCGGCGGCGGTGCAGGACCAGCTGGGTCGCCGGGTCGAAGGCGATCTCGTGCTGGACGTCCTTGTCCTGGGCGAGCAGCCGCAGCCGCTTGTCGCGCTGGATGCGCTCGACGTCCAGGTCGGCCTGGTCGACGTCGACCGTGCGCGGGGAGTTGCCCTCCAGGCCCAGCAGGACGGCCTTGGGGGTGCCGTGGCCGTGGCCGGTGGCGCCGAGCGAGCCGAACAGCTCGGCCCGGACGGAGGCGGTGCTCTCCAGCAGCCCCTCCGAGTGCAGGCGGCGGGCGAACATCCGGGCCGCACGCATCGGGCCCACGGTGTGGGAACTGGACGGCCCGATGCCGACGGAGAAGAGGTCGAAGACGCTGATGGCCACGGGGGGACGTCCTTGTCTGGTCTCGTGGAAGGACTTGCTGGGTGACACGGAACGGGGCACCGCGCGCACTGTCCAGTGTGCGCGGTGCCCCGGAATTCCTGGTGTCCGGCCGGGGTGAGGCCGGTCACCGCGGGGCGAACCGCCTACCGCGGGGTGCGGCTCACAGCTCGGGGTAGAGCGGGTACTTCGCGGCGAGCGCGGTCACCCGGGCCTTGAGCGCCGTCGCCCGGGCCTCGTCGAAGCCGGGCAGCAGGGTCTCGGCGATGACGTCGGCGACCTCGCGGAAGTCCTCCGCGCCGAAGCCGCGGGTGGCCAGCGCCGGGGTGCCGATGCGCAGGCCGGAGGTGACCATCGGCGGGCGGGGGTCGTTCGGCACCGCGTTGCGGTTCACGGTGATGCCGACCTCGTGCAGGCGGTCCTCGGCGTCCTGGCCGTTGAGCTCGCTGTTGCGCAGGTCGACCAGGACGAGGTGCACGTCGGTACCGCCGGAGAGCACCGAGACGCCGGCGTCCACGGTGTCCTGGCGCAGCAGGCGCTCGGCCAGGATCTTCGCGCCCTCCAGGGTGCGGCGCTGGCGGTCCTTGAACTCCTCCGAGGCGGCGACCTTGAAGGCCACGGCCTTGGCGGCGATCACGTGCTCCAGCGGGCCGCCCTGCTGACCGGGGAAGACCGCGGAGTTGATCTTCTTGGCCCACTGCTCCTTGCACAGGATGACGCCGCCGCGCGGGCCGCCCAGCGTCTTGTGGGTGGTGGTGGTGACCACGTCCGCGTAGGGCACCGGCGAGGGGTGCAGGCCCGCGGCGACCAGGCCGGCGAAGTGCGCCATGTCGACCATGAGCAGGGCGCCGACCTCGTCCGCGATGCGGCGGAACTCGGCGAAGTCCAGCTGGCGAGGGTAGGCGGACCAGCCGGCGATGATCAGCTTGGGCTGGTGCTCCTTGGCGAGGCGCTCGACCTCGGCCATGTCGACCTGGCCGGTCTTCTCGTCGACGTGGTACGCGGCCACGTTGTAGAGCTTGCCGGAGAAGTTGATCTTCATGCCGTGGGTCAGGTGGCCGCCGTGCGCCAGGCTCAGGCCCAGGATGGTGTCGCCCGGCTGGATCAGCGCGAACATCGCCGCGGCGTTCGCCTGCGCACCGGAGTGCGGCTGGACGTTGGCGTGCTCGGCGCCGAACAGCGCCTTCACCCGGTCGATCGCGATCTGCTCGGCGACGTCGACGTGCTCGCAGCCGCCGTAGTAGCGCTTGCCGGGGTAGCCCTCGGCGTACTTGTTGGTCAGGACCGAACCCTGGGCCTCCATGACCGCCACCGGGGCGAAGTTCTCGGAGGCGATCATTTCGAGGGTGGTCTGCTGGCGGTGCAGCTCGGCGTCGACCGCGGCCGCGATCTCCGGGTCGAGCGCGTGCAGGGACTGGTTCAGAACCGTCATGAGGTGGGGTCTCCCCGTGGAGCGAAGGGCTGGAGCGGGGCGGCCGCCGCACTGCGGCCGCCCCGGTGGGCGGGCGGTCAGCCGCCGATGAACGCGGTGTACGCCTCGGCGTCGAGCAGCTCGTCGGTCGCCTCGACGCGGACCTTGAACAGCCAGCCATCCTCGAACGGGGAGCTGTTCACCAGGGCGTTGTCGTCGAGGACGGCCTGGTTGACCTCCGTGACCTCGCCGGTGACGGGCGAGAACAGGTCGCTGACCGACTTGGTGGACTCGAGCTCGCCACAGGTCTCACCGGCGGTGACGCTGTCACCGACCTCCGGGAGCTGGACGTAGACGATGTCGCCGAGGGCGTCGGCCGCGTGCGCGGTGATGCCGATCGTCGACACCCCGTCCACGGCGGCGGTCAGCCACTCGTGCTCCTTGGTGTACTGCAGGTGCGTGGGGTTGCTCATGGCGTCATTCTCCAGGATCGCAAGAGGGAGGGGCGTGGCCGTCCGCTGAGCGGACCGCCCCGGGCAGGACGGTTCAGGACGGTGCTGGGAGCGGCGTGGGCGCTCAGCGGGCGCGCTTGTAGAACGGCAGCGCCACGACCTCGACCGGCTCGGCCTTGCCGCGCACGTCGACCGCGACGGCGGTGCCGGGCGCGGCGTGCGCGGCGTCCACGTAGGCGATGGCGATCGGCTTGCCGAGGGTGGGGGAGGGCGCGCCCGAGGTGATCCGGCCGATCGGGTTGCCGTCGGCGTCGACGACCGCGTACTCGGCGCGCGGCACCCGCTTGCCCTCGGAGACCAGGCCGACCAGCTTGCGCGGCGGCGCGGACTCGGCCTCGGCGGCCGCCTGCTCCAGGGCCTTGCGGCCGACGAAGGAGCCCTCGTTGGTGGTCTTGTCGAAGCGCACCACGCGGCCGAGGCCGGCGTCGAAGGGGGTCAGGTCGGTGGACAGCTCGTGGCCGTACAGCGGCATGCCGGCCTCCAGGCGCAGCGTGTCGCGGCAGGACAGGCCGCACGGCACCAGGCCCTTGTCGGCACCGGCCGCGGTCAGCGCCGACCACAGGTGCTCGGCGTCGGCCGGGGCGCAGAAGACCTCGAAGCCGTCCTCGCCGGTGTAGCCCGTACGGGCGAGCCAGACCTGCCGGTCGGCGACGGTCGCGGGCAGCAGCGCGTAGTACTTCAGGCCGGGCAGGTCGGCGTCGGTCAGCGAGCCGAGGATGCCGTTCGCCTCCGGGCCCTGGACGGCGATCAGCGCGTAGGCGTCGCGGTCGTCGCGGACGACGGCGTCGAAGCCCTCGGCGCGCTCGGTCAGCGCGTCCAGCACCACCTGGGCGTTGGAGGCGTTCGCGACCACCATGTACTCGTCCTCCGCGGTGCGGTAGACGATCAGGTCGTCGAGGATGCCGCCGTCCTCGCGGCAGATCATGGTGTAGCGGGCGCGCAGCACGCCCAGCGCCGAGATGAAGCCGACCAGCGCGTGGTCCAGCATCTCGCCGGCCTGCGGGCCGGAGACGGTGATCTCGCCCATGTGCGAGAGGTCGAACAGGCCGGCCTTCGTGCGGACGGCGAGGTGCTCCTCGCGCTCGCTGCCGTAGCGCAGCGGCATGTCCCAGCCGGCGAAGTCGGTCATGGTGGCACCGAGCGAACGGTGCAGCGCGTCGAGCGCGGTGAGGCGGAGGGACATGACGGCAGGACTCCTTGGCTGCTCTGCGGGCACACGGGCGACCCTCCCGCCCGGAAACGGGCAGGACGGCGGGTGGAGTCTCCCCGTCTGTCGTCAACAACCTGAGAGCTTCACCGCCATCCCAAGGATGGCGGCTTGCACCGTGGGTGGGCGCACGGCGCGGCCGTGTCCACTTTCCAGATGTGCCTCGCCCGTGCGGTATGGGTGCCTGAGAGATTCCGGGGAGGACTTGCTCCTTCGGCGCCGGCCTCGCCCTGCGGGCGTTCCGGACTCTCCCGCGCGGGTTCGAGCGGCCAGTGTGAAGTTGGAGGTCGAGCGCGCTCATCATGGCATGCCGCCGGGCCTGATGGGAGAGGGGGCGGCCCGCTAGGCTCTGTACAGGGGACGAGCGAAGGGGCCGTACATGGGGTATCCGGCGGGCGAGGCACAGGCGTGGGCCGCACCCGGCACGGCGCCGGAGGGCGGCAGCTGGCCGTCCAACGAACTGGAGCAGGTGCTCACCGCCGCGCTCGGCGACCCCGGCGCCACGCCCCGGGTGATCGAGGTGCTCGCCCGCAGCCAGGTGTGGATCCCGCTGCCGGCCGGCGCCGATCCGCAGGGCACCTCGCTGGACCTGCCGACCATCGAACTCGCCGGCACCCCCTACGTGCCGGTGTTCTCCTCGCAGGAGCAGTTCCTGCTGCACGCCCCCGGCATGCCCTTCGCGATCGCACCGGTGTGGGAGTTCGCCCGCGGGCTGCCGCTCGGCATCGGCATCGCCGTCAACCCGGAGGCACCGGTGGGCATCCCCGTGCCGCCGGAGGGAGTGGGCGAACTGCGCCGCGGACCGCAGGACGACCGGACGCCCGGCGCGGCGGCCTCCGAGGGCGCCGCGGTGGCGCTGCGCGAGCCCGAACCGCACCTGGAGCCGTACGCCTTCCTCGCCGCGGCCACCGCCGAACTCTCCTTGCTGCCGGGCGTCCTGACGGCTCGTCGGGCGCTCGCCCGGGTCGAGGCGGACGCCCCGCAGCTGTACGTCGGCGTGCAGTTGGACCCGGCCTGGCCGGCCGACCCGGTGCAGGTCAACGAGGCGCTCGGCCGCGCGCTCGGAACCGCCCCACCGCCGTGGGGCGTCCACCTGGTGCTGCTGGACATGGCCGACGACCCCGTCGTCGAGTGGCTGCTGACCTGCGTGGCACCGTTCTACGTCCGGGCGTGACCGCCCGTCCGGCCGACGGGGCGGGACGGCCGCACCGGCCGGCGGCGTCACGGAGGGGTATGCGGCATGACGCCTGTCGGCCGCGCGCAATAGGGTTCTGCCCGGCAGTGGGCACGAGCGGCGGAAGACGGAACAAGACGGGGCACGGCGACGTGAGCGAGCGGAGCGAGGCGGGCGCATGAGCGCGGCAGCGGCAGGCGGCGGGCCGGGCCCGTGGGGCCAGGCCCCCGTGGCACGGCCCGGCGGTGACCCGGGCGCCATCGAGCGCGCCCTCGGCGCGGTCGTCCCGGAGCGCTACGACGCGTACGAGGACCTGCTGAGGGCCCTCGTCCAGGGGCAGGTCTGGATGCTGCTCTGGCACGGCACGCCCGGCAGCCCCGACGCCCAGTACGGGAACATGGACATCGGCGGGCACGGCTACGCCCCCGCCGTCACCTCCGCCGAACAGCTCGCCGCGAGCGGCTGGGCCCGCGCCCACGAGGTGATCTCCGGCCAGGAGATCGCCGCCGCGCTCTTCCGCACCCGCTGGGGCCTGTGGCTGAACCCGCACGCCCCGGGCGGCGGCGTCGGCGTCCCGTGGGCCGACCTGAGACGCATCGCCGTCGGCCTGGACCGGCTGCCGGCCGGCCCGCTGCAGATCTCCGAGCCGCGGCTGAACGCGCCGCAGTTCTACGGCCTGCTGGAGCAGCAGGCCGTGCAGATCCGTCCGCTGCGCTCGCTCCGCCAGGCGTGGGTGCAGCCCGCGCTGGGCGAGCCGTACCTGGCGGTCGGCCTGGACCTGTACGACAACTCCCCGCCGTCGGTGGAGGCCGCCCGCGCCCTGGTGCAGCGGGCCGCCCAGCTGGCGCCGGAGGGGCTGGCGGTGTCGACGGTCGCGATGGCCGACGAGTTCGACCCGGTGGCGATGTGGATGCGGGCGAACGCCCGCCCGTTCTTCGACCGTGACACCCAGTACGGGCACCCGCAGGGCACGGCCCCCTACCCGGCCTACGGTTACTCTCCGCAGTCGGCGCCGGCGCCGCAGCCGTGGCCGCAGCAGCCCTGGCCCGGCTACCCCGGCCGCTGATCCGCTCTCTTTTCCTCCCCTTTACGCGCCCTTGTGGCGACGGTCCGCCAGTGGCGGGCCATGCCCAGGTGGTGGCGGTTTCCCGCCGTTGGCGGGCTTCCGTCAGTACCCGTCTTGACAGGTTGTTTCGGCCGTGTGAAGACGCGTATTCGACGCTGCAACGGCCTGCATGCCGACAGATCACAGTTAGGCATCCTTCGGTTGCCCCCTCTGGCGGAACCTCTCCCCGATGACAGAGAGTGCTGCCCACGGCCAGTGCGCGAGCCGATCCCCACAAAGGTGATCGCGTCCTGGCGACGCCGAACCGCGCGATGTGCATGCCGCGCACTCCGGCACCTCGCAGGACCCGCAGTACCCCCGCAATGCCGTGATCCGCCGCCCGGGCCCCGTGCCCCGACGGCAGGCTCCGGCACCCCGAAAACGAACTCTGCACCGCCGCACCGGCGTACGGAACCACCGCACCGCTCTGCACCGCACCTGTCGCGAACTCCGGACCGCACCGGGGTCCGGGCCCTGATCGGGCCCGGGTCGCCCCGCCGGACCGGGCCGTGGGCCGGCCACCGTCGGCGAGGGGAACGAACTGACTCATGACCACACCCACCGAGACCACCGGCTCCGCCCGGCCCGAGGCCGCAACTGCCGCCCCGGCCAAGCGCATCCAGGGCCGCTCTCCGGGCCGGATCGCCTGGGACCGCCTGAAGCGTGACAAGGTCGCCCTCGCGGGCGGCGCCGTGGTGCTCCTGCTGATCCTCGCCGCGATCTTCGCGCCGGTGCTGACGGCACTGTTCGGCCACCCGGTCGACGAGCCCCACCCGGACCAGATCAACCCGGACCTCGGCCTCCCCAGGGGCGCGTTCGGCGGAATGAGCGGCGACTTCCTGCTCGGAGTCGACCCGACGTTCGGCCGCGACGTCTTCAGCCGGATCCTCTACGGCGCCCAGATCTCGCTCACCGTGGCCTTCCTGGCGGCCGGCGTCTCCGTCCTGATCGGCGTCGTGCTCGGCGCCGCCGCCGGCTACTTCGGCGGCTGGGTCGACGCGGCGATCAGCCGGGTGATGGACGTCCTGCTGGCCTTCCCGCAGCTGCTGTTCTCCATCGCACTCGTCTCGGTGATGCCGAGCTCGCTGCTCGGCCTCGGCGGCACCGCCCTGCGCATGGGCATCCTGGTGCTGGTCATCGGCTTCTTCGGCTGGCCGTACATCGGCCGCATCGTCCGGGGCCAGGCCCTGTCGCTGCGCGAGCGGGAGTTCGTGGACGCCGCCCGCAGCCTCGGCGCCGGCAGCATCCACATCCTCTTCCGCGAGCTGCTGCCGAACCTGGTCGCCCCGATCCTCGTCTACACGACGCTGATCATCCCCACCAACATCCTCAGCGAGGCTGCGCTCAGCTTCCTCGGCGCCGGCGTGAAGCCGCCGACGCCGTCCTGGGGACAGATGCTCTCCGAGGCGACCCGGATCTACCAGGCCGACCCGACCTACATGGTCGTCCCCGGTCTCGCGATCTTCGTCACGGTGCTCGCGTTCAACCTCTTCGGCGACGGCCTCCGGGACGCGCTCGACCCCAAGGGCAACTAGCCCTCCTCTCCCCCACATGCCAGGCAGGTCCCTCTCAGCCTGCCCACCCCCGGCGGACCGTTCGTGCCCGCACATCACCAGGAGGATTCCGTACCCATGAAGCGCAACAGGACACTTGCCGCAGCTTCCCTCGTGGCTGCGCTCGCCCTGACCACCGCGGCCTGCGGCGGCACCAAGGGCGGTGGCACGAGCGACAGCGCCAGCAAGGGCTCGGCCGGCTTCAACGCCGCGGTGGACAAGGTGCTGAACCCCTCCGACAAGAAGGGCGGCACGCTCAACCTCTGGACGAGCACGGACGTCGACTCGCTCGACCCGGGCCGCGCCTACTACGCCTCGGTGTGGAACTTCGAGCGCTACTACGCCCGCACCCTCCTGGCCTTCGACGCGAAGCCGGGCAAGGACGGCCTCAAGCTCGTCCCGGACCTGGCGGCGAACCAGCCGGCCGTGTCCTCCGACGGCAAGACCTACACCTTCCACCTGAAGCAGGGTCTGAAGTTCGAGGACGGCTCGCCGATCACCTCGAAGGACATCAAGTACGGCATCGAGCGCATCTTCGCGCAGGACGTCGTCTCCGGTGGTCCGACCTACCTGATCCAGTCCCTGGACCAGGGCCAGAACTACAAGGGCCCCTACACCGACACCGACCCCAACAAGCTGGGTCTGAAGTCGGTCGAGACCCCCACCGACACCACCATCGTCTTCAAGCTGGCGAAGGCCGACTCGTCCTTCCCGTTCCTGCTCGCGATGGGCTCCGCCTCGCCCGTCCCGCAGAAGCTGGACACCGGCGCGAAGTACGGCGACAAGCCGGTCTCCTCCGGCCCCTACAAGTTCGCCAAGGTCGAGCCGGGCAAGGGCTACGAGCTCGTCCGCAACGAGAACTGGGACCCGGCCACCGACCCGTTCCGCAAGGCGCTGCCGGACACCGTCAAGCTGACCGTCACCTCGAACGCCGACGACATGGACGCCCGCCTGCTGGCCGGCACCGTCGACATCGACTTCGGCCAGACCGGTCTCTCCCAGGCCGCCCAGGTCAAGGTCCTCCAGGACGAGAAGCTCAAGGCGAACTCGGACGACCCGTACAACGGCTTCATCCGCTTCATCGCGCTGAACCAGAAGGTCGCCCCCTTCGACAACATCCACTGCCGCAAGGCCGTGCTGTACGCGGCCGACCCGACCGCGCTGCAGACCGCCCGCGGTGGTTCGGTCGCCGGTTCCACCTACGGCAACATGCTGCCCCCGAACATCCTCGGCTCGGACGACTACGACCCGTTCGGCCTGACCGACGGCAAGGCCGACCTGGAGAAGGCCAAGGCCGAGCTCAAGGAGTGCGGCAAGGCGGACGGCTTCACCACCACGATCGCCGTCCGCGGCAACAAGGCCAAGGAGGTCAACTCGGCCGTCGCGCTGCAGACCGCCCTCAAGGCCATCAACGTGACGGTGAACGTCGACCAGTACGACGGCAAGCTGCTCGCCTCCGTCGCCGGTGCGCCGGACGTCGTCCACCAGAAGGGCTACGGCCTGATCGTCGCCGGCTGGGGTGCCGACTACCCGAACGGCGCCGGCTACATGCAGCCCCTGATGGACAGCCGCTTCATCACCAAGAACGGCAACAGCAACTACCCGGAGACCTCCGACCCGGCGGTCGACAAGCTCTTCGACGACGCCGCGGCCCAGACGGACCCGGCCAAGGCCGCCGAGCTCTACAAGCAGATCAACCACAAGGTCGTCGACACCGCCGTGTGGCTGCCGATCGTGGCCGACAAGGCGCTCAACTACCGCAACCCGCGCCTGACCAACGTCTTCATCAACGACGCGTTCGGTGAGGTCGACTTCCAGGCACTCGGCGTCTCCGACGGCAAGTGACCTGCCCCGCCCGCACCCGTAGTTCGCACAGCTAGTCCGAAGGGCAGGTGAAGGCTCCGCCCGGGTCGGCCGGCGTCCCCACAGGGACGCGGCCGGCCCGGGGCGGGGCCGACCGCAGTGCTCGTATATCTCATCCGACGGCTCGTCAATGTCGTCGCCATGCTGCTGGTGGTCTCCGCGGTCACCTTCGGCATCTTCTTCATGGTGCCGAAACTGACCGGGACCGACCCCGCGCTGCTCTACGTCGGCAAGATCGCCGACAAGGTGGCCGTCGAGGGTATCCGACACAAGATGGGCCTCGACAAGTCCATCGTCGAGCAGTACTTCCTGTTCCTGAAGGGCCTGTTCGTCGGGCGCGACTACAGCACCGGCGTGGACATCACCCACTGCTCCGCGCCGTGCTTCGGTTACTCCTTCAAGACCGAGCAGGAGGTGTGGCCCGTCCTGCTGGACCGACTGGGCGTCACCGCCTCGCTCGCCGCCGGAGCGGCCACCCTGTGGCTGGTGTTCGGCACCGCGACCGGCGTCGTGTCCGCACTGCGCCGCCGCACCCTGCTGGACCGCGTCACCATGACGACCGCCCTGGCCGGCGTCTCGCTGCCGATCTACTTCACCGGCATGCTCGCCAGCGCGATCTTCGTCTACCAGCTCGGCTGGTTCCCGCACGACTACGTGAACCTGGGCGACGACCCGGTCGCGTGGTTCCAGAACCTGGTGCTGCCGTGGGTCACCCTGGCGTTCCTCTACGCCGCGACCTACGCCCGCCTCACCCGCGCCACCCTGCTCGAGGTGCTCGGCGAGGACTACATCCGCACCGCCCGGGCCAAGGGCCTCGGCGAGCGGACGGTCATCGGCAAGCACGCCATGCGCTCCACCCTCACCCCGATCCTCACCGTCTTCGGCATGGACCTGGGTGCCCTGATCGGCGGCGCGGTGCTCACCGAGTCGACCTTCAACTTCCGGGGCCTGGGCTACGAGGCGGTCTCCGCGGTCAGCTCCAGCGACCTCCCGGTGATCATGGGTGTCACGCTCTTCGCCGGCTTCTTCATCATCATCGCCAACCTGCTGGTTGACGTGCTGTACGCCGTTGTCGATCCTCGGGTGAGGCTGGCATGAGCAAGACCTTGAACACCACCAAGCCCTCCGCCTTCCTCTCGGTGCGCGACCTCCGGGTGCACTTCCCCACCGAGGACGGACTGGTCAAGTCGGTCGACGGCCTCACCTTCGACCTGGAGAAGGGCAAGACCCTCGGCATCGTCGGCGAGTCCGGCTCCGGGAAGTCCGTCACCTCGCTGTCGATCATGGGCCTGCACCGCACCGGCACCAAGCGCGGCGCCCCGCGGATCACCGGCGAGGTCTGGCTGGACGGCGAGGAGCTCGTCGCCGCCGACCCCGAGCGGGTGCGCAAGCTCCGCGGCCAGAAGATGGCGATGATCTTCCAGGACCCGCTGACCGCGATGCACCCGTACTACACGGTCGGCGCGCAGATCGTCGAGGGCTACCGGGCGCACCACCCGGGCGCCAGCAAGAAGCAGGCGCGCACCCGCGCGATCGAGATGCTCGACCGGGTCGGCATCCCGCAGCCGGACAAGCGGGTGGACGCCTACCCGCACGAGTTCTCCGGCGGCATGCGCCAGCGCGCCATGATCGCCATGGCCCTGGTCAACGACCCGTCGCTGCTGATCGCGGACGAGCCCACCACCGCCCTGGACGTCACCGTCCAGGCGCAGATCCTGGACCTCATCCGGGACCTGCAGAAGGAGTTCGGCTCGGCCGTCATCATCATCACGCACGACCTCGGCGTGGTGGCCGAACTGGCCGACGACATCCTGGTGATGTACGGCGGCAAGTCGGTCGAGCGCGGCCCGGCCGCGTCCCTCTTCGAGGCGCCCGAGCACCCCTACACCTGGGGCCTGCTCGGCTCGATGCCCCGGCTCGACCGGGAGCTCCAGGACCGGCTGATCCCGGTCAAGGGCACCCCGCCGAGCCTGATCAACGTGCCGTCCGGCTGCGCCTTCCACCCGCGCTGCCCGTACGCCGAGCTGACCGGCGGTCGGTCCACCTCCGAGGTGCCCGTGCTGGCCGAGGCCGCCCCCCGGCACCTCGCGGCCTGCCACCTGCCGATCGCCGAACGGCACCGGATCTTCGCCGACGAGATCGCGCCCCGGCTGTGACCCGGCCGCCTGCAACACACTCAGGAGACAACCGATGACGGATTCGAAGACGGCGGCGATCCCCGCACCCGCGCCCGCCTCCGACCGTCAGCCCCTGCTCAAGGTGACCGGGCTGACCAAGCACTTCCCGATCACCAAGGGGCTGCTGCGCCGCCAGGCCGGCGCCGTGCGCGCCGTGGACGGCCTCGACTTCGAGGTCCGGCCCGGCGAGACCCTCGGCGTGGTCGGCGAGTCCGGCTGCGGCAAGTCCACCATGGGTCGCCTGGTGACCCGTCTGGACGAGCCCACCGGCGGGAAGATCGAGTTCGAGGGCACGGACATCACGCACCTCGGCGTCTCGGCGATGCGCCCGCTCCGCCGGGACATTCAGATGATCTTCCAGGACCCGTACTCGTCGCTGAACCCGCGGCACACCGTCGGCACCATCGTCGGCGCGCCGTTCCGGCTGCAGAAGGTGGCCACCGAGGGCGGCGTCAAGCGGGCCGTCCAGGAGCTGCTGGAGCTCTGCGGCCTGAGCCCGGAGCACTACAACCGCTACCCGCACGAGTTCTCCGGCGGCCAGCGCCAGCGCATCGGCATCGCCCGCGCGCTGGCCCTCAAGCCGAAGATGATCGTGGCGGACGAGCCGGTCTCCGCGCTCGACGTGTCGATCCAGGCGCAGGTGGTCAACCTCCTCGACGACCTGCAGAACGAGCTGGGCCTGACCTACCTGATCATCGCCCACGACCTCTCGGTCGTCCGGCACGTGTCGGACCGCGTCGCGGTGATGTACCTCGGCAAGATTGTCGAGATCGCCGACCGCGACTCGCTGTACAGCGTGCCGATGCACCCGTACACCAACGCGCTGATGTCGGCGGTGCCGACGCCGGACCCGCGCCGCAAGGAGCGCCGCGAGCGCATCCTGCTCACCGGTGACGTGCCGTCGCCGCTCAACCCGCCGAGCGGCTGCCGCTTCCGCACCCGCTGCTGGAAGGCGCAGGACGTCTGCGCCACCCAGGAGCCGCCGCTCGTCGCGGCGCGGCCGGGCCACCAGGTGGCCTGCCACTTCCCGGAGAACGACGACCTGTCGGTCGGCATGCGCAAGCCGGGCATCCACGCCCAGCGCGGCGCGGACCACCGCTGATCCGCAGCGACCCGCTCCGAGCAGTACCCACCCGGCCCGGGTGCCTGATTCAGGCACCCGGGCCGAGGCGTTCCAGCGCGTCGACCGCCGCGGCCCAGTGCGCCCGCTGCCGTTCGCGCTCCGTTGCGTCGGCCAGCCGCTCCTGGTGGAAGCGGAGCACCGCGCCGTGCGGGGCCGGCGAGACGGTCACCTGCAGCACGGTGTCGGCGGCGCGCCCGGGCGGACGCCAGGTCAGCCGCAGCCGCGAGCCCGGGTGGTGGCTGCGCACCTCGCCGGTGGCGCCGTCCGCCGTCCGGTAGCGGGTGCCGGGGCCGCCCAGCGGGTGGACGCCCGCGCCCAGCCAGAGCGCGAGGCCCTCGGCCGAGGTGACGAGCCGCCAGAGCTCCCCGGGCGGGTGCGGCAGGGTGCGCGAGACGCCGATCTGCCAGCCGGCGTCCCTGGTGAGTCCGGTGGGCATCAGTCGTCTCCTCCGGTCTGCCGGGCGCGCAGCGCCCGGACCTTGTGGCGGTTGCCGCACCGCTCCATCGAGCACCAGCGCCGCCGGCCGGGCCGCGAGGTGTCGACGAAGTGCAGTCGGCAGTCGTCCGCGCCGCAGGCGCGGATCCGGTCGGCGTACGGGCCGGTGAACAGGTCGACGGCGTCCCGGGCGACCGCGGAGAGCACCGCGGCCGCCGTGGTGGGCGCGGGTTCGGCGCGCCGTCCGTCGGGGCCGATCCGGGGGACGGGCGGGGGAGCGGCGGCGGCCCGGTTGACCGCCGCGTAGTCCTCGGGGGTGCCGGGGAGGCCCTCGGCCCTCGCCCCGGTGAGCCGCCAGAGCGCGTCGCGCAGCTCCCGGGCGGCTGCCACCCCGGCCTCGTCGACGGCGACCTCACCGGTGTCCAGCCGGCAGGCGGCGATCCAGTCGGCGAGGTCGGCGGGCCGGTGCAGCACCTCGTAGCGGGCGTACCCGCCGGGCCCGCCGGTGGGCAGCAGCTCCAGGCAGAGCGCGCCGGGGTCGAAGCGGTGGGAGCTGCCGTCGGGGTACTGGAGGAGGAGTCCGGTTGCGGCGTCGTCCATGTAACCACTATAACCGGTAGCATGACTCTCGACTACAAGATCGTCGTGGACTGCGCGGACCCGCACCGCCAGGCCGCGTTCTGGAGCGAGGCCCTCGGCTACCTCGTCGAGGACAACAGCCCGGTCGTGGAGCGGCTGGTCGCCGGCGGAATGCTGCCCGCCGAGGCCTGGACGGTCGTCGACGGCCGCAAGGCCTTCCGCACGATGGCCGCCGTCCGCCACCCCGAGGACCGGTTCGACCCGGCCACCGGCATCGGCCACGGCCGGCGCCTGCTCTTCCAGGCCGTCCCCGAGGCCAAGACCGTCAAGAACCGGCTCCACCTCGACCTGCACGCCGGACCCGACCGCCGCGAGGCCGAGGTGGACCGGCTGGTCGCCCTGGGCGCCACCGTCCTCGCCCGGATCGACGAGCCCGGCACCCGGCACGTCACCCTCGCCGACCCCGAGGGCAACGAGTTCTGCGTCCAGTGAGCGGCGGACGGGCGGCGGACTTCGCCGCATTCGAACAGCGCGGCTGGGCGGCCCGCAGCGCCACCTACGGCGAGGGCTTCGGCGCGATGACCGCCGGGGTGCACCCGGCCCTGCTCGACGCCGTCGGCGCGGGCCCCGGCACCCGGCTGCTGGAGGTCGGCTGCGGCACCGGCCGGCTCGCCGCGCTCGCCCTGCGCCGAGGCGCCGAGGTGACGGCCACCGACGCCGTCCCGGAGATGGTCGCGGCCGCCGCGGCGGCGCTGCCCGCCGCCCGGGTCGAGCACGCCGTCCTGCCCGGACTCCCCTACCCGGACGGCCGGTTCCGGGCGGCGGTCGGCGCCTTCGTGATCAACCACGTCCCGGACCCGTCGGCCGCCGCGGCCGACCTGCACCGGGTGCTCGCCCCCGGCGGCCGGCTCGCCCTCTCCTGCTGGGACACCCTCGCCGCCAACCGGGCGCAGGGCCTGGTTTTCGACGCCGTCCGCGCCGTCGGCGGCCCGCCGCCCGCCGGACTCCCCGGCCCGGCCCCCTTCGCCCGGCACGCCACACCCGACGGCCTCGCCGCCCTGCTCACCGGCGCCGGCTTCACCGGGGTGTCCGTCGACCGGGTCCGCTGGACGCACCGGGTCGACCCGGCCGACTGGTGGGGCCACGTCCTCGGCGGCACCGTGATCACCGCCGCACTCGTCGAGGGCCGCCCGCCCGCGGAGGTCGAGGCGATCCGCACCGAGTACCTCCGCCTGGCCGCCCCGTACGCGGAGGACGGCCTGCCGGTCGCCGCCCTGGTCGCCACCGCCACCCGCGGCTGAGCGGACACCGGCCGGTGCGGGTCCTTCGTCCGGACCAGCGGACGGGGCCTGCTGTTGCGGGTGCCCGGGAGGCTGCGTTCACTGACGGTGTTCGGATCCGATCGACGACGGCGCCTGCCCGGGCAGCCGGGGGAGGTGGGCCAGATGCTCTCCGCACGCAGCCTGTTCCAGGAGATCCACGACAACGACGACTCGTTCCGGCTCTTCTGCAGCATCGCCGCCAAGGGCGAGGACCAGGGCGGCTGGGAGAACGGGCGGATCTCCAAGCTGGTCACCGACCAGGTCCTCGCCCCGAAGGTCGCCCGCCACGGCGCCGACGAGGACAAGCACGGCCGGATCTTCAACGCCCTGCTGCACAAGCGCGGCCTGGAGCCGGTCGACGTCCCCGACGACACCGACTACACGATGATGCTGGAGCGCCAGGGCATCGGCCTCGCCCACACCCGGCTCAAGCGCGACGAGCCGCTCACCGAGCAGGACGTCATCACCTACCTCGCGCACAGCCGGGTCACCGAGCAGCGCGCCGCCGAGCAGATGCAGCTGCTGAAGCGGGTCTTCGGGGACCACCCGGTGGTCGGCCGCGCGGTGCGCATGATCTCCAACGACGAGGACAACCACCTCGCCTTCTGTCACGAGGAGTTGCTGCGCCTCGCCGCCGAGGGCCACGGCCGGGCGATCCTGACCACCCTCCAGGAGACCGCCCGCGCCGAGATCCGCACCTACCGCGACGTCAGCCTCGCGGTCATGGCGCACATGGGTGCGATCCTGCGCTGGCCGCGGGCCAAGTCGGCGGCGCTCGCGGCCGGCATCCACGGCGTCTACCTCTACGAACGGGCCGTCGGCTGGCGGCGGATGACCACCCTGGCGATGCCCGAGCGGCGCAACGCGCTCGGCGGCCCGGCCCCGCAGGAGGCCTTCGCCTGACCCGATCGGGCGAACGGCGGAACCGCCGGACGGCGGGGTGCTACGTTCCGAGCCATGCAGCCGGAGCCGCACCTCGCCGTCGACGCGCTCGCCGCCGACGTGGTCGTCGACCTCTCCAACGTCGTCCGCGAGACCGGACTCCTCGGCGGCCGCGAGGCGGACCTCGGCCGCTTCACCGCGCTGCTGGCCGCCCTCGTCCGCTGGACCGGCGACCCCGCCGTGCACGTCTACCCGGTCTGCGACCGCTCCCTGCTCGACCTGCCCGAACTCACCCGCACCGAACGGCAGATCCTCGCCGACTGGGAGCGCCGCGGCCTGATCGAGGTACTGCCCGTCGCCGACGACCGGGTGCTCGACCTCGCCGACCGCACCCGCCGACCCGTCGTCAGCAGCGACCGGTACGACGAGTACATCCGCCGCTACCCGTGGATCGCCGGCAGCCGGCGGCGCTTCCTGAAGCCCGTCCCGATCGACGCCCCGCCCGGCATCGCCGTCGTCCCCCGCCTGATGGAGATCCCCCCGGACTGGGTGATCTCCCGCAAGGAGGAGGAGAGCGCCCTGCTCGCCGCCGGCCTGTACCGCCGGCGCGGCGACGGGCCCCGCCGGGACCTGCTCTCGCGCCGCTGGCGCTGCCCGGTCCCCGGCTGCCCCACCTTCGGCCCCGCCGCCCCCGCCGCAGGACCGCTGCCCGACTGCCGGGGCCACCGCACCCCGCACTGCCCCACCCACCAGCGCCCGCTCGCCGACCTCGGGGAGGCGCCGCACCGCAGCCAGCTCAAGGTGCGGATCGACGGCATCGAACGCTGCCGACGGGTCGTCTCCGAGGGCCGCCCGATCACCGTCGGCCGGGCACCGCGCGAGCCCGTCCCCGCTCGACCGGCGACGGCCCGACCGGCGACCGCCCTGCCGCTCGCCGCCTGGCTGACCGGCGGCGCCCGGGAGTGGATCAGCCGCGAGCACGTCGCCGTCCGGCAGACCGGACCGCAGATCACCGTCGAGGACCTCAGCAGCAACGGCACCCGGATCCGCCGCCGGGACGGCGAGGAGACGCAGCTGCGCCGCGGCCGACCGAGGACGCTCGCCCGCGGGGACGTCGTCCTGCTCCACGACACCGTCGAACTCCTGCTCAGCGCAAAGGAGTTCGCCTTCGACGAGGAGTCGGGACCGGCCGCCCCGTACGGCGAGGACCTGCGCGCCACCTGGATCCAGCCGCCGCCGCGACGGCCCGGCAGACGGCGGTGATCCGCCCCGGGGACGTCCTGGCCGGCCGCTACCGACTGCTCCGCGAACTCGGGCGCGGCGGCCACGGCACCGTCTTCCGCGGCTGGGACCACGAACTCGGGCGCGAGGTCGCGGTCAAGACACCCTCCCCGCGCGCCGACGGCGGCGAGGGCCCCGAGGCCGTCCGCGGGCGCTTCGACCGTGAGGCCCGCCTGCTCGCCCGGCTGCACCACCCCGGCATCGTCGGCGTGCTCGACCGCGGCACGCACGGCGGCACAGCCTTCATCGTCCTGGAGTACCTGCCCGGCCCCGACCTGCAGACCCTGCTCACCGAACGCGGCCGGCCGCTCGACCCCCGCGACGTGCTGCACCACGGCCACCGCATCGCCGACGCCCTCGACCACGCCCACACCCGGCCCGCCCCCGTGGTGCACCGCGACCTCAAACCGTCCAACCTCATGCTGGACGCCCGCGGCGACGTCCGGATCCTCGACTTCGGCGTCGCCGCCGCACCGGACGCCGGACTCACCCGCTACACCCGGATCGGCACCCGCATCGGCACCCCGCTCTACATGGCCCCGGAGCAGCTGCGCGGAGAGGAGGCCGACACCCCCGCCGACGTCTGGGCCTTCGGCGCCGTCCTCTACACCCTGCTCTGCGGCCGGCCGCCCCACCCGCCCGACGACCTGCTGCGCCGGGAGAGGCCCGAACCGCCACGGGCGCCCGCCGCAACGGCCGCACTCGTCCTGGCGATGCTCGCCGCGCGGCCCGCCGACCGGCCGTCCGCGGGCGCCGTCCGGGACGCCCTCGGGCAGGCCGCCGCCGCGGGCACCGGGGCGACGACCGGGATCGGCGTCACCGAGGCCCGGCTCGCGGTCGAGGCCGAACGGGACGTGCCGACCGGCGGCGGGCGTCCCGGGCCGCCCCCGGACGTTCCCGCACGGGAGGCCGAGGACGCGTGGGAGCAGCTGGAGGCAGCCGAACAGGACCTGGCCGCCGGACGCGCGGCCGCGGCCGAACGCCGCTTCACCGAGCTGGCCGACCTGCTCGCCGGCACCGGACGGGAGGGGCCGGCCGCGGCACTGGCCGCCCGGCTCGGCGCCGTTCGGGCCCTGCGGGTGCTCGGCCGCCGCGAGGAGGCGGCCCACCGCCTGGCCGTCCTGCAGACCGACACCGCCGCAGCCCTCCCCGCCCACCACCCGCTCGCCCGAGCGGTCCACGGCCTGCCGCCGCACTGAGCGGCGGGATCTCAGGGGCGCGGGGGCACTGCAGGGGCGCGGGGGCACTGCGCGCCCCTCACGGCTCGCCCGGGGTGAGGTGGACGCGGACCGGGATGTCGCGGGCGAGGCGGAGGCGGTCGCCGTCGGCGAGGGGGCGGCGCTCGCCGGGTGGGAGCCGACGGCGGTTCAGGGTGGTGCGGTTGGTGGAGCCCAGGTCCTCCACCCAGGCCGGGCCGCCGGGTGCGAGTCCGGCCCGGAGGTGACGGGCCGACACGGTGAGGAGGTCGCGGAAGAGGTACGCGTACGGCGACTGCACCGGGTCCCGTCCGAGCACCGCCTGCTCGCCGGCGGCCAGCTCGACCGCGCCGGTCGGGAAGACCAGCCGCAGCACCGGCCCCGGCCGCAGCAGCGTGTACGGCGTCAGGCAGCCGCGGCAGACCAGCTGCCGGCCGTCCGGCCGGGCGGTGCCGCAGTCGCACCGTTCGACAGCGCCGTACGGCACCCGTGCCCCCCGTCCTTCGGCCCTGCAGCGGAGTCTGCCGGACCGGTGCCGCCCGCCGCGATCCCCCGACCGGGCGTACCCCGCGGCCGGGTGGTGCAAGATCGGACAATCCGACCGGGGAGGATGGGGCGGTGAGCTCGCAAATCTTCTCCCCGGGGCTGCAGCAGGCCCTGGACCTGGTCGGCATCTTCGTCTTCGCCCTGTCCGGCGGCCTGCTGGCCGTCCGCAAGAACATGGACATCTTCGGCATCTGCGTCCTCGCCGAGGCGACCGCCCTCGGCGGGGGCGTCATGCGCGACCTGGTCATCGGGGCCACGCCGGTGGCGGCCTTCAGCAACCTCGGCTACTTCTCCACCCCGCTCGCCGCCGGGCTCGTGGTCTTCTTCCTGCACCCGCAGGTCGAACGGATCAACACCGCCGTGCAGACCCTGGACGCCGCCGGCCTCGGCCTGTTCTGCGTCGCCGGCACCATCAAGGCCCACGACTACGGCCTCGGCTTCGTCCCGTCCGTCGCCCTGGGCATGCTCACCGCGGCCGGCGGCGGCGTCGTCCGCGACCTGCTCGCCCTCGAACCGCCCGCCCTGCTGCGCTGGGACCGCGAGATCTACGCCGTGCCCGCCCTGGTCGGCTCCACCGTCGTCGCGGCGCTCATCGCCGGCAACCGGCTCACCCCGCTGAACGCCGGTGCGGCCGCGCTCAGTGCCTTCGCCATCCGGATGCTCGCCCTCAGGTACGGCTGGCGCGCACCACGTGCTTGGCACCGCAACGATTCTCGCACCAGCGAGGAGTAGGCGAGCCGCCGTACGCCAGGGAGATCGCCTCCACCGTGCAGAGCAGCTCCGGCAGCAGCCGGCTCAGTTCCGCGTCCGGCGCGAGGCGGGCCGGCGCCGAGATGGTGCACACCGCGATCGACCGGCCCTCGGCGCCCACGATCGGCGCCGCCAGGCAGTCCACCGAGTCCCGGTAGCCGCCCTGGCCCGCCGCCCAGCCCTGCCGGCGCACCGCCGCCAGCTCCGCCCGCAGCCCGTCGGCCCGCAGTCCGTCGGCCGGGCGCCCGGCCTTCCGGGGCCCGTCGTCCAGACCGTCCAGAAGGGCCGTCAGCTGCTCCTCCGGCAGATCGGCGAGCAGCACCTTGCCGGCCGCGCTCGCCGCCGCCGGGACACGGGTGCCGATCCGGCCGGCCGCCTCCGGGGCACCGCTCGGCTCCGCCGGGTACCGGCCCTCGACCCGGTCCAGGTACAGCACCGCGCCGTCCTCCAGCACCGCCAGCTGCACCGTGTGCCCGTACCGCTCGCACAGCGAGGCCAGGTACGGCGCGGCGACCTGCCGGATGTCGATGCACTCCAGCGCCTGCTGCGCCAGCCCGAACAGCCGCCCGCCCAGGCGGTAGCGGTGGTCCGGCTGGCGGTGCACGAAGCCGTGCTCCTGCAGGGTGCGCAGCAGCCGCAGCGCCGTCGACTTGTGCACACCGATCCGGGCGGCCGCCTGCTCCAGCGAGGCGGGACCCTCACCGAGCGAGGCGAGGATCGTCAGCGCCCGGTCCACCGTCTGCGACATCCGTCCACCCCTCAACGCACGGCAGTGAGGCAGGAGGCTAACGGCGCGTTGCACAGGCTGCAATGGCCAAATCGTGACCCCGGCGTACCTCCCGCCCGGCGCACCCGGTGACGGCCCCTACACTGGGAGCCGCCATGCCATACCTCGACCACGCGGCCACCACACCGATGCTGCCCGAGGCGGTCGCCGCCATGACCGCCCACCTCGGCGTCGTCGGCAACGCCTCCTCGCTGCACGCGGCCGGACGCCGCGCCCGCCGGGTGGTCGAGGAGTCCCGGGAGTCGCTCGCCGAGTCGCTCGGCGCCCGCCCCAGCGAGATCGTCCTCACCGCCGGCGGCACCGAGTCGGACAATCTCGCCGTCAAGGGCCTCTACTGGGCCCGCCGCGACGCCGACCCGGCCCGCCGCCGCATCCTGTGCAGCCCCGTCGAGCACCACGCCGTCCTCGACGCCGTCCACTGGCTCTCCGAGCACGAGGGCGCCCAGGTCGACTACCTGCCGGTCGACGCCTACGGGCGGGTCCACCCCGACGCCCTGCGCGAGGCCGTCCTCCGCAACCCGGCCGACGTCGCCCTGATCACCGTCATGTGGGCCAACAACGAGGTCGGCACCCTCCAGCCCGTCGTCGAACTCGCCGCCGTCGCCCGTGAGTTCGACATCCCGATGCATGCGGACGCGGTCCAGGCGCTGGGCCAGGTCCCGGTCTCCTTCGCCGACTCCGGACTCACCGCGCTCACCGTCACCGGCCACAAGATCGGCGGCCCGTACGGCATCGGCGCCCTGCTGCTCGCCCGCAACGCCGCCCCCGTCCCGCTGCTGCACGGCGGCGGCCAGGAGCGCGACGTCCGCTCGGGCACCCTCGACGTGCCCGCCGCGGCCGGATTCGCCGCCGCCGCCGCGCTCGCCGTCGAACGGCGCAGCGACTTCGCGACCACGGTCGGCGCACTCCGCGACGGACTGGTCGCCGCCGTCACCGCCGCCGTCCCGGACGCCCTCCTCAACGGCGACCCCGACCCGGCCGGACGGCTCCCCGCCAACGCCCACTTCTCCTTCCCCGGCTGCGAGGGCGACGCCCTGCTCATGCTGCTCGACGCCCAGGGCGTCGAGTGCTCGACCGGCTCCGCCTGCTCGGCCGGCGTGCCGCAGCCCAGCCACGTGCTGCTCGCCATGGGGGCGGACCCGCTGCTCGCCCGCGCCAGTCTCCGCTTCTCCCTCGGCCACACCTCCACCCGCAGGGACGTCGACGCCCTCACCGCCGCCATCACCCCGGCCGTCGAACGCGCCCGCAACGCAGGCCTCGCCACCGCCCGCCGGTAGGAGGAACAGGCCGCGCCGGGGGGGCGGGGACCTGTGCAGGCGCGGGCAAGGCGAAATCAGGTGCCCCCACGCGCCGCCTACGTGCTCCATCGGAATCCGGTCGGCCCGAGCACGTAGGCTTGGGGGCATCATGAGTGACTTCGCCGGTGCCCCGACCGCTCCCCGCCTCCGTGTGCTCGCCGCGATGTCCGGCGGTGTGGACTCCGCCGTCGCCGCGGCCCGTGCGGCCGAGGCCGGCCACGACGTGACGGGCGTGCACCTGGCGCTGTCGTCGAACCCGCAGTCGTTCCGGACGGGTGCCCGCGGCTGCTGCACCATCGAGGACTCCCGCGACGCCCGCCGCGCCGCCGACGTGATCGGCATCCCGTTCTACGTCTGGGACCTCGCCGAGCGCTTCCGCGAGGACGTCATCGACGACTTCGTCGCCGAGTACGCCGCGGGCCGCACCCCCAACCCCTGCCTGCGCTGCAACGAGAAGATCAAGTTCGCGGCGCTGCTCGACAAGGCGATCGCCCTCGGCTTCGACGCGGTGTGCACCGGCCACTACGCCCGGATCGTCGACCGCCCCGGCGGCGGCCGCGAGCTGCACCGCGCGGTGGACGGCGCCAAGGACCAGTCGTACGTCCTCGGTGTGCTGGACGCCGACCAGCTGGCGCACTCGCTGTTCCCGCTCGGCGACACCACCAAGGACGAGATCCGGCTGGAGGCCGAGCGCCGCGGCCTGGCCGTGGCGAAGAAGCCCGACAGCCACGACATCTGCTTCATCGCCGACGGCGACACCCAGGGCTTCCTGGCCAAGCACCTCGGCACCGCCACCGGCGACATCGTGGACGCCGACGGCACCAAGCTGGGCGAGCACGAGGGCGCGTACGGCTTCACCATCGGCCAGCGCAAGGGTCTGCGGATCGGCCGCCCGGCCGCGGACGGCAAGCCCCGCTACGTCCTGGACATCTCGCCGGTGACCAACACCGTCACGGTCGGCCCGGCCGAGGGGCTGGACGTGCTGGGGCTGACCGCGGTCAAGCCGCGCTGGTGCGGCGAGCCCGCCGCGGGGGAGGGCCGGTACACCGCGCAGCTGCGGGCCCACGGCGAGGAGGTGCCCGTCACCGCCGAGCTGGACGGCGAGGTGCTGCGCGTCCGGTTGGACACCGCGGCCCGCGGCATCGCCCCCGGCCAGGCCGTGGTGCTGTACGACGGCACCCGCGTGGTGGGCTCGGCGACCATCGCGACCACCGAACGCCGCACCGTCGCCGTCTGAGCACCGCCGCAGCCCGGGCACGGACCGAGCGCTGCGCGACCGCACACCGACATTGCCCGCCGGGCGGGATGCCGCCCGTGGAGGATCTGGGGTCCCGTGAACATCACCGTCTTCTGCTCCGCGTACTCGCTCGACGAGCGGTACACCGCACCCGCCGCCGAGTTCGCCCGGCTGCTCGGCGAGCGCGGCCACACGCTGGTCTGGGGCGGGTCGCACGCCGGCCTGATGGGCCTGCTCGCCGACGGCGTGAAGGAGGCCGGCGGCCGGCTCGTCGGCATCTCCGTCGAGCTGCTCGCGCACAAGGCCTACGAGGGCGCCGACGAGCTCGTCACCACGGCCGACCTGGCCGCCCGCAAGGCCCGGCTGCTGGAGCGCGCCGACGCCGTGGTCGTGCTGGTCGGCGGGCTCGGCACCCTGGACGAGGTCACCGAGGTGCTGGAGCTCAAGAAGCACGCCCTGCACGACAAGCCGGTGGTGTTCCTGGACACCGAGGGCTTCTACGCGGGCCTGCGCACCCAGCTGGAGCGGATGGACACCGAGGGCTTCCTGCCGCGTCCGCTGGCCGAGCTCGTCGTGTTCGCCACCACCCCGGCCGAGGCCTTCGCGGCCCTCGACCGCCTCTGACGACAGGACCACCCCATGGGAACCCACCTGATCACCGGCGCCGGCTCCGGCATCGGCGCGGTCGTCGCCGAGAGACTGCTCGCCCGCGGCGAGGACGTCCTGCTGCTGGCCCGGGACGCCCGGCGCGCCGCCGAACTGCGCGAGCGCTTCGACGGCGCCGCCACCCTGGTCGGCGACCTCGGCGACCCGGCGAAGCTGTCCTGGGCCTTCGGCCACCAGAGCCTGCCGGTCGAAATCGACTCGCTGCTGCACATCGCCGGGGTCGTCGAGCTCGGCCGGGTCGGCGACCTGCCGGTGAAGGCCTGGCAGGAGCAGCTGAACGTCAACGCCGTCGCCCCCGCCGAGATCACCCGGCTGTTGCTGCCCTCGCTGCGGCAGGCCCGCGGCCACGTGGTCTTCGTCAACTCCGGGGCCGGCCTGCGCGCCGACGCCGACTGGAGCGCCTACGCGGCCAGCAAGTTCGCCGTCCGGGCGCTCGCCGACGCGCTGCGCGCCGAGGAGCACGGCAACGGCGTCCGGGTCACCACCGTGTACCCGGGCCGCACCGCCACCCCGATGCAGGAGAAGGTGCACCGCCAGGAGGGCCGCGCGTACGACCCGGCCCAGTGGATCGCCCCCGAGTCCGTCGCCACCGCGATCCTCACCGCGATCGACCTCCCGCGCGACGCCGAACTGACCGAGATCACCGTCCGCCCGGGCCGGTAGCGCCCGGGACCTCCCGGGCTGGCTAGGCTCGGGAGGTGTGAGCACTGAATTCCCCTTCCCCGAGTTGTTCGGCGCCGCCACGGGTGTCGGGTCGATGCCCGGCACCGACGCCCGTGAGGCGGCCCGGACGGCGGTCGGCGCGCTGGAGCAGCTGCCCCACCTGCCGGAGCTGCCGGCCCGAGGCCCGGGCGCCGACATGATCGGCCGCGGGGCCGGCCTGCTGGTCGAGCTCTTCGCGCAGGTGGAGCCGAGCGGCTGGCGGTTCGCCGACCGGCCCGGCCGCGACACCCGGCGGGCCCACTCCTGGCTCGGCGAGGACCTCGACGCCCTGGAGGAGTTCACCCAGGGCCACGAGGGCCCGCTCAAACTGCAGGCCGTCGGCCCGTGGACGCTCGCCGCCTCGGTGGAGCTCAAGCACGGCGAGAAGGCCCTCGCCGACCCCGGCGCCTGCCGGGACGTCACCGAGTCGCTCACCGAGGGCCTGCGCCGCCACCTCGCCGACGTCCGCCGCCGGGTGCCCGGCGCGCAGCTCGTCCTGCAGCTCGACGAGCCCTCGCTGCCCGCCGTGCTGGCCGGCGCCGTGAAGACCGCCAGCGGCTTCCAGCGGCTGCGCGCCGTCGACCGGCAGGTCGCCGAGGAGGCGCTGCGCTCGGTCGTCCGCGCCCTGGACGTCCCCGTGGTGGTGCACAGCTGCGCCCCCGGCGTGCCGGTCCCACTGCTGCGCCGGGCCGGGGTGGCCGGAGTCTCGCTGGACTTCTCGCTGCTGACGGAGCGTGAGGACGAAGCCCTCGGCGAGGCCGTCGAGGCGGGCACGGTGATCCTCGCCGGTGTCGTGCCCTCCACCGACACGGCTGTGTCCGACCCGGCCGGTAGTGTCCAGGGTGTCAGGACGCTGTGGAAGCGGCTCGGGTTCGGCCCCGAGCTGCTGGCCCGCCGCGTGGTGGTGACACCGACCTGCGGGCTCGCGGGGGCGTCCCCCGCGTACGCCCGCCGGGCGCTGACGTACAGCGCCAGGGCCGCGCAGAGCCTGGCGGACAACCCGGAGTGAGACGGTAGGAGGCGCACGGTGGCGGCGGTCGAGGGCTGGGAGGACGTTCCCGCGGAGGTCCGCAGGCGGCACGCCGAGCTGGCGGCCGAGGTGGAGGACCACCGCGCCCGCTACTACGAGCAGGACGCCCCGGTCGTCACCGACGCCGAGTTCGACGCCCTGATGCGCGAGCTGCAGGCGATGGAGGCCGACCACCCCGCGCTGCGCACGCCCGAGTCGCCCACCCAGAAGGTGGGCGGCACCGTCGCCGAGGGCTTCGCCTCGGTGGAGCACCGCGAGCGCCTGCTCAGCCTCGACAACGCGATGGACGACGAGGAGCTCGCCGCCTGGGCCGAGCGCGTCGCCCGCGAGCTCGACGGCCTCGACTACCACTACCTGTGCGAGCTGAAGGTGGACGGCCTGGCCGTCAACCTCACGTACGAGCGCGGCGAGCTGGTGCTGGCCGCGACCCGCGGCGACGGCCGGGTCGGCGAGGACATCACCGCCAACGTGCGCACCATCAAGGAGATCCCGCACCGGCTGCAGGGCGACGACGTCCCCGAGCTGGTGGAGATCCGCGGCGAGGTGTACTTCCCGACCGAGGCCTTCGAGGCGCTGAACGCGTCCTTCGCCGCCGAGAACGAGCGCCGCCGCCAGGAGAACGAGGAGCGGGCGAAGGAGGGCAGACGGCCGCGCGCGACGGTCCGGCTGTTCATGAACCCGCGCAACGCCGCCGCCGGCTCGCTGCGCATGAAGGACCCGCTGGTCACCGCCTCCCGCCCGCTGCACATGGTGGTGCACGGCATCGGCGCCCGGGTCGGCTTCGACATCGACTGCCAGTCGCACGCCTACGACCTGCTGCGCGCCTGGGGCCTGCCGACCGCCCGTCACAACCGGGTGGTCGGCACGCTGGACGAGGTCCGCGCCTTCATCGAGCAGTACGGCGAGCAGCGGCACTCCGTCGAGCACGAGATCGACGGCGTGGTGGTCAAGGTCGACGAGATCCCGCTGCAGGGCCGGCTGGGCGCCACCTCCTCCTCCCCGCGCTGGGCGATCGCCTGGAAGTACCCGCCGGAGGAGGTCACCGCGAAGCTGGCCAGCATCAAGATCGGCATCGGCCGCACCGGCCGGGCCACCCCGTACGCGGTGATGGCCGAGCCGGTGAAGGTGGCCGGCTCGATGGTCCAGTACGCGACCCTGCACAACCAGCAGGTGGTCAAGGCCAAGGGCGTGCTGCTGGGCGACACCGTGGTGCTGCGCAAGGCCGGCGACGTGATCCCCGAGATCCTCGGCCCGGTCGAGGACCTGCGGGACGGCACCGAGCGGGAGTTCGTGATGCCGACGCACTGCCACGAGTGCGGCACCGAGCTGCGCCCGATGTCCGAGGGCGACATCGACCTGCGCTGCCCCAACGCGCGCCACTGCCCGGCCCAGGTGCGCGAGCGCCTGGCCTACCTGGGCGGCCGCGAGTCGCTGGACGTCGAGGGCCTCGGCTACGTCGCCGCCACCGCGCTGACCCAGCCGCTGGAGCCCGCCGAGCCGCCTGTCAAGAACGAGGGGGACATCTTCGGCCTCACCGAGGAGCAGCTGCTGCCGATCAAGGTGCTGGTGCGCGACCAGAAGACCGGCATGCCCAAGCCGGACGACCGGACCGGCAGGGAGAAGGTGGTGACCTTCTTCGCCACCACCGCCGGCGCCCCCAAGAAGTCGCTGAGCGTCCTGATCGACAACCTCGCCGCGGCGAAGGACCGCCCGCTGTGGCGGTACCTCAACGGCCTGTCGATCCGGCACGTCGGCCCGGTCGCCGCCCAGGCGCTGGCCCGCGAGTTCCGCGACCTGGACCGGATCTTCGCCGCCACCGAGGAGGAGCTGGCCGCCGCCGAGGGCGTCGGCCCGATCATCGCCCGGGCGGTCAAGGAGTGGTACGCCGAGGAGTGGCACCGGGAGATCCTGGAGAAGTGGCGGGCCGCCGGCGTGCGGTTCACCGAGGCCGGCGCGGAGGACGAGGGCGAGCGGCCGCTGGAGGGCCTCACCGTGGTCGTCACCGGCACCCTGGCCGGCCACACCCGGGACGGCGCGAAGGAGGCGCTGACCTCGCGCGGCGCCAAGGTGACCGGCTCGGTCTCCAAGAAGACGCACTTCGTGGTGGTCGGCGACAACCCGGGCTCCAAGTACGACAAGGCGGTGCAGCTGGGGGTGCCCGTCCTGGACGACGCCGGGTTCGCCGTGCTGCTGGAGCAGGGCGCCGCCGCGGCCCGGGCCCACCTGGGCCCGGACACCGGTGAGGAGCCCGCGGAGGGCGCGGACGAGGAGTCCGCGGAACGGTCCGCCGAGGGCTGACCGCCCCGATCCTGTTATCGTCCTGACACCACGTCACGGGGTGTGCGGGCCGGAAACCGGGCATTGTGTCACTGTCCGGCATCGGTCTGCCGGTGGCGCGCCCTCGGTTGTCCGAAAGTCCGCCCTGTCGGCGGACTCCGGCTTACCCTTGGCGCAACAGAGTGTCAGCAGGGGTGAATGGCGGCGACTCCGGTCGCCGCTCGTGGGGCACCCCTGTACCTGACGTCCACCGGCACCGCACGGTGCCTCACCGTAAGGCGGCCTGGCGGGGCGGGCCCGACGGAGGACAGGGCATATGGATCGTACGACCGGCGGCGCGCCCACACGCCCGCCGCAGGGGGTGGCAGGGGCGGTCCTGCTGCTCGGCGTGCTGTTGGCCGGGGCCGCACCGCTCATCCCGCTGGCCGTGCTGGTCTACCGGTACGAACCGGAGCTGCTGCCGCTGTTCGCCGTCCCGCTGGCGGTGCTGGTCGCCGCCTGGCGGATCGCCCGCGACCGGGCCCGGGACCAGCTCACCGACCCGCTCACCGACCTGCCGAACCGTCAGGCCCTGCTCCTCGCCGCCCAGGACGCCATCGCCCGGCACGACGAGGACGAGGACTACAGCGTCGGCATCGTGCTGCTCGACCTGGACAGGTTCCGGTCGCTCAACGACGCCCTCGGCCACACCGCCGGCGACCGGCTGCTGGTGCACATCGCCCGCCGGCTGCACCGGGCGCTGCGGACCGGCCATTCCCGGCCGTCCGTCGCCCCCGCCCGCACCTGCCCCGACGAGGTGGCCGCCGCCCTGCCCTCCCCGCTGCACCGCGGCGGACGGCCGGTGGTCGCCCGGATGGGCGGTGACGAGTTCGCCGTCCTGCTGCCCGGCGTCGGCCGCCCGGAGACCCTGGAGCGGATCGCCAAGGCGCTGATCGCCGAACTGGCCGCCCCGATCCGGCTGGACGGCCTGCTGCTCGTGCTGGAGGCCAGCGCCGGGGTCTGCGTCTACCCGGCCCACGCCCGGGACGCCGAATCGCTGCTGCGCCGCGCCGACGTCGCCATGGGCCACGCCCAGCGGGGCCGCAGCGGCGTCGAGGTCTACCACGAGGCGCAGGACACCGACACCCCGTACCGGATCGGACTGCTCGGCGACCTGCGGCGCGCCCTGGAGACCGGCGAGGTCCAGCTGCACTACCAGCCGAAGGTCGCCTTCGACGGCCGGGTGGTCGGCCTGGAGGCGCTGCTGCGCTGGGAGCGGCCCGGTCAGGGCCGCGTCCCCCCGGACGAGTTCATCGGCCTCGCCGAGTCCAGCGGCCTGATGCCGCGGCTCACCGACTACGTGCTGGAGGCGGCGGTCGGCCAGCTCGCCGCCTGGCGCGACCAGGGCCTGCAGGTGCCGGTCGCGGTCAACGTCTCGCCCCGGGACGTCCTCAACCCGGGCTTCGCCACCCGGGTCGCCGGCCACCTCACCCGGCACCGGGTGCCCGCGCACGCCCTCCAGCTGGAGATCACCGAGCGGCTGCTGCTCGACGACTCCCGGCGGGCCGCGGACACCCTGGCCGAACTGCGCCGCTACGGCGTCGGCATGTCCCTGGACGACTTCGGCACCGGGCACTCCTCGATGGCCCGGCTGCGCAGCCTGCCGGTCGGCGAGCTGAAGATCGACCGTTCCTTCGTCTCCCGGATGGTCGCCGACGACCACGACGCGGCGGTGGTGCGCTGCTCGGTCGAGCTCGCCCACTCGCTCGGGCTGACCGTGGTCGCCGAGGGCGTCGAGGACGACGAGACCTGGGAGCGGCTGCACGGCATGGGCGTGGACGCCGTCCAGGGCTGGCTGGTCTCCGCCGCGCTGCCCGCCGACCAGGCGACCGCGTGGCTGATGGTCCGGCAGACCGGGACGGCCCGGGTCGAGCGGCTCGCCCCGCAGCAGCCGTTGACCCCGCCCGTGCCGCAGCCGCGCTCGCTGCCGACCGTCCAGGCACAGGCGGAGCTGCCCGCGCCCAGCACCCCGCTGCCCGCCCCGACGACCCAGCAGTAGCGGCCGCCGGGCGTCCGCCGCGCCCGGGAGGTCCGGGGGTGTGCGGCCGACGTCCACGGGCAGACGGGTGCCCGGCCCGGGACGGCCGGCGGATCCGCACCGGGACGGCACCGGGTGCGGTCCCCTTCGCACGCTGCCCTTGTTGCGGATGCAGTGGTTCCGGTTGAGTGTGACCCTCTGAGCACACACCGGACCGCCGAAGGAGACAGCCGTGAGCGAGCAGCGGACGGCGCGGACGCCCGCCGTCCTGGCCGGCCTCGTCCTGCTGACCTGCGCCGCCGGTTGCGCCGGCACCGGCACGGGCGGGGCGCCGGGCGCGGCCCCGGGCAGCTCGGGCAGCTCGGGAAGCGGCGCGGCGCGGTCCTCGGCGGCGGCCTCGCCCGCCTCGGCCCAGCCGGAGAACGGCGTCGCGGCACTGCCCGGCACGGAGATCGTGCAGCGGTCGGTGGCCGCGCTCAAGGAGGCCGGCTCGGTCCGGATCACCGGCCGCGGCAGCAGCCAGGGGCAGACCGTCACCTTCGACCTGTCCGCCGACACCGCGGGCAACTGCGCCGGCACCATGGGTCTCAGCGGGCAGGGCACCTTCCGGCTGGTCAAGCTCGGCACCCAGCTGTGGGTCAAGCCCGACGAGGTGTTCTGGCGCACCCACGGCGGCGCCGCCACCGAGGACCTAGTCGGCGACAAGTACCTGAAGACCACCACCGACAACACCGACTTCTCCGAGATCGGCAC
This sequence comes from Streptomyces sp. NRRL B-24484, assembly GCF_000717715.1. Classification (GTDB taxonomy): domain Bacteria; phylum Actinomycetota; class Actinomycetes; order Streptomycetales; family Streptomycetaceae; genus Kitasatospora. Next base: position 31,770 of record NZ_JOAI01000029.1, on the reverse strand, counting down.
CGTCTGCGACCTCGACGCGCTCGGCAGCGCCCTGGTCGAGCAGACCCCCGGCGGCCTCGCCGTCGGCAAACCCGTCACCGTCGACGGCACCCCCGCCGTCCCCGTGAGCGGCACCGCCGCCGGCGCGACCAGCACCCTCACGGTGGCCACCCGCGGGCGCCCGTACCCGCTGCGGATGGAGCGCACCGGAGGCGAGGAGACCGGCCGGGTCGAGCTCAAGGAGTTCGGCACGCCGGTGCCGACCGAGACGCCCGCCCCCTCCGACACCATCGACCTCGACCGGCTGAACGGCGACAGCGAGAGCCCCACCGACCCCTCCACCATGTCGCTCTGAGTACTCGCCCGCTCGCCTCCGGGCCCTCCTGACCCGGCGCCGACGCTCTCCCCCGGCCTGACGGCCGGGAGGTGCCCCCACGTTCCGTCGCTCCTACGTCGCTCCCTCTCTCGTCGCTCTCGGCGCCGGCGGGCCCTTCGGCTCGGGGCGGGAGACTCGCCCGCGACTCCCGACAGGCGGTCGGGGGCCACTCCCGGTGGTGCGGCCGGGACCGTGCGGCGCCGGGCGAGGTGGTGCGCGCCATAGGATGTGTCCTTAGACCAAGAGGACGGGCAAGCCCCCGGTCTCACCCGAACCCGAACCTGAGGATCGCTGCATGCCTGGCATCACGCGCGAGGAGGTCGCCCACCTCGCTCGGCTGTCGCGTCTCGAATTGCAGGCCGAAGAGCTGGACCACTTCGCCGAGCAGCTCGACGTGATCATCGGCGCGGTCGCCCGCGTTTCCGAGGTCGCCGGACAGGACGTCCCGCCGACCTCCCACCCGCTGCCGCTGACGAACGTCATGCGCGCGGACGAGGTGCGGCCGTCGCTCACCCCGGAGCAGGCGCTGTCCGGCGCCCCGGCCGGCGAGGAGCAGCGTTTCCGTGTGCCCCAGATCCTCGGGGAGGACTGACCGATGACCGAGCTGATCAAGTACACGGCCGCGCAGACCGCTGCCGCCGTCTCCGCCGGAGAGGTCTCGGCCGTCGAGGTCGCCCAGGCCCACCTGGACCGGATCGAGGCCGTCGACAAGAAGGTCAACGCCTTCCTGCACGTCGACACCGAGGGCGCGCTCAAGGCCGCCCGTGCGGTGGACGACCGGCGCGCCCGCGGCGAGGAGCTCGGCCCGCTGGCCGGCGTCCCGCTCGCGCTCAAGGACGTCTTCACCACCAAGGGCGTCCCCACCACCTGCGGCTCGAAGATCCTCGAAGGCTGGATCCCGCCGTACGACGCCACGCTGACGGCCCGTCTGAAGGACGCGGGCGTGGTCATCCTCGGCAAGACCAACATGGACGAGTTCGCGATGGGCTCCTCCACCGAGAACTCGGCCTACGGCCCGACCGGCAACCCGTGGGACCTCTCCCGGATCCCCGGCGGCTCCGGCGGCGGATCCGCGGCCGCGCTGGCCGCCTACGAGGCGCCGCTGGCCATCGGCACCGACACCGGCGGTTCGATCCGCCAGCCGGGCGCCGTCACCGGCACCGTCGGCGTGAAGCCGACCTACGGCTCGGTGTCCCGCTTCGGCCTCGTCGCCTTCTCCTCCTCGCTGGACCAGGGCGGCCCGTGCGCCCGCACCGTGCTGGACGCGGCGCTGCTGCACGAGGCCATCGCCGGCCACGACCCGCTGGACTCCACCTCCATCGACGCGCCCGTCCCGGCCGTGGTCGAGGCGGCGCGGATGCGCGACGTCCGCGGCATGCGGATCGGCGTCGTCAAGGAGTTCGCCGGCGAGGGCTACCAGGCCGGCGTGATGCAGCGCTTCGACGAGTCGGTCGAGCTGCTGCGCGAGCTCGGTGCCGAGGTCGTCGAGGTGTCCTGCCCGTCGTTCACCCTGGCGCTGCCCGCGTACTACCTGATCGCGCCGAGCGAGGCCTCGTCCAACCTGGCCCGCTTCGACGCCATGCGCTACGGCCTGCGGGTCGGCGACGACGGCTCCCGCAGCGCCGAGGAGGTCACCGCCCTCACCCGCGAGGCCGGCTTCGGCCCCGAGGTCAAGCGCCGCATCATGCTCGGCACCTACGCCCTCTCCTCGGGCTACTACGACGCCTACTACGGCTCGGCGCAGAAGGTCCGCACGCTGATCTCGCGGGACTTCGACGCGGCCTTCGCCGGGGTCGACGTGCTGGTCTCCCCGACCACCCCGACCACCGCCTTCCCGATCGGCGAGCGCGCCGACGACCCGATGGCGATGTACCTGGCGGACCTGTGCACCATCCCGTCGAACCTGGCGGGCAACGCGGCCATGTCGCTGCCCTGCGGCCTGGCCCCGGAGGACAATCTCCCGGTCGGCCTGCAGATCATCGCCCCCGCGATGGCGGACGACCGCCTGTACCGCGTGGGCGGCGCCGTCGAGGCCGCACTCAACGAGAAGTGGGGACACCCCCTGCTGGAGGAGGCACCGGCACTGTGAGCAGGATCGAGAAGGCCAAGGGCTTCAAGCACAGCAAGCCCGGCCTGTGGCTGTCCATCGGCACCAGCGCGTTCGGGGCGATCACCATCGCCAAGGACGTCAAGAAGGCCCGGACCGAGAACGACACGCTCAAGCTGATCAACGCCCTGGTCGGCGCCGCCGCCCTGATCACCGGCACCGCGCTCCTCGTCCGCGAGCTCCGCCAGCTCGGCGACGACGACGTGCTGCTCGGCTGACGGACCTCGAAGAAGAAGTGAAGGAAACGCTGTGAGCGTCATCAGTCTGGTCTCGTACGAGGACGCGCTGGCCTCGTACGACCCGGTGATGGGCCTTGAGGTCCACGTCGAGCTGGGTACCAGGACCAAGATGTTCTGCGGGTGCTCGACCGAGCTCGGCGCCGAGCCGAACACCCAGACCTGCCCCACCTGCCTCGGCCTGCCCGGCTCGCTGCCGGTCGTCAACGCGGTCGGCGTGGAGTCGGCGATCCGCATCGGCCTCGCCCTCAACTGCGAGATCGCCGAGTGGTGCCGGTTCGCCCGGAAGAACTACTTCTACCCGGACATGCCGAAGAACTTCCAGACCTCCCAGTACGACGAGCCGATCGCCTTCAACGGCTACCTCGACGTGCAGCTGGAGGACGGCGAGGTCTTCCGCGTGGAGATCGAGCGCGCCCACATGGAGGAGGACACCGGCAAGTCGACCCACGTCGGCGGTGCCACCGGCCGCATCCACGGCGCCGAGTACTCGCTGCTCGACTACAACCGGGCCGGCATCCCGCTGATCGAGATCGTCACCAAGCCGATCGTCGGCGCCGGCGCCCGCGCCCCCGAGGTCGCCAAGGCGTACGTCACCGAGCTGCGCGAGCTCATCCGCACCCTCGGTGTCTCCGAGGCCCGGATGGACAAGGGCCAGATGCGCTGTGACGTCAACCTGTCGCTGCGCCCGATCGGCCGGGAGAAGTTCGGCACCCGCAGCGAGACCAAGAACGTCAACTCGCTGCGCAGCGTCGAGCGGGCCGCCCGGTTCGAGGTCCAGCGGCACGCCACCGTCCTGGCGGACGGCGGCACCATCGTCCAGGAGACCCGCCACTTCCACGAGGAGGACGGCAGCACCACCTCGGGCCGGATCAAGGAGGAGGCGGAGGACTACCGCTACTTCCCCGAGCCCGACCTGGTGCCGATCGCGCCCTCCCGGGAGTGGGTCGAGGAGCTGCGGGCCGCGCTGCCCGAGCTGCCGCGCGTCCGCCGGGGCCGGCTGCAGGCCGAGTGGGGCCTGTCCGACAAGGACATGCAGGCGGTGCTGAACGCCGGTGCCGTCGAGCCGATCCTGGAGACCGTGGCCGCCGGCGCCCCCGCCGACCAGGCCCGCAAGTGGTGGCTGGGCGAGCTCGCCCGGCGCGCCAACGAGACCGGCACCGAGCTCGCCGACCAGCCGATCACCCCGGCCCAGGTGGCCCGGGTCTGCGCGCTGGTCGCCGAGGGCAAGCTCAACGACAAGCTGGCCCGCCAGGTCATCGAGGGCGTGCTCGCCGGCGAGGGCGAGCCGGACGAGGTCGTCGCCGGGCGCGGCCTCGCCGTCGTCTCGGACGACTCCGCGCTCGGCGCGGCCGTCGACCAGGCGATCGCCGACAACCCGGACGTCGCCGCGAAGATCCGCGACGGCAAGGTGCAGGCCGTCGGCGCCCTGGTCGGCGCCGTCATGAAGGCCACCCGCGGTCAGGCCGACGCCGCCCGCGCCAAGGACCTCATCCTGGAGCGCCTCGGCGCCTGAGGACCTGCCCGGCCCGCTCTGAGGTACCCCTGAGGTGCCCCGGGGCCGGCCCAGGCCCGTGCCCGCCCCGACTAAGGGGTGGGCACGGGCCTCCTCCGTTCCCGGGGCCCGGCGTCTGAGCCCGGCGGCCCCGGAAGATCCGGCAGCCTCCCGATGTGCCCGACCCCCCTCGGGGAGGAGCCTCGGTACCAGGACGACAGAACCGGTACAGAACGAGGTGAACCGCCGTGATGGAGTACGAGCTCTTCCTGCAGCGCCAGCGGGAACTCGAACACCGGGCAGGGATCGAGCGACTGGCACGGGAGGCCGCACGGACCGGCGGCCCGCGGGCCGGCAGAGTGCGCCGGTTCGCCCGGAGCCTGCGGCACGCCGCCCCGGTGGCCGCGCCGCTGCGCACCGCCGGACCGGCAGGATGCTGATGTCGGGCGGTCCCGGGGACCACACGGGGGAGGACGCCCACGGCGCCCTCCCCGTCGGCCGTCCACTCCCTGGGACCGCATCTCAGTTCGTGTCCGAATCCTGTGCCATGCTCGCCAGCATGGAGCAGATTGCGGTCAGCCCGGTCTTCGTCGGCCGCGGTCGTGAGTCCGAGCTCCTCGCCACCGCACTGACCCGGGCCGCAGCGGGCGATCCCCAGGCCGTGCTCGTCGGCGGCGAGGCCGGCATCGGCAAGACCCGGCTGGTGGAGGAGTTCCTGCACGGCGTCGGCGCACCCGCCGCCGTCGCGGCCGTCGGCGGCTGCCTGGAGGTCGGCGCCGAGGGACTGCCCTACGGCCCGCTGGCCACCGCCCTGCGCCGGCTGCACAGCGAACTCGGCCCCGCCTTCGAACAGGCCGCGGCCGGCATGGAGGGACACCTCGCCCGGCTGCTGCCGGAACTCGGCGAGGCCGACGCCGGCTCCAACGACGAGTTCGGCCGCGCCCGGCTCTTCGACCACACCACCCGGCTGATCGAGCGGCTCGCCGAGGACCGCACGCTCGTCCTGGTCGTCGAGGACCTGCACTGGTCCGACCGCTCCACCCGCGACCTGCTCGCCTACCTGGTCCGCACCCTGCACCGGGCCCGGGTGCTCGTCCTCGCCACCTACCGCAGCGACGACCTGCACCGCCGCCACCCGCTCCGCCCCTACCTCGCCGAACTGGAGCGGCTGCGCACCGTCCAGCGGCTCGACCTGGACCGCTTCGGACCGGCCGAGACCGCCGCCCAGCTGGCCGGCATCCTCGGCGTTGCCGCACCCGACCGGGTCCTGGTCGACCGCATCCACCGCCGCGCCGAGGGCAACCCGTTCTTCGTCGAGCAGCTCGCCTCCGCCGCCCGCGAGGGCTGCACCGCCGGCATCCCCGACAGCCTCCGCGACATCCTGCTCGTCCGGGTCGAGACCCTGCCCGACCACACCCAGCAGATCCTGCGGATCGCCGCCGAGGGCGGCACCCGGGTCGAGCACGACCTGCTCGCCGCCGTCCTCGACGACCCCGAGGAGGTGCTGATCGAGGCGCTGCGCACCGCCGTCGGCGCCGGCGTGCTGCGGCCCGACACCGACGGCGACGGCTACTGCTTCCGGCACGCCCTCGTCCGCGAGGCCGTCTCCGACGACCTGCTGCCCGGCGAACGGCACCGCATCAACCGCCGCTTCGCCGCCGTCCTGGAGGCCGACCCCGGGCTCGTCCGCGGCGAGGCCTGCGCGGCCCGGCTGGCCAACTACTGGTACCACGCGCACGAGGCGGACCGGGCGCTGCCCACCGCCCTGGAGGCGGCCCTGCAGGCCCGCCGCCGCAACGCCTTCGCCGAGCAGCTGCGCATGCTGGAACGCGTCCTGGAGCTGTGGGACGAGGTGCCGGACGGCGTCCGCAGCACCCCCGTCCGCCCCTACGACCGGGCCGAGACCTACCCCTCCTGCGGCTGCACCGGCGAGGCGCACGAGCCGGCCTGCGCCGGGCTGCAGCTCGTCGACGTGCTCGCCGAGGCCGTCGTCGCCGCCCGCCGCAGCGGCGACTGGGACCGTGCGGTCGCGCTCGTCCGGCGCGCCCTGGACCTGCTCGACGAGGACGCCGAACCGGCCCGCGCCGCGTGGTTCCGGGTGCAGCTCGCCAAGACCTGCGGCCACCTGGAACGCCCCGACGGCGGCGAGATCCAGTACGCCTACCGGCTGGTCTCCGGACTCGGCCCGTCCGCCGTCCAGGCCGAGGTGCTCGCGATGGAGGCCGCCCAGGGCATGCTCGGCCACCCCGACCGCTCGCACATGGCCGTCGCCGAACAGGCCGCCGGGATCGCCCGCGAGGTCGGCGCCGACGCGGTCGAGCAGCACGCCCGGATCACCCTCGCCGGCCTCTACAGCGAGTTCGGCGAACCGGAACGCGCCATCGCCCTGCTCACCGACGCCATCGGACGGGCCCGCGAACTCGGCGCCGCCGACGTGCTCTGCCGCGGCCTCAACAACCTGTCCTGCCTGATGCAGAGCCTCGGCCGGTCCGCGGAGGCCCTGGAACGCTCCCGCGAGGGCATCCGGGTCGCCGGGCGCACCGGACTGCTCGGCACCGCCGGCGGCTGCCTCACCGGCAACCTGGTGGAGGCGCTCACCGCGCTCGGCCGCTGCGCCGAGGCCGCCTCGACCCTGGACGCCTGGGAGTACGGGCCGCCGCTGGACCCGTACCACGAGTTCCTCGACCGGCTCCGCGGCGAGCTGCGCTTCCTCGCCGGCGACCTGGACTCGGCCGCGGAGCTCAACCGGCGGGCCCGGGCCGCCGACCTCGCCCGCCAGCCGCAGAACGTCCTGCCCTCCGCCACGCTGGCGGTGCGGATCCACGCCCGGCAGGGCAGGCCGCTCGACGCCCGGTCCGAACTGCTCGCCGTGCTCGACGTCGAGTTCACCACCGGCCACGAGGCGCTGATGCTGCCGCTGCTGGTGCACGGCGCCGGCGCGGAGGCCGACTCGCACGGCCTGCCCGCCGCCGACCTCGGCCGGCCGGTGGTGCTGCGGCGGATCGCCGGGGCCGCCGCCCGGCTGGAACCGCAGGTCCCGCTGCACCGGGCCTGGGCCCGGCTGCTGGACGGCGAGATCGCCCGTGCCGAGGGCCGCGACGCCCGCGTCCACTGGGCCGAGGCGATCGGTCTGCTGCGCCCCGTCGGCCTGCCCGGCCCGCTGGCGCTCGCCCTGCTGCGGGCCGCCGAGGGCGCGGCCGCGGCCGGCCACCGGGACGAGGCCCGCGCCCTGCTGGAGGAGGCCGCGGACACCGCCCGGGCGAGCGGGGACCGCTACCTGGAGTCGGAGGTCGCGCACCTGGCGGAGCGCGCCAGGCTCACCGGCGAGCGGGCCGCGGCGGCGGACGGCGCCGGGCGGGCCGACACGACCGCCGACGGGCCCGCGCTCGGCCTCACCCGGCGCGAGCGCGATGTGCTGCGGCTGCTCACCCTCGGCCGGACCAACCGGCAGATCGCCGAGGAGCTGTACATCTCGCCGAAGACCGCGAGCGTGCACGTCTCCAACATCCTCGCCAAGCTCGGCGTGAGCGGCCGCGGCGAGGCGGCGGCGGTGGCCCACCGGCTGCGGCTCTTCGAGACGGAGAAGGTCGTCTGACGGACGGTCCGGCCGCGGGCCGGGCGGGGCCGCGCAGCTGCTCGGCCGAACGGGGGGCGCGAGGGGTGCGAGGGGCGCGCGCCCTTCGACCGTGCGCCGCCGACACCTCCCGGAAGGACTGGACCAGCGCTGCCGTCACGCCTCCGGTCATTACTCTAAGTTGAAGGCACGTTCCGTTGAGTGACGGCAGTGGTGTAGTGTCCCGCGTGGGAACACCGGTACGGCACGGCGGAACGGGCCCCCCGCGACATGATGGTGACGTGGCGTCAGATCGAGCGGCCGCACCGCCGCACAGCCGTGGTCCGGGCACGGACGAGCCCCGGGCCGGAGGGGGAGATGTCGAGTGAGCTCCACCGATGCGGTGCTGCCCGCCGAGGTCCCGGCCCCCGCAACGGCCCCGGCCGAACCGGCCGCGAGCACCCGCCCGCGCCGCCGCACCGGCCCCGACCGCACCGGCCGCACCCGCCGCTCCGCGAGACCCGGCCGCTCCGGCCGGCCCGCTCGACCCGCCCGCCGCATCGGCGCCCCGGCGGCGCTGCTGCTCCTGCTGGGCGCCGGCTACACCACCGGCGCCGCCCTCGGCTGGGGCTCCCACGAAGTCTCCCTGGTCATGGGTGACTTCGGCCTCGCCGCGGCCGCCGCCGCGGCCGCCCTGTCCTGTCTGGTGCACGGCTTCCGGGCCGGCCGCCCGGCCCGCTCGGCCTGGCTGCTCTTCGGCCTCGCCTCCGCCGTGGTGGCCTTCGGCAACGGCGCCTGGGGCTGGTACGAGGTCGTCCTCGGGACCCCGCTGCCGCAGGACTCGCCCGCCGACTACGCCTTCCTGCTGTTCGCCCCGCTCGCGATCACCGGCCTGCTGGTGCTCGCCCAGCGCCCGCGCACCCCGGCCGGCTGGTTCTGCCTGCTGCTGGACGGCTGGCTGGTCGCCGGCTCGCTGTTCACCCTCAGCTGGAGCCTGGCGCTCGGCCGCACCGCCCAGGGCCAGTCCGGCGACCCGATGGAGGTCGCGCTCGCCCTGGCCTACCCGGTGATGGACATCCTGCTGGTCAGCCTGGTCGTCGGGCTGCGCTTCCGGCGCCGGGACGGCAACCGCGCCGCCGTCCACACCGCGATGCTCGCCCTGGCCGTCACCGTCGTCTGCGACGCCCTGTTCACCGCCCCCGAGCTGCGCAGCAGCTACCACTCCGGCGAACTGCTCGACGCCGGCTGGTTCGCCGGCAGCCTGCTGCTGGCCTGGGCCCCCTGGTCGCCGGACGCGCGCCGCTCCTCCCGCGAGCACCCCTCGGCCGGCGGCCTGCCCCGGCGCCGGGTCGCCTCCACCTTCAGCGCGCTCACCCCGTACGCCGCGGCCGCCGTCTGCACCGCCGGCATCCTCTACAACGCCCTCGGCGACGGCCACCCCGTCGACCGGGTGGTGCTCGCCGCCGCCTGCACCGTCGGACTCGCCCTGATCGTCCGGCAGGGCGTGATGCTGCTCGACAACCTCTCCCTCGCCCAGGAGCTCGCCCACAAGGAGGCGCACTTCCGCTCCCTGGTCCAGGGCTCCAGCGACGTCATCATGATCGCCGCCGCCGACGGCGTGCTCTCCTACGTCAGCCCGGCCGCCCTCGGCGTCTACTCCCGCGACCCGGAGGACCTGGTCGGCGGCAACCTGCTGGACCTGGTCCACCCCGAGGACGTCGAACGGGTGCTCCGCGACGTCCGCCGCTTCCTCGCCCGCGGCCACCTGCCGGGCCTCGCCGAGAGCACCGAGCCCTCCGCGCGGGTCGAGTGCCGCATCCGCTCCGGCACCGGCGAGTGGCTGCACGTGGAGTCCACCCTCAACCGGCACCGCGACGGCCTGATCCTCAACAGCCGCGACGTCACCGAGCGGGTCGCCCTGCAGGCCCAGCTCCAGCACAACGCCTTCCACGACCCGCTCACCGACCTGCCCAACCGGGCGCTGTTCGTCCAGCGGCTCCGCGCGGCACTGGGCGCGGACGGCCCCGAGGCCGACGGGGGCACGGCGGGTGGGGGCACCGGGTGCGGCGGCGGCCGGGCCGGCGACCGGGACGGCGTCGCCGTCCTCTTCCTCGACCTCGACGGCTTCAAGGCCGTCAACGACACGGTCGGCCACCAGGCCGGCGACGAACTGCTCGTCCAGGCGGCCGGCCGGCTGCGCCGCGCGGTGCGCTCCGGCGACACCGTCGCCCGCTTCGGCGGCGACGAGTTCGCCGTGCTGGTCTGCGGCCGGCTCGGGCCGGAGCGCGTCCGCGACCTCGCCGAACGGGTCCGTGCCGCGCTCTCCGAGCCGTACTGGATCGGCGGCACCGAGCTCGGCGTCGCTGCCAGCATCGGCATCGCCTTCGCCCCGCCCGCGCACGGCCCCGGCGCCGACCCCAGGGCCGCCGCCGACGAGCTCATGCGCAACGCCGACCTCGCGATGTACCGCGCCAAGTCCCAGGGCAAGGGCCGGGTGGTCGTCTACCGGCCCGGCATGCGGTCCGAGGTCGAGCGCCGCAGTGAGCTGGAGTCCCGGCTGCGCACCGCCGTCCGCGAGGGCGGCTTCACCCTGCTCCACCAGCCGGTGGTGGACCTCGCCACCGGCGTGGTCGTCGGTGTCGACGCCCAGCCGCGCTGGCGCTCCGCGCAGGGCCTGCTGCTCACCCCGGCCGAGTTCCTGCGCACCGCCGAGCACGGCGACGCGGCCGCCCGGTTCGCCCGCTGGCTGCTCCAGGAGGCCGTCGCCGCGGCCGCCGCCCGCCGCCGCGACCGGATCGGCTCGGTGCCCGTCCGGGTCCGGCTCACCGCGGAGCGGATCTGCGCCCCCGGCCTGTACGAGGCGGTCGCCGGCGCGCTGCGCGAGAGCGGCCTGCCCGCCGACCTGCTGGTGGTCGAACTGGCCAGGACGGGCCCGGACCGCACCGCCGACGACGTGGCCCGCCGGCTCTCCGCGCTGCGCCGCCTCGGGGTGTCCACCGCCCTCGGCGGCTTCGGCGCCGGCGGCGGCTCGCTCGGGGCGCTCGCCCGGCTGCCGCTGGACACCCTCGGGCTCGACCGCAGCCTCGTCCAGGAGGTCGCCGACTCGGCCCTCGCCCGGGCGCTGGTCGGCCACGCGCTGCGGCTGGGCCGCGACCTCGGCCTGGTGACCTCCGCCGAGGGCGTGGACCACCCGCGGCAGGCCGCCGTGCTGCAGGAGCTGGGCTGCCGGCAGGCGCAGGGCCCGGCCTTCGCCCCGCCGCTGGACGAGCCGCGGCTGCGCCGGGCGCTGGCCCGCCGTTCGTACCCGGTGCCGCGGCCGGCCGCGGCGGCGTCCGGGCGCCGTCCGCACCTCGCCGCGGACGCCCGGACGGACACCCGTGCGAGTGGCCGCGCCGAGCCGGCCCAGGGGCGGCCGGCGCACCACCACACCCCCTCCGACCTGCCGGAACGCCATGCCGTGGGGGGTCCGTCCGGGGGTCCGCATGGTGAGACCTCCGTCCCACCAGCTTGACACCCGCCGCCGCGGGGGAGGAAGGTCGGTGCCATGCGCACCCGAATTCTCGTACTTGGCGGGCGCGTCGGCTGAGTGGGCCCCTGTGCTCCACGTCAGAGACCGACGCGCCACCCCTCGCATGCCCTGGGCACGAGGGGTTTTTTGTTGCACGCGAACCGTTCAACCCCTGCAAGACCACTGGCCCCAAGCGCCACAAATCGGGACGATTGGGGCAGAGCCGGCTTACCGGCCCGACGCACGGCAGGACCCTCAACTGCCGGGGCCGGCAGAACCCGAGAAGAGACAGGCAGATGACTGAGCACGCCGCATCCCCCCGCCGCGGGGACACCCCGGCAGCCCACGCTCCGGGTCAGCAGACCACCGTCGAGACGATGACCGGAGCGCAGTCGCTCATCCGCTCCCTCGAAGCCGTAGGGGCCGACACGGTCTTCGGCATCCCCGGTGGCGCGATCCTCCCCGCGTACGACCCGCTGATGGACTCCACCAAGGTCCGCCACATCCTCGTCCGCCACGAGCAGGGCGCCGGCCACGCCGCCACCGGCTACGCGCAGGCCACCGGCCGCGTCGGCGTGTGCATGGCCACCTCCGGCCCGGGCGCCACCAACCTGGTCACCCCGCTCGCCGACGCCTACATGGACTCCGTCCCGGTCGTCGCGATCACCGGCCAGGTCGCCTCCAAGGCGATCGGCACGGACGCCTTCCAGGAGGCGGACATCTGCGGCATCACCATGCCGATCACCAAGCACAACTTCCTGGTGACCGACCCGGCCGAGATCCCCCGGGTGATCGCCGAGGCCTTCCACATCGCCGCCACCGGCCGCCCCGGCCCCGTCCTGGTCGACGTCGCCAAGGACGCCCTGCAGGCCACCACCGTCTTCCGCTGGCCGGTCGAGACCTCGCTGCCCGGCTACCGCCCGGTCACCAAGCCGCACGCCAAGCAGATCCGCGAGGCCGCGAAGATGCTGGTGAACGCCAAGCGCCCGGTGCTCTACGTCGGCGGCGGCGTGCTCAAGGCCCAGGCCAGCGCCGAGCTGCGGATCCTCGCCGAGCTGACCGGCGCCCCGGTCGTCACCACCCTGATGGCGATCGGCGTCTTCCCCGACAGCCACCCGCAGCACCTCGGCATGCCCGGCATGCACGGCTCCGTCCCGGCCGTCACCGCCCTGCAGAAGGCCGACCTGCTCTTCACCCTCGGCGCCCGCTTCGACGACCGCGTCACCGGCAAGCTGGACAGCTTCGCCCCCCACGCCAAGGTCGTCCACGCCGACATCGACCCGGCCGAGATCGGCAAGAACCGCCCCGCCGACGTCCCGATCGTCGGCGACGCCCGCGAGGTCATCGCCGACCTGATCGTCGCCGTCCAGGCCGAGTACGACGCCGGCCACAAGGGCGACTACGCGGACTGGTGGGCCAAGCTCGACGAGTGGAAGCGCACCTACCCGCTCGGCTACGAGCCCGCCCCGGCCGGCGAGCTGTCGCCCCAGCAGGTCATCGAGCGGATCGGCCAGCTGGTCGGCCCGGACGCCATCTACGCCGCGGGCGTCGGCCAGCACCAGATGTGGGCCAGCCAGTTCATCCGCTTCGAGAAGCCGGCCACCTGGCTCAACTCCGGCGGCGCGGGCACCATGGGCTACGCCGTCCCGGCCGCCATGGGCGCCAAGGCCGGCAAGCCGGACACCGCGGTCTGGGCGATCGACGGCGACGGCTGCTTCCAGATGACCAATCAGGAACTCGTCACCTGCGCCCTGAACAACATCCCGATCAAGGTCGCGGTCATCAACAACGGCTCGCTCGGCATGGTCCGCCAGTGGCAGACGCTGTTCTACAACCAGCGCTACTCCAACACCGTCCTGCACTCCGGCCCGGAGCACGACGGCAAGGAGCCGCCGGCCAACGGCACCCGGATCCCCGACTTCGTGCTGCTCTCCGAGGCGATGGGCTGCGTCGGCCTGCGCTGCGAGCGCCCGGAGGACCTGGACGCCGTCATCAAGCAGGCGATGGAGATCAACGACCGCCCGGTCGTCATCGACTTCATCGTCCACCAGGACGCCATGGTGTGGCCGATGGTGGCCGCCGGCACCAGCAACGACGAGATCCAGTTCGCCAAGGGCGTCCGGCCCGACTTCGGCGACGACCTCGACTGACGGCCCCGACCAACCGATAGAGAGCCCATGACCGCCATGTCCAAGCACACCCTCTCCGTCCTGGTCGAGAACAAGCCGGGCGTGCTCGCCAGGATCGCCTCGCTGTTCTCCCGCCGGGGCTTCAACATCGACTCCCTCGCCGTCGGCCCGACCGAGCACCCGGACATCTCCCGGATGACGATCGTCGTGAACGTCGAGGACCTGCCGCTGGAGCAGGTGACCAAGCAGCTCAACAAGCTGGTCAACGTGATAAAGATCGTCGAGCTCGACCAGAGCCAGGCCGTCCAGCGCGAGCTGGTCCTGGTCAAGGTCCGCGCGGACGCCGAGTCCCGTTCGCAGATCGTCGAGATCGTCCAGCTCTTCCGCGCCAAGACGGTCGACGTCTCGCCGGACGCCGTGACCATCGAGGCCACCGGCAGCTCCGACAAGCTGGAGGCCATGCTGCGCATGCTGGAGCCGTACGGCGTCAAGGAGCTCGTGCAGTCCGGACTGGTGGCGATCGGGCGGGGCGCCCGTTCGATCACCGACCGCTCGCTGCGCGCCCTCGACCGCAGCGCGTAGCGGCACCGGCGCGCCGCGCGGGCGCGCCGTCTCACCACCTGAAGCACCGCCCCGAACCCCCGCCGGGTCACCTACGGTGGAGACCGCACCACCCGGCATCACCATCACTGCAAGGAGATGTGCCCCCGTGGCCGAGCTGTTCTACGAAGACGACGCCGACCTGTCCATCATCCAGGGCCGCAAGGTCGCGGTCATCGGCTACGGCAGCCAGGGCCACGCCCACGCGCTGTCCCTCCGCGACTCGGGCGTGGACGTCCGCGTCGGCCTGAAGGAGGGCTCGAAGTCCAAGGCCGTCGCCGAGGAGGCCGGCCTGCGCGTGGTGACCCCGGCGGAGGCCGCGGCCGAGGCCGACGTCATCATGATCCTCGTGCCGGACCCGATCCAGGCCGACGTCTACGAGGAGTCCATCGCGCCGAACCTGAAGGCGGGCGACGCCCTGTTCTTCGGCCACGGCCTGAACATCCGCTTCGGCTTCATCAAGCCCCCGGCGGACGTCGACGTCTGCATGGTCGCCCCGAAGGGCCCGGGCCACCTGGTCCGCCGCCAGTACGAGGAGGGCCGCGGCGTCCCGTGCATCGTGGCCGTCGAGCAGGACGCCACCGGCAACGGCTTCGCGCTGGCCCTGTCCTACGCCAAGGGCATCGGCGGCACCAAGGCCGGCGTCATCAAGACCACCTTCACCGAGGAGACCGAGACCGACCTGTTCGGCGAGCAGGCCGTCCTCTGCGGTGGCACCGCCGCCCTGGTCAAGGCCGGTTTCGAGACCCTGGTCGAGGCCGGCTACCAGCCGGAGATCGCCTACTTCGAGTGCCTGCACGAGCTGAAGCTCATCGTCGACCTGATGTACGAGGGCGGCCTGGAGAAGATGCGCTGGTCGGTCTCCGAGACCGCCGAGTGGGGCGACTACGTCACCGGCCCCCGCATCATCACCGCCGACACCAAGGCCGAGATGAAGAAGGTCCTGGAGGAGATCCAGGACGGCACCTTCGCCAACACCTGGATCGCCGAGTACAAGGCCGGTCTGCCGAAGTACAACGAGTACAAGAACGCCGACGCCGACCACCTGCTGGAGACCACCGGCAAGAAGCTGCGCAAGCTGATGAGCTGGGTCGACGAGGAGGCGTAAGCACCTCCGGGGGTCATCCCCCTTGTACAAGTCGGCTGTTCCCGTCCGGGTGATTTCTCCGGACGGGAGCAGCCCGGCCACAAGCCCGCCGATACACTTCCGAGTGCGCGTCAGGCCCACAGCGTCGTGCGTCTAGCTACGCGGCATGCCACCTTCCCCCGCTGGGCACGCCACCTTCGTGCCGGGGCGAACCGGACAGTTAAGGACACACTGTCGTGAGCAAATCCGTAGTACTCATCGCCGAAGAGCTGTCTCCCGCCACCGTCGACGCCCTCGGCCCGGACTTCGAGATCCGCCAGTGCAACGGTGCGGACCGCACCGAGCTGCTGACCGCGATCGCCGACGTCGACGCGATCCTCATCCGCTCCGCCACCAAGGTGGACGCCGAGGCCCTGGCCGCCGCCAAGAAGCTCAAGGTCGTCGCCCGCGCCGGCGTCGGCCTGGACAACGTGGACGTCTCCGCCGCCACCAAGGCCGGCGTGATGGTCGTCAACGCGCCGACGTCCAACATCGTCACCGCCGCGGAGCTCGCCTGCGGCCTGCTGATCTCCGTCGCCCGCAACATCGCGCCGGCCAACGCCGCGCTCAAGCAGGGCGAGTGGAAGCGCAACAAGTACACCGGCGTCGAGCTCTCCGAGAAGGTGCTCGGCGTGGTCGGCCTCGGCCGGATCGGCGTGCTGGTCGCCCAGCGGATGTCCGCCTTCGGCATGAAGATCGTCGCCTACGACCCCTACATCCAGGCCGCCCGCGCGGCACAGATGGGCGTCAAGCTGGTCACCCTGGAGGAGCTGCTGGAGGTCTCGGACTTCATCACCGTCCACCTCCCGAAGACCCCGGAGACCATCGGCCTGATCGGCGACGAGGCGCTGCACAAGGTCAAGCCGACCGTGCGCATCGTCAACGCCGCCCGCGGCGGCATCGTCGACGAGGCCGCGCTCGCCAGCGCCCTGCGCGACGGCCGGGTGGCCGGCGCCGGCCTGGACGTGTACGCCAAGGAGCCGTGCACCGACTCGCCGCTGTTCGGCTTCGACAACGTGGTGGCCACCCCGCACCTGGGCGCCTCCACCGACGAGGCCCAGGAGAAGGCCGGCATCGCCGTCGCCAGGTCGGTGCGCCTCGCGCTCGCCGGCGAGCTGGTGCCGGACGCGGTCAACGTCCAGGGCGGTGTCATCGCCGAGGACGTCCGCCCCGGTCTGCCGCTCGCCGAGAAGCTCGGCCGGATCTTCACCGCGCTGGCCGGCGAGGTGGCCGTCCGCCTCGACGTGGAGGTCCGCGGCGAGATCACCCAGCACGACGTCAAGGTGCTCGAACTCTCCGCGCTGAAGGGCGTGTTCGAGGACGTGGTGGCCGAGACGGTGTCCTACGTCAACGCCCCGCTGTTCGCCCAGGAGCGCGGCGTCGAGGTCCGGCTGACGACCTCCAGCGAGTCGCCCGAGCACCGCAACGTCATCACCGTCCGCGGCACCCTCGCCAACGGCGAGGAGGTGGCGATCTCGGGCACGCTCTCCGGCCCGAAGCAGACCCAGAAGATCGTCGGCGTCGACGGCTTCGACGTGGACGTGGCGCTCACCGACCACATGGCCTTCTTCACCTACGAGGACCGCCCCGGCGTGGTCGGCACCCTCGGCCGCATCCTCGGCGACGCCGGCATCAACATCGCCGGCATGCAGGTCGCCCGGGACGGTTCCGGTGCGCTCGCCTCGATCACCGTCGACAGCGAGATCTCGCAGGACGTGCTGAACGCCATCTCCGCCGAGATCGGCGCCAAGTTCGCCCGCGCGGTGAACCTCGGCTGAGCCCCACTCAGGCCGCTGACCTGGGCCCGGACCGCCACGGCGGTCCGGGCCCGGGCGTTTTCCGGGCACCGGACGGGCCGTCGGGCGGCGCCCCCGTCTCAGATACTAGGAAATCCAACTATTCGTGCAGACATCCACGGTCGGCCGTCGTACCGTGGAAGAGCCGTACGGTGAGCCACCCCTGCAAGCCCAGGGTGAGGCCCGTGCGGCCCGTACGCGCATCGGCGGGCGATCCCTGTCCGGCGTACCCACCCTCCCCGTTCTTCGCGCCCTGCAGCCGGCGCACGCACCAAGGAGTCGGTATGCCCCACACCGCAGACCGCCACGCCCCCACCACCCCCGCCGCCCCCGCTCCGCGCCGTCGCCGGCGCACCGAGCCGACGCCGCGTTCCGCCGCCGACGCCCTGCAGCGCGCCCTGGACCGCCGCGACAACGGCGGGGTGACGGGCCACCACCTGGGCTGACGCCGCACTGGGCCGAAAGACTGACGTAGCGTCACACGGACGAGTGCACAGTGGGCCCCGACGAGCGAAGCGGCTCGCCCTGCCCGGCGCGATGATCCTAATTTGGGCCGTCCGGGAGGGGGATCGACGTCCGCGCGGTGCGGGCGGCCGCACGATCAGGCCACCCCTGCCGGGGAGACCGCTTCCGTGCGTACGCCCGCAGCCCTCGCGCTCGCCCTCGTCACCTTCGCCGCCCCGGCCGCCTGGGCGGCACCCCCGGCCGGACGGGCCTCCGCCCCGCCCGGCAGACCGGTCACCGTGCTGCTGGAACTCGGCACCGAGGCCGCGGCACCCGCCTGGCAGCGGGCCGCCGCCGACGCCCGCCGGCAGCGGCGCTCCCCGGAGGCCGTCCGGGCCGCCGCGGCCGCCGCCGGTGCCGACCAGCGGGCCCGCGCCGTGCGGGCCGTCGACCGGCTGGCCGCGGGCGTCCGGGCCGCCGCCCCGGGTGCCCGGGTGGTGTACCGCACCCAGACCCTGCTCAGCGGCGTCGCCGTCACCGTGCCCGCCGCCGCGGTGCCCCGGCTGGCCGCGCTGCCCGGGGTGCGCGCCGTGCACCGCGTCACCCTGCAGCACCGGGCCAACGCCCACTCCGTCCCGCTGACCGGCGCCCCCGCGGTCTGGTCCGGCCCGGACGGCACCACCGGCGGCGGAGTGCGGATCGGCATCGTCGACTCCGGCATCGACTACACCCACGCCGACTTCGGCGGCCCCGGCACCCCGGAGGCCTTCGCCGCCGTCGACGGCGTCCGCCCGGCACCGGCCGCGCTGTTCCCCAACGCCAAGGTGGCCGGCGGCCAGGACCTCGTCGGCGACGACTACAACCCGGACCCGTCCTCGCCGCACCACCAGCCGGTGCCGCACCCGGACGCCAACCCGATCGACTGCGCCGCCAACGGTCACGGCACCCACGTCGCGGGCACCGCCGCCGGCCTCGGGGTCACCAAGGACGGCAAGCCGTACCGCGGCCCCTACCGGGAGGGCCTCGACCCGGCCGCCTTCTCCGTCGCCCCCGGAGCGGCCCCCGGCGCCACCCTGTACGCGCTGCGGGTCTTCGGCTGCGACGGCTCCACCGACCAGCTCGCGCACGCCCTCGACCTGGCCGCCGACCCGAACGGCGACGGCGACCTCTCCGACCGCCTCGACGTGGTCAACCTCTCGCTCGGCAGCCCCTTCGGCAGCCCGGACGACGCCGACTCGCTCGCCGCCGACCGGCTCTCCGCGCTGGGCACCGTGGTGGTCGCCTCGGCCGGCAACGAGGGCGACCTGTACGGGATCGGCGGCAGCCCCGGCACCGCCGCCCGGGTCGTCACCGTCGCCGCCTCGGTCGACCCGCACGGCGACGCCGACGGCATCCGGGTGCTGGCACCCGAGTCCCTCGCCGGCGTCGTCCCCGGCCACTGGAGCTCGCAGTACACCGGCTGGGCCGACCACGACGTCACCGCCGAGCTCGCGCTGCCCGCCGACCAGCAGGACGGCTGCACCGCCTTCGACGCGGCCGACGCGGCCCGCCTCAAGGGCCGGATCGCCGTGCTCGCCTGGCGCAGCAAGGACGCCGACCGGGCCTGCGGCTCGGCCGCGCGCGCCGACCACGCCGCGGACGCCGGAGCGGTCGGCACGCTGTTCGCCGCCGACGGGGAGTCCCTCGCCGAGATCGCCGGCGACAAGCGGATCCCGGCCGTGCTGCTGGCCCGCACCGACGCCGAGCGGATCCTCGCCGCCGTGGCCGACGGACCCGTGAAGGTCCAGCTCGCCGCCCCGGGCAACGGCCTGCACGGCGCCGTCGCCCAGGACCGGCCCGAGCGCACCGACATGCTCACCCCCTTCACCTCCCGCGGGATCGGGGTGCCCGGCATCGTCAAGCCCGACGTGGCCGCGCCCGGCGAGACGATCTGGTCGGCGAAGGCGGGCAGCGGCAGCGGCGGCATGCGGGAGGACGGCACCTCGATGGCCGCCCCGCACGTCACCGGCCTCGCCGCGCTCGTCCGGGCCGCCCACCCCGACTGGCCGGTCGCCGAGGTCAAGGCCGCGCTGATGAACACCGCCGTCGACACCCGGCACGACGCCGACCCCGGCAGCATCGTGTACGGCCCGGAGCGCACCGGTGCCGGCCGGGCCCGGGTCGACGCCGCGGTCGCCACCCCGGCGGTCGCCTACGCGGCGGGCGAGGGCGCGGTGGACGGCGCGGTCGGCGTCTCCTTCGGCCCGGTCGAGGCCACCGGACCGGTCGAGCTCGACCGCCAGGTGGAGATCCGCAACCACGGCGACGTCCCGCTCACCTACACGACCGGCTACGCGGCGGCGACCGAACTGCCCGGCGCCTCCTTCGGCATCAGCCCGGGGCGGATCACCGTCGAACCCGGCGGCACCGCCCGGGTCACCGTCACCCTGCGGGTCCCCGGCAGCCTCGGCCGCACCCCCGACCCGACCCTCGACCTCGAACAGGCGGGCCGGGCCCGCAGCTACCGCGGCGAGCTCTCCGGCCGGCTGCTGCTGACCCCGGTCGACGCCGGCCCGCCGCAGCTGCGGGTGCCGCTGTTCGCCGCCCCGCGGCCCGCCTCGCAGTTCACCGCCGGGCCGCAGCTCGCCGCCGGACGGGCCGGCGCCACCATGGTCGCGCTGGCCGGCACCGGCGGCCCCGTCCCCGACGGCGCCGGACTGCTCAGCGCCTTCGTGTACGGCGGCGAGGGCGCCCGCTGGCCGGAGTGCGCGGACGCGGGCGACGCCGACGACCTCTGCGTGGAGCGGCCCGGCGAACGCGCCGCCAACCTCCGGTACGCGGGCGCGGCCAGCGACGCCCCGGCCCACGGCGACCCGCTCGGCGAGGGCACCCTCTACCTGGCCGCCGCCCTGTGGGGCCCGGCCGACACCCCGGTCGGCATGTTCGGGGTCCGCGCCTCGCTGGACACCGACGGGGACGGCCGCACCGACGCGATCGTCGCCGCCGACCGGCTGCGCGGCAGCGACGTCCTGGTGGCCCGCACCACGGACGCCCGCACCGGCAAGGAACTGGACGTCCAGCCGCTGAACGCCCGCTGGGGCGACACCGACACCGGGCTGCTCGACGGCGACGCCCTGGTGCTGCCCGTCCGGCTCTCCGCCCTTCCCGGGCTGAAGCCCGGTACGAGCACCGTCCGGTACGCGCTGTGGACGGGCCAGGTGCTGCCCGGCGCACCGAGCGAGCAGGACGCGCTCGGCTCGATCGGTCTCACCGACGGCCGGCCGACCCTCGCCCTCGACGTGCTGCACCCGGCGCTGGACGTCCGCGACGGCACCGACGGCACGGACGGGCCGGCCGCCGTCGCCGTGCCGGAGCGGCCCGGCAGCGTGCTGCGGGTCGCCCGCGCGGACGCCGCCGCCCGGCTGCTACTGCTCCACCACCTCAACCCGGACGGGCGCCGGGCCGAGGTCGTCACCCTGCGCTGAGCCGTCGGCGGGGCCCGTGCCCCGCCCGGTCAGCACCAGCTTCGACAGCACGTAGGTGATCGGGATCGCGACCGCCGCAGCCAGCAGCGGCGCGATCCGGTCGTCCACCCGCACCCACTCCACCAGCACGAACACCCCGCCGCTCTGCACCAGGTAGTTGGTGACGTTCGGCAGCGGGAACAGCAGGAACTTCCGCCAGGTCGGCCGGGTGCGGTACGTGAAGTAGGTGTTCAGGAAGAACGAGCCGACCATGCTCAGGAAGAACGCCGCGCTGAACGCCGCGAAGTACGGCAGGTACGGGTGGAAGGCCAGGTACAGCAGGTAGAACGTGCCGGTGTTGACCACACCGACCAGGCCGAACCTGACGATCTGCCACAGCTGCGGGCTCACACCGGCTCCCCGGTGCGGGCGCGGTGCCCTTCGGCGCGGAACGCGGCCCGCGGCACGTTGGTCTCCTTGACCAGGAAGTGCGGCCGCCGCTTGGTCTCGTAGTAGATCCGGCCGATGTACTCGCCGATCAGACCGAGCATCACCATCTGCAGGCCGCCCAGGCCCACGATCGCCACGATCAGGGTGACGTAGCCGGGGGAGTCCACGCCGTCGACCAGGGCGACGCCGGTGATCCACGCCGCGTACAGCGCCGCCACCCCGACCAGCGCCAGGCCCAGGTAGATGGCGATCCGCAGCGGCCGGTTGTTGAACGAGATCAGGCCGTCCATGCCGTAGTTGAGCAGTGCGCCGAACCGCCACTTCGTCTCGCCGGCCTCGCGGGCGACGTTCTGGTAGTCGAAGGTGACGGTGTCGAAGCCGATCCAGGAGAACAGGCCCTTGGAGAACCGGTTGTACTCCGGCAGGGACAGCAGCGCGTCCACCGCGGCGCGCGACAGCAACCGGAAGTCGCCGACGCCGTCCTGGAGTTCGACGTCCACCCAGCGGTTGACCAGCCGGTAGTAGAGCCGGCTGACCGCCGTGCGGACGGGCCGGTCGCCCTCCCGGGTGCGGCGGGCGATGACCTGGTCGTGGCCCCGGTCGTACAGCTCCAGCATCCGCTCGATCAGCTCCGGCGGGTGCTGCAGGTCGGCGTCCATCAGGACGACCGCGTCGCCCGTCGCCTCGCGCAGACCGGCCAGCATGCCGGCCTCCTTGCCGAAGTTCCGGCTGAAGGAGACGTAACGGGTGGTGTCCGGGTGCTCCGCGGCGATCTTGCGCAGCCGCTCCAGGGTGCCGTCCGCGCTGCCGTCGTCGACGTAGCAGAGCTCGTACTCGACCGGCAGGGCGTCGAGGCTCGCGCGGATCGCGGTGTCGAAGAGCTCGACGACCGCTTCCTCGTTGTAGCAGGGCACCACCACGGACAGCCGCACCAGTCCACCTCCGGCCTCGACGCAGTCGGCGGCCGCACGCACTGACCCCTCACCCTGCCTGTCTGATTTCACACAGATGGTACCGGTCCGCCGTCGGCAGCCCGCCCGTTCCGGCGGCGCAGCGACGTGAGCAGCGCCACGCCCAGCAGCACCGCGGCGGCGGCGCCGCTCGCCGCGAGTCCGGGCAGCAGACCCGGCGGGCGGTAGCCGCAGGACACCTCGGAGGCGCCGGCGCCCAGGTCGACGCCGGTCATGCCGAGCACCGACCGGGGGGCCCGTGCCGGGCCGCCGTCCACCGAGCACCGCCAGCCGTCCACGGCGGGCATCGAGATCAGTGCGGTGCCGGTCGAGCCGGCCGGCAGTTCGGCCCGCAGACCGTGGCCGCCGGCGGTGACCTCCGTCGCACCGCGCAGACCGTGCAGCGCGGACTGCAGCGCCGCCGGGTCCAGGCAGCCGAGCGGCAGCTCCGGGATCTCCGCCTTCGCCGCGGCCCGCAGCTGTACGGTGAGCCGCCCGTCGGCGGGGACGGGGCCGAGCTCGCGGATCGGCATCGCCGTCATCGGCTGCCGGCCCCAGCTGGTGTACTTGCCGCCCGCGCCCGTCACCGTGCCGCCCAGCCAGGGCGCGTACAGGAAGGCGGTGCGCCCGGGGGTGCAGGAGGCGGTGAACGTCGTCCAGGTGCCGCCCTTCGGCGTCGCCGGCACCCGCCAGCCGCCGGGCGAGCGCACCGGCCGCGGGCTGGCCGTCCACTCCGGGGCCGGCGTCTCGTAGACCCGGGAGCCGAGCAGCGACTCCTGGCGGCTCCACACCGAGCGGGTGTCCGGGGCGGCCGTCGGGTGCACGGTGACCAGCGGCGCGGCCGGGGCGTGCTTCACCGCGAAGCCGTCCGGCGCACCGGTGGAGTCCAGGTAGGTGGTGACGCCGAAGAGCGCCCGCCCGACCGGGTCGGCCGGGCTGAGGGTGTGCCGGCCCTGGATGTACCAGCCGGCGCCGAGGTCCTGCAGCATCCCGGCGGTCACCGCGGGCAGGTAGCTGCTGTAGTACGAGCCGCCCTGGCCGCCGAGCAGCAGCGGGTCGTTGTTGGCGAACTCGTGCGGACCGGGGTCGGTGCGGCCCTGCGGCCAGTCGTCGGCCGCGCGCAGCGCCTCGGCCGCGGCCGTCGACTGCGCCGAGACGGTCGTGCGCGGCTGGTAGAAGGGCAGCCGGTCGCGGATCGCGGTGACCGCCCAGGCGGTGTGCACCGCCGAGGCGAAGACGGTGAGCAGCAGCACCGCGCCGGCGGACCGGCGCACGAGCGGGCGCGCACGCCGGCGGGCGAGCACCAGCAGCGCACCGAGGACCAGGGCACCGCCCGCCCCCACCTCGATCCAGGTCGACCAGCGGACCGAGCTCTGCCCGTGTCCGACCAGCGCCAGCAGCGCCACCAGCCCGGCGCCGCCCAGCAGCGCCCGGACGTCCGGACGGTGCGCCAGCGAGATCCAGGCCGCCGTCACCAGCATGCCGCTGAGCACGAACGACGCCCGGTACGGACTGCCGTTCGGGATCGCCAGCCCGTGCCACAGCAGGATCGTCGGCTCCCAGACGAAGCTCGCCCCGACCAGCAGCAGCAACGCGTACCAGCCGATCCGCTCGGCGGGCCGGACCCGCCGGTTGAACGGCAGCGAGGCGACCAGCAGCAGCGCCAGCACGCCGACGAAGACGTTCGGCACCGAGTGGTCCGAACGGCCGCCGGGCAGCAGCTGCGCCAGGTAGTCGGTGAGGCCCGGCGCGCCCTCGTAGGTGGCGGGCGGGGCCGGCTGCGAGGCCTTGCTGGCCTTCAGCGAGACCGTCATCGCCGGCGCGGCCAGCAGCACGCCGACCGTGACCATCCCGGCGGCCCGTCCGGCCGTCCGCAGCCGGGCCGGCCACGGGGTGCCGGCCAGCGCGAGGCGCAGCAGCAGCACCAGGCCGGAGGCGACCGTCGCCATCGCCCCGGTGTAGAAGTTGCCGGCCCAGGCGAGGGCGACCAGCAGGGTGCCGAGCACCCACCGGCGGCCGCGCAGACACCAGTCGCAGGCCAGGCCGACGGCCGGCAGCGAGACCAGCCCCCACATCCACATCGGGTCCGGCGAGCCGTCGTTCAGCACCCAGGCGCAGAGGCCGTAGCCGACCGCGAGCAGGGCGCGCAGCCACGGACTGCCCGGCGCGATCCGCCCGAGCAGCACCGTCGTCGCGGCCGCACCGAGGCCGATGCTCAGCAGGGTGACGAGGAACACGGGGAAGTCGACGGCGTCCCGCGGGAAGAGCCCGACCAGCCAGGAGAACGGGTTCATCAGGTAGGTGACGAAGTCCCCGAGGAACGGCGAGCCGTAGCCGCTGTTCCAGTTGAACAGCAGGTCGCCGCCGCCCCGCCCGTGCATCAGGTCCCACAGGTGCGCGTGGAACGGCACGAACTGGTTGCCGAGGTCGTTCACCGCCCGCGACCGGGCCCCGAACGGGTACGTCCCGCGCAGCGCGCCGGCCAGGCAGAACGCCGCCGTGGACAGCACGGCGGCCAGCGCCGCGGCGCCCGCCTCGCTCCGGCGGGTGCGGCCGGCCGCGGGCGCCGGGGCCGTGTCCCGGGCTGCGGCCCGGGCCGCCGGCTCGCGGCCGGCCGGGCGGGTCGGGGCCGTCTCCTGGCTCACTGCGCGGTGCTCCTGCCTGGCCCCGTGGGGCCGAAGGGGTCGTACGGGACCGGCCGGCGGGCACGCGGCGGCCGGTCGGGGCGCGGGGGATGCCCACCGAGCATATGCAACGGCTCAGCCCGCCTGGCTCCAGGAGCCGAACGGGGCGCCGGGCACCGGCTGGCGCGCGGTGTAGAGGTGTCCGTCGCAGCCGATCGCCGCGGCGACCACCCGGCCGTCCTCGTCGGCGGCCAGCGCGGGGGTGTGCGAGAGCAGCGGGCCGTCGTGCTGCCAGTCCCGGCCGTCGGCGCGCAGCGCCGTCCGGCCGCGGTCGTCACGGACGGCCAGCGCCCCGACGGCGGTGGCGATCCGGCCGAAGCCGCCGGGCGGCGCCGACTCGGCGACCACCCGCCACGCCTCCGAGCCCGGGGCCAGCTCGGCGGTGAGCACCCGGGCGCTCCTCGGCTCCCGGAAGCGCACCCGCAGCGCGCCCTCCTCGCCCAGCTCGGCGGTGACCGCGCCGCCCGGAACCGGCAGTCCGGTCGGCGGGGCGGGCCGCAGCGGGCCGCCGGGCACGTCCGAGGCCCAGTGCACGACGGTGCGCGCACCGGGCGCGAAGACGTGGGTGTTGCCGTAGCCGTCGACCACCGCGCCCAGGCCGTCCTGGACACCGGCGCCGGCCTGCGGCGGCAGGGTCAGCGCCGTCCACGCCGCCGACGGGCCCTCCAGGGTGCGGACGGCGACCGTGCCGCCCCAGGTGCGGGCGGCGACCTGCACGGTGCCGTCCGCCAGGGCGAGGCCGACCGGGTAGCCGAACTCCATCGAGCGCACCGGGTCCTCGCCGTCCGGCGCACCGAGGCTCTCCCACGGCCCGAAGGAGTCCCGGCCGGTCTGCACGGCGGTGACGATCTCGCGGCGGTGCTCGTCGGCGGCGTACCGGAGCATGGTCCGCACGCCGAGCAGCCGTATCAGCCCGTCCTCCTGCCGGAAGGCCTGCAGCTGTCCCTCCAGCCCGGTACCGGCGAGCCGCCGCGGGCCGTCCCAGCCGCGCGGGGACTGCGTCCACTGCACCGCGGCGCCGTTGAGCAGGCCGAAGGCGGCCATCCGCCCGTCGCGCAGCGGCACCAGCCAGGCTCCGCTGCCCGGCGCGCGGTACCGGGTGGACTGCGCCCAGCCGTTGCGCAGCGCGCCGGCCCCGACCTTGCGGTCGCCGCAGCCGGCCGGGTCGCCGCAGCGCCGGTTGTCCGCCCAGCCGTAGCTGTTCAGCGCCAGCACCTTGCGGCCGACCGCGGCCTGGTCGAGGTTGTGCGGCAGCGCGGCGTTCACGTAGCCGAGGTAGTGCTCGACGGTGGCGTTCCGGGCCCGGTCGCCGGCCCAGTGCCGGGCGAGCGCGGCCTGGGCGAAGTACGCGGAGTAGGTGTGGTCCTGGTGGTCCAGGTAGACGTGGCCGCTGCGCGGGTCCTTCGGCGGCTTGGGGGAGTGGTCCGGGTTGGGGTCCAGGGTGCGGACCACGGTCGGGCGGTAGTGGTCGAAGACGGCGTGCAGCGTGGCGATCAGCTGCTCCCGGCTGTAGCCGGCGCCGGGCGACAGCCCGCTGCGGACCGGCGGCAGGATGTCGAGGGCCTCCGTCTCGCCGAGCCACAGGCCGCGCAGGCTCTCGGCGCGCGGCAGGCTGACCGAGCGGGCCTCGACCAGGGCGAGCAGGATCAGCTGCACCTGCGGCGCGGCCCGCAGGGTGTGCTGCTCGACCAGCCGGCCGTCCAGGTAGCTGACCAGCGAGACGTCCCAGGGGCTGGTCTCGTCGCCGGTCGTGAGCAGCGCGAGGGCCGCCGTCAGCCCGTTGATCCGGGCCCGGGTGTAGGCGGGCCGGTCGGCGCGGGTGACCCGGCCGAGTTCGGAGTGCAGCACGTTGCGGCCGTCGGACTCGCCGTCGGTGAGGCAGACCGTGACGCAGGCGGCCCCGGAGGCCAGCGCGTGGTCGAGGTCCGGGTTCATGAAGTAGAGGTTGTCGTCCGGGTGGGCGATGACATGGACGAACGACTGTGTGATGCTGTGATGCGCGACACCCGTCACCCGGGCCGATCCGACCGGCTCCGGTTCGACCGGCCTGTCCTCGCGCACCGCCAGGCCGACGCCGCAGCCGACGGCGGGCAGTGCCAGTGCCCCACCGGTCAGCCAGAGCGCGCGGCGTCTGCTGATCGGACCCCCCATAGTGCTTCCCCCGTGCGTTCCCCGTGTAGATCTGTCGGATTTTAACGGAGGGGTCCGGTACGGCTCCGTACCCCCCTTTGTCGCCGCCCCGTCCCCGAATGTCCGGATAATGGACACGAGGTGTCAGTGGCTGGGACGCGGAGTAGGGTCCCGAGCATGTCTCGCAGCCTTCGTCTCGCAGTGATCCCCGGTGACGGCATCGGCCAGGAAGTGGTGGCCGAGGGCCTCAAGGTGCTGAGCGCCGCCCTGCCCGCCGACGTGAAGCTGGAGACCACCGAGTACGACCTCGGTGCCCGTCTCTACCACCGCACCGGCGAGACCCTGCCGGACGCCGTGCTGGAGGAGCTCAAGGACCGCGACGCGATCCTGCTCGGCGCCATCGGCGACCCCAGCGTCCCGTCCGGCGTGCTGGAGCGCGGCCTGCTCCTCAAGCTCCGCTTCGCCTTCGACCACCACATCAACCTCCGCCCGGGCACGCTCTTCCCCGGCGTGAAGTCCCCGCTGGCCGGCGACCCGCAGATCGACTTCGTGGTCGTCCGCGAGGGCACCGAGGGCCCGTACGTCGGCAACGGCGGCACCCTGCGCGCCGGCACCGAGCAGGAGGTGGCCACCGAGGTCAGCCTCAACACCGCCTTCGGCATCGAGCGGGTCGTCCGCGACGCCTACCGCCGCGCGCAGGCCCGCCCCCGCAAGAAGCTCACCCTCGTCCACAAGAACAACGTGCTGGTCCACGCCGGCCACCTGTGGACGCGGATCTTCCAGGAGGTCGGCCGGGAGTTCCCCGAGGTCACCACCGACTACCTGCACGTCGACGCGGCGACGATCTTCTTCGTCACCCAGCCCGAGCGCTTCGACGTGATCGTCACCGACAACCTGTTCGGCGACATCCTCACCGACCTCGCCGCGGCCGTCACCGGCGGCATCGGCCTGGCCGCCTCCGGCAACATCAACCCCACCGGCGCGTTCCCGTCGATGTTCGAGCCCGTCCACGGCTCCGCCCCCGACATCGCCGGCCAGGGCAAGGCCGACCCGACCGCCACCGTGCTGTCCGTCGCCATGCTGCTGGAGCACCTCGGGTACACCGCCGAGGCCGCGAAGGTCGAGGCCGCCGTCGCCGCCGACCTCGCCGAGCGCACCGGCCCCCGCTCCACCTCCGAGGTCGGCGACGCGCTCGCCGCCCGAGTATCCGGCTGACGGGCCGGGAACAGCACACGTTCCGGCCCGGAGGGCCGGAACCGCACAGCACGACAGCCGACCGGCTGTTCGGCACGGCCCTCTGGATGCGAGTATCGACAGTGGGCCGTGCCGTCGTGCGTTCTACCCCTTCGGCGGAGGCGGCCCGGACCAACCCCACGGTGAAGGACAGACAGTCATGAGTACGCCCACCCAGGCGCCCATCACGTTCGAGCTCAAGCCCTCCGCGCACCCGCTGTCCGACGCGGAGCGCGAGGCCCGGCTGGCCAACCCCGGGTTCGGCCGGATCTTCACCGACCACATGGTCACCATCCGGTGGACGGAGGGCCTGGGCTGGCACGACGCCCAGCTCACCCCGTACGCGCCGCTGGAGATCGACCCGGCCAACATGACGCTGCACTACGGCCAGTCGATCTTCGAGGGCCTCAAGGCCTACCGCCAGGCCGACGGCTCCATCGCCACCTTCCGCCCCGAGGCCAACGCCGCCCGCTTCCAGGCCTCCGCCCGCCGGCTCGCCATGCCCGAGCTGCCGGTCGAGACCTTCGTCGAGGCCGTCGAGCTGCTCGTCCAGCAGGAGCAGGCCTGGGTGCCGAACGAGGCCGAGCAGAGCCTCTACCTGCGGCCGTTCATGTTCGCCACCGAGGTGGGCCTGGGCGTCCGCCCGGCCAACTCCTACATCTTCATGATCATCGCCTCACCGGCCGGCGCCTACTTCCCCGGCGGCATCAAGCCGGTCTCCGTCTGGCTCTCCGAGGAGTACGTCCGGGCCGCGCCCGGCGGCACCGGCTCCGCCAAGTGCGCCGGCAACTACGCCGCCTCGCTGATCGCCCAGGCCCAGGCCGCCGAGAAGGGCTGCGACCAGGTCGTCTGGCTCGACGCCGCCGAGCACCGGTGGATCGAGGAGATGGGCGGCATGAACCTCTACTTCGTCTTCGGCGAGGGCGCGGACGCCAGGATCGTCACCCCCGAGCTGTCCGGCGCGCTGCTGCCCGGCATCACCCGCGACTCGCTGCTGCAGCTCGCCTCCGACCTCGGCTACGCCGTCGAGGAGCGGCGGATCTCCACCGACGAGTGGAAGCAGGGGAACGCCGACGGCACCCTCACCGAGGTGTTCGCCTGCGGCACCGCCGCCGTCATCACGCCGGTCGGCTCCGTGAAGTCCGCCCGCGGCGACTGGACGGTCGGCAAGGGCGAGCCCGGCCCCACCACCATGGAGCTCCGCAAGGCCCTCCTCGCCATCCAGGGCGGCCAGGCCCCGGACACCCACAACTGGCTCCACAAGATCGTCTGACGCCGGGCGGTCCCGCGAGGACACGCCACCAGGGGTGCGTGGGGCACCTCCCGGCCGAAGGCCGGGGGACCCCGCGCCCCTGCGGTCCACCACCTGCTGCCAGCAGGCACATCTCGGTATGCGGACGGTCCGGGCCGGATGGCGGATGCTGTGCAAGACTGCGAGCGTGTCCTCGCTCTCGCTGATTATTAGCAGCAGGCGCGCCGGTCCGCAGTGACCGCTCCGTACCACCCCGTTGCGGAGCGACCACGAGCGTCCAGACCCGCGCGCAGACCTCTCGCACCCGCGAGGGGTCTTTTGTTTTGCCCCCGACCGGCCCCGGCCCCCACAAGGAGCCGGGAGACACCGGGGAGCGCGCGGGATGCTGGACAGTGGAGCCGGATCCACCACCGGCAACAGCAGTACTCCACCGAACGGAGAACCCAGGGCCATGACCGAGGCCAGCGACCACCCCAACGACAGCTTCCACGTCTTCGACACCACGCTGCGCGACGGCGCCCAGCGCGAGGGCATCAACCTCACCGTCGCGGACAAGCTGACCATCGCCCGGCACCTGGACGAGTTCGGCGTCGGCTTCATCGAGGGCGGCTGGCCCGGCGCCAACCCCCGCGACACCGAGTTCTTCGCCCGGGCGGCGACCGAACTCGACCTCAAGCACGCCCGGTTGGTCGCGTTCGGGGCGACCCGCCGGGCCGGCGGCCGGGCCGCGGACGACCCGCAGCTGGCCGCCCTCGTCAACTCCGGTGCCCCGGTGGTCACCCTGGTCGCCAAGTCGCACGACCGGCACGTCGAGCTGGCCCTGCGCACCACCCTGGACGAGAACCTGGAGATGGTCCGCGACAGCGTCGAGTACCTGCGCTCCCAGGGGCGCCGGGTGTTCATCGACTGCGAGCACTTCTTCGACGGCTACAGGGCCAACCCGGAGTACGCCCTCGCGGTGGTCTCCACCGCCCACCGGGCCGGCGCCGACGTGGTGGTGCTCTGCGACACCAACGGCGGCATGCTGCCGCTGGGCGTCCGCGAGATCGTCGCCGAGGTGCTCGCGAAGACCGGGGCCCGGCTCGGCATCCACGCGCAGGACGACACCGGCTGCGCGGTCGCCAACACCCTGGCCGCGGTGGACGCCGGCGCGACCCACGTGCAGTGCACCGCCAACG
The DNA here is from genome assembly GCF_000717715.1 of Streptomyces sp. NRRL B-24484. GTDB lineage: Bacteria > Actinomycetota > Actinomycetes > Streptomycetales > Streptomycetaceae > Kitasatospora. Next base: position 1,101 of record NZ_JOAI01000029.1, on the reverse strand, counting down.
GCTACGGCGAGCGGGTCGGCAACGCCAACCTCTTCCCGGTGGTCGGCGCACTGGAGATCAAGTACGGCCGCCGGGTGCTGCCCGAGGGCCGGCTCGCCGAGATGACCCGGATCTCGCACGCCGTCGCCGAGGTGGTCAACCTCGCACCGTCCACCCACCAGCCCTACGTCGGCTTCTCGGCCTTCGCGCACAAGGCGGGCCTGCACGCCTCCGCGATCAAGGTGGACCCGGACCTGTACCAGCACATCGACCCGGAGCTGGTCGGCAACACCATGCGGATGCTGGTCTCCGACATGGCCGGCCGGGCCTCCGTCGAGCTCAAGGGCAAGGAGCTCGGCTACGACCTCTCCGAGGACCGGGACCTGGTCGGCCGGGTCGTCGCCAAGGTGAAGGCGCAGGAGAACCAGGGCTACACCTACGAGGCCGCCGACGCCTCCTTCGAGCTGCTGCTCCGCGACGAGGTGCGCGGCCGCCGCGAGCGCTTCTTCGCCCTGGAGTCCTGGCGGACCATCAGCGAGCAGCGGGCGGACGGCACCCCGGGCAACGAGGCCACCGTGAAGCTCTGGGCGAAGGGCGAGCGCCGGATCGCCACCGGCGAGGGCAACGGCCCGGTCGACGCGCTGGACAGGGCGCTCCGAACGGCGCTGGAGCGGATCTACCCGCAGCTGGCCCAGCTGGAGCTGGTGGACTACAAGGTCCGCATCCTGGAGGGCCAGCACGGCACCGGCTCCAAGACCCGGGTGCTCGTGGAGTCCGGGGACGGGGTGTCGTCCTGGTCGACGGTCGGGGTCGCGGACAACGTCATCGCCGCCTCCTGGCGGGCCCTGGAGGACGCCTACACCTACGGTCTGCTGCGGGCCGGCCTGGTGCCGGACGAGGCGGAATGAGGCTTCCGTGCCACCCGGGGCTCTTGGAGCACAGGGGGGCGTGAAAACACCGGAGGGGGCGCGGATTCCGCGCCCCCTCCGGTGTGTCCGGCCTGCCCGTGGACCCGTTCCTCAGCGGAGGCGGGCCAGGAGGGCGTGCTCGACGAGGGTGATGAGTGCGCTCTTGGCGCTGTCCCGGCGTCGGGCGTCGAGGGTGACGATGGGGGTGTCGGGG
>NZ_JOAI01000028.1 GCF_000717715.1 Streptomyces sp. NRRL B-24484 | reverse complement strand
CCGGCCCCCTCCCCCGCCCCCTGGAGCCCCCATGCCCGACCGCACCGCCGATCTCGTCCTGACCGGAGGCCCGGTCCACACCGTCGACCCCGCCCGGCCGTTCGCCACCTCGGTCGCCGTCCGGGACGAGCGGATCGTCGCGGTCGGGCACGACGAGGTGCACGACCTGATCGGTCCCGGCACGGAGGTCGTCGACCTGCACGGACGCCTGCTCGTCCCCGGATTCCAGGACGCCCACGTCCACCCCGTCGGCGCCGGGGTCGAACTCGGCCAGTGCGACCTCGGCGGCGCCACCGGCGTGGCCGACCTCCTCGACCGGATCCGCGCCTGGGCCGACGCCCACCCCGACCGGCCCTGGATCACCGGCGGCGGCTGGTCGATGGAGGCCTTCCCCGGCGGCACTCCCGACCGGACCCTGCTCGACCGGATCGTGCCCGACCGGCCGGTCTTCCTCGTCAACCGCGACCACCACGGCGCCTGGGTCAACACCCGCGCCCTGGAGATCGCCGGAGTGACCGGCAGGACACCCGGTCCCGCCGACGGCCGCATCGAGCGGGACGCCGACGGCGAACCCGGCGGCATGCTCCAGGAGGGCGCCATGGAACTGGTCACCCGGCACGTCCCCCGCGTCACCCTCGACGAGCAGGTGGCCGGACTGCTGCGGGCCCAGCAGGTCCTGCACTCCCACGGCATCACCGCCTGGCAGGACGCCCTGCTCGACGAGCACGCCTCGACGGCCGACCCCGCCCCGGCCTACCGGCGGGCCGCGCTGGACGGCCTGCTGACCGCCCGGGTCCGCGGCGCCCTCTGGTGGGACCGCAAGTCCGGCCTCGGACAGCTCGACCGGCTGCTGGAACGCCGCGACACCTTCACCGTCGGCCGGGTCAGGGCGCACACCGTCAAGATCATGCAGGACGGGATCGCCGAGAACGGCACCGCCGCCCTGCTCGGTCCGTACCTCACCACCTGCGGCTGTGCCTCCGACAACACCGGGATCTCCTTCGTCGACCCGGCGGAGCTCACCCGGATCGTCACCCGGCTGGACCGGGAGGGCTTCCGGGTGCACTTCCACGCCCTCGGAGACCGGGCCGTGCGGGAGGCGCTGGACGCCGTCGAAGCCGCCACGGCCGCCAACGGGCGCCGCGGCAACCGCCACCACCTGGCCCACCTCCAGGTGGTCGACAGCGCCGACGTCCCGCGCTTCCGCGAACTCGGCGCGACCGCCAACATCCAGGCCCTGTGGGCCACCCACGAACCCCAGATGGACGAGCTGACCATCCCGTTCCTCGGCTCCGAACGCGCCGCCCGCCAGTACCCGTTCGGGGACCTGCTGCGCAGCGGCGCCGTGCTGGCCGCGGGCAGCGACTGGCCGGTGTCCAGCCCCGATCCGCTCGCGGCGCTCCACAACGCCGTCAACCGGCAGGAACCCGGCAGCGGCCGGCCGGTGTTCCTCCCCTAACAGCGCATCTCCCTGCACGCGGCACTGACCGCCTACACCGCGGGCAGCGCGTACGTGAACCACCTGGACGACACCGGCGTCATCGCCCCGGGCCGGCTCGCCGACCTCACCGTCCTGGACCGCGACATCTTCGCCCGCCCCGTCGAGGAGATCGCCCGCGCCCGCGTCCAGCAGACCTTCGTCGGCGGCCACCGGGTCCACGCAGCACCCGACGCCTGACCCACCCCCGGCACGCCCCGCCGCACACCACTCCGGCGGGCGTGCCGGGTCCCCCCGCACGGTCCCGGCGGTCAAGGTCCGCACAGCACCTCACCACCCCGGCGGAGCCTGCCCGGCCCGGCCGGACGACGCCCGGCGCCGGCCGCGCTGCACCGGCGCGGGCGGACGCGACCGCCCGACCCGGGGCGGCGGTTCGGCACGCCTCGATCCGGAAGGTCCGGCACATCCGGCAGGTCCGGCCGGTCCGCCGGTCGGCCGGTCGGCCGGTCGGCCGTGGACGGGGGCGAACCAGTCCGGGCCGAGGGGCTGTCGAAACCCCGCGCCGTGCCTCTAGGCTCCGCCGGCATGCCGATCTTTGGACGACGCAGAACCCCCGCCCCCCGCCTCACCCCCGAGCTGGACGACAGCGATCTCGGCCGCGTGCTGGCACAGTTGACGGAGCCTCAGTTCCACGGCCGACTGGAGCTGTCCGCCGTCCTGGTCGAGCAGGCGCTCCGGGACGCGGGGGCGGACTGGGACCGCCGGACCCTGCGACTGTCGGTGCTCGCCGAGGCGGCCTCGCCCGCCCTGGTCCAGGTGTGGCGACGGCAGCGGCCGCGGGAGGCCGACCCGCTGGTGTTCGACGCCTGGGTGGCCCTGGCGCAGGCCCGTCGGGAGGGCCGGGCAGGCGACCACCGGAGCCTGGTGCGCCGCTGCCACGACGCGGCCGGGGCCCGCCCGGAGGACCCCGCCCCGTGGCTGGCGCTGCTGGGCGTCCTGCGGCTGCTGCGCCGTCCGGCCGAGGAGGTGTATCCGGTCTGCCGCGAGATCGGTGCACGCGACCCGTGGAACCGCACCGCGCACCTGGAGATGCTCGGCTACCTCTCCCCCGCGGAGTGCGGTTCCCACGCGCAGGAGCTCGACTTCGTCGACGCGGTCCGGGCCGCCGCGCCGGCCGGCTCCCCGGTGGCGGGGCTCGAACTGGCGCTGCTGCTGGGCCGGTACCGGGCCGCCGTGGACGCCGGTGGGGTGGGGGCGCTGGGTGCCCGACGCCGCTGGGACCGGGCGGACGCGGCAGCCGCGCTGGACCGGGCCCGGGGCTGGACCGAGCCGGGCGCCCTCGGCCACGCCGACGCCGTGGCCGACCTCAACGTCCTCGCGTACGACCTGGTCCGGGCGGGCCGTCTCCAGGAGGCGGCCGGGGTCTTCGCGTCCATCGGCCCGACGGTCACGGCCTGGCCGTGGCGGCTCGACGGTGAGCCGCTGCAGCAGTTCACCTACCGGCGCGACCAGGTTCTCGCACCCCGGTGACCCCGACCGGGGCGCGGCACCCGGTCGACCTCGGAGCGAGGCCGCTCGCGCCCACGCCTCCGCCCCGCCCGAGGACCCCTTTGACCCGGGCCGCGCCGCCCGCGAGCACGCTCCGGTGACCGCCGAGACCACCCTCGCCGGGGCCGACGCGGACCTCCGCGCCGGGACGCTGTTCTGCGCCGGGTTCGCCCTGGTCGGCCCGGCCCTGCTCGGCCTCACCGGGCTGGGCGCCGTCACGGCCGTGCGGTGGCTGCTCTGACGCGGCGTCCGCAGACCGGCGCCTTGAGCTCGGCTTGACGCACAATTGACCTGATCACGGGCGAGCGCCGCCGAGGCCCGTCGCTACCGTCGGGGCCATGTCACCCCTCCCCCGGACGCCGGCGATCCCGGTGCTGCCGTACCGCAAGCCGACCCGTGGCCGCGACTACTGGGTCTTCGACGACGTGCTGCCCGACGCGGAGGCCGTCCGGGCCCGCACGCTGGCCCGCGAGGACTGGAGCGAGGGGTACCCGCACAAGCCGGAGACCTGGCCCGGCCTGCGCACCATGCCCGGCCTGGAGCCGGACGAACTCGCCCACGTCGAGGCCCTGGTGATGCAGGCCACCGGTGCCCGCCGGATCTGGCCGGAGACCGGCCCGGGCGGCGCCACCGTCAACCACAACTGCATCCAGGTGGTCGGCCGGGACGAGTGCGAGCCGCGTCCGCACACCGACTCCCGGCTGGTCTGCCGCTACGCCGCCGTGCTCTACCTCAACCCCGCGGCCCCCAAGGACTGCGGCACCAGCTTCTACCGCCAGCAGATGCCGAACGGCGCGCTCGGCGGCAACATCGTCGCGGCCCCGCACAACAACCTGGTCGACGCCCTGGGCACCCGTTTCGTCCCCTCGAACGCCTTCGTCGAGGACGTCGCCGTCCCGCACCGCTTCAACCGGCTGCTGCTCTACAGCGCCAACATCATCCACACCGCGACCGGTTACTGGGGCAGCACCCTGGAGGACAAGCGGATGACCGCGGTCTTCTTCTGGATGGCCTGACCCCCGGGCCGGCACCGACCAGCACCCGGCCCCGCACGGACCCCGACCGCATACCCGGTATGTAAGGTCCCCTAGGGTCTTCTCGAACGCGTCCCCGTCCGGGGCGCGCCCGAGGGGAGGGGCTCCATGCCGTCGGCCAGGAAGAGGCTTCGCGGGCGCACGATACCGGCTCTGCTCACGGCGGCGGCGACCGCCCTGGCGGTGAGCGGCTGCGCCTCGTACGACACCACCACGCCGAAGGAGTCCCGCGACCGGGCCTCGGAGGTCTCCCGGGACGCCGCCGTGCCGGGCGTCGACTGCCGGAAGGCCACCTGTGTGGCGCTGACCTTCGACGCCGGCCCGAGCGAGTACACGCCGAAGCTGCTCGACGTCCTCAGGCAGGAGAACGCGCACGCGACCTTCTTCATGCTCGGCAAGAACCACGTCGAGAAGCACCCGGAGACCGTCCGGCGGATCGTCGCCGAGGGGCACGAGCCGGCCAACCACACCTGGACGCACCGGATCCTCACCGACATCGCGCCGGACGAGGCGCGCAAGGAGATCTCCCTCACCCAGGACGCGGTGCAGCGGATCACCGGCGTGCGGCCGGTGCTGATGCGTCCGCCACAGGGCCGCACCGACGAGGACGTGTCCAGGATCTGCGCCGAACTCGGCGTCGCCCAGGTGCTGTGGAGCGTCACCGCCAAGGACTACGACACCGACGACTCGGCACTGATCCGGCAGCGGGTGCTCGACCAGGTCCGCCGTGACGGCATCATCCTGCTGCACGACATCTACCCGGGCACCGTCCCGGCCGTGCCGGGCATCCTCGCCGAACTCCACCGCCGCGGCTACACCGTGGTGACGGTCTCACAGCTGCTCGCCCCGGCGTCCCCGGAGCCCGGCGCGGTGTACCGCCCCTGACGGCCGGCCGGGCGGCGCCGGCCCGGACCTCGCGACGAGGCCCGGGCCGGCGCCCGCTCCCGCCGGCGCGGGGCGACCTACTGGTACACGCGGACGTAGTCCACGAGCATCTTCTGCGGCAGCACGGTGGTGGCGTCCGGCGCGCCCGGCCAGTCACCGCCCACCGCGTTGTTGAGGATCAGGTAGAACGGGTGGTCGTACACCCAGGGGCCTCGGGTGGTCTCCAGGGCGGTGCGGTCCACGGTGAAGAAGGCGTTGCCGTCCACGTAGAACGTCATGTGGGCGGAGTCCCAGTCCACCGCGTAGGTGTGGAAGGCGTTGGCGAAGTCGGTGCCGGCCAGCGTGTACGGCGAGCCGTACCCGCCCGCGCCGTTGTAGGCGGGCGCGTGCAGCGTCGAGTACACCGAGTCGGCGACCTTGCCGACGTGCTCCATGACGTCGATCTCACCCGAGTACGGCCACGGCGTACCCGTCTTGAAGTTGGAGCCGAGCATCCAGAACGCCGGCCACAGGCCCTGGGTGCCGGTCACCTTGATCCGCGCCTCGGCGTGGCCGTAGGTGAAGTCGAAGTGGCCCGAGGTGTTGATCCGGCCCGAGGTGTACTGGCAGACGGTGCTGCCGGAGAGCGGGTCGCGCGGGCAGGCCGATCCGGGAGTGACCTCCTTGCGGGCCTCGATCACCAGGTTGCCGGTGCCGTCCTGGTACAGGTTCTTGTTGCCGGTGGTGTAGTACTCCAGCTCGTTGTTGACGCCCGCGCCGGGGTCGTTGGTCCACTTGCCGGCGTCCGGCGCCGTGCCGTTGGAGCCGTTGAACTCGTCGCTGAAGACCAGCCGGCCGGCCGGGAAGGACGGGTTCGGCGGCAGCGGCGGCGGGGTGACGGGGCTGCCACCGGTGCCGAACACCTGGAACTCCCAGAGCGAGTAGCCGTACTGGCTGACCCGGGCGGTGCCGTACATCCGGACGTAGCGGCCGGTTCCGTTCAGGTTGGAGATCGTCTCCTTGAAGCCCTTGCCGGTGGTCGTGGACCAGATGTCCGTCCAGTTGACGGCGTCGCCCGAGACCTGCAGCTTGTACGCGGTGGCGTAGGCCGGGTCCCACTGCAGGACGACCTTGTGGACGGTGGCCGTGGCACCGAGGTCGATGTAGATCCAGCCCGGGTCGCTCCAGGCGGAGGTGGCCCAGCGGGTGGCCGGGTCCTGGTCGACCGCCTTGCTCGGCGTGCAGTTGCCGCAGCCGCCGTCGTTCTGGCTGCTGGAGGCCACCGCGGGCTTGTCGTAGGAGAGTTGGACGTCACCGCCGCCGGTGCCGCCGCCCGGGGCGCCGTAGACCTGGAACTCCCAGAGCGAGTAGCCGTACTGGGTGGCGCGGGCGGTGCCGTACATCCGGACGTAGCGGCCGGTGCCGTTGACGGTGAGGTTCTGGGTGCCGCCGGTGCCGCTCGCGGTGGTGTAGACGTCCGTCCAGGTGCTGCCGTCGGCCGAGGTCTGCAGCTTGAAGCCGGTCGCGTAGGCCGCCTCCCACTGCAGGACGACCCGGCTGACGGTGGCCGTGGCGCCGAGGTCGACCTGCAGCCACTGCGGGTCGCCGAAGGCGCTCGACCAGCGGGTGCCGGCGTTGCCGTCGACGGCGGCCGAGGCGGGGAAGGCCACGCCGTTCTCGGTGGAGGAGGCGGTGACGGTCTTGCCCTGCGAGAGCAGGCTCTCCGCCGCCGGGGCGGCCGGCGCGAACGGTACGAGCAGGGCGCCGAGGGCCAGGACGAGGGCGGTGAGCAACCGGGTCAGCACCCGGTGGGGGCGCGCCGCGGCGGCCGGTGGTGCGGTGGTCATGGGGAACTCCAGCTGGGTGGGGGTGGTGCGGAGTCGGTACTGCGGTGCACGGGTGGGGCGGTGCGGCCGGCGCGGGCGGTCCGCGGGCCGGCGGCTGCGTGCGGGTGTGGTCCATGGCCGTCCTCGGGGTGGGGTTGGGACGGGCGGGCGGTCGCGGTCAGGCGGAGTCGCGCAGGACCAGCGCGGTGGGCAGCACCAGCGCCGGTCCGACCTCCTCCCCTGCGGCCAACCGCTGCACCAGGCGGACGAGTTGGCGGCCGAGCTGCTCGATGGGCTGGTGCACGGTGGTGAGTGCGGGTTCCGCGGTGCGGGCACAGTCCACGTCGTCGAAGCCGACCACGGCGACGTCCTCGGGCACCCGGCGCCCGGCCCGGCGGAGCGCCTCCAGCGCCCCCACGGCCATCAGGTCGGAGGCGGCGAACAGGCCGTCGATCCGCGGCTCCTCCGCCAGCAGCCGGGCGGTGGCGGCCCGCCCGCCCTCGACGGTGAAGTCGGCCTCGGCGACCAGCGGACGGCGGTGCACCCGGCCGGTCTCCCGCAGGTAGGCGCCCAGCCGGTCCTGCCCGGCCGGGGTGGACGAGGGCCCCGCGACGGTGGCGATCCGGGTGCGGCCGATCTTCTTCAGGTACCGGACGGCGGCGGCCGCGCCGCCCGCGTTGTCTACGCCCACATAGGGCAACTGCACATCGCCGTAGGCCCGTTCGCAGCAGACCACGGGGACGCCGGTGCCGGCGAGCAGACCCGGCAGCGGGTCGCGGTCGTGCACCGAGGCGAGCACCACGCCGTCCACGTGACCGCCCCGCACGAACTGCTCGATCCGCCGCCGGCCGGCCGCCGACCCGGCCAGCAGGATCACCAACTGTTCGTCGGAATCCTCGAGTTCCGCGGTGGCCCCGTGGATCAGCGCAGGGAAGAAGCCCTCCGAGAAGACCTGCCCCGTGCCCTCCGGCAGCACCAGCGCGTAGGAGCCGGTGCGGCGGCTCACCAGCGAACGGCCGGCCTGGTTGGGCACGTACTGCAGGTCGGCGACGGCCCGCAGCACCGCCGACCGGCGGCGTTCGCTGACGGGGTGCGACCCGCTGACCACCCGGGAGGCGGTGGCCCGGGACACCCCGGCCCGCTGGGCCACGTCCTCCAGGGTCGGCCGGTGCCACTCCGGGGCGATCAGGTCCACGAGCCGTCCTCCTCAGGACCGACGATGTCGAGAGAGCGCTCTCTCACCAGCGCCACGAGAGTGCCCCCGAAAAACCTCCGGTGTCAATGGGCGTGCACCTGACTACTGCCCAGAATCGAGAAAACGCTCTCCGAGTCGGGCGCACCTCAGGGGCGCGCGGGTGATCCCACCACGGCCTCCGAGGACACCCCTCAGGCGGACTGCCGCACGACCAGCGTCGGCCGGAACACCACCATCGGCATCGTCTTCGCCGGCTCCGCGATCTGCCGCAGCACCAGCCGCGCCATCTCGGCCGCCATGTCCTCCACCGGCTGCCGCACGGTGGTCAGCTGCGGGTCGCACGCCAGCGCCGCGCTGCTGTCGTCGAACCCGACCACCGCCACGTCCTCCGGCACGCGCCGTCCGCTGCGCGACAGCACCGGCAGCGCCCCGAGGGCCATCAGGTCGGAGGCGATGAACACCGCGTCCAGGTCCGGGTCGCACTCCAGCAGTGCCCGCATCGCGGTCGCCCCGCCGTCCTGGGTGAAGTCGCCCTCGACGTGGACGGCATCGCCGCGGCCGTGCGCGGCCAGCGCCTCGCGGAAGCCGTCGAGCCGCTCGCGGCTGGCCGGCATGTCCAGCGGTCCGCTGATCGTGGCGATCCGCTGCCGCCCGAGGCCGACCAGGTGGTCGACGGCCAGCCGTACGCCCTCGCGCTGGTCCACGTCCACGTAGGCGATCGAGGCGGAGGAGGCCGGCCGGGAGGCCAGCACGGCGGGGATGCGCGCCTCGGTGAGCCACTGCGGCAGCGGGTCCGCGGCGTGCGAGGAGACCAGGATGACGCCGTCGACGTGGCCCTGCCGGAGGTACCGCTGCAGCTGGCCGCGCGACTCGGCGTCGTCCGCCAGCATCAGCACCATCGCCATGCCCTGCGGGCGCAGCACCTGGATCACGCCGCTCACGACCCGGCCGAAGTGCGGGTCGGTGAACATCCGGCCGACGAACGGGTCGAGCGGCTGGCCGCGGCGCTCCGCCTCGGACACCACCAGCGCCACCGAGTTGGTGCGCCGGGTGACGAGCGAGCGGGCGGCGGAGTTCGGCACGTAGTTGGTCGCGGCGACGGCCTCCTCGACGATCCGGCGCAGCTCCGGGTCGACGGTGGACTTGCCGTTCACCACGCGGGAGACGGTCGCCCGGGACACGCCGGCCACCTTCGCGACGTGCTCCAGTGTCACGGGTCTGGTCGAGGGAGGCAGATCGGTGGTCACGCTGCCAGTTATACCCCGTGGGGCGCGGCGGCCCGCCCCCGCCTCCCGAACCGGCCGTTCGGGTGCCGCCCGGCCGGCCCGGCCGCGCCGTCGGCGACCGGCCCACGGGCCGGATCGGCGTCCACGGGCTCGACGACCTCCGCCGGCGGCTCGCCGTCACCGCCGGGTGGCCGGTGAACGCGGCGGTGACCGCGCTGGACGAGGCCTGCGGGACGGTCTGGGCGGCCCTCCGGTCGGGCGGGCTCGTCGCGCTCGACGCCGTGGCCGGCGCGGTGCTGCTGCGCACCGCCCTCACGGTGGACGGCGTCCGTGTCTCGCCGCTCTCGCTGGCCGCGACCGCGGCGGGACGGCCGGTCGTCGGCACGGTGGACGGGCGCATCCTCGACCGCGCTGCCCGGCTGAGCCCGCCGCCCGGCCGTCCCGGGGCCGGCTACCGGTCCTGGCGCGGCGCGTACCACCAGACGCCGAGCACCACCAGGAAGGAGAGCGCGGAGAACCCGGTGCACCACCAGGCGGTACCGGTGCGGCCCTCCATCCAGGCGTCGGTGGCCACCGTCAGGGCCCAGAGCTGGCCGATCACGACGGTGCAGGCCAGGGCGACCCGGGCGCTGAGCATCGCGGAGCGCTCCGGCTCGTGCTCGCCGCCCGCGCCGGGCCCGGGGCCGGGGGCGTGCACCCGCGGGTCGGCGTAGCCGCTGGTCGCCCGGATCTGTGGATAGCGTTCGTGCAGCGGCCGGTTGAGGCCGGGCTGCTCGCTGCCGGCGTGGTACTCCCCGGGGGCGGTCACGAGCCGCAGCCGATCCGGTCGGCCAGGTCCGGGTCCTGTTCGCGCAGCCCGCGGCAGAGACCGGCCTGCGGCTCCTCGCCGGAGCGGGCGGTGCCGACGGCCCAGACCGCGCCACGGGCGTCCTCGACCAGCAGCACCCTGGGCAGCGGCCGCGGCGGCGGTCCGGCCGTCACCTCGCCGGTGCGGATGTCGAACTCGCCCTCGTGGCAGGGGCAGTACAGGTCGCCGTCGCGGCCGTGGTCGGGGCGGCGGACGACACCGCAGGCGAGGTGGGTGCAGATCGTCGACCAGCCGACCAGGGTGCCGTCGGAGAGCCGGGCGGCAATCGCCCGGTCGTCCTCGCCGGGGTAGGAGAAGGAGACGGCCTGGCCGCGGCCCATCCGGTCGGCGATCCGCAGCGGGGTGGCGGTGCCGTCGCCGTGCCGGGGCAGCACGCCGGCGGCGACGACGGTGGAGCCGACGGCGAGGCCGCCGGAGACGGTGGCGACGATCCGCAGGTAGTCGCGGCGGGTGGTGAGGGAGTCGGCGGAGATCCGGTCGACCAGGGACGCGTGTTCGAGCGATGCGCCCTCGGTGTCCGTCGGGTCGGTCATCGCGCCGCTCCGTTCCCGGGCGCGGGGCGCCCGTTGACCTCGACGAGCGGCAGCAGTCCGCCCGGGACGGGTGCGCGGCGCTCGGCCGGCACGACGACGGCGACGCCGGTGGCCACCTCGGCGGTGCCGAAGGAGAAGTGCGTGGAGACCTCGACGCCGGGCCGCTCGGCCTGGAGCTCCTCGACCGTGCCGTAGAAGAGGGCGCCGGTCGGGCAGACGGTGGCGCACATCGGGGCCAGGCCGCGGGAGGTGCGGTCGTAGCAGAGGTTGCACTTCATCTGCAGCTTGGCGTCGAGGTCGATCTTGGGGACGCCGAACGGGCAGGCGTTGACGCAGTTGGCGCAGCCGATGCAGCGGGTGGGGTCGGCCTCCTGGACGACGCCGTCGGCGGTGATCAGGATCGCGTCGGCCGGGCAGACCTGCGCGCAGGGCGCGACCGGGTCCTCGCAGTGCATGCAGAGGGTGGGCAGCGAGGCCACCGAGTGGCCCTCGTCGGGATAGTCGAGGTGGATCATCGACTTGCCGCGGTGCGAGTCGCACTCGCGGCAGGCGGAGACGCAGGCCTGGCAGCCTATGCAGCGTCCGGGGTCGATGAAGACGGTCCTGCCGAGCATCCGGTCATCCCCTCTCGGCGGTGCCGCGTCCCTGCGGGGCGGTCGGCGGCAGCGGGTCGGTGCGCGAGGCCTGGGCCTCGGGGTAGGCGGTGCGCCCGGGCGCGACGGGCGGTGCGGGCACCTCGTCGAGGGCCTCGGCCCGTTCGATCCGCACCGCGCACACCTTGTACTCGGGGATCTTGGAACGCGGGTCGAGGGCGTCGATCGTCAGCTGGTTGGCGGCGACGGGGTACGGCCAGTGGTAGGGCACGAAGACGTGGTCGGCCCGGATCGCCTCGGTGACCAGGGCGGGCAGCACGGTCGCGCCGCGGCGGGTGACGACGCGGACGGCGTCGCCGGTGCGGAAGCCGTGCGAGGGGTGCACCTCGACCCAGGGCCGCGGGGTCTGCTCGACGAGTCCGCCGAGCCGCCGGGTCTGGTTGCCGGAGAGGTAGTGCGCGACGGTGCGTCCGGTGGTCAGCGTCATCGGGTACTCGTCGTCGTACGGGTCGGCGGGCGGGTGCCACTCGACGACCTGCAGGTGGACCTTCCCGTCCGGGTGGTAGGTGCGGCCGTCCTCGAACAGCCGCGGGGTGCCGGGGTGGTCGACGGAGGGGCAGGGCCAGGCGATGCCGCCGGTCTCCTCCAGTCGCTCGTAGGTGATGCCGTGGTAGTCGACGACGGTGCCGGCCGAGGCACGGCGCAGTTCGTCGAAGACCTCGCGGGAGCCGGCGAAGCGGAACTTGTCGCCGGCGCCGAGGCGTTCGGCGAGTTCGCAGAGCACCCGGGTGTCGGTGAGCACGCCGGGCGGCGGGTCCTGGGCCTTGTTGTGCTTGACCACCCTGGCCTCGGCGTTGGCCATCACGCCCTCGTCCTCGGCCCAGGTGGTGACCGGCAGCACCACGTGCGCGTCGGCGGCGGTCTCGGAGAGGAAGAAGTCGAGCTGGACGTGGAAGTCGAGGGTGCCGTACCCCTCCTTCACCACGGAGTGGTTCGGCAGCGAGACGAAGGGGTTGTTGCAGACGCCGAGCAGGCCGCGGATCTCGCGGCGCCGCATCTGGTGCACCATCTCCATCATCGAGGTTCCGGCAGGGGGCAGTTCGGTCTCGTCGATGCCCCAGATCGCGCTGATCTGCCGGCGGTGCTCCGGGTCGAGGATGGAGCGTCCGCCGGGCAGCAGGTCGGCCTTCTGCCCGTGCTCGCGGCCGCCCTGGCCGTTGCCCTGGCCGGTGATGGTGCCGTAGCCGCAGCCCGGGCGGCCCAGGTTGCCGGTGGCGGTGCAGAGGTTGATGACGGAGAGGCAGTTCTCGACGCCCTGGGTGTGGTGCTCGATGCCGCGGGCGTGCCAGGCCATGGCCCGCGGCGCGCTGCCGAACAGCCGTGCCACCTGGACGACCTGTTCGGCGGGGACGCCGCAGATCTCCGCGGCCCGCTCGGGGGTGTACGCGGCGACGGCCGCCCGGACCTCGTCCCAGCCGGTGGTGTGCCCGGCGAGGAAGGCCTCGTCGGTGAGGCCCTCGCGGACGACGGTGTTCAGCACCGCGTTGAAGAAGGCGGAGTCGGTGCCGGAGCGCAGCGCCACGTGCACGTCGGCGGTGCGGGCGATCGCGGTCTGCCGCGGGTCGACGACGATCAGGACGGCGCCGCGGTCCCGGGCGCCCCACACGTACTGGGTCATCACCGGGAAGCACTCGCCGACGTTGGCCCCGGCGATCAGCAGGCAGTCGGTCTGCAGGATGTCGGCGAAGGGGTTGGCGGCGCGGTCGATGCCGAAGGCCAGTTTGTTGGCGCCGGCGGCGCTGACCATGCAGAGCCGGCCGTTGTAGTCGACGTGCCGGGTGCGCAGCGCGATCCGGGCGAACTTGCCGACCAGGTAGGTCTTCTCGGAGAAGAGGCTGGCGCCGCCGAGCATGCCGAAGGCGTCCCGGCCGTGCTCGGCCTGGATCGCGCGGATCCGTTCGGCAACGTGGTCGAGGGCCTCGTCCCAGCCGACCTCGCGGAAGGGCTCGTCGCGGGAGCGGCGCAGCAGCGGGGCGGTGAGCCGGTCGGGGTGGTTGACCTGCTGGTAGGCGTTGATTCCCTTGGGGCAGAGCCGCATCCGGTTGATGTCGTGGTTGCGGGGTTCGACGCCGAAGACCTTGCCGCCGGCGACGCGCAGGTACATGCCGCACTGGACGCCGCAGAAGCAGCAGTGGGTGGGCACCAGGGTCTCGTCGCCGAGGTCGGCGCGCCAGCCGGCCGCGGGCAGGCCGCCCGCGTCGCGGAAGCCGCGGGTGCCGGGGGGTGCGATCACGGGGTCGATGCGGCGGGCGGAGTCGGTCACCGGAAGCCCCGTTTCACCTGGGAGAGGTAGGCGCCGCCGCGCAGCACCCGTTTGCAGCGGGGGCAGGTCTCCGCCCAGCTGTCGAAGTCGAGGTGGAGGTCGCGCATGGTGCCGCGGAGGTTGGCGATGTACGCGGCGGTGTCGATCGGCCGGCCGCAGTTGCGGCAGTGCAGGATCTCGCCGTCGGTGCGGGAGACCAGTTTGAACAGCTGCATGCCGACGGCGGCCGGGCGCTGCACGATGTGGAAGAACTTGCCGAACGGCAGGTAGACAAGGGTGAGCACGACGGACGCCATGTGCAGCACGGACAGGAACTGGTAGCCGCCGCCCTGGAGGGCGATCTCGGAGAAGGTGAGCAGCAGTCCGGTGACGGAGACGGTGATCAGGGCGAGCAGCGGGACGAGGTCGTAGCCGAAGCGCTGCCCGGTGACGGCCTGCCGGTCGCGCATCCGGCGCCACAGGAAGTAGCCGCTGCCGCCGATCACCATCACGGCGGCCAGGTCGAGTCCGTGGTAGAGCGCCCAGCCGAGGGCGCTGTCGTAGGTGAAGCCGAAGACCTCGATGCCCCACAGCCGCATCCGGTAGCCGGGGCCGTCCGGGCCGACGGCGGTGAAGGTGAACCAGCCCCAGGTCAGCGGGAAGGTGATGGCGGCGGCCAGCAGGCAGCCCCAGAACAGGAGTTGGTGGGCGGCCCAGCGGGCGTGCGAGCGGGCGCCGAGGAACTTCTGGACGCCGAGGTAGGTCACGGCGAGCCGGGGCAGGGCGGTGGGCAGCCGGCGCAGGTTGTGCCAGGACAGGGCGGCGCGCCATCCCTGGCGGAACAGGCGGGCGGCCGCGGGGGCGGAGATCCAGACGGTGTAGCGGTGGACGACGCCGAAGGTCAGGAAGACGGTGGCGACGGCGTAGGGCACCAACGCGGAGTCGAAGTCGCGCAGTCCGCGGCTGCCGAGCACGATCGCGAGGATCAGCAGGACGCAGGCACCGCTCGCGGCGAGGGAGGCCCGCAGGGCGACCCGTCCCGGTGCCGCCGGCTCGGGCGGCGGCGCCGGCGGTGCCGCCTCCGGCAGGCTGGTCGTGGCCACCCGGGCCTCCCGTCGTCGTGTCCGGCCGTGTCCGCAGGGATCCCGACGACCGTATGCGGCGCGGGCGTTCGCGGCCCGCCGGGGCGGCCGGGCGGGTGAGCGGCGGCGGAGCCCGCGGGCCGTCAGGGCAGCGGGCGGACGGGTGTGCCGTCGGCGCGGGCGCCCTCCACGGTGGGCCGGTCCGGGCCGGGCCGGTCGACCACCAGGGTGCGGTCGCGGACGGAGCGGTCGGCGGCGCCCGGCTCGTGCACGGTGAGGCTGACGACGCGGCGGCTGGCGGCGACGAGCAGCAGGTCCTGCCCGTCGGGGGCGTGCCACCTGCTCCAGGCCACGGCGTCCTGGTCGAAGCGGCTGCAGCCGCGGCCCTCGGCGTAGCCCGTCCTGGCGGCGTCGGTGCCGGGCAGCAGCAGTTCGGTGGCGGCGGAGCCGGTGCCGTTCCAGCGGTCGGTGCGCAGGCAGACCCAGGTGGCGGTGCCGGCCAGCTGGGGCAGCGGCTGGACGGCGAAGGCCCAGGCGTTCAGCGCCTTGACGCCGGCGGCACGCTCGGGGAGGGCGCAGACGGTGCGCGCCCAGGTGGTCAGTGCCTCCGTCCCGGTGGCCTCGCGGGGTGCGCGGGGTGCGCGGGCGGCGCCGGTGGCGGGCGGCGGGGTGTAGGTGAGGTGGGCGGGGGCGAGGCCGCCGAGGTCGGCGAGCAGGAAGGCGTGGTCCTCGGCGACGTCCCGGGAGGAGCGCAGTTGCAGGGCGGTGAGGTCGGGGCAGCTGCCGGCCGGGGGTGCGGGCACCGGGTCGGTGACGCCGTCGCGGCGGCCGAGCGGGCGGGCGGGCGTGTCCGGGGCGCGGAGGCTGCGGAGCGAGGCCTCGGCGACCCAGGGGGCGAGCAGGTAGCGGACGGCGTCGCCGGTGCGGTGCAGCACCAGGGCGGCGGCGGTGGTGACGTCGGAGTCGTCGGCCCGGGCGAGCTGCAGGCCGCGGCCGTCCGTCCAGCGGGCGATCCGGCCGCCGTCGGAGAGCAGGACGACCTCGTCGCCGTCGACGGTGCCGGCGTAGAGCAGGTGCGGCGGTGCGGCGGGCGGTCCGCCGGCGGTGCCGGGTTCGAGGCCGGCGGGGGCGGCGCCGTCCCAGGCGGCGAGGGCGCGGCCGAGCAGGGCCCGGTCGCCGGTGCGGTCGCCGCGGGCGGGCCAGGCGGAGTGGTCGAGCCGGGCGGTGCGGCGCCACAGCCCGGGGTCGGCCCGTACGAGCGCGTCGGGGCGGGGCGCGGCGGCGACCCGGTCGGGGCTGCCCGGCAGCCGGAGCGCGGGTGCGCGGGACTCGTGCCGGACGAGCTGGACGCCCGCGGCGAGGGGCAGGAGCAGCAGCGCGGCGGCGGCGACCCGGGCGGCCCGCCGGCGGCGGATCAGGTCGCCGGGCTGGACGCGGACGGTGCACGGGTCGAAGCGCTCGCCGTCCCCGTGCCCGGCGAGTTCGGCGGGGACGGCGACGGCCTCGCGGCGGGCCCGGTCGGGGCGGGTCTCGCCGGCCCGGAGGAGGAGGGCGCGGACTTCGGCGGGCGGCAGGCCGTCCACGGCGCGCAGCGCGTAGGCGGCGCGTCCGGCGGGGCTCAGCGCGGCGAGGGCGCGGTCCAGTGCGACGGCCTCGGGGCCGCCGTCCACCGTGGTCAGCCGCAGGCCCCAGACCTGCGGCAGCAGCCGGACGGCCCGGTCGCCGGGCCGGTGGGCGGCGGCGAGGGCGCGCCGCACCACGCGGTCGCGCAGCTCCTCGTAGAGCTCCTCGGCCGGGCCGCGGCGGGCGGCGGGGTGCCAGGGCGGTCCGGCGAGGGCGCGCTGGGTGACGGCGTGGGCGCGCAGCAGGCGCCGGCGGCGGTCGGCCCCGGCGGGCAGCACCAGGTAGGCGATCCGGGCGAGGCGGCGGTAGTTGACGACCAGGACCTCCTCGGCGTCGCTGAGCACCGCGGCCCCGCGCGGCGGGCCGCCGGGGAGCGGCCCCGGAGGCTCTGCGGCGGCCGGCTCGGTCGCGTCCGGCTCGGGCGGGCGGGGCGCGGCGACGGGCCGCGGCGCGGGGCGGCGCAGGGTGGGGCGGTCCATGGGAGCGGGCTCCGGTGGCTAGGGCTTGTCTGACGGTCCCGTCGCGCGCGCGGCGGAGTGGTCGGACGGGCCCCGCGGTCCGGGCGGCAGCCGGGGTGGACTGCAGATCATCCAACGAGTCGATCATGCGATGGTTGCGGCCCGCACCGGGTCGGGGACGGGCTGCTCGGACCAGACGGTCTTGCCGCGTCCGCCGTACCGGGTGCCCCAGCGGCGGCTCAGGTGCATCACCAGGAACAGGCCGCGGCCGCCCTCGTCCCCGCTGCGGGCGAGCCGCATGTGCGGGGCGGCGGAGTTGCTGTCGGAGACCTCGCAGAGCAGGCCGCGGTCGCGGATCAGCCGCAGCCGCACCGGCCCGCGGCCGTAGCGGATCGCATTGGTGACCAGCTCGCTGACGATCAGTTCGGTGTCGGCGGCGATCGACTCCAGCCCCCATGCGGCGAGCTGCTGGGCGACGAGGGTGCGCGCGGTGGAGACCACGGCCGGGTCGGCGGGCAGCGTCCACAGGGCGACCCGGTCGCTGCCGAACAGCTTCGTCCGGGCGAGCAGCAGCAGCGCGTCCTCGTCGAGCCGGTGCGGGACGGCGGCGTACGCGACGTCGTCGCACAGCTCGCGCAGGCTGCGGTCGGGGTGGGCCAGCAGCCGGCGCAGCCGGTCCCGGGCGGACCGGTCCGCGGCGTCGGGGCCGGCGGTGAGGCCGCGGGTGTGCAGGGCGAGCAGGCTGCCCTCGGGCAGTTCGACGGAGACCGCCTCGTAGCCCTCGCCGCCGCCGCGGCCGAGCGCCGGGCCGACGGGCACCTCGAAGTCGAGCAGGCCGCCGTCGCGGGCGATCGGCACCAGCGGCGGGTGCCCGGCGGCGGCCGCGCTGCACCGGCCGGTCACCGGGTCGTAGACCAGGTAGAGGCAGCTGGCGGCGACGGGCGGCTCGCCCGGCTCCGGGACGGTCTCCTCGGCCAGCCGCCGCACGGTCTCGTCGAGGACGCCGAGCAGTTCGTCGGCCGGGAGGTCCTGCCGGGCCAGGGTCTGCACGACGGTGCGCAGCTGGCCCATGGTGGCGGCCGCCTCGACGCCGCGTCCCACGACGGTGCCGCAGACCAGGGCGACCCGGCCGCCGGAGAGCGGGACGACGTCGAACCAGTCGGCCCCGGCGTCGCCGGACAGGTGCAGGTAGGCAGTGTCGACGGCGGGCAGGTCGGGCGGGCGGACGGGCAGCAGCCTGCGCTGCAGCGCGGTCGCGATGGTCCGCTCGTGCAGGTACTGCCAGGCCCGGTGGACGCTGAGCGTCGTCCGGTCGGCCAGCTCCCCCGCCAGTTCGAGGTCGTCCTCGTCGAACGGCGTCTCGGTGGTCGTCCGGATGAAGGCGGCGAGACCCAGGGCGGTGCCGTGCACGGTGAGCGGCGCGACGATCAGCGAGCGGGCGCCGGCCTCGGCGAGCCGCTGGGCGCGCAGCGGGTCGGCCGCGAGCAGCGGCTCGTCCGGGGTGAGCCGGGCGATCAGCCGGGGGTGGTGGTCGTGCAGGCTCTGGGTGAGCACGGTCGGGAACTGCAGCGAGGTCAGCTCGCCCTTCGGCGTCGCGCTCCGGAAGTCCTCGACGGAGCGCAGCACCACCCGGCGCAGCGGCGCGTCGGCGGCGACCGGGCCGGGCTGCAGCCGCTGGCCGCGCAGCACGTCGTCCAGCAGGTCGACGATCACGATGTCGGCGAAGCGCCCGATCACCACCTCGGCGAGCTCGCCGACGGTCGCGGAGGCGTCCAGGGTGGAGCCGATCAGCCGCTGCGCGTCGTGCAGGATCGACAGCCGGTCGGCGGTGGCCTGCTGCTCGGTGACGTCCTCGACCATCACGGCGAGTCCGAGGACCCGGCCGCCGGGGGCGCTGAGCCGGAAGACCGACAGCGAGACGACCATCCGTCGGCCCGAGGCGTGCGGGAGCGTGCCGGAGACCCGGAAGCCCCGGACCGAGTTGCCGGTCGCCAGGACGGACCGGGCGACCTCGGTCAGCTTCTCGTGCGGGAATCCCGGGGCGAACTCCTCCACCGTCCGGCCGACCACCGCGTCCGGCGGCATGCCGCGCATACCGCGCGCGGCGCTGTTGAAGCGCACCACCCGCAGATTCGGGTCGAGCACGAACAGGCCGGCCGGGGCACGGGTGAAGAGTGCCTCCAGCAGAGCGGCGTCGGTGCGGTCGCGGTCGTTCGGCTGCACAGGTGCACCCCTCTCCGGGCCTAGGGCTCGCTCTCCACCTTGTCAGCGCGCGGCCGCGCGGCAAGTCGGCACCGGGCCGGGTGCGGATGCAGCAGCCCGGCCCGCCCGCGACGATGGAGGGCAGACCTGCTGCCGGAAGGCGGTGACGCCCGTGGCCGACGACCGTGTGTGGCGCGCCCTGCCGTCCCCCGTCCGCGAGCTGCTGGAGGGCACCCCCGGCGCGGTCGGCGTCCTCGACACCCAGCTGCGGTACGTGTACGTCAACTCCGCCCTGGCCCGGATGAACGGCGCCCCGGCCGCCGACCACATCGGCCGCACCATCGCCGAGGTCGTGCCCGGCATCGACGCCCGGCTCGACGTCCTGCGGGCGGTGCTCGCCGACGGCGTCCCCCGCGAGACCACCTCCAGCGGTCAGACCCGGGTGCCCTCGCCGCTCGCCCGGCGCTACTTCCACGGCGCCTACCACCGCCTGGAGGTGGACGGCACGGTCATCGGCATCGCCGGCATCGTGCTGGAGGTGACCGCCTCCCGGCAGCAGCAGAACGAACTGGAGCGGGCCCGGGAACGGCTGTCCATGCTCGACAGCGCCTCCACCCGGATCGGCACCACCCTCGACATGGACACCACCTGCGTCGAGCTCGCCCGCTTCCTCGTCCCCGAGCTCGGCGACGCCGCCTCGGTGGACGTGCTGCCGCCCGAGGAGGCCCCCTCCGGGCAAACCGTGCCGGGCGTCCTGCGGCTGCGCCGTGCCTCCCTGGTCGCCGTGCCCGACCTGGAGGAGACGGCGGCGGCCCTCGGCAAGGCCGGCGAGCACATCGACCACCAGCCCGGCTCGGCCGCCCGTCGCGCGTTGGAGACCGGGCGGCCGGTGATCGAGAACATGCCGACCGACGACCGGCTCGGCCGGGCCGCGGCGCACCCGGACCGGCTGGCTGCGCTGCGCCGCGGCGGGGTGCACTCCGGCCTGGTGGTGCCGCTGGTGGCACGCGGCCGCGCCCTCGGCACGGTCACGCTGATCCGGGCCGGCGAGTCGCCGCTGTTCACCCCGGAGGACACCGTGGTGGTGTCGGACCTGGCGCTGCGGGCCGCCGTCAGCATCGACAACGCCCGGCGCTTCACCCGCGAGCACGGCATCGCCCTCGACCTGCAGCGCGCCCTCCTCGCCGAGCCCGGCGCCCCCCACCCGGGCCTCGAAGTGGCCTTCCGCTACCGGCCCGCCGGGGCGAGCGCCCTGGTCGGCGGCGACTTCTACGAGACGGTGGCCCGCCCGGACGGCAGCACCCTGCTGGCGATCGGCGACGTGATGGGGCACAGCCTGGAGGCCGCCGTCGAGATGAGCCACTACCAGGCGATGCTGCGGATGGTCGCCGCCGGGAACCTGCCGCCGGGCCGCGTCCTGGACCGGATGGACCGGCTGACCGCGCCGCTCGCCACCGGCCGCCCGGCGACCTGCCTCGCGGTGGTGATGTCCCCGCGGACCGGCACCTGCACCTTCGCCAGCGCCGGGCACCTGCCGCCCGCCCTGGTCGCGCCCGACGGATCGGTCCGGCTGCTGCAGGTCGAGCCGGGGCCGCCGCTGGCCGCCGGGTTCGGCGGGTACCCCGAGGCGACGGCGCAGTGCCCGCCCGGCCACCACCTGCTGCTCTACACCGACGGCCTGGTCGAGCGCCGCGACGAGGCCATCGACGACTCGCTCGCCCGCCTCACCCACCTGCGCCTCCCGCCGCACGCCGGCGGCGAACAGCTCCTCGACGCCGTCCTCACCGGTCTCTCCCCCACCGCCGACGACGACGTCGCCCTGCTGGCGGCCACCCTGCGGGACTGAGCGGCCCGGCACTCGGGCAGGCGGCCCCGCACCATGAGGACGGTTCCTAGCGCTTGCCGGCCCCCACCGTGTCGCCCGGTTCACGGGACGGGAGGCCCTCGGTGAGGTCCTCCGCGATGAGGCGTTTGGCGATGGTGTGGACGGCGGCGCGGAGTTCGGCGCTGCGGGGGCGGCCGGCCTCCTGTTCGAGCTGGTCGTTGAGCCACTGGGCCCAGGCGCCGCCGATCAGCTCGGCCTCCCGCTGCCCCGCCTCGGTGTGCATGAAGTAGCCGTTCACCCGGGTCAGCCAGCCCTCGCCGACGGCCCGGTCGAAGACCGGTTCGAGCACCTCGCCGGGCAGTCGCCGACGGGCCGCGATCAGGGTGAGCGAGGCGTGGCCGACCGTCCGGGTGAAGAGCTCGACCTGCATGACGGCCCAGGCCACGGCGATGTCCAGCCGGGTGCCGGAGCGGGCGACGACGTCCCGGGCGGTGTCCTGGTCGGTGCCGCGGATGATCTTGGCGACGGAGAGTTCGAGCACCCGCGCCGAGTCCCCGGAGACCGGGGAGGCGAAGCCCTCGCCCATGTCGGTGGAGGAGGCCCGGGTGGAGTCGCGGAGCTTCACCTGCTTGAGGAAGAGCGCGACGACGAAGCCGACCGCGGCCACCGGCACCGTCCACAGGAAGACGGTGTGCAGGGCGTCCGCGTAGGCGTCGACGATCGGCGCGGCCTGGTCGGCGGGCAGCGCGTGCAGGTCCTTCGGGTTCTGCGCGGCCTGCGCCAGGACGGCCGGGTCGGCGCCGGTGAGCCGGACGGAGGTGGCGATGCCGTCGGCGAGCCGGTCACCGAGGGTGTTGGTGTAGATGGTGCCGAAGACGGCCGTGCCGAAGGAGCTGCCGAGGGTGCGGAAGAACGTGACGCCCGAGGTGGAGGTGCCCAGGTCGGCGTAGTCGACGGTGTTCTGCACGGCGATGGTGAGCACCTGCATGCACAGGCCGATGCCCGCGCCGAGCACCAGCATGGAGAGCGACTGCTGCCAGCTCGGGGTGTCCGCGTCCATCAGCGACAGCAGGTACAGGCCGACGCCCATGACGGCCGAGCCGACGATCGGGAAGATCCGGTAGCGGCCGGTGCGGCTGACCATCGTTCCGCTGAACACCGAGGCGATCAGCAGGCCGAAGACCATCGGCAGGGTCCGCACCCCGGAGATCGTGGCCGAGTCCCCGTCGACGTACTGCAGGAAGGTCGGCAGGAAGGTCATCGCGCCGAGCATCGCGAAGCCGACGATGAAGCTCAGCACCGCGCAGACGGTGAAGACCGGGTTGCGGAACAGCCGCATCGGCAGCATCGGCTCGGCGGCCCGGGTCTCGACCCAGCAGAACAGGCCGAGGGCGGCGGCCCCGCCGACGAACAGGCCGAGGATGACCGGCGAGCTCCAGGCGTACTCGTTGCCGCCCCAGCTGGTCGCCAGGATCACCGCGCTCGCGCCGACCGCGACCAGGGCGATGCCCAGGTAGTCGATCACCGGGCGGCCGGGGGCCCGCACCGAGGGGATCGTCCGGGCCGCGGCGAGCACCACCACGATCGCGATCGGCACGTTGACGTAGAACGCCCAGCGCCAGGTCAGGTGGTCGGTGAACAGGCCGCCGAGCAGCGGGCCGATGACGGTGGCCACACCGAACACCGCACCGATCGCGCCCTGGTACTTGCCGCGTTCGCGGAGCGGGATCACGTCGGCGATCAGCGCCATCGAGGTGACCATCAGGCCGCCCGCGCCGACGCCCTGCATGGCCCGCCAGGCGATCAGCATCAGCATGTTGGTGGACAGGCCGCACAGGAACGAGCCGGTGATGAAGACGACCGCCGACACCTGGAAGACCAGCTTGCGGCCGAACAGGTCGCCGAACTTGCCGACCAGGGCCGTGGTCACCGTCTCGGCGAGCAGGTACGAGGTGACCACCCAGGACATGTGCTGGGCGCCGCCGAGGTCGGAGACGATCGTCGGCAGCGCGGTGCCGACGATCGTCTGGTCGAGGGCGGCCAGCAGCATCCCGAGCATGATCGTGACGAAGACGACGTTGCGCTGCCGCCGGTCCAGGACGGGCGGCGCGGCGGCCGGGGCCGGCGGGCTGCTCTCGGTGGTGGTCACTCTCGCATGGTCGCCCGGCGGACGGCCGGGCGCCCGCGTAGGGCCGCCGCGGCGGTGAACCCCCGTCGGCGGGGGCGCCGCGGCCTGGCCGTAGCGTGGGCGCATGCAGACCGTCGAGCTGACCTGCGCGCCCGCCCTCGACGCGGCGGTGCGCGGGGTCTGGCAGCAGCTCTCCGGGGCCGGCCTCCCGAGCCTCGCCCACAACACCCACCCCGGGCACCGGCCGCACCTCACCCTGGCCTCCTGCGGGGCGGCGCCCGAGGGGGCACTCGACGCGGTGGGCGAACTGCTGGCCGAGGCGCTGCCGCTGCCCGTCCGGCTGACCGGCCTGCTGTCGTTCTCGGCGCGCAGCCGCCGACGGGTGCTGAGCTGGGCGGTGGTCCCGACCTTCGAACTGGTCGACCTGCACCGCCGCGTCTGGCTCCTGCTGGACGGCGCCGCGGACCCCAACCCGCACTACCTGCCCGGCCGCTGGGCCCCGCACATCGGCCTGACCCGCCGGCTGGAGCCCGAGGAGCTGGCCCTCGCCCACACGGTGGTCGGCCGCCACCCGGACCTGACCGGCGCCTTCGACGCGGGCCGCAGCTACGACACCCTGACCGGCGCCGCCGTGCCCCTCGGCCCGCTCTGACCGGTCCGCGGCCGGGCCCGACCGCCCGGGACCGGGACCCGGCGGCGGCCCCGCAGCCGGGGCAGGATGGCAGGCAGTGACCCGCCGCGGGAGGAGTCGGCCGTGCTGGAACGCGTAGCCCGGGCCTCGGAGGCCGTCGCCGCCGAACCCGGCCGGACGGCGAAGATCGTCCTGCTCGCGGACTGCCTGCGGGACCTCGGCCCGCAGGAGGCCCCGGCGGCGGCCGCGCTGCTCTCCGGCGAGTCCCGCCGGATGCGGATCGGCGTCGGCTACGCGGCGCTGCGCGAACTGCCGCCGCCGGCCGCGGCGGCCACCCTCGGGACGGCCGAGACCGAGGCGCTGCTCGGCGACCTCGCGGCGGTGCACGGCCGCGGCGCGCAGGGCGCCCGGCGGGCGCTGCTCGACACGCTGTTCGGACGGGCCACCGCACCCGAGCAGCGGCTGCTGCGCGGCGTGCTGGTCGGCGAACTGCGGCAGGGCGCGCTGGACGGCGTCATGGCGGAGGCCGTAGCCAGGGCCGCCGGGGTACCGGCCCCGGCGGTGCGACGGGCGCTGATGTTCCGCGGCTCGGCCCGGGCGGTCGCCGAGGCGGCGCTCACCGGCGGGGCGGCGGCGCTGACCGCCTTCGGGCTGGAGGTCGGCCGGCCGGTCCGGCCGATGCTGGCCTCCTCCGCGCCGGGCGTCGCCGAGGCGCTGGCGAAGGTCTCCCCCGCCGCCCTGGAGTGGAAGCTCGACGGCATCCGGGTGCAGGTGCACCGGTCCGGCGACGAGGTGGGGGTGTTCACCCGCAGCCTGGACGACATCACCGCCCGGGTGCCCGAACTCGTCGAGGCCGCGCTGGCCCTGCCCGTCCGCACCGCCGTCCTGGACGGTGAGGCGATCGCCCTGGGCCCGGACGGCAGACCGAGGCCCTTCCAGGTGACGGCCGCCCGCACCGCCTCCCGGCAGGACCCGGAACGGCTGCGCGCCGAGGTGCCGCTGCACCCCTACTTCTTCGACCTGCTGCACCTCGACGGCGCCGACCTCGCGGACGAGCCGGGCGAGCGCCGCTGGGCCGCCCTCACCGGTCTGGTCGACGCACCGCGGCGGGTGCCACGGCTGGTCACCGCCGACCCCGGGGAGGCCGCCGGCTTCCTGGCCGACGCGCTCGGCCACGGCCACGAGGGGGTGGTCGTCAAGGACCCCGCGGCGCGGTACGAGGCGGGCCGCCGCGGCGCGGGGTGGATCAAGGTGAAGCCGCACCACACCCTGGACCTGGTGGTGCTCGCCGCCGAATGGGGCACCGGGCGGCGCCGCGGGTGGCTGAGCAACCTGCACCTGGGGGCGCGCTCCGGCGGCGCGGCCGGCCTGCCGGAGTGGGTGATGCTCGGCAAGACCTTCAAGGGGCTGACCGACGAACTGCTGGCCTGGCAGACCCGGGAACTGCTCGCCCGGGAGACCGGGCGCGGCGACTACGACGTGCAGGTGCGGCCGGAACTCGTGGTGGAGGTCGCCTTCGACGGCCTGCAGCGCAGCCCCCGCTACCCGGCCGGACTCGCCCTGCGGTTCGCCCGCGTGGTCCGCTACCGCCCCGACAAGACCGCTGCCGAGGCCGACACCGTCGCCGCCGTACGGGCGCTGGCTGCCGACGTGACGTGAGCAGCGCCGCTAGCCGTTGTCCCAGGTTGCGGGGGAGGTCCAGGCGGCCAGGGTGCGGCGGCTCTCGAAGTGCAGTGGCTCCTTGCTGACCGGGTCGGTGAACTCCAGGACCGCGGCGAGCAGTTGGAGCGGACGGCGGAAGTCGTCCGGGGCCGGCTCGGCGAGCACCCGCGGGTAGAGCGGGTCGCCGAGGATCGGCAGGCCGAGCGAGGCCATGTGCAGCCGCAGCTGGTGGGTGCGGCCGGTGTGCGGGTGCAGCCGGTAGCGGCCGAGGCCCTCGCGGTGCTCGGCGAGCTCGATCCGGCTCTCGCTGTTGGGCTCCCCCGGGACCTCGAAGGCCGCGAGCTTGCCGCGCTCCTTGACGATCCGGCTGCGCACGGTGACCGGCATCGGCCGCTGCGCGTCGTGCCGGGCGATCGCCTCGTACTCCTTGCGGACCGTGCGGTGTTCGAACAGGCCCTGGTAGGCGCCTCGCAGGTCGGGGCGGACGACGAACAGCACCAGCCCGGCGGTGAGCCGGTCGAGCCGGTGGGCGGGGCTGAGGCCGGGCAGGCCGAGGTCGCGGCGCAGCCGGGCGAGGGCCGTCTCGGTGACGTGCCGGCCGCGCGGGGTGGTGGCGAGGAAGTGCGGCTTGTCGGCCACGACGATCCGCTCGTCCCGGTGCAGCACGTCGACGGCGAAGGGCACCGGGGTCTCCGGCTCCAGCTCCCGGTGGAACCAGACGTGGGTGCCGGGCCGGTAGGGGTCGTCGGCGGCGAGCGGCCCGTCGGCGGTGACGAAGACGCCCGACCGCAGCATCGCCGCCACCCGCCCGGGGCCGACCGCCGGGCCGTAGCGCTCCAGCAGGTACGCGCCGGCGGTGGGCCACCGCCCGTCCGGCGGCAGCCGGAGCCGGACCGCGTCGATGCCGTCCCGCTGCGGCAGCGGGCTCGCCGGAATGCCTGACCTGCGTCTCACCGTGCGAACCCTATCGGCCGTACCGGGCCGCCGTACGGCCGTGCGCTCCTCTGGGCGGGCTCCGGATGCCATGGGAGGATGGCAGGGCGGAAGGCCGATCTCTGGACGGTGCCTGGCATGGACAATCCCGAGCAGGGCACGAGCTCCCCGAATCGCCGGGATCCGGCTGCCGAGGGGCCCGACGGGCACGCCCGCGACGGGCTGCTCATGGTGCCGATCGCGACGGCGCTGATCGCCGAGGACGGGCGCATCCTGCACTGGAGCCGCGACGCCGAGACCCTGCTCGGCTACACCACCGAGGAGGCGATCGGCGAGTTCGCCGCGAACCTGCTGATCACCGAGGACCAGCGGGGCGACGTGCTGACCCTCTTCGACCACATCGTCAGCGGTCGGGCCTGGTCCGGGGTGTTCCCGGTGAAGCACCGCGAGGGCCACCACGTGAACCTGGAGTTCCGCACCCACCCCATCGCCGGGCCGGACGGGCGGCCGCTCGTCCTCGCGGTGGCCTCGGACGTCACCGCGCTGCGCCGCCTGCAGGCGGACCTGGCCGTGCTGGACGGCTTCTTCACCCAGTCGCCGGTCGGCATGGCGGTGTACGACTCGGAGCTGCGGTTCGTCCGGCTGAACAGCGCGCTGGCGAAGATCAACGGCCTGCCGGTCGCCGAGCACCTCGGCCGGCGGGTCACCGAGGTGCTGCCCGGGATCAACGGCCGCGAGGTCGAGGCGGTGATGCGCAAGGTCCTGGACGGCGGGCCGCCGGTGGTCGACTCCCGTTCGCACGGCCGCACCCCGAGCGACCCGACGCACGACCACGCCTGGTCGGCGTCGTACTTCCGGCTGGACGAGCCCGGCGGCCAGGTGCTGGGGGTCAGCTCGACCATCGTCGACGTCACCGAGCGGTACCGGGCCGAGCACGCCGCGGCGATGGCCCGCGAGCGGCTCACCGTGCTGGCGGAGGCCACCGTCTCCATCGGCACCACGCTGGACCTGCGGCAGACCGCGCGGGAGCTCGCCGAGGTGATCGTGCCGCGGCTGGCCGACGCGGTCGGCGTGTTCGCCCTGGAACACCTCGTCTCGGGCGCGGAGGCGACCGCCGCGGAGGAAGGGCTGCGGGTGCGCCGGCTCGCGGTGGCCACCGCCGACCCGGAGCACCCGATCGGCGAACTGCCGACCGAGGCGGTGTACCGGATCCCGCCCGGGTCGGTGTACGAGCAGGCGCTCACCTCGGGCCGGACGATCGTCGCACCCAACTGGGACCTGCCGCTGCTCGCCGACGAGGCCCTCACCGAGCGCGTCCGCGACTACCTCGACGACCGGCCGCGGCCGGTCCGGGTCGCCCCGCTGGTCGCCCGCGGCACCGTGCTCGGCATGGTGGTGTACTCGCGCAGCCCCGACCGGGAGGGCTTCGGCCCGGAGGACAGCACCCTCGGTGACGAACTCGCCTCCCGGGCCGCCGTCGCCATCGACAACGCCCGTCTCTACCTGCACCAGCAGCAGACCGCGCAGGCCCGCGAGCAGGCCCTCACCGAGGCCCGCGCCGCGCAGGAGCGGCTCGCCCTGGTGAACGCCGCCTCGGCCCGGATCGGCACCACCCTCGACCTCGTGCAGACCGCCCGGGAGCTCGCCGAGACGGCCAGCCCGCGGCTCGCGGACACGGTCGTCGTCGAAGTGCTGGACGCCCTGGTGCGCGGCGCCGAGACCGCGGCGCCGGGCCGCGCCGACCGCTCCGCCGTGCTGCGCCGGATGGCCTTCCACACCGTGCCGGGCAGCGGCATGAGCCCGGTCTCGCCGGTCGGCAGCGTGCACCGCTTCCACCCGTCGACGCCGTACGCCTGGGTGCTCGCCCACCGCCGTCCGGTGCTGCTGCCGGAACTGGACGAGCCGACGCTGAACTGGTTCAACGACGACCCGGAGCGGGCCGCGGCCGTCCGCGAGCAGCGGGTCCGCTCGGTCATGGTGGTGCCGCTGATCGCCCGCGGCTCCGCCGTCGGCGTCGCCACCTTCTACCGCAGCGTCACCGAGCGCCCGTACGACCAGGAGGACCTGCGCCTCGCCGGCGAGCTCGCCGCCCGCGCCGCCGTCTCCATCGACAACGCGCTGCTCTACACCCGGGAGCGGGACGCCGCCGAGCAGCGCCAGCGCGCCCTGGAGGCGGCCGGCGCCGCGCAGGCCAGGCTCGCCCTGCTGAACGAGGCCTCCACCCGGATCGGCACCACGCTCGACCTGCAGCGCACCGCGCAGGAGCTGATCGACGTGGTGATCCCGCGGTTCGCCGACTTCGTCACCGTCGACCTGCTGGAGTCGGTGCTGGAGGGCGACGAGCCCGAACCCGTCCCCCGGGACGGCTCGGTGATGCTGCGGGCCGTCGCGGTCGGCGAGGTCGGCGCGCACGGCACCATGATCGGCGCGGCCGACCCGGTCGGCGGTGGCTCGCGCTCGGCGCAGCTGTACGCGCAGAGCCTGCGCACCGGCCGGTCGATCCTGGTGCCGCACGTCGACGAGGCGGCGCTGCGCCGGATCGTCGCCCACCCGAACCGGATCGCCCCCAGCCTGGAGGCGGGCGTCCACTCGTACCTGATGGTGCCGCTGCTCGCCCGCGGCACGGTCCTCGGCGGCGTCGAGTTCGTCCGCACCCACAACCCGGAGTCCTTCACCCACGCCGACGTTGCGCTCGCCGAGGAGCTCGCCGCCCGCGCCGCCGTCTGCATCGACAACGCCCGGATCTACCGCCGCGAGCGGGACACCGCGCTCACCCTGCAGCGCAGCCTGCTGCCGCAGGACGTGCACCGCACCCCCGGTCTGGAGATCGCCCACCGCTACCTGCCCAGCAGCGTGATCAGCGAGGTCGGCGGCGACTGGTTCGACGTGGTGCCGCTCAGCGGCGGCCGGGTCGCGCTGATCGTCGGCGACGTGATGGGCCACGGCATCCGGGCCGCCGCCACCATGGGCCAGCTGCGCACCGTCGCCCGGACGCTGATCACCCTGGAGATGGACCCGGCCCGGGTGCTGCGCCGGCTCGACGACGCGGCCGCCGCGATCGGCGAGAGCCAGTTCGCGACCTGCGTCTGCGTGCTCTTCGACCCGGTCGACCGGATCTGCACCGCCGCGACCGCCGGCCACCTGCCACCGGTCATCGCCCGCGCCGACGGCTCCACCGAACTGCTCGAACTGCCGCCCGGCGCGCCGCTCGGCGTCGGCGGCGTGCCCTTCGAGTCGGTGCACACCACCCTCGACGAGGACGCCATCCTCGTCCTCTACACCGACGGCCTGGTCGAACGCCGCGGCCGCGACCTCGACGAGGGCATCGACCTGCTGCGCCGCACCGTCGCCGAGCGCCGCAACTCGCTGGAGCAGACCTGCGACGCGGTGCTGGCCGCGCTCGGCGCCGCCGCCGGGCAGGACGACATCGCGGTGATCATGGCGCACTCGCGGCCGATCGGCAGCGACCGGCTCGCCACGCTCACCCTGGCCGGGGACCGCGCCATGGTCCGGCACGCCCGGCGGTTCGCCCGCGAGACGCTCACCGAATGGGGACTGAACGGGCTCACCGACATGGTCGAGCTGCTGACCAGCGAGCTGATCACCAACGCCCTGGTGCACGCCGGCGCCCCGGTGCAGCTGCGGATGTTCCGCAACCAGGTGCTCACCGTGGAGGTCGCCGACCGGGACCGGCACGAGCCCCGGCTGCGCCGCGCCCGGGCCGAGGACGAGGGCGGCCGCGGCATGCACCTGGTCAACGAGCTGGCGCACCGCTGGGGCGTGCGCGCCACCAAGGACGGCAAGGTCGTCTGGTACGAGCTGGAGCTGCCGCCCGGCGCCGCCCGGGGCGCCGCCTGATCTCACCCGGACGGCGCACGGGCTGCTCCGTCGAGGTGAGGCGGGCGGGTGATCGGGCCGTGTCGGTTCGTACGCGGGCGGTGCGGGCCGCAGGATCGGTGCCGTCCGGCTTCCCGACCAGGAGGACTCATGCGCTCCAGCCTTGCCAGGATCACCACCGCCGCCCTCATCTCCGGCCTCGCCGTCTTCGGCACCGCGGGTGCGGCCGCCGCCCACGGCTCGATCGCCGTCGGCGGCGACGCCAGCTCCACCGACGAGGGTGCCCTCGCCGTCGGGGGCGACGCCGACGCGCTGATCGAGCACGCGCTCGCGGTGGGCGGCGACGCCTCCTCCGGGGAGGCCGCGGCCCTCGCCGTGGGCGGCGACGCCGCCGGCTACGGCATCGGCATCGCGGTCGGCGGGGACTCGTCCTCCTGACCCGTACGACCCGACCCGCGGGACCGGCGACGGCCGGGCGGCCCCTCCCGGGGACGCCCGGCCGTCGCCGGTCCCGTACCCGCTACTGCGGGGTGACGTAGGCGCCGGAGATGCCGCCGTCCACCAGGAAGGTGTTGGCGGTCATGAACGAGGAGTCGTCACTGGCCAGGAAGGCCACCGCGGCGGCGATCTCCTCCGGCTCGGCGAACCGGCCGAGCGGGATGTGCACCAGGCGGCGGGCGGCCCGCTCCGGGTCCTTGGCGAACAGCTCCTGCAGCAGCGGGGTGTTCACCGGCCCCGGGCAGAGCGCGTTGATCCGGATGCCCTCCCTGGCGAACTGCACGCCCAGCTCCCGCGACATCGCCAGCACGCCGCCCTTGGAGGCGGAGTAGGAGATCTGCGAGGTCGCCGCGCCCATCACCGCGACGAACGAGGCGGTGTTGATGATCGAGCCCCTGCCCTGCCGCTGCATGTGCGGGATCGCGTACTTGCAGCACAGGTAGACGCTGGTCAGGTTGACGTCCTGGACGCGCTTCCAGGCCTCCAGGCCGGTGGTCAGGATGGAGTCGTCGTCCGGCGGGGAGATGCCCGCGTTGTTGAACGCGATGTCCAGGCTGCCGTACTCCTCGACCGCCCGCTCGTACATGGCGCGCACCGCCGCCTCGTCGGTGACGTCGGCCTGCACGAACAGACCGCCGACCTCGTTCGCGGCCTTGGCGCCGGTCTCCTCGTCGAGGTCCACGCAGACGACCTTGGCACCCTCGGCGGCGAACCGCCGCGCGGTGGCCAGGCCGATGCCGCTGCCCGCTCCGGTGATGACCGCCACCCGGCCGTCCAGTCGCTTGGTCATACTGGTCACTCCTCCGTGGAGATGAAGACGTTCTTGGTTTCGGTGAAGGCGCTGAGGGCGTCCGGGCCGAGCTCGCGGCCCAGCCCGGACTGCTTGAATCCGCCGAACGGCGTCGAGTACCGCACCGAGGAGTGCGAGTTGACGGACAGGTTGCCCGCCTCCACGCCGCGGGCGACCCGCAGCGCGCGGCCCACGTCGCGCGTCCAGATGGAGCCGGACAGGCCGTAGTCGGTGGCGTTGGCGATCCGCAGGGCGTCCTCCTCGCCGCGGAACGGCACCACCGCCACCACCGGGCCGAAGATCTCCTCGGTGAACGCCCGGTCGTCGTGCCGCACCGGTGCCAGCACCGTCGGCGGGTACCAGAAGCCGGGGCCCTCCGGCGCGCTGCCGCGGAACGCCGCCTCCGTCACGTAGGAGGCCACCCGCTCGCGGTGCGCGGCCGAGATCAGCGGGCCCATCTCGGTCTTCTCGTCCGCCGGGTCGCCGACCCGCACCCCGCGGACGGCCGGCTCCAGCAGCGCCATGAAGTCCTCGAAGACCGACTCCTCGACCAGGATCCGGGAGCGGGCGCAGCAGTCCTGGCCGGCGTTGTCGAAGACCGCGTAGGGCGCGGTGGCGGCGGCCTTCGCCAGATCGGCGTCGGCGAAGACGATGTTGGCGCTCTTGCCGCCGAGTTCGAGGGTCACCGGCTTCACCTGCGCGGCGCAGCCCGCCATGATCTCCTTGCCGACCCGGGTCGAGCCGGTGAAGACCACCTTGCGGACGTCCGGGTGGGTCACGAAGCGCTGCCCGACCACCGGGCCGCGGCCCGGCAGGACCTGCAGCACGCCCTCCGGCAGGCCGGCCTGCAGGGCGAGTTCGGCCAGGCGCAGGGCGGTCAGCGGGGTGAGTTCGGCCGGCTTCAGCACGACGGTGTTGCCCGCGGCGAGCGCCGGGGCGAAGCCCCAGGCGGCAATCGGCATCGGGAAGTTCCACGGCACGATGATGCCGACGACGCCGAGCGGCTCCTGGAAGGTCACGTCGATGCCGCCCGCCACCGGGATCTGGCGGCCGAACAGCCGTTCCGGGGCTGCGGCGTAGTACTCGATGACGTCGCGGGCGTTGCCCGCCTCCCAGCGGGCGTTGCCGACGGTGTGGCCGGCGTTGGCGACCTCCAGGGCGGCCAGGTGTTCGCGGTCGGCGTCGACGGCCGCGGCGAACGCCCGCAGCAGCCGGGCGCGGTCCGCCGGGGCGACCCGGCGCCACGACTCGAAGGCGGCGCGGGCCCGGGCGATCGCGGCGTCCGTCTCCGCGAGGCCCGCCAGGTCGACGGTGGTAATCACCTCCTCGGTCGCCGGGTTGACCACCTCGTAGCGGTCGGGGTCGGTCATCAGGTGCTCCTTGTCGGGTGGAGAAGCGACGCGGGCCGTGGCCGGGCCGGGGTTCATCCGCGGGCGGCCCGGGTCAGGGCCTCGAAGAGGCGGAGGTCGTCGGGGTCGGTCTCGGGGTGCCACTGGACGCCCAGGACGAAGCGGTGGCCGGGGAGTTCGACGGCCTCCACGGTCTCGTCCGCGCTCCAGGCGGTGGGCTGCAGGCCGGTGCCGAGGCGGGCGACGGCCTGGTGGTGGTAGCAGTTGACCTTCGTGTGCTCGCCGAGGATGCCGGCCAGCCGGCTGCCCGGCCGGATCCGCACCGGCTGCTGCACGAACACCGCCGGGACCTGCTGGTGGCTGCCGTCGGGCAGGTGCTGCAGCAGGCTGCCGCCGAGCGCCACGTTGAGCAGTTGCAGGCCGCGGCAGACGCCCAGCAGCGGCAGGTCGTGCGCCAGGGCGGCGGCGAGCACCTCGGACTCCCAGTCGTCGCGGGCCCGGTGGGGCTCCCCCGTGCGCGGGTCGGCGGCGGCGCCGTACCGGGCCGGGTCGATGTCCGAGCCGCCGGCGA
Source organism: Streptomyces sp. NRRL B-24484 (assembly GCF_000717715.1). GTDB lineage: Bacteria > Actinomycetota > Actinomycetes > Streptomycetales > Streptomycetaceae > Kitasatospora. The sequence goes on along the minus strand of NZ_JOAI01000028.1, from coordinate 72,613 downwards.
GGACGACGCCGTCGAGCGCCTCGATCAGCCGGCCGACGCCGCCCGGCTGCGGGGGCAGCAGGACGGGCGTGCCGCCGGCCCGGGAGACCGCGTCGACGTAGGTCTGCGGGACGAGCGAGACGGTCTGCCGCCAGACCGACCAGGCGGCCTCGTCCTGGTAGCTGGTGATGCCGATCAGCGGACGGTGGGGCACGGGGCTCACAGCCGCTCGAATCCGCGGCGCCGCTCCCAGTCGGTCACCGCCCGGTCGTAGGCGGCGAGTTCGACCCGGCCGGCGTGCGCGTAGTGCCGGACGACATCCTTGCCGAAGGCCTCGGTGGCGGCCTCGCTCGCCTCGAAGGCGTCCACCGCCTCGCGCAGGGTGGCGGGCACCCGGGGCGCGTCGGAGGCGTACGCGTTGCCGGTGAACTCCGGTTCGAGTTCGAGCTGCTGCTCGATGCCGTGCAGTCCGGCGGCGATCAGCGCGGCGACCGCGAGGTAGGGGTTGACGTCGCCGCCGGGGACGCGGTTCTCGAAGCGCAGCGACGGGCCGTGGCCGACCACCCGCAGCGCGCAGGTCCGGTTGTCCCGGCCCCAGGCGACCGCGGTCGGCGCGAAGCTGCCGGGCACGAACCGCTTGTAGGAGTTGATCGTCGGGGCGAGCAGCAGGCTGAACTCACGCAGGCAGGCGAGCTGTCCGGCGAGGAAGTGCTCCATGGTGCGGGAGAAGCCGTACGGGCCGTCGCCCGCCATCACCGGGGCGCCGGCGGCATCGCGCAGGCTCAGGTGGATGTGGCAGGAGTTGCCCTCGCGCTCGTCGTACTTGGCCATGAAGGTGAGGCTGCAGCCCTCCTGGGCGGCGATCTCCTTGGCGCCGGTCTTGTAGACCGCGTGGTTGTCGCAGGTGGTGAGGGCCTCGGCGTACTTGAAGGCGATCTCGTGCTGGCCGAGGTTGCACTCGCCCTTGGCGGACTCCACGGTGAGGCCGGCGCCGGCCATCCCGTTGCGCAGCCGCCGCAGCAGCGGCTCGACCCGGGAGGTGCCGAGCACGGAGTAGTCGACGTTGTACTGGTTGGCCGGGGTGAGGCCGTGGTACGCGCGGTCCCAGGCCTGCTCGTAGGTGTCGCGGAAGACGATGAACTCCAGCTCGGTGCCGGCGAACGCCTGCCAGCCGTAGCCGGCCAGGCGGTCCAGCTGCCGGCGCAGCACCTGCCGCGGCGAGACGGTGACCGGGCGGCCGTCGTGGTGGTGCACGTCGCACTGGACCATCGCGGTGGCCGGGTGCCAGGGCACCATCCGCAGGGTGTCGAGGTCGGGGGTGAGGACGAGGTCGCCGTAGCCGCTCTCCCAGGAGGAGATGGCGTAGCCGTCCACGGTGTTCATGTCGGTGTCGACGGCGAGCAGGTAGCCGCAGCCCTCGGCGGCGCCGGGGACGACGTCGGAGAGGAAGTACTCGGCAGAGAGGCGCTTGCCCTGCAGGCGGCCCTGCATGTCGGTCATGGCGAGGACGACCGTGTCCACGGCGCCGTCGGCGACCAGCTCGCGCAGCCGGTCGAGGGTGAGCCTGGGGCTGCTCATCGGATCTCCAGTTCGGCTTCGAGGGCGGCGAGTTCCTCGGGCGTGCCGTGGACCTTGGGGCCGGTGAACCAGTGCCTGGCGGAGACCAGCCACCACAGGCCGGCGAAGCCGAGGACGACGGCGACCGCGACGGGCGTGTAGTTGAAGCTGACGGCGGTGACGGGGCTGACGGTGGGCAGCATGAACAGCACGGTGATCACGGCCGTCCAGCCGACCGCGACGGTCCCGATGATCCTGCTCCAGCGGCCCAGATGCCAGGGGCCGCGCTGGAAGGCGTCACCCTGGCGCAGTCTGAGGAAAGTCGGGATGACGTACGAGATGTACAGGCCGATCACCGAGATGGAGGTGACCGCGGTGTAGGCGGTGGAGTTCCACAGCGCGGGCAGGCCGAGCAGCAGGGCGCCGCCGGTGGCGAGCCAGACCGCGTTGGTGGGGGTGTGGGTGCGCGGCGAGATCCGGTGCCAGAGGGCGGAGCCGGGCAGCGCGCCGTCCCGGGAGAAGGCGTAGATCATCCGGGAGTTGGCGGTGACGGAGGCCATGCCGCAGAAGAACTGGGCGCCGATCACGATGAGCAGCAGCAGCTTGGCGCCGGTGGTGCCGATCGCGTCGATGAAGATCTGTGCGGGCGGCACGCCGGTCGGGCCGTCGAGGGCGCCCTGGTAGTCCTGGATGGCGAAGGTGATGCCGAGCAGCAGCACCCAGCCGGCGACCAGCGAGACGGTGATCGCGTTGACGATGCCGCGCGGGCCGGAGCGGGCCGCGTCGTGGGTCTCCTCGGTCATGTGCGCGGAGGCGTCGTACCCGGTGAGGGTGTACTGGGCGAGCAGCAGGCCGAGCATGGCGACGTAGAACTGGCTGTGGAAGCCGGTGTTGTTGACGAACTCGGTGAAGACGAAGGACGCCGAGGCGTGCTTGGACGGCAGGATCGCGAGCGCGCCGACGATCACGGTGACGCCGACCAGGTGCCACCAGACGGAGACGTCGTTGAGGCGGGCGACCAGCTTCACGCCGAGGGTGTTGAGCAGGCCGTGCAGCAGCAGGATCACCGCGAAGATCTCCACGGTGTGCACCGGGGTGGCCTCGAAGTCGAACTGCAGGGCGAGGAAGGCGTTGGTGAAGAACGCGGCGCCGTAGTCGACGCCGGCGGTGACGGCGACCTGGCCGAGGAAGTTGAACCAGCCGGTGAACCAGGACCAGGCGGCGCCGCGGCTGCGGGCCAGCTTGGCCGACCAGTAGTAGAGGCCGCCCGCGGTCGGGTAGCTGGAGCAGATCTCGGCCATCGCCAGGCCCACGCAGAGGGTGAGCAGGCCGACCAGCGGCCAGCCCCAGACGATCATCGCCGGGCCGCCGGTGTTCATGCCCATCCCGTAGAGGGTGAGGCAGCCGGAGAGGATCGAGACGATCGAGAAGGAGACGGCGAAGTTGGAGAAGCCGGACATCGAGCGGGTGAGCTCCTGGGCGTAGCCCAGCTCGTGGAGCCGCTGTTCGTCGGCCGAAACCGGCGGGGTCGCCGCCGGAAACACGGATGCGGGAGTGTGGTGCGCTGCCTGGTCGGGTGTGGGGTCGGCGGACATGGGCACCCCTGGGGAGTGAGGCGGGCCTGGACACGCGCAGCCACGGCGGTGTGGGTGCGCCCTCCGAACGTTCAATGGCCCGGAACCAGACCATTGGATGGGCAGCATCGTTCACCCTGGGTTCGGGGCACGTCAAGAGGGCGCGGCGAAGGACCCGGCCGACCGGCGAAGGCCCCCTGCCGACCGGGGCCGGACGTCGGGGCTGGGTACGATGCCCGCGTGGACGAGGCAGGGATCGACTGGCAGGCGGGGGCGATCTTCCGGCCCGTCCGGACGGGCAACGCCTTCGAGGAGACCGTCGAGCGGCTGCTGCAGGCCATCAAGCTCGGCGTCTTCGGCCACGGCGACCGGCTGCCCGCCGAACGCGAGCTCGCCGCCCGGCTCGGCATCGGCCGGGAGACCCTGCGGGAGGCGATCCGCTCGCTGCAGCAGGCCGGCGCGGTCGAGTCCCGCCGCGGGCGCTACGGCGGCACCTTCGTCACCTACCGGATGCCGCCGCCGGACGTCGCCGACCTGCGCAGGGCCGCCAGCGACCTCGGCGGGGAGCTGGAGGACGCGCTGACCTACCGGCTCGTCCTGGAGGCCGGCGCGGCGGAGACGGCGGCCCGCCGCGACCTCACCGCCGACCAGCGCGCCTACCTGCAGCGGCGGCTCGCCGACCTGGAGCAGGCCCCGCCGGAGGAGTACCGGCGCCTCGACTCCCGCTTCCACCTGGCGATCGCGGAACTCACCGGCTCCCGCTCCCTCGCCACCGCGATCGCCGAGGCCCGGATGCGCCTGAACGACCTGCTGAACGCGATCCCGATCCTGGACCGCAACATCGACCACGCCGCCCACCAGCACCGCGACATGGTCGACGCCATCCTCGCCGGCGACGCCGACACCGCCCGCCGCGCGACCGAGGAGCACCTGGCCGCCACGGCCGCCCTGCTCCGCGGCTTCCTGGGCTGACGGGCACCGGAAGCGGTGCCGGACGCAGCGCCGGAGCCCCGCCGGGTGAGTCCGACGGGGCTCCGGGGCGGGCCGGGTCAGCGGTAGGCGGGGATGCCCGTGAGGGCCTGGCCGATGACGAGGGTGTGGATCTCGCTGGTGCCCTCGTAGGTGAGGACGGACTCCAGGTTGTTGGCGTGGCGCAGCGGCGAGTAGTCCAGCGAGATGCCGTTGGCGCCGAGGATCGTGCGGCACTCGCGGGCGACGGCGATCGCCTCGCGGACGTTGTTGAGCTTGCCGACGCTGACCTGCTCGGGGCGGATCCGGCCCTGCTCCTTGAGGCGGCCGAGGTGGATCGCGAGCAGGGCGGCGTTGTTCACCGAGACCGCCATGTCGGCGAACTTCTGCTGGGTGAGCTGGAATCCGCTGATCGGCCGGTCGAACTGGATCCGGTCGCCGCCGTAGGCGAGGGCGGTCTGCAGGCAGTCGCGGGCGGCACCGACCGCGCCGAACAGGATGCCGAACCGCGCCTCGTTGAGGCAGGACAGCGGTGCACCGAGCCCGCGTGCCTCCGGCAGCTGCGCGGAGGCCGGCAGCCGGACGTCGGCGAAGCTGAGCTCGGCGGTGGTGGAGGCCCGCAGCGAGAGCTTCTGCTTGATCTCCCGGGCCTCGAAACCGGGGGTGCCGCGCGGGACGAGGAAGCCGCGGACGCCCTCCTCGGTGGCGGCCCAGACGGTGGCGATGTCGGCGATCGCGCCGTTGGTGATCCACATCTTGGCGCCGTTGAGGATCCAGTCCTCGCCGTCGCGGACGGCCCGGGTGCGCATGCCGGCCGGGTTGGAGCCGAAGTCCGGCTCGGTGAGGCCGAAGCAGCCGATCGCCTCGCCGGCGGCCATCCGCGGCAGCCACTCCTGCTTCTGCTCCTCGGAGCCGTAGCGGTGGATGGAGTACATCGCGAGCGAGCCCTGCACCGAGACGAAGCTGCGGAAGCCGGAGTCGGCGGCCTCCAGCTCCAGGCAGGCGAGGCCGTAGGCGACGGCCTCGGTGCCGGCGCAGCCGTAGCCGTCCAGGTGCATGCCGAGCACGCCGAGCTTGCCGAGCTCGGGGGCGATCTCCCGCGGGAAGTGCGCGTTCTCGAACCACTCGGGCAGGTTCGGGCGGACGTGGTCGGCGAGGAAGCGGGCCACGGTCGCCTGGATCTCCCGCTCCTCGTCGGTGAGCAGCGAGGGGATGTCGAGCAGGTCCAGCGGGTCCTTCATCGGGCCGGTCACGGGAGGTCTCCGTTCGTGGGGTGGTGGGGTGCGTCGAGCCAGGCGAGGAGTTCGTCGGTGTGCTCGCCGAGCCGTGGCGGGGCCAGGCGGTAGGCGGGCGGGGTGCGGGAGAGGCCGATCGGGTTGGCGACCAGGCCCTGGTCGGTGCGGGGCGAGAGTCCGAGGCGTTCGGCGAGTCCGAAGGCGTCGGCGAGGTCGTTGACCGGGCCGCAGGGGACGCCGAGCGGGGTGAGGTGCTCAAACCAGGCGGCGGCGGTCCGTTCGCGCAGGCGGCGGCCGATTTCCCCGGCGAGGTCGTCGACGTGGGCGACGCGGTCGGCGTTGGTGGTGAAGCGCGGGTCGTCGGCGAGGTCGGGGGCGTCGAGGCCGCGGCAGAGGGCGCCGAACTGGCGGTCGTTGCCGACCGCGATCACCAGCGGCCGGTCGGCGGCGCGGAACACCTCGTACGGGGCGATGGAGGGGTGCCGGTTGCCGAGGATGCCGGGCACGCTGCCGGCCAGGGTGTAGCCGGCGGACTGGTTGACCAGGCTGGAGAGCAGCGTGGAGAGCAGGTTGACCTCGACGAGCTGGCCCCGGCCGGTGGTGTCGCGCTCGCGCAGGGCGGCCATGATGCCGAAGGCGGCGTGCAGTCCGGTGAGCACGTCGACGAGGGCCACCCCGGCCTTGACCGGCTGCCCGGGGCCCGGTCCGGTGACGCTCATCAGGCCGCCGACCGCCTGGATCAGCAGGTCGTAGCCGGGCAGCGCGGCACCCTCGCCGGTGCCGAATCCGGTGATCGAGCAGTACACGGCGCGCGGGTTGGCGGCACTGACGTCCTCGTGGGCGAGGCCGTGCTTGGCCATCGTCCCGGGACGGAAGTTCTCCACCACCACGTCGGCGCGCCGGACGAGTTCGAGGGCGCGGCGCCGGTCGTCCTCCTCGCGGAGGTCGAGGGTGAGCGAGCGCTTGTTGCGGTTGACCGAGAGGTAGTAGGTGGCCTGGCCGTCCGGCGCGTAGGGCGGTCCCCAGGCCCGGGTGTCGTCGCCGCCGTCCGGGCGCTCGACCTTGACCACGTCCGCGCCGAGGTCCGCGAGGAGCATCGTGGCGTACGGCGCGGCGAGCACCCGGCCGAAGTCCGCGACCAGTACTCCGGCGAGCGGTGCACGTGGAACTGCTGCGCCGGCGATCGATTCGGTCGGTTCCGTCCCCATCGGCACCTCCTTCGTTCGGTGTGGCGCACATTCTGCGCACCCGAACCGCGGTTTGGCAGGCGACGAAATGGAGTGTCGCCAGGGGGTGGCGCTGGACGTTCCGTCCAGGTCCCCCGCCGGTCGCAGCGGCCGGATGGGCTTGGCGCCCGGATGTCGGGCGGTGGGACGTCAGGCCGCGGGCGGGGCGGTCGAGAGGTCCTCGACCACCTCGGCGCCCGGCAGGTGCGCCATCAGCGCGCCCGGGGCGATCAGCAGCTTGCCCGCCCGGTCCCCGCCGCCGAGCACGATCTCGGTGCGGCCGAGCACCGGCGCGTCGACGTAGACCGGCATGCCGGGCGGCAACGCCACCGGGGTCACGCCGCCGACCTGCATGCCGGTCAGCGCCACCGTCTCCTCGGCGCCCGCGAAGGAGACCCGGCGGGCACCGAGCAGCCGCTTGACCGCCCGGTTGACGTCGAGCCGGCGGGTCGCCTGCACCAGGCAGGCGGCGTAGCCGCGCGGTTCGGTCTTGCCGACCACCAGGATGCAGTTGACGGAGTCCTCCGGCGTGTAGCCGTACTGCTCGCAGAACTGCGCGGTGTCGGCGAACGACGGGTCGATCTCCAGCCAGGTGTACGGCACTCCCCAGCCGTCCAGTACGGCGCGGACCGACCCGGCGATACTCTGCGTGCTCTCCATGCGCCCCGAAGCTACCAGCCGGTCGCCCTGCCGTGGCGGACAGCCCGCCGTGACGCCGCGCCCGGCGGAGCGGTACGGCAACCGGGCCGGGAACGGAGACGGAACGGGGGTTGGGGCCAGGACGGGGACGGCCCGGTGCCGGGCTCCGCGCGTGGCGGCGCCCGGCACGGGGTGGGTTCAGGACTGCGGCGAGACCGGTTCGGCGGCCGACTGCGGGCCCGAGGAGACCCCGGCGGCGGACTCGCCGGACGAACCGGCGCCGCCCGAGGACGGGCCGCCCCCGCCCTTGGAGGCGGGTGCCGAGCTGGGGGCCGAGCTGGGGGCCGAGCTGGGGGCCGACGGCGAGCCGGACTCGGAGCCGGACGGTCCGGAGCTCGGGGGGCTCGACGGCGGCGAGGACGGCGACCCGGAGGACGGGCTGCCGCTCGACGGCGAGCCGGAGGAACCCGAGGTCGACGGGGAGCCGGAGGACGAGGAGGTCGTCGGTGGCATCGTCACGTTCGTGGTGTCGGTGTGCCCCGTCCCACCGGCCGGGCGGCCGAAGGCGGTGCCGTTCGGGTCCACCAGCACGACCGTCTTGATCGGCTGCGGCGCGGGCGTCACGGTGACCACCTGGTGGCCGTTGAAGCCGGCCCAGGGCTGCCCGTTGTAGCTCGCCGGGGCTCCGGGGTCGACCGGCGGCGTCAGCGGGTTGCCGCAGGCGCAGCGGACCCGCGGCACGCCCTGGTTGTCGATCAGGACGGCGGTGCCGGTCTGCAGCACCGCCTGGTAGGCGGTGGCCTGGCCGTTGCTGAAGCCGTGGTTGGTGACGCGGGTGTCGGCGCGCAGCACCACCGGGGTGAGGCTCTTGAGGTAGCCGTCGATCTGGTTGGGCTGGATGCCCTCGACGCCGGCCCAGGCCTTGGCCTTGTCCGGGTTGGCGGCGAGGAATCCGCTCAGCTTGGGCACGTCGCAGCTGGAGACGTTCATGGTGCCGCCGTACAGGCCGACGTCGCCGCCGCTGCGGTTGCCGCCCGTCGGCGGTGCGACGGTCGCCGTTGCGGTCGGGGCGGGGCTCTGGCCGGCGACGGAGTCGGTGAACGGGTCCTGACCGGCGGTGCCCGCCGACTGCAGGGCGACCGGCTGGGCGGCCGCGGTGGAACCGCCCCCGCCGGAGAGCACCAGGCCGAGGACGATGCCCAGCACCACGGCGGCGATGCCGGCGGGCAGGACCGTCCGGGGGTTGCGCCACCAGGCCGTCCGCCGGTGCCCGCCGCGACCGCTGCCGCTCGCGCCGGACCCTCCACCGTCGCCTCCGCCCCCGCCGCCCCCGCCGTCTCCGCCACCACCACCGGTGACGACCGTGCGGGCGTTGCTCGGCGGGCCTCCCCGGCCGCCGCTGCCGCTCGCTCCGCCCGGGCCGCCGGGGTGCGCCCCGGGGCCGGAGGTGGGGCCGGACGGCGGTCCGGAGGGTGTGTCGGGGAACGCGGACGTGTGGCCGGGGCCGGCCGGTCGGTTGCCGGAGGACGGCGGCCCGGAACCCGGGCCGGACAGCGGGCCCGAAGGCGGTCCGACCGGACCGTCGGGCGGGCCGTCGGGCGGGCCGGACGGCTGGTCGGGTGACGGTGGCAGCGGGCTCACGGGTGTTCCTCCCGTTCCTGGGCACCCCCCGCACGCCATTCTCCGCGCGCCCGGCCCGGCCCGCGCGACAGCTCGCAGTCGTCCGGCCACCCGGCCCGCATCACCCGCCGGCCGACCTGCGGTCCCCGGCCCCGGACCGGCGCGCACCCGGCCCCCGGTCCGCCCGGCATCACCACCCCGGGACCGGCCGCCTCCCCCTCCACAGCCCCGGTGCTCCCCCGGCGCGGCAGGCATGCGGTCGCGGCTCGCGGGCTCGCCGTCCGCCGTCCGCTGGCGGAGGCTGGGAAGGAGACCCCACCGGACAGCCGACCCGGCAGGAGCCGATTGTGCGGACGAGCAGCGGGCCCGGCGCCCGTACCAGCGGCGGGCCGGCGGCCCGCACCGGCGGACCCGCGGGCGAACTGCGGCACTGGGGCGAGGCCCTGACGGCCGTGCTGGCCGCCGTGGTGGCCATGGTCGCGGTGGCCGCGATCGGCCTGTACTTCGCCGGCGCGAACGACCTGCCCTCCGGCGGGTACGGCTCGGTGGTCGCGGCGACGGTGCTGATGGCCTGTGGCGCCTCGGCCAGGGTCGAGGGCGGCGCCGCGTTCGTGGCGGGTGCGAAGGGCGGCATCGAGGCCGTCCCGCTCTCCGTCGCGCTGACCGGCGCGCTGCTGCTCGGCTGGCTCTTCCTGCGTCCGATGCGGCTGCACGCCACGGTGAGCGGCCGCGAGCTGCTGGCCCGGGTGGGCCGGGTCGCCGTGCTGTGGGCGGCCGCGCTGCTGCTGCTGTCGATCCCGGCCGAGAAGAGCTTCGTGGTGTCGACCGGCGAGCCGCTGATCGACGAACTCGGCGGTCTGGTCGGCGGCTCGCCCACGGTCGGCTTCGCGGTGGACACCGGTCGCGCGGTCGGCCTCGGCCTGCTGTGGCTCGCGGTGGTCCTGCTGCTCGCCCTGGCGGTCTCCCGGCGGACCCCGCTGCCGCTGCCGCTGCTGCGCTTCCACAGCACCGTCCGCCCTGCCGCGCACGCGGTGCTGACCCTGCTGCTGGTCTACGTCGCGCTGGCGCTGCCGGCCGGCCTGGTGGAGGCCGCGGTCGGCGGGCACGCCCGGCAGACCCTGGCCGTGGTTTTCCTCGGCCTGCCCAACCTGGCCTGGCTGGCCCTCGGCATCGGCATGGGCGGGTCCTGGCACGGCCACGTCGACGGCACCCTCGGACTGCCGATGCCGCAGCCGCTGGCCGGGGTGCTGAAACAGAACCAGGACGTCCGGCTGGACGCGGCCACCCTCACCGACCAGGACTCCCGGACGTGGCTGCTCGTCGCCCTCGCGGTGGTCGCCCTGCTGCTCACCGGTGTCGGCATGGCGATGCACGCCCCGCCCGGGATCAAGGCCTGGCGGCACGCGGTGCACCTGGCGGTGGCACTGGCCGTGGCGATGCTGCTGATCGGTGTGCTCACCCGGATCTCGGCCGCGTACGGCCTCACCCTGCTCGGCTTCGGCGGCAGCGGCGCGGCGGTGCTGGAACCGGACCTGCTGGTGCTGGTGGCGGTGGGCGCGGTCTGGGGCGCGGTGGCCGGGCTGATCGGCGGCTGGACGGCGGCCCGGGTGCGCCACGACGCCGTGCACGCGGCGGAGCACCCGCCGCAGCCGGGGGAGGAACCGAAGGACGGCGGCCCGGGCGCGTCCGGGGCTCAGTCGCGGTCGGTGCCGTAGACCGGCATGGCCCAGTCCGGCGGCGCCGGTGCCGCGGACGACTCCGGTGCCGCGGGCAGCACCGGGGAGGGCCGGACGGACTCCGGGGAGGCTGCCACGGACTCCGGCGGCCCGGCCGCCGCCGCGGGCTCCTCGGCCGGCGCAGGTTCCTCGGCCGGCGCAGGTTCCTCGGCCTCCGCGGGCTCCTCGGCCTCCGCGGGCTCTTCGGCCGGCGCGGACTCCGGCGGCGCCGACGTCCCCGGTGCCGCGAGCCCGGGCGGCGCGGCGGACTCCGGCAGCTGCGGGACGAGTTCGGTCGGGGTCGGCACCGGGATCGCCGCGACGTGCTCCACCCCGTGCAGGGCGCCGACGAAGGCCAGGCAGCTGTCGTACCGCTCGTCCGGCGTCTTGGCGAGGGCCCGGATCAGCACGTCGTCCAGGGCGGCGGGCAGGTTGGGGCGGTGCTCGCTGAGGTGCGGCGGCGGGTCGTTGAGGTGCGCCCACAGCTGGGCGAGGTCGTCGTCCCGCTGGTAGGGCGGGTTGCCGGAGAGCATCTCGTAGACCACGCAGGCGAGGCTGTAGACGTCGCAGCGGCCGTCCACCGGCTTGCCGTTGATCTGTTCGGGGGCGACGTAGTCCAGGGTGCCGACGAACTGGCCGACGGTGGTCAGGCCGGAGAGCGAGAGGGACTTCTTGGTGAGTCCGAAGTCGGTGAGGTAGACGTGCTCGGGGTGCTCGGAGTCGGTGCCCTCGGCGACCAGGATGTTGCCGGGCTTCACGTCGCGGTGGACGAGGTCGTGGCCGTGCGCGGCGTCCAGCGCGGAGGCGACCTGGGTGGTGATCCGCACGGTCTGGCGCAGCGAGAGCGGTCCCTCGCGGTCGAGCAGGACGCGCAGGTCGCGGCCGCTGACGTAGCGCATGGCGATGTAGAGCAGGCCGTCGGCCTCGCCGGCCTCGTAGACCGGCACGATGTGCGGGTGGTCGATGGCCGCGGCGGCCTTGGACTCGCGGGCGAAGCGCTCGCGGAAGACGTCGTTGCGGGCGAGGTCGGGGGCGAGCAGTTTGACCGCGACCGTCCGGCCGAGGCGGAGGTCCTCGGCGCGGTAGACCACGGCCATGCCGCCGCGGCCGATCAGCTGGTCCAGCCGGTAGGCGGCGAGTTGGTGGCCGGTGAGGTCGGTCGGTGCGGCGGTCGTCATGCGGCGTCACCCCGGGTGCCGGCCGCGGACCTCTTGGCGGCGGGCGGGTCGACGGTGGCGTAGGTCTGCATCCGGGTGCCGTCGCTGAAGAACCAGCGGCCCTGGTCGAGGTCGAGCAGCCAGGCGGAGGACCCGTCGATGACGGCGCCGAGCCGCAGGTTGCGGCTGCGGTCGCGGAAGGTCTCCAGGTCGATCAGGCCGTCCGCGTAGTCGCCGACCAGGCGGCGGTAGGTCGCCAGGGCCTTCTCCAGGGCGGCGAGCAGGGGGCGCGGGTCCTCCATCGGGGTCAGTGGGTGGTCGGTGCCGGACGGCGGGTGCGGCAGGGTGACGAGCAGCCGCCCGTCGACCCAGGCCGACCAGCCGTTGGAGCAGACGATCCGCGCCCAGTTCCCGCTGCTGTCGGCGAGCCGGACGGGCAGCAGCGGGTCCAGCCGTACGGACGGCCGGGACGGGTCCGGGCCCGCCCACGTCTGCAGCCCGTCGGCGGGCGCGACGTGGGTGGGCTGGAACTCGTACGGCGCGGTCATCGGCGGTCACCTCCGCATCACGGCGGGTTCGTGACGGCGCAGCAGACGCAGGACGAGCAGGCCGAAGAGGACGCTCAGCACCACCATCATCCCCATGTCGAGCAGCCAGACCGAGGCCTCGTGGCGGAAGAGCGGGTCGGCGGTGAGCGGTTTGGGCACGGAGGCGTGCAGGTCGACGGTGGAGGCCATCGCGGCGAAGGCCCAGCGGGAGGGCACCAGCCAGGAGAGCTGGGCGAGCACGGGGGTGCTGTTGAGCTGGATCAGGGCGCCGCAGAACACCACTTGGACGATGGCGACCAGCACCAGCAGCGGCATGGTCACCTCCTCCTTCTTCACCAGGGCGGAGATGAGGAGGCCGAGCATCATGGCGGTGAAGGCGAGCAGGGCGACGGCCAGGGTGATCTCCAGCAGCGGTGGCATGAGGACGCCGCCGCCTCCCTGGGGCCGCAGGTCGACGCCGAGCAGCGCGACCATGGTGAGCACCACCGCCTGGACGACGGTGACGGTGCCGAGCACGATGATCTTGGACCAGAGGTACGCCGATCTGGACAGGCCGACGGCGCGTTCTCGCTGGTAGATGACGCGTTCCTTGACGAGTTCGCGCACCGAGTTGGCGGCGCCGGTGAGCACCGCGCCGACGCAGAGGATCAGCAGGGCGTTGAAGACGCTGTCCTCGGCGAGCTTCTTGCCGGCCAGTGCCCTGGCCATCACGCCCATCACGAACGGCAGCGCGATCATGACCGCGAGGAAGGTGCGGTCGGCGGTGAGCGCGGTGGCGTAGCGCCGGACGAGGGTGCCGACCTGGTGGTGCCAGCGCTGCGGGCGCGGCGGCTTGGGGGCCGGCGTCTCGGCGGCGGCCGGGGTGGTGCCCGGGGCCGGGCCGGGGCGGTCCATGGCGCCGGCGATGTAGCGGCGGTAGGAGGGCGAGGAGCGGAACTGGCCGGCCCAGTCGCGCTCGGTGTCGTTCTCGAAGGCGTCGAAGGCGTCCGGCCACTGCTGGAAGCCGAAGAAGTCGAGGGTCTCGCCGGGCGGGCCGTAGAACGCGATCCGGCCACCGGGGGCGAGCAGCAGCAACCGGTCGCACACGTCGAGGCTGAGCACGCTGTGCGTGACGACGATGACGGTGCGGCCGTCGTCGGCGAGGTTGCGGAGCATCTGCATGACCGAGCGGTCCATGCCGGGGTCGAGGCCGGAGGTCGGCTCGTCGAGGAAGAGCAGCGAGGGCTTGGTGAGCAGCTCCAGGGCGACGCTGACGCGTTTGCGCTGGCCGCCGGAGAGGCTGGAGATCACCTGGTCGGCGCGCTTCTCCAGACCGAGTTCGGTGATCACCTCCTCGACCCTGGCCTCCCGTTCGGCGGCGGCGGTGTCGTCGGGGAAGCGCAGTTCGGCCGCGTAGCGCAGGGCGCGGCGCACCTGCAGCTGGGTGTGCAGGATGTCGTCCTGCGGGACGAGTCCGATCCGGCGGCGCAACTCCGCGTAGTCGCGGTAGAGGTCGCGGCCGTCGTAGCGGACGGTGCCCTCGTTCGCGGGGCGCAGCCCGGTGAGGGCGTTGAGCAGGGTGGACTTGCCGGCGCCGCTCGGGCCGGCCACGGCGAGCAGCATCTTCTGGCCGACCGGGAAGGTGACCGAGTCGAGCAGGCGGCGGCCGCCGTCCACGGTGACGCCGAGGCCGTCCACGTCGAGGTCGACGTCGCCGGTGTCGACGAACTGCTGCAGTTCGTCGCCGACCAGGCAGAACACCGAGTGGCCGATGCCGATCAGGTCGCCCTCGCCGACCAGGGCGTCGAGCACCGGCTGGCCGTTGAGGTAGGTGCCGTTGTGGCTGCCGAGGTCGACGATCTCCCAGCGGCCGTCGGAGCGGGCGCGCAGTTCGGCGTGCCTGCGGGAGACCGACAGGTCGCCGACGACCAGCTCGTTGTCGAGGGCGCGGCCGATGTGGACGACCTTCGCCGGGAGCGGACGGACGGTGGTCGGCGGCCGCATCGAGCCGGTGATGGAGGTGAGTGCGGACGGCCGGCGGTCGGCCACGGGCCGGGCGGGCAGCTCGCGCAGGGTGCAGCGGGGTCCGTCGGCGGCGCTGCCGAACCTCATTTCGCTGCCGGCGCCGACGTCGAGGTGCCGGATCCGGTGACCGTCGGTGTAGGTGCCGTTGGTGGACCCGGTGTCGTCGAGCTCCCAGTGGTCGCCGTCGGCGTGCAGCACGGCGTGGTGCCAGGACACCCGGGGGTCGCTGAGGAAGACCTCGCTCGTCGGGTCGCGGCCGACGTGGTAGGTGCGGCTCGGGCTGATGACCTGCGAGTCGCCTTCGGTCTCGAGTACCAGCTGCGGCGCGGTGAGCGCGGCGGGTCGCTCTCCCATACCGCCGATGGTAGCCGCGCCCCGGGAGGCACGCCCGGTGCCGCCGCGGCGCCCCTGCGACGGGCGGCGGCCGCGGCGCGGGGGCCCGCGACATGCCCACGGCGGGACGATTCGGCCGGAAACAGGTGTGTCACCCGGTATGTCTTGGGGCATGACGAGTTCGTACTGTCGGCCGCACACCGGGGAGGCTCCGTGAACACCTGGGCGACCTGGACCACGCAGGGCATCCTCGCCGGCACCGGAGGGGTGCGAACGGTCGAGCTGGGCGTCATCAAGGGCGATCTGACGGTCCACACGACGTGGATCGACGGGGAGGTCCGGCTGACGGTCCAGTACAGCGGGGCGCTGGACTGGTTCACCGTGGAGGGCAGCCCGGTGGCCGCCGGGGACGAGTCGGCCGCTCGCGAGCTGCACCAACGCATGGTGGAGGCGGTGAAGGCCGGCGGCGGTGCGACAGCTCCGAGCTGACCGGCGGGTGCTGCTGCCCGCGGTCGCCGCGGCCCTGGCCGCCCTGGTCGCCGGGTGCACCTCCGGCGGCGGCGCGGCGGTCAGCACGGCCGCGCCGTCCACGGTGGTCGCCGGTGCGGCCTCGCCGACCCCGCTGCGGGCCGGGGACTGGCCGACCTACCACCGCGACGCACTGCGCACCGGCACGGCCCCCGACGCCGCCCCGGTCGGACCGCTCGGTACGGCCTGGACGACGAAGCTCGACGGCGCCGTGTACGGGCAGCCGCTGGTGGTCGGCGACAAGGTGCTCGCCGCGACCGAGAACAACACCGTGTACGGGCTGGACGCGTCGAGCGGTGCGGTGGTGTGGAGCCGTCACCTGGGCGCCCCGGCGCGGGCGGCCGAACTGCCGTGCGGCAACATCGACCCGCTCGGGATCACCGGCACACCGGTCTACGACCCGGCGACGGGCCGGGTCTTCGCGGTCGGCGAACTCGCGGGCGGGCGGCACGTGCTGGCCGGGCTCGACGCGGCGACCGGGGCGCTGGAGGTCCAGCGCGAGGTCGAGCCGCCGAAGGGCGATCCGCTCGCCCACCAGCAGCGCTCGGCGCTCGCGCTGTGGAACGGCCGGGTGGTGATCGCGTTCGGCGGTCTGTTCGGCGACTGCGGCGACTACGTCGGCAGCGTGGTGTCGGTGCCCACCAGCGGCGCCGGGACGGTGCTGTCCTACGCGGTGCCGACCGGCCGCGAGGGCGGGATCTGGGCGAGCGGCGGGCCGGTGGTGGACGGCGACCGGCTGCTGGTGGCGGTCGGCAACGGCGAGTCGACGGGCGGCACGTACGACGGCTCGGACTCGGTGCTGGCGCTCTCCCCCGAACTGCAGCGGGTCGACTGGTTCACCCCGTCGACGTGGGCGGACGACAACGCGCAGGACCTCGACCTCGGTTCGCTCTCGCCGGTGCGGGTGGGCGGCCACGTCCTGGCCGTCGGCAAGCGCGGCGAGGCGTACCTGCTGGACGCGCAGCACTTCGGCGGCATCGGCGGGCAGGTCGCGCAGGCGACGGTCTGCCCGGCGTACGGCGGGGCCGCGGTGGACGGCTCGACGGTGTACGTGCCCTGCCAGCAGGGCCTCGCCCGGGTGACGGTGGGCCAGGACGGCTCGCTGCACCAGGACTGGCAGGTGGACCTGGAGCGCGGCGGTTCGCCGGTGGTCGGCGGCGGCGCGGTCTGGGTGGTGGACGACCACCGCGGGCTGCTGCTCGCCCTGGACCCGGCGAGCGGGCGGGTGCTGCAGCAGGCGAAGACCGGCCCCGCACCGCACTTCGCCTCCCCCGTGCTCGCCGGCGGACGGGTGCTGGTCGGCACGGACGCCGGGGTCACGGCCTTCTCGGTCGGCTGACCCCGCTCCCCCGCGGCGGGGCGCGGCAGCGCCGGAGGGCCGCCGGAGGGCCGCCGGAAAATTGGTGTGAGACCTTTCGGGCCCCTGCGGCGTGTACATGGACAGGAGCGTGCACCCGGGCACGGGGGACGGCCGCACGGCCACCCCGCCCGAAGATCAACTGATGTCGCATCAGCTGATAATGTGCAGGCCAAAACGGGGGCGTGGGCGACGCGCGCGCCCCGCCGTACCCGATTCCTGGAGCATCTGTGCCCGCACGCCTGTACCGCCGCGGCCTGCCGCTGGCCGCCGCCGCACTCGCCGCGTCCCTGCTCGCCGGCTCGGCCCAGGCCGACAACCCCGCCCCCTCCGACGCGACGCTGACGGCCGACCTCGACGCACTGCTCGCCGACGCCCGGCTCGCCAACGCGCAGGCCGGCGTCCAGGTCCTCGACGCCGCCACCGGCCAGGTGCTGTACTCCCGCCAGCCCGGCGCACTGCTCACCCCGGCGTCCACCATGAAGACCGTCACCTCGACGGCCGCCCTCGACCTGCTCGGCGCCGACTACCGGTTCACCACCGAGGTCCGCAGCACCGGCACCACGTACGGGAACAAGCTCGCCGGCGACCTGGTGCTGAAGGGCGGCGGCGACCCCAGCCTGCTCGTCCAGGACCTCGACGACCTGGCGGCCAAGGTCGCCGCCTCGGGCATCACCACCGTCACCGGCCGGGTCCTCGCCGACGGCACCCGCTACGACTCCACCCCGCTCGGCCCCGGCTGGACCTGGGACGACGAGCCGTACTCCTACAGCCCGCAGATCTCCGGCCTGACGGTCGCCAACGACTCCGAGTACACGATGGACACCGTCCAGGTGACCGTCACCCCGGGCGCGGCCGGCGAGAAGGCCAAGGTCGCGCTGGTGCCCGCCGAGGCGCCGATGAAGTTCAGCGGCAGCATCACCACCGGCGCGGCCGGCACCGGTGCCAGCGCGGGCGTCGACCGCCGCCGCGGCGCCAACGAGCTGCTGCTCACCGGCAGCGTCGCCGCCGGCTCCGCCCCGGCCACCTACTGGGTGACGGTCGAGGACCCGGCCACCTACGCGGCCAAGGTCTTCGCCGGTGCGCTCGCCCGGCACGGCGTGACGGTGCAGCGCGGCGTGGCGTCGGCCACCGGCGCCGAGACCTCGACGGCGATCGCCTCGCACCAGTCCAAGACCCTCGCCGAGCTGATCGTCCCGATGCTGAAGATCAGCAACAACGGCATAGCCGAGCACCTGACCAAGGAGATCGGCAAGGTCAAGGGCGGCAAGGGCGACTGGGCCACCGGCGTCGCCCAGGTCAAGGGCTTCCTCAAGGCCAACGGCCTGGAGACCCCGGGCGGCCGCCAGGTCGACGGCTCCGGCCTCTCGCGCTACGACCTCATCAACCCGGCCAAGATGGCCGGCCTGCTCAAGGTCGCCCAGGACAAGCCCTGGTTCAACGCCTGGTACAACGCGCTGCCGGTGGCCGGCAACCCGGACCGGATGGTCGGCGGCACCCTGGCCGCCCGCATGCGCGGCACCAAGGCCGAGAACAACGTGCACGCCAAGAGCGGCTCGATGAGCGGCGTCGACAACCTGATGGGCTACGCCACCGCGCCCGACGGCCACAAGCTGATCTTCTCCGTGATGTTCAGCAACTTCGCCGGCACCAGCCCGCGCCCGGTGATCGACGCGATCGCCGTCCGCCTCGCCTCCGGCCCGGCCGCCACCCCGAGCGCCCCGGCCGCCACCCCGGTCACCCCGAAGCTGAAGTCGCTGAACGCCCCCGCCCGCGGCGGCGACGAGGCCACCGGCACCAAGTCCGGCACCGGCACCCGCTGGGAGGACTGCGAGAGCGTCGGCCGCTGCTGACCGCCTCCGCCCCGCACACCGTGGCCGGGCTCCCGGGACTCCTCCCGGGAGCCCGGCCACGGTGCCGTCAGGCGGCCGTGGACCGGCGGGCTCCGCGCGGCGGCTTCACCAGCGGCAGGGTGCGGCCGCGGACCACCCGCCACACCCCGACCGGGCACGGCCCGGCGTAACGGCGCAGCCGGTCCGCCGTGAGCGTGCGCGGCCGCAGGTCGAGGCAGCTGTCGTGGGCCGCCTCCGGGTTCCAGCCCGCGGTGGGCAGCCGGATGTGGTCGCTGCGGCCGAGCCGGTCCTGGCTGGTGCTCCTCAGCACCTCCAGCCGGTCGTCCAGGACGCGGACCACCAGCACCGGCCGGTCCTTGGACTCGCCGGACTCCTCGAACGGCACGTCCGCCCACCAGATCTCGCCCGGCACCGGCCGGCGCCCCGGCGGGCGGAGAGCGCCGGCCGTCCACTCGACCGGGGGCAGCCCGGCGAGCAGCCGCACCCGGGGCAGCCGCCAGAACGCGGCGGCCGCCGTACCGAGCGCCACCGGCAGCGCCACCGCGGCCAGCACCGCGACCGTCGACCGCTCGGGCGCACGCACCGTCCAGACCGCTGAGGCGGCCAGGGCCGCCGCCGCGCCGGCCGCCGCCCGGACGGGGCCCAGGTTGAGCAGCCCCCAGCCGAGGATGCACAGCACCACCGCGAAGGCGGTGACGGCGCCCAGAGCGAGCAGGTGGTCGAAGTCGGGGCCACCCCGGTGGTACGAGAGCAGCGCGGCGGAGACGGCCGCGGCGAACAGCGCGAGCGAGCGCGCCGCCAGCCGGTACCAGGGGAACCGGCGGCGCCGGTCGGGCCGGCGGGCCCAGGCGGTGGCGACCGCGGTGGCGACCGCCAGCGCGGCGAGGGCGGGCCAGCGGTCCGCGCCCTGCGCGAGCTCGCGCTCGACGTCCGGGTCGGTGTGGCGCAGGTGGACGACCAGCACGGCGCAGGCCACGTAGGTGAGCGAGGTCAGCCAGAGCACCGGCAGCAGGAGCACCAGGCGCTTCGCGGAGCGCAGGATCATGGACGCAGGGTAGGGCCTGCACGCCCCCGCGGACAGGGGCGTCCCACCCGGTCGCGTTGACATGGTGTCAGTAACGCGCCGGCACCCGGCCGCAGCGGGCGGCCGGGTGCCGGGGGCGGGGCGTGTCCGTCAGGGGCAGGTGTAGGGGAAGCTCACCGAGGTGCTGCCGCTGCCGGGGCCGACGACCTCCAGGGTGGCCGTGGCCTGCATGCTGCCGTGGCCCTGGAAGGTCCAGCGGAGCACCACGTCCGTGCTGCGGCGGCCGTTGGAGACCGGCTGGGTGAGGACACCCGAGTCGGTGCCGTCGCTGCGCTTCCAGCGGTAGCGGACGGTGCCCGCGCCACCCTCGGTGGAGATCGTGCCGGTGATCACCGCCGTGCCGTCGCAGCCGGGGCCCTTGGCGTTGTCCGTGCGGACGGCGACACCGGTCACCGCGACCGGCCGGCCGTAGCGGTCCCAGGCCAGCCAGGCGAGCACGGCGAGCAGCAGGAGCAGCGGCAGCAGCAGCCAGCGGCGGCGCCGGCGCTTCGGCTGCTCCGGGGCCGGCGGCACCGCGGTCGCCCCGTGCCAGACGGCGGCCGCCTGCGGGGGGACGCCCGGGCCGAACCGCTGCAGCCCGTCCTGCACGGCGGGGGCCGGAGGACCGGGAACGGCAGCCGCGGCGGCGGCCGCAGCCGCTGCCGGGGGCACGGGGGTGCCCATGGCGGGCGTGATCGGGGTGCCCATCGCCGGGGTCTGCGCGGGGACGGCGGTGCCGACCGGCGGGGTCGGCCAGACCTGCGGGTCGAGGAAGGTGGCGCTCTCGAAGCTCTCGACCGGCGGCTGCTGCTGCGCGGGCGGCGGGACGTACGCCTGCGGCGCGGGCCGCGTCCCGGGACCGCCGAGCCGGACGGTGGCCTCGGGGTTCGGCTGCGCGGGGTTCAGCCGGACGGTGCCCTCGGGGTCGGCCGCGGGCACCGGCGACGACCCGAAACGGACGGTCGCCTCCGGGTCGGGCCGCTTCGCCGGGCCCAGCCGGACGGTGCCCTCCGGGTCCGCCGGCTGCTGCTTCGCCGGGCCGAACCGGACGGTGCCGTCCGGGTCGGGCACGGGTGCGCCCGCGGGCGCGTTCAGGCGGACGGTCGCGTCCGGGTTCGGCCGCGGTGCGTTCAGCCGGACGGTGCCGTCCGGGTCGGGCTGCTGCTTCGCCGGGCCCAGGCGGACGGTGCCCTCCGGGTCCGGTGCGGGCACGGGCGAGGAGCCGAGGCGGACGGTCGCCTCCGGGTCGGGCTTCGGTGCGTTCAGGCGCACGGTCTCGTCCGCCCGGGGCGGCTCGGAGCCGAAACGGACGGTGGCGTCCTCGTCCGGCTGCTGCGGGGTGCTCATGTCTCGTTTCCTCAGGTCAGGATGACGCAGTAGCTCGTGTTGACGGGACCGGACGTGCTGCCCTGACCCGATTCGGCCGCCGGACTCGAACTCACCTTCGCGGTCCAGGAGCCCGACCTGGACGGAGCCGACACCGTGGTGGTGAAGGTCTTCGTCCCCTTGGGGATGGTGATCGGGACGGTGGAGACCGGCAGACGGCTCACCCCCGAGTACCAGGAGAGGGTCACCGTGCCGCTCGCCACGCCGTCCGTCGCGGCCGTGATGTGGGCGACCACCTCGTAGTTCCCGCTGCCGCAGGTGGTGCTGACGCCCAGCCGCATGACCCGCAGGGTCGGCGGCGGCGGGGCGCTGGTGCTGGGCTTGGTCGGCGGGGTGCTGGGCGGGGTGCTCGTCGGCGGGGCCGTGGTGGGCTTCTTGGTCGGGGTGGGGTCCGGCGAGGCGGACGGGGAGGCCGACGGCGAGGCGCTCGGCGACGCGGAGGCCGATGCCGAGGGCGAGGCCGACGGGGAGGCGGACCCGGAGGGCGATCCGGACGGCGAGGCGCTCGGCGACGGCACCGCCACGGGGCCGTCGGCGCCGAAGGTCGTGGTGGCCTTCGGCGCGGCGACCTCGGTGGTCGTCGTCGAGTCGGAGGCACCGGCGGCCGCGACCCCGGCGAGGGTGCCGCCGAGCAGGACGAGACCGGTGGCCGCGCTCAGCAGCTTGGCCCGCGGGCCGAACCGCCGGACGGCCGCGACGCCGCCGTCCGCGGGCGGCGACAGCGTGGTGGTGGCGACCGAGGTGTTGCCGGCGGCATGCCCGTGGGCGTGCGGCAGCAGCAGCGGCAGCAGGGCGACCAGGCCGGCCAGCTGGCGGCGGCCGCGCTCCTCCCACTCGGGCCCGTACGCGCCGGCGGCGGCCGCCTCCAGGTCGGCGACCAGGTCGGCGGCGCCCTCCGGCCGGTCCTGCGGGGTCTTGGCGAGGCCGGAGCGGATCAGCGGGCGCAGCGCCTCGGGGGCCTGCTCGTCGGGGATGTCCGCCTCGGTGTGCTGGACGGCCAGCTCCATCAGCGTGGTGCCGGCGTACGGCTTGGCGCCGGTCAGGCACTCGAAGAAGGTCGCCGTCGCCGCGTAGACGTCGCCCCGCGGGGAGGCGGCCGCGCCGGCCCACTGCTCGGGCGCCATGTAGGCGGGGGTGCCGGCGATGTCGCCCTTGGCGCCGCTCTGCACCGCGATGCCGAAGTCGACCAGCTTGGAGACGCCCTCGGTGGTGACGATGACGTTGCCGGGCTTGTAGTCGCGGTGCACCACGCCGGCCCGGTGGGCGTCGGCGAGGCCGAGCAGCGAGCCCTTGAGCACGGTCAGCGCGGCCTCGGGGCCGGTGGCGCCCTCGGCCTGCAGCAGGTCGCGCAGCGAGATGCCGTCGACCAGCTCCATGACGATGGCGGCGCCCTGCGGTCCCTCCACGTACTCGTACAGACGGGTGACGTGCGGGGAGTCGAGGCCGCCGAGCAGTTCCGCCTCGGTGCGGAAGTTCTCGTGATCGGCGTGGTCGCCGTTGAGGTACTTGACCGCGACGGGGGTGCCGGTCGCGTCGTGGCTGGCCAGCACGACGCGCCCGGCCGCTCCCGCACCGAGCTCGCGCTCGTGGGTGTAGCCGGGGAGTTCCCAGCGCGCGTCCTGCGGAATCGCAGCGTCCTGGGGGGCCTGGCCCTCGGGGCCGCCCTTGCCTCTGTTCTCGTCCACCGTTCCTGCCACCATGACGTCGATCACCGTACCGGCACCGTACCGGGCGTACGGCCACCGACAGTGACGCACCCGTGGTCCGGCGGGTTCCGGTCCACGGGTGCTGGAAGGTCACGATTCAGCTGTTTCGCACACTACTTGTCGCCTGCGGCTACCTTCTTCCGGCGGTGGGCGGGTCGGTCGTGCACGGTCACTCCGTGTCGCGGCGGCGGGCCGACTCGGCCGCCTCGGCGGCGACGGAACCGGCGTGCACCAGGCGGTGCCCGAGGTCGAGCAGCGCCCGGCCGACGGCGAGCTCGTCGCCGATCATCGGGACGGCGGGATCGTGGCTGCTGCGGCGGGCCTCGGCGTCCGCCTGCATCGCGCCGGTGCCCGCCGTCACGGTGCCGCCGGACTCGAGGACGGCGTGCGCCCTGGTGACGTCGCCGTCCTCGGTGACCATCAGCCGCACCTGCCACTCACTGGTGTGCGGCCCCTCGCCGGCGAGCGCGCTCACCGGCCGAGCTCCTCGGCGGGCTCGTCGAGGCGGTCGCCCTCGGCCATCGACTCGTCCTGCGCGTGCGCGGTCTGGTACGAGGTGATGCCCTCTTCGGGGTCGCGCGAGCGGACGTCCTCCTCGTCCCGCTCCGCCTTGTCGTTCATCCGCTGCTGCATGTCGGACATGGCCGCTCCCTGCGCTCGGGCGGTCGGCGGGCCCGTGGCGCCCGGCGGCAGCGGGCCGCCGCGGCGGGCGGGGCCGGCCGCGTTCCTGCCTCCAGCGTGCTCCTGCCCGGGCCGGCGGGCCACAGCGGTCCGGTGGTGGCGGCGCCACCGCGGCCGCCGCTGTCAGTCGAGCTCGGCCAGCAGAGCGGGGTTGACCAGGCCGACGACGGCCCGGACGTCGGCCTCGCCGACCGCCGGCCAGAGCACCCGGCGGGCCGCGCGGTAGCGCTCGGCGAGCCGGAGGCGGTCCGCCTCGGGCAGCTGCGCCGCCCGCTCGGGCCGCGAGTTGTGCGCGTTGTCGGCGATCTTCAGCAGGGCCGCCGCCTGGTCGCCGGCGATCCGCGCCAGCATCTCCTCGTAGGGCGTGCCCGGGACCTTGGTGACCCGGCGGACGGTCGCCACCACGGCGGACGGCACGCCGGCGCGCAGCAGGTCCTCGGCGGTCAGCGGGGTGTCCTCCAGCACGTCGTGCAGCAGCCCGGCCATCTGCAGGCCGGTGCCGAACGGCGCGAGGCCGGCCGCCACCGCCCGCACGTGCTCGACGTACGGGACGCCGATCTTGTCGGTCTGCCCGGCGTGGGCGCGGGCGGCGAGCGCACCGACGTCGGCCAGGGTCGGTTCGGACACGGCGGTCTCCCCTCGGGTACGGCGCCGGGCCCCGACGGCCCGTCAGTCGCGGCGAAATATAGTCGGCCGGGGCGACGGGAAGGAGCAGCAGGGTGCGGGTGACACCGATCTCGCCGGAACGGCTGACCGCCCTGGTCGCCGACCGGGTCGAGGACGCCGCCCGGGAGGCGCCCTGGGTGCGGGTCGCGGTGGACGGCGCCGACGCGGCGCGGCCCGGCGGGCTCGCGGACGCCCTGGTCGGGCCGTTGCGGCTGCGCGGCCGCCCGGTGCTGCGGGTGTCCGCCGCGGACTTCCTGCGCCCGGCCTCGATCCGTCTGGAGTACGGCCGGCAGGACGCCGACGCCTTCCACGACCTGTGGCTCGACGACGGCGCGCTGCTGCGCGAGGTGCTGGCGCCCCTCGACCCGGGCGGCAGCGGACGGGTGCTGCCCTCGCTGTGGGACGCGGCCGCCGACCGGGCCACCCGGGCGCCGTACACCGAGCTGCCGCCGGGCGGGGTGCTGCTGCTGGACGGGCCGCTGCTGCTCGGCCGCTGGCTGCCCTTCGAGCTGACGGTGCACCTGTCGATGGGGCCTGGCGCGCTCGCCCGGCACACCGCCGGGCCGGAGCGTTGGACGCTGCCGGCCTTCGCCCGCTACGAGGCGGAGACCGGGCCGCGGGAGGCGGCCGACCTGGCGGTGAAGGTCGACGACCCCCGGCACCCGGCCCTCGTCGAGCCCTGACCGCGCGGCCGCGGCGCCGGCCGGGCCGCCGGGAAATGCCGTTGCCGTCGGCCGGACGGGGCCGGGATGCTCGGCGGATGTCCGACAGCGCCTTCGTCCCGTACCCGAAGATCCCCGAGCGGGCGGCGCTCAGCCGGTCCGCCGTCCGCCGCTGGACGGCCACCGAGAAGGTCCACGGCGCCCACCTCGCCCTGCTCTGCGAGGACGGCACGGTCCGGGCGGCCAAGCGGCGCGCACCGCTGGACGGCGACGCACTGGACGCCTTCTTCGGGCTCGCCCGGATCTGGCCGGCGCTGTCGGTGGCCGCCGGCCGCGCGGCCGCGGCCCTGTGCGAGGCGTACCCCGGGGCCGGGCGGGTGGTGCTGTACGGCGAGCTCTTCGGCGGCCGCTACCCGCATCCGGCCGTCCCGCCGCAGGACGGCGCCCAGGCCGTGCAGACCGGTGTCTGGTACGCGCCGGGCCTGCACTGGTCGGTCTTCGACGCGGTGGTGGAGGTCCGCGGCGAGCGGTGGTGGGCGGCCGACGCGGCGCTGCGGCGGGCCGCGTCGGCCGCCGGGCTGCTCTGCGCCCCGCTGCTCGCCGAGGGCCCGCTGGTCCGGCTGCAGGACCTGCCCGCGGCCTTCCCGAGCCGTGTCCCCGCCGGGTTCGGCCTGCCGCCGCTCGTGGGCAACCTCGCCGAGGGGTACGTGCTGAAGCCGGCCGGGGACCTGCCGGTGGCCGCCGGGCGGCCGGTGCTCAAGGTCAAGCAGGCGGGGTTCGCCGAGGACGCCCG
This sequence comes from Streptomyces sp. NRRL B-24484, assembly GCF_000717715.1. Taxonomy (GTDB): domain Bacteria; phylum Actinomycetota; class Actinomycetes; order Streptomycetales; family Streptomycetaceae; genus Kitasatospora. The sequence continues at coordinate 47,362 of NZ_JOAI01000028.1, read as the reverse complement.
CTACCGTGGCGCCCGCCCGTACACCGCCCCGCCGGGCGGGGCGGCCGGCGTGCCCGGCTGGCTGGTCGAGGAGGCGGCCGCGCTGCTCACCCCGGCCCGGGCGGCCTCCGCCGTCTCCAAGCTCGGCCCGGCGGCCGGGCCGGCGGAGGTCGCCGCCGAGATCGCCCGGGACGCCGTCGAGGACCTCGCCGACCGGCTCGGCGGCCTGCCCGCCGCGCAGGCCTCCCGGCTCGCCGCCGGCCTCGGTGCGGCGGCCCTGGAGCTGGCCCGCCTCGACGCGGCCGGGCGGCGCACCCCGTGAGCGCGGGCGCCGTCCCCGGCCGGGCGGTTCAGCCGGGGGCCGGGCCGCGCTGGCAGTGCGGGCACCAGACGGCGGGGCGGTCCTCGGCGTGCGGGGCCGTGCGCAGCCGGGTGCCGCAGCGCGAGCAGGGACGGCGGCCCCGGCCGTAGACCCAGGTGCGGCGGTCCGGGTGCGGGTCGCGGGTGGTGATCCGGTCGGCCCGCAGCTTGTTGGCCTCCAGCAGCTGCTGCGCCTTGGCGAGCACCCGGTCGAGCACGGCGACCTCGCCGACCGGGGTCCACGGGGTGACGCCGGCCATGAAGCAGAGCTCGTTGGCGTACACGTTGCCGATGCCGGCCAGGTTGCGCTGGTCGAGCAGGGCCTCGCCGACCGGCCGGGCCGGGTCGGCGGCGATCCGGCGCAGCGCCTCGGCGGCGTCCCAGTCCGGGCCGAGCAGGTCGGGGCCGAGGTGGCCGACGGCCCGGTCCTCGTCGGCGGTGCGGAGCAGTTCGACGACCGGCAGGCGGTAGCCGACGGCGGTGCGCTCGGCGGTGCCGAGCACGGCGCGGATCTGGTGCGCCGGGCCGCCGTGCCACTTCTCGCCGGTGCGGAAGACCGCCCAGCGGCCGTCCATCCGCAGATGGGTGTGGAGGGTGAGACCGCCGTCGAAGCGGGTGAGGAGGTGCTTGCCGCGCGGCACCACGTCCAGCACCAGGCGGTCCGTCAGGTCGGCGGTGGCGTGGGCGGGCACGCGCAGGTCGGCCGCGGTCAGCCGGTGGCCGGCCAGGGCCTCGCGCAGCTGCGCGGCCGTGCGGTACACGGTGTCGCCTTCGGGCACTCCCCCATCATGCCGGTCCGACGGGGCGCGGTGGCAGGATGCGGGCCGGAGAGGGAGGCACGGTGACCGGTCGGGCGGTGCGGAGCACGGTGGAGTGCGGGCGGTGCGGCGGCGCCGTCCGCCGTGAGGTCGGCCGGTTCGTGCGGTGGGGGCGGCTCGGCCGGGGCGTGGACACGGACGGCGCCGACTGCTCGGTCGTCTCCTGCGAGGAGGACTGGGGCCCGGCGCCCGACTCCGTCCGGCGGGAGCTGCTGGCCGAGCACGGCACCTTCGCCGTCCGGCCGGTGGGGCCCGCGGTGAGCGGGCTCGCCCTGCTGCGCGTGCTGCGCGAGGACGGTACCCGCTCGCTCGCCGAGGCCCGGCGGCCGGCCGGCGAACTGGCCGGGAGCGGCCTCACCGGTACCGAGGTGGAGATGGAGTTCCTGGCCGAACGGCTCCGCCGGCACGGGGTGACGGCCGCGGTCGGGCAGCTCGGCGCCGGGCCGGATCAGGCCTCGGCGGGGCGGTAGACCGTCAGCCCGGCGGGCGTCTTGGCGAGCAGCAGGCGGTCGGGGGCGTCGACGACCTCGCCGTCCACCGCGGCGTGGGCGACACCCCGCAGGTCGGTGAGGTCGAGGGCGGACAGCCGGGCCTCGCGGTAGACCGGGGAGCGGCCGAGAGTGCCGAGCAGGAAGGCGGCGACCAGTCGCGTCCGGGCGAAGGGGTGGCTGCCGTCGACCGCGCGGACGTCGAGCAGGCCGTCGTCGAGCCGGGTGCGCCGGGTCGGCGCGAAGCCGGGCGGGTCGTACACGCTGTTGCCGGCGAACAGCAGCCACAGGTTGCGCGGCACCCCCGCGACGGAGACCCGGACGGGCTCGGCGGAGGAGAGCACCTCGACCAGGGCGAGGGCGAGGGCCGGCCACTTGCCGAGCCGCTTCTCGTGGCGCTCCCGGATCCGGACGAGGTCCGGGTAGACCCCGATGCTGAAGGTGTTGAGGAAGGGCAGGTCGGTGCCGTCCGGTCCGCTGACCCGGCCGACGTCGACCGCGACCGCGCTGCCGCTCTCCACCGCCTCGGCGGTACGGGCGAGTCCGTCCACGCCGAGGTCGAGGGCGAAGTGGTTGAGGGTGCCGCCGGGGAAGACGGCGAGCGGCAGGCCGGTGCGCCGGGCGACGGACGCCGCCAGGTTGACGGACCCGTCGCCGCCGCAGATGCCGAGCGCACCGCCGGCCGCGGCCGCCCGGCCGGCGGCCTCCTCGACCAGGGCGCGCAGGTCGTCCTCGGGCCCGCGTTCGACGACCTCCGCCTCGGGGAGCAGCCGGCGGAGTTCGGCGAGGGTGGCGTCCGGCCCGTCCGGCCCGGAGTCGGCGTTGACGACGATGACCAGCCCGGCTCCGCGCGGCAGGGCGGGGGCGGTGAGCCGCGCCGGGGCCGCCCGGGCCGGCTCCTCGGCGGCGCGCGGCCACCACCGGGTGGTGAGCAGTGCGGCGCCGGCGCCGAGCGCCGCCCCGGCGAGCACGTCGCCCGGGTAGTGGACGCCGACGTACACCCTGGAGGCCATCACGCCGAGGGCCACCGGGGCCGCGCAGACGGCGATCGCGGGCGACTCCAGGGCCAGGCCGACGGTGAACGCCGCGGCGGAGGCGGAGTGCCCGGAAGGGAAGGACGTGGTCAGCGGCTGGACGGCCAGCCGCCGGGCGAGCGGGACGTCGTCGAGCAGCGGCCGGGGCCGCCGGGTGGCGTACTTGGCCGGGACGTTCGCCAGCACCGAGGCCAGGGCGAGCGAGCCGGCGCCGCGCAGGGCGGCCCGCCGGGCGGTGCGGTTGCCGGTGGCGGCGAGGGCCGCGGCGACACCGAACCAGAGCACCCCGTGGTTGGCCGCCTTGCTGAGCCGGGGCAGCACGGGGTGGGCCCCGCGCAGCCGGCTGACGGCAACGCGGGCGAAGAGTCGGCGGTCGAGACTGCGCAGCGCCCTCATGGGGCCAGCCTAGGCGGTACCGGCCGGGGCGTGCCTCACCTCGCGGCGCGGGTCGGCCGGGTCACCGCGGCGTCCTGCGGGCGGCTGACGGTCCGCCACACCGCCCGGCGCGGGCGGGGCGGGGCCCTTTCCGGCCCGGACGGGCGGCGGCGTGCGCGCGGGGCCTGCCGGCGGGCGGTTCGCCGGCAGGCCGTGCTGCGGTCGGGCCGGTCGGTCGGCCCGCGGTCACATCACCATGCAGGAGTAGGCGGCCGCGGGATCGGGTGCGCCGCCGTTCGCGACGAAGCCGAAGGTGGTGGAGGCGCCGACGGCGAGGGACCCGTTCCAGTCCGCGTTGTCGACGGTGGCGGCGGTGCCCGTGCCGGTGCTGACGCCGTTCCAGACGCTCGCCAGCGACTGGCCGCCGGGCAGGGTGAAGTGGACCATCCAGCCGAGGATCGGGGTGGTGCCGCCGTTCTTGACCGTCACCTCGCCCTGGTAGCCGCCGGACCAGCCGCCGACGGTGCGGTAGGTCGCGGAGCAGGCCGCGCCGGACGGCGGCGGGTCGGTCGGGCCGGTGCCGTCGCCGACACCGGTGACCTGGCCGGCGCCGCCGTCGAAGACCACGTCGGAGCAGGAGTAGAAGGTCTCGGCGCTGTCCGAGCGCTGCCAGACGGTGTAGATGATGTGCCGTCCGGACTTGTTCGCGGGCAGCGTGCCGTTCCAGGTGTACTTGCCGTCGATCGTGCCGACCGTGCCGGAGAGCGGCGGGTTCGCAACCGACTGGAAGGGCGAGCTCTCCAGGGCGTCCCAGGTGAGCGGCCTGGCAGGGTCGAAGCCGTCCTTGGTCACGTACTGGTGGAAGCTGCCGGGGTGGGCCGCCCAGGCGTTGTAGCTGAAGGTGAACGGGGCTCCGCTGGTCAGGTGGGTCAGCGGCCAGTCGGTGCGGGCCTGGTCGAACCCGGTGAAGTTGGTGTTGCCGCCGCTGCAGAGCTGCCCGTCCGGGACGAAGCCGCGGGTCCGGCCGGCGCCGTCCGAGCGCAGCACGGAGAACCAGTTGTAGAACGGCGTGGTACCGCCGGTGGCGGCCGCGGCGGCGCAGGCGGCGTTGCGGGGCTTGATCTCCCCGGTGGGGGTGATGGCGTCCCGGTAGCAGAGGTAGGTCCGGCTGCCGGGCGCCATCGGCGCTCCGTGGGCCGCGGCCCGGGGGCTGCCCAGCACCACCAGCACGAGGGCCGGCAGTGCGGCGAGCAGGGTCAGCAGGCTGAGCAGGTGTAACCGTCGACGGATGTCGGCCATGTGCGTCGTCCCTCTCGGCAGGTGGGGCGGGGACCGCGGGGCGGTCCCCGGGAAGCCCGGGCGCCCGGGCGAAGGGGTGGGAGCGCTCCCATTCGGAACGTAGCGCGGACTCCGGCGGCTGTAAACGGATTCGGTCGCGGCTATGACAAATTCCGGCGGTCCCCGCCTGCCGGTGCCGCTCGGGGACGGGCGGCCCCGGCGGCCGGCAGCGCGATCTCGAAGCAGCACCCGCCGGCGGTGTTGCGGACGGTCGCCCGGCCGGCGTGCGCCTCGACGATGCCGCGGACGATCGCCAGGCCGAGGCCCGCCCCGGAGTCCCCGTGGTGCGGGCCCGCGCCACCGCTCGTGCTCCGCGGGGTCCGGGCCGCGGCGCCGCGGAAGCCGGTCTCGGAGACCCGCAGCAGGTCGGCCTCGGGAATGCCCCCGCAGCCGTCCGTCACGGAGACCAGCACCTCGTCCTCCGCGCGCCGCGACCGCCACCACGCCGTCCGCGGGAGTGCAGCGGATCGCGTTGACCGGCAGGTTGCCCAGCACCCGGGTGATCTCGCGGCCGTCCACGTCGACCGGCTCGGCGGCCACCGGGATGCGGCCGGCGTTCGGAGGTCGGCTGTCGCCGTCGGACGCGTTCACGCCGCCGAGGACAGGCAGCCGGCCCGCCCGGTCGATCCGTACGACTTCCGTAGGCCCCCGCTCACGGCCACCGGGCCGACCTCGGGATTCTCCATCGGGTCGTCGCGCAGCGCGCCACCCGCGCCCTGGGGCCGCGGGTGGCGCGGGTGGCGGCTCCGTGGGCCGCGCCCGGCGGCGGGTCAGGCGTCCAGGCGGTGGGCGAGGTCGAGGAGGTCGGGGAGGCGCAGGACGCGGCCGCCGGAGCCGGGGAGGGGGACGTGCAGGGGGTGGGTCCAGCGGGTGGGGACGGCGTCCAGGCCGTACACGGCTCCGGCGAGAGTGCCGGCGACCGCGGCGACGGTGTCGGTGTCGCCGCCGAGGTCGACGGCGGCCCGCAGGGCCTCCTCGAAGCCGGTGGTGGTGCGCAGCGCCCAGACGGCCGAGCCGAGGCAGGGCCAGACGGCGCCGTTGAACTCGGTGGCCCGGTCGGGGTGCCAGTCGGGGGCGAGGACGGTGGCGTAGCGGTCGCGGCTCTCCGGGTCGACGGCCCGGAGGGTGGCCGGGAGCGCGGCGAGCGGGTCGCCGCCGTCCAGGCCGGCGCGGACCAGTTCGTGCAGGATCGCGGTGCCCTCCCAGGCGGCCCGGTCGCCGTGGGTGAGGGCGGCGATCCGTCTGGCGGCGTCCATGGTGGCCGACCGGCCGTCCCGGGCGAAGCGGACGGCCGAGGTGGCGGCGCGCATCAGTGAACCGTTGCCCGCCGCACGGAGGCTGGTCTGGAAGTGGACCGCGGCCGCGAGGTCCCAGGGCAGGCCGCTCGTGAGGACGTCCTCGGTCTGGATGCCGATGTCCTTGGGTTCCGAGGCCGCCCAGTGGCGGAACCGCCCGAAGAGGTCCGGCAGGTCCAGCTTGCCGCGCTCCAGCAGGGATTCGGCGACCAGGACGGCCATCTGGGTGTCGTCGGTGGCCTCACCGGGTTCCCAGCCGCCACCGCCGCACATCTCGCCGCCCGCGCCGGGCACCGGGAAGCGGGCCGAGAACACCCCGGCCGGGCCGAACTCGAAGGGGGCGCCGAGGGCGTCCCTACGGCCGAGCCGACCACGGCGCCGGCGGCGCGGGCGGCTCGGCCGTAGGGGGTCGCCCGGTTCACGCGCCGTCGGCCTTCAGCCAGCTGCCGGGGAGGTTCTTGCGGAGGCCGGCGAGGGCCTCGGGGGTGCGGGCGCGGGCGCGGAGGGCGCCGCCGTCGTCCGCGCGGAGCAGCACGTCGTCGCCGGCGAACCAGCGGCTGCCGGCCGGCGCGGCGAACACCGGGTAGTCGGGGAAGGGCAGTTGGACGTAGCCGTCCTCCAGGGCGAGGAGCGTCGCGACGTCGAGCGGTTCGAGCAGGTCGGCGGGGGCGTCGGGGGCGTGCAGGGACTCGGAGAGGACGAGTTCGACCAGGGCCACCGAGAGCCGGTCCAGCCAGGGCCTCCGACTGCCGTCGGCCCCGAGCACCACGGCCGGGTCGGGCCGGTGCAGTTCGTCGAGCGGGACGCCCCAGGCGGCGGCGCCCTCCGTCGCGTGGCGGAAGACCAGGACGTCGCCCTCGGCGTCGAGGTGGAGCTCCGCGGGGCCGAGCAGCGGGTCCCGGTTGGCGGTGAGGTCGGTGCGCCGGCCGAACCGGCCGTAGGCCTCGCGGAGCGCCGCGGGCAGCCGGTGGCCGAGCCGCTCCTCGGCGGCGGCGAGGTCGGCCTCCGCCCAGCCGTCGCCCTCCGCGAGCGGAGCGACCCAGTGCTCCGCGAAGTCCTGCACGAACCACCAGGCCGCCGCACGGTCTTCGAGACCGGCCGCGACACCTTCGACGAGATCGAACCCGTGTGTCATACCCGGGACCCTACCGGCCGGGTCCGACCGTCCGTCGGCCGCCCGGAAATCCGGGAGACGGGGCGTCAGCCGGGCTGGCACGCTGGGTCGATGGACACCACGAGCACCATGGATCCCGGGGAATGGGTGACCCTCTTCACCGTCGAGAACCTGTCCGGCCCGCCGCGCCCGGGGTTCGCCCTCGCCGTTTGACTGCGCGACCGCGGCATCGACTGGTCACCCGTTGACGAGCAGGACATCCGCTGCGACCACGCCTGCGGGCCCGATCCCGCGCTCGGCGGGCGCTGGCGCGGCCACATCACCGTCCGGGTCCGTGCCGCCCCGCTGCGCCGCCTCGGCCTGCATCCCGACCAGGCCTCCGCCCGTGCCCTCACACCCCTGGCACCGGACTGGTGGGGCCCCTGGGTGTACAGCCGGAAGGGGGCCGTCCGCCGCGAGGAGGTCGCCCGGGCGCGCCGACTGTGGGCCGACGGCGGGTGACACCGACCGGGCACCGGGTTCGCAACGATCATTCGGCGACCGGGAGTTCCGCCGCCTCGTCGAGGAGCGGGGCGAGCAGGTCGCCGTGCGCGGCGAGGCGGGCGAGGACGTCCTCGGGGGTGAACGCGAGCTCGTCGGGGGCGGTGCAGCCCTCGACCTCGGCCCAGGTGATCGGGGTGGAGACGCCGGGGACGGCGGTGGCGCGCAGGGTGTAGGGGGCGGCGGTGGTCTTCGCGGTGGTGTTCTGCGACCAGTCGACGAGGACCTTGCCGCGGCGCAGCGCCTTGGCCATCCGGCTGACCACGTACCGGGGGTGGTCGGCAGCCAGGCGTTCGGCGAGCGCGCGGGCGTAGCCGACGACGGCGGAGGCCTCGCTCGGCCGCAGTGCCGCGTACAGGTGGAGGCCCTTGCTGCCGGAGGTCTTGGCGTGGGCGGTGAGGCCGTCCTCGGCGAGGCGTTCGCGGACGAGCAGGGCGACGGCGCAGCAGAGCGTGATGTCGGTGCCGGGGCCGGGGTCGAGGTCGATGACCAGCCGGTCGTGGGCGGCGGCCCCGGTGTCGGCGCTCCACTGCGGGACGTGGAGTTCGAGGGCGTACCCGTTGGCGAGGGCCATCAGGGTGGGCAGGTCGTCGACGGTGACGCGTTCCTTGGGGCCCTCGTGGCTGTCGACGACCATGGTGCGGACCCAGTCGGGCAGGCCGGGGGGCGGGTTCTTGGCGAAGAAGCCCTCCTCGCCGACCCCGGAGGGGAACCGCAGCAGGGTGGCCGGACGCCGCCGGACGTGCGGCAGCAGGTGCGGCGAAGCCTGGGCGTAGTAGTAGAGGGCCTGGCCCTTCGTCCAGCCGGTGGCCGGCCAGAGCACCTTGTCGAGGTGGGAGAGGACCAGGCGGCGGCCTTCGACTTCTGTGACCTGTCGCTCCGGCATACCGTGGTAGATCCCCATGAAAGGGACAGGTCATGCCACCGGGTCACCTGGAAAGGTGTCATCACGTTCGGGCTGGTCGGCGTACCTGTGCAGCTGTACGCGGCGACCGAGGAGCACAGCGGCCCGACCCTGCACCAGGTGCATGCGGAGGACGGCGCGAGGATCCGCCAGAAGCGGTTCTGCGAGGCCGGGGGCGTCGAGGTGCCGTACGGCGAGGAGGAGGCGGCGGCCGGGGGCGGCGACAACGTGATCGACCTGATGTCGGTGCTGCGCAGCAGCGTCCAGGCGGCGAAGAGCGGGCACGCGAGGTCCGCGACGGCCGGCCCGGCCGCCACCGCCGGTGCTGGTGCCGGCGCTGGCGCCGGGGAGGGCGTCGCACCGGAGCCGGCGGCCCGGAAGGCGCCGGCCGAGAAGGCAATCGCCAAGAAGGCCGCTGCGGCGCGCAAGGCTCCGGCGAAGAAGACCGCCGCGAAGACCACCGCCGAGAAGGCGGCGCCCCGCCGGGCCTCCTGAACCCCGGCACGACGGGGCACGGCCCGAGGGCCCGGTCGCGTCGGGCGGGCCGGGCCCTCGGAACCGCCAGACTAGGGGGCGGCCGGAGCAGCGAAACGGTTCTCCCCGCGGGGCTCGCGCGGCGCACCCGCGGGTACGGGCGCGCCGGCCCCGCCCGGCGACAGGTGCAGCCCGCGCGGTCAGCCGCCAGCGGACGGCTCGGGAACGCCCGCGAGGCCGGTCTCCAGACCGTCGAGGGCGTGCGAGCAGACGCAGTCCCGGTGCGCCGGCAGGTCGGCGACCGCCTTGAAGAGGACGGTGCGCAGCCGGTCCACGTTGCGGGCGAAGACCTCCAGCACCTCGGCGTGGGTGACGCCCTCGCCGGTCTCCACGCCCGCGTCCAGGTCGGTGACCAACGCCAACGACGTGTAGCAGACGCCGAGTTCACGGGCGAGGACGGCCTCCGGGTGGCCGGTCATGCCGACCACCGACCAGCCGCTGGCCGTGAACCAGCGGGACTCGGCGCGGGTGGAGAACCGCGGCCCCTCGATGACCACCAGGGTGCCGCCGTCGACCGGCTCCCAGGCGTTGGCGCGGGCGGCGGCCAGGGCGGCCGCGCGGCCGTCCGGGCAGTACGGATCCGCCATCGAGACGTGCACGACCTCGGGCAGCGAGCCGTCCGGCAGCGGCAGGCCGTCGTAGAAAGTCTGCGCCCGGCCGAGGGTCCGGTCGACGAACTGGTCCGGCACCAGCAGCGTCCCCGGACCGTACTCGGCGCGCAGCCCGCCGACCGCGCAGGGGCCGAGCACCTGCCGCACCCCGAGGGAGTGCAGCGCCCACAGGTTGGCGCGGTAGTTGATCCGGTGCGGCGGCAGCGTGTGCCCGCGGCCGTGCCGCGGCAGGAAGGCGACGCTGCGGCCCGCCACCTCGCCGAGGAAGACCGAGTCGCTGGGCGGCCCGTACGGGGTCTGCACGACGACCTCGGTGACGTCGTCGAGCAGCGCGTACAGGCCGGAGCCGCCGATCACGCCGATCTCGGCCCGGACGGGGGCGCCCGCGGCGGGCGGGGTCGAGGGGGCGTCAGGCATGGCCTCTCCTTCGGGGGTGACGGTCTCTCGTCGGACGGCCTGCCGCCGGGGGCGCGGCTGCCGGTGGACGCCCCCAACCCTACGAGCCGCGGGCCGCCGCGGCGGGCCGGACGGCGAACCGCCCGCGCACGGGGCACCACCGGCCCCGGACCGTCCTCCCGGCCGCCGGGCGGCGCCGCGTACAGTGACAGCCTCGGCTGACAGGAGTGACGGCGATGGACGGACAGGCGGTCCCGGGGGCACCCGGCCACCGGGCGCTGGTGTGGCGCGAGCGGCCCGAGGCGCCGGCCGCCGCGGTGCTGGTGCTGCACGGCGGCCAGGAGGCGGGCCTGCACCGGCCCGGTCCGATCAACCTGCCCGGGCTGCGGATGCGCCCCTTCGCCCGTGCCGTGGAGAAGGCCACCGCCGGCGCCGGGGTGGCGGTCGGGGTCGTCCGCTACCGCTGCCGCGGCTGGAACGGCGAGCGCGCCGACGCCGCCCGGGACACCCTCGCCGCCCTGCAGGACCTCGCCGAGGAGCTCGGCCCGGTGCCGACCGTGCTGATCGGCCACTCGATGGGCGGCCGCGCCGCCCTGCGGGCCGGCGGGCACCCCTGCGTGACCGGCGTGGTCGCACTGGCCCCCTGGTGCCCCGAGGACGAGCCGTGCGCGCACCTCACCGGCCGCCGCCTGCTGATGCTGCACGGCGACCTGGACCGGGTCACCGCCCCCGACGCCACCCTGCGCTTCGCCGGGCGGGCCCGCGGCGCCGGCGCCCGGGCGGCCGGCTACCGGGTGACGGGCAGCGGTCACACCCTGCTGCGCCGGGCCGGCGACTGGCACCGCGCCACCGCCGAACTCACCGCCGGCCTGCTGGGGTTGCGCGACCTCCCGCCGGACGTGGCGGCCGCCCTCGACCTGCCGGCCTCGGCCGACGGCGGACTCCGGCTCGCCCTCGCCCACCGCTGACCGCCCACCGCTGACCGCCGCCGCCCGCCGCCCGCCGGACCTCGGTAGAGCGCCGCCCGGGCTCAGGCCGGGCCCGGGGCGTCCAGCTCGCGCAGCCGCTCGGCGAGGAAGTCGCGTTCCACGGCGTTCGCGGTGAGCATCAGCGCCTCCCCGTAGGCCAGCCGCGCCTCGGCCGTGCGGTCCAGGCGCCGCAGGAAGTCGGCGCGGGCGGCGGCGAGGTAGCCGTAGCCGGCCAGTTGCGGTTCGGCGGCCAGGGCGTCGAGCGCCGCGAGTCCGGCGGCCGGGCCGTCGGCGAAGCCCACCGCGACGGCCCGGTTCAGGGCCACTACGGGCGACGGCCAGATCTGCACCAGCAGGTCGTAGAGCGCGACCACCTCGCGCCAGTCCGTCCGCTGCCAGCTCGGCGCCTCGGCGTGCACGGCCGCGACGGCCGCCATCAGCGCGAAGCGCCCGGGCGGGCGCGGGCGCAGCGCCTCGCGGACGAGGGCGAGGCCCTCGTCGATCTGCGCGCGGTCCCAGCGCCGCCGGTCCTGCTCGGCGAGCAGGAGCATCCGTCCGTCCGCGGCCGAGCGGGCCTCGCGCCGGGCGTCGGTCAGCAGGATCAGGGCGAGCAGCCCGGCGACCCCGGCGTCCCGGGGCAGCAGGGTGCGCAGCATCCGGGCGAGGTCGACGGCGCGCTCCACCAGGTCGCGGCGGACGAGGTCGTCGCCGGCGGGGGCGGTGTGGCCGGTGGTGAAGACCAGGTGGACGACGGTGAGGACGGCGTCGATCCGCTCGGGCAGTTCACCGGCGGGCGGGACCCGGTACGGGATGTGCGCGGCGGCGATCTTCTTCTTGGCACGGGTGATGCGGGCGGCCATGGCGGATTCGCCGACCAGGAAGGCCCGGGCCACCTCGGCGGTGGTCAGGCCGCAGAGCAGCCGCAGGGTGAGGGCGACCTTGGCCTCCTCGGCGAGCGCCGGGTGGCAGCAGGTGAAGATCAGCCGGAGCCGGTCGTCGGGGAACTCCTCGCCCTCGGCGGCCGCCTCCGGCACGACGAGCTCCTCCGCCGCGGGGGCGGCGGTCCGGTCGAGCAGGTGCGGCAGCGTCCGGCGCAGGGCGGCGCGGCGGCGCAGCTCGTCCGTGGCCCGGTTGCGGGCGGTGGTGGTGAGCCACGCGCCGGGGCGCCGCGGGATGCCGCGTTCGCCCCACACCGTCAGCGCCTTGGCGTACGCATCCTGGACGCACTCCTCGGCCAGGTCGAGGTCGCGGGTGACGCGCGCCGTCGCGGCGAGCACGAAGGCCCACTCGCGCCGGTGCGCGTCCGCGACCGCGGCGGCGACCGCCGGGTCGGTGGCCATCGGCGGACCCGGTCAGTCGAACACCCGGACGGGCCGGACCTCGACGCCGCCGCCGAAGTGCGCCGGGACCTGCCGGGCCAGCGCGATGGCCGCGTCCAGGTCCGCCGCCTCGGCCAGGTAGTAGCCGCCGAGCGCCTCCTTGGTCTCGGCGAACGGCCCGTCGGTGACGGCGAAGCCGCCGGAGCCGTCCGGGCGGACGGAGGTGGCCGTCTCGGTGAAGTGCAGGGCGTTGGCCCCGAGCAGGGCGGCCGCATTGCGTTCCTGGAACGCGAGGTGGTCCTTGAGCGCCGCCTCCCACTCGTCCGCGGAGGCGGCGGCCACCCGGGCTTCGTCCCGGTAGACCAGGATCAGGTACTGCGCCATGACGCGATCCCTCCTCGATCGGGCCCGCCGGCCGGGCCCTCCCGTCATGTCGACGGTCGGCGCCCGCCCGGATCGACACCTTCTCCGACGATTCTCCCGTTCCGGGAGATTCCCGGGCGTTCCGTGTCGATCCGGCGCCCGGCCGTCCGTCGGTCCAGTGAGACCGATTCCGGCACACCCGATCCGCAAGGAGCGCCTCCCATGCCCTCCGCAGCCACCCCGCACGCCCCCGGGCCCGTCGCGCCGGCCGCCGGCCGGCCGCACCAGGCGTGGACCCTCGTCCTGGCGTCCCTCGGCCTGTTCATGGTCGCCCTCGACACCCTGGTCGTCACCACCGCACTGCCGGTGCTCCGGGTCGACCTGGGTGCGAAGCTCACCGACCTGGAGTGGACGGTCAACGCCTACAACCTCTCCTTCGCCTGCCTGCTGCTGACCGGGGCGGCACTCGGTGACCGGTTCGGCCGGCGGCGGATGTTCGCCGTCGGGCTGCTCGGCTTCTCCGCCGCCTCGGCCGCGGCCGCGCTCTCCACGTCGGTGGGCGTGCTGATCGCGGCGCGGGCGGTGCAGGGCGGCTTCGCGGCGATCGTGATGCCGCTGACCCTCACCCTGATCAGCCAGGCCTTCCCCGCCGAGAAGCGCGGGGCCGCGATCGGGCTCTGGGGCGGCATCGCGGGCCTGGCCGTCGCCGCCGGTCCGGTGGTCGGCGGAGCGATCACCAACGGCCTCGACTGGCAGTGGATCTTCTGGCTGAACGTCCCGATCGGCCTGGTGCTGGCCCCGCTCGCGCTGCGCCGGCTGACCGAGAGCTTCGGCCCGCGGCCCCGCCTCGACCTTCCCGGTCTCGCCCTGGCCGGCACCGGCTTCCTCGGCCTGACCTGGGGGCTCGTCCGGACCGACACGGCCGGCTGGGGCAGCGCCGAGGTGGTGCTCTCGCTGCTGGCCGGAGCGGTGCTGGTGGTCTGCTTCCTCGCCCGGCAGCGGCGGGCCCGCTACCCGATGCTGCCGCTCGGCCTCTTCCGGCTGCGGGGCTTCGCCACCGCGAACGGCGTCAGTTTCTTCATGTACGCCTCGCTGTTCGGCGCGCTCTTCCTGATGTCGCAGTTCCTGCAGATCGGGTTGGGCAACTCGCCGCTCGCCGCGGGCCTGTGGATCCTGCCGTGGACGGCGACGCCGATGGTGGTCGCGCCGATCGCCGGCGCCCTCTCGGAGCGGTGGGGCAACCGGCCGTTCATGGCGGCCGGCCTCACCCTGCAGGCCGCCGGGCTCGGCTGGGTCGCCGCGATCGCCGACCCCGGCATGGGGTACGCACAGCTGAGCATCGCCCTCACCGTGGCCGGCGTCGGCACCTCGATGTGCTTCCCCACCGTGGCCAACGCGGTGACGGGCGCCGTCCCGCCGCAGGAGGCGGGCGTCGCCTCCGGGGCGAACAGCGCGATCCGCGAGCTCGGCGGAGTCTTCGGCGTGGCCGTGCTCGCGGCCGTCTTCACCGGCCCGGGTGTGTACGGCAGCCCCGACGCCTTCGTCGGCGCCTTCAAGCCGGCGCTGTGGGTGGGCGCGGCGCTGGCCGCCCTCGGCATCGTCTCGGCGCTGCTCGCACCCCGGCGGACGACCCCGCAGGCCGAACCGGCACCGTCCGCGGAGACGGGTCCGGCGGCGGACGCCCGTCCGGTGCGGGCCGGCCGGACGGCGGTCGCGGCGCGCTCCGACGGGTGAGCCGCCGGTCGGCGGGGCGCGGCCCGGAGACGGCTCCGGGGCGCGCCCCGCCGTCATGCTGCGCCGCCCGTGCCTGTGCCTGGACCTGGACCTGGACCCGGGCCCGGGCCCGGGCCGCCGAGGATCCGGCGGAGCCAGCGGCGGCGCGCGTCGAGGGCGTCGCGGCTGAGGGCCGCCTGCGGTGCGATCGTGTCGAAGCCGTGGCAGGCGCCGGGCCAGACGTGCAGTTCGGCCGCGCCGCCGGCACGCCAGATCGCGTCGGCGTACGCCACCGCCTCGTCCCGGAAGGTCTCGGCCGAGCCGACCTCCAGGTAGGCGGGCGGCAGCCCGGACAGGTCGGTGGCACGGGCCGGGGCCGCGTACGGCGGGAGGTCCGCGGCGCCGTAGCGGTCGCCCAGCAGCGCCTGCCAGGCGGTGGCGTTGGAGGTCCGGTCCCAGGTGTCGACGCCGGCCATCTGGTGGCTGGAGAAGGTGCGGCCGCGGTCGTCGAGCATCGGGCTCAGCAGCAGTTGGCCGATCGCCGCCGGGCCGCCGCGGTCGCGGAGCAGCAGGGCGAGGGCGGCGGTGAGCCCGCCGCCGGCGCTCCTGCCGCCGAGGACGATGCGGTCCGCGTCGAGGCCGAGCTCGGCGGCACGGTCGGCCGTGTGGACGAGCCCGGCGTAGCAGTCCTCCACCGGTCCCGGGTAGCGGGTCCGCGGCGCCAGCCGGTAGTCGGTCGAGACGACGGCGAGGTGCAGCGGCAGCGCCAGGTCGCGCAGCAGCCGGGGCAGGACGGACCAGGCGTTGCCCATGACCATGCCGCCGCCGTGCAGGTAGTGGAGCACGGGCAGCGGCCCGGACGCCGCCGCGGGCCGGGCGAGGACGAGCCGTACGTCCGGGCCGCCGTGCGGGCCCGGCGCGGTCAGTTCGGTGACCTCGAACCGGCCGTCGGCGCCCAGTTCCCGGAGGGTCGGGCGGGGGCGCGACCCGGCGTCCCGCCGCTGCACGGCCGCGAGGTTCTCCGGGGTGACCGGCGCCCGCGCGGCCGATCCCGCGGCGGCCAGGGCGGCCCGCAGCTCCGGGTCGAGCGGCGGTGCGGGCGGGCCCGGTGCGTCCGGTCGCGGCGGTCCACCGATGCTCATCACAGCCCCCTCGTCGACGTCCCGTCCGGGACAGCCTGCCAGCCGGATCCGGCCCGCGGTGCGGCTTCACCGGGGCGGCCCGCCGCGTATCCCGCCGGTCGGCGGAGGGTGCCCCCGTCGACCGGCGGGTGGCAATTCCGGGCATCCGCGACGGAATCCGGCAGCAGTACCTGAAATGTTTCCGGTTCAACTGGAATTCGACGCGCTGAGACGTATCTCACCACACCCTTGCGACGTACCCGAATAACCCCTGACCGCGGCTCAGATCACCGGCCGGCCGCCCCCTCGAAGGGCCCAGAGACTGCAATCCGTAGGCACATGAAGCTGCTAGCCTCTGTTTCATCGAGCGAGAAGCCAGACGCTCCTTACTTCGCGTCAACTCCTTGACGATCCGCACCCGTCCGACCTTTGCGGAGTGCCGGCAACAATCCGTCGCACCCGATCGTCCGGGGCGGGATCGCACCACGCCCGCGACCCGATCCGATCCGCACACGCATGCCCCAGAGCAGGAATCGATGCCCGTTCACCCACCGGCGGAACTCATTCGTTTCGTCCGCAGCAATTCACCCTTCTACGCGGAGCTGTACGCCGGCCTGCCCGAGGACACGGAGCGGCTGACCGATCTCCCGGTCGTCCCGCAGGCCGGGTTCTGGCGGGCGAACACGCCCCGCGACAACCGGCTGCTGACCGGCCCCCTGACCGAGGCCGTGGTCTTCAAGAGCGGCGGCACCACCGGAGCGCCGAAGTTCTCCTTCTACAGCCGCGAGGAGTGGCGGGAGTTCACCACCTCCTTCGGCAACGGCCTGGTCGACGCCGGCCTCCGGCCCGGCCACCGCGTCGCCGACCTCTTCTACGCCGGTGACCTGTACGCCAGTTACACCTTCGTGCTCGACGCGCTGCAGCACTCCCCCGCCGCCAACGTGCGGCTGCCGATCGGCGGGGCGGCGCCGCTCGCCTCCACCGTCCGGACCCTGGAGCAGTTCGCGGCCCAGGTGGTGGCCGGCACCCCGACGACCCTGTGCGCGCTGGCCGACCACCTCCTCGCCGACGGCCGCGAACTGCCGGACGTGGAACTGCTGTTGTTCGGCGGCGAGGGGCTCTTCCAGGACCAGCAGCCGCTGCTCCGCAAGGCCTTCCCCAACGCCCGGGTGTCGTCGGTCGGTTACGCCGCCGTCGACGCCGGCCTGCTCGGCCGCCCCGTCCCGGGCGAGGACACCCGGGTGCACCGGGTGTTCGCCCCGGAGACCGTGGTCGAGATCCTGGACGAGCACACCGGCGAGCCGATCACCCGGGAGGGCCTGCCCGGCCGGGTCGTCGTCACCGACCTGCGGCGACGGCTGATGCCCGTGCTGCGTTACCCCGTCGGGGACCGCGCCGAATGGACGGACGCCGCCGCCGGCCGCTTCCGCATCCTCGGCCGCGCCCAGGAGGGCGTCCGGGTCGGCCCGGTGTCGCTGTACACCGAGGACGTGCTCGACCTCGTCCGGAACGCCGACACCGCGGGTCTGGTGACCGGGGTTCAGCTGGTGGTGCGCCGCTGGGACGGCCGGGACGGCCTGGTGCTGCGCCTCGCCGGGAACGGCGGCCCCGACCGCCTCGCCGCGACGGCCGCCGCCGTCGCGCGGGCGGTGCACACCGCGCGGCCGCTCTACCCGGAGGCGGTCACCGCCAGCCACGTCCACCCGCTCTCCGTCGACTGGGTGCGCCACCACGAACTCGCCGTCAACTCCCGGACGGGCAAGCTGCTGCGCGTCCTCGACGAACGGCCGCACTCATGACCGCCACCGGAACGACCGGGCACGCCGAACCCACCGGAGCCACCGGGCGCACCGGACCGGACCGGACCGCCGGGACGGCCGGCCGCCGCCTGCCGCTCGTGCTGCGCAACCGGCGCTTCGGCGCCGTCTGGGCCGCCCAGGTGCTCACCCAGGCCGCCGGACGGATGTTCCAGGTCGGCGCGGTCTGGTGGCTGGTCGGCTACGCCGCCGGGCCCGACCGCGGCCTCGCCTCCGGCGCCTTCCTCGCCGTCAGCACGCTTCCCGCGGTCGCCCTGGTGCCACTGGTCGCCGCGGTCGTCGCCCGGTGCCCGCACCGAACGGTGCTCGGCACCTCGGCCGCCGTCGCCGGCCTGGCCGCCCTCGCCACCGCCGGCTGGACGTACGCCGCGACCCCGCCGACCGCCCTCGCCTACGGCGCCGCACTGCTGCTGGCCGGCTGCCAGGCGGTCTTCGACCCCTGCCTGACCACCGCCGTCCCCGACCTCGTCGAGGACGGCGACCTGGAGACCGCGACCGGCTTCGAACTCGCCACCCAGTCGCTCGCCGGACTCGCCGGCGGCCTGCTCGGACCACTGGTGGTCGACGCCGCGGGCCTGCCCGGCGTGGTCGCCGGCTGCGCCGGGGCCTACCTGCTCGCCGCCGCACTGATCGGCGCGACCCGGTTCCCCGCCGCCCCGGCCGCGGACGGCGGCGCAGGAACCGAACGGCGGCCGCTGCGCCGGATCCTGGCCGACCTGCCCTTCGTCCGACGGGTGCTGCTCTGCTTCACCGCGGCCAACCTCTTCACCACGGCCGTCTTCGTGGTGATGCCGCTGTACACCCGCGGGGTACTGCACGCCGACGGCACGACCGTCGCCGCGCTGGAGGCCGCCCTCGGCCTCGGCACCCTGGCGGGCTCGGCCACCGGCGGCCGCCTCCCCGGCGCGCCCACCGCGATCGGTGCGGGCTGCCTCGGCCTGATGGCCGCCGCCCTCGCCCTGCCCGGGCTGGCCGCCGGCCGGGCCCCCGCGCTCGCCGCGATGGCCGTCGCCGGCTGGTGCGTCGGCGTGATCGGCGTGCGGTTCGTGGCGCTGTTCCAGCGGACCGTACCGACCGAGGACCGGGCGGGCTTCTTCGCGGTGATGCAGGCCCTGCTCGGGGCCGTCCTGCCGGTCTCCTCGCTGCTCTTCGGTGCGCTCGGCGACCACCTCTCGCCGCGGACGCTCTGCCTCGTCCAGGCGCTGGGCGTGCTGCCGGTCGCCGCCGCGCTGTGGTGGACGGGCCGCCGGGAGCCGGCCTCGGACGCCCGGCCGATCGCGGACGCCGGCCCGACCGGGGGCGCGCGATGACCGTGACGATCGCCCCCGCCTGCCCGCAGGACGTCGCCCAGCTGCGGCAGCTCTACTTCGACGTGTACGGCCACGGCTACCCCGTCGCGCTCGGCAGCGACCCCGAGGAGATGCGCCGGCTGATCGCCGACCCGCACACCCACTGGCTGACGGCACGTCAGGACAGCGGCCGACTGGCCGGGTCGGTGGCGGTGCAGACCGACGCGGGCAGCCGGATCGGCAAGCTGGTCGGCCTGGCCGTCCACCCGGAGCAGCGGGGCGGCGGGCTGGCCGGGCGGCTGACCGCCGCGGTCTGCGCGGACGCCTTCGCCGGCGGCGCGCTGGACTCCGTCTACGCGACCGTCCGGGTGGTCACCCCGGGCCCCCAGCAGGTGTTCGTCCGCAACGGCTTCCGGGCCCTCGGCCTGCTGCCGAACGCGGTCGAGGTGGCCGGCTGCGAGAGCCTCGCCCTGTTCGCCCGGCACGCCGACGGCGTGCTGGCCCGGCGGGAGACCGTCGGCGCCGTCCCGGGCGCCCTGCTGCCGCTGCTGGAGGCGGCCCGGCGCAGCACCGGCCTCGACCACGGCCGCCCGCGGGCGGCCGTGGCCCCGGCCCGTCCGGCCGGCCGGAGTGCGCCGGTGACCGCGCCGATGGAGCTGATCGCCGCGCCCGGCTTCGTCCGCCGCCGGTTCCTGGAGCTCTTCCCCGACCCGGGCGCGCGGTTCTTCCCGCTGCACCTGCCGAACGCCGTGCTCACCCCGCCCGACGGCGCCTTCGAGGCGTACGCCGACCTGGACCCGGTCGCGGCGAGCTGCTCGCTGGTCGCCGTCCACCCGTCCCCGGCGGCCGTCGCGGGCGCGCTGGAGCCGCTGATGGCGGCCGTCACCCGCGCGGGCGCCGACTACGTCGAGACGCTGCTGCCGCTGGCCGACACCGCCGCGCTCGACGCCTTCCTCGCCGCCGGATTCATCCCGAGCGCCGTCTATCCGGCGATGCGCCGGATCGGCGACCGCTTCCACGACTACGTCGTCCTGTCCCGGACCAGCCGCCAGATCGACTTCCGGGCCACGGCCGCCGGCCCGCGGCTGCGGCCGTACCTGGAGTCGTACCTGACCGCCTGGACCTCGACCTACCTGACCCTTCCCGAGGTTGCCCCGTGACCGTCCCTCCGCCGAACCCGCATCTCGCACCGGTCGGGGTCCCCGACCCCGCCGCGCTCGTGCACCTGCAGCAACTCTGCGACCTGGCCGACCCGTACGCCGCCGGGCCGGAGGCCGACGCGCTGTTCGCCGCCGCCATGGCCGAGACCAACGCCTGGCACGCGCAGCGCTCGCCCTTCCTCCGCTCGCTGCTGGACGGGCCCGCCGAGACCCCGGCCCCGACCGTCGGCGCGGACGTCCGCGCCCCGCTGGTGCACGCCAACTTCTTCAAGCGGCACGAGGTGCTGTCGATCCCGCGGGAGGAGGTGTTCCTGCACCTCACCTCCTCCGGTACCACCGGCCAGAAGTCACAGATGTTCTTCGACACCTGGACGATCCGCTCCGCCCAGCGCATGGTCGCCCGGATCTTCGACCACTACGGCTGGATCACCCCCGAACAGCCCGTCAACTACCTGCTGTACAGCTACGAACCGGCGCCGCAGCTGAAGCTCGGCACCTCCTTCACCGACAACTACCTGTGCGACTTCGCCCCTGCGCACCGCACCGCGCACGCCCTGCGGCACACCGGCAGCGGCCACGAGTTCGACGTCCACGGCTGCATCGAGGCCCTGCAGCGGTACGCCGCGGAAGGGCTGCCCGTCCGGATCCTCGGCTTCCCTGCCTTCCTGCACTTCACCCTGGAGCGGATGCGCGCCCTCGGCCTGCCGCCGCTGCAGCTGCCCGCCGGCTCGCTCGTCCTGCTCGGCGGCGGCTGGAAGGGCCACACCGACCGGCAGATCGGCAAGGAGGCGTTCTACGCCGCCGTCACCGAGCAGTTGGGGATCCCCTCCGACCGGATCCGGGACACCTTCGGCTCCGTCGAGCACTGCGTGCCGTACATCGAGTGCGGGCACCACCGGCTGCACGCCCCGGTCTGGTCACGGGTGGCCGTCCGCGACACCCGCACCCTGGAGCCGCTGCCGTACGGCGAGCCCGGCTTCCTGCACCTGGTCTCCCCGTACATCACCTCGGTGCCCGCGCAGAGCGTCGTCATGGGCGACCTCGCCTCGCTGCACCCGGGCGACGCGTGCCCCTGCCCGCTGACCACCCCGTGGTTCACCGTCCACGGCCGGGCCGGGATCAGCCGCAACCGCACCTGCGCGGCCGCCGCCGCCGAACTCCTGAAGGGAATGTCGTGACCACCGCACCCCACTACTGGCAGGGCGCCTTCGTCGACGACGAGGAGGCCGCCCGGCGGCTCGCCGACCTGCCCGCGCTGGCCGCCGAGGTGCTCGCCGAACCGCTGCCGACCGAGACGGTGCTGGACGCCTGCGTCCGCCTCGCCGACACCCTCCGCGCCGAGGGCGATCCCGCCAGGTCCCGCCTGCTCGCCGAACTCGCCGCCGACGGCCTCGACGCCGCGGAAGCGGCCGCCGTGCTCGCCGAGATCGCCGGGGCGGTCGACCGGCCCGCGCTGGAACGCAAGCTCCGCCGCGAACTCGGCGCACTGCGCCCCGAACGCCTCGTCCGGCCCGACGCCCGGGAGACCGTCTTCGAAGCCTGGGCACCCGTCGGCCTGCTGGTCCACATCGCCCCGGGCAACGCCGCCGCGGTCGCGCCGCTCAGCGTCGTCGAGGGCCTGCTCACCGGCAACCTCAACGTGCTGAAGACCAGCAGCGGCGACACCCTGCTGGCCCAGTACCTGCTCGCCGCACTCGCCGACGCCGACCCGACCGGGGCGATCGCCCGGCGCACCGTCGCCCTGCGCTTCCCCTCCGGCCGCACCGACTGGCTGCGCCTGCTCTGCGGGCCCGCCGACGCGGTGGCCGTCTGGGGCGGCGAGGAGGCCGTCCGCTCGGTCGCCGAACTCGTGCCGCCCGGCTGCCGGTTGGTCGAGTGGGGCCACCGGATCTCGTTCGCCTACCTGACCCGCGACGCCTGGTCGGACACCGCCACCCTGGACGCGCTCGCCGCGGACGTCTGCCGCCTCGAACAGCAGGCCTGCTCCAGCCCCCAGGTGGTCTACCTCGACACCGAGGACGAGACCGAGGTCTTCGCCTTCGCCGACCGCTTCGCCACGCGTCTCGCCGCCGCCTCGGCCGCGTCGCCCCGCCCGGTCCTCGACCCGGCCGAGCACGCCGAGATCACCACCGCCGAACTGCTCGCCCGGCTGGAGGAACACCTGGGCCTCACCCGGGTCCTCGCCGCCGAGGACGGCTCCTGGCGCGTCCTCGCCGACACCCGCCCGGCCCTCGCCGCCTCACCGCTGAACCGCAGCATCTGGGTCAAGCCGCTGCCCCGCGCCTCCGTCATGGCCGTGCTGCGGCCGATGCGCCGCTACCTGCAGACCGCCGCGATCGGCGCCGACCGCGGCGACACCGCCCGGCTCGCACAGGCCGTGCTCGCCGCCGGCGTCCTGCGGGTCACCCCGGTCGGCGCCATGCTCGACAGCTACCACGGCGAACCCCACGACGGCGTCTACGCGTTGCAGCGCTACAGCCGCCGGGTCGCCGTCCGCACCGGCACCGCCTTCGCCACCACCGCCTGCCTCGACGACCTCGCCGGGCCCCGGGCCCTCCCCGCCGCGCCGGACGGGCCGCTGCTCGACAAGCCCGGCGTCCAGGAGCAACTGCGCGCCCTCGCACCCGAACACGCCCACCTGTACTTCCGCAGCGGCGGCAGCAGCGGCGCGCCGGCACTGTCGGTGTTCACCAACGCCGACTACGACACCCAGATGCGGGCCGGCGCCAACGGCCTGCTCGCGGCCGGCTTCGACCCGGCCGAGGACCGCGCCGCCAACCTCTTCTACTGCGGCGGCATGTACGGCAGCTTCATCAGCTTCTTCTCCATCCTGGAACGGCTGAAC
This sequence comes from Streptomyces sp. NRRL B-24484, assembly GCF_000717715.1. GTDB lineage: Bacteria > Actinomycetota > Actinomycetes > Streptomycetales > Streptomycetaceae > Kitasatospora. The sequence goes on along the minus strand of NZ_JOAI01000028.1, from coordinate 24,981 downwards.
GCCACCCAGCTGCCGATCGCGGCCGGACCGGACCACGCCGCCACCGCCGAGGCGCTCGTCGCCCACCGGGCGGACACCGTCTTCGGCATGCCCTCCTACCTCTGGCAGCTCTTCCACGACCAGGGCGCGGTGCTGCGCGCCTACGGCGGGATCCGCAAGGTGTTCTACGGCGGCGAGCACTTCACCGCCGAACAGCGCCGGGTGCTCACCGAGGAGTTCGGCGTCGAGTCGATCCGCTCGGCCGCGTACGGCAGCACCGACCTCGGACCGCTCGGCTACCAGTGCACCCACGCCGAGGGCTCCGTCCACCACGTCCTCACCGAGCTCCACACCCTGGAGATCCTCGACCCGGAGGCCGACCGGCCGGCCACCCCCGGACAGCCCGGCCGCCTCGTCTTCACCACCCGCACCCGGGCCGGCCAGCGCCTTGAGCGGTACCAGATCGGCGACCTCGGCCGCAGCGTCGACGGCCCCTGCCCCTGCGGCAGCCACACCCCCCGGATCGAACTCCTCGGCCGGTACGGCGACGTCGTCCGGGTGGGCACCTACTTCCTCAACGTCCGCCGCCTCACGGCGGTGGCGCAGGAACACCTCGGCTACCGCGGCGAACTCCAGCTGCTCGTGGACGCCGACCCCGTCCGCGAACACCTCACCGTCCGCCTCGACGAGCGCTACGCCCCGGCCCCGGAGGCCGCGCTCGCCGTCCTCCTGGACGTCGTCCCCGAACTGGCCTCGGCCACCGCCGAGGGCCTGCTCACCTGCACCGTCGAAACGGCCCCCACCACCGCCTTCGACCGGACCCCGACCAGCGGCAAACTCCGCACCGTCGTCGACCGCAGGCCGTCCACGGCCTGACGGCCACTGCGTCCCGGCGCCCTGACTCCCCCACGCTCTGCGGGTGTCGGGGCGTCGGCGCCGTCGGGGGCGTCGGGGCGTCCCGTGGAACCGTCCGCCGGTGCGGGCCGTCCTCCCCACGGTGAACGAGCAGCACCGCACCGGCCCCGTCCTCACCCACCTCAAGGCCGCACCGCCGCCCTGGAACGCCTGGGACATCCCCGGCTGGCGCGAGGACAGCCGCCTGCGGACCTTCTACACCTACTTCCTGCACCCGAACGTCGGCCTCGACCTGGCGGAGGAGAGGCGGCTGCTGGCCCGCGACCGGGCCTACGCCGAACGGCTGCGCACCAGCCTGGAACACCTGCTGGAACAGCAGCCCGCCGACCTCGGCACCTGGCACTCCATCACCAGCCACGACCTCCAGTTCCGCTCCGAGGGCGAGATGTACGGCTACCTCCTCGACCTCCACGCCTACTTCTTCGGCGACCGCCCCACCCCACCCGAGGACCCCGACCCCGACCGCCCGTTCCCCCCGCCGCACTGGTCCTACTGGTCCCGCTTCGTCCGGTAGAACCCCGCGATCCCGACGAGGCGTGTGAACCGGCCAACCGGCCCGCCGAAGCGGCGAATTGTCGCCGATCGGGACTGTCGCTCCGCTTCGTACACTGGAGGTTCGAGTACGCCGTCGACCGTTTCCGCCGATGTGAAGGCGAGGCCATGACCGACTCCTCCGTCCCGCTGCCACGACAGCGCAGAGTCCCCCGCCGCCGCCCCCTCGACGGGCCCGAGTCCCTCACCGGCAGACTGCTGATCCAGGTCGCCGCCCGCCGGGTGGGACAGGTGCGGGGCCGGCTCGACCCCGCCCTCAGCGGCCTCGTCATCAGCGGGCCGGACGCCCTCAGGAAGACCGCGGCGCTGCGCGACGAGGGCCACGAGGGCGTCGTCCTCGCCGATCCGGCCCGCTACGGGGACGGTGTGGCGACGGCGGACGAGCCGTTCCTGTCACCGGCCGACCAACTGCCCGCCGCCGATCCGCTCGGGCAGGCCGTGGAGGACCAGCTCGGCGCCGGCGCGACCGCGGTGCTCACACCGACCGGGTACCTCCCGGCCACCGACACACCCGCACTGATCGCGGCAGTACGGCAGTTGACCGCACGGCAGGATCCGCGGATCGTCCTCGTCCTCCCGATCGACGTCGGATGGCTGCGCCCGGAACGGGTCGACCGACTGATCGACGTGCTCGGCACTGCACCGGGCGCCAAGGCGGTCATGCTGGGCGGCCGGAAGGACCCGCTGGCGAGCTTCCCCGAGGCCGTCACCGGGCTGGCGCGGGTGGTGTCGGACGTACCGGATGTCGCCCTGCTGCGCGCCGACCTCGCGGCCTTCGGCGCGCTGGCCCGTGGAGCGTCGTTCGCCGCCTACGGCGAGTCGAGCCGGATGCGGCACGTCGTGCCGCCCGGTGAGGCAGCGGGGCGTCCGGGGTTCTCGGACTCGCCGTCCGTGCTCCTCCCGGAGTTGATGGGGCTCTTCCTCGGGACCACGATCGCACGCCGGTTCGCCGCCACCCGGCCGCCGGTGTGCGAGTGCGCCGCCTGCGGAGGCCGGCCGCTGGACAGCTTCACGACCCGCCTCGACGGCGTGCCCGCCTCCCGGCACAACACCGCAGTGCTCATGTCCTGGCTGCGGAGCCTGCGGGCCCTGCCCCCGGGGCCGGACCGGCAGCGCTGGTGGCAGCAGAAGTGCCGCGCCGCCGTGGACCTGTACCCCGTGGTGAACGCGGAGATCCGACAGCCGCAGGGCTTCCCGGTCCCGCCCCAGCTCCACCGGTGGTCGGTCCTGGAGGCGGTGCCCTCGGCACCGGCCGGTACGGCATCGGACTGACCGGCGCACGGCAACAGGGCTCAGCGCAGACGCTCGTACAGGCCCTCGGCGAAGTGCCAGGCCGCGGCGGTGTGCCGCTGCGGACGGTACTCCGCCGGGGCCAGCACCGAGCGGATCCCGTCCGGGCCGCTCAGCAGCACTCCGATGCCGTAGAAGGAGGCGTCCATCACGGCCGCGTCCAGCTCGGGGCCGGGCAGCCGGTCGAGCAGGACCGCCCTGCTGCAGAAGGGAGCGAAGCGGCCCGCGCGTTCCAGGCCGGTCCGCCAGTCGGCGGCCCGTACGACCGCCAGGTCCACGGCGAGCGGCCTGACGGCCCGACGGGTCACGGTGCCGCCGTCGAACTCGGCTGCGCCGCGCGGCAGGCGGCGCAGCACGGCCCGCTCCCTGCTCCCGAGCGAGTCCACCGGCACCGGCAGGTCGACCGGGAGGGCGAGCAGGCACTCCAACGCAGCGAACCCGTCGAGGCGTTCGGCATCCGCGGTCCGCCGCCGCGCGTGTTCGGCGGCATCGATCCGGTGGAGCACCAGGGCGCGTGTCCCGAGCACCGGCAGCACGGCGCCCTCGGTGTCCGCGGAGACGAGCGGCAGCGCCGTCTCACGCACGCGCTGCCACACCGTCCGGTTCGCCGTACCCGCCATGGCCCCAGCCTGCCCTACCGACCGCCACCGCCACGTGACGCCCCCGCGGTCGGGGTCACGGCGCTCCGGAGGAGACCCAGATCCGGACGGTGCCGCCGGGGTCGATCCGGCTGAAGCTCCCCGGCTCCTGGCGGAGGACCTCGCCGCTCGGCCAGATCGGGTCGGGGGTGCTCTGCTCCGCCAGCTTGAAGTGCCCGATGTCGGCGCAGAGGCGGGCGTCGGCGACCTTCATGTGTTCCAGTGCCGGGGCTTCGGGCCGGTCGCCGGTCGCGCTGTCGCAGCCGGCGAGGGTGCCGACGGCCCTGGGGTCGCCGCCGGTGGAGATCCAGACCTTGACGGTGCTGCCGACGGTGGTGTTCTCCGATCCCGGTTCCTGGCGTGCGACCTGGCCGGCCGGGGTGAGGCGGTCCTGGACGGTGCCGGCCTCCTCCAGCTTGAGATGGGCGATGTCCGCGCAGGTCCGGGCGGCGGTCAGGGTCCGCCCCTTGAGCCAGGGGGTGGGGACCTTGCCGTGCTGCTCCTCGACCTCGCAGTTGGCGAGGTCCCCCTTCGCCCGGGGATCGCCGCCCGCCGACACCCAGACCGTGACGGTGCTGCCCCGCCGGACGGACTGGGAGGTCCCCGGCTCCTGCCGGACGACGGTGTCCTTGTTGTAGGTGCTGCCGGTGGTGGTCTGCCGGTCGATCTTCAGCCCGGCGATCTCCGCGCAGGTCTGCGCCTCGGCCGGCGACATGCCCGAGAACGAGGGCGGGGAGAAGCCGTCGTCCCCGAAGGTCAGCGGGTCGCACGAGGAGTACGGGCCGGTCGCCCGAGGGTCCGGGGTGTGGGTGGCCGTCCGGAACCCGAAGGGGTCACCGAAGGTGGTCAGGGCCCAGGCGACCGCGACGACGGGCACCAGGGCCAGACCGGCGATCCTGGCGTTGCGCACCCGCCGCAGCTGCGCCTGCCGCCGGATCGCGACGTACCGCATGCCCTCGGCGAGGGCGTCGGCCGTAGCCGCGTCGTCGGCACCGGCGAACGCCCCGAACGGCCAGGACGGACCGGCACCCGCTCCGGCACCCGCGCCCCCGCCCCCGGTGGGCGGAGCCTCGTCGTCCGCGACCCCGACGTGCTCGGCCGTGACGGTGGGAGCGGAGTGCAGCGGACGCGTCGGCGCCCCGCCCGCGGCGGCCCGTCGGACGTCCTCGGCCATGGCGCGGGCGTTCTGGTAGCGCCCCGCGGGGTCCTTGCGGAGGGCGCGGGCCACCACGGCGTCGACGGCGGGCGGCACCGCCGGGTTGATCGAGGACGGCACCGGCGGCGGCTGCTGGACGTGCTGGTACAGCACGCTCATCGCCGACTCGCCGTCGAACGGCAGGGTGCCGGTGACCAGTTCGAAGAGCATGCAGCCGACCGAGTAGAGGTCGGAGCGGGCGTCCGCGGGACGGCCCTGCGCCTGTTCGGGCGAGAGGTACTGGGGCGTGCCGAGCACGGTGCCCGTGCGGGTCATCGCGGTGGCGTCCGACTGCAGCGCCCGGGCGATGCCGAAGTCCATCACCTTGACGGTGCCGTCGGCCGTCGTCATGACGTTGGCCGGCTTGATGTCCCGGTGCACCAGCCCCTGGCGGTGGCTGCACTCCAGGGCGTCCAGCACCGCCGCGGTGACCGCCAGCCCGCGGTCCAGCGGGACGGTGCCGCCGGGACGGCCCGCGGCAGCCTCGCGGACGAGCTCGCGCACCGACCGCCCCTGCACGTACTCCATCACCATGAACGGCACCACGCCGTCGGGCCCGGTGTCCTCGCCGCTGTCGTGCACGGCCACGATGTTGACGTGGTTGAGCGCCGCGACGGCCTGCGCCTCGCGGCGGAAGCGTTCGCGGAAGGACGGGTCGCGGGCCAGGTCCGGATGGAGCGTCTTCACCGCGACGGTGCGTCCCAGCACCGTGTCGCGGGCTCGGTGCACGGACGCCATGCCGCCCTCCCCGAGCGGCGCCAGCACCTCGTAGCGGCCCTGCCCGGCCGAGCGGATCGGCCCCGCCGTGTGCAGGCCCTCGGTCTCCTCGACGTCCATCGCCCCCGTCTTCCCCCGTCGCCCTCGCGGCGCGGGGCCGCCACCGCGTGAACGTCGACTCCGGTGGGGCCCGTCGGCCGGGCGTGATCAGCCCCCGCGCTCGACGTCCCTGACCGGCCGTCACCGGCGGCCCCGGCCGCGCGGCGGGCATGGTGTGCATGACAGGCGACCGTACCGCGCCGACCGCGGCCGGCGCGAACCGAATGCGTGCACGACTCGACCCGGTCCCGACGGGTCGCTATCGGAACATGCGGTCACCGGCGGTGGCCATGCGGTGGGTGGCGCCGTGCCGGTTCACCCAGTCGCGGACCAGGTTCACGGCGTTGGCGCACGGGACGGACGGGCCGGGAGCCGGATCCGGCCATGCACCGACGCCCCCGCGCCCCGCGGCGGGCCCACGACGGGACGCCGGGTGCGGACGAGGGCCTCACAGCCTCCGGGTGCGCAGGACGGCGGTGAGCATCGGCAGGACGAACTCGCCGTCGGCGGTCTCCGGTCCACCCGCCAGGAACGCGCGGATCCGGCCGAGAAGGGCCGCCCGCTCCGGCTCCGGCATGACCAGCAGCCCGGCCCGGGTGGCGAGCGAGGCGACCAGGGAGTCGGCCGTGCGGCGCTGCCCGTGCGGGAACTCCGCCTGCTCCGGCGACCCGAACCGAGCGTCCCCGCCGGCCTTCGGAAGGTGCATGGCGGCCGTCTCGGCGCGCCAGGCGGCGGGCGTGTCACGGGGGCCGACGGCCGCGCTCCCGGCGGTCCGCGCCAGCCCGGCGACCCACCCGACCCGGTCGTCCAGCAGGTTCCACAGGCCGGCCAGCACGCCGCCGGGTGCGAGGACCCTGGCGATCTCGGGGCCCGCCACGGCCATGTCGAACCAGTGCATGGCGTTGCCGGCCAGCACGGCGTCGACGGAGGCGTCCGGCAGCGGGATCGCCTCGGCGTTGCCCTGCAGGGCACGGACGTCCGGCAGCGAGCGGCGCAGCTCGGCCAGCATCGCCGGGTCGGGCTCGACCGCGACGACCTCCGCGCCCAGCGCGAGCAGCCCCGCGGTCAGCTTGCCGGTGCCGGCGCCGAGGTCGAGCACCCGCGGGCCGGGCACGGGGTCGAGCGTCCAGCGCACCGCGGCCTGCGCGTAGTCGGGGCGGTGCTCGGCGTAGGCGGTCGCCGCGGCACCGAACGACGAGGCGTGGAGTGAGCGTTCGTCCTGATTCACCCGCCCACGCTAACTGACGAACGGTCAGGCGGCCCGACTGCGCACCGAACCGGCGGCCGGCCCGCGGGTGTTCCGCGGGCACGGCCCGGCGGCCCGGCGGGCCGGTCAGGGCTGGCGCAGGGCTTCGCCGAGGCGGCCGGCGGCCTCGACGACGGCCTGGGAGAGCCGGGCGCCGGGGTGGCGGGTGAGCCGTTCGATCGGGCCGGAGACCGAGACGGCGGCGACCACCCGGCCGGCCGGGCCGCGGACGGGCGCGGAGACGGAGGCGACCCCGGCCTCGCGTTCGCCGATGGACTGGGCCCAGCCGCGGCGCCGCACGCCGCTGAGGGCGGTGGCGGTGAAGCGGGCGCCCTGCAGGCCGCGGTGGAGGCGCTCGGGCTCCTCCCAGGCGAGCAGGACCTGCGCGGCGGACCCGACCTTCATGGGCAGGGCGATACCCACGGGGACGGTGTCGCGCAGGCCGGAGAGGCGCTCGGCGGCCGCCACGCAGATCCGCACCTCACCCTGCCGGCGGTAGAGCTGGGCGCTCTCACCGGTGGTGTCCCGCAGGTGGGCCAGGACCCCGCCGGCCGCGGACAGCAGGCGGTCCTCGCCGACGGCCGCGGAGAGTTCGGCGAGCCGGGGGCCGAGGGCGAACCGGCCCTGGAGGTCCCTGGCGACCAGGCGGTGGTGCTCCAGGGCGACGGCGAGCCGGTGGGCGGTGGGCCGCGCCAGGCCCGTGGCGGCGACCAGTCCGTTCAGGGTGGCGGGTCCGGCCTCCAGGGTGCCGAGGATCGAGGTGACCTTGTCGAGCACGCCGACGCCGCTCGTGTTCTCCATGGGTGGGTACTCCGTCTCAGATCCCGTGAGCGACGGGCAGGGCCCCGCTCACGGACGCTCCACGGGGGGAGCGGGGGTGGTCAGCGAGGACAGGCCGGAGAAGTCGGCCGATTGCCTGCGGCTGCCACGGGACGGGTACGCGGAGAGACCGGGGTGGGAAGCGCCCGGGCGAAGGACAGCACAGAGAGCACCCTGTCTCCTCATCTTTCCCGCGCCACAGTGGCGGCAGGCCGGAGTTGGCACTGATCCCGGACGGCGCGGCGCGTACTTCGGACGCCGGTTCGACCGGGGAGCTGCCGGGGCTTCGTAGGGCCGGTCCCTCCACCCCTCTGGATGATTCGCGAGGAACCATACAAGATTCCCCGGGCGGCCCGCCAAACCGCCCCGCCCGTTCCGGTCCGCTCCGGTCCGCCGGCGGCGGCGCCACCGCACGGCGAATCCCCTTGCTGCAAATTGCAGAAATCTCGGACGCCCCGACTTGACGTGTCCTCAGGACGGCGGGATCGTCGGTCGCGCGACGCACCCCACCGCCCTCCGCGGGCCGGGATCGCCCGTCCCACCGGTCGGCGACCCCCCGCGGCACCCCCACCCGCCCCTTCACCGGGACGGCCGCGACGCGCCCCCACACGCCGTCGCGCCGACGTCCCGGACCGCCCGGGAGGCAGTCCCCCATGGCTCACACCTTTCCGCGCGCAAGACCGGCCAGGACGGCGTCGTTCGCGGCGCTGATCCTGCTCGCCACCGCCCTCGTGTCGCTCACGGCGTCCCGGGCCGACGCCGCACCGGCCGCCGTCAGCCTGCCCGGAACCTTCGACAGCGAGATCGGCTGCTCCGGCGACTGGCAGCCCGACTGCCCCCGGGCGCAGCTCGCACCGCGTTCCGACGGACGGTGGGCGGCCGCCTTCGCCCTGCCCGGCGGCAGCTACGAGTACAAGGTCGCGATCGACAACGGCTGGACGGAGAACTACGGCGCGGGCGGTGCGGCGGGCGGCGCCAACCTGTCCGTGACCGTGCCCGCGGGCGGCGCCTCGGTCGCGTTCGTCTACGACCCGGCCACGCACCTGGTCGACAGCTCCGTCCGGCCGGTCGTCACCGGCGTCGGCGACTACCAGTCCGAACTCGGCTGCGGCGCCGACTGGGCACCGACCTGCACGACCACCACCCTGCAGGACCCGGACGGCGACGGCGTCTCCACCTACACCACCACCGCGATCCCCGCCGGGGCGTGGAACACCAAGGTCACCGTCGGACAGTCCTGGACGGAGAACTACGGCGCCGGCGGTGCGGCGGGCGGCGCGAACATCGGCTTCACCGTCCCCGCGGACGGGGCGACCACCACCTTCTCCTACGACTCCGCCACGCACCTGACAACGGTGCGGAGCACGGCGCCGGCCGCCACCCCCACCATGCTCGGCGCGGTCTACTCCCCGACCGGCACCACCTTCCGGCTCTGGTCGCCCGACAGTTCCGACGTCAGCGTCAGCGTCGGCGGCGCCGCCCACCCGATGACCCCGGTGGCCCTGAGCGGCTACTCCGCCGTCTACCAGGCCGTGGTCGGCGGCGACCTCAAGGACCAGGCCTACCAGTTCTCCGTGGGCGGCACCGCCGTCCGCGACCCCTACGCGCAGATGGTCAGGCCCGGCACCACGCAGGGCGTGGTGGTCGACACCGCCGCCGTCGCGCCGACCGGCGGCAGCCGGGCCCCGCGGCCCGCCCTCGCCGCCCGCGAGGACTCCGTCGTCTACGAGTTGAGCGTCCGCGACTTCACCGTCGACCCGAGCTCCGGGGTCGACCCGGCCAAGCGCGGCAAGTTCCTCGGCCTGGTGCAGACCGGCACCACCACCGCCGGCGGCGCCAGGACGGGCATCGACCACCTCAAGGAACTCGGTGTCACCACCGTCCAGTTGATGCCCTCGTTCGACTTCGGCAGCACCCTGCCCAACTGGGGCTACGACCCGGTCGACTACAACGTCCCCGAGGAGCAGTACTCCCAGTTCAGCTCGCCGGAGGACCGGATCCGCGAGTTCAAGGACATGGTCGACGGGTTCCACCGCAACGGCATCCGCGTGGTCATGGACGTGGTCTACAACCACACCTACGACAAGAACGTCTTCGGCGGCATCACCGGGAAGTACTACACGCCGAACGACCTGTCCGCGACCGGCAACTCGATCGACGACGGCAACCCGATGGTCAGCCGCATGATCCGGGACTCGCTGGAGCACTGGGTCCGCGACTACGACGTCGACGGATTCCGCTTCGACCTCGCCGGGGTGCACCGCTACAGCAGCGTCTCCGCCTGGGCGGACTACCTCAACACCGCCTACCCGGACCGCAACCTCCTGCTGTACGGGGAGCCGTGGAGCGCCGCCGCCGACCCGCAGGAGGCCCAGAAGGTGCGCTACGGCACCGTCCCGGCCCTCGCACCGGCGCACGTCGGCGTCTTCAACGGCGTCTACCGGGACGCGATCCGGGGCGGCACGGACGACGACGTCATGGCCTACATGGGCGGTTCGGGCAACCCCGGCGCCATCGCCTTCGGCATGCGCGGCTCACCGACCGACGCGAAGAGCACCGCCGTCCTGTCCGACCTGTGGAGCCCGGCGTTCGCCTACGACCCCGAGCAGACCATGAACTACGCCTCGATCCACGACAACCTGAACCTCTACGACAAGATCACCTACTCGGGCGCGAGCGGCGGCGCGGCCGGAACGGCCGGCCGGATCGACCGGTTCGCCGTCGGCATGGTGCTCACCTCCCAGGGGATCCCGGTCATCGCCGAGGGCGACGAGTTCCTCCGCTCCAAGGCCGTCGGGGGCGACTACACCACGGCGAAGAACTCCTACGACGCCCCCGACACCGTGAACGCGATCCGCTGGGGCGACAAGACCGCCAACGCGGCCGTCTTCCGCTACTACAGGGACGCCGTCGCGCTCCGGAGGGCCGCACCGGCGCTGCGCCTCACCGGCTGGGACGCGGTGCACAGCCAGATGACCGCCCAGGTGGACGGCTCCGTGGTGGTCGGACGCATCGCCTCCGACGCCGCGGCTCCCACGAGCTACGACACCGTCGTCGTCGACAACCCCACCGGCAGCACCTACACCGTGGCCCTGCCGCCGGGGACGTGGACGAAGGTCCTCGACGGCGACGGCGCGGCCTCCGCGACCGGCGACACCGCCTGCGCCGGCCTCGCGGTGACGGTGTTCCGGAGGAACTGACACCGGGTGCGGCCGGTCAGTGGCCGGTCAGCTCCAGGACCTCGACCGTGGTGCCGCCGGCGACCCCGCCCGGCGGCACCACCGCGAGGGCGTCGGCGAGCGCCGGACCGCGGAGCATCGCCGGCCCGTCGAAGCCGAGCGGCACCGCGCCGCCCCCGGTGAACGCCACCGGCAGCAGCCGGGTGTCCCGTGCACAGCCCGGCAGGTCGGCGGCGGCGACGACCCGGCCGGACGGGTCCGGCCGGCCCGCCAGCCGCCGGAGCAGCGGCAGGGCGAGGGTCACCGCGCCGGCCACCGCGGCGAGCGGGTTGCCGGGCAGGCCGACCAGGAGGCGGGCACGACCGTCGGCGGCGGGCGGCAGTTCGGCGAGCAGCATCGGGTGCCCGGGCCGTACCGCGACGGAGTCGACCGGCAGCCGGGCGCCCAGCCCGCCGAGTACGTGGTGCAGGAAGTCGACCGGCCCGGCCGCGGTGCTGCCGGTGGTGACCACGACGTCGGCCGTCGAGCGGCGCAGCGCGGCGCCCAGCGGCCCGGTGTCGTCCGCCACCCGCCGGATCCCGGTCACCTCGGCGCCCGCGCTCCGCAGCAGGGGCGGCAGCAGCGGGCCGAGGGCGTCACGCACCCGGCCGTCCCGCGGGAGGCCGGAGGTCAGCAACTCGTCGCCGAGCAACAGGAGTTCCACGGTCGGCCGGCGGTGCACGGTCAGCCGGTCGTACCCGGCGGCCGCCGCGAGGCCCAGCACGGCCGGAGTCACGGTGGTGCCCGCCGCCAGCAGCAGGTCGCCGCGACGGCACTCCTGACCGCGCGGCCGGACGTCGCGGCCCGGGGCCGCCGGCTCCGGTGTCCGCCAGTACAGGATGCCGTCGGGTGCCGTCGTCCGTCCGTGCTCGCGGCGCAGCACGGACGTCGTACCGGGCGGCACTCGGGCGCCGGTGGCGACGGGTACGGCGGTGCCGTGGTCGAGCGGCGCGGCCTCGGCGCCGCCCGCGAGGACGCCGCCGCCGCGCAGTCGCCACGGTCCCGTCCCGGCCACCGCCCATCCGTCCATCGCGGAGGTGTCGAACGGGGGCAGGTCGGTGAGGGCGGTCAGCGGCTCGGCGAGGATGTCGCCGAGGGCGTCGGGGAGGGCCCGGCCGACGGCGGGCAGCGGCCGCCCCGCACTGTTCCGGGCCGTCTCGCGCGCCGCTTCCCAGGTCATGGCCCCGGCTGTGGTGGCGTGTTCGGCGCGGGTGCGCAGCGTCGGCCGGTTCACCGGGCACCGCCGGTCGCGGCGGGGCGCCGGCGGTAGACCAGGTAGGGGCGGACGAGGTAGCCGACGGGTGCGCTCCACACGTGCACCAGCCGGGTGAACGGCCAGGCGGCGAAGAGCAGGCAGGCCGAGAGCGCGTGCAGCTGGAACAGCAGCGGGGCGCCGGCCATCGCCTCGGGGTGGGGGTGGAGGGCGAACACCCCGCGGAACCAGATCGAGACGGTGGATCGGTAGTCGTAGCCGCCGCCGGCGATGTTGTGCACCGCGGTCGCGGCGAAGCCGAGCAGGACGGTCGCCGACAGCAGCGGGAAGAGCAGTTTGTCGCTGCGGTCGGTGACGACGCGGATCCGCCGGTTCAGCAGCCGGCGCGCGCTCAGCATGCCCAGCCCGGTGATCATGGCCGTGCCGGCGACCGTGCCGAGCGAGACGGCCGTCAGGTGGTAGGCGTGCTCGGAGATCCCGGCCGCCTCCGTCCACGAGGCCGGGACGGCGAGGCCCACGACGTGGCCGCCGATCACCGCGAAGGCGCCCAGGTGGAACAGCGGGCTGCCCCAGCGCAGCCAGCGGTGCTCCAGGAGCTGGCTGGTGCGCGAGGTCCAGCCGAACTGGTCCTGCCGGTAGCGCCAGACGTGTCCGACCGTGAAGACGGCCAGGCAGATGTAGGGGAAGGCGACCCACAGCAGCAGGTCGGCGCCGGTGGCGGGCGCGGCGAGGGGGGTGCCTGCGGGGCTCATCGGTGGCCCTCCTTGGTCCTGGTGGGCAGGAGCGGGATCAGTGTCGGAGGGGCGGGCTCCGGGGGGACGAAGGTCTGCGGCGGTGCGAACAGGTCGCCGCCGTACGGGTCGAGACCGACCTCCTCGGTGGGCGGGCCCGCGGCGGCGAGTTCAGCGACCGCCGCGAGGTCGGCTGCGGTGGGCGGCGGGAGGAGGGTGAGGAGCGCGGCGAGCAGGTGCCGGTAGGGGGAGCCGGCGTCGGCCAGCGAGTGCCGGATCAGTTCGAGTCCGCGCCGGTGCTGGCGCAGCGGTGCCTCGCCCGCGCCGGTGCCTTCGAGGGCGGCGAATTCGAGGACGACCGGGAGGTGGTCCGGGAGTTCGGCGGCGTCGGCCTCCCAGCCGGCGGCGCGGTAGCGCTGGGCGAGGGTGAGCAGGGCGGTGCCGCGGCGGCGGGTGTCGCCGTGCAGGTAGTAGGTCAGGTAGAGGCTGCTCCGGCGGCGCAGGTCGAAGACCTCGACGTAGTGGCGTTCCAGGGTGTCGGGCGGCTGCTCGGCGAACCAGGCGGTGAAGGCGGCGATCCCGGCGGCGGCCGGGGACGGCTCCAGGGAGCCGACGGCGGCGACCAACTCCGCCCGTCCGACGACGAGTTCGGCGTCGGGGTACTGGAGCAGCAGGGAGAGCAGTCGCAGCAGGAGCAGGCGCTGCTCGGTCTGCTCGGCCTGCTCCGCCGGGCCGGCCGGACGGGTCCGGCGGGCCCGGCTCAGGATGCCGATGTGAGGTGCGTTCATGCGGCTACTCCCCCGTCCTTCTGCGCAGGGTGGGGATGCCGAGCATCACCCGGCCGCCCCGGTCGCCGGAGACCTCGACCGGGCAGCGGTCCTCGATCCCGGCGAGGGCGGCGGCGTCCTCCTTGTGGGCGGCGGGGACGACGTACCTGTCCTGGTACTTGGCGACGGCGAGCAGCCGGTGCAGGTCCTCCGCCTCGCGGGCGGTGAGCCCGACGGCCTTCAGCGCGCTCTCGTCGCCCGCCTCGCCGAGGGTGCGCTCGCGCATGTAGGAGCGCAGTGCGGTGAGCTTCATCAGCACGCCGGCCACCACGTCGGTGTCCCCGGCGCCGAACAGCTCGGCCAGGTACTCCAGCGGGATACGCAGCCGGGTGACGGCGGCGAAGACGTGGTCGGGGTTGTCCTGGTTGCCGCCCGCCGAGTCGACCGCGTCGAGCACCGGGGAGAGCGGGGGGACGTACCAGACCATCGGCAGGGTGCGGTACTCCGGGTGCAGCGGCAGGGCGACCTTGTAGGTGGAGACCAGCGCGTGCACGGGGGACCGCCGGGCGGCCTCCAGCCAGTCCTCGGGGATGCCGGACTCCCGTGCCGCCGCGATGACTTCGGGGTCGTGCGGGTCGAGGAAGACCCCGCGCTGGGCGTCCAGCAGGTCCTTCTCGTCGGGGGTGGCCGCGGCCTCGCCGACCCGGTCGGCGTCGTACAGCAGGAGGCCGAGGTAGCGCAGCCGGCCGACGCAGGTCTCGGAGCAGACGGTGGGCTGGCCGGCCTCGATCCGCGGGAAGCAGAAGGTGCACTTCTCGGCCTTGCCGGTGGCGTGGTTGACGTACACCTTCTTGTACGGGCAGGCGGTGACGCACATCCGCCAGCCGCGGCAGCGGTCCTGGTCGACCAGGACGATGCCGTCCTCGACCCTCTTGTACATCGCGCCGGACGGGCAGGCCGACACGCAGGCCGGGTTGAGGCAGTGCTCGCACAGCCGGGGCAGGTGGAAGAGGAAGGTCTGCTCGAACTCGAACCTCACCTTCTCGGCCCACGCGCCGGTCAGGTTGGGGTCGCCGCCCGCGTGCTCGGGAGCGCCGCCGAGGCCGTCCTCCCAGTTGGCGCCCCAGGTGATCGCCGTCGGCTCGCCGGTGAGGACCGAGCGCGGGCGGGCGACCGGGACGTCGTTGCCGGCCGGGGCGCCGACGAGGTTGTCGTAGTCGTAGGTGACCGGCTCGTAGTAGTCCTCGATGGACGGCAGGTCGGGGTTGGAGAACAGCGACAGCAGCCGCTTGACGCGTCCGCCCGAGCGCAGGACGAGCCGCCCGCGGGCGTCGAGCATCCAGCCGCCCTTCCACTTCTCCTGGTCCTCGTAGCGGCGCGGGTAGCCGACGCCGGGCTTGGTCTCGACGTTGTTGAACCAGGCGTACTCGACTCCGGTGCGGTTGGTCCACGTCTGCTTGCAGGTGACGGAGCAGGTGTGGCAGCCGATGCACTTGTCGAGGTTCATCACCATCGCGATCTGGGCCATGACCCTCATCAGTAGGTCACCTCCTGCGAGCGGCGGCGGATCACGGTGACCTCGTCGCGCTGGTTCCCGGTCGGGCCGTAGTAGTTGAAGGCGTAGGTGAACTGCGCGTAGCCGCCGGCGAGGTGGGTGGGCTTGAGCAGCAGCCGGGTGAGCGAGTTGTGGATGCCGCCGCGGCGGCCGCTGACCTCGGTCTTCGGCACGTTCACGTTGCGGTCCTGGGCGTGGTACATGTACACCGTGCCCTCGGGCATCCGGTGGGTGACGACCGCCCGGGCGGCGACGACGCCGTTGCGGTTGTACGCCTCGATCCAGTCGTTGTCCTTCACGCCGATCCTCTCGGCGTCGCCGGTGGACATCCAGATGACCGGGCCGCCGCGGGACAGGTCGAGCATGTACTTGTTGTCCTGGTAGTTCGAGTGGATGGACCACTTGGAGTGCGGGGTCAGGTAGCGGACGGTGACCTCGGCCCGGTCGCCGCCCAGGTGCTCGTCCCCGTAGTGCCGGGGCGAGTTCAGCGGGGGCCGGTAGACGGGGAGTTGCTCGCCGACCTCGGACACCCAGTCGTGCTGGACGAAGAAGTGCTGGCGGCCGGTGAGGGTGTGCCAGGGCTTCTTGTGCTCGGTGTTGATGACGAAGGGCGAGTAGCGCCGCCCGCCGGTCTCCGAGCCCGACCACTCGTACGAGGTCAGCACGGCGCGGGGCTGGGTGCGGGTGTCCGCGAAGGTGATCCGCTCCGCCTCGCGTTCGGCGGCGAGTTCGACCAGGCCCTCGCTGCCGGTCTGCCGCTCCAGCACCCGGAATCCCTCGGCGGCCAGCCGTCCGTTGGTGGTGCCGGACAGCGCGAGGACCGCCTCGCACATGTGGCTCGCGGTGGCGAGCGAGGGCCGTCCGGCGGCGATCCCGTCCTTCACGGTGCCGTTGCGGTGCCGGAGTTCGTCGATCTCCCGGTCGGGGACGACGGTGACGCCCTTGGTGGTGGTGCCCAGGGTGTCGAGCAGCGGGCCCACGGCGCGCATCTTCTGCGCGATCGCGGTGTAGTCCCGTTCGACGACCGCCAGTTTCGGCATGGTCCTCCCGGGGACCGGCTCGCACTCGCCGGCCTTCCAGTCCCGCACCACCCCGCCGGGCTGGGCGAGTTCGTCCGGGGTGTCGTGCAGCAGCGGCACGGCGATGACGTCGGTGCGGGTGCCGAGGTGGTCGGCCGCCAGCTCGCTGAACCGGTCGGCGAGGGCCAGGAAGGCGTCGTAGTCGGTGCGCGCCTGCCAGGGCGGGGCGATGGCCGGGGTGAAGGCGTGCATGAAGGGGTGCATGTCCGTGCTGGACAGGTCGTCCTTCTCGTACCAGGTGGCGGCGGGGAGGACGACGTCGGCGTACAGGCCGGTGGAGGTCATCCGGAAGTCCATGGTGACCAGCAGGTCGAGCTTGCCCTCGGGCGCCTCGTCCCGCCACACCACGTCCTTCGGCCGTCCCTCGGGCGGGGTCTCCGCGGAGCGCACGGCACCGTCGGTGCCCAGCAGGTGGCGCAGGAAGTACTCGTTGCCCTTGCCGGAGGAGCCGAGCAGGTTGGCCCGCCACACGGTCAGCACGCGGGGGAAGTTGGCGGGGTCGTCGGGGTCCTCGGCGGCGAACCGCAGCCGCCCGGACTTCAGCTCGTCGACGATGTGCTCGGCGACCGGCCGGCCGGCGCGGGCGGCCTCGTCGGTCAGGTCGAGCGGGTTGCGGTTGAAGCCGGGGTGGCCGGGCGTCCAGCCCAGTCGCACGGCCTGCGCCAGGCAGTCGGCGAAGCCCTTGCCCCGGAACCGCCCTTCCCCGAGCGGGGAGGCGATCTCGTCGGGCCCGAACGCCTCGTAGCGCCACTGGTCGGAGTTCAGGTACCAGTACGAGGTGCCCGCCATGTGCCGGGTGGGCCGCTGCCAGTCGAAGGCGAACGACAGGTGCTGCTGCCCGGTGACCGGGCGGACCTTCTCCTGGCCGACGTAGTGCGCCCAGCCGCCGCCGTTGACGCCCTGGCAGCCGGTCATGGTGATGAGCGCCAGGAAGGCCCGGTAGATGGTGTCGGAGTGGAACCAGTGGTTGGTCCCGGCCCCCAGCGCGATCATGGACCGGCCGTTGGTCCGCTCGGCGTTGCGGGCGAACTCGCGGCCGATGCGGGCCGCCTGCTCGGCCGGCACGGAGGTGATCGTCTCCTGCCAGGCCGGGGTGCAGGGCTGCGAGGCGTCCTCGTACGAGGACGGCCAGCTGCCCGGGAGCCCGGGGCGGTGCACGCCGTACTGGGCGAGCATCAGGTCGAAGACGGTGGTGACGAGCCGGCCGCCGATCCGGCGGACCGGCACACCGCGCACCAGGACGGAGCCGCCCTCGGTGGCGCCCTCGTCGAAGCGGGGCAGCGCGATCTCGACGGTCTCCTCGGCCCGCTCCAGCAGGCTCAGCTCGGGCACGACCTCGCCCAGGTCGAGGTTCCAGCGGCCCTGCTCCTTCGCCCAGCGGAAGCCGAGCGAGCCGTTCGGCACCACCGGCTCGCCGGTGGCGGAGTCGAGGAGGACGGTCTTGGACCCGGCGTGCTCCGTGTCCTGCCCGAGGTCGGCCGCGGTCAGGAAGCCGTCCGGGACGAGGCCGTGCTCGTGCTCGCGCAGGGCCACCAGGAACGGGGCGTCGGTGAACGTGCGCAGGTAGTCCCGGAAGTACGGCACCTCGCGGTCGACGAGGAACTCGCGCAGGACCACGTGGCCCATCGCCATGGCCAGCGCGCCGTCCGTGCCGGGATGCGGGGCGAGCCACTCGTCGGCGTGCTTGACGTTGTCGGCGTAGTCGGGGCTGACCGCGACGATCTTGGTGCCGTTGTAGCGGGTCTCGGTCAGGAAGTGCGCGTCGGGCGTGCGGGTCACCGGGATGTTGGAGCCCCACATGATCAGGTAGCCCGCGTTCCACCAGTCCGCGGACTCCGGCACGTCGGTCTGGTCGCCCCAGACCTGCGGCGAGGCGATGGGCAGGTCCGCGTACCAGTCGTAGAACGACAGCAGCGTCCCGCCGATCATCGAGTGGTACCGGGCCCCGGCCGCGAACGACGCGATCGACATCGCCGGGATCGGCGAGAAGCCCGCCACCCGGTCCGGACCGTACGTCTTGACGGTGTGCACCTGGGCGGCGGCGACCAGCTCGGTCACCTCGTCCCAGTCCGCGCGCACCAGACCGCCCTTGCCGCGCGCCCGCTTGTACGCCCGCGCCTTCGCCGGGTCCCCGGTGATCTCGGCCCACGCCGCCACCGGATCGCCCAGGCGTCTGCGGGCCTCCCGCCACAGCTTCAGCAGCTCGCCCCGCACGTACGGGTAGCGCACCCGGCTCGGCGAGTAGGTGTACCAGGAGAACGACGCCCCGCGCGGACAGCCGCGCGGCTCGTACTCCGGGCAGTCGGTGCCGATGGACGGGTAGTCGGTCGCCTGGTGCTCCCAGGTGATGATCCCCTCCTTGACGTACACCATCCAGGAGCAGGAGCCCGTGCAGTTGACCCCGTGGGTGGACCGCACCACCTTGTCGTGGGACCAGCGGTCCCGGTAGAAGCCCTCCCACTCGGTTGCGCCCTCGCCGAAGGTGGCACGGCCGTCGGCCGACACCTCACGGCGGGTCAGCAGGCGTCTCGCCGCCAGCGGCCAGTGCTGTCGTTCGCGGGGCCCGGGGTCACCCGCAGCGCTCTCCTCGTCCATGGACCGAACGGTAGGCAGTGCCCGGTGGGCCGCGCGGGGGCCGAAGGTCCCTGATCACCCGGCCGCCCGGCCCCGGGACACCGGCCTGGAATCGGGCCCTCCGGCGCCCCGGTCCGGGACGGTCGGCAGGGACCGCGGAGGGCCCCGACCCAGCAGGCTGATGCCCGATCGAGCCCGAGGCGACCGACGTGCACGACCCGACGGGCCGCGCACCGGAGAAACGGAGAACCCCATGGACACCCGCCCGAACGGGACGAGAGCGGCCGCGCCGGCCGCCGGGCAGCGGACCCTGATGCTCGCCCTGGCCACGCTCGGCTTCGCCCTCAACTTCTGGGCCTGGGCGCTGATCAGTCCGCTCGGCCCGCGGTTCAAGGACTCCCTCGGCCTCAGCTCCTTCCAGCAGTCCCTGCTGGTCGCCGTCCCCGTGATCGTCGGCTCGCTCGGCCGCATCCCGGTGGGCGCGCTCACCGACCGCTACGGCGGCCGGGTGATGTTCCCGGCCGTCTCCGCCGTCACCATCGTCCCGGTGCTCTACCTCGGCCTCGCCGGACACTCCTCGCTCACCGGACTCCTGGTCGGCGGGTTCTTCCTCGGCGTCGCCGGCACCTCCTTCGCCGTCGGCGTGCCCTTCGTCAGCGCCTGGTTCCCGCCCGAGCGGCGCGGCACCGCCGTCGGCGTCTTCGGCGCCGGCATGGGCGGCACCGCGATCAGCGCCCTGACCACCGTGAACCTGGTCAAGGGCCACGGCACCGCCACCCCCTTCGTGCTCACCGCGGTCGTGCTCGCCCTCTACGCGGGGGCGGCGCTGCTCCTGCTGCGCGACGCACCCGGCCGGACGGTGCCCTCCGAGCCGCTCGCCCGCCGACTCGGCGCCGCGCTCCGGCTGCGCGTCACCTGGCAGGCCTCCGCCCTGTACGCGGTCGCCTTCGGCGGCTACGTCGCCTTCTCCGTGTACCTGCCGACCTACCTCAAGACCGCCTACGGGCTCCAGAGCGCCGACGCCGCCAACCGGATGGCCGGGTTCGTGCTGCTGGCCGTCGTGATGCGGCCCATCGGCGGCTGGCTGTCCGACCGCACCAGCCCCGTACGGGTCCTCACCTGGGCGCTCGCCGTGGTCGCGCTCGGCGCCCTGGTCCAGGGCTTCACCCCCGCACTCGCCCCGCTCGGCACGGCTGCCTTCCTCGCCATGGCCGCGGCCCTCGGCGCCGGCAGCGGCGCGACCTTCGCGCTCGTCGCCCTGCTCGCCCCCGCGAACCGGGTCGGCTCCGTCACCGGCGTGGTCGGCGCGGCCGGCGGCCTCGGCGGATTCGTCCCGCCCCTGCTGATGGGCGCCCTCTACGGCAGCTACCACTCCTACGCGGCCGGCCTCGCCGCCCTCACCCTGGTCGCCCTCGCCGCCGTGCTCTTCACCGCCACCCGGGTCCGGCGCGCCGTCCGCGCCGCCTGACCCGTCCCACCGCCCACCAGGAGGAGACCCCGTCATGTGCGAGTACTGCGGCTGCCAGGCACTGGCCACCATCCGCGACCTGACGGACGAACACGAGGCGGCGGTCAACCTGATCGGCACGGCCCGGGTCGCCCACCGCGAGGGCGACCCGGGTCGCATGGCCGAGGCCGCCCGGGCGATCGCCGCCGTCCTGCGCCCGCACACCGAGGTCGAGGAACACGGCCTGTTCCCCGCCCTCGCCGACGAGTTCCCCGAGCACATCGCCGCCCTGGAGGCCGACCACCGCCGCATCGGAGCCGTCCTCGCCGAGGCCGCGCACGGCACCCCCACCGACCCCAGCTGGCCCCGGCGCCTCCTGGACACCCTCGCCGACCTCCGCGCCCACATCCTCAAGGAACAGGACGGCGTCTTCCCCGCCGCCCTCGCCGCACTGGACCCGGCCGACTGGGAAGCCGTCGAAGCCGTCCGCACCCGCGCCGGCACCGCCCTCCCCCGCCCGGCCCGCTGACCACCACGGGCCGAACGCCACCCGCTCACGGCACCGGCCCACCCGGCCGGATGCCGTCGGCCGGGCGGACAACGCTTGGACGCCCATGGCACCGGCACGGGAGACTTGCCCTCCTCGCCCTTTCCGCAAGATTCTTGACGGACAGTCAGTCGATCAGCCGGGCGCCGGGAGGGGGCGGGCGCGGGACTGCCGTACGACGCGATGAGGTCGGGATGGGATCGTCCGAATCACTCGAACAGGGGCCGGGCCGTCGCCCGGTGCTCCTCGCACTCCGCTGCTACGGACGGGAGCTGGCCCGGCGCCCCCGTCCGACGGTGCCGGCCATGCTGCCGCCGGCCCTGGGCAACATCGGGATCGCCCACATCGCGCCGCTGGCCGTGGCGAAGCTCGTCGGCGGGATCGCCGACCGTGCCGGAACGGGCCACGGCCCGATCCTGCCGTACGTCCTGGCGCACGCCGGCGCCGTGCTCGCCGGCGAGACCCTGTGGCGGGTCGGCCTGCACTGCCTGAACCGCCTCGACGCCCTCGGCATCGAGCACCTCTACGTGATCGGCATGGACGAACTGTTCGCCAAGGACGCGGCGTTCTTCCACGACATATCACGCGACTAGCGTTTCTTCCCAGCTCAGGGGCCTGATCGACCATCCCGGGTCAGCAAACCGTCTGGCCACGCAGTCCACGCCTTCGACAGGCTTCGGGCGATCCTCCTGGACGCCCACCGGCTCGGCCTCTACGACGAGGACCCCGGCGACGGCGTCAAGCCACCGCAGTACGACCCGAAACTGCAACTTCGCATCCGGTCCACAGCCGAACCGGTACGGCACGAGACCCGGACGCGGCGCCTCCCGGTACACCCAGGGAACCGACATGTTCAGGTACTCCGCCGTCTGCTTGACGCTCATGGACTGACCCGACACGGCTCCTCCTTCGTCGAGGCTCAGGCGTTCCACCGCACCGGAGCATCGCAAGCAGTTGCCTTTTGGCCGCACCGCCGTGAGCTGGTAGGCGAGGTGCGGCCGATGTCGAGAAAACCACCCAGCGGCAGCTCGTCGGGCTGCCTGCATAGGTGCCGAAAGACGATCACCCCTGGGGGAAGCAGATCGCGCTGACCGACCTCCCGCAGGGCCGGCGGCACCCGGGCAGGCCGTCACGAACCTCACCCGTGACCGGGCAGGGACTGAGCCCCGCCGCTGCACGCACGCGCGATCACGCCGGGACGGAACGCACATCGGCAGCTCGCGGACAGCCCTGCACGGCGCGTGCACGCGAGGCCACGACCCCCGGGGGTCGCAGATCGCCTCGACCTGGCAGCACCCTGCCGAAAACGGTGCGGTATCAATGCGAGTGGGCGCAGGCGTCAAATCGCTGCAGCTTGAATGCGTGACACCGCTTGCAACGCCCCGACCTCCGACGACGTCCTCCCACCGATCGGCTCCTGGGAACGCCGAGGAGCTGTGCGACCTGGTGTCGGCCGTCGCATCCGGCAGCGAGGCGGCCTTCGCGTCGTTGTACACCGCGCTGGCGGGCCCGGTACACGGCATTTCGCTGCGCGTCCTGCGTAACCCCGCACACGCCGAGGAGGTGACGCAGGAGGTGCTGCTCGAGGTGTGGCGGACCGCCGCCGCGTACCGGCGCGAGCGCGGTTCAGTGATGACCTGGGCACTCACCATCGCGCACCGGCGTGCCGTGGACCGCGTCAGGGCGGTGCAGGCGGCTGCCGATCGCGACCTGCGGGCCATCGCCGAACGGACGGTGCCGCCGGGTTGGGATTCGGTCGAGAGGACTGTCGAACTGGCCCTGGAAGGCGAACGGGTACGGATCGCCTTGGCAGGCCTCAGTGCCGTCCAGCGGGAATCAGTGGTGCTGGCCTACTACGGCGGGTACTCACAGCGCGAGATCTCGGAGGCCCTCTCGCTGCCCCTGGGTACGGTCAAGACCCGTATCCGGGACGGCCTCATCCGGCTGAGGGCGGCGTTCGACGGCGGTGCGGGGTGAGCGGCATGAAGCGTACCGGTACGACAGCTGGGCAACCGGGCCTCACCATCCATGCTTCCCGGAGCGGTGGTACCGCCCGAAGAGGCACCGCTCATGCGGTACCTGACGACGGAACACGGAGGGACGCCTTGGCTCCGACGCTCCCGCTCAGTGGTCCTCCGGCCTTCGCACCGGTCACCGGGACGACCCCGTACAGGGCCTCGACTCGCGTCGACGCGTCCGACCACGAGCCGACCAGTCCGGCTCCGACGCCACACTGCCGGTGTGTCCTGCCGGGCTCCACCGTGGTGGCGAGCCCGCCGGGCTCCGTGGAACGGATCGCGCGATGGTGACCTCCGTGCACGCGGACGGGCCGCCCGACCGCGAATCCGACCGGTCCGGACCGGTCCGACCGTCCGTGCCCGTCGATGCCGGGATGCCCACCGGAAGTGTCGCCCGGCACCTGGGTGTGTCGCCCACCACCGTCCGTTCGTGGGAACGCCGCTACGGCATCGGCCCTTCGAACCGCGAGCCCGGGCATCACCGGCGTTGGAGTCCCCACGACGTCGCCGTCCTCGAGGCCATGTGCCGCCTGACGGCACGCGGTGTACCTCCGGGCGAAGCCGCGCGGGCGGTCCTGAGCAAGGACGGACCCGGACGGCTGGGCGACCCGCCTCCCGCTGACGGGCCGAGCCGCACCGGCACCGGCACCGGCACCGGCACCGGCACCGGCACCGGCGACGATAGCCACCCGGGTGGCAGCCGTGCCCTCCGGGTCGGCGCGGTCCGGCCCGAGTGCCGCGGGCTCGCCCGGGCCGCCGTCCGTCTCGACGCGCCCGAAGTGGCCAGGATCCTGCGCGAATCGATGGACGCCCTCGGAGTGGTCGGCGCCTGGACGGAAATCATGATGCCCGCACTGCGCGCGGCCGGACGCAAATGGGCCGCATCGGGAGAGCAGTACGTCGAGGTGGAGCACCTGCTGTCGTGGCACGTCTCCGCGGTTCTGCGCGACGCGGCCGTACGGCCCACCACCAGACCGGTACTGCCCGTCGTCCTGGCGGCGATGCCGACCGAGCTGCACACCCTTCCGCTGGACGCCGTCGCAGCGGGGCTGGCCGAACGCGCCCTGCCCTTCCGGATGCTGGGCGCGGCCGTCCCGCCGCAGGCGCTGCTCGACGCGGTGCACCGGACCGGACCGGGCGCCGTCATGCTCTGGTCCCAGGACCGGCACACCGCCGACCATGCCCTGGTGCAGCGGGTCGGGCAGAGCGTGTGGGGTGCCGCCGGCTCGCGCAGCCGGGCGCTGGTGCTGGCGGCGGGTCCGGGCTGGAGCCGCGCCCGTCCCCCGGCAGGTGCGGCCCGCCCGCGCGACCTCGCGAGCGCGCTCGACCTGGTGGAACAGGCCCTGACCTCCTGAGCCGCCCCGGACGGGTCAAAGCCGCAGGCCCTTCGGGACCGACGACCGCCCGGCTCCCATCGGTCCCGATGTGGGACGTCCCGCCCCGCCCACCGCGTCGATCACTCCCCGCCCCCTGCGCCGGAACGCACGCCGCCGGCAGTGCGCCCGCCGCCCTGGAACGGGCCAACGGGCGCGAAGCCGTCGGACGGGCGACGAACACACCCGCGGCCCTCGTCAGCGGTCGGGGGCGTGTCGTCCTGGCGCCGGTCAGGCTGCGGCCATCAGGTCGGCGCGGCCGAACAGCAGGGCGTAGCCGCGGGGCAGGTGGGCGAGGATGCGGTCGGCGAGGTGGTCGCCGGAGAGGTCGGTGACAGCGGCCAGGACGGAGGAGGTGTCCCAGCGGGCGGCGGTGAGGCTGGTGCCCAGGTTGCGGGCGACGGCCTCGACGAAGGCCGGGGCGGCAACGGGTTCGGGCAGCGGGACCTGGGCGGCGAACACGGCACGGGCCCGGTCGGGCAGGACGGCGGCGAGGTCGCAGCGCTCCTCGCCGGTCAGCTGTGATCCAAGAACGGCCAGGACCACGTCGAGGACGCGTTCGGCTTCCTCCTCGGTGGTGTAGCGGCCGAGGGAGCGGACCTGCTGGAGGAGGTGGCGGTAGCGGGTCATGACCGTGAGGCCTTCCGGTGGCTGGCCGCCGGCTGGGGAAGCGGCGGCGTGAGGGGGTGGTCAGGGTCGTTCGCCTGCGGTGGGGCGGCCGAACAGCAGGTCGTAGCCGGGTGGCAGCTGGAGCAGGACGCGCTCGGTGAGGTCGTCGCCGGCGGCGTCGGCCACCGTGGACAGGACAGCGCCTACGTCCCACAGGGCCGTGGCCTCGGTGGCGCCCTCGATCCAGGCCGCGGTCGCGCGCACGAGCCGTTCCGGGGTGAGCGGCTCGGCTGCCTGCAAGGGGTTGAGCAGGATCAGGGCCATGGTCTCGGGCATGCGGGCGGCAAGTTCCGCGCGCACGTCGCCGACCAGGTGGGCGCCGAGCAGGGCCAGGACGACC
>NZ_JOAI01000027.1 GCF_000717715.1 Streptomyces sp. NRRL B-24484 | reverse complement strand
CGGGAAGGTCGGCAAGGCGGGAATCGTCGCTGCCATGTCGGCAGTGGCCATCGGCATCGTGGCGCCGGTTGCCAGCGCCTCCAACGAGGCGAACTGGACTCAGGGGTGCCGGGGCTACTGGTACGACACCACCGGCCACTCGTACTGCCAGAAGGCGACGGGGGACAAGTACTACCACGTGCACTTCGACTGCTCCTTCGAGGCCGACGCGTACCACAACTGGCGGCTGGGCGTCGGCTACTCTGGCACGTTCGACAATTACAACTGCATCTTCAGCCTGGACCGCACCACGGTCACATACGACTAACAAGATGAACTGAACCGTGCTGCAGGGCTGTCGGAGGACCACCCGGCAGCCCTGCAGCGTCCAGGAGAATTGCGTGACAGAGCAGCAAATTGTTCATGTTTCGTCGTTGGTGCAGGGCGGCGCGGCACGGCCGATCATCAACGGCCTCGACCTGTCGGTACCGGCCGGTGTGTCGGGCCTCCTGGGGCCGAACGGCGCCGGGAAGACGACCCTGCTGAGGACGATCGCCACCGTGGCGCCGCCCCGGGGCGGGGCGATCGAACTCTTCGGGAGGGAGATCAGGAGCGAGCGCGACGCCCGCTGGGCGAGGCGTCGGATCGGCTATCTCCCGCAGGATTTCGGGTACTACCCGACCTTCTCGGTTGCCGACTTCGTGCGCTACTGCGCCTGGTTGCGGGAGGTGCCCGGCAAGGAGATCGAGAGCGCCACCAAGAAGGCGATCGCGGCGGTCGGCCTGAGCGCGCGGGCCGGAGACCGGATGAAGAAGCTCTCCGGCGGAATGATCCGCCGCGCCGGCATCGCCGCCGCGGTGGTCGGGTCCCCGTCCCTGGTGCTTCTCGACGAACCCACCGTCGGGCTCGATCCGGCACAGCGGCTCGACTTCAGGAACCTCATCCGGTCGCTGGCGGACGACGGGGCCGCCGTGCTGCTCAGCACCCACCTCGTCGAGGACGTGGGGGCCGCCTGCGATGCGGTCGTCGTCCTCAAGGAGGGCACGGCGGTCTACCGGGGCACCCCGGCGGACCTTGCCGCCCGCGGTCTCGCGGACGCCCCCGGCGACACCGCCCTGGAGCGCGGTTACATGACGGCTCTGCAGGGAGCGGCGATGGAGGAAACGTGCTGAGGATCTACCGGACGGAACTGCGCCGTTCCCCACTGCTCCTCGCCCTGCCGGTGATGGTCCTCGTGGACGTCGCAGTGCTCTTCGGGCGCAGCCGCTCCTGGATGGGGGTGTGGCCGGAGGCGAGCGTCGCGGTCCAGGTCGTCACGCTCTTCCTGGGGCCGGTGCTCGCCGCCGTCTCCGCCTGGCAGGCAGGCCGATCGTCCCGTACGGGCATGCCCGAGTCGGTGCTGGCGGCAGCCCGCCCCGCGTGGCAGGCGGAGGCCGTGCGGCTCGCCGCCACGCTCACCCTGGGCTTCCTCGCGTACGGGACCGGGGCGGTGGCCGCGGCGGCGGTCTCCTTCGACGCGGCCGGCCCGGGATTCCTGTGGCCGTCCTACCTGCTGCTCGGAGCGGCGATCCTCGTGTCGTTCGCAGCGCTGGGGCACCTGGCCGGCCGTTGGTTCCCGTCGCCCTGGTTCACCCCGGTGGTGGCGGCGCTGGGCACCTTCATCGGCATCACCGCGCTGGGGCAGAACCTGGGATTCATCGTGCTCAGCGGTGCCCCCGACCGGGACGTCCGCCCCACCCCGATCGCACTGCGGTTGCTGCTAGCGGCCGCGCTGGTGGCCTTGGCGGTCTTCGCACCGGCTCTCCCGGGTCGTCGGGCGGGCCTGCGTGCGCGTCCGCTCACCTGGGGCCTCCGCGGTTGTGCGACTGCCGCGGCCGCCGTGGTGCTGGTGGTCTTCGCGGCCATCCCGGGTGCCGGAGGCATCCAGCGGGACCGGACGTCCGCCGATGCGGCACCTCTCTGCCGGCGCGACGGTGACGGCGTGCCCGAGGTGTGCGTGTGGCCGGAGCACCGCAAGTACCTGCCGGAGCTGACGGCGATGGCGCGGCGGCTGTCCGAGGTTCCCCAGCCGTGGCTCGGCCGGCCCGCGGCCTTCTACGAGGAAGGCCTGCGGCGTACCGGCCTCGGCGACACCGGGTTCGCGATCACCGAGGGGCACACGCGGACGGCGGCGATGGCAATGGCCCAGGCGGTCTTCGCCCAGTCCCTCCGGCACTGCGACCTTCCGGTGGACAACGCGGCGGCGTGGCGCTCGTCCGACCGCATCCACCTGTGGCTGGAGTACCGTGCCATGGGCGTCGATCCGGACGTCGCCGACCGGGGACTCCACATGTCCGGGGTGGCCGATGCCGAGAGCGCCGCCCGGGCGGCGGTGGTGCAGCCGGAGCAGGCGCAGGCGCAGTGGACCGCCGGGGAACGTGCGGTTCTCGCGGCCGCAGGATGTACGTCCTGATGACGTGGTCCGACGCGTACCGCTACGCCCGCAGCCACCGCTTCGCCGCGGTCGCGCTGAGCGTTGCGGCGGTCGCGGTGCTGTCGGCCGTGCTGGGCGGTGTCAAGGTGCCCGTCCCCTCGATCGGCGACGGGGGCGTGACGACCGGGGTTCCGTTCCGCCGTGAACTCCCGCTGCTCTCCGCCGTGTTCCTCGTCGCGGTGCTCGGCGGGGAGATGCGGGACCACGAGCAGTCGGGCGGCACCAGGTTGCAGCGCGTGCGGGTGCTGGGTCTGGCGGCCGTCGCGTCGGGCGCGTGCGCGGTTTCGTTCCTGCTCGAGTCGGTGGCCGTCGGCCCGGCGATGGGCGCGGTCTTCGTCCGGTCGCTGCTCATCTGGCTCGGACTCGCCGTCCTGTCGCAGCGGCTGTTGGGACTCCACCTGTCCTGGGTGCTGCCGGTGGCCTCGGCGTTCCCGCTGGTGTGGATGGGCAACGGCCCGTGGGACTGGACGGCCGCCCCGGTGGCGGACGCCCGGTCGTGGGCCGTGACCGGTGCCGCCCTGCTGCTCGGTGCGCTCGCGACGGCCGCCACCCCCTGGCGCACGCGTGCGCTGAGGGTACGGGTGTTCAGGCGGCACCGGGGCGCGGGCCCGCGGGGCCCCCGTCGGCGGTGAGGCGGCGCAGGGTGCGGCCGCAGTGGCGGGCGTAGAGGTGCTGGAAGAGCGGGACGAGGGGGCCGGCGAGGCGGGTGAGGCGGGTGGCGGGGCGGCTGAAGGCGGTGACGGTGAACCAGACGGTGCCGTCCGCGGCGAGTTCGACGACGAAGGCCTCCTCGCCGCACTCGGGGTGGCCGGGCAGGGTGCCGTACGCGAAGCCGGTGCGGCGGGGTTCGTCGACGGCCCGGACGACCTCGCAGGGTCCGGTGATCCGGGCCGGTCCGAGGCCGATTCCGCAGGTGACGCGGGTGCCGGGGGCGGCCCGCGGGCCGTCGGCGTCGATCAGGACGCGGGCCGCACGGTGCATCCGCCAGGTGGTGACGGCCAGGCCGGCGACGGCGAAGTCCACCGGCCCGCGGCCGACCGCCGTGCGGTGGTGCAGGTGGCGGTAGCCGGCCGGCAGCGGTCCGGGGCCGGCGGTGCCGCCGACCTCCGGATACGTCAGGGTCATGGGGCCTCCGTGGGCGGGGGAGCGGGCCTGGTCCGTCACCGCCGACCCTACGGGCGGAAGTGAACGCGTTCGGATCCGGGGAGCCGCGGGCCGGACGGTACCGGCCGGCCCGAGTTGGCGGGCCTCCGGGGCGCGGCGCACGCTGGAGGGGAAACCCCCGGAGGTGGCCGCCATGATGCACACACTCGTCGGATGGCACATCGAGTTGGAGTTCCAGGAGGAGGGCGACCGCACCAAGGCCGTCGCGATGGTCCGCCTGTCGGACGGCACCGAGGTCCGCTCGCACGGCTTCAGCACCCGCCACCACGCCGACAGCCCGCAGCCCAGGGTGGGCGAGGAGGTCGCCGGGGCACGCGCCCTCAACGACCTCGCGATGCAACTGCTGACCAAGGCCCACGGCGAGCTCAAGGCGAGCGCCAAGGCCCCCGACTACCCGCTGATGTAGTCCGCCCGCGGAGGGCGCCTATCCCGCGGACCCCGCGGAGCCGGCCACCGGCTCCGCAGGCAGCGGCGTGCCCGCGGCCGGCGCCACCGGCCGGGAGCGTTCGGCCAGCCGCACCGCGGGCCCGGTCGCCGCGCCCGCCAGTGCGAACATCCCGCCCAGCACCAGCCAGCCCCACGTCCCGCCGCCGAGCACCAGCGAGGTGAGCAGCACCGGGCCGACCATGCGGGCCACCGCCACCCCCGTACCGAAGAAGCCCTGGTACTGGCCCTGCCGGTCGGCCGGGGCCAGGCCGAAGCCGATCTCCCACGAGCCGGCCGCGAGCATCATCTC
Source organism: Streptomyces sp. NRRL B-24484 (assembly GCF_000717715.1). Classification (GTDB taxonomy): domain Bacteria; phylum Actinomycetota; class Actinomycetes; order Streptomycetales; family Streptomycetaceae; genus Kitasatospora. The sequence goes on along the minus strand of NZ_JOAI01000027.1, from coordinate 105,069 downwards.
CCCGGCCACCTGCAGCGCCGCCGCGACCAGCAGCACGGCCGCGGCCGCCCAGGCCGAGGTGCCGGCGGACGACACCGCGAAGGCCGCGCAGCACGCCAGCAGCAGCACCCCGGCCCACCGGACGTAGCGGGCCGCCGCCGCGAGCGAGTCCACCCGGCGGGCCACCCGCACCTGGCAGACCACCACCGTCAGGGTGTTCAGCACCAGCAGGGCCGCGGTCATCCAGTCCGGTGCGGCCGTCCGCCCGACGATCCACAGCGGCACGATCAGCGACAGCAGCGGCATGTAGAGCAGCATCACCGTGTTCAGCAGTGCCAGCAGCGCGTACGGCCGGTCGCGCAGCACCGCCAGCCGGGGCTCGCCCGCCACCGCCGGCGACGGCGCGACCGAGGGCAGCCGGGAGAGCAGCACCGCCGCGGCGAGGAAGCTCAGCGCGTCCACCCCCAGCACCGCCCGGTAGGCGAGCGGGGTGTCCAGGTGCAGTGCCGCGCCGCCCAGCGCCGCACCGACCGCCAGGCCCGCGTTGACGGTGGACTGCAGGTAGGCCCGGACCTCGGTGCGCCGGGCCGGTTCCACCAGACCGGCGAGCAGCGCCTGTCGGGCCGCCCCCAGGCCGCTCTGCGCGCAGCCGTACAGCACGGCCGCCGCCAGGAACACCGGGAAGGAGCCGGCGAGCAGGAAGACCCCCACCGCCGCCGAGGTGGCCACCGCCAGCAGGGCGGCGACGCCGCGCGGGCCGCGCCGGTCGGCGAGGTGACCGAGCGGCACACCCACCAGGGCGCCGGCCGCCCAGCCGAGGGTCAGGCCGAGGCCGATCTGTGCGGCGGACAGCCCGACGACGCGGGTGAAGTACAGCGCCGAGGTGACCAGGAAGGCGCCGTCGCCGAGCGCATTGGTCAGCTGGGCGCCGGCCAGCCCGCGGGCCGGGCCCGCGGGCGGCAGTCCTCGGTGCGGCATGGCGGTCCCTCCCGGCGACGGTGTCCGAGCCGACCCTAGGTCATGCCGCCGACGATCGGACCCGTCGCGGTCGACGGGCCGGCGCCGCCCGGGTCAGCCCGCGAGGTCGGTCAGCGGCACGTCCGGGTCGGCGAGCCGTGCCTCGTCCACCGGCCGCCCCGAGCGCACCAGTTCGCGGATCGGGTCGGTCACGTCCCAGACGTTGACGTTCATGCCGGCGAGCACCCGGCCGCCGGACGTCCAGAAGGCGATGAACTCCCGCCCCGGCACGTCCCCGCGGAACACCACCCGGTCGTAGCCGCCGGGCTCCACGTAGCCGGTGTACTCCATGCCCAGGTCGTACTGGTCGGTGAAGAAGTACGGCACCCGGTCGTAGACGGCGTCCTGACCGAGCATCGACTTCGCCGCGGTGGCGGGCTGGTTGAGCGCGTTCGCCCAGTGCTCGACCCGGATCGGCCGGCCGAACAGCGGGTGGAAGGCGTTGGCCACGTCGCCGGCGGCGAAGACGTCCGGGTGCGAGGTGCGCAGGTGCTCGTCGGTGCGGACGCCGTTGTCGACCTCCAGCCCGGCGGCCGCGGCGAGCTGCGCGTTGGGCTTGATGCCGACGCCGACGACCACGGTGTCGGCGGGCACCAGCGAGCCGTCGCCCAGCCGCACCCCGCCGTCCTCGATCGCGGCGACCTGCACGCCGAACCGCAGGTCGACGCCCTTCGCCCGGTGCAGGTCGGCGAAGACCTGCGCCACCTCGCGGCCGAGCACCCGCAGCAGCGGGAGCTCGGCGACCTCCAGCACCGTCACCTCGGCGCCCGCCAGCCGGGCCGCCGCCGCGGTCTCCAGACCGATCCAGCCCGCGCCGACCACGACGATCCGCGCCCCCGGCGTCAGCCGGGCCCGGATCCGCTCGCTGTCCCCGACCCGGCGCAGCGTCAGCACCTCGGGCCGGTCGCCGCCGGGCACCGGCAGCCGGCGAGGCGAGGCGCCGGTCGTCAGCAGCAGCTTGGCGAAGCCCACCCGCTCGCCGTCCGCCAGGGTCACCGCGTGCCCGTCCGGGTCGACGGCGGTGACCACCGTGCCCAGCCGCAGCGTGACGTCGTGCTCGCGGTACCAGTCGGCGGAGTGCACCTCGAACTCGGCGCGCGGCGTCTTCCCCTGGAGGTAGCCCTTGGAGAGCGGCGGCCGCTCGTACGGCAGGTCGGGCTCCTCGCCGATCAGCTCGACCGGCCCCCGGTACCCCTCGGCGCGCAGGGCCTCGACGGCCTTCGCCCCGGCGAGGCTCGCCCCGACGACGACGTACGGCTGCTCCATGATCGCTCCCTCGTTCGACTGCTCCGCCCGCCGTCCGGGCCCGCCACCAGGGAGCATGCCCGCCCGATGCCGTCGCAGTACCGGCGACACCCCGGGCAGGACCCGACCGGGGACGGCGGTCTCCTGCTCGCCGCCGCGCGCTGATCCGACGCGAGCGACCGGTCAGCCCCTAGGCTGAGCAGGGCCACGAACCGGAAGGAGAAGCCCGCATGGGTGAGCAGAGGGCCAGGGTGCGGTGCGTACCGGCGGTGCCGTGCTGGGTCAGCCTGATGGCCCGGGACCTCGGTGTCGCCAAGGCCTTCTACGGCCCGCTGCTCGGGTGGACCTTCGAACCCGGACCGGACCGCTGGGGCGAGTACCTGTGGGCGGTCGTCGACGGGGTCGAGGTGGCCGGGCTCGGCGTGATGGCCGGCGACTGGCAGCCCCCGGTGGCCTGGACGACGTACTTCGGCATCGAGAGCGCCGACCGCGCGGCGGAGGGCGTCCGCGAGCGCGGCGGCACCCTCGCCGTCGGACCGCTGGCCTTCGACGCCGGCCGGGTGGCGCTGGCCGCCGACCCCCTGGGCGCCGTGTTCGGCATCTGGGAGGGCGAGCCCGGTGTCGAGACCTGGATGAAGGAGCCGGGCGCCCCGGTCTGGATCGAGCTGCGCTCCCCGGACCCGTTCGCCGCCGCGCTCTTCTACGGCGAGGTGTTCCGCTGGGACTCGCGGGACAAGGAGCACTTCGAGGTCCGCTACGAGCACGAGCGGGTGGTCCTCCGCGCGGAGGGACGCAACGTGGCCGCGCTGCGGGCCGCCCGCGGCCAGGCCCCGCACTGGGAGGTGTTCTTCTCGGTGGCGGACACCGACGCGGCCGTCCTGCGGGCGGTCGAGCTCGGCGGCAGCGTCGCCGAGCCCGCGGTGGACACCCCGTACGGCCGGACGGCCCGGCTGCAGGACACGGAGGGCGGCATCTTCTCGGTCATCGGCCCGGGTCACACCCTCGGCGACGGCTGACCGCCCGGTCCGCTCGGTGGCCCGTGCCCCGGTCCGCGGCGGGTGGGGTCAGTGGTCCGCGGTCGCGTGGGCGAACAGCCGGCGCATCGCCTCGGGGAGTTCCTCCGCGGAGCGGACGGGGCGGCCGAACTCGAAACGGGCGTCCAGCACCCGGCCGTCCTCGCCGACCAGCCGCAGCCGCAGGCCGAAGCGGTCGAGCGAGACCGGCCGGACGGTGCGGAGGCAGTCGGCGCCCGGCGCGGAGCGCCGGCCCGCGGCCCGCAGCCCCAGGGCGTGCACCTGGTCCGCGTGCGAGGCGTCGAGGTGCTGCAGCAGCCGGGCCTCCTCGGCGGCGAGCGGGTCGGAGGCCGCGGCGGCGAACTCGGCCGGCTCGACGCAGCAGGCCGAGCCCCACAGGTCCTCCACCGCGAGGTGCTCCGGCTCCAGGCAGAGCAGCACGTGGCCGGTGGCACGGCGGCGCGGGAAGAGCGCGGCGACCCGGGCCGGGGTGGCCCGGGACATCACGGTCAGCCTGCCCTGTACCGCGGCCCGGCCGCGGATGCGGTGCGGCAGCGCGACGGGCGCCACGTCGACGGCGTCGAGCTCGGCGGTCACCGGGCCGTCGCGGCGGGCCAGCACGGCGATCCGGTGCACCGGCGAGCCGTCCTCGACCAGCACCGCCACCGCACCGTCCGGCAGGACGGCGCAGTCCACCAGCGGCGGCGGCCCGGGCCGCTCGACCAGGTCGATCCCGGGTACGTCCAGCACCACCGAGGAGGCGAACTCCAGCAGCGTACGGATTCGTTCGGCGGCACTGGGCACGGCGTCGGACATCGCCCCTCCTCGTCAGGTTAGGTAAGCCTAGCCTAATTCCAGGTGGGCGTCAGTGGCCTTCGCGGACGTGTCGACGCGTCCGGGCGGCCGGCGGTCCGTCGCCGCGGGTCCGTCGCCGGGGTCAGTCGGCCGCCGATCCGAGCATCCGCAGCACCAGGACGCCGTAGCGGCGGCCGAGCTCCTCGGGACTCTCGGTGGAGCGGTCGGTGTACCAGCGGGCGACGTCGATGCCCAGCGAGGTCACGGCCCGGGCCGCCGTCCGCGAGTCCGGCACCTCGAACTCGCCCCGGGCGACGCCCTTCTCGATGATCCGGCGGACGGTGTCCTCGATCCGGATCCGCAGCTCGGCGACCTCGGCGAAGGCGTCCTCGGGCAGTGCGTGCAGCTCGTTGTTGACGATCCGGCCCACCGTGTGGCCGCGGGCGTGCCAGGCGGTGAACTCCTCGACCAGCCGCCGCATCTGCTCCACCGGCTCGCCGCTCGCCGCCTCGGCCCCCTCCACCAGGTCGAGGGTGGCCCGGTGACCCGTGCGGCTGATCTCGGAGAGCAGCGCGGCCTTGGACGGATAGTGGATGTAGAGCGCAGCGGGGCTCATTCCGGCGCCGGTGGCGATGTCCCGGGTCGTCGTGGCGTGGTAGCCGCGGCGGGCGAAGGACTCGACGGCCGCGAGCAGCAGGCGCCGGGCGGCCTCGGTGCGCTCCCCGGGCCACAGGTCGGCGGTCGCTTGGTCGGTCATGGCGTCAATCCTCGCAGACGGATCAAGGCCGGAGGCGCCCGGCTGTTGACAGTGTGGCCCGCCGCCAACATGCTAAGCAAGCGCTTAGTCAGCACTTGGTCCACACTCTGTCGAAGACGTACGGCGAAAGGTTCGGCGATGACACCCTCCTTCAAGGGCCAGGTGGCCCTGGTCACCGGCGCCAGCCGGGGCATCGGCCTCGGCATCGCCCGTGAACTGGTCCAGCGGGGCGCCAAGGTCTGCATCACCGCCCGCAACCCCGAGCCGCTCGCCGAGGCCGTCCGCGACCTCGGCGGCCCCGACCACGCCCTCGCCGTGGCCGGCAAGTCGGACGACGCGGCCCACCAGGAGGAGGCCGTCGCCCGCACCCTGGAGACCTTCGGCCGGCTCGACATGCTGGTCAACAACACCGGCATCAACCCCTCCTACGGCCCGGTGCTCGACACCGACCCCGCGGTCGCCGCCAAGATCCTCGCCGTCAACGTCCTCGCCCCGCTGGCCTGGACCCGCCGCGCCCACGCCGCCTGGATGGGCGAGCACGGCGGCGCGGTGGTCAACGTCGCCTCCATCGCCGGCATCCGCGCCTCCGCCAACATCGGCATGTACGGCGTCAGCAAGGCCGCCCTGATCCGCCTCACCATGGAACTCGCCGCCGACCTCGGCCCCGACATCCGGGTCAACGCGGTCGCACCCGCCGTGGTGAAGACCAAGTTCGCCGAGGCGCTGTTCGAGGGCCGCGAGGAGAAGGTGATCCGCGCCTACCCGCTCGGCCGCCTCGGGCTGCCCGAGGACGTCGCCGGCGCCGTCGCCTTCCTGCTCTCCCAGGACGCCGCCTGGATCACCGGCCAGACCCTCGTCGTCGACGGCGGCGTCACCCTGGGCGGCGGGCTGTGACCGGCCTCGCGGGGCAGGGCGTCGTCGTCACCGGCGCCGGCCGCGGCATCGGCGAGGCGCTCGCCGCCGCCTTCGCCGCCGCAGGCGCCCGCGTCGTCGTCAACGACCTCGACACCGAGGCCGCCGAGGCCGTCGCCGCCCGGATCGGCGGCATCCCCGCCCCCGGCGACGCCGCCTCGCCCGAGGGCGTCGCCGCCCTGATCTCCGCCGCCCGCGACGCCCTCGGCCGGATCGACGTCTACTGCGCCAACGCCGGCATCGCCCCCGTCGGCGGCGCCGACGCCGGACCGGAGGTCTGGGCCCGCGCCTGGGACGTCAACGTGATGTCCCACGTGCGCGCCGCCGAACAGCTCCTCCCCGAGTGGCTGGAGCGCGGCGAGGGCCGCTTCCTCGCCACCGTCTCCGCGGCCGGCCTGCTCACCATGCTCGGCTCCGCCCCGTACGCCGTCTCCAAGCACGGCGCGCTCGCCTTCGCCGAATGGCTCGCCGCCACCTACCGGCACCGCGGCCTCAAGGTCCACGCGCTCTGCCCGCAGGGCGTCCGCACCGCGATGCTGGAGGGCACCGGCGCCGCCGGGCAGGTCCTGCTCACCCCGAACGCGATCGAGCCGGACGAGGTCGCCGCGGCCACCCTCGCCGCGATCACCGAGGAGCGGTTCCTGATCCTCCCGCACCCCGAGGTCGCCGACTACTACGCCGCCCGCGCCACCACCCCGGACCGCTGGATCGGCGGCATGAACCACCTCCAGCAGGCCATCGAGACCAAGGAGGGCAGCCCCGCATGACCGGCATGAAGGCCTGGCAGGTCACCGAACTCGGCGAACCCGCCGCCGTGATGCGGCAGACCGGGACCGAACGCCCCGAACCCGGCGAGGGCCGGCTGCTGGTCAAGGTCCGCGCCGCCGCCGTCAACTTCCCCGACGCACTGATGTGCCGCGGCCACTACCAGGTCCGCCCGCCGCTGCCGTTCACCCCCGGCGTCGAACTCTGCGGCGAGATCGTCTCCGGCGACCGCGCGGGCGAACGCGTCGTCGGCACCGCGCTGCTGCCCGCCGGCGCCTTCGCCGAGTACGCGCTGATGGACCCGGCCACCGCCTTCCCGGCCCCGCCCGCACTGGACGACGCCGAGGCCGCCGCGCTCCACATCGGCTACCAGACCGCCTGGTTCGGCCTGCACCGGCGGGCCCGGCTGCAGGCCGGCGAGACCCTCCTCGTGCACGCCGCGGCCGGCGGCGTCGGCAGCGCGGCCGTCCAGCTCGGCAAGGCGGCCGGAGCCCGGGTCATCGGCGTGGTCGGCGGGCCGGAGAAGGCCGCCGCCGCGGAGGCGCTCGGCGCCGACCTGGTGATCGACCGCCACCACGAGGACTTCGTCGCCGCCGTCAAGGAGGCCACCGGCGGCCGCGGCGCCGACGTCGTCTTCGACCCGGTCGGCGGCGAGGCGTACACCGGCTCCACCAAGTGCATCGCCTTCGAGGGCCGGATCCTCGTCGTCGGCTTCGCCGGCGGCACCATCCCGGCCCCCGGCCTCAACCACGCCCTGGTCAAGAACTACACGATCCTCGGCCTGCACTGGGGGCTCTACAACGCCCACGACCCGCAGGCCGTCCGCGACTGCCACACCGAACTCACCGACCTCGCCGCCAAGGGCGTCGTCAAGCCCCTCATCGGCGAACGCCTCCTCTTCGACCGCGCCGCCGAAGCCGTCCAACGCGTCGCCGACGGCACCTCCATCGGCCGCCTGACGATCCACCCCTAGCGAGGCCCGGGGGCGCGTGGGGTACCTCCCGGACTCCGGCCGGGAGGTACCCCACGCGCCCCTTTGCCGTTCTGCCCGTCCTGCCCCCGCGGTTCAGCCGTCGAGCAGCGGGAAGAGCCGGGCGACGACCGCGACCGGCCGTGCTGCCACCGGCCGCCGGGCCGGCCCCTCCTCGCGGTCGCCGTACCGGGCGAGCAACTGCCGTACCTCTTCGGCGACCCGGGACATCTCCTCCGGCGTCAGGTGGACGACGGCACTGAACGCCTCGTCGTGCCGCCACGCCTCCGGCGCCCGCTCGCGATGGGCCAGCCACTGCCGGTAGCTCTCGTCCTCCAGGCCCCGCGCCAGTGCGCCGAACTCCTCGTCTCCGCCCGGCTCTTCCGCCGTGCCGCCCGTCGGCCGCAGACGCCAGGGCCTGGCCCGGCCGCCGGTCTGCGGGACCTCCTCGATCCGGCCGTAGCGGGCCAGCTGCCTGAGGTGGAACGAGCACAACCCCGAGCTGTACCCGAGGCGTCGGGCCGCGCTGGTGGCCGTGACGGTGCCCTCCTCCGCCAGCAGGCGCAGCAGCGCCGTCCGCACCTCGTGGTCGGACAGTTCGCCGACGGGCGGTGGCGGCTGCCGAATTGACGATTCCTCAGTCACTTTGCAAAGTATGCTACTTTGCAAAGCATCCGGCAAGCGCCGGCAGGCAGCCGAGGGCCCGTGCAGCCGCGGGCCCATGCCCGACACGCGAGGGGGACACCGATGCCGGAGCAGCACCACCACCGGGCCCGGGCGGCCGACGGGCCGCGGGTCCTGGTCCAGGGCGAACCGGTCGACCACTGCCCGGTGCCACCGCCGGAGGCGACCCGCGGCTCGGTGCTGCGGATCACGGAGACGGGGGAGGAGGTCCTGCACCGGCCCTGCCGCCCGGCCGGCGCGGAGTTCGGCAGCCCGGAGCTCGCCCGGCTGATCGACGACATGTTCGCCACCATGTACACCGCCGAAGGAGCGGGCCTGGCGGCCAACCAGGTCGGCGTCGACCTGCAACTCTTCGTCTACGACTGCCTCGACGACGCGGGCGTCCGCCACGTCGGCCACATCCTCAACCCGGTGATCGACCCGGAGGACGTGCGCGGGCGCCGCCTCGCCGTCGACGACGAGGGCTGTCTCTCCGTCCCCGGTGCGGCCATGGAGGTGCCGCGCTCCGCCCGCACCGTCGTCCGCGGACAGGACCGCGACGGCCGTCCGATCACGGTCGAGGGCACCGGCTACTTCGCCCGCTGCCTGCAGCACGAGACGGACCACCTGCACGGCCGCCTCTACCTCGACCGCCTCTCCGGGCGGGACCGCCGCGAGGCCCTGCGGCAGACGGCGGAGCGGCGTGAGCGCGTCCTCGCACAGCGCGCGGCGAGGGCGGAGCGGCTGCGCGCCGAGCACCCCGCCGCGCCGTGAACGGGCCGGGCGCCGCGGAGGAGACCGCCGTCGTTTCCCTCCGCGGCGCCCGCGCCGCCGCCCGGCCCGCTCAGCCGGCGACCGGCGCCGGCAGGTCCACCAGGCGGGCCAGTGCGGCCCGGTGGGCGCCCGGGGTGCCCAGGGCGATCTGGTCGGCCTTGGCACGCTTGAGGTAGAGGTGCGCCGGGTGCTCCCAGGTCATGCCGATGCCACCGTGCAGCTGCACGCACTCCTCGGCCGCCCGCACCGCCACCGCCCCGCAGTGCGCCTGCGCGACCGCCACCGCGACCTCCGCATCGGCGTCCCCGCGCGCCAGCACGTCCGCCGCGTACCGGGCCGCGGCCCGCGCCCCGACGGTCTCCAGCCACAGGTCGGCCAGCCGGTGCTTCAGCGCCTGGAACGAGCCGACCGGGCGGGCGAACTGGGTGCGGTCCTTCAGGTACGCCACGGTCGTCGACAGGCACCACTCGGTGATGCCGAGCTGTTCGGAGGCGAGCAGTCCGGCGCCGGTGAACAGCGCCTGCCGCACAGCCGCCTCCGCGTCCGCCCCCACCGCGACGGCCCGGCCCGGCACCCCGGTCAGTACCAGGTCGGCCAGCGGACGGGTGAGGTCGAGCGAGGTGCGCCGCGCCACGGCCAGTCCGGCCGCGGCGGCCTCGACCGCGTAGAGCACGGCCCCGCCGGGCCCGGCCGCGGGCACCAGCAGCACGTCCGCCGCCAGCGCGTCCGCGACCGAGGTGATCCGCCCGCTCAGCGTCCCGGCCCCGTCGACCCGGACGGTCGCCGGGAAGCCGGCCCCGGGTGCCGTGGACAGCGGCACGGCGAGCGCCGCCGTCCGCTCCCCGCCGGCCAGGGCGGAGAGCAACTCCTCGGCGCCGCAGGCCAGCAGCGCGGTCGTCGCCAGCACCGCACTGCCGAGGAACGGCACCGGTGCCGCGCTGCGCCCCAACTCCTCCAGGACGACGGCGGTCTCGCGCAGGGAGGCACCGGCCCCGCCGAGCGCCTCCGGCACCTGGAGCCCGGCCGCACCGAGGTCCGCGGCGAGCTTGCGCCAGAGCGCGGGGTCGTACGGCGCGGGGCCCTCGCAGCGCGCGAGGATCGCCTCGGGCGGGCAGTGGTCGGCGAGCAACGCCCGTACGCTGCTCCGCAGTTCCTCCTCGACCTCGGAGTACAGCAGGTCGGCCGGGCCGGTGGCGTCGGTCATCGCGGCAGCTCCTTCCAGGGCACGTTCTTGTCGGCGCGCTGCTCGCCGGGCAGGCCGAGGACGCGCTCGGCGATGATGTTGCGCAGGATCTCCGAGGTGCCGCCCTCGATGGAGTTGCCCTTGGCGCGGAGGTAGCGGTAGCCGGCCTCGCGGCCGGTGAAGTCGACGTGGTCGGGTCGGACCATCGTCCAGTCGTCGTAGGCGAGGCCGTCCTCACCGAGGAGTTCGACCTCCAGGCCGCTCAACTCCTGGGCGAGCCGGGCGAAGGCGAGCTTCATGGCGGCGCCCTCGGGGCCGGGCTGGCCCGATGCGAGCTGCTGGCGCAGCCGTTCGCCGGTGAGCCGGGCGACCTCGGCGTCCACCCAGCCCTTCAGGAGGCGCTGGTGGAGGTCGTGGGTGCGCAGTTCGGGCCGGGCGCGCCAGGTCTCGGCGACGACGCCGACCATGCCGGCCTCGCGCGGTGCGGCCTGACCGCCGATGGCGACCCGCTCGTTGTTGAGGGTGGTCTGGGCGACCTGCCAGCCCTCGCCGACAGCGCCGAGCCGGTGCGTGTCGGGGATGCGGACACCGGTGAGGAAGACCTCGTTGAACTCGGCCTCGCCGGTGATCTGCCGCAGCGGGCGGACCTCGACGCCGGGGTCGGTCATGTCGCAGACGAAGTAGGTGATGCCCCGGTGCTTGGGCACGTCCGGGTCGGTGCGGGCGATCAGGATCGCCCAGCGGGCGGTGTGCGCGCTGGACGTCCACACCTTCTGGCCGTCGACCGTCCAGGTGCCGCCGTCGAGGACGGCCCGGGTGCCGAGCGCGGCGAGGTCGGAGCCGGCGCCGGGCTCGGAGAAGAGCTGGCACCAGACCTCCTCGCCCGTCCACAGCGGCCGCAGGAAGCGCCGCTTCTGCTCCTCGGTGCCGTACGCGAGGATGGTGGGGGCGGCCATGCCGAGGCCGATGCCGATCTTCCGCGGGTCGTTGCCGGGTGCCCCGGCGGCGGCCAACTCGGCGTCCACGACGGCCTGCAGCGGCCGCGGCGCGCCGAGTCCGCCGAGCCCCTCGGGGAAGTGCACCCAGGCGAGTCCGGCGTCGAACCGGGCCCGCAGGAAGTCGAGCCGGTCGGTGGTCGCCGGGTCGTGCGCGGCGAGCAGGTCCGCCACCCGCTGCCGGAGGTCCTCTTCACGGACGGCCATGTCAGCCCTCCTTCTTCTGGTAGCGGCCGAGTTCGCGGCGGGCGAGCGAGCGGCGGTGCACCTCGTCGGGCCCGTCGGCGAGCCGCAGGGTGCGGTTGCCGGCCCAGAGCTGGGCGAGCGGGGTGTCCTGGCTGACGCCGGCGGCGCCGTGGGTCTGCACGGCCTTGTCGAGGATCCACTCGACGGCCTGCGGGACGATGATCTTGATGGCCTGGATCTCGGTGTGGGCACCGCGGTTGCCGACGGTGTCCATCAGCCAGGCGGTCTTCAGCACCAGCAGCCTGGCCTGCTCGATCCGCACCCGGGACTCGGCGATCCAGTCCTGCACCACGCCCTGGTCGGCGAGCGGCCGGCCGAAGGCGACCCGGTCGACGGCCCGGCGGCACATCAGCTCCAGCGCGCGCTCGGCGATGCCGAGGGCCCGCATGCAGTGGTGGATCCGTCCCGGCCCCAGCCGGGCCTGGGCGATGGCGAAGCCGGAGCCCTCCTCGCCGATGAGGTTGGCGGCGGGCACCCGGACGTCCTCGAAGAGCACCTCGGCGTGCCCGCCGTGGTCCTGGTCCTCGTACCCGAAGACGGTCATGCCGCGCTTCACCGTGACGCCCGGGGTGTCGCGGGGCACCAGGATCATCGACTGCTGCCGGTGCTTGGCGGCGTCGGGGTCGGTCTTGCCCATCACGATGAAGATCCGGCAGTTGGGGTTCATCGCGCCGGTGATGTACCATTTGCGGCCGTTGACGACGTACTCGTCGCCGTCCCGCTCGATCCGGGTGGTGATGTTGGAGGCGTCCGAGGACGCGACGTCCGGCTCGGTCATCGCGAAGGCCGAGCGGATCTCACCGGCGAGCAGCGGCTCCAGCCACTGCTTGCGCTGCTCCTCGCTGCCGAACTGGTCGAGCACCTCCATGTTGCCGGTGTCCGGGGCGGCGCAGTTGAGCGCGGCGGGGGCGAGCAGCACCGAGCGGCCGGTGATCTCGGCGAGCGGCGCGTACTGGAGGTTGGTCAGACCGGCGCCGGCCCCGCCGGGGAGGAAGAGGTTCCACAGACCGCGTTCCCGTGCGGCGGACTGGAGTTCGGCGACGACGGGCGGGATCGTCCACGGCTCGCGGGCCGGGTCGGCGAGCTGCGCGGCGAGCACCGGCTCGGCCGGGTGCACGCGCTCGTCCATGAAGTCGAGCAGCCGGGAGCGCAGCTCCTCGGTGCGGGCGTCGAAGGAGAAGTCCACGGGTCAGCGCTCCTTGAGTGCGGTGAGGCCGAACTGCACGAACAGCGGGACGAGTTCGCCGACCCGGTCGAAGCCGGCGCCGACCGTTCCGCCCTGGGTGAAGCGGTAGTGGATGCCCTCCAGCACGACCGCGAGCTTGAACGAGGCGAAGCCGGTGTACCAGCCGAGCGCCGAGACGTCCCGGCCGGAGCCGTCGGCGTACCGGGCGACCAGTTCGGCGGTCTGCGGGAAGCCCTCGGCGAGGGCGGCGCCGGGCAGCACGCCGTTGAAGCGGCGGGCCAGCTCGGTGTACATCACCAGCAGGCCGAGGTCGGTGAGCGGGTCGCCGAGGGTGGACATCTCCCAGTCGAGGACGGCGCGGATCCGGTCGTCCGGGCCGACCAGGACGTTGTCCAGCCGGTAGTCGCCGTGCACCAGCGCGGGTGCGGGGGAGACCGGCAGGGTGCGGGCGAGCTGCTCGTGCAGCTCGTCGATGCCGGGCACCTCGCGGCTGCGGGAGGCGTCCAGCTGCTTGCCCCAGCGGCGCAGCTGGCGCTCCAGGAAGCCCTCGGGCCGGCCGAAGGCGTCGAGGCCGACCGCCGCGGGCTCGACGGCGTGCAGGTCGACCAGGGTGTCGACCAGGTGCAGGCCGAGCGCGTGCACCCGCTCCGGGCCGAGCGCGCCGAGCGCCCCGGCGTCCCGGTGCGGGGTGCCCTCGACGTACTCCATGAGGTAGAAGGGCGCGCCGATCACCTCGGTGTCCTCGACCAGCAGCAGCGGGCGCGGCACCGGGACGCGGGTGGGGTGCAGCGCGGCCAGCACGGTGTGCTCGCGGGTCATGTCGTGCGCGGTGGCGAGGACGTGGCCGAGCGGCGGCCGGCGCAGCACCCACCGCCCGGTGCCGTCCTCCAGCAGGTAGGTCAGGTTGGACTTGCCGCCCTCGAACAGCGTCGCCCGCAGCGGGCCGGTGACGGTGCCCGGCAGCTCTGCGTCGAGCCGCTCGCGCAGCCGGTCCAGGTCGAGACCGGGTGGGGTCTCGGGGGTGTCGCTCATGGGCCCTCGCCTCGGGGAAGGACTGATCGGATCACGCACTCACGCGCTGACTAAGCGCTTGCTTAGCTTCGCCGCGCCGCCCTCCCCTTGTCAACGGCCCGCACGGCCCCGCGGGTGTGGCGTGGGTCCGCCGCGGGTGGGCTTCGGCTGCCGTCCGGCCGTGGCCCGGAGGAGCCCCGGGAACGCCGCGAGCCGTCCGCGGCAGCGCTGCCGGGACGGCTCGTGTGTGTGGGCGGGGGCTGAGGCCCGGGAACCGGCGGAGCCCGGCCGCTGTGGGGCGGCCGGGCTCCTCGGGTGGTGCGGGCAGGAAGTCGCTACGGTGACCGGGGTCGGTCCTGCCCGGAGGGGTGGATCAGTGGCCGCCCTCGTCGACGACCTCGACGTCCTCGATGTTCTGGTCGATCGCGTCGGAGGGCAGTGCCACGCGGATCGCCCAGTGGTAGATGCCGAGCGCGAAGGCCGAGACGAGCAGCATGTCCCACCACATCGGGATGGTGCCGGTGCCGTCGCCGAAGCCGCCCTGCCAGGAGATCAGGCCGAGGCCGACCAGGTACGCCGGCAGCCACTGCGCCGGGCGCCAGTCGAGGCGCGGCGCGTTCGGCAGGCCCTTGCGGACGGCGTACGCGGCGTAGCTGCCGAGCAGCACGTAGCCGAGGACGATGGCGATGCCGAGGCGGGCCAGGGTGTGCCAGCCGGTCCAGTAGATGATCAGGCTGGCCACGATGAAGGACAGCGGGGCGATCACCTCGCCGAACGGCAGGCGGTAGGAGCGCTCGCGGTCCGGCAGGCGGCGGCGCAGGGCGCCGAAGGCGAGCGGGGCGCCGGCGTACATCAGCACCGAGGCGGAGGTGATGAAGCCGACCAGCTCCTGCCAGCTCGGGAAGGGCAGGAAGCAGATGACACCGGTGATGAAGGAGATGATCAGGCCGAACCACGGCACGCCGCGCTTGTCGACCTTCTCGAACAGCTGCGGGGCGTAGCCGTTCTTGCTGAGGCCGTACGAGATCCGCGAGGTGGAGGTGGTGTAGATCAGGCCGGTGCCGCCGGGGGAGACGATGGCGTCGAAGTACAGCACCCAGGCCAGCCAGCCGAGGCCGACCAGCGTGGCGAGGCCGGCGAACGGGCCGGAGATGCCGGGGAAGTCGAGGTTCTCCCAGCCCTTGGCGAACGCGGTGCCGGGCAGCGCGGCGATGAAGACGACCTGCAGCAGGACGTAGATCAGGGTGCCGATGGCGACCGAGCCGAGCACCGCGCGCGGGATGTCGCGCTTGGGGTTCTTGCTCTCGCCGGCCAGCTGGATGGCCTGCTCGAAGCCGAGCAGCGCGAAGATGATGCCGCTGGTGCTGATCGCGGCGAGCACACCCTTGATGCCGAACGGCGCGAAGCCGTGCGAGGTGAAGTTGCCGCCGTGGAAGTTGGTCACCGCGAGCACGAGGATCGTGGCCAGCGGGACGGCGATCTTCAGCCAGGTCGCCACCGAGTTGGTGTGCGCCAGCACGCGGACGCCGAGGAAGTTGACCGCGACGAAGACGCCCATCAGCGCGACGGCGACCACGAAGCCGCTGACCGTGAGGGTGCCGTTGTCCTTCAGGAAGCCCTTGGCGAAGTCCCAGTGACCGGCGTAGCCGATCATGGCCTCGACCTCGATGGGGGCGACCGTCGCCGCCTGCAGCCAGGAGAACCAGCCGAACGACATGCCGGCGAGTCCGCCGAAGGCGTAGTGCGGGTAGCGGGCGGTGCCGCCGGCGACCGGGAAGAGGCCGCCGAGCTCGGCGTGGACGAACGCGAGCAGGACGATCGCGACGGCGCCGATGCCCCAGGAGACGAGGGCCGCCGGGCCGGCGACCATGACGGCGTTCTTGGCGCCGTACAGCCAGCCGGAGCCGATGATCGAGCCGACGGAGGCCCAGAGGAGGCCGATCAGCCCGACCTCGCGCCGCAGTGATCGGCTGCCTGTGCCGTTCGGCGGGGCGGAGGACGGGGCGAGCTGGTCGACAGAAGCCATGGGTGGGATTGACCTCTCGATGAATGGCAGGGGTTGAGAGTTGCCCAAGGCTAGGCGCAGAGATTTGTCGAACAGAACCCCATGATTCCGAATAGTTATCTGGCTCGAACGGAGATGATCATGATTATTCGTCAAAACCCTTGGGGCGCACGAAAGTTGACGTATGTGCAGGTAGGGCAAAGGTTTGTAAATTTGAGCTTCTCTTGAGGAATTGAGTGGCGGGGTATCGCCACCCGCCGCAGTGCATAATGATGAGGCGGACCGGTGGAGATTCCCGGGGCCCGTTGTGCAAGACTATGCAGGGCCTGAAAATGGTGCAGACCACCATTCAGCTCCGTTCGGGCGCTGCCGGTCCGGGCCCCGTGCAGGGTTCAGCCGGCCGACACCTTGTCGCCGAGCGCGTCCACCACGTACCACTGGTCGAGCTGTTGGCCGCCGGCCTCGCCGGGCACGGTGTCCTGGGCGAAGTAGTACAGCGGGTGCCCCTTGTAGAGGACCTGGCCGACCCCGTCGGTCCGCTTCCCCACCCCCAGCAGTCCGTCGTCCACGCCGGCGCCCGCGACCGGGAAGCCGGTGGTGGTCAGCGGCGGCCACTGCGCCGCGCACGCGCCGTAGCAGGTCGACTGCGTGGAGGTGTCCCCGTCGTAGAGGTAGAGGGTGCGGCCCCTGGCGTCCACCAGGATCGGCCCGAACCCGGCGCCGTCGGCCAGCGAGACCTGAGTGCCCGGGGCCGGCGCCGCGGTCGGCTCGGGCGCGGCGCTCGGGGCGGGGGACTCCGTAGACGGCTCCTGCTGCGCGGGGCGGCCCGGCAGCGGGGCCGGATTCGGGTCGCCCGGGGCGCAGCCGAGGCAGACGGCGGCGAGCAGGGCGGCAACGAGGACGGCAGCCGGACGGACCTTGGGCATCACGGACTCCTTCACCCGACGTGAGCGGTCTGCTACCACTACCGCCCCGCGCCGCCCGCCCGGCCACTCCAGCGGCCCGCCCCTCGGCGGTTGGAGTGGCCCGATTGCCCTGGATGGCCGCCTCCGCCCGGGTGGCCGCACGCATGCGGGCGCAGCGCCCGGCCGTGCGCGGCCCGCGTCAGCCCGCGGACCAGACGGTCCGGTCGCCGCCGCGCCAGCCCACCAGGTCCGGGTCGTCCAGGTCCGGCTCGGACACCCCCGCGTGGCGGATGTACTCCGCCACGTCCTCCTCGCCGTACGCACGGCCGACCGGCCGGCCGTAGATCTCGACCCGGCGGTAGGGGCGGGCGCCGTGGGTGGGCGGGTGCACCACGACGGGCGGGGTGAAGATGTCCCCGCCGCTCTGCTCCGGTGACGCTGCCATACCCCCAGTGTCACCCGGCGCGCACCCGAGCGGCCCGCCCGCACCTCCGGATCGCCCGACCGGCCCAGAGCGCAGCGCGCGGACCGGCCCGGTCCGCGCCCGGACGGTGCCCTCAGGCCGGCCGCTGCCGCGGCCGGTCCGGCACGCCCTCGGTGAGCAGCGGTGCCCGGTACAGCGGAGGCGGCTCACCGGGCAGGTCGGCCAGGTACCAGTAGTGCCGCAGCATGACCTGCAGGATCCTGCGCACCCGCAGCAGCAGCGCCGTCGCCAGCGGCAGCTCCACCAGCAGGGCCGCGCCGACGCTCACCCAGACGTCGTCCGTCCCCCAGGAGAGCATCACGTCGAACCAGGCGTCGCAGATCAGCAGGACGGCCGCCGCCAGCGCCCACGGCACCAGCAGCCGGCGCCGCCGCCAGCCGAACCAGGCGGTCGCCGCCAGCGCCGCCAGCAGCCCGAGGTCGAAGCCGACCCAGGCCAGCCGCCACTGCCGTGCCTCGAAGTGCACCGGCAGCGTCGCCGCCAGGAAGCCGATCCACGGAAGCAGTGCCGCACAGCACACCACCAGCACGCCCAGACCCCGGCGCCGCCGCCGGTCGATGCCGCGCAGCTCCTCCTCGGTGAGCCCGGCCCGCCAGTCGGTGGAGTGCCCGCAGCGCGGGCAGGTCTCGTGGTGCTGCGCCATGGCGTACTCCCCGGCCGGGCGGCCCCCTCCCGGCATTCTCCCGCCGCCCCGGGGGCGCCGCAGGGCCCGCACGGGAGGCCTCCGGCCCCGCCGCGGGGGCGGGGGCCGGGGCGTCCGTACGGGCCCTGGCGGGGTGCGTCAGCGGGTCAGTGCTGCCAGACCTTGACGTAGTCCACCTGCATGTCGGTGTCGGCGGTCACGGTGTCGGTCGTGTAAACGCCGTTGTTGAGGATCAGGTAGTGCGGGCTGCTGGTGATGCCCGTGGTGATCTGGCCGACCTTCTTGCCGTCGTAGTAGTAGGTGACGGAACCGGGCGCCCACTCGGCGCCGTAGGTGTGCCAGCCGGTGTAGTCGCCGGGCGCGCAGCTGCCGGGGCCGCCGGAGGGCGAGTGGTAGTGGTAGCAGGCCTGGCCGCCCAGGCCCTCCATCACGTCCATCTCGCCGTCGGTCGGCCAGCTCTGGCCGTCGGTCCAGAAGGCCGGCCAGTTGGAGATCTTGCCGCCGCTGCCGGGCAGGTAGATCCGGGCCTCGAAGGCGCCGAAGGTGAACTGCGCCTTGCCGTTGCTCTGCACCATGCCCGAGGTGTACGGGAAGGACTTGCCGTTCGCCGTCGCGGCCTTCGCCGTGGCCGTCAGGTGCAGGTTGCCGCCGCTGACGGTCGCCTGCGAGGGCGCGTAGGCGGCCTTCTCGTAGGAGTTCACCGGCGGGGTGGTGCAGGTCGCGCAGCCGAGCCAGTTCGCCGTCCACTTGCCGGAGTCGACCGAGGTGCCGTTGAAGTCGTCGGCGAAGACCTGGCGCCAGCTGCCGGCGATGCCGAGCGGACCGCCGCTGCTCGGGGCGGTGGTCGCGGACGCCGAGGCGCTCGGGGCTGCGGTGCTCGGCGCGGCGGTGCTCGGGGTGGCGCTCGCGGTCGGCGCGGTGCTCGCCGGGGCCGAGGTGCTGGGGGCGACCGGCGCGGTGCTCGCCGGGGCGGAGGTGCTCGGGGCGGCCGTCGGGGTCGGCGAGGCCGAGGTGGCCGGCGCGGACGGCGTCGTCGGCGTCACCGTGCTGCCGTCGGAGGTGAACGCCTTCTTCGGCGTCAGGTTGTGCCAGACGTTGTTCGCCTTGTAGGCGACGAACATCGTGTAGGAGCCGGCCGGGAAGGTCCGGCTCTTGGGTACGAAGGTCTGCTGCGTCGAGGTCAGCGTGGTCGGGATCGCGCCGGCGAAGTCGTAGTTGGCGCCGCTCGAGGAACGGACCGCGACGGTCAGCGCCTGGACGGCCGTCTGCTGGGTGGCGTGCACCTTGGCGGTGGCGGTCACCGCGGCACCGGCGGTGGGTGCAGCGGGGGTGAACGCCAGCGAGTCGACGACGACGGGGTCGGACGAGCCGCCCGGGGCGGCCCAGGCTGCGGCGCCGGTTCCGACGGCGGCGACGGCGAGTCCGAGGGCGGCGGCCCGGCGGGCGGTGAGTCGCACGGTGCGGCGGTGCTTCGAGTTTCTGGGCATGGGGTGGGGGAACCTTTCGTACCCCCCTGCGGATGTGGCCCGCCCTCCCGAGACCGGAGAGGCGGACCGCTCAGCGCCAGAGCCTGCGCGACGGCCCGTCGGCGGCGCAAGCCCGCTGCACCGGCCGCACGGTGTCCCGATCGCGTGTACACGCCCAAAGTCCCAGGTGAGGCGGTGTGCCGGGACGGTTCCTGTGATCTCGGGCACAGGGGGTTTATGTCCGAATTGATGTGAGTTGCCTGGTAATTGGGTGGTATCGGAGTGGGGCTGGGGGCGGGCCTGACGGCGCCTCACCCCGTTCCGCGCCCCCGCTGTGCCGGGCCCGCGCTCCCGTGCTCCGCTCCCTGCGCCTGGCCCGGGGACCGCCGGATGCCGTCCCCTTGAGGGGCGCCCGGGGGCGGTGCGGACCACCCGCCTCCCGGGCGACCAGCCGCCGTACCGGGCGGCGCGCCGGACGCCCAGCAGCAGGGCTCGCGCCGGCAGGGCTCACGCCAGGAGGTTCACCCCGGCCTCGAAGACCCGTGGCAGGCGGGCCGCGAGCGGCACGATCCGCGGAGCCAGCACCGGGCGCTGCCGCGCCCACAGCAGCGCACCGGTCAGCAGCCGGTAGCTGCGCGAGGCGCGCCGCCAGGCCCGCTCGTACGCCTCCGGCCGGCCCGTCAGCACGCAGCGCACCAGCTCGCCCGCGCAGGCCAGGGCCACCGACAGGCCCTCCCCGGTGAGCGCGTCCAGGTAGCCGGCCGCATCGCCCACCAGCAGCGCCCGCCCGGCGACCCGGGCCCTGACCTGCTGGTGCAGCGGACCCGCGCCGCGCACCGCCGTGCCCGCCCCGACCGGCAGCCGGGCGGCCAGCAGCGGGAAGCGCGCCAACTGTTCGTCGAACGGTGCCCGGTCGCAGGTGAGCAGTGCCACACCCACCAACGCGGGGCCGAGCGGCGTGACGTACGCCTCCGCCCGCTCGGACCAGTGCACCTCCACCGAGCGGCACCACGGCGCCACCGGGTAGTGCCGGCGCAGCCCGTACCGGACGGTCCGGCCCGGTGGCGGCGGCCGGTGCAGGCCGAGGGCGCGCCGGACGGGGGAGTGCAGCCCGTCCGCCGCGACCAGGTGGCGGGCCGTCAGCCCGGCCGCCCGCACCGCGTGCGGCCCCACGTCGACCGCGCCGACCCGCAGGGGCAGCACCCGTACGCCGAGTTCCGCGGCGCGCGCCGCCAGCGCCGCGTGCAGCACCGTGCGGCGCACCCCGAGCCCGTGCCCCGAGCGGAACCGCGCCTCGGCGGCCCGGCCTCCGGCCGCCTCCAGATAGCGGATGCCTTCGAAGGCGCGGCCCTCCGGCGCCACGCCGAGCCCGGCCAGCGCCCGGACGGCGGCCGGCATCAGCCCCTCCCCGCAGGCCTTGTCCACCGGCGTCGGGCGCGGCTCGGCCACCACCACCTCCAGGCCGGCGAGCGCCCCGTGCACGGCGGTGGCCAGCCCGGCCGGGCCGCCGCCCACCACCAGCAGGTCGATCACCGGGCGACCGCCGGCACCGCCCCGCCGAGCGCCGCCTCCTCGCACCGGATCCGGACGCCCAGCAGCCACAGGTTCAGCACCGTGAAGGCCCCGGCCGTCAGCCATGCCGAGTGCACCAGCGGCAGCGCCGCCCCCTCCACCACCACCGCCAGGTAGTTCGGGTGCCGCAGCCACCGGTACGGGCCGCGGGTGACCAGCGGCAGGCCCGGCACCACGATCACCCGGGTGTTCCAGCGCGGCCCGAGCGAGGCGATGCACCACCAGCGCAGCGCCTGCGCGGCGATCACCAGCAGCAGCATCGGCACGCCCAGCGCGGGCACGAACGGCCGTGCCAGCACCGCCGGTTCGATCAGACAGCCGACCAGGAGCGCCTTGTGCAGCAGCACCATCGGCGGGTAGTGGCCGCGGCCGTGCTCGGTGCCGCCGCGGGCGATGCTCCAGGTGGCGTTGCGGCGCGCCACGACGAGTTCGACCAGCCGCTCGGCGGCGACCAGCAGGACGAGCAGGGAGTACCAGGACATCGGGCCTCGATCACCAGCGGAGCAGGACGAGTTCGGAGGAGAAGCCGGGCCCGAGCGCGAGCACCAGTCCGGCCGAGCCGGGCGGCGGCGGGCCGTCCGTCTGGACGTCACGGAGGATGTGCAGCACCGAGGCGGAGGACAGGTTGCCCACCCGGGCCAACGAGCGGCGGCTCGGCGCCAGCGCGGACTCCGGCAGGCCGAGCGACTCCCCGAGCGCGTCCAGCACCTTCGGCCCGCCCGGGTGGCAGATCCACGCGGCCACCTCGTCGGGCTTCAGGTCGTGCTCGGCGAGGAAGGCCGAGACCTCCTCGGCGACGTGCAGACCGGCCAGCTCCGGCAGCGCCCCGCCCAGCACGATCCGGAACCCGCGGTCGCCGATGTCCCAGCCCAGCAGGTGCCCGGTGCCCGGGTAGAGACGGCTGCGGGTCGCCACCACCCGCGGGCCGGGGGAGTCGTGGAAGCGCGGGTGCTCCGGACCGACCGCCAACAGCGCACCCGCGCCGTCCCCGAACAGGGCCGAGGCCACCAGGTTGGCGGTGGAGGCGTCCGAGCGCTGCAGCGTCAGCGAGCACAGCTCGGTGGAGAGCAGCAGTGCGGCATGGCCGGGACGGCCCGCCAGGTAGTCGTGCAGCCGGGCCAGGCCGGCCGCGCCCGCCGCGCACCCCAGCCCGAAGACCGGGAGGCGGCGGACGTCCTGCCGCAGGCCGAGCGGGCCCGCCAGCCGGGCTTCCAGCGACGGCGCCGCGATCCCGGTGACCGAGGTCGACACCACCAGCTCGATCTCCTCGGCGGCGAGCCCCGACTCGGCCAGTGCCGTCCGTGCGGCCCGCTCGCCGAGCTCCAGGGCTGCGGCGATGAACGCGTCGTTGGCCTGTCCGAAACCCTCGATCCCCGCGTACCGCTCCAGTGGCAGCGCCAGATGACGGGCCGCCACCCCGGCTCCGGCGTGCAGCCTGTCCAGCACCGCCCGGTCGGCGTCCGGTGGCAGGCAGAGCTCGGCCAACGCCTCGGTGATCTCCTCCTGCCGGTACCGATGGACCGGCAGCACCCCGCTCACCGCCACAATTCGGGTCATCGGCTCAGCATAGGTACAACTCGGACGAATGTGGCGAATGAGGGATGCCCGGGCGTGCCATGTCTGTTGTTGGGGGTCGCGTGGGGTCGCTGTCGCGGAGGTGAGGGCGTGTCACGGTTGTGAGGGGGTGGCGGGTTGGGGTGTGGTGCGAGGGTGTTGGGGTGTCACTTTGGGAAGAGGCGGCGCAGTAGTGCTGGTCTCCAGCGCAGGTGATGGGGTGTAACCGACGTGAGGGGCTGTCCGTGCAGCGAGCCGCTGCGCAGAGGTGATCGCCCGTGCGTCCCCGGCCGAGGCGTCACCGTCGTGCGTGGTTGTTGCAGGTGTGACGCCCTGTCGCACCACGCATGGGCCCGTCACTGCCGTGATGGTTTGTAACCGGAGGGAGGGCCTGTCAGTTCAGCGATGCCGCCTCCCACCGGATACGCGATCACGCACCCGCACCCCCATGGACGACTGCCGCCCTGACCCCGCCCTGACCCCGGCTCACCGCCCTGACCCCGGCTCACCGCCCGGGATGCCCTGCAGCCGCGCGCCGTTACGGGACGATCGCCCGGCCGCGACCTAACCTGACGCCATGTCCAGTGGGATGGACGCGGCGGCGGCCGTGCGGTGGATCCGCCGGCCGGCCCTGTTGCTGGCGGCGTGTCACCCCGCGCCGGCCGCCGCCGTCACCGCCTTCGCCGCGGGGCTCGCAGCCGCCGCGGGCCGCGGCAAGTGTGCCGTCCTGCTCACCACGGCCGCGGTTGCCGCAGGCCAGCTGTCCATCGGCTGGTCCAACGACTGCATCGACTCCGCCCGGGACGCCGCCGCTGGACGCGCCGACAAGCCGCTCGCCCGCGGTGCCCTCGCCCCCGGAACGGTCGGTAAGGCGGCCGCCGCCGCGCTCGCCGCCACCGTCCCGCTCTCGCTCGCCTGCGGCACCCGGGCCGGGGCCGCCCACCTCACCGGCGTCGCCGCCGGCTGGGCCTACAACCTCCGGCTGAAGCGGACTGCCGCGTCCTGGCTGCCGTACGCCGTGGCCTTCGGCGCGCTGCCGGCCTTCGCCACCGCCACCGTCCCACCCTGGTGGGTGACGACCGCGGCCGGGCTGCTCGGCTGCGGCGCCCACTTCGCCAACGTCCTCCCGGACATCCAGGCGGACCGTGCCGCGGGCGTCCTCGGCCTGCCCCAGCGTCTGGGCCGCCGCCCGTCCGCCGCGGTGGCCGCCGCAGCGACCTCCGCCGCCACGGCCGTCCTGGTCCTCGGCCCCGGGCAGCCCGTCCCTCCGGCGGAGGCCGCCGCTCTGGCCGTCGCCGTGGCGACGGCCCTGCTGGCTCCGGTCGCCCCCGGCCGGATCCCCTTCCTCGCCACCATCGCCGTCGCCGGCCTCGACGTCGTCCTCCTGCTCGCCCGCGGCCCGGCCGCTGCCGCCGCCGTCTGACGCCACACCCGTCCACCGCCACAGGCCTCCACCGCCACACCCGTCCGCCGTCATACCCCTCCACCGGCGCACCACGCCGCCCTCCGACGCGACGCGGGGCACCGTCCTGACGGTGGGTACGGTGGGTGGTGGTGATCGCACACGCCCTTCCCGCTTCCGGCTCCCTGCTGGTCAATGAGAGGCTCCCCATGGAACAGCGCGTACTCGGCCGGACCGGCCGTCCCGTCTCCGTCGTCGGCCTCGGCACCTGGCAGTTGGGCGCGGACTGGGGCGATGTCCGCGAGCGGGACGCCCTCGCCGTGCTGGACGCCGCGGTCGAGAGCGGGGTCACCCTGTTCGACACGGCCGACGTCTACGGCGACGGCCGCAGCGAACAGCTGATCGGCCGCCACCTGAAGGAACGCCCGGACGCGGGTGTCTTCGTCGCCACCAAGTTCGGCCGCCGGGTCGAGCAGCGGCCCGAGCGTTACAACCTCGCCAACTTCCGCGCCTGGGCCGACCGTTCCCGCACCAACCTGGGGGTGGACCGGCTCGACCTGGTGCAGCTGCACTGCCCGCCGACCCCGGTGTACTCCTCCGACGAGGTCTTCGACGCCCTGGACACGCTGGTCGGGGAGGAGCGGATCGCGGCCTACGGCGTCAGCGTCGAGACCTGCGCCGAGGCGCTGACGGCCATCGCCCGACCGGGTGTGGCCAGCGTGCAGATCATCCTCAACGCCTTCCGGTTGAAGCCGCTGGAGCAGGTGCTGCCGGCTGCCGCCGAGGCCGGAGTGGGGATCCTTGCCCGGGTGCCGCTCGCCTCCGGTCTGCTCTCCGGCCGCTACACCCGGGACACCGTCTTCTCGGCGGACGACCACCGCACCTACAACCGGCACGGCGAGGCCTTCGACCAGGGCGAGACCTTCTCCGGGGTGGACTTCGCGACGGGCGTCGAGGCGGCCGTCGAGTTCTCGGCGCTCGCCCCGGAGGGCGCCACCCCCGCGCAGACGGCGCTGCGCTGGATCGTCCAGCAGCCGGGTGTGACCACGGTGATCCCGGGTGCCCGCAGCCCCGAGCAGGCCCGGGCCAACGCCGCGGCCGCCGCGCTGCCGCCGCTCTCCGACACCACCCTGGCGGCCGTCCGCGACCTCTACGACCGCCGGATCCGCCCGCAGGTCCACGACCGCTGGTGAGCCCCCACGGCCGCCCGGTCGGCGCACCCGCACGAGCCGGCACACCCGCGCTCGTCGACGAGTCCGCACGAGTCCGTGCACCCGCACGAGCGGGTGCACGGACTCGTCAGAGCGCCACCACCGGGCGGCCCAGCAGGTCGTCGCACCAGCCGCCGCCGTCGAGCAGTTCCGCGAGCGACGGGTCCCGGTACGCGGTCGCCAGCGGCAGCCAGGCCAGGAAGGCGCCGTAGCCCCCGCAGGTCGCGGAGCCGCCGTCCCCGCCGCACATCACCTCCGGATCGGCGGTGACCTCCGGCCGGTACGGGTCCTGGGCGATGCGCAGCCCGAAGGCGTTCGGCCGGCGCTGCGGGCCGTCGGGGGCGCTGAACGGGTCGTCGGTGTCGGGGTGGGTGCCTCCCCAGCGGAAGAGCGTGGGTGCGCCCGCCCCGCAGGCGTGCTCCCACTCGTCCGGGGTGGGCAGCCGCCAGCCGTGTTCCTCGAAGTCCACCTCCCCGGCGTCGACCGCCTCGACGCCCACCAGCAGGGCCGGCAGCCGTACCGTCCGCACGGGGCTCAGCACCTCGGCCAGGTGCGCGTGCAGATCGGCCGGGAAACCGAAGTCCCGGCAGCTCTCCGCGTACGAGGCCGTCTGCTCGGGGGTCGGTGCGAAGGCCGCGGCGTCGAAGCCCAGCTGCACCTCGCCGCCGGGCACCAGCGCGAACTCCCGGCCGTGCAGCACCACGGTGGCCGTGCCGTCCGGGGCCAGGGACCAGCCGTCCGCCCCCACCCGCTCGGCCGCCGCCCGCAGCACCCGCTCCCGCCACTCGTCCGTGCCGCCGCGCCACGCCCGCAGCGTCAGCTCCCCGATCTCCATGGCCGGGATCCTGCCACCCACGGCCGACACGGGTCCGCCCGCCGCCGACACGGGCGTACCGGCCGACGACACCGGGTGCCTCCGGACGACCTCCCCTGCCCCGGCACCACCCCTACGCTGGAGGAAGCACCCGCCACCTTCGGAGGGAGTCGCCGCCATGACCGAGCCGACCGCCGGCCGCCCGCACATGCCCGGGTACGGCATCCGGCCCGCTGACGAGGGCACGGGCCTGCTCAGCTGGGAGTGGGCCGAGAAGCGCCTGGTCGGGTCGCACGACTACTGGGTGTGCTCGGTGCGGCCCGACGGCCGTCCGCACACCATGCCGGTCTGGGGCGTCTGGCTGGACGGCGCGTTCTGGTTCTCCAGCAGCGTCTCCTCGCGCAAGATGCGCAACCTCGCGGAGCGGCCCGACTGCGTGGTCACCACCGAGGACCCGCGGGACCCGGTGGTGCTGGAGGGGCGGGCCGAGTCCACCGCCGACCGGGCCGAGATCGCCGGCTTCCTGGCGGCGCTGAACGCCAAGTACTCGGTGGCCTACGGCATCGACTTCCTCGACCCGGCGGTCAACGCCACCGTGCGGGTGCAGCCGGCTCAGGCGATCGGCCTGCTGCACACCGACTTCCGCGGCTCGCCGACCCGCTGGCGCTTCACCGACGGCGAGGACTGAGCAGGGGGCGAGGGCCGGGGCCGGGGGCGAGAACCAGGGGAGAGGACCAGGGGCGAGGACCGGGCCTCAGG
The DNA here is from genome assembly GCF_000717715.1 of Streptomyces sp. NRRL B-24484. Taxonomy (GTDB): domain Bacteria; phylum Actinomycetota; class Actinomycetes; order Streptomycetales; family Streptomycetaceae; genus Kitasatospora. The sequence continues at coordinate 78,743 of NZ_JOAI01000027.1, read as the reverse complement.
GTGCTGTGGCCGGGTCCGCCGCCTCCTTGGGGACGTCCGGTCGGCGGAACCACGAGCCCTGCACGGCCCACTGCACCAGCATCAGGATCGCGCCGAGCACCAGCGCACCGATGCCGATGACCGTGACGCCGCCGGTGTCGCCGAAGATCGGCAGGTTGATCGAGGTGGAGCCGTAGTTCGGGTCGGCGTACACGTCGAAGGCGCCGTAGCAGAAGAAGTACAGCAGCATCAGGCCGCCCAGCAGCGGGGCGACGCCCTTGAGGACGAAGTCCTTGACGCTGCGGGTCAGCACCTTGCGGTAGTACCAGACGCAGGCGAAGCCGGTGAGGCCGTAGTAGAAGGCGATGCCGAGGCCGACGGAGGCGATCGAGTCGGCGAGGACGTTGCCGCTGATCGCGGTCAGCAGCACGTAGAAGGCGATCGAGGCGATGCCCATGCCGATGGTCGACCAGGTCGGGGTGAGGTGGCGGGGGTGCACCCGGCCGAACTGCGAGGGCAGCGCCTTGTGGGCGGCCATCGAGAAGCTGGTGCGCGCGGTCGGCAGGATGGTCGTCTGGGTGGACGCCGCCGACGAGGTCAGCACCATGAAGATCATCAGCTTGCTGAGGAACCCACCGAAGCCGCTGGTGCCGAACACGGCGTCACCGAGCCCCGACAGGACGTCCCCCGAGTTGTCCTCGTTGCCGAGCCCGATGCCCTCCGTGCCGACGCCCGCGAAGGCCATCGCCGCGGTCGACACCAGGGCGTAGATGAGCAGCAGCAGCACGGTCGAGATGACGGCGGCCCGGCCCGGCGTGCGGGCGGCGTCCGCCGTCTCCTCGTTGACCGACACCGCGGTGTCCCAGCCCCAGTAGATGAAGACCGCGGAGAGGATGCCCGCGGTGAACGCCGTCGACGAGGACACCTCGAACGGGTTGAACCAGGAGGCGTCCACCGTGATCGCCGTGGACGGCGGGTTCGAGCCGTACACCTTGACCAGAGCCGTCACCGAGAGCAGCACCAGCATCACGACCTCGATCGCCAGCAGCCACCGCTGCAGCGCCGCGGACAGCTCGATGCCGACGTAGCAGATCCAGGTCATGACGATGATCCAGACCACGCCGGCGATCGTCGTCCAGGTCGTCGAGTTCGCCAGGGAGTCCAGGCCGAACAGTTGGAAGCCGTACACGCCGGCGATCTGTGCCAGGTTCGCCATCACGATGATGTCGGCGACGATGATGCCCCAGCCGCCCATCCAGCCCGTTCGTGGGCCGAACGCCCGCGCCGCCCAGGTGAACGTCGTCCCGCAGTCCGGGTCGGAGGCGTTCAACTCCTTGTAGGAGAAGGCGATCAGCAGCATCGGGATGAACGCCAGGATGGTGATGATCGGCGCCTGCAGGCCCACCCCGACGACGAGGATGCCCAGCGTCGCCGCCAGGCTGTAGGCGGGGGCCGTGGAGGCCAGGCCGATGGCGACGGACGACACGAGGCCGAGCGCGCCGGTCTTCAGACCCTTCTCGCCGGCACCCGAGCCGGTCGAACGGGGTGCGGTGGAAGGAGTCTGACTGCCGGGAGGCATCGACACCGGACCCACCCCCTCTCTCCAGCCCGGAGGCTGTGACGGGGCCGCAAGGGCTCATACTCGCACCATCGTACGCCGGTACGTGCCACCCCACTCGGCATCCGCACCGCCTGTGACCTGCGCAGACGTCAAGTTCACCCGGTGGGCCCAGCCCCCGTGGTGCCCTGCCGGGCCTCGGCGCGCAGCCGGGCGGGGGCCACCAGGAGGAAGGCGTCGAGCACCAGGTCCTCGACCTGCCGCCAGTCCACCTCGATGTCCAGGTACACCCCGATCCAGCCGCGGCCGCCCACGTACGGCGGGCGGAAGTACCGGTCCGGATCGGCAGCCACCAGGTGCTCCTGCACCCCGGCGGCGGCCGCCGCCCAGAAGCCCGTGCGGTCGTCGTGGTGCCGGTCCGAGGTCATGGCGAACATCGGCCGGCCCGCGAACCAGGCCGCCTCCCCGTGGCTCGGCCGCTCCTCGGCGCCGGGCAGCGCCAGGCACAGCCCGCGCAGCCGCTCCACCGCCGCCCGCAGCGCCGCGCCGTCCGGCCGCGGGGCGTCCGCCGCCTCAGCCACGGCCGCGCGGCTCACCGCGGTACGTGCCGAAGTACCAGCGGTTGCCCTCCGGGTCGCGGGCGGCGAAGTCCCGCGAGCCGTAGTCCGTCTCGTGCAGGGCGTCCACGACCTCGGCGCCCGCGGCGACCGCCCGCGCGTGCACGGCGTCCGGGTCCGCCGTCACCACGTACGCGCCGAAGCTGCCCGGCGGGGTCGGGCCGCTGCCCGCCGCGCCGTCGGCACCGTCCGGGTCCTCGCGGACCGAGCCCAGCATCACCCCGCCGCCCTCCGGCCAGCTCAGCTGTGCGTGGTGCACCGCGGCGCCCTCCCCGTACACCACCGTCTCCTCGAAACCGAACGCCTCCACCAGGAAGGCGATCAGCTTGCGTGCGTCGTGCGCCCGCAGCGTCGGCCACACCTGCGGTGCGGGCGCCCCGTCCGGGACCTCTGCCGTACCCATCACTCCACCTCCGTGCCGCGTCGGCCGGTGCCGGTCGCACCCGGGGCCCTCGCGCACCCCGTGCCGTCACGCCCCAGCCTGTACCGCGGCCGGCACCCCGGCTTGGACGAATCGGAACTCCTCCGCCAGCCACACGCTCGGCGCGACGCCGGCCAGCGCCCGGAACTCCCTGGCCAGGTGCGCCTGGTCGAAGTACCCGCACCGTGCCGCGAGTTCGGCCAGCCTGCCGCCGTCCGACGCGGCCATCCGGCGGGCCCGGTCGAAGCGCACCACCCGGGCCGCGGCCTTCGGCGACAGCCCCGTCTCCAGCCGGAACCGCGCCGCGAGGTGCCGCTCGCTCCAGCCCGCCTCCGCCGCCAGAGCCGACACCGGCAGCCGTCCGCCGCTGCGCCGCAGCAGCGCCCACACCCGCCGCACCTCCGGCGCCGCCTCGCCGTACGGCTCCGCGAGGCGCGGCAGCAGCGCGTCCAGCACCGCGAACCGCCCCGGCCAGTCCGGCGCGGCGAGCAGCCGCTCCCGGACCTCGTCGGCGAGCGGGCCGAGCAGGTCCTCGGCCGGCAGGTCGAGGCCCGCCAGCTCGCCCGCCGGCAGCCCCAGCAGTGGGCGCGCCGCCAGCGGGTCCAGCGCCACCTGGATCCCGGACTGCCGGCCCGGGTTGGTGATCAGCGCGGGCGTGGTGTGCAGCCCGCCCAGCAGCGCCGTGTAGTCCTGCGGCCCGCGGCCGGGCTCCGGATGCACCGCCACCGTCAGCGGGTCGTCCAAGGTGAAGATCAGCGTCAGCCACGGCGAGGGCAGCCCGCGGTGCCGGCCCGGCGGCAGACCGGCCTGCCGGTACCCGGAGTACCAGGCCGCGTAACGCGCCATCGCCCCGGTCGGCCGCACCCGCACGCCCTCGTCCGCCACCCCCGCGTCCAGCAGCGCCTCGTCCACCCCGCCAGTATCGGCCCGCCGGGCCCCGTACGCGGTACCCGGGTGAGACCCGGGTCACATCCGGCGGGGTGGATGTCACACCCGGGTCCCCTGTGCTGCTCTCGATCGGTGACCGCACACAGGAGGCACACCATGACCGGCACCGGAGCGACCGGCGGCGCGGACGACGGCGACGGGGCGACCCAGGACTTCGTCGACCACCGCGACCTGCTCTTCTCGATCGTCTACAGCATGCTCGGCACCGTCGCCGACACCGAGGACGTGCTGCAGGAGACCTGGCTCGCCTGGTCCGGCCGCGGCACCGCGCGGATCGACAACCCCCGCGCGTACCTCGTGCGGATCGCCGTCAACAAGGCGCTCGCCCGCCGGGCCGCGGTCACCCGCCGCCGGGAGACCTACTTCGGCCCCTGGCTGCCCGAACCGCTCGTCGCCCCAGCCGGCGCCGAACCGCCCGCCGGCACCGCCGAGGAGGCCGAGCAGGCCGAATCCGTCTCGATGGCCCTGATGGTCGTCCTGGAGACGCTCTCCCCGCTGGAACGGGCCGTCTTCGTGCTGCACGAGGTCTTCGGCTACCGGCACGACGAGATCGCCGACGTGCTCGGCCGCACCCCCGCCGCCGTCCGCCAGACCGCCCACCGGGCCCGCGAGCACGTGCAGGCCCGGCGCCCCCGGTACCGCACCGACGCCGCGCTGCGCCGCCGCGTCACCGAGCGGTTCGCCGCGGTCGTCGGCGGCGCCGACCTGCACGCCCTGCTCGACCTGCTCGCCCCCGACGTCACCCTCTGGGCCGACGGCGGCGGCCGGGCCCCGGCCGCCGGGCGGCTGCCCGTGCACGGTCGCGAACAGGTCGCCCGGACGCTGATGGCCGGCGCCGCCCGGAACGCCGCCGTCCTGCACGTCCGCTGGGCGCGGGCCAACGGCGACCCCTCGGCCGTCCTCTTCGCCGGCGAGGAGCCGTTCGCCGTCCTGGTCGTCGAGCCGACCTCCGACGGCGACCACGTCCGCGACATCTACTTCGTGACCAACCCCGAGAAGCTCACCCGCATCCCCTGAGGCCCACGGCCCCACGGCCCCACGGCCCCGCGGACCAGACCCGCCAGACCCACCAGACCAGACCGGACCAGGGAGACCACCGTGAAGATCACCGTCGTCGCCGCCACCGGCGGCATCGGCCGCCACCTCCTCGACCAGGCGCTGGCCGCCGGCCACCACGCCACCGTGCTCGTCCGCAACCCCGATCGGCTCACCCCCGCGCAACGGGCCTCCGACCGGATACGGATCGTCACCGCCGACCTCGCCGCCCCCGACCCGGCCGCCGTGGCACGCGCCGTCGACGGCGCCGACGCCGTGCTCTCCGGACTCGGCGCCCGCTCCAACGCCGAGGCGGGCGTCGCCGAGCGCGGCACCCGCGCCCTCGTCCGTGCGATGCGCAGCACCGGCACCCGGCGGATCGTCGTGGTCAGTGCCGCACCCGTCGGCACCGTGCCCTCGCCCGACCGCCCCACCCCGCCCCGGTACGACCCCGGCGACGGCTTCCTGATGCGCCACCTCTTCGGGCCGGCGGTCAAGGCCGCGCTCCGTCCGTACTACGCCGACCTCGCCCGGATGGAGGACGAACTGCGCGGCAGCGGGCTGGACTGGACGGTCGTCCGCCCGCCCCGGCTCACTGACGGGCCGGGCACCGGCGCCGTCCGGACGGCCCGCGGGCAGAACGTGCGCGGCGGCTGGAGAGTCACGCGCGCCGACGTCGCCCGGCAGATGCTGCGGCTGCTCGACGACCCGCAGGCCGTCCGCGAGGTGATCGCAGTGGCCCGCTGAGTCGTCGCCGTCGCCGTCTCCGTCGGCACCCGCCCCTGGTGGGCTGCGCTCAGGCGGCGGTCGGCAGCCGGTCGGCCACGTGCCGGACGCTCTCGACGGGGGCCGCCGGGGCGGGCAGCACGGGGGTGCCGAACACCGCCGCCTGCGCCGCCGCGGCCAGCTCGCGGCGGCCCGCCGCGCCCGCCGGGACGGGGGCACGGAACTCCACCTCCGCCACCAGTCCGCGGGCGGCGAGCACCCGGCGCAGCGAGGCGAGCAGCCCGTCCTCGCCGACGAACGCCGCGACGGTCGCCGTCCGCCCGTCCGCGAGCCGGTAGTGCAGCGCCATCGGCTGGACGGTCGCCCCGGCCCGCACGGCAGCCTCGAACAGCGCCGGCCGGAACCGCCCGCCGCGCCGTCCGCACCAGGTGCTGCCCTCGGGGAAGACCGCCACCCGCTCGCCGCGGCGCAGCGCCGCCGCGATCCCGTCCACGGTGGCCGGCAGCGCGCGCAGCCGGTCCCGGTCCAGGAAGAGCGTGCCGGCCCAGGCCGCCAGCGGGCCGACCAGCGGCCAGGCCCGCACCTCCGTCTTCGCCAGCATCCGGGCCGGCCGGACGGCCGCCACCAGCAGGATGTCCAGCCACGACACGTGGTTGGCCACCAGCAGCACACCGCCGTCCGTCCGCGGCACCGGACCCGCCCGCAGCTCCACGCCGAACGCGCCGATCAGCAGTCGCGCCCAGCGCTGCACCAGCCGCTCGCGCAGCGCCGGCCCGCAGCAGCCGCGGACCGCCGGCGCCAGCGCCACGCCGGCCAGCAGCAGGGCCGCACAGGACGCGGCGCGCAGCAGCTGCCGCCCGGGCCCGACCACCGGGTCGGGGGCGGCCACGCACTCCTCCGGTGTGCAGGGCGCCGTCGGCAGCCAGGCGCTCACAAGGCGGGCCCGGCGGACAGGAAGTGCCGCAGGTAGCGCGGGTCGGTCCGCTCCAGCGACAGCAGCACGAACAGGTCGGCGACACCGAAGTCCGGGTCGTGCGCGGGCTCGCCGCCCACCCAGGCGCCGAGGCGCAGGTAACCGCGGAGCAGCGGCGGGATCGCGGCACGGGCCGGCCGGGCGACGCCCTCGTGGTCCCAGGGGCGCAGCGGCGACACCCGGTACTCCGCCGGGGCGAGGTGCTTGGCGAGGACGGAGTCCCGGACACCGGCGGCCTCGGTGCCGCCGTCCGCCAGCGGCACGGAGCAGCAGCCCGCCACCCAGGTGTTGCCGGTGCTCGTCAGGTAGCGGGCGATGCCGCCCCACATCAGGTTGATCACGGCGCCGCTGCCCCGGTGGTCCGGGTGGATGCAGGACCGGCCGACCTCGACCAGGCCGTCCCGCAGACCGGCCAGCCGGGACAGGTCGAACTCGGTGTCGGAGTACAGCCGGCCGGCCCGGCGGGCCGCCTCCGGGCGCAGCAGCCGGTAGGTGCCGACCACCTCGCTGGTGCCGTTCTCGCGGACCAGCAGGTGGTCGCAGTGGTCGTCGAGGGCGTCGGCGTCCAGACCGGGCAGCGGGCTGTCCAGGACGGCGCCCATCTCCTCGGCGAACACCCGGTGCCGCAGCCGCTGCGCGGCCCGCACGTCGCCCTCGTCCTGGGCCAGCGCGACGCTGTAGCCGACGGGCACGGGAGCCTGCGGGGCCCGGGCGGCGGCCGGGGGAGCCGGGGCCAGGTCGGGGACGGACGGTGCGAGGACGGGGGCGGTGGTCATCTCGGCTCTCCCTGCTCGTGGACGGGACTGGACGCACTGCGCTCCGGACGGCCCTTGTCCCGTCACGCTCATGACGGGCGGGTCACCCGTATGTCTCCCGTGGCAGGTCGGCATCGAGGTGGCCGCCCGACAGCGCGCAGATGTGGACCCGCTGAACGCCTGGCGCGGCCCGCGCACCGCCCGCCGCAGGCGCCCCCGCGACCCGTCCCGACCCCTCCGTCCCCGTCCCGACCCCTCCGTCCCGGGCCCACCCGCCGGAACGGGCCGGCTCCCCGGCCGCGGGCCTCCGGACGTTCCGCTGCGGCGCGACGTCCCGGTGCGGCGTGCTGGCCGTGCCCGCCGGGGGTCGGCCACACTGGCCCGACCGGGTCGGCGGCCCCTCGGCGGGGCCGGCCGTGCCCGCCGTCGACGACGAGGTCGAAGGGGTCGATGCTGTGCGTGGAGATCTTCGCCGGCGCAGGGCCGCGTTGGAGGACGAGTGGTCCCGCTGGGTGCCCCACCGGGAGGCTGGGCCGCAGCACGCCCCGGACGGTGCAGGGGTGCGCCCCGAGGTCGCGGACTCCTGGCTGCGGTCCCTGCCCACCGTCGACCCCTCCCGGACCTCCGCCCCGCCCTGCGACCCCGGCGCGCACGGCCCCGACTGGGCGCACTCCCCGCTCCGCACTCCGGTCGACGCCGTCGCCGACGAACTCCGCGCGATCGCCGACGACGCGGGCTTCATCGCCGCCGTCACCGACGAGGCCGGCACCATCCTGTGGACCTGCGGCGGCCCCGTCATGCAGCGCAAGGCGGAACGCGTCAACTTCGCCCCCGGCGCACGGTGGGACGAGCAGGCGATGGGCACCAACGCCCTCTCGCTCGCGCTGAGCACCGGCCGCGCCGCCACCGTCTTCTCCGCCGAGCACCTGGTCTCCGTGCTGCACGGCTGGGTCTGCTACTGCGCGCCGATCCGCCGCCCGGACGGCACCATCGCCGGCACCCTCGACCTCTCCACCACCTGGGACCGCTCGCACCCGCTCGCGCTCTCCACCGTCCGCACCCTCGCCGCCGCCGTCGGCGCCGCCCTGCCCGCGGCCCCCGGCACCGCCGCCCGCCCCGAGGGACTGCGCCTCACCTGCCTCGGCCGCGAACAGGCCACCCGCGACGGCGTCCCGCTGCACCTGCCGCCGCGCCGACTGGAGATCCTCACCCTGCTCGCCCTGGAACCCGAAGGCTTCTCGGCCGAACGGCTGCGCACCGCCGTCTACGGCGACCGGCCGGTCACCGCCACCACCGTCAAGGCCGAGATCTCGCACCTGCGCCGCGACCTCGGCGGCGCCGTCTCCGCCCGCCGCTACCGGCTCACCGCGCCCGTGCGCTGTGACGCGGCCGAGGTGCGCCGCGCCCTGGCGGCGGGCGACACCGCCACCGCCGTGCGGCTGTACACCGGCCCGCTGCTGCCGCACTCCGACGCCCCCGCCGTCGTCGAGCACCGCGCGTACCTGGACGTCGCCGTCCGCGCCGCCGTCCTCGCCGCGGCCGACTCGGGGCCCGCGCTGCGGTACGGCGAACTCGCCCCGTACGACACCGAGGTGCACGAGCACGCGCTGCGGCTGCTCGCGCCCGGCGACGGACGGCGCGCGGGGGCGCTCGGCCGGCTGCACGCCGCCCTGCGGGACTGACGACCGTTCCGGCCGGGTCCGCCGGGCGGTGCCAACCTTTCACCAACCCGAAGGGGTGAGAGTGGCCACCGTCCACGGCGGCCGGTCCTGGGACGACGGCCGTCGGACGCCACCCGTACGCGTCTTCCGACGAGGAGAGCCGCCCATGGTCTACGCCCGGCCCGGAACCGAAGGCAGCATCGTCAGCTTCGCCCCCCGCTACGACAACTTCATCGGCGGCAAGTGGGTCGCCCCGGTGGAGGGCCGCTACTTCGACAACCCCTCGCCGATCACCGGGCAGACGTTCTGTCAGGTCGCCCGGTCCACCGCGCCCGACGTCGAACTCGCCCTGGACGCAGCGCACAACGCCGCAGAGGCCTGGGGCCGCACCTCCGTCACCGAGCGCGCCAACATCCTCAACCGGATCGCCGACCGGATCGAGCAGAACCTCGAGAAGCTCGCCGTCGCCGAGAGCTGGGAGAACGGCAAGCCCGTCCGGGAGACGCTCGCCGCCGACCTGCCGCTCGCCGTCGACCACTTCCGCTACTTCGCGGGCGTGGTGCGCGCCCAGGAGGGCGGCATCGCGGAGATCGACGCCGACACCGTCGCGTACCACTTCCACGAGCCGCTCGGCGTGGTCGGCCAGATCATCCCGTGGAACTTCCCGATCCTGATGGCCACCTGGAAGCTCGCCCCGGCGCTCGCGGCCGGCAACTGCGTCGTCCTCAAGCCGGCCGAGCAGACCCCGGTCTCCATCCTGCTGGTCGTCGAACTGATCGCCGACCTGCTGCCGCCCGGCGTCCTCAACGTGGTCAACGGCTTCGGCACGGAGGCCGGCAAGCCGCTCGCCTCCAGCCCCCGGGTCGCCAAGGTCGCCTTCACCGGCGAGACCACCACCGGCCGCCTGATCATGCAGTACGCCAGCGAGAACATCATCCCGGTCACCCTCGAACTCGGCGGCAAGAGCCCGAACATCTTCCTGCCGGACGTGATGGCCGCCGACGACGAGTACCTGGACAAGGCCGTCGAGGGCTTCGTGATGTTCGCCCTCAACCAGGGCGAGGTGTGCACCTGCCCGTCCCGCGCGCTCGTCCACGCCTCCATCTACGACGAGTTCATCGCCCGCTGCATCGCCCGCACCGAGGCGATCACCGCCGGCGACCCGCTCGACCCCGCCACCATGATCGGCGCCCAGGCCAGCAACGACCAGTACGAGAAGATCCTCTCCTACCTGGACATCGGCCGGCAGGAGGGCGCCGAGGTGCTCACCGGCGGCGGCGCCCGAACCGTGCCCGGGCTGGAGGGCGGTTACTACATCGAGCCGACGATCTTCCGCGGCAGCAACGACATGCGGATCTTCCAGGAGGAGATCTTCGGCCCGGTCGTCTCCGTCGCCACCTACGACACCGTCGAGGAGGCCCTGCACATCGCCAACGACACCCTCTACGGCCTCGGCGCCGGCGTCTGGACCCGCGACGGCAACACCGCCTACCGCCTCGGCCGCGCAATCAAGGCGGGCCGGGTGTGGACCAACTGCTACCACGCCTACCCCGCACACGCGGCCTTCGGCGGCTACAAGAAGTCCGGCATCGGCCGCGAGACCCACCGGATGATGCTCGACCACTACCAGCAGACCAAGAACCTGCTGGTCAGCTACTCCGGCCAGAAGCTCGGCTTCTTCTGATGAAGCGCGCCCCCGCCAGGATCGAACTCACCGGCGCAGCCGAGGAGTTGCTGCGGACGCTGGTGGCCGTGCACGGGCCGGTGATGTTCCACCAGTCCGGCGGCTGCTGCGACGGCAGCGCACCGATGTGCTACCCCCGCGGCGAGTTCCGGGTCGGCGCCTCGGACCTGCTGCTCGGCCGCGTCGTCGAGGACACCCCGTTCTGGATCAGCGCCGACCAGTACGCCCGCTGGCGGCACACCCATCTCACCGTGGACGTCGTCCCCGGCCGAGGCAGCGGATTCTCCCTGGAAGCACCGGAAGGCGTCCGCTTCCTGCTCCGGTCCCGCCTCTTCACCGAGACCGAGGCCGAACTCCTCGCCGCCCACGACCCCCTGCCCACCGGCGCCGACCACCGGTCCTAGGCGTCCGTTCGACGGCGGATCAGTGCGCCGCATCCAGCCGTGCCCGCTGGTCCGCCGTCAGCCCCAACTCCACGGCCGCCAGGCTCTCGTCCAACTGGGCCACCGAGGAGGCCCCCACCAGCGGGATCACCGGCACCTCACCGCCGATCAGCCAAGCCAGCACCACCTGGTTCGCCGTCGCGCCGGTCTCCGCCGCGACCTCCCGCAGCACCGCCAGCCGCTTCGCCGTCCCCGCGTGGTCGAAGCCCTCGCCCAGCGGCTTGTCCGACCGGACGTAACTCCCGCCCAGCAGCGGCGAGTACGCCACCATCGCCAGCCCCGGCTCCGACCGCAGGTAGCTCAGCACCTCGCCGCCCGCCACCCCGACCGAACCGTCCGCGGACCGCAGCGTCGGCAGATCGGTGCGGTGCCGCAGATAGCTGTGGTGGTACTGCAGCACCTCCCACCCCGGCAGGCCGGCCGCGGCCGCCAGCGCCCGTCCGCGCTCCACCCGCCACACCCAGTGGTTGCTCACCCCGAGCAGCCCGACCGAGCCCTCCGCCGCCAGCGACCCGAACGCCTCGACCGTCTCGGCGAGTTCGGTCCGCGGGTCCTCGATGTGCGCGTACAGCAGGTCGATCCGGTCGGTGCCGAGCCGCTCCATGCTGCGCTCCGCCGACTTCCGCACCGTCTTCGCCGACAGGCCCTCGACGTCCAGGGTGAATCCCCGTGACGGGGCGATCGGCCGGGCCCCGAGCTTGGTCGCGACGACCACCTCGTCGCCGATCCCGCGGCTGCGACGCCACCGGCCGAGCAGCGCCTCGCTCTCGCCGCCCTGCGAACCCTCCACCCAGAAGGCGTAGTTGTTCGAGGTGTCGACGAAGGTCCCGCCCGCCTCGACGAACCGGTCCAGCAGGGCGAAGGAGGTCCGCTCGTCCACCGCCGTGCCGAACAGCATCGCGCCCAGGCTCAGCACGCTCACCTCGCGGCGGGTCGACGGGTCGGTGCCGATCGTGCGGTACTCCATCGCTGCTCCTCGGTTCTCGACTGCCCCTCGCGGGAACGAACGGTTCGGAGTCTGTCGGTTGGAGTGCACGCGAAGTCAAGGCCGTCCGGCGGGCGGCAGCGGGGGGAACCCGCAGGTGCGCTACGGTCGTCCGACCCACCGGGCGGGCCGCGACCGCGGCGGCCCGACCCGCACCCGTACGGAAGGCAGGCCCGCAGCCGTGTCCCACCACCACCCGCACCACGTGCAGCAGCAGAGCGGCCCGCCGCCGCGCCCCGGCCGGGCCTGGTGGTGGCTGCCCGAGCACGAGCGGCGCCGCCGCCGGGAACAGCGCCGCGCCCGCGAGGAGTGGAAGCGCCGCAACAAGCGGACGAAGGGCGACAACGACTGCTGCGACGCCTGCGACTGCCTCGGCGAGATCGCCGACCCCTGCCTGATCGCCCTGATTCCGATCATGTTCGCCTCGGTGCTCAAGGCCGCCGTCGGACACGGCCGCGGCCGGAGTGCCGCAGACCCGGCCGCCCCCGTCCCCGCAGGGCCACTCGCGGCCGGCCTGTACGACGCCGTCCGCTTCTACCGGACCCGGATCAGCCCCACCCGGGCGGCGTGCTGTCCCTACACCCCGTCCTGCTCCACCTACGCCGTGCAGGCCCTCCACCGGCACGGTGCCGTGCGCGGCAGCCGCCTCACCGCCGGCCGCCTGCTGCGCTGCCGTCCGGGCACGCACGGCGGCCACGACCCCGTTCCGGGGCGCTGAGCCCCTTGGGCCGGCAGGCTGGTCTGATGGTCACCGTCGACGACGTGCGCCGACTGGCGCTGTCCCTGCCCCGGAGCGAGGAGGCCCTGGTCCGCGACCGGATCAAGTTCAGGGTCGGCCGGATCGTCTACCTCGCCTTCAACCGCGACGAGTCCGTCCTCGGCTTCGCCTTCCCCAAGGAGGAACGGGCCGCCCTGATCGCCTCCGCCCCGGACACCTTCCTGCCCCCCGACCCCGCCGACGAACGCTTCAACTGGGTCCAGGTCCGGACGACCGCCATCGACAGCGACGAGATGCGCGAACTCGTCCTGGACGCCTGGCGGATGGTCGTCCCCCGCCGCGTCGCCGAGGATCACCTCGGCAAGGACGGCACCGGCCGCTGACGCAGACGCCCGGCACGGGGGCTGTCGTGGGTGTGCGGTACAACTGAGCGCAGCCATCCCGACCAGCCCTTGGAGCGGTATGTCCGACAGCGGCGCGGAGCCCAACCCGCCTGCGGTGTCCGGCCTGTATGAGCAGGTGGTGACCGACGCGCTGGCCGCCCGGCTGACCACGCTGGGCGAGGCCGGATGGCAGGTGATGGACCGCCCGGTCCCCGAGGGTTCGTCGCCGTTCGTGCTGGCCCGGCACATCGGCTCGGCGGTCGAGCGGGCGCTGCTGGACCTGAGCCCGGCGGATCAGGTCACGACGGCGAACCGCCTCCTGGCCGCCTTGGCCGAAACCGGTGCCGGCACCGTCGACCAGGTTCTGCCGGGGCCGCGTGAGCTCGTCGCGCTCGCCGACAAGGAGGCCGACGGCGTCTACCGCATACGGCCGTTGACCCCGCTCTCCGAGACGGTACTGCTCACCAACGCACCGGAGGAGCAGAGCCTCGGCCACGAACTCCGCGCCGAACTCGCCTCGGCCGATCGGGTGGACCTGCTCTGCGCCTTCGTGAAGTGGCACGGACTACGGGTCATGGAGGAGCCGCTGCGCGAACTGAAGCGTCGCGGCGTCCGCCTGCGGGTCCTCACCACCACCTACCTGGGTGCCACCGAACGCGCCGCGCTGGACCGCCTGGTCCGCGAGTTCGGTGCCGAGGTCAAGGTCAACCACGAACTGCGTTCCACCAGGCTGCACGCCAAGGCCTGGCTGTTCCGCCGGGCGAGCGGCTTCGACACCGCGTACGTCGGCAGCTCCAACCTGTCCCGGGCGGCCCTGCTCGACGGCCTGGAATGGAACGTCCGGCTGTCCGGCGTCGCCACCCCGGCCGTCCTGCGCAAGTTCGAGGCGACGTTCGACTCCTACTGGTCGAACCCCGAGTTCCGGCCGTACCACCCGGACACCGACGCCGAGGAGCTCGACGAGGCGCTTCGGGCCGCCGGCGGATGGTCCCGCGACGGCTCCACCACGCAGCTCTCGGGCCTCGAAGTCCGGCCCCACCCGCACCAGCAGGCGATGCTGGAGAGCCTGGACGCCGAACGCAAGGCACGCGGGCACCACCGCAACCTGCTGGTCGCCGCCACCGGCACCGGCAAGACCATCACGGCCGCGCTCGACTACCGGAGGCTGCGCGCCGAACACGGTGGCGAGCTGTCGCTGCTCTTCATCGCGCACCGCCAAGAGATACTCCATCAGTCCCAGCGGGCCTACCGCGAGGTCCTGACGGACGCCACCTTCGGTGAGCTGCTGGTCGGCGGTGCAAGGCCGCAGCACCAGCGGCACCTCTTCGCCAGCGTTCAGTCCCTGCACGCCGGCAGGCTCGCCGAGTTCGCGCCGGACGCCTTCGACGTCATCGTCATCGACGAGTTCCACCACGCCGAGGCACCCACCTACCGCCGGATCATCGACCACTTCCAGCCCCGGGAACTGCTCGGCCTCACCGCCACCCCCGAGCGTGCCGACGGCAAGCGCGTCCAGGACGAGTTCTTCGAGGGCCGGATCGCTGCCGAACTCCGCCTCTGGCAAGCCCTCGAGGACGACCTGCTCTGCCCGTTCCACTACTTCGGCGTGCACGACAACACCGACCTGCGGGCCGTCAGCTGGCGGCAAGGCGCCTACGACGTCGCTGAACTGACCGAGCTGCTGACTGCCGGACACAGCCAGGCCCGGCAGGTCGTCCAGGCCGTCCGTGACAAGGTCGCTGACCCCGGCCGGATGCGGGCACTAGGCTTCTGCGTCTCCGTCCGTCACGCCGAGCACATGGCCGAGGCCTTCCGGCAGGCCGGCCTGCACGCCCTCGCCCTCTCGGCGAACACCCCCGCCGAGCAGCGCCGCGAGGCACTCGACGGGCTCCGCACCGGCCGCATCCAGGCACTCTTCAGCGTCGATCTGTTCAACGAGGGGCTGGACGTCCCCGACGTGGACACCGTCCTGCTGCTCCGGCCGACCTCCAGCGCCACGATCTTCCTCCAGCAGCTCGGCCGCGGCCTGCGCCGCTCACCCCAGAAGGCCGTGCTCACCGTGCTGGACTTCATCGGGTACCAGCGCAAGGAGTTCCGCTTCGACGCACGGTTCCGCGCACTCACCGGCCACACCCGCCGAGGCGTCCAAGAGGCCGTCACGGAGGACTTCCCGCAACTCCCGTCCGGATGCCAGATCGTGCTCGACCGGGTCGCCAAGGACATCGTCCTCGAGAACATCAAGACCCAGCTCAAGGCCGACGCCAGGCAACTGGCAACCGAGATCGGCTCCTACGGCGTCCCGACGATCGCCGGCTACCTGGCCGAGAGCCGCCGCGACATCGACGACCTCTACCGCGGCAAGAACTCCTGGACCGGCCTGCTCAGGCGCGCGGGCCTCATCACCGGGACCGCACCCGAAGGCGAAGAGGCGCTGCTGCGCCGGGTGCCCGCCCTGCTGCACGTCGACGACCCCGCGCGGGTCGCGGCCTACTCCGCCCTGCTGGCGGACGACGCACCCGACTTCGACCACCTGGCCGAGCCGCTCCGGACGTACGCGGCGATGCTCTTCTTCTCGCTCTGGCCGGGGGGCGGATTCCCGACCGTCGCCGAAGGACTGCGTTCGCTCCGTCAGCAGCACGGCCTCCGCGCAGAGCTGCGTCAGGTCCTCACCCACGGCCTGGAGCACGCCACCCACGCCCCCGTACGCCTCGGCCCGGACCTCGGACCGCTGACGAACCGGCCGCTCGCCGTGCACGCCCACTACAACACCCCGGAGTTGCTGGCCGCGCTCGGCCGGGCCTCGATCGACGGCTTCAAGCCGGCGACGTTCCAGTCAGGCGTGGTGTGGTGCGAGACGTCCCGGACCGACGCCCTGTTGGTCACCATCAACAAGGACGAGAAGAACTTCTCGGCCAGCGTCCGCTACCGCGACTTCGCACTCAACGCCGACCACTTCCACTGGGAATCGCAGAACAGCACCTCGGCGGCCGCCCCCACCGGCCAGCGCTACATCGGGCACCGGAAGGCCGGCTCCAACGTGCTTCTCTTCGTCCGCCGCTCCAAGACCGTCGAGGGCCGCACCGCGCCGTACGTGCTCCTCGGGCCGGCCGAGTACGTCTCCCACGAGGGCGACCGCCCCATGGCCGTCACCTGGCGCCTGCACCACCCCCTGCCCTCGGACGTCCACCACTTCACGGCGGTGACCGCGGGCTGAGGCCGCCTACGGCTGCGGCGGTAGCCAGCGGGCGGCCTGGGACCGTTGGCCCGGGGTGGTCCACCAGAGGCGGGCCGACCCGTCCCAGCGGGCCCGAACGTCTCGCTTGGCGTCGTCCTTCTCGGCGAACGGGACGGCGAGGTACAGCCGGCCGTTGAGCTCGACACCGGGGGCGGGGGAGTCGGAAGCGGCGACCGGTGGCTGAGTGGGCGTGGTGCTGGTTTCTCGTTGCGGCCAGGCGGAGTTGCGGCGCTCGGGCCGGGCACGCTCCATGATGCGGCGGACGCGCTGACAGGCGAGGCTGTCGGTGATCCGCATCATCAGGTCGGTCGGCCCGGTGGTGCAGAGCAGGTTGAGGGAGCCGTGCCAGAGAACCGTCTCGTCGACGATGAGCACCTTCTCGTGCATGCGATCACGCTGTTCGACCCGGCAGCCGGCCCGGCGGAGCTCCTCCACCAGCGGTGCCTTCCGCGGGTCGGCGGTGTGGTCCCGCGTGATCACGGTGACCTGGACGCCGCGTGCGGTCAGCTCCGCGAAGGGCCCGGCCCAGTACCGCACCGGTTCGGGGTCGAGGAAAGCGCAGTAGACCTCGATGGTCTTGGTGGCCTGCCGCATGTCCCACGCCACCGCGCGCTTCACCTCGTCGGCGGGGAAGAACGCGGGACGGCCGAGTTCGTCCTCCGACAGGGTGCCGAGGTCGGCAGCGCTGCGGATGGGCACCAATTGGTCGACCGGCAGGCGCAGAGCCCGCTCTTCGAGGTGGTCGAGCATCCGCACGGCTTCGCTGTGCGGGGCGAGGTGAGCACGGAGGTGCTCGACGTCGGCGATGACGATGAGGTGGTCCTGTGCGCGGCTGAGTGCGACGTTGAGCAGTCGGCACGTCTGCGAGGACAGCCCGGTTCCGGCGTAGAACTGGCCGGGGCTCTTTCCGGCACCGGCCACCGTGTCGATCACGACCAGTGGGCGCTGGCTGCCCTGGAAGCGGTGCACGGTGTCGACCAGACCCTCGTACTCGGTTCCGAAGCGGTAGGAGAGGCTGGCATTGATCGCCTTGACCTGGTCGCGGTACGGGGCGATGACGGCCATCCGATCGGTGGGCCGCTGGCCCTCCGCCGCCTCCGACCAGTTCCGCCCGGGCAGCACGCCGTCGTACTGCAGACCGCGCACCAACTGGTGGATCACGGCCTCGTGCACGGCGTTCGACTTGTGGTCCCGTCCGGGAATGCGTCGCGCCGAGGTGTCCACGAGCATGACCGGCGCCTCCAGCAAGGGCGAGGCGGGCAGCCGGGACCGGTCGGGACGGCCGGTGCGCAGCGGTGCGTCCGGATAGGCCACGGTGTTCACGACGGCGCAGATCTCCGAGTGCATCCGGTACTGGGTGTCCAAGCCGACCAGCCGCTGGTCGTCCCGGCGGGCGGACCCGCTCGCCGTGACCAACCCGGCAGCGTGGAAGGCGTCCCGCTCGGCCCAGTGCTGTGAGTGCTGCCGCTGCGGGTCGGTGGCCCTGCGGTCCTGGGCTCCCTTGGTGATGGCGGGGAGTTGGCGGAAGTCCCTGGCAACGATGAGTCGCTTGCCCGCCAGCCCGGCCGCGTACCAGGCGGAGGGCAGGTTGACCATGGCTGCCTCGTCGATGATGACCACGTCCACCCGGTCGAGCAGTTTGCGGGACTGCACGGCCTTGGTGACGGTCGCTCCCTTGATCCGGCAGCGCGACCGGACGGTCTCGTCCAGACCGCGACGCTGTCGGTCCAACTCGTCGAGGACGCGCTGCAGGCCGTCCGCCTGTTCGGTCAGTTGCGGGTACGGTGCGACCCCGGTGAGCCTCGGGCTCAGTGCGGCGAGTCGGCCGCTGAGGTCACTGATCGAGGCGGCGGCTGAGGTCCGGTCGGATCGGGCGGCGGCCTCCTGACGGCGGGCGCCCGCGAGAGCCTGATCGGAGGTGTACAGCCGGTCGTTCAGGTCGCTGAGCTTGGCCAGCTTTCGGTTGGCGAGGAGCCTGGTCGGCGCCCCGACTTCGGCGATCCTCACGCGCAGCGCGGCGGAGGCGGCCTCCAGGGTCAGCGCCGACATCCCCGCCTGCTGGGCGGTGGCCGATGCCGTGGTGTGCCGATTTCGGGCATCGGTGAGGTCCTCGGTGAGGCTCCGTGCCTCGTCGTGCAGGGCGAGTGCTGCCCGTACGGCCGTCAACTGCGTCTGTGCCTGGACGATCTGCTCGTCCAAACGGCTGCCGAGCCGGCCGGCGATGCGAACCGGGTCGACCTGAGCGCCGTAGCGCTGCTCCAGGCTGGCGACCGAGATGTCACCGGCTCGCTGGACGAGGCCGTCGTCGAAGCCGGGCTCGCGTACGAGCAGTTCACACATGCGTTCCAAGGCCTGGTCGACGGCGACGTTGGTGGGAGCGAGGAACAGCAGGTTGAGGCCTTGCCGGAAGCACCCTTCGGCGATATGGGAGACGACGTCCGTCTTTCCCGTCCCGGGCGGTCCCCAGAGGAAGAGCACCTGGCTGCCGAGCGCCTGCTCGACGGCTATGCGCTGCTTCGGGTTGAGGGGCAGATCGTGCCAGCCGGCGACCCACCGGTGGGGGTCGGCCACCCGCGTCAGTGCAGGTGTGCCCGCTCCGAGGAGGAAGCCGGCCATACCGAGGTCAACCGGGCTGTCCGTACTGCCCACTGCCTCCAACCGATCGGCGAGCGCGGACCAGGTGGAGGCGTCGTCCTCCCGGACGACCACCGATGACGGGGAGCTCCCGAGGTCGGTCGGTGTCACGACCCGCACTGTGCCGTCGGGCATCCGGGACACCTCCGCCGCTACCCACGGCTCCCGGGACCGGTCCGGCCGGACGACCAGCGCCTTGCCGTCCAGCGACTCGGGCCAGGACCGGCAGGCGAAGACGTAGTCGTACCGGTCAGAACCCGCGCCCGTCCGGCGGCCGTTGCTGAGGACCACCTTGTCCGCGCCGTCAGCAGTGTCCCGTCGGCAGGCGGTGATTTCCGCGCGTACTGCGGTGAGTAGGTCGTCAACCGGCACCGGACGCTGCTGCCCCACCATCGGCTCCCCCCAAAACACCGCCACGGTGCATCCCCACCGTGATCCTATCGTTCGTACCAGGCCGGTGGGGCTGCCGAACTGAAAGGACGTCAGTGACATCCTGGTGGACTCGACGGCCCTGCGCTTCGACGGGTGCGTCGTTGACCTGGGGTGCGGTAAGGGGCCAACGCTGGCGGCCTTCGCCCGCCGACATCCGCGGGCGCGACTCATCGGCCTCGATCGGTCGGCCGCGAGCAGTGTGGCTCGCAAGGGCAGGGGAGAGGTGTCACCAGGGGAGGTCGGAGCCCGGCACGGGGCGGTGCGGCTCGCGGCGGAGCAGGGGCGCTTCTTCTTCGCCGAGACGGCCGTGGTGATCACGGCCCGGGCGTGAGCGGACCACCGGCTACCGGCCACAGCACGCAGCACGCGAAGAGGCGGATCGTGATCCGAAGATCACGATCCGCCTCTCACTGGTGTCCGAGGGGGGACTTGAACCCCCACGCCCGATAAAGGGCACTAGCACCTCAAGCTAGCGCGTCTGCCATTCCGCCACCCGGACGGGGTGTGTTGCCTCGGGGTTTCCGTTTCCTTCGCCCCCTGGCGACAGAGAGAACATTACCAGGCCGCGGGACTGCTTCTCACCTGCGTTTCTGCTGCTCGGTACGGGCAGGGCGGAACAATCAGCGCAAATCGGCACGGATCTCCTTCAAGCGGGTGTTGGGCGGAGGCGGGGCCTGGGGCGGGACGGCGCAGGGGGCGCGCGACCGCGACCGGCACGGAGGGGCTCACTCGGTCCGTCGCGCTCCTCCTGCTCGGCGCCCGGCCGCTTCGATCGGGCGGGCCGTCCCGCCGTCCGCAGGGCCGCGGATCGACCCGGCGCCGTCACTGACCGTGTTCGTTCACCGTGCGGGCGGCCGGCGCCCGTGCACGGGCCGTCCGGCGTCCGCCCCGGCCGGGCCCTCGACCGCCGACCGCCGGGGCGGTCGGACGGACCCGGCCTGATCAGCGCCGTTGCGGGCGCCCGTCGGCGGGATCGGCGCGGTCCGCGGGGCCCGGGCCCGGACCGCCGGACGGGCGCCGCAGCGGAGGCGCGACGCGAGGACGGGCCGGCCGGGCGGCCGGGCCGTGCGGAGGCCGCGGGCGGCCCCGGGGGCGCCTCGCGGGGGCGTTCCGGCGGACGTGGAGACCCCGGTGTCCGGCCGTGCTGATCTGGGAAAACCTCCCACGGTGTGACCGTTCCGCTGGTACAACGAATCGTGACCGGGCCGAAGTGGTCCGATCGCGTTCGCATGTGGTCTGAACAGTTCACCCGCCGCCAGTTTCCAGTCCTACGACCAGCGGCCGGCGGGTGCTCTCCTAGCCTCTGTGGACCAAGGGAGCCTTGAGCGGAACGCCCGATTCCCGAGAGGCCGCCGGCCGGCGCCGCCGTGCGCACGGCTCGCGGCAGAGCCTCCCGTCACGATGCGAAGGGTGGCTTGACGTGGAACAGATCAGCGGGGCGGCCTCGAGCACTTCGACGGACCCCGGTTCACCGGACGGGGTCAGACAGCCGGGCTCCGGCCCGGAACCCGGTGTGTGGCGGTTCGTCGCGGACGCGCAGGAGGCCGCCGTCCCCCGTACCCGCCATGCAGTCCGTGACCGCCTCCTCGCCCAGGGCATGGCCGGCGAGCGCTACCAGGAGCTGATCGACGACCTGCTGCTGATCGTCTCCGAGCTGGTGAGCAACGCGGTGACGCACGCCGCCGTCGTCTCGCCCCGCCTCAGCACCGAGCTCGCCATCGGCGAGGGCTGGGTGCGGATCTCGGTGGAGGACCTCCACCCCTACCGGCCGAAGGCGCTGGAGAGCGATCTGGGCAACCTCGGCGGCCGCGGGCTGCTGCTGGTCAAGAGCGTCACCCTACAGGCCGGCGGCACCTGCGACGTGGAGCGCACCGAGGGCGGCGGCAAGGTCATCTGGGCCTCCCTGCCGCTGCCGGCCCCGCGCACGGCGGAGCCGGACGGCCACCTCTGGTGAACCCGGCCGGCCCGGAACGGAACCCCGGCGGGCCCGGTGCGGAACCCCGGCGGGCCGGGAACGGAAACGCGGCAGGCCCGGAACGGAGGAGACCGCCCGAGCCTGCCGCCGAGGACTGTCGCAGGACTACCAGCCGCGCCCGGTGATCTCCCGGATGCCCGGCCGGGCCGCCTCGAAGACCGTCCGGAACCAGGCGGAGAACGGCTTCTCCGCCTCCAGCTCCTTCAGCTCGGCCTCGGTGACGAAGCGGGTCTCGGCGATCTCGTCAGGGTCCGGCACGAGGTCGGCGGTCACCAGGCCGACGAAGAGGTGGTTCCACTCGCGCTCGATCAGGCCGGAGGCCTCGTCCGGCAGGTCGTAGCGGACGGTGCCGGCCTCGCAGAGCAGGGCGGGAGCGATGCCGAGCTCCTCCGCCGTGCGGCGCGCGGCCGCGACGAAGGGCTGCTCGCCCGGGTAGGGGTGGCCGCAGCAGGTGTTCGACCACACGCCGGGGGAGTGGTACTTGCCGAGGGCGCGGCGCTGCAGCAGCAGCCGGCCCTGCTGGTCGAAGAGGAAGACCGAGAACGCGCGGTGCAAACGGCCCGGCTGCTGGTGGGCGGAGAGCTTCTCCGCGGTGCCGATGGTGAAGCCGTCGTCGTCGACCAGTTCCAGCAGGATCTCGGCGGCGGGCTGCGCCGCACCGCCGGCGCTGCCGCCGGGCCCTCCGTCGAGATCCGTGTCGATCTCCGGGAGGAGGTGCGTCCGGCTGGTCGACGAGATGTCGGACATGGGGTCCCCTTCGCAAGTGGCGTCGGGCCCCAAGTCTGCCGCATGGTTCGGGGTCCCGAGGTCACGACGCACGTGGGGCCCGGGAAGGCACGAACGGCCGGACGATGTGTTCGGGCCCTGACCGAATTCGTCGCGGAGCCTTCACCTTGTGTCCGTTCGAACGTCGTACGTGCGCCCGATGTCCGCCCCTCCGCGGCTTGAACGCCGGGCTCGCCGTCCGGGATGATGATCCGCACGGTCCGGGCGGCCGGAACGGCCACCGGCTGCGACGACGCGCCGCCCGCCCGCGCTGCCGGGCGCCCCCGCGCGGTGCCCCGTTGGGCGGCGATGCCCCGATTCGGGGGCAAACGGGCCGTCCGGTAGCCTCAACCGGTGCGCCGGGCCCCCTGGGCAGCGCCACCACACCCCGTCCCACCCGCTCGCCGTTGCGGCCGGACCTCCGTCCGTACCGTCGAACGTTCGCACCGTCAGGGAGTGAGTCCCGCTGTCCACTGTGATCGTGACCGGCTCCGAGCCGTCGGCCGTCCCGGGAGCCGGCGACCCGCTCCCGCTCAGCACCTCCGGTGGGTACGGGACGGCCGCCACCGCCACCGTGACCACGGTGCCCATCCCGGCCCAGGCCGACCGCAGCCCCGACCTCGCCGCGGCCGGCACCCCCGCGCCCCCGGCCGGCGGCCGCGGCGCGGTCACCGCCCCCGGTCCGCTCGCCGCCGACCTCGCGGCGATCGGCTTCGGCCGGATCCTGCACGCCCGGGACGCCGCCGAACTCGCCGGCCTGCTCGCGGCCGCCGACCCGGCCGAGCGGATCGCCGTCATAGACGCCGGCTTCGTCGGCCACCGGCACGCCCTGCGCCTGGCCCTCACCGACCCGCGCTTCGCGGCCGGTGCCGTGCCCGGCGCCGTCGCGGTCCACGGCCCCGCCGCCCGCGAGGCGCTGGTCGCCGCCGCCCACGGCCTCACCGGCCACGAGCCGAACCTCCCGGACGCCCTCGCCGGCGCCGTCCAGCGCGGCGGCGTCCCCGTCCAGCGCCCCGAGCTGGGCACCCTGGTCGCGACCGTCCCCGCCACCGCCGACGAGCTGGCCGCCGCCCGCGCCGCCGTCGCCGAGGTCGACGAGGAGGCGGTGCGGCTGCGCCGCGCCGTGAAGGCCCGCGACGGCTTCTTCACCACCTACTGCGTCAGCCCGTACTCGCGCTACATCGCCCGCTGGTGCGCGCGTCGCGGCTTCACCCCGAACCAGGTCACCACGGCCTCCCTGGTCACCGCGCTCGCCGCGGCCGCCAGTGCGGCCACCGCGACCCGGCCCGGCTTCGTCGCCGCCGGCCTGCTGCTGATCCTCTCCTTCGTGCTGGACTGCACCGACGGCCAGCTCGCCCGGTACTCGCTGCAGTACTCCACGGTTGGCGCGTGGCTGGACGCCACCTTCGACCGGGCCAAGGAGTACTCCTTCTACGCGGGCCTCGCGATCGCGGCCACCCGCACCGGCGACCACGTGTGGGCGCTCGCGCTCGCCGCGATGGTGCTGATGACCTTCCGGCACAGCGTCGACTTCGCCTTCATGGCCGCCGACCAGGAGACCGCCCGCAACCCCGCCACCGCCGGCAGCAAGGTCCAGGCTGCGAACGCCAGCCCCACCGCCCAGCTCTCCAACCGGCTCGACCGGGTCGGCTGGACGGTCTGGGCCCGCCGCATCATCGTGCTGCCGATCGGCGAGCGCTGGGCGCTGATAGCCCTGCTCACCGCGCTCACCACCCCCCGCACCACGCTCACCGTGCTGCTGATCGGCTGCGCCCTGGCCTGCTGCTACACCACCGCCGGCCGGGTGCTGCGCTCGGTCAACCGGCGCCGCCCGCGTACCGACCAGGCCGCCCGCGAGGTCGCCGTCCTGGCCGACGGCGGCCCGCTCGCCGAGCTGCTCGCGCCGGTGCTGCGCCCCGTCGCCCGCCGGCTGCCCGGTCTCGCCGTCCCGGTGGTCGCCGCGCTCGCCTCGGCCGGCCTGCCCGTCGCCGTCCACGCGCTCGGCGGCACCTGGGCCGCGGTCGGCGCCGCCGCCGGCTACGTCCTGCTCAGCTCGCTCGTCCTGGCCCGGAAGCTCACCGGCCCGCTGGACTGGCTGGCCCCCGCGTTCTTCCGCGCCGGCGAGTACCTGACCGTCCTCGCGCTCGCGCTGCGCCTGGACACCGCCTCTCTCCCGGCCGCGTTCGGGCTGGTCGCGGCCGTCGCCTACCATCACTACGACACGGTGTACCGCCTCCGCGGCGGCACCGGCGCGCCGGCCCGCTGGCTGGTTCGCGCGACCGGTGGCCAGGAGGGACGGGCCCTGCTCGTCACCCTCTTCGCCGCCCTCGTGTACGGCGGGGCCCCCATCGGGTCCGTCGGCCACGAGGGGCCCGGAGCTGCCGCCCTGCAGGGCGGCCTGGTGGCCCTGGCCGCCGTCCTGGCCCTGGTCGTCGTCGCCGAGTCCATCCACTTCTGGGTGTTCGGCGACGCCACGGCAGAACACGACGAATCAGGAGACACCGCATGATCGGCCTCGTCCTGGCCGCCGGCGCAGGCCGCCGGCTCCGTCCCTACACCGACACCCTGCCGAAGGCGCTGGTGCCGGTCGACGGGGACCGGACCGTCCTGGACCTCACCCTCGGCAACTTCGCCGAGGTGGGGCTGCGCGAGGCCGCCGTCGTGGTCGGGTACCGCAAGGAGGCCGTGTACGACCGCAAGGACGCGCTGGAGCAGAAGTACGGCGTCAAGCTCACCCTGGTCGAGAACGACAAGGCCGAGGAGTGGAACAACGCCTACTCCCTGTGGTGCGCCCGCGAGCTGTTCGGCGAGGGCCTGCTGCTCGCCAACGGCGACACCGTGCACCCGGCGTCCGTCCAGCGCACCATGCTCGACGGCAACGACCGGATGGCCAAGGAGGGCAACGCCCCCGGCATCCTGCTCGCCCTGGACACCGTGAAGAAGCTCGCCGACGAGGAGATGAAGGTCGTCGTCGACCCCGCCCTCGGCATGCGCCGCATCACCAAGCTGATGGACCCGGCCGAGGCGACCGGCGAGTACATCGGCGTCACGATCATCAACCCGTCCGCCAAGGACGCGCTCGCCGACGCCCTGCAGGCCACCTTCGAGCGCGACCCGCAGCTCTACTACGAGGACGGCTACCAGGAGATGGTGAACCGCGGCCTGCGCGTCGACGTGCAGCCGATCGGCGAGGTGTCCTGGGTCGAGGTCGACAACCACGACGACCTGGCCCGCGCGCGGGAGATCGCGTGCCAGTACTGACCCGGCTGCTGCCCTCGCCGGTCTTCGTGGAGATCCGCGCGGGCGCCCTCGACGCGCTCGGCGGGATCCTCGCGGACCAGCGGCTGTCCGCCTCCGGGCGGATAGCGGTGGCGATCAGCAACGGCTCCGGCGCGGTGCTCCGGGAGCGGCTCGAACCGCTGCTCCCGGGCGCCGCCTGGTTCGAGGTCGCCGACGGCACCCTCGACGCGGCCGTCCGGCTCGCCGACGAGATGCGCGGCGGCCACTTCGACGCGCTGGTCGGCCTCGGCGGCGGCAAGATCATCGATGCGGCGAAGTACGCCGCGGCCCGGGTCGGCCTGCCGATCGTCGCGGTGGCCACCAACCTCGCGCACGACGGCATCTGCTCACCGGTCTCGATCCTCGACAACGACGCCGGGCGCGGCTCCTACGGCGTGCCCAGCCCGATCGGCATCGTCGTCGACCTCGACGTGATCCGCAGGGCGCCGCAGCGCTTCGTCGCGGCCGGCATCGGCGACGTCATCTCCAACATCTCGGCCTGCGCCGACTGGGAGCTGTCGAACCGGATCACCGGCGAGCCGCTGGACGGCCTGGCCGTCGCGATGGCCCGCTCGGCCGGCGAGAACCTGCTGCGCCACCCCGGCGTCCTCGATGACGAGGACCTCCTGATGGCGCTGTCGGAAGCCCTGGTACTGTCCGGCATCGCGATGAACATCGCGGGCAGCACCCGGCCCTCGTCGGGCGCCTGTCACGAGATCTCGCACGCCCTGGACGTGCTGTACCCCAAGCGGTCCGCCCAGCACGGCGAGCAGGTCGGCCTCGGTGCCGCCTTCGCCAGCCACCTGCGGGGCGAGCACGAGCTGACCGGTCTGATCGTGGAGCGCCTGGCGAGCCACGGACTGCCGGTGACCGCCGACCGGATCGGCTTCACCGAGGCGGAGTTCACCGAGGCGGTGCACTACGCCCCGAACACCCGCCCGGGCCGCTTCACCATCCTGGAACACCTCGACCTCTCCCCATCCGACATCAGGGACGCGTACGCCGACTATGTCAAAGCAGTCCACCGCTGACACCCCCTCGGTCGCCCCGGTCGACCTGACCCGCCGCCCCTCCATCGAGGAGCTGCGGGCCGTCATCCACCCCGAGGGGATGCTCCAGCGCCGCAGCGCCGAGCACTGGGCCGGCCGGCTCTACATGCGGAAGATCTCGCTGCGGATCACCCGCGTCCTCAGCACCGTCACGGTGATCACGCCCAACGGGCTGACCTACCTGATGATGTTCACCGGCATCCTGGCCGGCGTCGCACTGGTGATCCCGGGCATCACGGGCGCCGTCCTGGGCGCCCTGCTGATCCAGGTCTACCTGCTGCTCGACTGCGTGGACGGCGAGGTCGCCCGCTGGCGCCGGCAGACCTCGCTCACCGGCGTCTACCTGGACCGCGTCGGCCACTACATGTCCGAGGCCGCGCTGCTCACCGGCCTCGGCCTGCGCGCCGCCGACCTCTTCCACCAGGACGGCACCGCCACCGCCTGGCAGTGGGCCTTCCTCGGCACGCTGGCCGCGCTCGGCGCGATCCTGATCAAGTCGGAGACCGACCTGGTCGACGTGGCCCGCGCCCGCAGCGGCATGACCGCCGTCGAGGACAGCGCCTCCGTGCCGCGTTCGTCCGGCGTCGCCAAGGCCCGCCGGGCCGCCTCGCTGCTGAAGTTCCACCGCCTCATCGGCGCCGTCGAGGCCTCGCTGTTCATCCTCGCCGCGGGCATCGCGGACCAGGTGCACGGCGGCATCCTCTTCACCCGCATCGCGGTGGTCGTGCTCGCCGCGATCGCCGTGCTGCAGACCGTGCTGCACCTGCTGAGCATCGTCCTGTCGAGCAGGCTGCGATGAGCGACGCCCTGCGGCTCGGCGCCGTCATCATCACCCAGGGCAACCGCCCCGCGGAGCTCAACGCCCTGATCGAGTCCGTCCGCGCCCAGGACGGCCCCCCGGTCGAGCTGGCCGTGGTCGCCAACGGCGCCCCGCTGCCGCAACTGCCCGCGGACGTCCGCACCGCCGAGTCGCCGGAGAACCTCGGCATCCCCGGCGGCCGCAACGTCGGCATCGAGCTCTTCGGCCCGGACGGCCGGGACGTCGACGTGGTGCTCTTCCTCGACGACGACGGCCTGCTGCCCAACCGCGACTCCGCGGAGCTGCTGCGCCGGGCCTTCGCCGAGGACCCGCGGCTCGGCATCGTCTCCTTCCGGATCGCCGACCCGGACACCGGCGCCACCCAGCGCCGGCACGTGCCGCGGCTGCGCGCCAGCGACCCGCTGCGCTCCTCCCGGGTGACGACCTTCCTGGGCGGCGCCAGCGCCGTCCGCACGGCCGTCTTCCCGCAGGCCGGCCAGCTCCCCGGCGAGTTCTTCTACGCGCACGAGGAGACCGACCTGGCCTGGCGCGCGCAGGACGCCGGCTGGGCCATCGACTACCGCGCCGACGTGGTGCTGCACCACCCGACCACCTCGCCGGCCCGGCACGCCTCGTACTTCCACAACGTGGCCCGCAACCGCGTGTGGCTGGCCCGGCGGAACCTTCCGGCCCCGCTGGTGCCTCTCTACCTGGGGACCTGGCTCCTGCTCACCCTGGCCCGCCGCCCGTCCGGTGACGCGCTCAAGGCCTGGCTGGGCGGATTCCGGGCCGGCTGGGCGGAACCCTGCGGTCCGCGACGGCCGATGCGATGGCGTACTGTATGGCGACTGACCCGCCTGGGCCGACCGCCGATCATCTGATCGCTGCCACCGGCAAGCCCCCTGCCGGTCGAATCAAACTCCGTGATCAAGGACGAATGTGTCGACATTGAGTGACCCGCTCAGCCTCTCGGCCCCGAGGGGCGCCGACGCGGGCCTGACCCCCCAGCAGCTCGTGGCCAAGTACGGCCTCACGGTGAGCGGTGCGCGGCCGCCGCTGCGCAAGTACGTGCGGCAGCTGTGGTCCCGGCGCCACTTCATCATGTCCTTCGCGACCGCCCGGCTGGTCGCGCAGTACAGCACGGCGAAGCTCGGCCAGGTCTGGCAGGTCGTGACCCCGCTGCTGAACTGCGTGGTCTACTTCCTGGTCTTCGGCCTGATCCTCTCGGGCAGCAAGTCGATGGACTACTACATCCCGTGGTTGTGCATCGGCGTCTTCACCTTCCAGTTCATCCAGACCGCGGTCCAGAGCGGGACCCGCGCGATCTCGGACAGCCTCGGCCTGATCCGGGCACTGCACTTCCCCCGGGCGTGCCTGCCGATCGCCTTCACCATCATCCAGCTGCAGCAGCTGCTGATCTCGATGGTGGTGCTGGTCGCGATCGTGCTGATCAGCGGCATCTCGCCCGGTCTGACCTGGCTGCTGGTGATCCCCGCCGTCGCGCTGCTGTGCGTCTTCAACACCGGCCTCGCGCTGGCGATGGCCCGGGTCGGCGCCAAGACCACCGACATGGCGCAGCTGATGCCGTTCATCCTGCGCACCTGGATGTACCTCTCGGGCGTGTTCTACAGCATCGAGGCCAACATCAAGAGCTGGCCGCACTGGATCCAGGTCATGGCGGACGTCAACCCGGCGGCCGTGTACATGGACCTGATCCGCTACGCGTTCGACCCGAGCGCCATCAACCGGGCGGGTCTGCCGCCGCACGTCTGGGCCGTCTCGGTCGGGTGGGCGGTCGTCGCGGGCCTGTTCGGGTTCGTGTTCTTCTGGAAGGCTGAGGAGCAGTACGGCCGTGGCTGACTCGACGACCACCAAGCTCAAGGAGGCGGCCCCCGTGGACGCCGACCAGTCCCGTGTGCCCACCGTCGTCGTGGACGACGTGCACATCGTCTACAAGGTGCACGGCGCCGGCTCCGGCCGCGGCAGCGCCACCTCGGCGCTGAGCCGGATCATCTCGCGCAAGCGCTCGCCCGCCATCCGCGAGGTGCACGCCGTCCGCGGCGTCAGCTTCGTGGCGTACAAGGGCGAGGCCATCGGCCTGATCGGCTCCAACGGCTCCGGCAAGTCGACCATGCTGGCCGCCATCGCGGGCCTGCTGCCGACCGAGGCGGGCGGCATCTACACCAACGGGCAGCCCTCGCTGCTCGGTGTGAACGCCGCGCTGATGAACGACCTGACCGGCGACCGCAACGTGGTGCTGGGCTGCCTGGCGATGGGCATGTCCCCCGCCGAGGTGCGCTCCCGCTACCAGGACATCGTCGACTTCTCGGGCATCAACGAGAAGGGCGACTTCATCACCCTGCCGATGCGCACGTACTCCTCCGGCATGGCGGCCCGTCTGCGGTTCTCCATCGCCGCGGCGAAGACGCACGACGTGCTGCTGATCGACGAGGCGCTGGCCACCGGTGACCAGAAGTTCCAGAAGCGCTCCGAGGCCCGCATCCGCGAGCTGCGCAAGGAGGCCGGCACGGTCTTCCTGGTCAGCCACAACAACAACGCGATCCGCGACACCTGCGAGCGCACCATCTGGATCGAGAAGGGCGAGCTCGTCATGGACGGGCCGACCGACGTCGTGGTGAAGGCGTACGAGAAGCACAACCAGGCCTGAGCCGACGCGAGGAAGCGCCGAGGGACCCGGCACCTGCCGCGGGACCCTCGGCGCTTCGCGTGTCCGGGTGCGAGCCGGGGCGCGTACCGGTGTAGAACGGGGGAGTGACGGCAGTGGTGGCTTCGGCCAAATCAGACAATCAGACAGACGGCGCCACGTTGGAGAAGGCGGACCTGGAGAACTTCCCGGTCGCGCCGTCCTTCCTGCCCGCCGCCTGGCGCACCGACCTGATGGCGGTGTACGGCTTCGCCCGCCTGGTCGACGACGCCGGGGACGGTGACCTCGCCGACCCCGAGCGGGTCGCCGAACTGCTGGACGTCCCGGTCGTCGCCGACCGCACCGCCTTCCGGCTCGGCCTGCTGGACGGCCTGGAGCGGGACCTCGACCGGGCCTTCGAGGCCGCCCTCGGCCGCGGTGCCGAGCCGCCCCGCCACCCGCTGATGAAGGCGCTCGTCCCGCTCGCCGACCGCCACCCGGTCACCCCGGAGCCGTTCCGCCGTCTGATCGAGGCCAACCGGGTCGACCAGACCACCACCCGCTACGCCACCTACCGCGACCTGATCGGCTACTGCACCCTCTCCGCCGACCCCGTCGGCCGGCTGGTGCTCGCCATCGCCGGCGTCGCCACCCCCGAGCGGATCGCGCTCTCCGACGCGATCTGCAGCGGCCTGCAGATCGTCGAGCACATCCAGGACGTCGCCGAGGACCTCGACCGCGGCCGGATCTACCTGCCCGCCGACTCCCTCGAACGGTTCGGCGTCACCGAGGCCGACCTCGCCGAGCCGACCGCCGGCCCGCGGGTGCGCGAGCTGATCGCCTTCGAGGCCGAGCGGGTCCGGACCCTGCTCGACCGCGGCGCACCGCTGGTGGGTACGGTTCACGGGAGGCTACGGCTGCTGCTCGCGGGATTCACCGCGGGCGGGTACGCGGCCCTGGAGGCCGTCGAGGCCGCCGGGTACGACGTGCTCGCCCAGCAGCCCAAGCCGGACAAGCGCCGCCTGGCACTGCGGGCGGCGGCACTCTTCGCGAAGGGAAGGTGAACGCCCGAGTGGCGGCATCCCCACTGGCCTCGGCGCCGGTCATGGCGGCCTACCGGTACTGCGAGGCGGTCACCGCGCTGCAGGCCCGCAACTTCAGCTACGGCATCCGGCTGCTGCCGGAGCCGAAGCGCCTCGCCATGTCCGCGCTCTACGCCCTGGCCCGCCGGGTGGACGACATCGGCGACGGCGACCTCCCCGACGACCGCAAGGCCGAGCAGCTGCTGCGCACCCGCGAGCTGCTGGACGAGGTCCGGGCCGGCGCGGTCGGCGAGGACGACACCGACCCGGTGAAGGTCGCCCTCGCGGACGCCGCCCGGCGCTTCCCGATCCCGCTCGGCGGCTTCGACGAGCTGATCGACGGCGTCGAGATGGACCTCAAGGGCGTCGAGTACGCGACGTACGAGGACCTCAAGGTCTACTGCCGGTGCGTCGCCGGCGCCATCGGCCGGCTGTCGCTCGGCGTTTACGGCTGCGAGGACCCGGAGCTCGGCGCGCACTACGCCGACACCCTCGGCCTCGCCCTGCAGCTCACCAACATCCTGCGCGACCTGCGCGAGGACGCCGCCAACGGCCGCACCTACCTGCCCACCGAGGACCTCGTCCGGTTCGGCTGCCAGGAGGGCTTCGCGCTGCCCGAGCCGCCGGTCGGCGCGGACTTCACCGGGCTGATCGCCTTCGAGGCGCAGCGGGCCCAGCAGGCCTTCGAGGAGGGACTGCGACTGCTGCCGATGCTGGACCGCCGCAGCCGCGCCTGCACCGCCGCGATGGCCGGCATCTACCACCGCCTGCTCGGCCGGATCGCGGCCGAACCCGAGTCCGTCCTGCGCGGCCGGGTCTCCCTGCCGGGCTGGGAGAAGGCGTACGTGGCGCTGTCCGGGCTCGCCGGAGGGCGTTCTTGATTCTTCCGCCAGTTATGTCACTCTGTGTCAACAGGGAATCACGGGCATATGCAGTGATGTTGTCCACGAAACGACGGCGAGACCAGGGCAGGGGGTGGCACCGATGACCGCACGGACGACGGCCGAGCGGCCCACCGCCGTCGTGGTCGGCGGCGGGCTCGCCGGCATCACCGCGGCCCTGCGCCTCGCCGAGGCCGACCACCGGGTCACCCTGCTGGAGACCAGGCCCCGGCTCGGCGGCCTCGCCTTCTCCTTCCGCCGCGGCGACCTGGTCGTCGACAACGGCCAGCACGTCTTCCTGCGCTGCTGCACCGCCTACCGCGGCCTGCTGGACCGACTGGGCGCGGGCCGTCTGACGGATCTCCAGCCGCGCCTGGACGTCCCGGTGCTCTCCGTGACCCCCGACGGCCGGCGCACCTTCGGCCGGCTGCGCCGCGCGGGCCTGCCCGTACCGCTGCACCTGGCCGCCAGCCTCGCCGGGTACCCGCACCTCGTGCCGGCCGACCGGCTGCGCGTGGTGCGGGCCGCCCTCGCCCTGCAGGCGCTCGACCTCGCCGACCCGGCGCTGGACGCGATCTCCTTCGGCGCCTGGCTTCGGCAGCACGGCCAGTCCCCGGCCACCGTCGCGGCCCTGTGGGACCTGGTCGGCGTCGCCACGCTGAACGCCACCGCCGAGCAGACCTCGCTGGCGCTGGCCGCCATGGTCTTCAAGACCGGCCTGCTCTCCGACCCGGGCGCCTCCGACATCGGCATGGCCAACGTGCCGCTCGGCCGGATCCACCACGACGCCGCCCTGGCCGAGCTGGAACGCCTCGGCGTACAGGTGCGGCTGCGCACCCGCGCGGCCGAGATCAAGCCCGCCGACCGGCACGGCGTCCGGCTGGAGGACGGCGAGCTGCTCGCCGCCGACACCGTGGTGCTCGCCGGCGCCCAGGAGTCCGCGGCGGCGCTGCTGCCGCCGGGCGCGATCCGCGACCAGGAGCGGATCGCCGGGCTCGGCCACGCGCCGATCCTCAACGTGCACGTGGTGTACGACCGCCCCCTGCTGCGCCGGCCGTTCTTCGCCGCGCTGGGCTCGCCCGTGCAGTGGGTGTTCGACCGGACGGCCCATTCGGGCCTCGCCGTTCCCGGTGCCCAGTACCTGGCGCTCTCGCAGTCCGCCGTGCAGGCCGAGATCGACCTGCCGGTGGCCGAGCTGCGCGAGCGCTACCTGCCCGAGCTGGCCCGGCTGGTGCCCGGTGCCCGCGAGGCACGGGTGCTGGACTTCTTCGTCACCCGCGAGCGGACGGCCACCTTCGACCCGGCCCCCGGCACCGCCCCGCTGCGGCCCGCCGCGGCCACCGACGTCCCCGGCCTCCTGCTGGCCGGTTCGTGGACGGCCACCGGCTGGCCCGCGACCATGGAGAGTGCGGTGCGCAGCGGCCATGCCGCGGCGGACGCCGCACTCGCCCGCACCGGCCGGCGGCTGCCCGCCGACCGCGGCGACGGGCGGTGGCCGCGATGACGCCCGCCCGCCCGACGACCACTGACACCGCACCACGCCTGGCGCCCACGGCGGCCGGGCATCCGCACGGAGAGGGAACGTACGTGGAGGCTCGCACCCAGGGCGCCGGCTCGGTGAAGGACACCCCGTCGGTGCTGGACCTGCTGGCACGCGGCCGGACCATGTGCACCCCGGCGCTGCGGTCCGCCGTCGCCCGTTTGGCCGCACCGATGGACACCGTCGGCGCCTACCACTTCGGCTGGATCGACCGGGACGGCCGTCCGGCCGCGGGCGACGGCGGCAAGGCCGTGCGGCCCGCACTGGCCCTGCTGTCGGCCGAGGCGGCCGGTGCGCCGGCCGAGGCCGGCGTGCCCGGGGGCGTCTCCGTCGAGCTGGTACACAACTTTTCGCTGCTCCATGATGATCTGATGGACGGTGACGAGACCCGGCGGCACCGGGCCACCGCGTGGACGGTCTTCGGACCGGCCCAGGCGATCCTGGTCGGCGACGCGCTCGCCACGCTGGGCACCGAGGTGCTGCTCGACGCGGCGGTCACGGGCAGTGCGACCGCCGCGGACGCCGCACGCGCCGTCCGGCTGATCACCACCGCCACCCGCAAGCTCATCGACGGCCAGGCCATGGACGTCGCCTTCGAGCAGCGCGACGTGGTGACGGTGGAGGAGTGCCTGGAGATGGAGGGCGGCAAGACCGGCGCCCTGCTCGCCGCCTCCGCCGCGATCGGTGCCGTGCTCGCGGGCGCCGACGACCGGGTCTCCGACGCGCTGCAGCGCTACGGGCACCACCTCGGCCTGGCCTTCCAGGCGGTCGACGACCTGCTCGGCATCTGGGGCGCGACCGAGGTCACCGGCAAGCCGCACTGGGGCGACCTGCGCCAGCGCAAGAAGTCGCTCCCGGTGTGCGCCGCGCTCGCCGAGGGCGGCGCCGCCTCCCGCAAGCTCGCCGACCAGCTGGCCGACCCGCAGGGCCGCGGCGAGGAGAGCGAGCAGGTGCTCGCCGCCCGTGCCGCACTGATCGAGGAGGCCGGCGGCCGGGCCTGGACGCAGGACGAGGCCCGCCGCCAGCACCAGACCGCCCTCGCCGCACTGGACGAGGTGCCGATGACCGACGAGGTGCGCGAGCACTTCGTCGCACTCGCCGAATTCGTGGTGGTACGAGAGAGGTGACGTGAATTGACAGCAACCGCGGGCGGCCGGCTCGACCCCGAGTATCCCGAGCCGGTCGCGGTGGGCGACCGCCCTCCCGACCGGGTGGCCGACCGTCAGGTGCCGGTGCCGGTGCCGGTGCCGGTGCCGGACGGTCTCGTCCCGCCTCCCGAGGAGGCGCGGGCCACGGACGGCCGGATTCCGGTAGGACGATCGGACGATGTACCCGCCGAGGCCGCGCTGGCCCGGGCGACCGCCCACCTGCTGTCACTGCAGGACCCCGACGGCTGGTGGAAGGGCGACCTGGAAACCAACGTCACCATGGACGCCGAGGACCTTTTACTGCGCGAGTTCCTGGGCATCCGCACCGCGGACCAGACCCGGGCCACGGCAGCCTGGATCCGCTCGCAGCAGCGCGCGGACGGCACCTGGGCGACCTTCCACGGCGGCCCTCCCGAACTGTCCACCACCGTCGAGGCGTACGTCGCCCTGAGACTCGCCGGGGACGACCCCGGCGCCGAGCACATGCAGGCCGCCTCCCGCTACGTCCGGGAGCACGGCGGAATCGCGGCCACCCGGGTCTTCACCCGCATCTGGCTCGCCCTGTTCGGCTGGTGGCCCTGGCAGCGCCTCCCCGAACTCCCCCCGGAGATCCTCTTCCTGCCCAGCTGGGCCCCGCTCAACATCTACGCCTTCGGCCAGTGGGCCCGGCAGACCATCGTCCCGCTGGCCGTGGTCTCGGCCCACCGCCCGGTACGCCCGGGCCCGTTCGACCTCACCGAACTGCACACCGACCCGGCCGACCCGTACCCGGCCCCGCCGCTGGCGCCCGCCGCCAGCTGGGAGGGTCTCTTCCAACGCCTCGACCGGCTGATGCACCACTACCACCGCTACGCGGTGCGGCCGCTGCGCCGCAGTGCGCTCGCCCGGGCCGGCCGCTGGATCGTCGACCGCCAGGAGGCCGACGGCTGCTGGGGCGGCATCCAACCGCCCGCCGTCTACTCCCTGATCGCCCTGCACCTGCTCGGCTACCGGCTCGACCACCCGGTGATGAAGGCCGGCCTGGCCGCCTTCGACGGCTTCACCGTGCACACCGAGGACGGCAGACGCTGGCTGGAGGCCTGCCAGTCCCCGGTCTGGGACACCTGCCTGGCCACCATCGCGCTGCGCGACGCCGGGCTGCCCGCCGACGACCCGGCCGTCGTCCGGGCCGCCGACTGGATGCTCGGCGAGGAGATCACCACCCGCGGCGACTGGTCGGTCAAGCGGCCGCGGCTGGCGCCCGGCGGCTGGGCCTTCGAATTCCACAACGACACCTACCCCGACATCGACGACACCGCCGAGGTCGTGCTGGCGCTGCGCCGGGTCGCCCATCCGGAGCCCTCGCGGCTGAACGGCGCCGTGGAACGCGCCGTCCGCTGGTGCCTCGGCATGCAGTCCCGCGACGGCGCCTGGGGCGCCTTCGACGTCGACAACACCAGCCCGCTCCCCAACAAGCTGCCGTTCTGCGACTTCGGCGAGGTCATCGACCCGCCCTCGGCCGACGTCACCGCCCACGTGGTGGAGATGCTGGCCGAGGTCGGCGGCGCCGCCGACCCGCGCGCCCTGCGCGGCATCGCCTGGCTGCTCGACCACCAGGAGGAGGACGGCGCCTGGTTCGGCCGCTGGGGCACCAACTACATCTACGGCACCGGCTCGGTACTGCCCGCCCTGGTCGCCGCCGGGATCCGGGGCGACCACCCGTCCGTCCGCCGCGCCGTCCACTGGCTGGAGAGCCGGCAGAACCCGGACGGCGGCTGGGGCGAGGACATGCGCTCCTACGACGACCCGGCCACCTGGGCCGGCCGCGGCGACTCCACCGCCTCGCAGACCGCCTGGGCGCTGATGGCGCTGCTCGCGGCCGGCGAGGCACCCGACGGCCCGGGCAGCGGCAGCGAGGCCGTGGAACGCGGCGTCGCCTGGCTGGCCCGCACCCAGCGCGCCGACGGCACCTGGGACGAACCGCAGTTCACCGGGACGGGGTTCCCGTGGGACTTCTCCATCAACTACCACCTGTACCGCCTGGTGTTCCCGGTGACGGCGCTCGGCAGGTACGTGACCGGGCGGCCGCTCGGGGCAGGAGGTGACCGGTGAGAAAACGTCACTTCACCGAGACGGCCGGAGGTGTGCGATGACGGGTGAGCCCCTGCTGGTGGTGTGCGCCCTCGGGCCGGAGGCCTGGGCCCTGCGCGGCGGCGACTGGGCCGGTGCGATCGGCGGTTCGCCCGTCCTGGTCCGCACCGGGATCGGCCGCGACCGGGCCGGTCAGGTCGCCCGGACCCTGCTCTCCACCGGTGACTACGGCGCCCTGGTGGTCGCCGGGTTCGGCGCCTCCGTCGCCCCCGGCACCGCCCCCGGCGAGGTCATCGTCGCGGACGCCGTCCGCGACTCGGAGGGCGGGCGGTTCGCGCTCGACAGCGCGCCGACCCTCGCCAAGGCCCTGCAGGCCTGCGGCCTGACCACGCACACCGGACTCCACCACACCGCCGACCACGTCGTGCGCGGCTCCCAGCGCCGGGCGCTGCACGCCCGCGGCGCCCTCGCCGTCGACATGGAGGCCGCCGCCGTCCTCGCCGCCCGCGCCGAGACCCGGCCCGGGCTGCCCGCCGCGGTGCTCCGGGTGGTCGTCGACACCCCCGAACGCGAGCTGATCCGGCCCGGCACCCTGCCGGCCGGTGTGCACGCCTGGCGCGCCCTGCGCGCCGCCGTGCCCGCCCTCACCGAGTGGCACCGCCTGGTCGCCACCGCAGCACCCCGTCCACCACAGCCCTCGACACTCCCGCAGGAGGCGAGTTAGCCATGGCCATGCCGCTGCGCCAGTCCGTCCGCGTGTCCACCTACCTGCTGCAACAGAAGCTGAGGCGCCGCGAGAAGTTCCCACTGATCGTCGAACTCGAACCGCTGTACGCCTGCAACCTGGCCTGCGAGGGGTGCGGCAAGATCCAGCACCCGGCCGGCGTCCTCAAGCAGCGGATGCCGGTCGCCCAGGCGGTCGGCGCCGTCCTGGAGTCGGGGGCGCCGATGGTCTCCATCGCCGGCGGCGAGCCGCTGATGCACCCGCAGATCGACGAGATCGTCCGCCAGCTGGTGGCCCGCCGCAAGTACGTCTTCCTCTGCACCAACGCGCTGCTGATGCGCAAGAAGCTCGACAGGTTCACTCCTTCGCCGTACTTCACCTTCACCGTCCACATCGACGGCCTGCGCGAGCGCCACGACGCCTCGGTCGCCAAGGACGGCACCTTCGACGAGGCGGTGGAGGCGATCCGGGAGGCCAAGCGGCGCGGGTTCCGGGTCACCACCAACTCCACCTTCTTCAACACCGACACCCCGCAGACCATCATCGAGGTCCTCGACTACCTCAACGACGAGCTCAAGGTCGACGAGATGATGATCTCCCCGGCCTACGCCTACGAGAAGGCGCCCGACCAGGACCACTTCCTCGGCGTCGAACAGACCAGGGAGCTCTTCCGCAAGGCCTTCTCCGGCGGCAACAGGCGCCGCTGGCGGCTCAACCACAGCCCGCTCTTCCTGGACTTCCTGGAGGGCAAGGTCGACTTCGACTGCACCGCCTGGGGCATCCCCAACTACTCGCTCTTCGGCTGGCAGCGCCCCTGCTACCTGATGGCCGACGGCTACGTCCCCACCTACCGCGAACTCATCGAGAAGACCGACTGGGACAAGTACGGCCGCGGCCGGGACCCGCGCTGCGACAACTGCATGGCGCACTGCGGCTACGAACCCACCGCCGTGCTCGCCACCATGGGCTCGCTCAAGGAGTCCCTGCGCGCCGCCCGGGAAACCCTGGGCTCCGGCCGGATCAACTGACGTCCGAGGCCCCGCGGCGTGCGCTCCGGCGCACGCCCGGGCGCACGGACAACAGGCGAGCCGACCGCCCCGGCCGCACCCTGGACACAGACGGTCATCGCTCTCCACCGAGTCGCGAGGTGAAGCCATGTCACTCCTGTCCACCATCAAGGGGCCCGCCGACCTGAGACGCCTGCCGGCCGGCGACCTCCCCCTGCTCGCCGACGAGATCCGCGACTTCCTGATCGACGCCGTCACCCGCACCGGAGGCCACCTCGGACCCAACCTCGGCGTGGTCGAACTGACCATCGCCGTCCACCGCGTCTTCGACTCCCCGCGCGACCGCATCCTCTGGGACACCGGCCACCAGGCCTACGTCCACAAGCTCCTCACCGGCCGCCAGGACTTCACCCGGCTGCGCGCCCGCGGCGGCCTCTCCGGCTACCCCTCGCGCGCCGAGTCCGACCACGACCTCATCGAGAACTCGCACGCCTCCACCGCGCTCGGCTACGCCGACGGCATCGCCAAGGCCAACCAGCTGCTCGGCCGCACCGACCGGCACACCGTCGCCGTCGTCGGCGACGGCGCCCTCACCGGCGGCATGGCCTGGGAGGCCCTCAACAACATCGCCGAGGCCGACGACCGCCCGCTGGTCATCGTCGTCAACGACAACGAGCGCTCCTACGCCCGCACCATCGGCGGCCTCGCCCACCACCTCGCCACCCTGCGCACCACCCGCGGCTACGAACGCTTCCTCACCTGGGGCAAGGAGGCCCTGCAGCGCACCCCGATCGTCGGCCAGCCCATCTTCGGCGCCCTGCACGGCGCCAAGAAGGGCTTCAAGGACGCCTTCGCCCCGCAGGGCATGTTCGAGGACCTCGGCCTCAAGTACGTCGGACCGATCGACGGCCACGACATCGGCGCCGTCGAACAGGCGCTGCGCCGCGCCAAGCGCTTCGGCGGCCCCGTCATCGTCCACTGCATCACCGAGAAGGGCCGCGGCTACCGCCCCGCCGAACAGGACGAGGCCGACCGCTTCCACGCCGTCGGCGCCATGGACCCGTACACCTGCCTGCCCGTCTCGCCCTCCCGCGGAACCTCCTGGACCTCCGTCTTCGGCACCGAGATGGTCGAACTCGGCAAGGAGCGGGCCGACGTCGTCGCCGTCACCGCCGCCATGCTCCAGCCGGTCGGACTCGCCGACTTCGCCGCGGCCCACCCCGACCGCACCTTCGACGTCGGCATCGCCGAGCAGCACGCCGTCGCCAGCGCGGCCGGCCTCGCCACCGCCGGCCTGCACCCGGTCGTCGCCGTCTACGCGACCTTCCTCAACCGGGCCTTCGACCAGGTGCTGATGGACGTCGCCCTGCACAAGCTGGGCGTCACCTTCGTCCTCGACCGGGCCGGCGTCACCGGCAACGACGGCGCCTCCCACAACGGCATGTGGGACATGTCGATCCTCCAGGTCGTCCCCGGCCTGCGGCTCGCCGCGCCGCGCGACGCCGAACAGCTGCGCACCCAGCTCCGCGAGGCCGTCGAGGTCACCGACGCCCCCACCGTGCTGCGCTTCCCCAAGGGCGACCTCGGCCCCGGCGTGCCCGCCCTGGAACGGGTCGGCGGCATCGACGTGCTGCACCGCACCGGGCCCGCCCCCGAGATCCTGCTGGTCGCCGTCGGCGCCATGGCACCCGCCTGCCTCGACGCCGCCGCGCTGCTGCTCGCCGAGGGCTTCACCGCCACCGTCGTCGACCCGCGCTGGGTGAAGCCCGTCGCCCCCGGCCTGGTCGACCTCGCCGCGGCCCACCGGCTGGTCGTCACCGTCGAGGACAACGGCCGCACCGGCGGCGTCGGCGCCGCCGTGGCCCAGGCCATGCGCGACGCCGGTGTCGACACCCCGCTGCGCGACCTCGGTATCCCGCAGGAGTTCCTGGCGCACGCCGGCCGCGGTGAGATCCTCGAGGAGATCGGACTCACCGGCACCGGAGTCGCCGCCCAGACCGCCGCCCACGCCAAGCAGCTGCTACCGATCCGAGGAGCGAACCAGCACCATGCCGGCTGACCGTCCCACCGGGGGCCTCGACCTCGCCGCCCTGCTCGCCGACCGCGCCGCCGAGCGCTACGAGCTGCACGCCAGGTACCTCAACCCGCAGCTGCCCCGGATGCTGCACACCATCGGCTTCGACAAGTACTACGAACGTGCCGAAGGGCCGTACTTCTACGACGCCGAGGGCAACGAGTACCTGGACATGCTGGCCGGGTTCGGGATCTTCGCGCTGGGCCGGCACCACCCCGTGGTGCGCTCCGCCGTGCAGCAGGTGATGGACCTCGGGCTGCCCGACCTCACCCGCTTCGACTGCGCCCCGCTGCCCGGCCTGCTCGCCGAGCGGCTGATCGCCGAAGCCCCGGGCCTGGACCGGGTGTTCTTCGGCAACAGCGGCACCGAGGCGGTCGAGACCGCGCTCAAGTTCGCCCGCTGCGCCACCGGCCGGCGCCGGATCCTCTACTGCGACCACGCCTTCCACGGCCTCACCGCCGGCTCGCTCTCGGTCAACGGCGAGAGCGGCTTCCGCAAGGGCTTCGAGCCGCTGCTGCCGGACACCCCGGTGCCGCTCGGCGATCTCGCGGCGCTGGAGAAGGAGTTGAAGAAGGGCGACGTCGCCGCGCTGATCGTCGAGCCGATCCAGGGCAAGGGCGTGCACGCCGCCCCGCCCGGCTGGCTGTACGCCGCGCAGGAGTTGCTGCACGCCCACAAGGCGCTGCTGATCTGCGACGAGGTGCAGACCGGCATCGGCCGCACCGGTGACTTCTTCGCCTACCAGCACGAGGAGGGTGTGCGGCCCGACCTGGTCTGCGCGGCCAAGGCGCTCTCCGGCGGCTACGTGCCGATCGGCGCCACCCTGGGCAAGGACTGGATCTTCGACAAGGTGTACTCGTCGATGGACCGGGTGCTGGTGCACTCCGCCAGCTTCGGCTCCAACGCACAGGCGATGGCGGCGGGTCTCGCCACGCTCCACGTGATGCGCGACGAGCAGGTGGTGGCCAACGCCCGCAAGGTGGGCGACCTGTTCCGCGGCAGGCTCGCGGAACTCGTCGACCGGTACGAGCTGCTGGCCGACGTGCGGGGCCGCGGGCTGATGATCGGCATCGAGTTCGGCCGGCCCAAGTCGCTGAAGCTGCGCACCGGGTGGACGGCGCTGCAGGCCGCCCGCAAGGGGCTGTTCGCGCAGATGGTGGTCGTGCCGCTGCTGCAGCGGCACCGGATCCTCACCCAGGTGTCCGGCGACCACCTGGAGGTGATCAAGCTGATCCCGCCGCTGATCATCACCGAGAAGGAGGTCGACCGCTTCGTCGACGCCTTCACCGAGGTGATGGACGAGGCGCACCGCGGCAGCGGCCTGATGTGGGACTTCGGCCGCACCCTGGTCAAGCAGGCGGTCGGCGGGCGGTGAACCCCGCACTCCACGAGGGGCGCGGGACCGCGCAGTTCCCCGCGCCCCCGACCGGACCGCTCAGCGCGGTGGTTCGATCTCGGTGAAGGCGCCGCCGAGGAAGCGGGCGTCGACGCCGTCGGGCGGCAGTTCGCCGTGTTCGGCGATCACCTCGGCGGCATACGCCTCGGCGTCGTCCTGCGGCTCGTAGCCGAGCGCCCGCGCTGGGGCCAGGTCCCACCAGGCGCGGGTGTTGGCGCTGATGCCGTTGACCACCACGTGCCCGTCGACGGGGGCGGTGAGGGCGGCGTGCACCAGCCGGGCGCAGTCGGCGGGGCTGAGCCAGGTGGAGAGCATCCGGGTGGAGCGCGGCCTCGGGAAGCAGGAGCCGATCCGGATCGAGACGGTGTCGATGCCGTACTTGTCGGCGTAGAGCTGGGCCAGGCCTTCGCCGAACACCTTGGACAGGCCGTAGTAGGTGTCGGGCCGGGGCGGTATGTCGGTGCCGATCAGGCCCTTGCCGCCCGGGCCGAGGCCGTGCAGCGGGGTGAAGCCGACGGCGTGGTTGGAGCTGGCGAAGACCACCCGCCGCACGCCCTCCAGCCGGGCGGCCTCGTAGAGGTGGTGGGTGCCCTCGACGTTGGCGCCGAGGATGCGGGCGAAGGAGTCCTCCAGCGAGATGCCGCCCAGGTGGACGACGGCGTCCACGCCGCGGACGGCCGCGCGGACGGCCCCGGCGTCCCGGAGGTCGAAGACGAGGGCGTCCGGGGCGTCCGGGACGGGTGCGAGGTCGGCGAGCCGGAGGCGGTGGCCGTACGGCGGCAGCAGGTTGCGCAGCGCGGTGCCGACGCCGCCGGCCGCGCCGGTGAGCAGGATGGTGCGGGGCATCGTCAGTCCCTGGTGGTCGGGTGGCGCTCGATGTGGTCGAGGTCGACGTGGTCGCCGGGGCCCGGCCGGTCGGGCGGCCGGACGGTGCCATGCTCGTCCATGGCGTCGACGATCGCGTGGAGGTGCGGCGGTACGGCGTCGAAGTCGGTGGGCAGGTGGAGCAGCCCGCGCTCGTACAGCGGCCGTCGGTGGTGGAGCCGAGCAGCGCGAGGTTGCCGGAGCCGTCGCCGTGCGCCTCGCAGTCCCTGCCGAAGGCCTCGGCGCGGTGCAGGGTGCGGACGGCCGGGGTGATGCCGCCGAAGTCGGTGCGGGTTCCGGGTGCTGCCCGATCCGGGCCGGACCCTGCCGCTCGTCGTGCCGCACCGGCGCCCGGGCACCGTGCCGGCGGCCGACCTGCCGGTGGTCGCCGGGATGGGCGGGGGCCTGCCGCGGGCCGTCCCGGACGCCGACGAACTGCGGCTCCACCACGCGGGCCCGGCCTCCGACGCGGACCCGGCCGCGGTGCGGGCGCTGCTCCGCGGGTCGCACCGAACGGGCACGGGCCCCGGCCGGAGGACGGTCGGGGCCCGCGGGTGGTCGACGGGGCGGGGGTGGGCAGGGCGTGGGCCGGGGTGCGGCGGTGGGTCAGGGGCGGGTGCAGAGG
Organism: Streptomyces sp. NRRL B-24484; assembly: GCF_000717715.1. Taxonomy (GTDB): domain Bacteria; phylum Actinomycetota; class Actinomycetes; order Streptomycetales; family Streptomycetaceae; genus Kitasatospora. The sequence goes on along the minus strand of NZ_JOAI01000027.1, from coordinate 35,634 downwards.
CCCGAGGCCTGCACGGCGGCGAGGATCTTCGCCGAGACCTCCGGGCCGAAGCCCTGCGGGTGCGTCGCCGAGGTGAAGGTGCTGCCGGTCACCTCGACCAGCTTCGCGCGGTCCTTGGGGTAGTTGTAGACGGCCTGGCACTCCTTGCGGGCCGCCTCCACCGTCTTCTCCGGCCCCGCCGAGACGATGTCCGGGTTCAGCGCCTTCAGCGCCGCGACCAGCTTGGCGGCGGTGCCGGCGTCCGGCTCGGCGGGCAGCCCGGCGTCCGACGGCGGAGCAGGCTTCGCCCCGGTCGGCGTGGCTGCGGCGGGGTCGGAGGCGGCGGCCCCGGAGGCGGCCGGAGTGGCAGGGGCGGCGGCGGAGGCAGGGGCGGCGGGGTCGGCCTTCGGCGTGGAGCCGGTGGAGCCGGAGCAGCCGGCCAGCCCGAGTGCGGCGACGGCCGCGACGACCACGGTGAGGGAGCGTGTGCGCATGGCGGACAGACTGTCATGCCCTCGGCGATCGGGGGAGGGGTGTGCCGCGATTGCGCCGCCGGGCGGCGGCCCCTCCGCTCCGGCCGGTGCGGCGGGGGACCGCGCTCTCCGCGGGACCGGCCGACCGCGAGGCCCGTCAGAGGTGGCGGGTGGCCGGGGGCAGGAGGTCGCCGGCGTCCATCGGGGCGCCGCTGATCGTCTGTCCCGCACGCCGACCGCGGTGTGGAGAAGGCCGTGGTCGCCGCCGCGCAGGCCCGGCCGCCCCGATGCTCGACCCGCGGATGCGCGCGGCCTTCCCGGAAGGCCGACCGGCTCGACAACCGCTGCTGGAGGAGTGCTTCGGCCCGGTCACCGTGCTCGTGCGCTACCGCGACGCCGCCGAACCGGAGGCGTTCTCGCCCGGCTCGACGGCACCCTCACGGACACCGTGCACCGTGCCGCCGACGAGCGAGGAGCCGCTGCGGCCCGAGCTGCACGATGCCGACCCGCTCGGCCTGCCGCGGTGGGTCCACGGGCACCGCGGGTCCCGATCCGCCCGGCGCTCACCGGGCCGGGCGTCAGAGCTCGGTGCGGCGTCGCCGGACCACCACGTACAGGTCCACCGCGGCGAACACCGTCAGCACCCCGGAGAGCACCGCGAAGCCCGTCAGCGCACCGCTGCTCGGCAGGTCGGACCCGGTGCTGCGGGACGCCCAGAGCGCGAACCCCGCCGTCATCGCCACGAACACGGGCAGGAAGAGCACCGACAGCAGGAAGCGCAGCTTCAGGTCGCTGCGTGCCGTCGCCGGCTCGGTGCCGCTGCGCCAGTACCGGGGTGTCCTCGCCGTACGCATGGCGCTCACCTCCAGCCCCCTTCCAGGGTAGGCCCGGGGATCAGCGCCCGGAGCGGCCGGAGGGTCCGTGGTACAGCGCGGTGACCCAGCGGTCCGCGGCGTCCACCGCCGGCTCGGCCAGCGGCAGGGCGAGCAGCACCAGCAGGCCGGCCGTCCACCCGGCCACGACGTCCGAGATCCAGTGGGTGCCGAGGTAGACCGTGGTGAGGCCGATCGACGCCGCCGTCAGCCCGGCCAGCAGCGCGCCGGTGCGCCGCCACCGCACCGCGAGGTAGGCGAGGACGCCCCAGGTCACCACCGCGTTGGCGGTGTGCCCGGACGGGAAGATCGTTCCTCCGGCGAACAGCTCGGGGGAGTCGATGACGTGTGCGTAGTGCGGGCCGAGCCGCCCGGTGAGGATCTTGACGCCGCCGACGGTGATGTTGAGGAGCAGCAGGGCGGCGCCCATCACCAGCAGCGGCCGAACCGTGCGGCTGCGCCAGGAGCGCCAGCCGAGCCAGAGGCACGCGGCGATCGCGGACGGGCCGCGCTGGCCCGCCACGATCCACACGTCGAGCAGCGACTGCACCTCGGGCCACCGCTTGTACGGCTTCAGCAGCTCCAGCCACCAGTCGAAGCGCACCAGTGCGGTGTCGGCGAGCACCCCGACCACGACCGCCGCGTACACCAGCGCGGTGACGGCGATCAGCAGCGCGCGTCGGCGGCCGATCGGCGCCCGGGCCGGCACCGCCGGCGGAACGGACGCTGACCGCCGGTCGAGAGGGGGTTCGGTCAGGACTCGCACCCCAGAGACCCTACCCGCTGCCCCGCTGCCCTCCGGCCGTACGGCGGCGGTCCGGTGCGGGCCCGCTCCGCGGCGGCCCAGCCGGGCATGTGCGAGGAGCCGGGAAGCGCGAGGGGCCCCGCGGTGGCGGGGCCCCTCGGCGGCGGCGGTACGGGCTCCAGGTCAGGGGAGCAGGCGCTCGACGGCGACCCGGCCGTACTTCTGGAGGTCCTGCCGGGCCTTCTCGATCAGCTCCGGCGTGGGGGTGCGGCCGGAGGCCATCACCAGGTCCTCGGGGTCGACGGGGTGCTCCGCCCCGGTGTGGAGCAGGTGGTCCGGGGTGGGCATCGATCGGCTGTCAGTGGACTCGGACATGGAGGCCTCCAGTGGTACGAGTGCCGGCCGTGCCGTCGGCGAGCGGTCGGCTGCGGCTCCGCCGCCCTCCTCGGGCAGCGGACGTCTGCTACCGAGTGTGGACCATCGGAGGGCCTGAGCGCACTGCGACGCTCTGGCTTCTTCCGCACCCGTGGCGGCCGGCGCGGACGTGCCGCCGCCGCGGGCGCGGTCCGCAGCACCCGTTCCCGCGGTCAGTCGAGCGGGCCGCCGGCCACGTACACGACCTGGCCGGAGACGAAGCCCGCGCCCTCGCTCGCCAGGAAGGAGATGGTGTGCGCGATGTCCTCGGGGGTGCCGACCCGGTTCACCGGGATCTGGGTCGCGGCGGCCTGCTTGAACGCCTCGAACTCCATGCCGACCCGGGCGGCGGTGGCGGCGGTCATGTCGGTGGCGATGAAGCCCGGGGCGACCGCGTTGGCGGTGATGCCGAACTTGCCGAGCTCGATCGCGAGGGTCTTGGTGAAGCCCTGCAGACCGGCCTTGGCCGACGAGTAGTTGGCCTGGCCGCGGTTGCCCTGCGCCGAGGAGGAGGAGAGGTTGACGATCCGTCCGAAACCGGCGTCCACCATGTGCTTCTGCACCGCACGGGTCATCAGGAAGGCGCCCTTGAGGTGCACGTTCATGACGGTGTCCCAGTCGGACTCGGACATCTTGAAGAGCAGGTTGTCGCGGAGCACACCGGCGTTGTTCACCAGCACCACGGGGGCGCCGAGTTCGGCGGCGATCCGGTCGACGGCGGCCTGCACCTGCTCCGCGTTCGAGACGTCGGCGCCGACGGCGAGCGCACGGCCGCCCGCGGCCACGATGGCGTCCACGGTCTGCTTGCCCGCGGACTCCTCCAGGTCGACCACGGCGACGGCGTAGCCGTCGGCGGCCAGGCGCAGGGCGGTGGCGGCACCGATGCCGCGGGCGCCACCGGTGACGACGGCGACCCGGGTGGCGGGGGACTGCTCGGTCATGCTCGTACTCGTCTCTCTCGGAGGGGAGGGAGGCCGGCACCGGGGGCGGCGGCCTCCCCGCGTGCCCCGGCCGGTGAGCCCGGGGCGAAAGGTGGTACACAGCGCGCTGCGCGGACACCCTACCGGCGGGTAGCCTCATGGGCCAGGGTGTAGAGCCGCAGGTGACGGAGGGTGAGGGCGGGCAGCGGCCGGACGGGCGAAACCCGACCTGTCGTGGGCCCGACAGATGGCGGAAATATGCCAACTTTGCCGAACATGCGACTACTATCAGCCCCTGCCTGCCAGGGCGGCTCGACCGTTTGTATAGTGTGCGCCAGCAGCCACCGGCTGCACGGCTGACGCGCCCTCCCACACAGCGGGACGCTTACTCGCCGTTACTGCCCCGCTCGGGTGTCCCACACACACCGAGCGTGACACCGGGACGGATTTCATGGTGCTGGGGGAGATCCCGACAACCCGAGTGGCCCAGCAGGTGCACACCCGCTTGTGGTCCGAGCACGTCGGAGCCGATCTGACGGCTCCGCAGTTCGCCGTGCTCCTCGCGCTCGCCCTGGAGCCCGGTGCCGATCAGCGCACCGTGGGCGAACGGGCCTCGCTGGACAAGGCGACGATGGCCGAGATGGTGGCCCGACTCGTCCGACGCGGCCTCGTGCTGCGCCGGCGCGACCCGGCCGACGGCCGACGCAAGCTGCTGGCCCTGTCTCAGAACGGCGCCCAGGCGGTCCGCGAGGCCACCGGCGGAGTCGTCCGCGTCCAGCGGACGCTCTTCGAGCCGCTCACCCCCGACGAGCAGATCGAGATCGTCCGGGTCATGGCCAAGATAGCCCGGCTGGAGCCGGCCGCGGTCGCCGCGCTGACCGACGCGCGCCCGCTGCTCGACGCCCAGCGGGCGATCGGCTACCTCATCAGGGTGGCCCAGCAGGTGCACACCAAGCTCTGGTCCGAGAAGGTCGGAGCCGATCTGACCGCGCCCCAGTATGCGGTGCTGGAAGCGCTGGAGACCGAGCCCGGTGCGGACCAGCGCACCGTCGGCGAACTCGCTTCGCTCGACAAGGCGACGATGGCCGAGATGGTCAGCCGGCTCGTCCGGCGCGGCCTGGTGCTGCGCCGCCGCGACCCCTCGGACGGGCGGCGCAACCTGCTGTCGCTCTCGCCCGCCGGGCAGGACCTCCTGCACCGGTCGGCGGCCGGGGTGCGCGAGGTGCAGGAACTGCTCCTCTCCCCGCTGGATCCGGAGGAGCACGAGCAGGCACTGGCCCTGCTCGCCAAGACCGCCCGGCTCTAGCCGGGCGGAACGATTCGGCAGCCGCGCGGCCCGTCCGCGCACACGCCCGAGGGCCGTCACCTGTGCGGAGTGACGGCCCTCGGGCGTACCCGCGACGGCCGGCCGCACCCCCGGGGTACGGCCGGCCGTCGCACGGACCGTTACGGGCGGCTCAGTTCCAGTCGAAGCCCTGCGGGTCCGGGCCGATCCGGGTGCCGGTGTCGATCGAGGCGATCGCCGCGAGGTCCTCGGCGTCCAGCTCGAAGCCGGTCACGTCGAGGTTCTCCTTGATCCGCGACGGGGTGACCGACTTCGGGATCGCGATGACGCCGCTCTGCAGGTGCCAGCGCAGCACCACCTGGGCCGGGGTGCGGCCGTGCTTGGCGGCCACCTTCGTCAGCGCCGGCTCGCCGAGCAGCGACTTGCCCTGGCCGAGCGGGCTCCACGCCTCGGTCGCGATGCCGTGCTCCGCGTGGAAGGCCCGCAGCTCGTGCTGAGGGAAGTAGGGGTGCAGCTCCACCTGGTTGAGCACCGGCGCCACCGAGCTCTCCTGCAGCAGCACCTCCAGCTGCTGCGGACCGAAGTTGGAGACGCCGACCGACTTCGCCCGGCCGTCCGCGGCGAGCTGCTCGAAGGCCTTCCAGATGTTGCCGAAGGAGCCGTGCATCGGCCGCGGCCAGTGGATCAGGTACAGGTCGACGTGGTCGAGGCCGAGCTTGGCCAGCGAGTCGTCGAACGCGCGGAGCACGGCGTCCCGGCCCTGCTGCCCGGACCAGTCGACGGTGCCGGAGTTCCACAGCTTGGTGGTGACGAACAGCTCCTCGCGGGCCACGCCCGACTCGGCTATCGCGACACCGGTGCCGGTCTCGTTCTCGTACACGGCCGCGGTGTCGATCGAGCGGTAGCCCGCCTCGATCGCCGCGCGGACCGCCGGCGCGGCCTCCGCGTCCGGAACCTGCCAGACGCCGAAGCCGAGCTGCGGGATCTCCGCGCCGTCGTTGAGCGTGACGCTGGGGATGGTGCTCACGGAAGGGGTGCCCTCCTGGTCGTCCAATGCTTCCGGAGGCGGCCAACGGGGGCGGCGGGGAAAACATTCCCGGTGTGCGGATATTCCCTCGATCCGGTGAGACCCGCCGCCGACCTGGCCGGAATTCCGCGGGTCGCCCGGAAAACCTGTTGCGTGCGCCACACCGCGACGGGGACGCTCGGTGACCATGACGTCCTGAACCGTGTCCGGCGCCCCGCCGCCCCCGAGCGGGCCAGCCGCCCCCGCCACCGCCTCCCGAAGCCCTGGCCGCGTCCTGCGCCGGGCCCGCCGCCGTGCCCGCGACCCGGGCCGAGCGCCCCGACCTGCCCGCACCACCCGTAACGGAGCGTCATGCCGCTCGCACACCTGCCGCTGGACGACCCCGGCAGACCCGACCTCTCCTCCCCGCTGGGCCTGCTCCGCTGGCTCTCCCGCGCCCAGCGCCGCGGACAGGTGCTCGCCACCTGCTGGGGCGTCCTCGAAATGGGCTGCCAGGCGGCCCTGCCGCTCGCCCTCGGCCTCGGCATCCAGGCCGCGATCGACGGCGACACCGCCGGAATCTGGCGGGCCGGCGGCCTGGCCGCCCTGCTCGCCGTCCTCCAGGCCGTCGGCACGGTGCTGCTGCACCGCCAGGCGGTGTGGAACTGGATCACCTGCGCCGCCCAGGTCCGTCAGCTCGTCGCCCGCCGGGCGTCCCGGCTCGGGGCCGGCCTCTCCCGCCGGATCGCCACCGGTGAGGTGGTCGCCGTCAGCAGCGGCGACGTCGAGAAGATCGGCTGGTACGTCGAGCTGATGGCCCGGGTCCGCGCCGCCGTGCTGGTCTGGCTCGGCGTCAGCGTGGTCGTGCTCGTCCGGGAGCCGCTGCTCGGCGCCGCCGTCCTGCTCGGCGTGCCGGTGCTCGCCGCCGCCGTCTGGCCGTTGCTCGGCCCGTTCGAACGGCGCTACTCCGAGCAGCGCGCCCTCGGCGGCAAGGCCACCGAGCTCGCCGCCGACACCGTCGCGGGCCTGCGCGTGCTGCGCGGCATCGGCGGCGAGGAGCTCTTCCTGGAGCGGTACCGCACCGCCTCGCAGAAGGTCCGCCGGGCCGCCGTCCGGGCCTCCCGCACCTGGTCGCTGATGCAGGCCCAGCAGGTCCTGCTGCCCGGACTGTTCGTCGTCGGCGTCACGTGGTACGGCGCCCACCTCGCCGCCACCGGCGCGCTCGGCATCGGCGAGCTCGTCGCCGTGTACGGCGCGACGGCCTTCCTCGCCGCGCCGCTGCGGATCCTCGGCGAGGCCGCGCACGCCTGGTCGGTGGCCCGGGTCTCGGCCGGCCGGGCCGCCCGGGTCCTCGCGCTGAGCCGCACCGCCCCCGGCAGCGACTTCCCGGAGAGCCTCGTCCGGCCCGAGCGCGGCGACCTGCACGACCCGGTCACCGGCCTCACCGCCCGGGCCGGCCGGCTCACCGCCGTGGTCTGCGGCGACCCCGACGTCGCGGGAGCGCTCGCCGCCCGGCTCGGCGGGCACGTCCCGCTCGGCGAGGACGAACCGCAGCAGCCCTCCGTCCGCCTCGGCGGCGTCCCGCTGGACGGCGTGCCGCTGGCCGACGCCCGGGCCGCCGTGCTCGTCCACGACAAGGAGCCGGTGCTGCTCTCCGGCACGCTGGCCGAACTGCTGGACGTCCCCGGCGCCGGCCGGGTGGAGACCGCCGAGGCGCTGGCCGCCGCCCGCGCCGAGGACGTGCTCGACGCCCTCGTCGACGGCTCGCCGGAGTGCGGCGGCGACCCGATGGCCGCCCGGATCACCGAGCGGGGCCGCTCGCTCTCCGGCGGCCAGCGGCAGCGGCTGGCCCTCGCCCGCTCGCTGGTCGCCGACCCGCCGGTGCTCGTGATGGACGAGCCCACCAGCGCCGTCGACGCCCACACCGAGTCGCGGATCGCGGCCGGCCTGCGCAAGGTCCGCGACGGCCGCACCACCGTGGTCTTCGCCACCAGCCCGCTGCTGCTCGACCAGGCCGACCGCGTGGTGCTCGTCCAGGACGGCCGGGTCGCCGCCGCCGGTACCCACCGCGACCTGGTCGCCGACCACGCGCAGTACCGCGCCGTCGTCACCCGCGAGGAGGACACCGCCGGCCCGGACTCCGAGACCGGCCCGCACCCTGCTGCCGGTCCGGACCCTGCCGTCGACACGACCCCGGCCGCCGGCACCCCCGCGCCGAACCCGACCACGAAGGAGGCGGCATGCGGCTCCCCCGAGGCCTGAAGCCCCCCACCGTCCAGGAGCAGGGGCCAGCCACCATGCTCCCGGTGGCCCGCCCGGCCACCGTCCGCGCCTACGTCCGGCTGCTCGCCCGCCGCCACCGCGGCGGCTTCACCGCCGTCGTCGCGCTGCACTCGGTCGCCACCCTGGCCGGCCTGGTCGGCCCCTGGGTGCTCGGCTCGCTCGTCGAGTCGCTCTCCGCCGGCACCACCGAGGGCCGCATCCTCACCGCCGTCGGCTGGTACCTCGCCGCCCTGGTCGTCCAGTCCGTGTTCATCGGGCTGTCCCGGCTGCGCGGCAGCATCCTCGGCGAGGAGGTGCTGGCCGACCTGCGCGAGGACTTCCTCGTCCGGTCGGTCGCCCTGCCGCCCGGCGTGCTGGAGCGCGCCGGCACCGGAGACCTCGTCTCCCGGGGGACCACCGACATCGACCGGCTCGCCAAGTCGGTCCGCGAGGCCGTCCCCGAGCTCGCCGTCGCGGTGGTCTCCGTCGTCCTCGTGCTCGGCGCGCTGGTGCTGACCGCTCCGCTGCTCGCCGCCACCGCACTGATCGGCCTGCCGCTGCTGCTCGCCGGCTCCCGCTGGTACTTCCGGCGCGCACCCCAGTCCTACCGCGCCGAGTCGGCGGGGTACGCGGCGGTCAACACCGTGCTCGCGGAGACGGTCGACGCCGGCCGCACCGTCGAGACGCTGCAGCACTGGCTGGACAAGCTCGGCCCCACCACCCTGCGGTTCGCCTGGGCCGCCGCCCTGCTCGGCACCGACATCCGGCAGAGCCTGGCCGCCGCCATCTCCGCCCAGGGCCCCGACCAGGCCGAGGAGTCCGTCCGCCTGCTGCGCCGCCAGCGCGTCCTCACCAGCCAGCCCAACGGCCGGCTGGAGTTCGTCCACCCGCTGATCGGCACCTCGATCTACCTCACCATGCCGGCCGCCACCAAGACCGCCATGCACGGCATCGCGGCCACCGCCATCGAGAACGCCGGCGGCTCGATGCTCGCCGCCTCCCGGCACCTGCTGGAGGTGCTCCCCGAGGGCGACGACGCGATCGTCCGCAAGCTGCGCAAGGCCGCCCAGGAACACCTCGCCATCGGCGCCCCGGACGCCGCCAAGCGCTGCCTCGAACGCGCCCTCAACGAGCCGCCGGACGAGGACATCCGCGCCGAGGTGATGTACGAGCTCGGCTGCTCCGCCCTGCTCACCGACCCGGCCGCCACCGTCAACCAGCTCACCGTCGCCCTGGAACCGGAGAACGGCCTCAGCCCCGCGCTGCGGGTCGACGCGACCTTCCGGCTCTCCGAGGCGCTCGCCCACGCCGGCCAGCTGACCCGGGCCGCCGCGGTCTGCCAGGAGGAGGCGCTGCGCACCCCGCAGGGCCCGGGCCGGCTCCGCCTGCAGGCCGCGCACTTCATGTGGGCCGCCTTCCAGCGCGAGGAGGACGACGCCGTCGGCCGCTCCGAGCGGCTGGAACAGCTCGCCGCCTCGGTCACCGGCCGGGACAGCGCCGAACGCGCCCTGCTCGCCATGCGGGCCTGGGACCTCACGCTGCGCGGCGCGTCCGCCGCCAGCGCCGTGGAACTCGCCGACCGGGCCCTGGTCAACGGCCGACTGCCCGCCGAACTCGGCTGGACGGGCACCACCTGGGGCTTCGAACTGCCAGCCCTGGTCGGCCTCACCCTCACCTACACCGACGAGCTGATCCGCGCCGAGCGGCTGTTCTCCGACGCGATCATGGAATTCGAGGTCGCCGGATGGAGCGGCGCCCACCGCGGCTTCGCCTACTTCCTCATGGGCCTCGTCCGGTTCCGCCGCGGCTTCCTGCTGGAGGCCGAGGACTTCCTCCGCCGCGGCCTGCGGATCTCCGAGCGGATCGCCCCCGACCTGCCGCTGCAGTGGGACATCGTCGGCGTCCTCGCCGACACCCTGCTCGCCCGCGGCCGCGTCCAGGAGGCCTGGGAGCTCGCCGAGCAGTACCGCTTCGCCCCGCCCTACCACGAGACCGCGATGGTGCTGCCCGACGCACCCACCCTCTACGGCAAGCTGCTGCTCGCCCGCGGCGAACTCACCGAGGCCGCCGAGGTGCTCCGGCAGGTCGGCGAACAGCTGACCGCCCGCGACCGCCACAACACCGTCTGGGCGCCCTGGGCCGGCCACCTCGCGCTCGCCCTCCTCCCGGACGAGCCGGACGAAGCCCGGAAGTACGCGCAGCTCGGCGTCGACCGGGCCCGGACGTTCGGCTCGGCCTCCGCGGTCGGCGCCGCCCTGCGCCTGCAGGCCGCCGTCAGCGAGGGCCCCGTCGTGGTCGAACTGCTGGAGGAGGCCGTGGCCGTGCTCGGCCAGTCCCCGGCCGGCCACGAGCACGCCCACGCCCTGGTCGACCTCGGCGCCGCACTGCGCCGCAGCGGCCGGCTGGTCGACGCCGGCGAGTACCTCTACCAGGGCATGGAACTCGCCCAGCAGTGCGGCGCCGACGGCCTGGTCGCCCGCGCCCGCCGCGAACTCGCCGTCTCCGGACTGCGCCCCAACCGGCTGCGCACCCTCACCAAGGACGCCCTCAGCCAGCACGAGTGGGAGGTCGCCGAACTCGCCGTCCGCGGCCTGCCGCCGCAGCGGATCGCCGAACACCTCGACCTGCCGCTCAGCCTGGTGCACCGCCGACTGGCCGCCGTGCACCGCAAAGCGGGCACCGGGCCGGAGGGCCTGGCGGCCGCCCTCGGGCTGCCCGACAAGGACACCCACACCGGCGACGGCGACTGAACCGGGCCGACGGCTCCGACCGGCCGGGGCACGTACCGCGCAGCAGCGCCGTACGGGGCTCCGGCCGGGCTAGGCTGCTCCCGGAGCGACAAGATCGCCCATAATCGAACACTGTCGAGGTGAGGCGGTCGCGGCCGCTTCGGTGAGGAGCAGGCCATGGCGGCATCCGCACAGGCCACGGAGGTCCGGCACGGGCCCTTCGAACCCAGCGGCGCGGGCGCGGCGATCGAGCGCTGGACCCTGCGCAACGGCCCGCTGGAGGCCAGCGTCCTCACCCTCGGCGCCACCCTGCACACCCTCACCGCGCCCGACCGCAACGGCACGCCCGACCAGATCCTGCTCTCCACCGAGGACCTGCCGCAGATCCTCGGCGCCGCCCGCCACTACGGCACCACCGTGGGCCGCTACGCCAACCGGATCGCCGACTGCCGGATCACCGTCGACGGCGAGGACCACCCGCTCGCCCCGACCGGCAACGGCGTCACCCTGCACGGCGGCCCCGACGGGTTCGCCCACCGGATCTGGGAGGCAGAGGAGATCCCCGGCGGCGTACGGCTCGCACTGCACAGCCCCGACGGCGACCAGGGCTTCCCCGGCGGCCTCGACGTCACCGTCTCCTACACCCTCTCCGCCGACGCCGTGACCATCGAGTACCACGCCGTCACCAGCAAGCCCACCGTGGTCAACCTGACCAACCACGCCTACTTCAACCTCGCCGGCGAGGGCAGCGGCGACGTGCTCGGCCACCTGCTCACCCTGGACGCCGACCACTACACCCCGGTCGACGCCCGGCAGATCCCGCTCGGCCCGTTCGAGGCGGTGACCGGCACGCCCTTCGACTTCACCACCGCCCGGCCGATCGGCAAGGGCATCGCCGAGAACCACCCGCAGGTCGCCGCCGCCCACGGCTACGACCACAACTGGGTGCTGCGCGAGCGCCCCGCCGACGGCGGCCCGTCCCGCGCCGCCCTGCTGGAGGACCCGGAGAGCGGCCGCACCCTGGAGGTCCTCACCACCGAGCCGGGGATCCAGGTCTACACCGCCAACGGCTTCCACGGCGCGGTCACCGGCGCCCGCGGCGTCCCGTACGGCCCGTACGCCGGCGTCGCCCTGGAGACCCAGCACCACCCGGACTCGCCGCACCACCCCTCGTACCCGTCGACGCTGCTGCGCCCGGGGGACGAGTTCCGCTCGACGACGGTGCTGCGCCTCGGCACCGCCTGAGGCCCGGAGACCGTCCGGGACGGGCCCGCGGGCCCGTCCGACCGAGAACGGTTGCTGCAAACCACCGCAACGACGGCCCGTGCCACCGGGGACGACCCCGGCCGGCACGGGCCGTTCGCATGCCCGGGGTGGCCGGGAGTGATGCAGGCCACGGGGGGTGCGGGGCCGGTTCGCGCGCCGGCAACTCGGAGGACACGCGCATGTAACGATCTGAATCACTCTTGCAGAAAGTTGCTGCAAGGGCTTTCAGGTTGGCTTTCGGCGCTGTTACGTTCCTCCACAAGCCCGACGGCCGCAACGGCGCAGTCGGCACGGGACAGCCATTATGCGCGGTCCTCCACCAATTCGGGCACCCCCACCTTCCTAGGAGTTCTCATGCGGCGTGGCATCGCGGCCTCCGCTCTCGTTGCGGCCCTTGCGGTTTCCCTTGCAGCCTGTGGCAGCAGCGGCTCCAACTCGGACGCCAAGGGCGACGGCGGTCCGGTCACCATCACCTACTGGGACACGTCCAACGCCACCAACGAGGCTCCGACCTACCAGGCGCTGGTCCAGAAGTTCGAGGCAGCCAACCCGAACATCAAGGTCAACTTCGTCAACGTGCCGTTCGACCAGGCGCAGAACAAGCTGCAGACCGCGATGGGCGCCAAGGGCGCACCGGACGCCTTCCGCTCCGAGGTCGGCTGGACCTCGGCCTTCGCCAAGGCCGGCTTCCTGGAGCCGCTGGACGGCACCCCGGCGCTCCCCGACGCGTCGGCCTTCCAGCCGAGCCTGATCCAGCAGGCCAAGTTCGACGGCAAGACCTACGGCGCCCCGCTGGTCACCGACACCCTCGGCCTCCTCTACAACAAGGACCTGTTCGCCAAGGCCGGCATCACCAAGGCCCCCGCGACCTGGGACGAGCTCAAGGCCGACGCCGCCCTGGTCAAGGACAAGGCGGGTGTCGACGGCTTCTTCATGCGGGCCGGCGACGGCTACTACGCGATGCCGTTCCTCTTCGGCGAGGGCACCGACATGGTGGACGCCAAGGGCAAGAAGATCACCATCAACTCGCCCGAGGCCACCAAGGCCATCGAGACCTACAAGTCGATGTTCACCTCGCCCGGCACGGTCAAGGCCGACACCACGACCGACTCGTACGCCCACATGATGGACGCCTTCAACACCGGCAAGGTCGCGATGATCATCCAGGGTCCCTGGGAGATCACCAACGTCTACAAGGGCGCCGCGTTCAGCAACAAGGCGAACCTGGGCATCGCGCCCGTCCCGGCCGGCTCCACCGGCAAGGCCGGCGCCCCCACCGGCGGCCACAACGTCTCCGTCTACGCCGGCTCCGACGCCGCCCACAAGGCCGCTGCAGAGAAGCTCGCCGCGTTCCTGACCTCGGCCGAGAGCCAGAGCACCCTCGCGCTGAAGAACTCCACCCTGCCGACCCGTGGTGACGCCTACACCGCCGAGGTCAAGGCGAACCTGGGCATCGCGGGCTACCAGGCCATCCTGGGCTCCGCCCAGCCGCGGCCCGAGCTGCCCGAGTACGGCTCGCTGTTCGCCTCGATCGGCACCAACCTCGCCAAGATCGTCCAGGGCCAGGCCGACACCAAGACCGGCCTCGACGCCACCGCCGTCGACTACGCGAAGCTCCTCCCCGGCTTCGCCAAGTAACACCCCCGGCCGCCCGGCCCACCCCTGGTGGGCCGGGCGGCCGTCGGCCACCCCCGTACGAAGACCCAGTCGCCGGCGCGAGGCGGCGGACCTCCCGAAAAGGTGTCAACAATGGCAGTCGCCGTGCAGGGCGCTCCCGGCAAGAGCAGCCGCGGCCGCGAACCGCGTCCGGGCCTCGTGGAGCGCATCAAGCTCTCGTACAGCAAGTACTGGTACGCCTACGCCATGATCGCGCCGGTCGTGATCGTGCTCGGCGTGCTCGTCGGCTACCCGCTCGTGCGCGGCGTCTACCTGACGCTCACCGACGCCACCAGCCTCAACACCGGCCGCCAGATCGGCGTCAACCACATCCCGGACAGCTTCAAGTTCGTCGGCCTGCACAACTACGCCGACGTGCTGTGGGGCCCCGGCTCGTACGACCGCTTCTGGTCGCACTTCGTGTGGACGATCGCCTGGACGGCCATCTGCGTCGTCCTGCACTACACGATCGGCCTGGCGCTCGCCCTGCTGCTCAACCAGAAGCTCCGCGGCCGCGGCCTCTACCGGATGCTGCTGATCCTGCCCTGGGCCGTGCCGACCTTCGTCACCGTCTTCTCCTGGCGCCTGATGCTCGCCGACGGCGGTGCGATCAACGCCGTCCTCGGCTCCGTCGGCCTGCCGGAGCCCGGCTGGCTCTCCGACCCGTTCGCGCAGAAGGCCGCCGCCATCGCCGTCAACACCTGGGTCGGCGTGCCCTTCATGATGGTCTCGCTCCTCGGCGGCCTGCAGTCCATCCCGGCCGAGCTCTACGAGGCCGCCGAGATGGACGGCGCCAGCCCCTGGCAGCGCTTCCGCTACGTCACCCTGCCGGGCCTGCGCACCGTCAGCAGCACCGTCGTCCTGCTCGGCGTGATCTGGACCTTCAACCAGTTCGCCGTCATCTTCCTGCTGTTCGGCAACGGCGCACCCGACGCCCAGATCCTGGTCACCTGGGCCTACCGCCTCGGCTTCGGTCAGATGCCCCGCGACTACGCGCAGTCCGCCACCTACGGCGTCCTGCTGCTCTCGCTCCTGATCGTCTTCACGAGCTTCTACCGCCGTTGGCTCGCCCGCAACGAGCAGGCGAACGGCTGAGCGCCGCGCGCATCCAGCAGACCAGCGACATCCACGAGGCAGGTACCCGATGACCACCACCACCGAACGACCGGCCGCCCGCTCCTCGGCCGCCCACGCAGCCCGGCCGGCGAAGGTCCGCAGCCGTGAGCAGCGCAGCCCCCTCGCCTCCGTGCTCAGCCACCTCGCGCTGATCACGGCCAGCCTCATCGCGCTCTTCCCCGTCGTCTACATCGCCTACATCTCGCTCGGCCCCGACGACATGGACTACCTCCACCCGGGCCGGATCCTCGGCAAGGCGACCCTGTCGAACTACGACAAGGTGCTCAACCAGACCGACTTCTTCACCTGGTTCGGCAACTCGGTGATCGTCGCCGCCGGCACCACGGTCGTCGGCGTCATGCTCGCCGCCAGCACCGGCTACGCCGTGTCCCGGATGCGCTTCGCCGGCCACAAGCAGCTGATGTGGACGCTGCTGGTGACCCAGATGTTCCCGATCGCCGTGCTGATCGTGCCGATGTACTACATCCTGTCCAACCTCCAGCTGCTGGACAGCTACTTCGGCCTGATCCTGGTCTACTCCGGCACCACCGTCCCGTACTGCGCCTGGCTGCTGAAGGGCTACTTCGACACCATCCCGGTGGAGATCGACGAGGCCGGCCGGGTCGACGGGCTCTCCCCGTTCGGCACCTTCTGGCGGCTGATCCTGCCGCTGGCCCGCCCGGGCCTGGCCGTCGCCGCCTTCTACTCCTTCCTCACCGCCTGGGCCGAGGTCGCCTTCGCCTCGACCTTCATGCTCAGCTCGGACAAGTACACGCTCGCGGTCGGCCTGCAGTCCTTCATCAGCGAGCACGACCACCAGTGGCAGCTGATGGCCACCACCTCGGTGCTCATCGCGCTGCCGGCCGCGCTGGTCTTCTACCTCGTCCAGCGCCACCTCGTCACCGGACTCACCGCCGGTGCGGCCAAGTCCTGACGAACGCACGCACCGAGCGGCCGAAGCACCCGCCGAGGCCGTCGGGCCGACGTACCGTCACACCACGCTCCGTTCGCCGCGATTCCCCAAGGGATGACTGACCCATGACCCAGAACCTGGCCGACGCCTCCGGGCCCGCCTCCGTTACCGCCGCCGAGCCCATCGCAGCGAGTGCGGGCGCGAGCAGAGGCTGGTGGCGGGACGCGGTCATCTACCAGGTGTACCCGCGCAGCTTCGCCGACTCCAACGGCGACGGCATGGGCGACCTGCCGGGCATCCGCAGCCGCCTGCCCTACCTGCGCGACCTCGGCGTCGACGCGGTCTGGCTGTCCCCCTTCTACGCCTCCCCGCAGGCCGACGCCGGCTACGACGTCTCCGACTACCGCGCGGTCGACCCGATGTTCGGCACCCTGCTGGACGCCGACGGGCTGATCCGCGACGCGCACGCGCTCGGCCTGCGGATCATCGTCGACCTCGTCCCCAACCACTCCTCCGACCAGCACGAGTGGTTCCAGCGCGCGCTGCGCGAGGGCCCCGGCTCCCCGCTGCGCGACCGCTATCACTTCCGCCCCGGCAAGGGCGAGAACGGCGAGCTGCCGCCCAACAACTGGGAGTCGATCTTCGGCGGCCCGGCCTGGACCCGGTCCGTCAACCCGGACGGCACCCCGGGCGAGTGGTACCTGCACCTCTTCGCCCCGGAGCAGCCCGACTTCAACTGGGAGAACCGGGCCGTCGCCGACGAGTTCCGCTCGATCCTGCGGTTCTGGCTGGACATGGGCGTCGACGGCTTCCGGATCGACGTCGCGCACGGCATGGTCAAGCAGGCCGGCCTGCCCGACATCGGCGGCGAGGGCGACCAGCTCAAGCTGCTCGGCAACGACGTGATGCCCTTCTTCGACCAGGACGGCGTCCACCAGATCTACCGCGACTGGCGCAAGATCCTCGACGAGTACCCGGGCCAGCGGATCGGCGTCGCCGAGGCCTGGACCCCGACCGTCCAGCGCACCGCCAACTACGTCCGCCCCGACGAGCTGCACCAGGCGTTCAACTTCCAGTACCTGGGAACCTCCTGGGCCGCGGACGAGCTGCGCGAGGTGATCGACGTCTCGCTCGACTCGATGCGCCCGGTCGGCGCCCCCACCACCTGGGTGCTCTCCAACCACGACGTCACCCGGCACGCCACCCGCTTCGCCAACGAGCCCGGCCTCGGCACCCAGATCCGCACCGCCGGCGACCGCGAGCTCGGCCTGCGCCGCGCCCGCGCCGCCAGCCTGCTGATGCTGGCACTGCCCGGCTCCGCCTACGTCTACCAGGGCGAGGAGCTCGGCCTGCCGGACGTCACCGACCTGCCGGACGAGGTCCGCCAGGACCCGTCCTTCCTCCGCGCCTCCGGCCAGGACGGCTTCCGCGACGGCTGCCGGGTGCCGATCCCGTGGTCCGGCACCGAGGCCCCGTACGGCTTCGGCCCCGCCGCGGGCGGTCCGAGCTGGCTGCCGCAGCCCGCCGAGTGGGCCGACCTCAGCGTGGAGGTCCAGACCGGCGACCCGACCTCCACCCTGGAGCTCTACCGCTCGGCGCTGGCCGTCCGCCGCGAGCACCCCGCGCTCGGCGCCGGCACCGACGTGACCTGGCTGGACGCGCCGGAGGGCGTGCTCGCCTTCCGTCGCGACAGCGCGCAGGGCTCCTTCGTCTGCACCTCCAACACCACCGGTGCGCCGGTCCGGATGGCGGCTCCCGGACGTATCCTGCTGTCCTCCGCGGACACCGAGGCCGCGGACGGCGAGATTCTGCTGGCAGCGGACAGCACCGTATGGTGGGCGGTCTGAGATGGTTGCAATAGGCTCTGGGATCGTGACTACGGCGCGACTCTCGGACATCGCGGCGCAGGCGGGGGTCAGTGAAGCCACCGTCAGCCGCGTCCTCAACGGCAAGGCGGGCGTCTCCGCGACCACCCGGCAGACCGTACTGGCCGCCCTCGACGTACTCGGGTACGAGAGGCCGACCCGGCTGCGACAGCGCAGCGCGGGTCTGATCGGCCTGATCATCCCGGAGCTCAACAACCCGATCTTCCCCGCGCTCGCGCAGGTGATCGAGCAGGTGCTCAGCCGGCACGGCTACACGCCGGTGCTGTGCACCCAGACCCCCGGTGGTTCCACCGAGGACGAGCTCGTGGAGCTGCTGGTGGAGCGGGGGGTGTCCGGCATCGTGTTCGTCTCCGGACTGCACGCCGACACCACCGCCGACCACGAGCGGTACAACAAGCTGATCGGCCGCCAGGTGCCGTTCGTGATGATCAACGGCTACAGCGAGCGGATCGCCGCGCCGTTCATCTCCCCGGACGACCGCGCCGCGATGTGGATGGCCGTCCAGCACCTGGTCGAGCTCGGCCACACGAAGATCGGTCTCGCGATCGGGCAGCGGCGCTTCGTGCCGGTGCTCCGCAAGGTCGAGGGCTTCCGGGCGGCCGTGCAGGAACTGCTCGGTGTGACCGAGGAGGAGGCCGACGGCTACATCCACCACACGCTGTTCAGCGTGGAGGGCGGGCACGCCGCGGCCGGCGTGCTGCTCGACAAGGGCTGCACGGCGATCGTGTGCGGCAGCGACATGATGGCGCTCGGCGCGATCCGGGCCGCCCGGCAGCGCGGGCTCGCGGTGCCGCAGGACGTCTCGGTGGTCGGGTTCGACGACTCGCCGTTGATAGCGTTCACCGAGCCGCCGCTGACCACGATCCGCCAGCCGGTGGAGGCCATGGCCATCGCGGCCGTGGACGCCCTGCTGGAGGAGGTCGGCGGCAACCCCGCGCAGCGCGCGGAGTTCATGTTCCAGCCGGAGCTCGTGATGCGCGGCTCCACCGGCGCCAGCGTGCGCTGACACCCCGCCACCCGGCCGACGGCCGGAGGCACACCGCTGCGGCCCCGGAGAGCCCTCTCTCCGGGGCCGCAGCCCGCTCCCGGGGTTTCTGTGCTCACGGGCGCCCCTTCCCCCAGGGACCCCCTCAGGGGCGCGGGGAGCTGCGCAGCCCGGGACCGGTTGCACGTGCGCTCACGGGTGCTCGCTCAGGGGCGCGGGGAACTGCGCAATCAGGGAGAGGTGAACGTCCGCTCCGGGGTCGGCCGTGGTTCGTACCGTGGCCCGCATCCGCATTGCGCAGTTCACCGCGCCCCTTGTGGTTGCCCCGCGCCTCCGGTCGGTCGGCCCCTGGTGGTTGGCCCGAGCCCTTGGCGGTTGCTCCGTACCCCTGGTGGTGAGCCCGTGCCCCTGGTCGGGCGACGGGGGTTTCAGCCTTCTTCGGCCGTGCGGTGGGGGCGGGCGGTGCGGGCTGCGTCGGCGGCGTCGCCGGTGCGGGCCTCGGTGCGGCGGCTGCGGGCCAGGTAGTCGCGGACGATCAGCTCGACCGCGTCCTGCGGATTGCCGGCCCCGGCGGCCAGCATGACCTCGATCGCCAGATCGGCGTCCAGCGTGACGGTGACCTTCGCTGCCATGGCTGCTCCTCAACTCCGTGGGGCGGCCAGCCTATCCGCGAGGGCAGGCCGAAGCCCCGGTGCGGCGGGAGGCCGCTCCGGGGCTTCGGAGGGGGAGAGGAGCGCCCGGGCCGAGGGACCCAGGTACGGCTTCGGGCGCGTGCTCCGGCGTACGGGACGCCGGGGCGGGTGGATCAGACCCGGCCGGCGAAGTCCGGGGCCCAGTTGGCGATGGTCTGGACGCGGACGCCGGCGCTCGGGTTGGCGGCCTCGACGTACTTGCCGTCGCCGATGTAGAGCGCGACGTGGTGCACGCCGGAGTTGGCGCCGTTGCTGGACCAGAACAGCAGGTCGCCCGCCTGCAGGTTGTCCAGCGAGACGCGGGTGGAGTAGTCGGCCTGGTCGGCGGCGACGCGCGGCACGGAGATGCCCGCGGCACGCAGCGCGGCCTGGGTGAGGCCGGAGCAGTCCCAGCCACCGTTGCCGGTACCGCCGTAGATGTAGGCCTGGCCCACCTTGGAGAGCGCGAAGTTGACCGCGGCGGCCTTGGAGCCGGTGGCGGTCTGCGCGGTGGTGGTGGTGCTGGCCTTGACCGCGGTGGTGGCCGGCTTGGGGGCGGCCGGGGCGGCCTGGGCCGGGGTCGAGGACGCCTTGGCGGGGGTGCCCAGCGACAGCTTCTGGCCCGGGTAGATGGTGTGCGGACCGTTCTTCAGGACCGACTTGTTGAGCTCGTAGAGCTTCTGCCAGCCGCCCTGGACGTGGTTGTGCTCGGCGATGGTCGACAGCCAGTCGCCGGCCCGCACGGTGTAGGTGGCGCCGTGGCTCCACTGGCCCTGCCAGGTCTTGCCGTCCTGCGAGGTGCCGGTGGAGGCGGCCGGGGCCGCGGGGGCGGCCGGCTTCGCGGGGGTGGAGGCCGCGGGGGCGGTGGTGGAGGCGGAGCCGCCGGTGCTGATCTCCGGGGCCGGACCGCCCTTGGTGAGGCCCGCCTTGACGGAGCAGACCGGCCAGGCGCCGGGGCCCTGCTCGGCCAGCACCTTCTCGGCGATCGCGATCTGCTGGTCCTTGGTGGCCAGGTCCGCGCGGGAGGCGTAGGCGCCGCCGCCGAAGGAGGTCCAGGTGCTGGAGGTGAACTGGAGGCCGCCGTAGAAGCCGTTGCCGGTGTTGATGTGCCAGTCGCCGGAGGACTCGCACTGGGCGACCTTGTCCCAGGTGGCGACCGAGGCGGCGGAGGCGGTGCCGGCGGCCAGGGTCGGGATGCTCAGGCCGATGCCGACGACGCCCGTGGTGGCGAGGATGCGGCGGCCGCGCTTGGAGTTGATGGACAGCATGAAGGAGCGTTCCTCTCCCACGCCTGCGAGGTGAGCTGTCGGATTCGGGCTGGAGTTGCCCGGCCGCGCGCGCAGGATCCGGCGATCTCTCGCCTGTTCTGCGTGTGCGGCTTCACCCCAAGCCGGGGAGCGGCGCTGGACCGCTCCCGGGCGACTTACCTGGTTCCCCCGCCCCTGCCGAAGTGCGTTTCGCATTGCCAGTCGGACCGCCGGCAGGACTCGGCGTTCGGGCCAACTGGGTCCGTGTGACCACGAACGTGGGAGGACATTAGACAGAGTTAAGTTCAAACCGCAAACATGTGTGATGCCGGTCACAGGGGATCTTGGTATATTCCATGATCGATTCCTTGATCTCTCCGTGATCGACTTCTTTCGATTTCCGGCAAAGCCCTTCGGGTAAAACCGGCCTGTTTATGCTTCAGGTATCGGGGGCCGGGCGGCGGCCCGGGCGGGGGGTCGACCGGTCATGGATCAGCACGGGCAGCGCCCGGAGGGGGTGTCCGACGGGGCGGCCCGGCGGCCCGCGCCGCACCGCCGGGTCGGTCGGCGCCGGATGCTCGTCTGGCTCGGGATCTCCACCGCCGCGGCCGCGGTGGGCGGCGTCGAGCCGGCCCGCCGCGCGCTCGCCTCCCCGGCCGGGTCCCGGCGGGTGGCCACGGCCCTCCCGGCGGCCTCCGGAGGGCCCTCTGCGGGGCACGTGCACGCCGTCCCGGCTCCTGCCGACCCCTCGCCCTCCCCGGTCGATCTGACGGGCCGCCGCTGGTCCGACCCGGCCGGCTGGGGCGGCGCAGTCCCGGGGGCGAAGGGTGCCGTCCGGATCGCCGACCGCGTCCTGCTGGACGTCGACGCCTCCGTCGGCTCGCTGGTGGTCGAGCCGGGCGGCTCGCTGGTCTTCGCGCCCGAACGCAGCCTCACCCTCGCCTCGGCGGGCAGCGTGGAGGTCCGAGGCGTCCTGGTGCTGGCTCCGGCGGACGGGGCCTCGCATGTCCTGAAATTCCCCTCCGTGGACGAACGAAGCTTCCGCGGCGGTGGCATGACGGTGGTGGAGGGGGACACCGGGCTCTGGGTGACCGGGGCCGGCTACCTGCGGCTGGACGGTGCCGCCAAGACCGCCTGGGTCCGCGCGGCCACCGGGCTCCGGGCCGGCGACACCGAGCTGCGTCTGGCCGAGCCGCCCGAGGGCTGGCGACCGGGCGACGAGCTGGCCGTCACGCCGACCGGACCCCCGGGCGAGGGCGAATTCTCCACCCGGTACGATCTGTGCACGATCAGACGGATCGACGGCAAGACCGTCACACTGACCGCACCCCTGGCGTACCCGCACCCGCGGGTCACGGCCGGCGGGGGCGTCGCGGTCGGTGCCGAGGTGCTCAACCTGACCCGCAGCGTCCGGGTCGAGGGCACCGCCGAGGGCCGCGCCCACGTCCACCTGACCGGCTCGCGCCGCGCCGACGTCCGGCACGCCGCGCTGCGCTGGCTCGGCCCGCGGCAGCCCGGCAAGGAGACCTGGAACGGCGCCCCGGTCACCGAGCCCGTGCTCGGCCGCTACGGACTGCACTTCCACATGCTCGGCGACGCCTCCCGCGGCACGGTCGTCGAGGGCGTGGTGGTCCGCGACAGCGGCAGCCACGCCTTCGTCCCGCACGCCAGCCACGGCATCACCTTCCGCAGCTGCATCAGCCACAACACCTGGGAGGACGCCTACTGGTGGGACGGGCCGCCGGACACCCGCACCCCGCAGGCACCGTCCGACGACATCGCCTACCAGTCCTGCGTGGCCTCCCGCACGGTGTACGAGCCCAACCCGCGCGGCTACCGGCTCACCGGCTTCTCGCTCGGCGCCGGCACCGGCGGCACCGCCCGCGACTGCGTGGCCGTCGGCGTGCAGGGCGCCACGGGCGCCTCCGGCTACGAGTGGCCGGAGGCCGGCGAGGGCGTCTGGACCTTCGAGCGCTGCCTGGCCCACAACAACCTGGAGAACGGCGTCTTCGTCTGGCTGAACGCCCGTCACCACCACGTGCTGGAGGGCTTCGTCGCGTACCACAACGGCGGCTGGGGCATCGAGCACGGCGCCTACCTCAACGACTTCGAGTACAACGGCGGTGTGCTGTACGGCAACGGCGCCGGGGGAGTGGCCGTCCACGCGCTCGGCCGCGAGAGGGGAACCGTCTTCGACGGGCTGCTGATCGACGCCGCAGGACAGTCCGACTACGCCGTCGCCACCGCCAAACACCAGCTCGCCGGAACGACCGTGACGATCGCTCGGAGCCGGCTGACGGGCTATCGGAAGGCCGGTGTGGCCTTCCGGGCCACCACGGACGGCGAACCGGACGACATCGCGGTGCTGGACTGCTCCTTCGGCGGCAACGAGGTGTGGCTGGACCCGCAGGCGCCGCGGCCGACCCGGATCGTCCTGCGCAAGGCCGGCGAGCGGCAGGCCGTGCAGCTGCAGCCGGGGCCGGGCAGGGCGGAGTGGAACGCCGCCGCCGCACCGGCCGCGGTGGACGGCCCGCCGCGGGCGGTCGTCACCCCTGCGATCCGGCTCGCGGACGCGGCGGCACCGACCCGACGACTGCCCGTCTGAGCCGACCGCCGGACCGGGCCGAGCGCCGGCGTTCCGAGCGACCTGCCTTCCGGGCGACCTGTGTTCCGGGGAACGCGGAGGGGCCCCGACCTCGTACGGTCGGGGCCCCTCCGGGAGTTCACTGCGTGTGCGGCCGGTGGCCGCGCACCGCTCACTGCTCGGCGGCAGGCTCCTCGGCCTCGGCGAGCGCGGCAGCCTCGGCGGCGGCCAGCTCCTCCTCGTCGACCGGCGGCCGCGGCGGCAGCGCGGCCAGGTAGGTGGAGGCGATCAGCTGGCCGACGGCCGGGTAGGCGCCCAGCGGAGCGGCGCTCGGGCAGCCGGTCTCCTCGGCGGCGGTGGCCAGCAGCTCGGAGTCCGCCTCCGGGCCGATCACCAGCGGCGCGAGCGCCGGGCGCTCCGAACCGGTGGACTTGAGGTGGTCGACCGCGGCGGCGACCGAACCCGGCACGTCCAGGGCGGCGGCCACCACCGGCACGGCGAGACGCGCGGCGAGCAGCACACCGGTGATCCCGGCGGCCGCGGCGGCGTCCTCGCCACCGGAGACGGTCAGCACCACGCCGTCGGCGGAGGTGGCGATCGCGAACAGGCGGGCGCGGTCGGCACGGGCGAGCCCGGCCTCGGACAGGCGGACGTGCACGGCCTCGGCGAGCAGCGGGTGCGGGCCCAGCGGGTCGGTGACCGGGGAGCCGGCGGCCGCGGCCACCTCGTGCAGCTCCGTCAGGAAACCGTGCGGACCGGGCAGCAGCGGCACCACGATCGGCGGCGGCGCGCCGTTGCCGGCGGCCATGGCCAGCAGGTCGGCGACGGTCGGGGCGTCCTCGGACTCGGCCGCGACGTAGCCGGCGGCGATCTCGAGGCCCGGCTGCTCGCCGCGCACGATGGAGAGCAGCTCGTCGACGATCGGGCGGGCCTCGGGTCCGGCCGTGGCCGGGACGGCCAGCAGCAGGGCCGGGGAGCCGGCCGGGATCTCGGGGCGCTCGGGACGGCGGTGGCGCCCCCGCGCACGGGAGCCTGGCGTACGGACGGGCAGTGGCGCGCCCGGGATGGCTGCGGTGCTCATGGCGGAGATCGTAGGACATACCGGGGCCCTTACTGCAGTCGACTCCCGTGAGGGGTTGGTGGCGACGGCACAAGATCGGACATTTCCCAGCAAAGCGATCCGCACTCCGTCGCAGGGGTGCGTGATGCTCCTCACAGTGGCGGATGTGACTGCGCGTAAAGTCCGACGTCGAGCGTCAAGATCAACGGGACGCAGGCCGGCCCGTACCCACGGTGATCGATTGCTGTTCCCTCTGTGATGGTTCGGCCCGGTTTGCCGGGCGCACGGCGCGGTTGTTCGACGCTACTGATGAGTCAGATGCACGCGCTTTGTCCCGTGCTGATGCACGTGCAGGCCAGCTATCATCACGTCAAGTGAGGCGAACGCCAGGCTCAGGGAGACAACGATGAGTGACACGTACAACGGCATGGCGGCTGCGGATCTCGACGGTGTGGTCTGGCAGAAGAGCCGGCACAGCAACTCGCAGGGCAACTGCGTCGAGTTCGCGGCCCTGCCGACCGGCGAGGTGGCGATGCGCAACTCCCGTTTCCCGGACGGGCCGGCGCTCATCTATACCCGGGCCGAAATAGCCGCACTGCTCCTCGGCGCCAAGGACGGGGAGTTCGACCACCTGGCGACCTGACCGTCCGTCGGCCCGCCGGAATCCGGTGGGCCCGGTGTTCGGGCTCCCTTCCCGTGGGGCCGTCGTGGGCATCGCCGCGACGGCCCGGTTGCGTTCCGGCCCGCCTGCGAGTCCGGCCCGCCTGCGAGTCCGGCCCGGGTGTGAGTCCGGCGAGTCCGCGTCCGGCGATTGCCTTCGGGTGCGTGCGTCTCCGGCGGGTCCCTCGTCGACCGGCGGTTCTGCCGGTCCGACGATCCCGCCCGCCAACCCCGTCGGTGTGGTGTCCGCGGAACGTCTCCTCTGCGAACGCCGCGCCGGCGCGGTGCGAGGTGGCCGATCGGGTCCCCTCCGCCCGACCCGCCCGGACCTCGCATCCGGCAAGCGCTCCGGCATTCCCGCCCGCCGGGGCCGGCCCGGCGCCCGGTTCCTCACCTGCGACCGTCGCCCCCTGATCGCTGCCGCGGCGACTGCGGCTACTGCGCCCGCGGTCCGGTCGACCCGGAGCGTCCGCTCAGGCCGATCGGTGCCGACCGGTACCGGCGACGGGTGCGGCCTCGAACAGCGCCCACACGACCTTGCCCGCCCCGGCCAGCGGGTGCCAGCCCCAGGAACTGCTGAAGGAGTCGACCAGGTGCAGCCCGCGGCCGGACTCCGCCACGAAGTCCGCCTCGCGCGCCACCGGCCCGTGGCTGCTCGGATCGCTCACCGCGCACACCACCTGCGGCGCGCGGTGCACCAGGCTGATGCGTATAGGGGTGAGACCCTCCATGCCCAGCGGGCGGGCGAGCTGCGCCGGTACCTGGGGCGCCGTGGCGCTGCAGCCGTCCGGCATCGCGCCCAGCGCGTGGCGCAGTGCGTTGGTCACCAACTCCGAGGCGACCAGGGCGACATCGTCGAAGAGAGAGTCGAGTCCCCAGCTCCGCAGGGTGGTCCTGGCGAAGTCCCGGGCCGATCTGACGGCTTCGTAGCGAGGGGCGAGGGTACAGCTGACCACGTACGGGTCGGCAGCGATGGCCGTACCGGTGCTCATGAAGAGCTCCTCCCATAAGGGGGCGGACACGGCGGGACCCACCCGGGTCATGCCGGTCACCTCCGACTCGCTCGGCCGCTCGGCCGCCCGCCCGTATGCCCGGACCCGCACACGAACTCCCGGCCGCACAGGGGCGCGGCCGGGAGGGCATGGGGGGTCGCGCGTTCGGTCGACGCGAAGCCCGCGGAGTTGTCAGGTGCGTGCAAGTGCACGTGCACCATGGTCCTCTGCGCCCACTGCAGATGCAAGAGTCGATTCACGTGCAGTCGCATGTTTGGCATATGCAAGCGCCAGATGCACGTGCAAGATGGAGGATGTGATGCAGAAGTAGTAGATCGTTGCGCCACTACGGGCACCGAGCGCGCCCAACTGATGGCAGACTGTGCGCTGTTTGACCCGAGGTGGAGGTTTCCGACCGCATGACCACAGTTCAGCCCGGCGGGGGCTCGATGGTGCGCCGCATCCTCCTCGGCTCGCAGCTGCGGCGCCTGCGCGAGGGGCGCGGCATCACCCGTGAGGACGCCGGCTACACCATCCGCGCCTCCGAGTCGAAGATCAGCCGTATGGAGCTCGGCCGGGTCTCCTTCAAGGAGCGCGACGTCGCCGACCTGCTCAGCCTCTACGGGGTCGACGACGCCACGGAGCGCGAGGCCCTGCTCGGACTGGTCCGCGAAGCGAACAAGTCCGGCTGGTGGCACAGCTTCAACGACGTCCTGCCCGGCTGGTTCCAGACCTACGTCGGCCTGGAGGAGGCCGCCGCGCTGATCCGCACCTACGAGGTGCAGTTCATCCCCGGCCTGCTGCAGGCCGAGGAGTACGCGCGCGCCGTCTTCGGCCAGAGCCGCCCGGCCATCAGCGACGAGGAACTGGAGCGCCGGGTCAGCCTCCGGATGCGCCGGCAGACCCTGCTGACGGAGGGTCGGAGCCCGCACCTGTGGGCCGTCATCGACGAGGCCGCCCTGCGCCGCCCGGTCGGCGGGCCGGCCGTGATGCGGGCCCAGGTACAGCACCTGATCGACATGGCGGACCGGCCCAACGTCACCATCCAGGTCATGCCGTTCCGCTTCGGCGCGCACGCCGGAGAGAGCGGCGCCTTCTCGATCCTGCGCTTCCCCGAACAGGACCTCGCCGACGTGGTCTACCTGGAGCAGCTCACCAGCGCCCTCTACCTCGACAAGCGCGACGACGTCGACGCCTACATCCAGGTCATGGAGCGGCTCTGCGTCGACAGCCTGACGCCGGATCAGACCGTCGACCTGCTCACGTCCATCCTCAAGGAGCGCTGAGCCGGTCCTCCGCCGCGGCCCGCGCACCGGTGCCGGACACCCCGGCCTCCTCCGCGCACCCGACGGGCCCCGGATGGCCGCACGCCTCCGAGCGTCCGGGCAGCCGTCGCCGATCGGCGTGCGCGCAACAGGCTCCCGGCTGCCCGTCCTCGCGGCCGGAGCACTGTGCCCGCTCCGGCGGGCCGGGCTGCGGCGGCACCCCCAGCTCCCAGGCGAGCCCGTACCGGGCGAACAGGTCGGCCCGGATCGGGGCCAGCGGCGTGGACGCGCCCGGCAGCAACACCCCTATGCAGCCACCCATCAACGCGCTGCGCAGCACGGCGTGTTCGGCGACCGGATCGGGTGCGCCCCAGTCCTGGAGGAGACCGCGCAGGATCGCCCCCAACTGCTGCTGCTCCGGATCCTGGACGAAGGCACCGACGTCCGGATCGAGGATCAGCGCCAGGTGCGAACGCATCACCCGCGGGTGGTCCATCGCCAGGCCGAGGACGGCGTCGATGGCGCGCGCCAGCCTCGCCTCCGGCGGCGACCCCGCGGGCAATTCCGCCAGCGCCGCGGCCAGTTCCAAGTGCATCAGGCGATGTGTGGCGGACTGCATCAACAGCCGTTTGCCGTCGAAGTAGTACGACACCAGACCGCGGGCGAGTCCTGCGTGCTCGGCTATGTCGCTGAGCGTCGTCCCCGCATATCCGTGCTGGTCCACGAGCTCGACGGTGGCGCGCATGATCCGGCGGCGGGATCGCCGGCGCATCTCCTCATTGACCGATTCCCCGCGAGGTGCCATCGTGTCTGCTCCGAACGTTGACTGGCTCCGGGCCAATATACTGGCCGGGCCGGTCGCGGCGCCGCCGTATGCCCTGGCCCGGACGGCCTCGGCGGCAGCGCACACAGCAGCGTCGGCTCCACCAACACGGGGGTTTGGTGGAGCCGGCGCTGTTGTGTTTCCAGGGTTCCCCGGGGCGTTTCCGCAGGCGCCCGGACCGGACCGTCCCGGACTGGTCCGGACCGCTCAGGACCGTTCCGGCCCCGGCCGTGCAGGATGCGGAGCCCCGCGACCTCCGGGTGTCAGCGTTCGGCGAGCACCTTGCCCCCGGTGTTCTCCGTCCCGTCGGCGGGTCCGTCCGTGGCCGACCCGGGGGTCGGCGCCGCGGAGGGGGCAGGCGCGGCGGTGGCGGTGGCGGGTGCCGCAGGGCTGCGGCGTTCCAGCGCCCAGCCCACCAGCGTCACCACCAGGGCCCCCAGCGAGACCGCCGTCACCAGCAGCAGCGCGGGCCGGTAGCCGTCCAGCTGCGCCTGCGGGCTCTGGCCGCCGCCGCTGCCGGCCGTGATCACTGCCGTGGCGACCGCGAGCACGATCGCACTGCCCACCTGGAAGGCCGTGTTGACCAGGCCCGAGGCCAGCCCCTGCTCGTCGTCGTCGACGCCGTTGGTGGCGGCGATGTTGGCGGACGGGAAGGCGAGGGCGAAACCGAGACCGAGCAGGACCATGCTGGGCAGCACCAGGCCGAGGAAGCCCGAGTGCTCGTCCAGCCGGAGGAACAGGGCGTACCCCGCGGTCAGGAAGAGGATGCCGAGCGGCAGCAGGCGGGCGGTGCCGAAGCGGTCGACCACCGCGCCCATCCTGGTCGCGGACAGCGCGACCAGTGTGCCGGCCGGCAGGAAGGCCAGCGCCATCTCCAGTGCGGACCAGCCGAGCAGCCGCTGCAGGTACAGCGTGGCGATGAACTGGAAGCCGGAGTACGACCCGAACACCGCCAGCGCCGCGATGTTGGCCCGGCTCACCCCGCCGTTGCGGAAGATCCCCAGCCGGACGAGCGGGTGGGCCGCCCGGGACTCGATCCGCAGGAAGAGCGCCATCAGCACGGCGACGGCGACCAGCGAGCCGATGGTCCGGGCGCTCGCCCAGCCGGCGTTCTGCGCCTCCGTGACGGTGAAGACGAGCAGCAGCAGTGAGCCGGTGCCGGTGATCGCGCCGGCGACGTCGTACCCGGCGGTGCCGCGGGCCGGGACGGGCTGCCGGGGCAGCAGGCGGACGGCCGCGGTCAGTGCCACCAGGGCGACCGGCACCGGCATCAGGAACGTCCAGCGCCAGCCCGCGGAGGTGAGCAGGCCGCTGAGCACCAGGCCGAGCGAGAACCCGCTGGCGCCGCAGGTGGTGTAGATGGAGAGCGCCCGGTTGCGCGCCGGGCCCTCCGCGAAGGTCGTGGTGATGATCGACAGGCCGGCGGGGGCGGTGAAGGCGGCGCTCACTCCCTTGAGGAACCGGGCGGCTATCAGCAGGCCGCCGTCGTCGACCAGGCCGCCGAGCAGCGAGGCGGCGGCGAAGACGGCGAGGGCGGCCAGGAAGACGCGCCGCCGGCCGAGCAGGTCGGCGGCCCGGCCGCCGAGCAGCAGCAGCCCGCCGTAGCCGAGGACATAGCCGCTGACCACCCACTGCAGGGCGGAGGTGGACAGGTGGAGGTCGGTGCCGATGGAGGGCAGGGCCACGCCCACCATCGAGACGTCGAGGGCGTCGAGGAAGAGGGCGGCGCAGAGGACGACGAGGGTGCCCCAGAGGCGTGGGCTCCAGGCCCCGGTCGTCGACGGATCGTCAGATGCGGTCGTCATGGCCACGAGACTTCCATGCATGTGCATCCAGTGCAAGCGAATTTAATGCGCGTGCACTAGATGAGCGGACATGTGCTAGCCTGGGAGCGTGGCTGAACCGGATCTCGCGCCAGAATCCGCCCTCGTTTTCGAGTGGCGGGACGTCCTCGCGCGGCACGCCGCCGTGTCGTGCGCCCTCGACCGGACGCTGGGTGAGCGGTTCGGTCTGGGCATGAGCGAGTTCGAGGTGCTCGAACGCCTCTGGGAGGACGAGCTGCGGGCGGGCCCCGGCAAGCTCCGGGTGCAGGACATAGCGCAGACGGTCCACCTCAGCCAGAGCGCGCTGTCCCGGCTGATCGGCCGGCTGGAGAAGGACGGCCTGGTCGCCCGCGTCATGTGCGAGCTCGACCGGCGCGGGATTTTCGTGGCGCTCACCGACGAGGGACGCGCCCGCTACCAGGAGGCCCAGCCGATCCACCGCGAGGTGCTTGCCCGCACCCTCGGCTGAGGACCCGGCGGGCAGGTTCCGCGGTCAGCACCGGTCAGCACCGGTCAGCACCGGTCAGCACCGGTCCTCGACGCCCGCGGCCGTGCCCCGTGGGGGCCCGTGGAAGTGCCTTCAGGGAGCCCGGCCTGCGATCCCGTCAGAGCAGCGTGCCGAGCCCCGGCGCCACCGCCAGCAGCACCACCGCGGCCGGCGGCGCCAGCGCCGCCAGCGTCAGCCGCAGCCGGTGGTGCACCGGCAGCCGCGGCTCGCCCGCCAGCAACCGGTCCACCCGGCGCGGTGCCTGGGCGAGCTGCTTGGGCGGGCACGAGCCGAACACCCCGCGCCCGGCATTGATCTCCACCAGGGCCAGGGCCGTGGTGATCCGGCCGTGCCGGCGCGCCGCCCGGTCGTCCGCGGCCAGTTCCACCAGCTCGCCGACCTGGTCCCGGAAGGCGCTGAACACCCCCACCCCGGGGAAGCCGGTCGCCAACGCCTCGGCGCACTGCGCCAGCCAGTGGTGCCGCGCCCGCACGTGGCTGCGCTCGTGGCTCAGGACCGCCGCCAGCTCACGGTCGGTCAACTGCTGCAGCGCGCCGGTCGTCACCACCAGCCGGGCCTCCGGGCCGGGCAGCGACCAGGCCTCCGGGCGCAGGTTCTCCAGCACCACCAGGCGCTCGCCGCCCCGCCGTTCGGCCGCGGACTCACCGGGCAACTGGGGTGCCCGATCGTCCAATTGGGCGTGGCGCGCCTCGCGCAGCGCCCGGGCCGCCCGCACCTCGCGAGTCAGGGACAGCGCGGTCTGCACCCCGCCGAGGGCCAGCAGAGCGGCCGTCAGCCGGCCCCAGCCCTCCGCACCCACGAGTCCGTAGGCGTCCTCGACGCCCGACGGCGCACCCGTGAAGACCGCCTCGCGCAGGGCGGGCAGCGCCGCGGCGCACGCCAGCAACAGGGAGAGCACGCAACAGAGCAGGACGGCGACCACCAGGGACTGCCAGGCGAGCAGCGCCAGCACGGGTTCTCGCTCGGGCCAGCGGGCTCGGGCCAGCAGGCCCGGCGCCACGGTGGCGAGCAGCAGTCCGAGCAGCAGCAGGCTCAGCAGGGCCGTCATGGCAGGAGCTCCCCCGAGGAGCGATCAGGAGCGCGACAGTGCGCTGCCTCCAACCTATGCTCCGCGGAGCCCCGGTGGAACGGCATCCGCGGACAGGTGACCAACGACACCCCGTCAGCGTCCCGGCAGCGGTCAGAGCGTCAGGAGCATGGCGAACATCCCGATGCCCATCGCCACCCGGCAGGCCCGCACGGTGCCGCCCTCGGCCACACCGGCGCCGCCGGCCGTGACCCCCGGCCCGGACAGCAGGCGGCTGCCCGCCCACAGCGAGTACCCGCCGAAGTAGAGGAGCAGCGCACCGGTCAGCACCGGCAGCCCCATCGGCGCGCCCGCCGCGCCGGTCACGCCCGGCACCCCGTGGTGCAGGTGGCCGGACCCGGCCGGAGCGGCGGCCATGGCCAGCGCCATGTACGCCATCGCGAGCGCCCCCACCCCGTGGTGCAGACGGTGGACCCGCCCCGCACGCCCGGCGAGCGCCCCCAGGACCAGGGCGCCGGCCATCACCGTGAAGAACCAGCCCCACACCACCCCGGGCAGCACCGCCATCCCGGCCATGCCGACCGCCATCGCCGCCTCGGCGGCGTCGGCCTCCCGGTGCGCCCCCGCACAACCCGGGCGCCGCAGGCGCAGTGCGCACAGCGCGGCGGAGCCGGCGGCCAGCCCCGCCAGCATCCACGTGACGACGGCCGGACCGTGCACGGCGCCCCTCCCGACCGGTGCCAGCGGACAGTACGTCCACGATCACCGATCGGAGCGGCGGGCAGCAGGGCGCGCAGGGGGGCGCACGGAGGTGCCGAGCCGATCGGTGCCCGGACCGTGCCCCGGTGGGCGCCGCCGCTCCCCGGTGGCGGGGCCGCTGCCGGCGCGGGATCGTCGGGATGCGGCGGCCTACGGAACCCGCCGGACCGCCCCGCGAGACGCCCCGGAGCGCCGGATCTCCCGCCGCGAGCCCCATCCGCCGCAGGATTGCCCGGCAGACCCCCCTTGAACAGAAGAACCTTTCGTATCTATGGTGGGTACGTCGCAATACCTCCTGTTGAAGTGAGTCTCCGATGCAGAATCTTTCGCCGACGCTCGCCGTGGCTGGCGATGCTTCCGCCTCTCCGGCCGGCCACCCCGCCTGGCTTCGCCTGAAGGACGCGGTGGAGTCCCTCCGCCCGCTGCAGTCGAAGGACGGCTCCATCGACCTGTCCGCCGTGCAGCGCGGCACGGTCGACCCGCTGGTCGAGACCGTGCTCACCTCGGTGCAGGAGCTCGCCCCGCTCTTCCCGCAGGACGCCGCGTACCTCGCCGCCGTCCAGGACGACCTGCGCAAGTGGGCCGACACCGGCTACCGCGAGCCCGACTTCCTCGACTCGCTGCTCGCCTTCCACCCCGCCGAGCAGCGCACCGACGGCCTGGACCACCTCGTCGTCTTCCCGATGTACACCCAGAACGGCAACCCGAACCGGAACCTCGAGGCCGTCCTGCTCAAGGTCGTCTGGCCGGACTGGCTGGCCGAGCTGGAGCGCGAGCGCTTCGACAACCCGATGTTCGTGCCGATCACCTTCACCGACTTCACGGCCGGCTACGACACCAACTCCGCCGTGCTCTTCCCGGAGACCGTGGCCGTCCGCCAGGCGCCGGAACGTTTCACCTGGGGCGGCATCTTCTGCGACCGCGAGGCGGCCCGCTTCCGCGCCGTCTCCACCAGCGCCGTCGAGCTGCTCGGCCTGGAGATCCCCGAGGACGCCACCGGCCTCCTCAAGGACCAGGAGCGCGCCCAGCAGACCTTCGTGCTGTGGGACCTCATCCACGACCGCACCCACAGCCACGGCGACCTGCCGTTCGACCCCTTCATGATCAAGCAGCGCAGCCCGTTCTGGATGTACGGCCTCGAGGAGCTCCGCTGCGACCTCACCGCCTTCAAGGAGGCCGTGAAGCTGCAGTCCGAGGGCTACGCCCAGGGCCGCGACGTCCAGTACGCGATCCTCTTCGACCGGATGTTCCGCTTCCCGGTCAGCGGCGACCGCGTGCGCAACTACGACGGCATGGGCGGCCAGCTGCTCTTCGCCTACCTGCACAAGCACGACGCGCTGCGCTGGCGCGACAACCGCCTCTCCATCGACTGGGACCGCGTGGCCGAGGTCACCAACCAGCTCTGCGCCGAGATCGAGACCCTCTACCGCGACGGCATCGACCGCCCGAAGACGGCCCACTGGATCGCCGCCTACGAGCTCGTCTCCCGCTACCTCACCCCGCACCCCGCGTCCACCTGGGCCAAGGGCACCGAGGCGCTCCCGCTCGACATCACCGACGGCAAGGCCCTCAACAAGGCCCTGTGCGACGCGGTGAAGCCGGACGAGTTCCCGCTCAGCATGTTCTACGAGGCCCTCTCCAAGAAGCTGAGCGGCGTCATCGCCGCCACCACCGGCATCACCGGCACCGGTGTCCAGGGGGTCGCCGCATGAGCGCCCGTCTCGACGACAAGGTGATCGCGGTCGCCGGGGCCAGCGGCCCCGCCGGCCAGGCCACCATGCGGCGCCTCGCCGCCGCCGGCGCCACCGTCATCGGCGCCGACATCGACCAGCAGCGCCTCGACAAGGCCCTCGACAGCGTGCGCACCACCGTGCCGGGCGCGAAGGTCAGCGGCCAGGTCATCGACCTGCTCGACCCGCAGGAGGTCCACGACTGGGCCGACCACCTGGAGGCCGAGCACGGCCACGTCGACGGCCTGCTCCACCTGGTCGGCGGCTGGCGCGGCAGCAAGACCTTCTTCGACTCCCGGATCGACGACTGGGACTTCCTGCACGACACCGTGGTGCGGACCCTGCAGCACACCTCGCTGGCCTTCCAGCCCGCGCTGGTCCGCAGCGGCGGCCGCTACGCCATGGTCTCCGCGGCCGCGGCCCACAAGCCGACCGCCGGCGGTGCCGCGTACGCCGCCGCCAAGGCGGCCACCGAGGCCTGGACGCTGGCCATGGCGGACTCCTTCGTGAAGGAGACCACCGCCGGGGACGGCACGCCCACCGCGGCGGCTGCCATCCTGGTGATCAAGGCCCTGGTCTCTCCCGAGATGCGCGCCGAGAAGCCGGACGCCAAGTTCGCCGGCTTCACCGACACCGCCGACCTGGCCGAGACCCTGGCGGGCCTCTGGGACCGCCCCGCAGCAGAACTGAACGGACAGCACCTGTGGCTGACAGCCCGATGACCATCGGCACCGACGCCCGCACCGACGCGGTGCGGCACCACGACACCGCCGTGCGCGGATTCGCCAGCGACAACTACGCCGGCATCCACCCGGAGGTCCTCGCGGCGATCGCCCTCGCCAACGGCGGCCACCAGGTCGCCTACGGCGAGGACGACTACACCGCCCACCTGCAGCAGGTCTTCCGCAGCCACTTCGGCGACCGGGCCGAGGCGTACCCCGTCTTCAACGGCACCGGCGCCAACGTGGTCGCGCTGCAGTCCCTGCTGCCGCGCTGGGGCGCGGTGGTCGCCGCCGAGTCCGCCCACATCAACGTGGACGAGTGCGGCGCGCCGGAGAAGATCGCCGGGATCAAGATCCTCACCGTCCCCACCCCGGACGGCAAGCTCACCCCCGAGCTGATCGACCAGCAGGCCTGGGGCTGGGACGACGAGCACCGCGCCCAGCCGCTTGCCGTCTCGCTGACCCAGAGCACCGAGCTCGGCACCGTGTACACGGTCGACGAGGTCAAGGCCATCTGCGAGCACGCCCACGAGCGCGGCATGCTCGTGCACATGGACGGCTCGCGGCTCGCCAACGCCGCCGCCACCCTGGGCGTCCCGTTCCGTGACTTCACCACGGACGCCGGCGTGGACGTGCTGTCCTACGGCGGCACCAAGAACGGCCTGATGCTGGGCGAGGTCGTGGTCGTGCTCAACCCCGAGCGCGTCCGTAACCTGAAGTTCCTGCGCAAGATGTCGATGCAGCTCGCCTCGAAGATGCGCTTCGTCTCCGTGCAGTTCGAGGCACTGCTCGCCGGCGACCTCTACCTGCGCAACGCGGGCCACGCCAACGCGATGGCCAAGCGCCTGGAGCAGGCCGTCAGCGGCATCGACGGCGTGACCGTCGTGCGCCCCGTCCAGGCGAACGCGGTCTTCGCCATCCTCCCGCGGGAGGTCAGCGAGCGGCTGCAGAAGCGCTACCGCTTCTACTTCTGGAACGAGCACACCGGCGAGGTCCGCTGGATGGCGTCCTTCGACACCAGCGAGGCCGACATCGACGCGTTCGCCGCGGCGATCGCCGAGGAGATGGGCCGGGTCTGACCCGACCCCTCCACCGGTTCCAACAGGACGACCCCGGCGCGGACACCCCGCGCCGGGGTCGTTTTGCATCTGCCTGCGGTTCGGCGTAGTGTTCACTGGTCGCTCGGCAGGGAGCACCGGACACGCGTCTGCGCGGACGGTCCCGGAGCGGCCAATCCCTTGAAACACCACTTCCCG